>NZ_SMBU01000020.1 GCF_004342485.1 Roseateles saccharophilus
GCGCATCGACCTGGCCGCCGCTCTCGTCGACGCGACCCAAGGTGGCGACGGTGCGCTGACGGGGCTTGCCGTGTTCATCGCGGAACGACTCCACCAACTGGGCGTAGGTGTGGCCGCCGGCGCGGGTGTGCTTGATGAACATGCGGCCAAGTGTAGCTGCAGGCAATTTCATTGCCAACACCTAGCATACTAAACATTGCCACTACAGAAAATCGCGCAAAGCCACTCTAAGTCATTGATTCAAAACGAGCCGCCCGCCGGAAATCGCGCAAAACGGCGATTTGGTGTCGAACTCGGGCGTCCCGACCCGCATTACCTCGACATCTTCACCCTCAGGGTGTCCACCGCCAGCGCCTTGCTACGCGCAATTCACGCGCCAGATCAACGACTTGCCGCTCCCAGCTCGGGCAACAGTCACGGATTCAGGACTAACTAACGATCAAAGAGCCGACGTTGTCGCCTCCGCCGGAAGAAGTTTGAGATATTGGCAGAAAATTTACGCCAAGAATACTCATCAAGCTTCCCGGGGCCGAAGTGAAGCTCTTGGAGTGCGCCATGAACAGCGTCCGCTCGCCGGGAAACTCCGTCTCGGTCAGCCGGGGCTTCGGATCCAGCCTGATGTTCGAGCGACGAAATGTCTTTGCTCCTGTGATCTTCAATAACTCGGCAATGAGTCGGGACCAGTCATTTGTCGGCCTGATAAGGTTTGTCGGCCTGCCATCGCGGCCAAGGAGCATGTCGCCTAGTGTTCTCGCGAAGGACTTTGTTCCTTCGAGGAGCAATGCGGCCTTGGCTTCAGCCCAAGGACTTTGGTCTGGCCACGATATATCTTCAGGAAAGTCATGCGCCTTTCTTACAAGCGCATAGCGACTTCCCTTTCCCTTCTCATTGAGCTTCCGAACTGCCGGATCCATCGAGCGATCCACGAAATTGAAGTCGGGCCAAGTGGTAAACAAGTGCAATTGCGCGTCGTTTGACGCAAGCACATGGGTGCCATCGTCAGACATTTTTGCCTGCACCAGAAGCGCCCGGCAGACGCTTCTTTTCGTCTTCGCCGTATGGCGATGGACGATCAGGAGGTCCGCCAACTCAATGGGAGATCCGGGATGGGCGAACCTTACCTGCGGGCGTGCGTGACAGAAGACGCCAGAGATGCGTATCGATACGCCGTGAGGAGCAAGCACCTCAGCCCAGCGCGCGGCTAGAAGTGGTGTGCCTACCCTGATGAGGGTAGCGACATAGTCCTCTTCTCTCGTTGTAAGTAGGCTGTGGTGGCTCGCCTCATGGTGCGAATGCCAAATGGCGGAGTTCGCGCCGGAATATATGCGCTCCGCCTCCATTGCAGACAACTGCTTCCCGAGCTCCAACTCGCTCCCCCTGAGTGTGAAAATTGTTTTCTGAAATTCTGCCGCACTGAGAACTGGTTAGTATGAAAACGGAGTCAGGGTTTGCACCTAGACGATCCTTGGTACAGGCGCTGGTGACTGCCGTTATGGGCGACGACCTTCGTTAATCCCATCATTTTTGGTCGTGACAACTGCGCAACAGCAGTCACTTGTCTGAAAGTACTGAACGACCTCCGCTGCGGACCTGCCTGCCATCCTGTGATAGGCAGTGGCAGGCTGGAAGCAGTCGCTCTAGACGTTTCCGATCCTCGGTAACGGACAGGCCTTGCAATTCACGGCAGTGGCTTCGGGCATTCGGGCCCCGGCAGCATCGTGCAGGATAGGGACCATGCGCTCGAATCCACACTTGCATAGACCCTAGCCATGCTGAGCCCTGAAGGAGGCGGCGTAATCTCTCCGAATCCCCGGCCGTCCAGTTCGACGACTTGGCCAGCCACCAATACTCGCATTCCTTTCGGAATCCGTGGAATGCTCGCCTGCAATGGCAGCGGATAAAGCGATTTGTTGTGCGGCGGGCGGAGTGGACCCAATACCTGATCGTTTAACGCTGGAGCTCGAATATCTGACGCAACCCAGCCATCTTCTGTCAACGAGAGGGACGTCCGAACTCCGGTCTTGCCCATCGTGTTCCAGGAGATCACCTCGACCGTCAATGAGTAAGCGGCCTTCTGAATCAGGCGATTCAGGAGGCCCGTCCCCGAGTTGTCCGAGGATGATTTTGGTTCCTGGTATTCTGCTGCTCCAATTTCTCTCCTGGAATCCTTGATCACTCGCACGTGAAATGAGCGCTTCGTGGGATTTGGAACACTCGCTGCCGGCGCGCCGAGCTTCGTATAAAGAATCTCGCCATATGACGGGTCATCAGCCCGATCATAAATCGTGATCTGACGGAGCCCAGCGCCGATGCGGTCGCGTTCAGATTTGCAACCTATCCAGTTGTCGACGATGACGGCACGACCTTGATCCGAGCGGATCGCAATAAAATTGCGCGGCACAGGAACCTGCACATAGTGCTGTTTGAACAATTCGTTTTGAGCAGGTCGAATTTGCGTCTTCGGCTCACACTTCCAGAAGCGCCGATAGTTTATTAGCTCACCATTAACTTGGAGCTCCAGTTCGCCGGCGAAGTAGAGGATTGGAGATGCTGCGATAGCAGAGCCCGTGGTCAAACCCAATAATAACAACATGCCGAGCACCAGTAGTAGAGGGCCTACTAGCGCGCTTACGAAATGATTGACTATAGATTTCGTGGCGATCTGCATAATTTTTCCGCTTCAACGCGGATCATAGTATGTCAGCTTACGCTGCATACCCGTCCTATCCGCTGCATCGGCATTTGGCTGGCGGACGTCCGCGCCCAGGCAATCAAGTCAACCGTCCGCAGCCCTTCAGGTTGCCACACCACCATGCCCAGAGCCGCCGAGTCGAGTCGCGCGCGTCCAGCGATTGCATCAGCGACGCCCGGGTCTCGTTGACCATCAGATCCTCCTTGCCCGGGGCATGGTCCAGCCGGTCGCGACTTGCACCTTGAATGTCCGGCCTGCAATCCCTCATGCCGATCACCGCAGCCTTGCGGGATCGAGAGCGCAACGAAACAGCCCTGCAGCCGAAGCTGCGAAGGTTTCCTTAGACTGATGGCATGAACCCCATCCTCATCGAGGCGCTGCGCGGCGACGCCGTCGAGTCGCGCCATGCCGGTGCCCTGGCCATCGTGGATGCCTCGGGCGCCGTGCACACGGCCCTGGGCGACATCGAGCGGCCCGTCTTCCCGCGCTCGGCCGTCAAGCTGCTGCAGGCCCTGCCCCTGGTGGCCAGCGGCGCCGCCGAGGCCTATGGGCTGAACGATGCCGAGCTGGCGCTGGCCTGCGCCTCGCACAGCGGCGAGCCCGAGCATGTGGCGACCGCCGCCGGCCTGCTGGCCCGGCTGGGGCTGGACGAGAGCGCGCTCGAATGCGGCACGCAATGGCCCAGCCGCGAGCCGGTGCTGCGCGGCATGGTGGCGCGCGGCGAGCTGGCCACGCCGCTGCACAACAACTGCTCGGGCAAGCACAGCGGCTTCGTCTGCGTCGCCTGCCTGATGTCTCGCAACACGGGTGCCGAGGCCGCCGAGTTCGTGCGCGGCTACGTGAGAGCCGAGCACACGGTCATGCGCGAGGTGTCGGCCGCGCTGTCGGCGGCCACGGGCGTCGATGTCGAGAAGGCCCCGCGTGGCACCGACGGCTGCTCCATCCCGACCTTCGCGCTGCCGCTGCGCGCGCTCGCACTGGCCTTCGCCCGCTGCGGCACCGGCCAAGGCCTGTCCGACGGCCATGCCCGCGCCGCGCGCCGACTGCGCCAGGCCGTGGCCGCCGCCCCCTTCATGGTGGGCGGCACGGACCGCTTCGACACCCGCGTGATGCAGGCCTGGGGCGAACGCCTGTTCTGCAAGGTGGGCGCCGAGGGCGTCTATTGCGCGGCCCTGCCCGAACTGGGCCTGGGTGTCGCGCTGAAGATCGACGACGGCGCCGTGCGCGCGGCCGAGGCCGCGATGGCCGCCGTCGCCCAGGCCCTGCTGCACACCGAGGACGAGTTGCTGCGCGGCTACAGCCACCTGGCGCTGCGCAACTGGCGCGGCCTGGACGTCGGCGCGCTGCGCCCCGCCCGGGCCCTGGCCGAGCTCAGCCGAGCTTGAACACCGCCACCGACCTGGACAGCTCGTCGGCCTGCTGCTGCAGGCTCTGAGCGGCGGCGGCGGATTCCTCGACGAGCGCGGCATTGCGCTGCGTCATCTCGTCCAGCCGCGAGATGGCCTGGCCGATCTGGCCGATGCCGGTACTCTGCTCGCTGGTGGCGTGGCTGATCTCGGCGACGATGCCGCTGACCCGGGCGATGGACGCGTTGATCTCCTGCATCGTCTCGCCGGCCTGGGCGACCAGGGCCGTGCCGCTGTCGACGTTCTCGCCGCTGCGCGTGATCAGCGCCTTGATCTCCTTGGCCGCCTCGGCGCTGCGCTGGGCCAGCGTGCGCACCTCGGAGGCGACGACGGCGAAACCGCGCCCCTGCTCGCCGGCGCGCGCGGCCTCCACGGCCGCATTCAACGCCAGGATGTTGGTCTGGAAGGCGATGCCGTCGATGGTGCCGATGATGTCGCTGATCTTGTGCGAACTGCTGCTGATGAGGCCCATCGTCGCGACCACCTCGGTGACGACGTCACCGCCGCGGCGCGCCACCTGGGCCGCATCGCCGGCCAGTTGGTTGGCGCGCGCAGCCGCCTCGGCGTTGTGCGTGACGCTGGCGGTCAGCTCCTCCATCGCCGACGCCGTCTCCTGCAGATTGGAGGCGGCCTGCTCGGTGCGCGTACTCAGGTCCTGGCTGCCGACAGCCACCTCCTTGGATGCATTGGCGATGTTGTCGGTCGCGCCGCGCACATGGCGCACGACGTCGACGAGGGCGTCCTGCATGCTCGCCATGCCCTTCATCAGCTGGGCCGTCTCGTCGCGGCCGCGGACGGGCACCTCGCCGGTCAGGTCCTGGCGCGCGATGCGCTCGGCTGCGTTCACCGCCCGCCGCAGCGAGCCGAGGATGGACTGGGAATTGGCGCGCAGCAGCAGCGTCAGCACGACGATGGCCACCACCAGCAGCACAATCAGCCCGGTGCGCGACGACGCGAAGCGCGCGTCGATCTGGGCGATCTGCGTCTCGGAGTTGCTGTCGATGAGCTTGGTCAGCGCGGCCAGTTCCTTGTCCAGCGCCCGCACCGGGTCCTTGATCGCGCCCATGCCCTTGTTGGCCTCGGCGGTGTCGGGGAATTCGCCCTTGGCGACTCGCTCCGCGAAGGGCTGGAAGCCTTCGCGGTAGGCCTTCAGCGCGCCCTGGGCCCCGGCCACCTCGGTCAGGATCTCGGCGCTCAGCTTCAGCGTGGCCGCCTTGTCGAGCGCGGCACGGGCCTTGGCCTCGGCCTCCTCCCAGTCCTTGCGGTATTTGGCGACGGTCTGGGCGTCGGCCATGTTGATCAGCGTGTCCTTCTCGTAGCGCCGCAGGTTGCCGACCGCGGCGCGCGCATTGGACAGCTGGGCGAGCGCCTCGACGTCGTTGTCGACGAAGCGCTTGAGCTGCTCGCGCGCATCGGACTGGGCCAGCAGGCCGGATCCGCCGATCAGCAGCATGCCCAGACCGGCCAGCACGCCCACGGCGGCCAGCCTCGCCCGGATCGGGAATTGGCTCATGTCGATCATTTCGCCCTCCTCGCCGTTCGCACGGATGGCACGAGCGTAGCTATTTCTGATCGACTTGCGTCATTCCGACGCCCAAAGCTCGCGCATGGCGGCGCCAAATGCCTCCCCCACTCGGGTGGGTGCGCGCCAGGGATGGGCCCTGCCCGCCACCCACATCGACTGCCAGGGCGAGCCGTTGCTGCCGAAGACGACGGCGTCGAGCAGGGCCTCGTCGGGCAGGCCGCGCAGCGCATCGGCGTCGCGGTTCAGCACCAGGGCGTCGGCACGCGCACCGGGCGTCAGGCCCCAGCGCGCGAAGCCGGCCGCGCGCGCACCGCCGGTGACGGCCGCGTCGAACAGACGTGCCGCGCTGGACGGCTGGACGGCGGGATCGGCGGCGACATTGCGCTTTTGCGCAACGAGGCGCTGGCCGTACTCCAGCCAGCGCAGCTCCTCGACCCAGCCGCGCGTGACCTGGCTGTCCGAGCCCACCGTCATCGGCACGCCGCCGGCCAGCCAGCGCGGCAGATCGGCCAGGCCGTCGCCCAGGTTGGCCTCGGTGCCGGGGCAGATGACGATGCCGGCGCCGCTGGCGGCCACCGCGGCTATCTCGGCGGGCAGCGCATGCGTCGCGTGCACCAGCTGCCAACGCGGGTCCAGCCCGACCTCGTCGGCCAGCCACTGGATGGGGCGCCGCCCGGTCGCGGCGACGCAGGCGTCCACCTCGGCGATCTGCTCGGCGACATGGATGTGCAGGGCCAGGTCGGCATCGCCGGCGAGGCGGCACAGCCGCGCGATGTCCTCGGGCGCGGCGCCGCGCAGCGAATGCAGGGCCAGGCCGGCGTTCACACGCGGCAGGCCGGCCCCGGCAATGCGCTGGCTGGCGTTCCAGGCCCAGTCGGCGTCGGCCGCGAAGCGGTGCTGGTCGGGCCTGAGGCCGCCGGCGCCGAAGCCGCTGCGCGTGTAGACGACGGGCAGCAGCGTCAGGCCGATGCCGGCGTCCTCGGCGGCCTCGGCCAACGCCCAGGCCATGGCCAGTTCGTCGTCGAAATGCTCGCCCGCGGCGGGGTGGTGCAGGTAGTGGAACTCGCAGACCTGGGTGTAGCCGCCACGCAGCAGCTCGCCGTAGAGCTGGGTGGCGACGGCGCGCAGCTGCTCGGGCGAGATGCGCAGGGCCAGCGCATACATGCGGTCGCGCCAGCTCCAGAAGTCGTCCTGGCCGGCCTCGCGGCGCTCGGCCAGGCCGACGAAGGCGCGCTGGAAGGCATGGCTGTGCGCGTTGACGAGGCTGGGGATCAGCGGGCCGCCCAGCCGCTCGGCATCGGGCGGCAGCGGCAGGCCGGGCTGGACCTCGGCCCAGTGGCCGTTCTCGATGCTGAGCAGCACGTCGCGCTGCCAACGACCGTCGACCCAGGCCAGGGGGGCGTGCAGCCGCTTCAGACCGGGCATGACAGCAGCTCCTGCAGCATCCGTTCGAGCAGCGGCGCGACCTGGGCCGCCTTCGCCTCGTCATAGGCCGTGCGCGGGTCGGAGGCCTCGTCCATGTAGCAGCGCTGGGACATCTCGAGCTGCACCGCATGCACGCCGCGGCCGGGCTGGCCGTGGTGGCGCGTGATGTAGCCGCCCTTGAAGCGGCCGTTGACGACCTGGCTGTAGGCCGTCTGCCCGGCCAGCAGCGCGCCCAGGCGCTCGGTGATGGCCGGCGCGCAGGAGGCGCCGTCGGCCGTGCCGAGGTTGAGGGCCGGCAGCTCGCCGTCGAACAGCCAGGGCAGCTCGGAGCGGATGCTGTGGCCGTCGAACAGCAGCGCATGGCCATGCTCGGCGCGCAGGCGCTCGAGCTCGGCGGCCAGGGCCTCGTGGTAGGGCCGCCAGCAGGCTTCGCGGCGCGCGGCGATCTCGGCCGCGTCGGGCTCGGCGCCCTCGCGGTAGAGCGGCTCGCTGGTGAAGAAATGCGTAGGCACCAGGCCGGTGCCGCCAGCGGCACCCGGGTAGAGGGGCTGGTCGTCCGGCGGCCGGTTCAGGTCGATGACGTAGCGGCTGTAGCGCGGCACGAGGAGGCTGGCACCGAGCTGCTCGACGATGGGCCGGTACAGGCGCTCCAGGTGCCAGTCGGTGTCCTCGCTGGCCAGGGCGCGCGGCACGAGGCGCTCATGCAGCTCGGGCGGCAGCTCGGTGCCGACGTGCGGCAGGCTGATGAGCAGGGGCGCACGGCCCTGCTGCAGACGGTAGACGCTCATGACTCTCCCTGATGGCTTCCTTGCCAGACCCGTTCTTTCAGCGGGTTATGGCCGAAGCATGCTGCCAGCTCTCGCGGATGTTCGCTATCCCAGATGCAGAAGTCGGCGCGCTGGCCGGCCACGAGGCGGCCGCGGTCGGCCAGGCCCAGCGCGCGGGCACCGTTGACGGTCAGGCCGCGCAGCGCCTCCTCGGGCGTCAGGCGGAACAGCACGCAGGCCATGTTCAGCATCAGCAGCGGCGACAGCGTCGGCGAGCTGCCGGGGTTGTGGTCGGTCGCGATCGCGATGGGCACGCCGGCCTGGCGCAGCGCGGCGATCGGTGGCAACTGGGTCTCGCGCAGCGCATAGAAGGCGCCGGGCAGCAGCACGGCCACGGTGCCGGCCTCACCAAGCGCCCGCACGCCGGCCGGGCTGAGGAATTCGAGATGGTCGCAGCTCAGTGCCCGATAGCCGGCCGCGAGCTGGGCGCCGCCCTGGTCGCTCAACTGCTCGGCATGCAGCTTCACGGGCAGGCCCAGGCGCTGGGCCGCGTCGAAGACCCGGGAAACCTGGGCGGGGCTGAAGGCGATGTGCTCGCAGAAGGCGTCCACCGCGTCGACGAGGCCCTGCCCGTGCAGGTCCGGCAACCACAGGCAGACGGCGGCGATGTAGTCGTCGGCGTCGGCGAACTCCGGCGGCAGCGCATGGGCGGCCAGGTAGGTGGTGCGCACGTCGACGCCCAGACGCCCGAGCTTGCGCGCGACGCGCAGCATGCGCGCCTCGGTGGCCGCTTCCAGGCCGTAGCCGCTCTTGACCTCCAGCGTCGTCACGCCCTCGCGCATCAGCGCCTGGGCGCGCTTGGAGGCGCTGGCCAGCAGCTCGGCCTCGCTGGCGGCGCGCGTCGCGGCGACGGTCGAGCGGATGCCGCCGCCGGCCTTGGCGATGTCGGCATAGCTCGCGCCCAGCAGACGCTGCTCGAATTCGTTGGCGCGGCTGCCGCCATAGACCAGATGGGTGTGGCAGTCGACGAAGCCCGGCGTGACGAGGGCGCCGCCGAGTTCGATGACCTCGGCCGCGGCGGCCTCGGCCGGCAGTTCGGCCGCCGGGCCGACCCAGCGCAGCAGGCCGTCCTCGACCAGCAGCGCCCCGTCGTCGATCAGGCCCCAGCCGCTGTCGCCGGCGAGCGTGGCCAGGCGGCCACCACGCCAGAGCTTCATTCCGGGCTCCAGGTCAGCCACCAGGCATCGCCCTCGCCGGTGAAGACGCAGCTCTGCACCACGGGCGATTCGCACCAGGCCAGCGTCAGCGGCGCCATCGGCATCGCGCGGTGGCCGTGCTCGAGCAGGCCGCCCTTGACCGTGAACAGGCCCACCCAAGGCGTGCGCGGCAGCAGCACATGGCGGGCCGACTCGACCTGCAGGTTGCCGCGCCTCTCCATCACATTGAAGACCTGGGTGACGCCGTGGATCAGCTCGGCCTCGGGTGCCAGCCCGCCGTCGAAGCGCAGCGGCTCGTCGCCCGCGACCTGCGGCCAGTCGAACAGGCGCAGGCCGGCGCCGGCGACGACGGCCAGCCAGCGGTGCACGCCGGGATAGGCCGAGAACGGCCCGTCGCGCTCCACGCGGGCGACGCTGACGCGCAGCGCCCAATCATGGCTATGCGGCCAGGCGAGTAGCTCGCGCGTCGTACCGCCCTGGTTCTTCCAGGCCTGCGGCTGCACATCCGCCGCGCTGACCTTGCTCCAACTCATGCTTTCAACCTCGCACTCGACACGGCTTGTGGGGAACCGCGCATTTTCCGCAGCTCGATACCGTTCGGTTCATGCCGAGAAGCTCCCTTGCAATTGGTAACGCACCCCGGGGTGCGTCAGTTTCACGCTGGTCACGGCCAAGCCGCGGCTGTAGGTGATGCGCTTGACGACCAGGCAGGGGTCGCGCCGGCCGATGCCCAGCAGCTTGGCCTCGACCTCGCCGGGCAGGGCCGCCTCGATCATGTAGCGCGCCTCGGACAGCGGCGCAACTTCGAGCAGGTAGTGCGTCGGCGTGATCCGCGTGAAATCCTGGGCCAGGTAGTCCGGCGCGCAGGCCGGGTTGACGACCCGCTCCTCGCACTGGATGGCCACGCCGTTCTCCAGGTGGGTGATGAGGCTGAGGAAGACCGGCGCGCCGCGCTTGAGCCCCAGCTCGGCCGCCTGCTGCGACGTGGCCTTGCCGCGCGCCAGCGCATGCACGCGCGCCTCGTGCATGCCGCCGCGCTCGACGATCTCCTCGTGCACGTCGCGCACGTTCAGCGTGGAGGAGATGCGGTGCAACTGGGCGACGAAGCTGCCCACGCCCTGCACGCGCTCGATCAGGCCCTCCTGCACCAGCTCGCGCAGGGCCCGGTTCACCGTCATGCGGCTGACCTCGAACTGGGCCACCAGCGCGCCCTCGCTGGGCAGCAGGTCGCCGGCCACCCAATGGCCGCTGGCGATGCCTTCGCGCAGATGGTTCTTGACCTTGAGGTATTGCGGCTCGGGGCTGGTTTCTCTTTTCGCCATGGTGGCCATGCTAGTTGACCTTACTTGTATAGACAAGTAGAGTCCGCCCACCGTTGTCGGAGAACCACCCATGACCGCCCTGCCCCGCCCCGTGAAAGCGCCCACCGGCACCCAGCTGCACTGCAAGAGCTGGCTGACCGAGGCCGCCTACCGCATGCTCCAGAACAACCTCGATCCGGCCGTTGCCGAGAACCCGGACGCGCTGGTCGTCTACGGCGGCATCGGCAAGGCCGCGCGCAACTGGGAGGCCTTCGACGCCATCCTCAAGTCGCTGCGCGAACTGAACGACGACGAGACCCTGCTGGTGCAGTCGGGCAAGCCGGTGGGCGTGTTCCGCACCCACCCCGATGCGCCGCGCGTGCTGCTGGCCAACTCCAACCTCGTGCCGGCCTGGGCGACGTGGGAACACTTCCACGAGCTGGACCGCAAGGGTCTGATGATGTATGGCCAGATGACGGCCGGCAGCTGGATCTACATCGGCAGCCAGGGCATCGTGCAGGGCACCTACGAGACCTTTGCCGAAGCCGCACGCCAGCATTTCGGCGGCGTTGCGGCCGGCCGCTGGATCCTGACGGCCGGACTGGGCGGCATGGGCGGTGCCCAGCCGCTGGCGGCCACCTTCGCGGGCTTCAGCTCGCTGAACATCGAATGCCAGCAAAGCCGCATCGACTTCCGGCTCAAGACCCGCTATGTGGACGAGCAGGCCCGCGACCTGGACGACGCGCTGGCGCGCATCGCCAAGTACACGACCGCCGGCGAGGCCAAGTCCATCGCGCTGCTGGGCAATGCGGCCGAGGTGCTGCCGGAGCTGGTGAAGCGCGGCGTGAAACCCGACCTGGTGACCGACCAGACCAGCGCCCACGACCTCATCCACGGCTACTGCCCGCCGGGCTGGAGCGTCGAGCAGTGGAAGGCCGCCGCGGCCGACCCGGCCCGCCATGCGGAGCTGAAGGTCGCCGCCGCGGCCGGCTGCGCGGTGCATGTGCAGGCCATGCTGGCCTTCAAGGCCCAGGGCATCCCGACGGTGGACTACGGCAACAACATCCGCCAGGTCGCCAAGGACCAGGGCGTGGCCAATGCCTTCGACTTCCCCGGCTTCGTGCCCGCCTATGTGCGGCCGCTGTTCTGCGAAGGCAAGGGCCCCTTCCGCTGGGTTGCCCTGTCCGGCGACCCCGAGGACATCCGCAAGACCGACGCCAAGCTCAAGGAACTGTTCCCCAGGCATGCCGCCCTGCACCGCTGGCTGGACATGGCTGCCGAGCGCATCGCCTTCCAGGGCCTGCCGGCGCGCATCTGCTGGCTGGGCCTGGGCGAGCGCCACCTCGCCGGCCTGGCCTTCAACGAGATGGTGAAGAACGGCGAGCTGAAGGCGCCCATCGTCATCGGCCGCGACCACCTCGACAGCGGCTCGGTGGCCAGCCCCAACCGCGAGACCGAGGGCATGAAGGACGGCTCCGACGCCGTCTCCGACTGGCCGCTGCTCAACGCGCTGCTCAACACCGCCGGCGGCGCCACCTGGGTCAGCCTGCACCATGGCGGCGGCGTCGGCATGGGCTACTCGCAGCACTCGGGCGTCGTCATCGTCTGCGACGGCAGCGACGCCGCGGCCGAACGCGTGCGCCGCGTGCTGTGGAACGACCCCGCCACCGGCGTCATGCGCCATGCCGACGCCGGCTACGAGACCGCAGTCGCCTGCGCCCGCAAGAACGAACTGAACCTGCCCTCGCTATGAAACTCATCCCCGGACAACTGACCCTCGCCCAGCTCGCCGACATCGCCGCCGGCACGACGCTGGAACTGGCCGACTGGAGCGCCGTCGACAAGAGCGCCGCACTCGTCGCCGCGGCCGCGGCCGGCGACGCGCCGGTCTACGGCGTCAACACCGGCTTCGGCAAGCTGGCCAGCACGCGCATCGCCAAGGACCAGCTCGCCGCCCTGCAGCTCAACCTGATCCGCAGCCATGCGGTGGGCGTGGGCGCACCGATGTCCCCCGAGGTCGTGCGCCTGATGCTGGCCACCAAGGCCGGCAGCCTGGCGCGCGGCTTCAGCGGCGTGCGCCGCGAGGTCGTGCAGGCGCTGCTGGACGCCTTCAACGCCGGCTTCGTGCCCTATGTGCCTTGCCAGGGCTCGGTCGGCGCCAGCGGTGACCTGGCGCCCTTGGCCCACCTGACGCTGGCCTTGATGGGCGAAGGCGAAGCGCTGGTCAAAGGCCAGCGCGTGTCGGCCCGCGACGAACTGGCGCGCCTGAAGCTGCAGCCGCTGACGCTGGCCGCCAAGGAAGGCCTGGCCCTCATCAACGGCACCCAGGCCAGTACGGCCCTGGCCCTGCATGCGCTGCTGCGCTTCGAGGGCCTGTTCGCCACCGCCCTGGCCAGCGGCGCGATGACGCTGGATGCTGCCAGAGGTTCCGACGGGCCCTTCGACGCCCGCATCCATGCCGTGCGCGGCCAGCCGGGCCAGATCGAGGTGGCCGGCATCTACCGCGAGCTGCTGGCCGGCAGCGCGATCCGCCAGTCGCACCGCGAGGGCGACGAGCGCGTGCAGGACCCCTACTGCCTGCGCTGCCAGCCGCAAGTGATGGGCGCCGCGCTCGACCAGGCCCGCCACGCGGCCCAGGTGCTGGAGCGCGAGGCCAATGCGGTGACCGACAACCCGCTGGTCTTCGACGACTGCATGGTCTCGGGCGGCAACTTCCACGCCGAGCCGGTGGCCTTCGCCGCCGACAACCTGGCCCTGGCCATCGCCGAGGTCGGCGCCATCGCCGAGCGCCGCATCGCGATGCTGATCGACCCGGGCATCTCGCGCCTGCCGCCCTTCCTGACGGCCGACGCCGGCCTGCACAGCGGCTTCATGATCGCCCACGTGACGGCCGCGGCCCTGGCCAGCGAGAACAAGAGCCTGGCCCACCCGGCCAGCGTCGACAGCCTGCCGACCAGCGCCAACCAGGAAGACCATGTGTCGATGGCGACCTTCGCCGCGCGCCGCCTGCACGCGATGATCGACAACACATCCCACATCGTCGCCATCGAACTGCTGGCCGCGGCCCAGGGCATCGACTTCCTGCGCCCGCTCAAGAGCTCGGCGCCCGTCGAGGCCCTGCACGCGCGACTGCGCGAGCACTGCGCCAGCATGCCGGCCGACCACTATCTGGCGCCCGACATCGAGCGCGCCGCGGCCCTGGTGCAGGGCGGCGCGCTGAAGTCGCCGCACGCGCCGGGCTTCTGAGCCTGCGAACGGGCGGCGGTCAGTAGCGCCCCGCCGCCCCGGCCACGCGCAGGAAGACGTAGGCGAACCAGGCCACCGCCGCGCGATGCAGCATCGCGCGCAGGCCGGTGCCGCCGCGCTCGCCGACGCGGGCCGACACGGCCAGTGCCGTCTCGATCTCGTCGGCCAGGTGGCGCGCGAAGCCGCCGTCGCGCAAGACGACGTTGGCCTCGAGGTTGAGCAGCAGGGACAGCGGGTCGATGTTGGAGCTGCCGACCGTGGCCCATTGCCCGTCGACGACGGCGACCTTGGCGTGCAGGAAGGCCGGCGTGTATTCGTAGATCTCGACGCCGTGGCCGATCAGTTCGGCATACAGCGCCTCGGCGGCCCAGCCGGCCAGGCGGTAGTCCAGCTTGCCCTGCAGCAGCAGGCGCACGCGCACGCCGCGGTCGGCCGCGCGGCGCAACGCCAGGCGGATGCGCTGGCCGGGATAGAAGTAGGGGCAGATCAGGTCGACGCTCGCGCGCGCGCCGCGGATCGCATCGACATAGGCATGCTCGATGGTGCGGCGGCGGCGCAGGTTGTCGCGCATGACGAAGGCCGCGCAGACCGGCGGCAGCCGCGGCACGGCCTGGGGCAGGCGCTGCGGGCCGCGCCAGAGCTGGGCCAGCCAGCGGCGCAGGCGGCGGCGCAGCGGGATGTAGTCGAGCAGCGCGTCGTCGAAGTCGCGGCCCAGCCAGGCGCGCGACCAGATCGAGCGCAGGCCCTGGGCCACCGCCGCGACCAGCGGCCCGCGCAGCTGCACGGAAAAGTCCAGCCGCGGAGACTCGCTGAATCCGTGGTGGATGTCGAGGCGGTCGTCGATGATGTTGACGCCGCCGACGAAGGCCGTTGCGCCATCGACGACGCAGAGCTTCTGGTGCAGGCGGCGCAGCTGGCCGGGCTGGAACCAGTGCCACCAGCGGTCCATGGGCCGGAACACGGCCAGCGCGACGCCGCTGCCGGCCAGCCGCTGGCGCAGCACGGGCAGGCTGCCCTTGCTGCCGAAGCCGTCCACGACGACACGCACGCGCACGCCGCGGCGGTCGGCGGCAACGAGGGCGTCGGCCAAGGCCAGCGAGGCCGCGTCGCTGTGGAAGATGTAGGTGGCCAGCCAGACCTCGGCATGGGCCCGCTGGATGGCCTCCAGCATGCGTGGAAAGAGCTGGTCGCCGCCGCGCAGCAGCTCCGCCTCGTTGCCACCGACGAAGCCGGGGTCGGTGCGGGCACGGCGCCGGCGCGCCCCCAAGCGCCTCATTCGAGTGCCAGCTCCACGAGCAGCGGCAGGTGGTCGGACATGCGCGCCCACGCCGCGCCGCGCGGCACCTGCACGCCGGTGCAGCGCAGGCCGCGCGTGTAGACGCGGTCCAGCGTGAAGACCGGCAGCCGCGACGGGAAGGTGGCCGCCCGCCCGCGGCCGTGCGGCGCGACGGCGCGGCGCAGGCCGTGGCCGCGCATCGGCGCGTCCAGGCGCTCGCCCCAGTCGTTGAAGTCGCCGGCCACCAGCACCGGCGCGCCGTCCGGCACGTGGTCACGCACGAAGACCGCGAGGCGATCGACCTGGCGCACACGGCTCGAATGGATCAGCCCGAGATGGGCGACGACGACATGCACCACGGCGCCCTGCCAGTGCACCGGCACATGCAGCAGGCCACGCTGCTCGAACTGGTGGTCGGACACGTCGTGGTGGCCAATGTCGCCGATCGGCCAACGCGACAGCAATGCATTGCCGTGCTCGCCGTACCTGGTCGTCGCATTGGTGCGATAGGCCACCTCGTAGCCGTCGGGCGCGAGAAACTCGGCCTGGCCCTGGTCGGGCCAGCCGAACCAGGTGCGGTCGAACTGGGCCGCCTCGAGGTGGTGGAAATGGCGCACCTCCTGCAGACAGACGAGATCGGCGTCCAGCGCCTCGACGCCCATCTGCAGGTTGTGGATCTCCAGGCGCTTGGCCGGCCCGAGGCCGCGCACACCCTTGTGGATGTTGTAGGTGGCCACGCGCAGCACCGCGCCGGGCGCATGCGGCATGGGGCGCGCGACCGACCTCATGGCGCAGCCTCGACCGCGACAAAGCGCGGCAACTGCAGCACGGCCTCGGCGTTGGACGGCGAGAAGCAGCGGTCGGCCGCCTCGTGCCAGGGCAGCCACTGCCAGGCCAGGTGCTCGCGCGGCGCCAACCGCGGCACGGTGGGCCCGGGCAGCAGCAGGCCGAAGACATGCTCGGTGTTACGTGTCACGCCGGGCGCGTAGCGATGCCGCCAGTGCGGGTAGATGTCGTAGACGTTGACGAGGTTCCAGTCGGTCAGGGTCCCGCCGCTGATGCCGGTCTCCTCCTCGACCTCGCGCCGCGCCGTCTCGGCCAGCGGCTCGTCGGGCGCATCCTTGGAGCCGGTGACGCTCTGCCAGTAGCCGGGGTGGTCGGCCCGCTCGATCAGCAGCACCTGCAGGTCGGGCGTGTGGATGACGACAAGGACCGACTCGGGGATCTTGAAGGGCTTGGCCGACTGCATGGCCTAAGCATAGCCAGGAGTTGGCGCGGCTCAGCCCCGGCCGTTCTTGCGCCGGGCCACCTCCGGCGGCAGCTCCTTGGCCGCCAGCTCCCGAACCTGGGCGACGAGCTGGTTGTGGGCGTCCAGGAAGGCGGTCGCGATGACCTTGCCCTCGTTGGAATTGCTCCAGCCCGCGCCGGCCGCGCCGCCGAGCTTGCCGACCATGGCGCCGCCCACGCCCAGGTCGGCCACCTCGACCGAGCCGGTCGCCGCGGCGATCTGCTCGGTGGTCTCGTTGTCGGTCAGCAGCAGTGCCGCCTGGGCCTGCTTGAGCTTGACCTGCTCGGCGGCGCCGACCAGCTTGTTCAGATAGGGGATGGCCTGCAGGATGCCGCCGATCTGCCGGCCGGCATCGCGCTCGCTGAAGGTCAGGCTGGGCGTCAGGCTGTACTGGGCCTCGTAGCCCCGGCCCTTGTGCACGGTATTGCCCTCCTGGCGCAGGATGCCGGCGTCCTTGAGTTCCTGCTCGCGCACCGTGGCCTTGAGGCCAGCCGCGCGGTCAACGACGCGAAAGCACCCGCTCTGCTGGGCGAGCAGCCGTATCAGTGGCACGGGGCTGGACGGCAGCTGGTAGCTGCTGGAATAGGCGTAGCCGTTGGGGTTCTCGACCAGGGCCAGCGTCGCGACCGGCGCGTCGCACCTGACCAGCTCACGGCTGGCATGGTGCGCGCCCGCCGGGCCGGCCGAACCGCTGATGACGGAGCCCCCTCGCCGAGCGAGGTGGACGACTTGCCGCAGCCGGCCAGCGTGTAGACGACGGCAAGGGCCAGCGCGGAGCGAACGAGATTCATGCAGGTCACCTCAATGCACAGACGCAGGAGTCTGCCCGTGCCATCGCGCCGGCTTGCCCTAGGAACTGGGGACATTCCCCCCCGGAGGCGGAGGTGAGTCTTACTGCTCAAATGGCCCAAGGTTTGTAACTGCCGTTGAACTGCAGCTCTCGGCCGATGCCCGACCGGCAGCGGTTCATTCGCCCGGATGGACCCAGTTTTCCACTTCCAGCGCGGGCACGCGCTCAAATTCCGCCATGTTGTTCGTGACGAGCACCAAGCCCTCGCTACGTGCATGGCCTGCGATGTGCAGGTCGTTCACCCCGATGGGTTGACCGAGCTTTTCCAAGTTGGCACGGATGGCGCCATAGTGCTGGGCGGCCTTGGCGCCGTATGGAAGAACAACCAGGCGGCTGCAAAAATCTTCGACAGCAGCAAGGTTCTCGCTCACGCGGCTGCTTTTCTCCGCGCCGTGCATGAGTTCAGCCAAGGTAATGCTAGAGATTGCCATGCGGCTCGCGTGCGCGTTGAAAGTTGCCAGCACCTCAACGGGGCGCCGTTTCAGCACGTAGATGACGATGTTGGTGTCCAGCAGGTAGCGCAGCATCAGAGCGCATCCCTCTCCGACTGATGCTGAGAGGCCCGCTCAGGTAGGAAGTCGTCGCTGACACTGGGGCCGCCAAGGAAGAAGCTGTCCCAAGTTTGGCCGAGGGGGGCGAGGATGCGCTCGTTGCCCCTGACGCGGATTTCTACCTTGTTGACACCCTCGGGCAGGCGAACATCCAAGGGCAGGCGAACTGCCTGGGTGCGGTTGTTAACGAACACAGTTCCGATCGACATGCCAAGCTCCTTGCAACAAGGTATATGGCGATTGTATAGCGCACAGCAGACGCGTAGTAAGCCCGCGGGTAAGGCCCGCAGATGTGAAAAAGCCCCGCCGTGGCGGGGCTTGATCGAGGCCGGAACGCTCAGGCGGCCGGCGTCGCGTTGCGCAGGCGGATGTGCAGTTCGCGCAGCTGCTTCTCGTCGACCAGGGAGGGCGCGCCGGTCAGCAGGCACTGGGCGCGCTGGGTCTTGGGGAAGGCGATCACGTCGCGGATGGACTCGGCCTTGGTCATCATCGTGACGATGCGGTCCAGGCCGAAGGCCAGGCCACCGTGCGGGGGGGCGCCGTACTGCAGCGCGTCCAGCAGGAAGCCGAACTTGATGCGCTGGTCTTCGGCACTGATGTTCAGCGCCTCGAAGACCTTGGCCTGCACCTCGGCGCGGTGGATACGCACCGAGCCGCCGCCCAGTTCCCAGCCGTTGAGCACCATGTCGTAGGCCTTGGCGATGCACTTGCCCGGGTCGCTGACCATCAGGTCCTCGTGACCGTCCTTGGGCGCCGTGAACGGGTGGTGAACGGCCGCCCAGCGGTTGTTCTCCTCGTCATGCTCGAACATCGGGAAGTCCACGACCCACAGCGGCGCCCAGCGGTCCTCGAACAGGCCGTTGGCCTTGCCGAAGTCGCTGTGGCCGACCTTCAGGCGCAGCGCGCCGATCGCGTCGTTGACGACCTTGGCCTTGTCCGCGCCGAAGAACAGCAGGTCGCCGTCCTGGGCGCCGGTGCGCTTCAGGATCTCGGCGACGGCCTCGTCGTGCAGGTTCTTGACGATGGGCGACTGCAGGCCTTCGCGGCCCTTGGCCACTTCGTTGACCTTGACCCAGGCCAGGCCCTTGGCACCATAGATCTTGACGAACTCGGTATAGGCGTCGATCTCGCCGCGGCTCATGGCTGCGCCCTTGGGCACGCGCAGCGCGACGACCCGGCCGCCCGGCGTCGTGGCCGGGCCGGAGAAGACCTTGAAGTCCACCGTCGTCATCGCATCGGTCAGCTCGGTGAACTCGAGCTTGATGCGCAGGTCGGGCTTGTCGGAGCCGTAGCGGTGCATGGCCTCCGCGTACTTCATGACCGGGTAGTCGCCCAGTTCGACGTTCAGCGCCTTGCGGAAGACGTGGCGGATCATGCCCTCGAACATCGAGCGGATCTCTTCCTCAGTCAGGAAGCTGGTCTCGATATCGATTTGCGTGAACTCGGGCTGGCGGTCGGCGCGCAGGTCTTCGTCGCGGAAGCACTTGGTGATCTGGTAGTAGCGGTCGAAGCCCGCGACCATCAGCAGCTGCTTGAACAGCTGGGGCGACTGCGGCAGCGCGAAGAAGTGGCCGTCGTGCACGCGGCTGGGCACCAGGTAGTCGCGCGCGCCCTCGGGCGTGCTCTTCGTCAGCATCGGCGTCTCGATGTCGACGAAGCCATGCTCGTCCAGGAACTTGCGGACTTCCATCGCGACGCGGTAGCGCAGCATCAGGTTGTTCTGCATGTAGGGGCGGCGCAGGTCCAGCACGCGGTGCGTGAGGCGGGTCGTCTCGGACAGATTGTCGTCGTCGAGCTGGAAGGGCGGCGTCACCGACGGGTTCAGCACCTCGATCTCGTGGCAGAGGATCTCGATCTTGCCGGACACGAGGTTGGCGTTCTCGGTGCCGGCCGGGCGCGCACGCACCTTGCCGACGATCTTCAGGCAGAACTCGTTGCGGACTTCTTCCGCCACCTTGAACATCTCGGCGCGGTCGGGGTCGCAGACGACCTGGACGAGGCCTTCGCGGTCGCGCAGGTCGATGAAGATGACGCCGCCGTGGTCGCGGCGGCGATGGGCCCAGCCCATCAGGGTCACGGTCTGGTCGAGCAGCTTTTCGCTGACTTGGCCGGCATAGCAGGTACGCATGGGGTTCTCCGGAATTCTTTGCGGGTGTTCTTGAGGAGGCGCTGATGAGCTCGCTCGGCTCTCAGGATTGGACGCCGGCCGGGGCGCCCAACCCTACTGGTTTCGCTGCGCGTCGCCAGCGGGCGCGCAGGGGCTGGCATCGGCATGGACCTGTGGCGCCACCGTGCCCATCGAGATGATGTACTTCAGCGCCTCGTCCACCGACATCTGCAGCGGCTTGATGTCGGCCGTCGGCACGATGAGGAAGAAGCCCGAGGTCGGGTTGGGCGTCGTCGGCACATAGACGCTGGTGTGCTCGCCGTCCAGGTGGCAGGCCACCTCGCCGCTGGGCGTGCCGGTGACGAAGGCGATGGTCCACGAGCCGGCGCGCGGGTATTGCACCAGCACGGCCTCGCGGAAGGCGTTGCCGCTGCTGGAGAACAGCGTGTCCGACACCTGCTTGACCGAGCTGTAGATGCTCTTGACGATGGGGATGTGGGACATCAGCCGGTCCCACTGCGTCAGCAGCCACTGGCCGAAGATGTTGGCGACGAAGACGCCCGTGGCCAGCAGGCCGCCGGCCAGGATGACGAGGCCCAGGCCGGGCACATGGCGCAGCTCCAGCAGCCCCTCGCGCAGCGAGGCCGGCACGACCAGGGCCAGCGCCGCCAGCAGGGAGCCGAAGACGCCGTTGATGACATCCAGCGCCCCCGTCAGCACCCAGACGGTGATGGCCAGAGGCAGCCAGACCAGCAGGCCGGCGACGAGGTATTTGCGAAGCGATGCGCCCACGGGATCCCGTTCAGTGGCAGGCGCAGGAGCCGCCGCAGGGGGTGGAGGACGACGAGGCGCCGGCCGCTTCGGCCTTGGGTGCCTCGGCGGGTGCGGCGGCAGGCGCCGGGGCCGAGCTGCTGCCGCCCTTGAAGTCGGTCGCGTACCAGCCCGAGCCCTTCAACTGGAAGCCGGCTGCCGTGATCTGCTTGGAAAAGCTCTCGGCTGCGCAGGCCGGACAGGTGGTCAGCGGCGCGTCGGACAGCTTCTGCAGCACGTCCTTGGCATGGCCACAGGCGCTGCAGCGGTAGGCGTAAATCGGCATCGTGGGCTCGTCAGAGGCGAAAAGCCCGTGATTTTAAGGGATGACGGCCGCGATCAGGGATGCGGCTGTAGATGGTGGCTGACGTGCTCGTGCCGGTTGGTCAGCAGCTGCGGCACCAGCGAGCCGACGACCATGCCCGCCAGCGCGGCCAGCAGGCCGGCCAGCTGGCCCGGGAAAAGCTCGCCCCAGGTCGTGACCTGGGGGAAGTAGGCCACCCAGACGGCGATGCCGGCGAAGATGGAGAACACGGCGCCCTGGGTCGTCGCCCGGCTCCAGTACAGGCCGAAGACCAGCGGCACGAAGGCGGCGACCAGCGTGACCTGGTAGGCCGCGCTGACGAGGTCGTAGATGGAGGTGCCCTGCAGCGCGATGGCATAGGCCAGCACGGCGAACGCGAAGATGACCAGCGTCACCCGCATCGCGACGAGCTGCTGCCTGTCGCTCATCCCGGGGCGGATCTGCTTCAGGATGTTCTCGACGAAGCTGGTCGTCGGCGCCAGCAGCGTGGCGGACGAGGTGCTCTTGATGGCCGACAGCAGCGCGCCGAAGAACAGGATCTGCATCAGCAGCGGCATATGGCCCATGACGAAGCTGGGCAGCACGCGCTGGTAGTCGTTCTGCGCCAGTTCCAGCGCCTTGTCGCCCATGACGGCCACGGCGGCCAGCACGATGAACATCGGCACGAAGGCGAAGGCGATGTAGCTGAATCCGCCGATCATCGCGCCGCGCTGGGCGGTCTTGGCATCCTTGGCGGACATGACGCGCTGGAACACGTCCTGCTGCGGGATGGAGCCCAGCATCATCGTCAGGCCCGAGCCGATGAACATGGCAAGCTGCGTGAAGCCGCGCTCGGGCAGGAAGCGGCCGAGGTCGCGCGACTTGGCCAGGTCCAGCACCTTGCCCGCACCGCCGGCGAGGTCGGCTGCGAAGACCGCGATGATGCCCAGGCCGATGACCAGCACGATCATCTGGATGAAATCGGTCCAGGCCACGGCCAGGAAGCCGCCGATGACGACATAGACCAGCACGGCCAGCAGGCCGACGACCATGCCGGTCTGCGGGCTCATCGCGCCGTCCGTCAGGATGTTGAAGACCAGGCCCAGCGCCGTGACCTGGGCGGCCACCCAGCCGAGGTAGCTCAGGATGATGGCCAGCGAGCAGAAGATCTCGACGCCCTTGCCGAAGCGCTGGCGGTAGAAGTCGCCGATGGTCAGCAGGTTCTTCTGGTAGAGCCGGGCGGCGAAGAAGGCGCCCACCAGCACCAGGCACAGGCCGGCGCCGAAGGGATCCTCGACGACGGCGTTCAGGCCCCCCTGCACGAACTTGGCCGGCAGGCCCATCACCGTCTCGGCGCCGAACCAGGTCGCGAAGGTGGTCGTGACGACCATGATCAGCGGCAGGCTGCGCCCGGCGACGGCGAAGTCGCTGGTGTTCTTGATGCGCGTGCCGGCCCAGACGCCGATGCCCAGCGTGCCGAGCAGGTAGAGCACGACGAAAACGATCAGCGTGGTGTTCATGGCGTCAAGACGAGCGGGGTGCCGAAAAAAGTGGCGCGGATTATGAAGGCGCCGTCACCGGAACAGCTTAGGGCCCTATGCCCAGAAAGCGAGCGGCAAGCCAGGCCAGCAGCACGCCCAGCCCGAAACCGATGCCCACCCAGATCAGGCCCGACAGCATGCGGTTGGTGCTGCGCAGCTCCTGCACGAGGGCACGCAGCTGGGCGTCGCTGCCGCGGGCGGCCTGGGCCTTCAGCGCGTCGTGCAGCAGGCGCGGCAGCTCGGGGATGAGCTGGGCGAAGCGCGGCGCCTCCTTCATCAGCTGCTTGTTCAGCGCCGGCCAGCCGACCTGCTCGTTCATCCAGCGCTCCAGGAAGGGCTTGGCCGTGGCCCAGAGGTCGAGCTCGGGGTCGAGCTCGCGGCCCAGGCCCTCGACGTTGAGCAGGGTCTTCTGCAGCAGCACGAGCTGGGGCTGGATCTCGACATTGAAGCGGCGCGAGGTCTGGAACAGACGCATCAGCACCTGGCCGAGCGAGATGTCCTTCAGCGGCCGGTCGAAGTGGGGCTCGCAGACGGCGCGCACGGCGCTCTCGAGGGCATCGACGCGGGTCTCGGGCGGCACCCAGCCGGAGGCGATGTGCAGCTCGGCGACGCGCTTGTAGTCGCGTTGGAAGAAGGCGATGAAGTTCTGCGCCAGATAGTCCTTGTCCACCTCGGTCAGCGTGCCGATGATGCCGAAATCCAGCGCCACATAGCGGCCGAAGGTGCCGGGCTCGACGCTGACCTGGATATTGCCCGGGTGCATGTCGGCGTGGAAAAAGCCGTCGCGGAAGACCTGGGTGAAAAAGATCGTCACGCCGTCGCGGGCCAGCTTCTTGACGTCGATGCCGGCGGCTTCGAGCCGGGCGCGCTGCGAGATCGGCACGCCCTTCATGCGCTCCATGACGATGACCTCGGAGCTGCACAGCTCCCAGTGCATCTCGGGCACGAGCACCAGGTCCAGGCCGTCCATGTTGCGGCGCAGCTGGGCCGCATTGGCCGCCTCGCGGACGAGGTCCAGCTCGTCGTGCAGATAGGTGTCGAACTCGGCGACGACCTCGCGCGGCTTCAGGCGCCGGCCGTCCGCCGAGAAGCGCTCGATCCAGACGGCCAGGCGGCGCATCAGCGACAGGTCGTCGTCGATGACGTCGAGCATGCCGGGGCGCAGCACCTTGACGGCGACCTCGCGGCCGTCCTTCAGCGTCGCGAAATGCACCTGGGCGATGCTGGCGCTGGCCACCGGCTCGGCGTCGAAGCTGGCGAACAGCTCCTCCAGCGGCCGGCCGAAGGCGCGCTCGATCATCTCGCGCGACTGCGCGGCCGGGAAAGGCGGCACGCGGTCCTGCAGCTTGGCCAGCTCCAGCGCGACATCGTTGGGCAGCAGGTCGCGCCGGGTCGACAGCACCTGGCCGAACTTGACGAAGATGGGGCCGAGGTGCTCAAGCGCCAGGCGCAGGCGCACGCCGCGCGGCTCCTGCCAGCTGCGGCCGAAGCGGGTGAGGCGCCTCAGCAGCTGGAAACGGCGCCGGCGCAGGCCCGACAGGGCCAGGTCATCGAGGCCGAAGCGCCAGACCGTCCACAGGATGACGAGCAGCCGGGAGACAAACCTCATGCGGCGCTGCCGGACGGCGTGGGCATGCGCTGGGCAAGACCGGAGAGGGTGCGCCGCAGTGCGCGGCCGAACTGCGCCAGTTGGCGGGCCGGCAGCGGGCCGACGATGCCGGCGAGGTCGTCCTCGATGTCCCAGCGCAGGTTGTCCATCAGCCAGTGCATTTCGCCGGCGAAGCCGGCATCGCCCTGCACGTTGACGCCCGGCGCCTCGCCGCTGAGCGCGCCCAGGGCCAGCCGGGCCGGGTTGGACGCGTCGATCTCGATGCGCAGACCGCCATTGCCGGCCGGGGCGGCCTCAAGGCGCTCGAACAGGCCGGCAGGCGTGACGCCCAGCATCAGGTCGGGCACGGCGGGCAGCAGGCCCGGCCAGCCCGCCAGGTGCACGACCAGGCCGCGCCCGGCCAGGGGCTGCAGGCGCCGGGCCGCGATGGGCTCGCGCGACACGACGTGGTTGATCAGCAGCACGAGGCGGTCTTGCAGGGCCGGCATCAGCAACGGCGTGAGGGCGGGCAGGGGCGGCATGGGCCAGGGGGCAGACATGCGCAAGATTGTAGGCAGCGGACCATGAACAGGGGACGACGCAGGTACGGCTGTCAAATTTGGTGAGTGAGAATCCCGGATCGCCTTCCCGCCATGCCCCAAGCGAGACGCCCTGGGGCCAGAAATCGCCACGATGTTCGAGGACCGCAGCTACAAAAGGACGTTCTACAGCGCACCGCAGTCGGTCGAGTCGCTGATTGCCGCCTTCCTCGAGCCCGGCATCATCGTGCTGACCTTCCTGGCCGTGAACGGGCATTTCGACGAGCCCGTCATGCGCCCGGCGCTGACGCTGTGCCTGCTGGTCTTCGCCCTCACCTTCCCGGGCCGCAATCGCTTCAACGACCACCCGGCCAGCGCGCTGGTGGACGTGCTGTCGTCCTGGCTGGTGCTGCTCGGCATCCTGCTGCTGTGCGGCTATGCGACGAGCAGCCTGCACTATTTCGAGGACGAGGTGCTGATCTGGTGGGCCTTCATCACGCCCGTCATCCAGATCGCCGCGATCGCGCTGGGCCGGCGTATCCAGCAGTGGCGGGCGCGCGACCCCGGCGCGCGGCGCACGGCCGTCGTCGTCGGCGCGGGGCCACTGGGCCACAAGGTCGCACGGGCGCTGCGCGACACCCAGGGCGTCGTCTGCATGGGCTATTTCGACGACCGCGGGCGCGAGCGCCTGCACCCCGACGCCGGCACCGAGCTGCTGGGCACGCTGGCCCAGCTCAGCGACTTCGTGCGCGACAAGGGCGTGCGCGAGGTCTACATCACGCTGCCGCTGGGCTCGCAGCCGCGCATCGTCGAGCTGCTGGAGCAGGTGCAGGGCACGACCGCCTCGCTGTTCTACGTGCCCGACGTGTTCGGCATCAGCATCATCCAGGGCCGGCTGCAGGACATCTCCGGCGTGCCGGTCGTGGGCATCTGCGAGACGCCCTTCACCGGCACCAACCAGCTGGTCAAGCGCATCAGCGACATCGCGCTGGCCGCGCTGATCCTGGTGCTGATCTCGCCGCTGCTGCTGCTCATCAGCCTGGGCGTCAAGCTCAGCTCGCCCGGCCCTGTCATCTTCAAGCAGCGCCGCAACGGCCTGGATGGCGACGAGATCATCGTCTACAAGTTCCGCTCGATGCGCGCGCTGGACAACGGCCATGTCGTCAAGCAGGCCACCAAGGACGACCCGCGCATCACGCGCTTCGGCGCCTTCATCCGCCGCACCTCGCTGGACGAGTTGCCGCAATTCATCAACGTTTTGCAGGGCCGCATGAGCATCGTGGGCCCGCGCCCGCATGCGGTCGCCCACAACGAGGAATACCGCAAGCTCATCAAGGCCTATATGGTGAGGCACAAGGTCAAGCCCGGCATCACCGGCTGGGCCCAGGTCAACGGCCTGCGCGGCGAGACCGACACCATCGACAAGATGAAGGCGCGTGTCGAATACGATCTCGAATACCTGCGCAACTGGTCGCTGGCCCTGGATTTGCAAATCATCCTGCGCACCGTGCGGCTGGTGGTGTTCGACCGACATGCCTATTAAGCCCCCCTGCTTCTTCCCGCGCCGGACCCTGCTGGCCGCCCTGACCGCCGCCGCAGCCCTGTCCCAGCCGGCGCAGGCCCAGACGGACGATTCGGCACCCTTCTACGTCGGCGGCTCGCTGGGCGTCTCGCATGTCTCCAACATCTACCGCCAGTCGGACGCGACCAACAGCGACACCGTCGTCAGCGCCGGGGTGCTTGGTGGCATCGACCATCGCTTCGGTCGTCAGCACCTGAAGGTAGACGGCTCGCTGCAGGACAACCGCTACCGCACCAACAGCACGCTGAACAACCAATCCCACTCGCTGAGCGCGGCGCTGGACTGGCAGACCGTCGGCGACCTGTCCGGAACTCTGAGCGCCAAGTCGGACCGCTCCCTGGCCGACTTCAACATCGGCAGCGGCATCGACCCCATCTTCAAGAAGAACACCGAAAGCAACGACGCCTACGACGCCGTCGCCCGGCTCGGCCTGGCCACGCGCTACAGCATCGAGGCCGGCTGGGCCTACCGCCGGCGCGACTTCAGCGCCGAGGAGTACGACCGCTTCGAGTTCCACCAGAACACGGCCTCGCTCGGCCTGTACGCGACGCCGGCCGGCAATGTCCGGCTGGGCCTGGTCGGCCGCCACACCAAGGGGCAGTACCCGCGCTACCCGGTGGGCGTCACCATCGATCCGCAGACCCTCAAGCTCGTCGTCGTCAGCGCCGTCAACGATTTCACCCGCGATGACCTGGACTTCACGACGCGCTGGAGCACCGGCGGCAGCAGCACGCTGGACACGCGCATCAGCCGCAGCCGCACCAGCAACAGCCTCAACGCGCTGAGCGGCTTCAGCGGCACGACGGGCGCCATCGGCTGGAACTGGCAGGCGACGGCCAAGATGCTGCTGAACCTGCAGTATTCGCGCGACACCGGACAGGAAAGCCAGGTCCGCGCGGCCGACGTGAACCGCCTCTACACGACCTGGCAGGTGGGCGGCAGCTATGCGCTGTCCGGCAAGCTCAGCCTCAACGCCAGCGCCAGCGCCAATCGCAACCACCGCTCCGGCAACCCTGGCGTCAACGTGTTCGACACCTTCGAGAACAATCAGTTCTACAACCTCGGCCTGCGCTGGGCCTTCTCGCGCAGCTTCAGCCTGGGCTGCCAGTACGACCATGCAAGCCGCGACAGCAGCGTGCCGCAATACGTCTACCGCGCCAGCAGCTTCGGCTGCACCGGCCAGGCCATCCTGTACTGATCGGAGTTCCGATGACCACCGTCCTGCTCACCGGCGCAGCCGGCTATATCGCCTCGCACACCTGGCTGGCCCTGCAACGGGCCGGCTACCGCGTCGTCGGCGTCGACAACTTCGCCAACAGCTCGCCCGTGGTGCTGGAGCGCCTGGCCGAACTGGCCTCGGCCCCGATCGAATTCGAGCGCGCCGACGTCTGCGACTCGGCGATGCTGGACGAGGTCTTCGTCAGCTACCGGCCGGCCGCCGTCGTGCATTTCGCGGCCTACAAGGCGGTCGGCGAATCGGTCAGCCAGCCGCTGGCCTATTACCGCAACAACCTCGGCGGCCTCGTCAACACCTGCGAGGCGATGAAGCGCCACGGCTGCCTGCGCATGGTCTTCAGCTCCAGCGCCACCGTCTACGGCGCACCGGAACAGCTGCCCCTGCGCGAGGACGCGCCGACCTCGGCCACCAACCCCTATGGTGCGACCAAGCTGATGGGTGAGCAGATCCTGCGCGACCTGGGCGTTGCCGATCCGGCCTGGCAGACCGCGTGCCTGCGCTACTTCAACCCGGTCGGTGCGCACGAGAGCGGGCGCATCGGCGAGGACCCGCGCGGCACGCCCAACAACCTGATGCCCTACGTCGCCCAGGTGGCCGTGGGCCGGCGCGACAAGCTGTCGGTCTTCGGCAGCGACTATCCGACGCCCGACGGCACCGGCGTGCGCGACTACATCCATGTGACCGACCTCGCCGAGGGCCATGTCGCGGCCCTGCGCCGCCTCCTCGACACGCCCGGCTCGCTGACGGTCAACCTCGGCACGGGCCGCGGCTACAGTGTGCTCGAGCTCGTGCGCGCCTACGAAGCGGCCAGCGGCCGCAACGTGCCCTATGAACTCGTCGCACGCCGCCCCGGCGACGTGGCGGCCTGCTTTGCCGACCCGGCGCTGGCGCGCGAACTGCTCGGCTGGGAGGCCAGGCTCGATCTCGCCCGCATGTGCGAGGACAGCTGGCGCTGGCAGCAACTCAATCCTCACGGCTTCAACTGAAAAGAACTACACGCCATGTCATCCAACAAGATCCCCGTCCTGCCCGTCATCATGGCCGGCGGCTCCGGCACGCGGCTGTGGCCGCTGTCGCGGGCCGGCTATCCCAAGCAGTTCCTCGTGCTGTCCGGCAACGAGAGCCTGTTCCAGCTCGCCGCCCGCCGCCTCGCGGCCCTGGCTTCGCCCGAGTTCGAGCTCGGCGCCCCCTGCATCGTCGGCAATGACGAGCACCGCTTCCTCGTGCTGGACCAGCTCCGCGAGGTCAGGCTCGAGCCCAGCAGCGTGCTGCTGGAACCGATGGGCCGCAACACCGCGCCGGCGCTGACGCTGGCCGCGCTGGCCGCACTGGAGGACGGTGCCGACCCCGTCCTCGTCGTCACACCGGCCGACCAGACCGTCACCGACGCCGCCGCGTTCACGGCCGCGCTGCAGCAAGCCGTGCGCATCGCGGCCGAAGGCGCAATCGCCATCCTCGGCATCACTCCCGACCGGCCCGAGACCGGCTACGGCTATATCCGCACGACGGCCGACGCCGCCGGCCTGGCCGTGGCCCAGTTCGTCGAGAAGCCCGACCTCGAGACCGCGCAGCGCTACCTGGCCGAAGGCGGCTACTACTGGAACAGCGGCATGTTCGTGCTGCGCGCCAGCGTGTGGGTGAAGGCCCTGGAGCGCTTCCGCCCCGACATCGCCGCGGCCACCCGCGCAGCCTGGGTCGCGCGCAAGACGGACGCCAAGTTCGTGCGCCCGGGCAAGGCCGAGTTCGCCGCCGTGCCGAGCGAATCGGTGGACTACGCCGTCATGGAGCGCTGCCCTGGCACCGACATCCCGCTGCGCATGGTGGCGCTGGACGCCGGCTGGAACGACCTCGGCGCCTGGGAGGCCGTCTGGCAGGTCGCGGACAAGGACGAGGCCGGCAACGCCTTCGTCGGCGACGCACTGATCGCCGACAGCCGCAACACCCTGGTCCACGCCACCAGCCGCCTGGTCGGCGTCGTCGGCCTGACCGACATCGTGGTCGTCGAGACGCCCGATGCCGTGCTGGTCAGCGACCGCTCGCGCAGCCAGGAGGTCAAGCAGATCGTCAACCGCCTCGGCGCCGAACAGCGCGGCGAGCATGCGCTGCACCGCAAGGTGCACCGGCCCTGGGGCTGGTATGACAGCATCGACCATGGCGAGCGCTTCCAGGTCAAGCGCATCATGGTCAAGCCGGGCGCGGCGCTGAGCCTGCAGATGCACCACCACCGCGCGGAGCACTGGATCGTCGTCAGCGGCACGGCCGAGATCGTCAACGGCGACAAGACCATCCTGCTGACCGAGAACCAGAGCACCTATATCCCGCTGGGCCAGACCCACCGCCTCGCCAACCCGGGCAAAGTGCCGCTGGAGATCATCGAGGTCCAGTCGGGCTCCTACCTCGGCGAGGACGACATCGTCCGCTTCGAAGATACCTACGGCAGGGCATGACCGCCTACCGGCTTCGGCTTGCCAAGGGTGCCGCTTGGGAAGGCCCAGGCGGCGACAATCGCGAGAAATAACAGCAGACACGTCTCCATGACCATTCTTGTAACCGGCGGCGCCGGCTTCATCGGCAGCAACTTCGTGCTGGACTGGCTGCGCCAGTCCGACGAAACCGTCGTCAACCTCGATGCGCTGACCTACGCCGGCAATCTGGAAAACCTCGGCAGCCTGGATGGCGACTCACGCCACGTCTTCGTGAAGGGCGACATCTGCGATCGCGCCCTGGTCGACAGTCTGCTCGCCACGCGCAAGCCACGCGCCATCGTGCACTTCGCGGCCGAGAGCCATGTGGACCGCTCCATCCATGGCCCCGGCGCCTTCATGAAGACGAATGTCGAGGGCACGTTCACGCTGCTCGAGGCGGCGCGGGCCTACTGGAGCGCGCTCGAGGGCGAGGCCAAGGCAGCCTTTCGCTTCCACCATGTCTCGACCGACGAGGTCTACGGCTCGCTCAAGCCCTCGGACCCGCCCTTCGCCGAGACCAACCCCTACGAGCCCAATAGCCCCTACTCGGCCAGCAAGGCCGCCAGCGACCACCTCGTGCGCGCCTGGCACCACACCTACGGCCTGCCGGTCGTCACGACCAACTGCTCGAACAACTACGGGCCCTATCACTTCCCGGAGAAGCTGATCCCGCTGATGATCGTCAACGCGCTCGCCGGCAAGCCCCTGCCTGTCTATGGCGACGGCCAGCAGATCCGCGACTGGCTCTACGTCACCGACCACTGCAGCGGCATCCGCGCCGTGCTGGCCGGCGGCAGGCCCGGCGAGACCTACAACATCGGCGGCTGGAACGAGAAGGCCAACATCGACATCGTCAAGACGGTCTGCGCACTGCTCGACGAACTCCGCCCTGCGCCCGAAGGCTCCTACGCCCGCCTGATCACCTATGTGAAGGACCGCCCGGGACACGACCGCCGCTACGCCATCGACGCACGCAAGATCGAGCGCGAACTCGGCTGGCGCCCCGCCGAGACCTTCGAGACCGGCATCCGCAAGACGGTGCAGTGGTACCTCAACCACCCCGACTGGGCTGCGCGCGTGCAGAGCGGCGCCTACCGCGACTGGGTCGCCAAGCAATACAGCTGAAGCGATGAAGATTCTTCTTCTGGGCCCCGGCGGCCAGGTCGGCTGGGAGCTGCAGCGCTCGCTGGCCGTCGCCGGTGAGGTCGTCACGCTGGACCGCCGTCAGGGCGGCGACCTCGCCAACGGCGAGGCCCTGCTGGCGGCCGTACAGGCGGTGGCGCCCCAGGTCATCGTCAATGCCGCGGCCTACACGGCCGTCGACAAGGCCGAGAGCGAGCCCGAGCTGGCCCGCGCCATCAATGCCCGCGCGCCCGCCCTGCTGTCCATCGAGGCCCGCCGCACCGGCGCGCTGCTGCTGCACTACTCGACCGATTACGTCTTCGACGGCAGCGGCGACCGCCCGCGCGACGAAGAAGCCGCCATCGCGCCGCTGAGCGTCTACGGCAGCACCAAGGCCGAAGGCGAGGACGCGATCCGCGCCAGTGGCTGCCAGCACCTGATCCTGCGCACCAGCTGGGTCTATGCGGCGCGCGGCGGCAACTTCGCCAAGACCATGCTGCGCCTGGCCGCCGAGCGCGAGCAGCTCAAGGTCATTGCCGACCAGATCGGTGCACCGACCGGCGCCGACCTGCTGGCCGACCTGTCCGTGCACATGCTGCGCGCCGCACGCGTGAACCCGGCGCTGACCGGCACCTATCACGCGGTGGCCGGCGGCGAGACGAGCTGGCATGCCTATGCCTGCTTCGTCATCGAGTTCGCACGCCAGCGCGGTAAGCCTCTGAAGGTCGCGCCGGACCAGATCCTCGCCATCCCGACCAGCGACTACCCGACGCCGGCCCGACGCCCGCTGAACTCACGCCTGTCCACCGCCAAGCTGCAGCAGCGCTTCGGCCTGACGCTGCCGCACTGGCAGCAGGGCGTCGAGCGCATGCTGAACGAAATCCTCTGAAAGACCTTCCATGAAGAACCGCAAGGGCATCATCCTCGCCGGAGGCTCCGGCACGCGGCTGCATCCGGCGACTCTCGCGGTCAGCAAGCAGCTGCTGCCGGTCTACGACAAGCCCATGGTCTATTACCCGCTGAGCACGCTGATGCTCGCGGGCATCCGCGACATCCTCTTGATCAGCACGCCGCAGGACACGCCGCGCTTCGAGGCCCTGTTCGGCGACGGCTCGCGCTGGGGCCTGAACATCAGCTACTGCGTGCAACCCAGCCCCGACGGCCTGGCCCAGGCCTTCATCCTCGGCCGCAACTTCGTTGATGACTCGCCCAGCGCCCTCGTGCTCGGCGACAACATCTTCTACGGCCACGATTTCGCCGGCCTGCTCGGCAATGCCACCGGCCGCGATGGCGGCGCCAGCGTCTTCGCCTATCACGTGCATGACCCGGAGCGCTATGGCGTCGTCGAGTTCGACGCGGCCCAGCGCGCGTTGTCCATCGAAGAGAAGCCCAAGGTTCCGAAGAGCAACTACGCCGTCACGGGCCTGTACTTCTACGACGAGCAGGTCTGCGACATCGCGGCCAGCATCAAGCCCAGCGCGCGCGGCGAGCTGGAGATCACCGACGTCAATGCCCAGTACCTGCGCCAGGGCCAGCTCAACGTCGAGATCATGGGCCGCGGCTATGCCTGGCTGGACACCGGTACGCACGACAGCCTGCTGGAGGCCGGCCAGTTCATCGCAACGCTTGAAAAGCGCCAGGGCCTGAAGGTGGCCTGCCCTGAGGAAATCGCCTTCCGATCCGGCTGGATCGACGCCGGCCAGCTCGAGGACCTGGCCCGGCCGCTGATCAAGAACGGCTACGGCCAATACCTGCTCAAGCTGCTGACCGAAAAAGCCTTCTGATCCCGATGCAAGTCACACCCACCGCCCTGCCCGAAGTCCTGCTGATCCAACCCAAGGTCTTCGGCGACGCTCGCGGCTTCTTCATGGAAAGCTGGAACGAGGCGCGCTTCAACGACGCGCTCGGCCACGAAGTTCATTTCGTGCAGGACAACCATTCGCGCTCGTCGCGCGGCGTGCTGCGCGGCCTGCACTACCAGTTGGCCCCGCATGCGCAGGGCAAGCTGGTGCGCTGCGTGTCCGGCGCCGTCTTCGATGTCGCCGTGGACATGCGCCGCTCCAGCCCGAATTTCGGGCGCTGGGTCGGCTTCGAGCTGTCTGCCGAGAACCAGCGCCAGATGTGGATTCCTCCGGGCTTCGCACACGGCTTCGTCGTCGTCAGCGAGACCGCCGACTTCCTCTACAAGACCAGCGGCCGCTATGCGCCCGAATGCGAAGGCGCCGTGCGCTGGGACGACCCCAGCATCGGCGTGGCTTGGCCGCTGGACGATATTACGCCGCAGCTGTCCACCAAGGACGTCGCCGCACCGCTGCTGGCCGACGCGAAGACTTTCGACTGAAGTTTCGCGTCGACCGAATGCTCCGGGGGCTGGAGGTAGCGATGCCGATCTGTTTCGTTGCTCGCGCTCACGTCACGGCCGGCTGCGAGGCGCGGGCTCGATGAGCTCAGTTGCCCAACCAGAAGACGAATGCGGCAGCCACAAGGCAATAGCCACCAAAGAAGTGCCAGCGATCGGTCTGCAGCCAGCGTGAAAGCCAACGCAGCGCGACGAGACCGGCGAGAAAGCTGAAGGCCGCGCCAAGCAGACTCGGCCCAATCCAGCTCATCGTCTGTTGCGCCTGGCCGGCAGGCATCGCGGCGTTGGCATGGACGATGCGCAGGACTTCCTTCACGATCACGGCCGGGGTCAGCACCACCGCGAGGGCAAAGCTGAATTCTTCGGCACGGTTGCGCGCAACGCCGCAAACGAGCCCGGTGGAGATCGTTGCACCCGAGCGCGAGAAGCCACGAAACGGCAGGCACAACCCCTGCACAGCGCCGATGATCAGGGCTCGCCCCGTCGACAGAGGCTGGGTGCCCTCGCGAATTCGCGACGACACGATGATCAACAGGCCGGCGGCGGCCAGCGCCGCGGCCATCAAACGGCTGTTGCCGAACAGGTGCTCGATCTCGAAGGTCGAGGGATTGGTCGCGAACTGGTGTTTGATCACGGCTTGCAAGCCAAGCCCCACGATGCCGGTTGCGACAGTCGCGACGGCCAGTTGGACAACGGTGCGGCTCAGCGCCTGCTTCGACGAGAAATAGGCCTGCTTCCAAGCCGTCCAGAAATAGACGATCACCGCGAACATGGTGCCGGTGTGCAGCATGACGAGTAGCAAGGTCATCTCTGGGCTGGTGGGGTCGAGCCCCATCAGTTTTTCGGCGGTGATGACATGGGCAGAGCTCGAGACGGGCAAAAGCTCGGCGATGCCCTGGATGACGGCCAGGATGACAATCTGCAAAACATTCATGGGGCAGCGGGGGCGAAATGAAGGCTCCTCCAACATGGGCTTGCAGAGGGCGCGCCATGATAGTTCGCCAGCATGGCTGCTCCAGCTCCGCGATGGCCCCAGGGGTGCGGGCACAGGCGCCGACCGCCATCGGACCCATTCAGCGACGCAGTGATGTCGACACGCGGCGCAAAGTCATCGCTGTCAGCCCTGTGCAATAGCCGCCAGCGATTTGCCCCGGACGGGTCGACAAGGCAGTCGGCCGGCCGAAATCAGCCGACAAAGCGGATGAACTGAGCCGAAGTCCAGACCTTGCTGTCGTCGCGCTGGCGCCCATGCACATAGACCGGGCGGTGGCCGAACGGCGCATTGGTGGCGTCGACCGTGAATTCACCGCTCACTTCCCTGGGCAGGGGCTGGTCGGTCAACCGCTCCAGCGCAACGAACAGCTCGGTGCCGCCGAGCTCCAGCCGCAATTCGCCGTCCCTCAGCAGGTCGGCGCCGGCCACCTCCCAATGCACGCTCGGTGCATGGACGAAGGGGTTGCGCTGGCGGGGATCCCCAACCTTGACGTACCCGTCGATCGTCACGTCGACGATCAATCGCAGGTGTTTCAGGTCGGAAACTTCGAGCTCGATGCTGTCGGCGTCACCATAGGTGTCGCTGTGAAACACGATGTCGGTCAGGCCCTCGCGCCAGCACGCTTCCTCGGCATGCTCGAAGCCGTGGCTGCCGAAGCGCAGCAAGGTGGCGCCCAGAACGCTCAAGCGGCCACGCCATGCCGCCCAGCGGTAGCGATCACGTATGCGTGAGCCCCCCCAGCGCAGGCGGATACGACGCTCGCTATAGCCGCACTCCGCATGCAGGTTGCGCCGCCAGATTGGCCCCGTGTGGTCGCAGATGAGGACTTCGTCCCAGCCAGCGTCTCCGAGGAAGCGGTATTGCAGCCGCGCCGGCCCCTCGTGGCTGAATTCGTCCCCCTGAAGATGGCCGCCACAGCTCAAAAACGCCGCGCTGTGCTCACCGGTGGTCGCCCAGGTGCGGCGTGCACGCAGGGCGCGGCCGACGCTGACGCGATCCAGCGTGTCGGCAATCACGCCGGTCAAGCCGCCGCGCACGCCGAAGACCTGCACGCCCGGCGCCCCACCCCCGGGGCGGCCTCTGTGCTCGTCGCCGCTCGCAGCCACGCCGATGCGATAGCCGCGCGAGATCACGTCGTGATAGAGCCACCCGAAATGCCCCCACGATGAGGCGATCTCCACGAGCCGCTCCAACTCGGGATGGTGCCAGTCAGGGATGTAGCGGCGCCCGCCGACATGCGGCATCACCAGATGCGTCTCGGCCTCGGCGACATAGGCCCCCCACAGTTCCTCCACGGGCCAGCGCCCAAGCTCAACGGCGTGGCTGCGCATGTCCTCATTCCAGAGCAGCGTACGGTTGTGCTCGCCGCGCGCGTTGTACGGGAAGTCCGGCTTCGTATCACCAAGGAACACCACGTTATGGTCGCCACCGGCCGTGGAACTGCCGCACCACTCCTGCACGGGGTAAGCGACGAACTTGCCAGGCTCGTTGACCGCCTCCACCGCCTGCAGGCCGAGCTGCCAGTTGTCATCGGTGATCTGGAAATCGTTGGCGGTGTAGCCGAGCACATCGATGCCACCGATGTCACGCGCGTAGGTGGCGTTGTAGGCGGGACTGTTCGTGCCCACCGTATCGTGCGCATGCACGTGCAGGTCTGCGTACAGCGCGCGCGGCGCCGGATGGTCGGCGGCGACGCTCAGCCAGGCGCGTGACGGCGCGATATCGGGCCGACTCTCGGCATGCACGTCGATGCGGTATTCGCCTGCAGGCAGTTGCAGATCCTCCACGCCCACGCTGGCCCACCCTGAGGCAGGCCAAGGCAGCAGATTGCTCTGCACCAGATCGTCGCCTCGATAAACGGCAATGCACGCCCGGCCATCTTTGACATGGCAGGGGTTGCCCCAGCGGTCCTGCAGCGTGATTCGCCAACGCGTGGAGACCCCGGGCTTCGCGAAGCGCGGTCCCTGCAGCGACACGCGCTCCGGCTTGCCGACGACCACCTTGATGCCAAGATCGCCCGGCACGGCGACGAAGCGCGAGGTGCCGAGCGGGTCCACGTAGGCTCTGAAGCGAAAGCCGTCCTCAACGAAGGTCTGCACGCGCGTGCCGGGCCCGCCACAGCGGCGATCACCGAGCCGCACGACGATGTGATCACCGGCATTGAGGTAGCCATCGACCACGTCAACGATCACCGCCTTCTGGAAAGGCCGCTCGTGCCCTTTCTGGTCGAAGCGCACGCTCAGCGCCTGCACGGTGGCGGGGGTCTGGCCCGGCAACAGCGGCGCAGCGCAGTACTCGGCAGAGATGTAGTTCGCTGCGGCCGGGTCGGTGGTCTGGAACAAGGCCCAGTCGGAATAGAACTTGAACGTCAGCTTGAACCAAGCACCGTCGGCGATGCCGGACGCGCCCACCTCGTAGTCGATGACGATCTCCTGCCAACTGCCCGCCTCGATCTCGTCCACATTGCAATGCAGGCGCCCGCCGAAGGGCAGCGACTTGATGCGCTCGTAGATGCCAACTGGCGCGTGGTGTGGCCCGAGCCGCTGCTTCAGCGACTCGGCATCGTTGCGAGTGTCGTGCGATGGCGATGTCATCGATCGGTGTCGTTGAAATTGATCCAGCAAATCCTAGGGGCGCTCGTCGGGGACCGCATCGCCGCAATGCGCATAAGCAAGGACCGAAATCGAGCTTCACGGCGAGGCCGGTCATCACGACGATCGCCGCCTCCCGAGTCTTCTGATCCTGGTTCATGTCCATCGCATCCGCTGCCTGCAGGTCCCTGGCAATGCTCGCCGCAACCCTCTTCGCAACCGCATGCGCCGCCCAGGCGGAGTCCTATCCGGCCAAGACCGTGCGTGTGGTGGTGCACAACAACCCGGGCAGCGCCCAGGACGTCGCGGCACGGCAAATCAGCCGTCGCCTCAGCGAGGCGTTCGGCAAGGCCTTCGTGGTGGACAACCGGCCCGGAGGCGGCGGCATCACGGGCACGGACGTGGTCGCCAGGGCAGCCGCTGACGGGCTTACGTTGCTCGTGGCCGGCGATGGGCCCATCACCATCCTGCCGAACCTGGGAACGTCGCTGCCGTACGACCCCCGGCGCGATCTGGTGCCCGTCGTGTCGCTGGGCGAAGTGGACTTCGTGCTGGTGACGCATCCGAAGACGGGCTGGCGCACGCTGGCCGACTTCGTGAATGCGGCACGTCAGCACCCCGGCCGCTACAACTACGCATCAGCGGGCAATGGCAGCCCACAGCATCTGGCAGCCGAGCAGCTGAAACAGGTGGCCGGCATACAGGTGACCCACATCCCCTATGGCGGGGGCCCCGCGGGTCTCACCGGCGTGCTCTCCCAGGACGTGGATGTGATGTTCATTGCGATCGCGCCGGCCTTGCAACTGATCCAGGGCGGCAAGCTGGTCGCGCTGGCCGTCGGCGGCGACAGCGCCGACCCCGTGCTGCCGGGCATACCGCCGGTGGCCAACACCTACAAGGGGTTTCGTGGCGGCACCTGGCTCGGCCTTTTTGCTCCGACCGGCACGCCACCGGCCGTGCTGCAGCGCCTGAGCGCCGAAACCACGCGCGCGCTCGCCGAGCCCTCGCTGCGTGGCCAACTGCTTGCACAAGGCATTCGCCCGACCGGCTACCAGCAACCACAGTTCCGGTTTGCGCTGGAGGCCGAGTCCAAAAAGTACGCGCTGCTGCTGAAGTCAGCCGGTATCCATGCCGATTGATGTCGGCACGAGTGGCGGACCTGCAAGTGCAGCCTCAGCCGCGGCCAATGCCCCGGTACTCGATCCCCAGCGTCTTCATCAGCTTGGGGTCGTAGAGATTGCGGCCGTCGAAGACCACGGGCGCCTTCAAGGTGCTCTTGATCGCGTCGAAGTCCGGCGTGCGGAACTCCTTCCACTCGGTCACGATCAGCAGCGCATCGGCGCCCTGCAACGCGGCTTCGGCGCGCTCGACCAGGCTCACGTCGTCGCGCGGGCCCAGCACGCGGGACGCTTCCGCCATTGACACCGGGTCGTAGGCCGCGACCGTCGCGCCGCGCTTCGTCAGCTCGTCAATGACGACCAGGGACGGCGCCTCGCGCATGTCGTCGGTGTTGGGCTTGAAGGCCAGGCCCCAGACCGCGAAGCGGCGGCCCTTCAGGTCCGCGCCGAAGCGCTCGACCACCTTGTCCACCAGCACGCGCTTCTGCCGCTCGTTGGCCTCTTCCACGGCCGTGAGCACCTTCAGCGGAATGCCGCTGTCGGCCGCCGTCCTCACCAGGGCCTTCACGTCCTTGGGGAAGCAGGAGCCGCCGTAGCCCGTGCCGGCATAGAGGAACTGGTAGCCGATGCGCGTGTCGCTGCCGATGCCGCGGCGCACCAGGTCGATGTCGGCGCCCACGCGCTCCGCCAGCAGTGCCAGCTCGTTCATGAAGCTGATGCGTGTGGCCAGCATCGCGTTGGCCGCGTACTTGGTGAGCTCCGCGCTGCGCACGTCCATCACCAGCATGCGGTCCTGGGTGCGGTTGAAGGGCGAGTAGATGGCGCGCATCAGCAGCGTGGCCTGCTCGTCGTCGGAGCCGATGATGACGCGGTCCGGCTTCATGAAGTCCTCGACGGCCGCGCCTTCCTTCAGGAACTCGGGGTTGGAGACAACCGCATATGGCGTGTCTCCGATGCCACGCTTGTCCAGCTCCTCCTGGATGGCTGCACGCACCTTGTCGGCCGTGCCGACCGGTACCGTGCTCTTGTCGACGATGACCTTGTAGTCCGTCATGCGCCGGCCGATCGAACGGGCCGCAGCGACGACGTACTGCAGGTCGGCCGAGCCATCCTCGTCCGGGGGCGTACCTACGCCCACGAAGAGCAGCGTGCCGTGTTGCACAGCATGGTCAACGTCCGTCGTGAACTGCAGGCGGCCTGCGGCCACATTGCGTTTCACCACTTCCTCCAGCCCCGGCTCGTGGATGGGGATGCCACCCTCGTTCAGGATCCGGATCTTCTCCGGGTTCACGTCCAGGCAGACGACGTGATTGCCCATCTCGGCCAGGCATGCGCCCGTAACCAAGCCCACATACCCAGCGCCGATGGCGGTGACTTTCATTGCTCGTCCTTGCTCAGAAGCGGTTCATGCGTTTGTAACGCGACAACGTGACAGGGACGTGGAGGTCAGACCTTGTAGTAGTTCCGGTACCAGGCGACGAAGCGCTGGATGCCCTCGGGCACGGGCATCGCGGGGCGGAACCCCGTCCAGGCCGCCAGCTCCTCCACGTCCGCGTGCGTGGCCGGCACGTCGCCGTCCTGCATGGGCAGGAAGTTCTTCACCGCCTCGCGGCCGACCGACTGCTCGATGGCCTCGATGAAGCTCATCAGCTGGATAGGCGCGTGGTTGCCGATGTTGAAGACGCGGTAGGGCGCGCTGGAGCGCGCCGGGTCGGCCTGATCGGGGTCGTAGCCGGGGTCCGCGGTCGCGGTGCGGTCCAGCACCCGCACGACGCCTTCGGCGATGTCGTCGATATAGGTGAAGTCGCGGATCATCTTGCCGTGGTTGAACACGTTGATGGGCCGCCCTTCGATGATGGCCTTGGTGAACAGGAACAGCGCCATGTCCGGCCGGCCCCAGGGCCCGTAGACCGTGAAGAAGCGCAGGCCCGTGGTGGGCAGCCCGAACAGATGCGAATAGGTGTGGGCCATCAGCTCGTTGGCCTTCTTCGTCGCGGCGTAGAGGCTGATGGGGTGGTCGACGCTGTGATGCTCCGAGAACGGCATCAGCGTGTTGCCGCCGTAGACGCTGGAGCTGGACGCATAGGCCAGATGCTGCACGCCACCGTGGCGGCAGCCTTCCAGGATGTTCGTGAAGCCGACGATGTTGCTGTCGATGTAGGCGTGCGGGTTCTCGATGGAATAGCGCACGCCGGCCTGGGCAGCGAGGTGCACAACGCGGTCGAAGCCCTGCTCGGCAAAGAGCTTGGCCATGCCTTCGCGGTCCGCCACGTCCATCTTCACGAAGCTGAAGCCGGGCTTGTCCGTCAGGCGAGCCAGGCGGTCATGCTTGAGCTGGGGCGAGTAGTAGTCGTTCAGGTTGTCCAGGCCGACGACCTGGTCACCGCGCGCCAGCAGGATCTGGCTGACGTGCATGCCGATGAAGCCGGCGGCGCCGGTGACGAGAACTTTCACTGCAGAACCCTCCTGAAGAGTCGAGGATTCTCGCCGCTTCAGCCGCGCATCAGTTGCTTGGCGGCCCCCCATATGAAGAGGCTGTTCGTCACCAGATAGCGTCGCCACAGCCGGCGCGGCTCACTGGCCAGGCGATGCAGCCATTCCAGGCCGCAGCGCTGCATCCAGGCCGGCGCGCGCCGGATCGTGCCGGCGTGGTAGTCGAAGGCCGCACCCACGCCCACCATCACCGCCTGCACCCGACCGCGTTGCGCCGCCATCCACAACTCCTGCTTGGGGCAGCCCAGCGAGACCCAGACCGTGCCAGCGCCCGAGGCGTTGATGGCCTCGATGTGGCGCGCCAGTTCCTCGGCCGTCGGCGCCCGAAACGGTGGCGACACCGCACCGGCGATGCGCAGGCCCGGGAAGGCCTCGCGCAGCCGCTGCTGCAGCAGCGCGAGCGTCGCCTCCGTGCCGCCGTAGAGATAGACCGCCTCGCCGCGCCGGCCGGCCTGCTCGCAATAGCGCCACATCAGGTCGGGCCCGTTGATGCGCTGCTGGTCGTCCACGCCCTGGCGCCGCATCATCCAGGCCACCGGCGCACCATCGGGCGTCACCATGTCGGCCTCGCTCAGCACACTGGCAAAGGCCGGATCGCGGCTGCCGGTCACGACCGAATGCGCATTGCTGATGCAGACATAGCGGCTCTCCCGTCCGGCTGCCCAACTGCCGATGCGGGCCAGGGCCTCGCCCCAGCTCAAGGCATCCAATGGTTGGCCAAGCACGGAAACTCGGCGGCGCTCAGTCACGTCGGGGCCCTTCCTGGATGGCGCTCTCGTAAATCGCCAACAGCTGCTCAAGATTGCGCGCTGCCGTGTAGCGGGCCTCGTAGACAGCCCGCGCGTTGGCACCCATGCGGACCAATTCTGCGGGATGCACGGCTGCCCAGCGCAACCGCTGCGCCAGCGCAGCGGGGCTGCCGGGCTCGAACAATAGGCCCGTCACGCGGTCTTCGACCAGTTCAGCCATTGCGCCCAGGCGGCTCGCGATGACCGGGAGCCCGCTGGCCATCGCCTCCACCAGGGTGCGCGGAAAGTTCTCGTACCAGACGCTCGGCAGCACCAACGCCGTGGCGCGCTGCATGGCAGACAACACCTCGGCCATCGGCCGCGGCCCCTGCAGCCGCAGACCCGGCGCCGCAGCCAGGTCGGCCTGCAACGGCCCCGAACCCAGCACATCCACCGTGACGCCGGCCAGGGCCGCCGCCGCCGCGAGCGTGTCCAAACCCTTCTCGGGCGACAGGCGCCCAACGAAGAGCAACCCTGCCCGCTCGCCCGCGGGCCCGGCCGGCAGGTCGACGAAATTGGGCTTGATCACCACGCGCTCGGCCGGCAGCCCGCCTTCGATGAACTTGGCTCGGCAGAACTCGTTCAACGCGATGAAACGGTTCACGCGCCGCCGCCAGGTGCCCAGGCCCCGGTGCAGGACCAGCATCCCGGCCAGCACCGTGCTCTGCGCCACCGATCCGCGGTAGCAGCCGCGCACCGCGCCACGCCAGGGCAGCCGCCCCACGCAGTCCTCGCACACCCGGCCCTCACGCAGCAGCATCGCCTGGGGGCACAGCAGGCGGAAGTTGTGCAGCGTCTGCACGACCGGCGCGCCCGCCTCGGCCGCCGCCCAATGAATGGCTGGCGACAGCAGAGGGAAGCTGTTGTGCACATGGACCACATCGGGCCGGAAGGCCTGGCACCGCGCGCGCATCTCCTGTGCCGCGGGCTGCGACCACAGCGTGCGCCGCACCAGGTCCAGCCGCCCTAGGCTCGCGATGTCGTCGTTGTGCGCTGCCAGCAGTTCCACCTCGTGGCCACCGCTGCGCAGCAGCGCCGCCTCGTCGGCCACGACGCTGTCCTCGCCGCCGCGGTGCTGATAGGCGTTGTGCGCGATCAGCACCTTCACGGCCGGCCCCTGCGGATCGGCGCAGCCAGGGCTCCCAGAACGCCCTGGGTGAATCGAGCCGACATCTCGGCAAGCGTGTAGCGCCCGGCATCCGCCAGGCAGGCATCGCGCATCGCCTGCAACCGCCGGCTGTCCGTCAGCAGAGCAACGCTGCCCTCGACATAGTCCTCCAGCGTATTTGCCGTCATCACACCATTGCGGCCAGATGAAAGATAGGAGATCTCCGGTGAATGCAGACCGCAATCGGTCGTGAGCATCGGCAAGCCCCCAGCAAAGCTGTCGAGGATGTTCAAGCCCACCAGACCGGGGTTGAGCATCACATCGGCCAAGGACGCCACCAAAGCCTTGTCTGCCCCTTTGCGTATGCCCATGGCCTTGATCCATGGAGCCGCAGCCGCGGCCGACTGGATCATGTCCTGTTGTGGGCCTCCGCCCACCACGACCAACGCGAATCCCGGCAGGCGCTGGCGGATCGCCTGCGCGGCCTCGAGCAGGAAGCCGATGCGCTTTTCCTCGTAAAGCGAGCCGAGATAAAGCCCCACCGGCCCGTCCCCCAGTCCGAGTTCGGCGCGTAGCGCTGCGCGCGCCTGTGGGGGTACCGCCGCGAACTGCGCGGCCAACTCCGTCGTGTCCACGGCGTTGTTCAGCACGGTGATCCGCTCTTGCGGAAAGCCCAGCGCCTTCACCAGATCGCGGCTCATCTCCGTGTAAGCCAGCCACCAGTCGGCTCGCAGCGCGACCCTGGCCTTGAATCGCTCCCGCAAGCTGCCGGCCTCGCCCTGCAGGTTGGCTCCGTGCCCCCACAACGCCACCCGACGCTGGCGGGCAAGAAACTGTTCGCCAAGATTGCAGATCAGCTTGTTCTCCGCCGTGATGACCGTCATGTCCACGCCTGCAGCGACGTGGGAGAAAGGCTGCCAGCACAACCTGCCGCCAAGGAAATAGCGCGTGGGAAGCCGCTCGGCCCAGTCCAGCACGCCGCTATCGCGCTTCGTCGCCTCCTCTGGCGTCGGGTCGCCATGGGCCAGCCTCAACGACACACCCGCCGACCGCAGATCGGCGCGCAGCATTTCGAAGAACGGTACTCGGTAATGGGTCAGGCGCCGCTGAACGACAAGCACCTGACGTGACGAGGCAGTGGTCATGGGCACTCGGTCCTGCAAAGGCGGGCGCAGTTTACCGAGCGTAAATGACCGATTTGTCACCTTCCGCGCTGACGCGCGAACGCTTCGATACAGCTTCCCCCCCAACACGCCGACAAAGCTTCACACACCTTGTCTTCCAGAAGGTCGACGGTGTCACCAGCGGCCGCAACAATGACGCTTCCACTGCAGCAACCAGGTAGCCATGATGCCGACCACTTTCTCGATGAGCCCATCGGCCATCGCCTCGTTGATGTGCGCCACGTTGGCTGCATGCGGAGGCGGCAGCAGTGAAGGCCGCCCGGTGGCTTCGGCACAAATCAGCCCCGTCACCGAAAGTGCCAGCGCCGTCGCCAACACCGACAACAACGCCACCAGCACCACGGCCGCGGCCAGCACCGCAAGTGGCGTCGCAACTGCCGCAACGGTGGCACAAGCACCTACTGCCAAGATCCTGTCGGCGTCTCGTACGACGACGCCAGCGACTGCACCGCCGGCGGCAACGCCCGGCCCGAGCACGCAGGCCATGTCAACGACGGCAAGCACCCCCACCAAGCCCGCCGCGACCGCCGCCACCACAGCGATCGCCGTGCCGGCCGTGCAAGCCGCCGTCGCCAAGCCCACCACAGCCGCGCTAGCTGCGACGCCAGTGGTCGCCGCAACCACGCCCGCGCCGCCTGCCCGTAACTCCCCACTGTGGAATGCCCCCGCGCCCCCCGCCAAGGCGGGTGTCCTCGGCATGGCATTGCTGACGTCCATCAACACGGGCCTGTTCAACGGCGCCCGCACGGCCCGCGAGGACTGGCCCACGCTGGTAAACCGGGTCAAGTCGGATGGCGGCGTCGCCAGTTGGGTCAAGGCAGAACAGACCCGAGTCGATGCCTGGATCGCCCGCAACTTCGAACGTGCCGACCTCATCGGCGGCTGGATCAACGACTACGTCGACGCCAACGGCATGGCCCTCAGCTGGAGCCCCACCGATCCCGAGCCCCCCAACGGCACCACGGATGCCCAGAAGAAATTTAAGGGAGCCTGGGTCGCGCGCGGTCGCGACTACAACATTGCCCAGATGCAGGCGGCGGCCCGCATCTACCGCGCCACCGGCAACACCAAATACGCCGAGTGGGCCGCCAAGCAGCTCGACTTCTACGCCAGGCAATACACCCTCTGGCCTGTCAGCACCGTGGAAGGCCGCAGCACCATGTACCGGCAAGGCCTGGACGAAGCCGTGGCCGTGGCGCCGTTGGCAGACACCGCAAGACTGCTCGACAGCTACGCCGGCATGACCCGCACAGCCACTTGGAAGAACCAGTTCTTCATGCCCTTGGCCAGTAACCTCAAGTCCACCAGTGCGCCACTGAGCAACATCCAGCTCTGGCATGCCAGCGCGATCGCCATCATCGCGATGCGCTACAAGGACAGTGCGCTGCTCGGCTATGCCATCGACGACCCCGCCGGTATCCGCGCCAACATGGCCTCGGGCCTGACGGTCGACAACCTCTGGATCGAAGGCGGCTTTGCGTACAACACCTACGTCGTCAACTGCCTCTCCTTGCTGCTCGTGGCAGCCGACCTCGAAGGCTTCGGCGACCGATTCCTGGGTGAAGCCAACGCCGCACTGCGCATGGTCCTCACGCCAATGGAGTACCACTTCGACAACGGCAGCCTGCCCAATCCCGGCGACAGCACCTCGGCGCAGGTGATGGTCAACGACCTCGCCCACTGGTACCTGTTCCGCACCATGCCAACCTACTGGGGCATCGCCAAGGCCACGGCCTGGCGAACCTGGGAGTCCCTGCTCGACCCCCCCAAGCCCAACGCATCCGCAACGGCGCCCATCATCCCGACGCCCAATACCAAGAACTTCGAATCCCTGCGCTGGTCCATCCTCCGCGCTGGCAACTGGCAGGCCTTCGTGCGCTATGGCGCGATGAAGCCCAATCACGCCCCCGACGAGGAACTCAACTTCGAGCTCTACGACGGCAGCACGCCCATCGCCTACGACCCCGGCACAACCAACTATGGCTCGCCCCTCCACCAGGGCTATTTCGTGCGCGGCCCGGCCGCCAATGCGCCCCTCGTCGATGGCGACGGCCAGACGAAATGGGCCCCCGGCACCCTCATCAGCTTCGACGCTGCCAACAGCGCCCTCACCGCCGAGCAAACGGCCTTCCAGGCCGACGCCTCGGCCAGGCGCAGCTATCGGCTGACCTCCAGCGGCTTCGTCGAACAAAGCACCATCACCATCCCCAGCGGCAAGACCCGCCGCGTCGGCATGGCCTTCAGCAGCACCTGCGACATGGTTCCGGGCGCTGGCGTCAGCGCCGCCAGCGGGCTGCCTGCACTGCCCGCCGTCACGGCCTTCGGCTACTGGAGCAACACCACCACGTACACCACCACGGCCAGTTGGCAGCTCACCCTCAAGTGCCCGGGCAACAAGAACTATGTGATGAAGGTCTGGGGGCCGGGTGCGCAGCGCCTCTATATCGGCAAGGCGCCCAACACGCCGGTGCCCGCCACACGCAACAGCCTCTACTACGAAGTGAGCGCCGCTTCCGCCGTTTTCGAGAGCAGCGTCACTGCGGCGCCTTAGCACGCCGAGCCGCGGCTAGACCGGCGGCGTCACGTCGCCGGTCAGCCATCGGGCCACGTGCTTGGAGACGGTGAGGCTGAAGCTCTCGACCGGCAGGAAGGCCACCGCCGCAGCCACACAAATCATGACCGTCGATACGAAATTGAACGCCAGCGCCAGGGCTTCGCTGCCCCCTATCCGCGGCAGCGCCATCAGCAGATAGGCCGACCAAGAGCAGACGAACACGATGTGCACAAGATAGAGCGGAAACGAGATCCGCCCGAGAAACATCGACAGCCCATTCGAGAAGAAGCCGCGCAGCAGGTTTGAATGCACGACGCCAAGCACGATGCAGACGGCCAGCAGGCTGGTCAGCCAATTGTTGCCGCGCAGGAAGACGGAAGCGGCAAAGGCCAACGCGAATACCGTCAGAGGCGCGAAACGGCGCAGCGGCGTGGCCACCTGCCGCAGCGCCGCGGCACCGCCAGTGCGCCCGCGGACCTCTTCGGCCAGCATCAGGCCGACGAAGAAGCAGGCCAGCTCAGGCTGCAAACCATAGAGCGCCAGCGTCAGCAGGCCGAGCACCCGCCAGTACACCCGTCCTGCCGCCCGGTACACGCCCAGATAGCCATAGATGGCAATGGAGCCCAGCATCTCGATCGGCATAGTCCACAGCGAACTGTTGTAACTAGCTTGCGCCTGGTAGTCGAAGAACACGTCCCACAGTGCAAACCTGAGCGCGCCCAAGAGCGACGGATCGGTGCGGAAGGAAAGCGTCAGCCAGCTCTCAGGCCGCCCCAACGCCTCGGCCGCGGCCAGGTTGTGCAGCAGGCCCGCGGCCATGAAGGCGTAGGCCAGCAGCGACGCCGCCAGGATGGGCAGCATCAGCCTGAAATATCGGGCCGCAGCAGCCTGCGGCAGGTTGCGGCCGCTGGAGTTCAGCTGGTTGATGCTCAGCGCGAAGCCCGACAGCGTGAAGAAGATCATCACCGCCAGATGGCCGTCCGATACGAGCCGCAGCAACAGGCCCACGCTGACCGAAGCCCAATGCCCCTGCGTCACATCGGCGCGGAAGATGCCCGCACGATAGGCCAGATAGGGAGCCTGCGTCGCTAGGCAGTTCGCCACCAGGTGGCTCATCAGGACCATCAGAGCTCCCCAGCCGCGCAGACCATCGAGATAGTCCATACGCTGGCGGGTTCGCGAGATCGACGCCGCCTCGTGACCGGTGAATTGGGAAGTTACTGAATCGTCCATCTGAAGCACAACCGTCAACGCCCGGCCGAATTCAGAGCCGGGCGGCGGCATTCTGCTGTGCGCTTCATGTCAAACGTTACGAATCCCGTTCTGCTTCAGCCAGACTGCGGCCATCAGAAAACGCCAGGCCGGAAAGCCCCGCGGAGCCTGATCGCCACCGCGCAGTCTGGCTGCCAGTTGGCGGCCGTTCCAGAGCGTGCGCTGCTGGAAATCGGGCGACTCCACCAGCTCCGCCACCAGCCGCTGCATCGGTGCCTCGGCCAGCCAGTCGCTCGTCGGTGTCCCGAAGCCGAGCTTGCGGCCACTGCGGATGATCTGCGCCGGCACGCGCTCGCCGAAGGTCTCTCGCAGCAGCCGCTTGGTCAGGCCGGCGCTGAACTTGTAATCCGCCGGCAGGCTGAAGGCCAGCTCCATCAACCGGTAATCGACGAAGGGCGAGCGGATCTCCACGCCCCGACTCATCGATGACTGATCCTCGTAATGCAGGATCTGGTTGAAGCCGTAATCGCTCAGTTGGCTGCGCAGATGCCGGTCCAGATTCCCGCCCCCCCACACCATGCCAAGGTCCGGCAGATTGGCCGCATGCGCGCGGCGGAACGCCGACGACAGCATCGCGTCCGTGCCCTCGGTGAACTGCGCGCGCCAGCGCGACGCTGCCCGCCGGCCCAGCATCGCCTTGACCGTCTGCGCCAGCGTGCTGGATAGGCTCAACCCCATCTCCCGCTGAATTGCCGCCAGCTCGCGCACCGCCTCCGCGGGGCGGGTCATCAGCAGGTCCAGCAATCGGTAGCCACGGATGTAGACGCCGTACCCCGCCCAGGCCTCGTCCGCCCCCTGCCCGTTGATGACCACCTTCGTGCCAGAGGCCCGAACCTGCTCCATCAGCTTCCAGTGCATGAACGAGGCGGCACCCGCCATCGGTTCCTGCATCGCCTCGCAGTAGGCCTCAAAATCGCGCGCCACCTCGGATGCTCCCGCCTCCAGCATCACGCCATTGATCTGCGGGCAGGTGGACAACAGCGCCTGGATGTCCTTCGACTCATCCACCGCATGCCCCGGGAACACCGCGCTGTAGGCCGTCACCTTCGACGCTGACAACGCGCCGCTCTCGATACCGTCGTTGATTAAAGTCGCCAGCACCGACGAGTCGATACCGCCGCTCTGCAGCAACGCCACCGGCACGTCCGACCTGAAGCGCAGCCGCACGGCATCCTCCAGCAGGTGGTGCAACCGCTCGCGCGCCTCCTCTGTGCTCAAGGCCAGGGGCCGCTCGGGCAACGCCCAATAGCAGGCCGTGCTGGCCCGGCCCTCATGCCATTCCAGATTGCAGCCAGGCGCCAGTTCCCGCACGCCATCGAAGAAAGTCTGGCCATCGTTCGTGCGATAGCCGTAGGCAAGGTAGTCGTGCAGCTTGGCCGCGTTCGCGTCCCTCAGCTCCAACACTGCACGCAGGGCCACGACCTCGCTGGCGAAATAGAACCGCCCCCCCCGCTCCACATAGCACAGCGGCTTCACGCCCAGCCTGTCCCGCGACAGGAACAGGCGACGCTGGCGGGCGTCCCAGATCGCGAACGCCCACATGCCGTTGAAGCGCTTCACGCAATCCGGCCCCCATTGCTGGTAGGCCTTCAGCAGCACCTCGGTATCGCCGCTGGAATGGAACTCATGCCCCAACGTGCGCAGTTCCGCGCGCAGTTCAACGAAGTTGTAGATCTCGCCGTTGAACACCAGCACCAGATCACCCGCGGCGCTGTGCATGGGCTGCGCCGCCGCGTCCGAAAGATCCAGGATCGCCAGCCTGCGATGGCCGAGCGCCGCCTGCGCATCCGCGTAGTGGCCGCCCCCATCAGGGCCGCGATGAAAGATGGCCCGCGTCATCCGTTGCACAAGCTGCGACAGATCGGCACGGTCTTGTTCACCTACGCCGACGACTCCCGTGATGCCACACATCCTTAGCCCGCTCCTCTGGCAGCTCTGCACGGCCGCCACATCGTTTTACTGGCAAGCCGTTTCACAAAGCTTTTCATTGAAGCTCGAACCAGGGACGCCCGCATGACAAACCAGGAGGGGAGCGGTGAGTTTGCGGGGGGAGACAGGGCGCAGACAGCTTCACGCCCTCGGTGCGAGGCCGGCATGTCTTCAACCGCGCGCGGCGTAGAAGTCGATCCAGGCCGCCTGGAACGCCGGCTCGGAGAAGCGCTGCACCGCAACCATGGCCTGCTGGGCCATACGAGGCAACCGAGCGGCGTCCTGCGTCACCCGGACCAACCCGCGCGCCAGGCCCTCTACGCTGCGCTCAACGAACCAGCCCTCTTCGCCATCCTGCACATAGTCCTCGGTCCCATGCAGGCCCTGACTGACCAGCACCGGCAAGCCCGCCGCGCTGGCCTGCAATGCCGCTAGCGAAAAGGTCTCGTAGGCCGAGGGCAGCGTGAACGCATCGCTGGCCCACAGGAAGGGCCGCACATCCTTCTGCAAGCCGGCAAACACCAGTCTGCCTGCCACACCTGCCTGCCCGGCAAGTTCCTGATAACGCGCCACTTCGCCTGGCTGCCCGCCCACCACCAGCACTTGCAACTGCCTCCGTTGCGCCGAGTCCAGCCGGCCCAGTGCAGTAATCAGCAGGCCCAACCCCTTGTGCTCGAAATTGCCCAGGGCCACGAAACTCAGTACCAGTGCGCCCGGCTCGAGGCCCAGCTCGGCACGCCGGCCAATCCGATCAAACTCCTCGGGCCGCTGAAAACCCGAAAGATCCACCGGATTCGCCACTACCTTGACGCGCCCCTGCAACGCAGGGAACACCTGTTCCAGCCTGCGGGCAAGGCCCTTCGACGGTACCACCACCGCCTGAGCGCGCGCAAAGGCTCGCGCCTCCGTCCAGGCATTGAAGCGGTGGTTCAGCCAGCGCGCCCAGCGCCGCAGCGGCCCCACTCCCGCCTGGGCCCAATCGCCTGCCAGATAGGCCGTGTGGCAGAAGTGCGCATACGACACCTGCGCGCCCGGCCATTGCCCCTGCGTGCATTGCACCTGCGTAGCAGCCGGCATCGCCGGCAGCAGCCTGCGCAACGCGCGAGCAGCCTGCCACTGGAAGACGAGGTAGCGCAACAGCACCGGTCCGCGCGGCAAGGCCACACGCACAACGCGCAGCCCCGGCTGCTCCGGCAGGTCGCACCCACCCGTCACCACGACGACCGGCCTCTGCCGGCACAGCGCCAGCGCCTGCAGCCGCACGCAGCTGCCCGCGGGGCTGCGGCGCTCCACCGCCATGTCCACCAACACCAGCGGCGTCATGCCCCTTCTCTCCAGCACACCAGCCCCTGCAAACGTCCCACCGTTGCAGCCACCGACTGGACCAGGCCCACCAGCCCGTTGGGCCGCAGCACCAACCAGCTCATGGGCCCCACCAGGCCGCGCAACACCACCTTGTGGCTCAGGCGGTGCTTGCGGCACAGCGCTCCCCAACTGCGCGAGCGCGACAGCGAGAAGCGCCACTCACCGCGCAGCAACGACGCCTTGCGTGCACCAAAGGCATGGTGCACCCGGGCGTCAGCCAGGCGGTCGATGCGGGCTCCCTGGCCCAGCAATGACAACAGGAAGTCCGTCTCCTCGCCGGCACCGAACCACTGGCCCACGCCCAACCTCTCGTCGAAGCCTCCCACCTGCCGCGCCAGCGTCGTGCGCAGGAACAGCGCGATCGAGCTCGCGTCGCTGCCCTTGAACTGGCGCCAGGCCTCGAGCCGCAGCGGCGAGTCCAGCATCGGGTCTACCTTGTGCGTCTGCTCCACCCAACGGGCCACGACGCCATCGAGCACCGGCTCGGCCCGAACCCGAGCCAGCACCCGCACCAGCGTGTCGGACTCATACCAGCAGTCGTCGTCCGGAAGCGCTATCCATTCGCCCTTCGCCACCGCGATACCGGCATTTCGCGCAGCCGACAGATTGGGACGCGACAGCCGCAGATGCTGCACCTGCCAACCCGCCTGCAAAGCGCGCTGCACGAAAGGCCGCACCCGGTCGTCGGGGTTCTGGTCCACCACGATGAGCTCGAAATCCTGGCAGGTCTGGGCCTCCAGCGAATCCAGCAGCCGGCCGATCTCGTCGACGCGGCCGTAGGTGGCGAGGATGAGGCTGAAGATCGGCGAGCCCAAGCTCAGCTCCCTTAAAACGCACGCCGCCGCAGGCGCCGGCGATATACCAGTTCGTGGAAGGCCCTTGCCAACGGATTGCCGCCGACGTGGCGGCGGCGTACCAGATGGTCCTCCGCAAAAGCCTTGTCGGCCTGCGCCGTGGACAGACTGCCCGCGTGCCGCCGAAAGGCCGCCACCTCATAGCCCAGGTAGACCGGCTCCGCCAGCCGCGCCAGCCGCAACCAGAGGTCGTAATCCATCGCGTATTTCAGGTCGGTATCGAAGCCGCCGGTCTGCAGAAAGAGCGCACGGTCGATGAACACCGACGGATGCCCGATGAAATTGCCTCGCAGTAGCCGTGAGCGCGAGTAGCGCGGCATCGCCCAGGTGTCGGGCACGAGGCTGCCATCGATGTCCGACGCGATACGGCCAAAAGCCCAACGCGCATGCGCCGCCAGCATCGCAGCCGTTGCTCGGGCGATCGCATCGCCACTCAGGTAGTAGTCATCGCCGTGCAGGTGGGCAATGACGTCGCCCGTGGCGAGTTGCACACCGACATTCATCGCGTTGGAGATGCCGCCGCGCACATCGGTCACCCAACGCACCGCACCCGTGGCCAAGCCAGGCAGGGCCTGAATGCGCTCCAACGTGCCATCGGTGGAGCCACCATCGACGAACACATGCTCGATCTCCACGCCCTGCTGCGCCTGCACCGAGGCAATGCACTGCGCGATATGGGGTTCGCTGTTCCAGCAGCAGGTAATGACGGAAATCTTCATTTGGAATCAACTGCAAACATCGAAACAGCGGGGACGCAGAGGCATATCGAATTCAACGGCGAATGCGGCAAAGAACGTACGAGCCATGAGCCAAGCACCTTTGCGATCTCTATAGGAGCCGCAAGCGCACCAGTTCCTTCGTATACACGGCGCCATGCACTCATCACGCGAACCGAGGTTGCCCGTAAGGTCGGGCATGCACCCGGGCGTCGACTACTTTTTGCCCGAACGGCGACAAGACGATCAGAAACCAAGCCAGATGAATGACTGTTTCACCGATGAACAAACCATCCAGTTGCAATGGCGCCTCACTCATTACACGGGCAAGAACGACCAGCGCCAAAGCCAGCGAAACCCCCTTCGTGTAACGCGCCGCTCGCCAAGATGCCGCAAGCATGCAGTAGAGATACGCGAGCATTGAGACGCCGCCAAACAAGCCGGCACTGGAAAGACTCTGCATCAACTGGTTGTGTGCATGAAACGCAAACGGCATGCCGATACGAAAGCGGTGCAGAGGCCCCCAAGCGTCAGGGCCGTAGCCAAACCAGAAATCATCCATCCAGGCACGCAACGCTTCGGCCCAAATAGAAGTCCGACCTGTCAGCGTTGACAACTCGCCCCCCATCTTTGTCGCAGCGAACTTACCGGCAAAGCGCTCGAAGTCGACGGCGACGATGAGCGTGAACATCACCAATACCAACGTCACGACGCCCAAAAGGAATGCTGGCTTGATTCGGCCCGTCTCGTCTCGACCACGCCCGTAGACCGAAAGAATCAGGGCACACACGATTCCAGCCACCCAAACAGTCTTGGACTGAGCAAGTCCAAACACCGCGAGCAATGCAATCCAAGCCGGCACATCAAGCCATATGCGACCGAACGGCCTGTGATAGAGCATCAAGCCCATCAGCAGCGCCAGAGGGCCAATGCTGTTGGCGTTGGACCCCAAACCCCAGAGGCGAATCTTGAACCCAGGTATCCAGCCCGGATAGTCGGTCTGAACGGCCAGCGACGGCAGGAGCGCTGCCGCAGCAAGGCTGCCCAACATCAGCAACAACAAAGCCAGCTTGAGTGAATCGAGCGAGCGCTCCATCCCCTCATCACGCGCCATAAAGAAGGCTACGAAGACTGCGATCGGGTAGTAGCTGTTATGAACAAAAACAGGGTGCCCACCAAAGGCAGCAGAAAGCACATGAGTGGCAAAGAAATAGAGCAAAAACGCCACGAACAGTGCCTGACCGCCCAGTATTTCATTGCTTCGATGGAGGCGACTCCGCATGAGCCGCGAAACGATCTTGGCGAAGCACACTGCCAGAATCAGCGCCGTCAGCGCTCGCGCCACTTGGCTTCCGCCCTCGCCGACCGAATTGACGCTCTGAATGTCGACGGCAGCAAATTTGAGATTGCGACCCGACAGCAAAGTGCTCATGCCAATACCCAAGCAGAGCATGACGGGCACCCAAGGCAACGTCCAACGTGCGAACCGGCTCTCGATGGAAAGAAAGGCGCCCTGCACAGCGATCAGCCCCAGCGCCGCGCCGAAGGCCAGCAGGCTGAAATAGGTCAGACCGAAAAGTTCTGCTGAGGTCATCGCTTCTTGTCTCTCATATCCGGACCGAGAAACGCCAGCCAGCGGGCAGCACGCTCCGGCAGACGATCCAGCAATTTAGCCAGCAACTGACGCAGTTCCGAGCTCACGAGCTGCGGGAAGGCGTGCAGCATGCCAAGAACGAATGGCAGCCCGATGGCAACCGCCACGACGAACCGTAAAGGTCCCGGCCAGGCTGCAAGGAGAAGGTCGAGGCCGGCGAGAGCCGCGCTCAGGGCCAGGCAAACCACCAGACCGCCACGCAGCGCTCGCCACAGGTCGCCGCCGCTCATGGCTCCGCGCTTGGCCGTGATGCGCATGACCACAGCCAGGCGCAATGCAAAAAAACCGCAGGCGGCCCAGGCGACGGCTACGACGCTGTGCTGAGCTGCCCAGGCACAGAGAAGCGCCCAGCCCACGGCCATAGGCAGTTGGCTGCGCAGTTCGTCCGACGGACGTCCGGCGGTCCAAAGCAGCGGCGTACAAAGTCCGACCATCAGGAAAAAAGGCATGGCCAACGCCAACGGCGCACACACGGCGGCGGCGCCCTGCCATTTGGGCCCGTACAGGGTCAGCACGAAGGGCTCCGCCAGCACGGCGGTAGCCACGAAGACAGGCGCCACAAACAGGGCCAACGCTGCGATAAGCCCGAGAAAGGCGGCCCTTGCAGCACTCCCTTCGTCGCGTTCGGTGACCCGCGACGCCGCTGAAAAGAACACGGGCTGAATGACACCGAGCAGGCTGGCGCTAGGGCTGTAGAGCAGGTTGTAGGTCTGGCTGTAGAGGCCCATGTCACGGCTTGGCAGCCATCGGCCGATGAAACTGCGGTCCACGTTGGCGATCAGCCAGTTGAGCAGATTGGTGGCGAGGACGACGCCGCCATACGAGCCTTGGCTTCGGGCATGTTCGTACCAGAACAGGGGCTTGATCGGGTGGCGAACTTGAGCGTAGGCGAACAGGCCGCCTAGTGCAGCCTGCACGCTCCACGCGGCTACCAGCGACCAGACCGCTTGACCTGCCAGCGCAAGCGGGATGCCGACAAGGACGAAACCGATGAAATAGCTGAGGATCTGTGAAAGCTGAAGCGCTCGGTAGTTCAGTTCACGCTTGAGCAGGTTCATGGCCGGCGCGGCCAGCGCGTTGATCAGGCACAAGACCGAAAGCACCCGCACGACGCCGGCCGCGCGAGGTTCACCGAAGAAGCCGGCAATGGGGCCGGCCGCTAGCGCCACCATGGTCGCAACGGTGGACCCGAGAATGATTTGCCAGGTGAAGACGAAGCGGATGTCGCGCGAATCCACACTCGGCTTCTGAATCAGCCCATAGGCTAGGCCCACATCGGCAAAAAACAGGCTGAAGGTGATGACCAACGTGCCGATGGCGAATACGCCATATTCGGTCGGCCCCAGCAACCTCGCCAGCACCACCTGGGCACCCATCTGAAGCACCATCCGAACGACGGTGCCTCCGGCCCCCCAGAAGACGGCCGAGATTGATCGTGCGGCCAGCCCAGCGTTGGACATCAGGCCGGTGTAGTCGCGTTAACGCGTGCCCGGAAGTCTGCGTAAGCCAGCGCAACGCCCTCCCGCAACCCCGTGCGCGCCCGCCATCCCCGGCTGGCGAGCAGGCTCACGTCCATCAGCTTGCGCGGCGTGCCGTCGGGTTTGCCGGTGTCGAAGACGAGCTTCCCGGGGAAGCCGACGACTTCGCAGACGAGTTCAGCCAGTTGGCGGATCGTCACGTCCTCGCCCACACCGATGTTGGTCAGCACGTCGTCCGTACCGGCCTCCATCAGGTAGACGCAGGCGTCGGCCAGGTCGTCCACGTACAGAAATTCGCGCAGCGGCGTGCCTGTGCCCCAGACGACGAGCTCGCCGTCGCCGCGTTGCTTGGCCTCGTGGGCCTTGCGGATCAGCGCGGGCAGCACATGGCTGCTCTGCAGGTCGTAGTTGTCGTTGGGGCCGTAGAGGTTGGTCGGCATCGCACTGACGTACTGCCGGCCGTACTGACGGTTGTAGCTTTCGCAGAGCTTGATGCCGGCGATCTTGGCGATGGCGTAGGGCTCGTTGGTGGGCTCCAGCGGTCCGGTGAGCAGGCTGTCTTCCTTGAGCGGCTGGGGGGCGAGCTTGGGGTAGATGCAGCTGGAGCCGAGGAACATCAGCCGCTGCACGCCCGCCAGATGCGCCCCGTGGATCAAGTTGGCCTCGATCATCAGGTTCTGGTACAGGAAGTCCGCGCGGTAGATGTTGTTGGCCTGGATGCCGCCGACCTTGGCCGCCGCGATGAAGATGTAGTCGGGCCGGTGCTCGGCCAGGAAGGCGTGGACGGCGGCCTGGTCGAGCAGGTCGAGTTCGGCGCGGCCCGCAGTGATGACGCTGGTGTAGCCGCCTTGCTGGAGGCGGCGCACCAGGGCCGAGCCGACCATGCCGCGGTGACCGGTGACGAAGATCTTGGCGTTCTTGTCCATCGCTGCGCCGCCGCTCACTCGTTGTAGTCGTAGGCCTGGAAGCCGGCCAGCTTGACGAGGCTGTCGCGGCGGGCCGAGGTGTAGTCGGCCTGCACCATCTCGGCCACCAGCTCCTTGAGCGTGGTCTTCGGCGTCCAGCCGAGCTTTTCCTTGGCCTTGGTCGGGTCGCCCAGCAGGGTTTCGACTTCGGTCGGGCGGAAGTAGCGCGGGTCGACCTTGACGATGACGTCGCCGACCTTGCACTTGGCCTTGTTGCCGGTCACGGCCTTGACGATGCCGATCTCTTTCTCACCCTCGCCCTCGAAGGCGATGGTGATGCCGAGTTCGGCCGCGGCGAATTCGACGAACTGGCGCACGCTGTACTGCACGCCGGTGGCGATGACGAAGTCCTCGGGATTGTCCTGCTGCAGCATCATCCACTGCATCTCGACATAGTCCTTGGCGTGGCCCCAGTCGCGCAGCGCGCTCATGTTGCCGAGGTACAGGCAGTCCTGCAGGCCCAGCGCGATGCGGGCGATGGCGCGGGTGATCTTGCGGGTGACGAAGGTCTCGCCGCGCAGCGGGCTCTCGTGGTTGAAGAGCACGCCGTTGCAGGCGTACATGCCGTAGGCCTCGCGGTAGTTGACCGTGATCCAGTAGGCGTACATCTTGGCCACCGCGTAGGGGCTGCGCGGGTAGAAGGGCGTGGTCTCCTTCTGCGGGATCTCCTGCACCAGGCCGTAGAGCTCGGAGGTGCTGGCCTGGTAGAAGCGGGTCTTTTTCGTCAGGCCGAGGATGCGGATGGCTTCCAGGATGCGCAGCGTGCCGATGCCGTCGGCATTGGCGGTGTACTCGGGCTCCTCGAAGGACACGGCCACATGGCTCATGGCGGCGAGGTTATAGATCTCGTCGGGCTGAACCTGCTGGATGATGCGGATCAGGTTGGTCGAGTCCGTCAGGTCGCCGTAGTGCAGCTTGAAGCGCTGGTTGTCGACGTGCGGGTCCTGGTAGAGATGGTCGATGCGGTCGGTGTTGAACAGGCTGCTGCGGCGCTTGATGCCGTGCACCTCATAGCCCTTGTTCAGCAACAGCTCGGCGAGGTAGGCGCCGTCCTGGCCGGTGACGCCGGTGATGAGGGCAACTTTGGGTTTCGACATCTGGATTAGGTATCAGGGGTGGAGGGGCAGGCCGATCACGCGCTCGCGCAGCGCGGTCGGCACGGCGCGGATCAGGCTCTGGATGAAGCCGGCATGGTTGGCGATGGCCTCGTCCATGTCCGGGTTGACGGAGGAGACGCGCACCAGCATGCCTTCGGGAATCTGCCGCTTGAGGCCGTAGCGCAGCGTGACGAGGCGGCGCTGCGTGTTGCTGATGGTGACCTCGTCGCCCATCAATACCCAGTAGGTCACCGGTTCGACCTGGCCGCCCAGCGTGGCCACGAGGTGCCGCACCGGGATGACGAAGCCCGGCGCCACCTCGAGCTGGCTGTCGCGGCCCCGTTCGACCTTCCAGCCCTGCGCGGCATAGCAGACGTCCGGAACGTGCACGGTGAGGCCGTCGGACTGATCGCCCCCGTAGGCCACCGACAGCGTGATGCGCACGCCGCGGCGGTTGACGTAGAAGCGCGTCAGCGTCTGGTTGTAGATCTTGTTGAGCATCGCCAGTTGGTCGGGCGGCGGCACGACCACGGCGCGCTGGGTATCTTCCATCCATTCGCCGAAGGCCTTGGGAAAGGCGTCTTCCAGCGAGAAGCCCGGATGCAGGTCCGACACATGGATGGTGGGCCGCGCCCAGCGTGCCAGCGCGGCGGTGGACAGCATGCCGGCCAGCGCGACCAGCGCGGTGCGTCGGGTCTTCATGCGACACCGCCCTTGCCAACGCGCCGGTGCACGAAGTTGAACAGGTGGTCCACCGTCAGGATGAGCACCAGCGCGACCAAGAAGAGCACCATGCCGGCAAAGCCATGCACGAAGCCCTGGCCGGCCTCGTCGCCGAAGTGGTAGGTGACGAGTACGAGGATACACACGCGCACGATGTTGGCGACGAAGGAGATGGGCACGATCAGCAGGGCCAGCGCGATGTTCCGCGCCGCGGCCTGGTAGTTCATGATGTTCATGTACAACAGGCCCAGGGCTTCGAGCGTGAACATGGAGTTCAGGCCTGCGCAGGCATCGGCCACCAGCAGCTGGTAGGGCCCGACGGTGAGCACGACGCCGCTGCGCCCGATGGGGTAGCCGAACGCATACAGCAGGTTGCTGGCAACGGCGGACACCGCCGACTTCAGCGGCGTGGTGACGGCGATCACCAGCGTGGCTGGCAGCGGCACCATGAAGATCAGGAAGAACAGTGGGAACCACAGCAGCCGCACGCCGCACCCGCCCTTGAACAGCAGGATCAGGCCCGCCAGCAGCGGGATCAGCGAGCCCACCTCGAACATCAGCACCGCCTGCGAGCGACCGATGACGTAGAGCACGGCGCTGAGCAGCAGCCAGACGCTGGCCCAGCCGGGGCGCGGCTGCGCGGGCAGCGCGGCGAAGGCCTCGCGCTTCATGAACACCAGCCACAGCACGACGGCAAAGATGATGGGCCCGTGGCCCTGCTCGTCACGCGACCAGACGGTCTGCAGCAGGTCCTGTGTGGTGGGGCCGTACAGCGCCAGCAGTCCGATGAGCAGCGGCAGCAGCACGCGCCAGTCGGCCCCTGCGGGCACGGCCTGGCGCACCGTATCGGCGACCCGGCGCATCACTGAGGCGGCCTGGCCGCCTTGGACATTGGTCTTCACCGCCGCTCACCGACGCGTTCAGAACTCGTTGACGACCGCGCCCAGCAGCTGCGCCGAGCTGCCGGCCAGGCTGGCCACGAGATCCTGCAGGGCAGAGATCTTGTTCTCATTCTTGCGCGTCAGCACCAGCGCAGCACCGCAACGGGCCGCGACGACACAGGCGTCCGCGCCGAGCGATGCGGCGGCCGTGTCGATGACGACATGGTCGAACTTGGTCGAGAGCTCGCGGATGAGCAGCGCGAAGGCCGGGCGCTCGATCAGCTCCAGCGGGTTCGGCGGGATGGGGCCGCAGGGCAGCACGAACAGGCCCGACACGCCTTCGACCGTCTGGATGAGCTGGTTCTCGGCGCGGCCGGACAGCAGCGTGGACAGGCCCGCGCTGTTGCTCACCTTGAAGACCTCGTGCTGGCGCGGGCCGCGCAGGTCGGCGTCGATGATGAGGGTGCGCCCGCCGAGCTGGGCGAGAGACACGGCGAGGTTGGCCGCGAAATAGGTCTTGCCGTCGCCGCTCGCGGGGCTGATGACGGCCAGGGCCTGGCGTGCGGCCTCGCCCTGACCCAGCCTCATCGTGACCTGGCTGCGCACGGCACGGATGGCCTCGGCCTGCACCGAGAAGGGCTGCAACAGCGTGACGAGTTCGGGGCTGGCGAGACGGCGCTCGGCATTGGCCAGCGGGTAGTGGAACTGCTGGGCCAGTGCGTTCAGAACGTCGTCGGGGCTGGCCAGGCCAAGCGTGATGGCGGCTTCGCCGAAGCGCACGCCATGCTCACGTTGGTAGCTCAGCACCTTCTCGACCTCGGCGGCGCTGAGATTGCGCGCGTCGCGGATCAGGTCGCCAATCGGACGGTCATGCAGTTCGGCAGGGGCGTTCACGGGCGCTCCGGAGGTTGCGTTCATGGGCTTCAGGCGGATTTGCCTGGGGCTTGGCCGAGCAGTCTTTGCTGCATCAGATTGGCCTTGGCCGCCCGGCCGAACAGGCGGCGCGCATTCGGCGAGGGCAGGACGCCGATGATCGGCAGGGCCACGGCCTGGACCACGTCGTCGGCACCGCGCACGCGGCGGTCCAGCATTTCCATCGCCACGACGACGGCCACCGCGAGCAGCGTGCCGGCGAACACGGCCACCGCCATGTTCAGGATGAGCTTGGGCGAGGTCGGCTCCACCGGTGCCACTGCCTGGGACAGCACCGAGATGTTGCTCTGGGTGGCCATGCTCTCCAGCGTCGTCTGGTTCAGGCGCTGCATGATCTGGTCATAGGTGCGCTGGGCGTTCTCGACGTCTCGGGCGAGCACCGAGCCATCGTCGCGCACGGCCTTCATCTGCAGCACCTTGGTACGCTGCGCCTCGAGCTGGGCCTTGATCTCGCCGGCGCGCTGCTGGTTGATGTTGTTGGCGATGCCCAGCGAACTCGTGACCTTGACGGTTTCGCCGTCGATGCGGGTCTTGAGTTCGGCCAGATTGGCGCGGGTCTCGACGACCTGGGGGTTCCTGTCGCCGAGCTTCGCGGTGAGCTCCTGCAGCTTGGCCTCCAGCCGCGCCTGGTCGGCCTTGAGGCCGGCGATCAGCGGGTTGTTGAGCACCTCCTGCATGCGGTCCGCTCCGGCGCCGCGTGCGGCGGACTGGCGGCTGCCCGAGTCCGAGGCCAGCGATTGCAGCCCGACGTACTGCGTAGAGAGCTCAGTCAGCCGCGCACTTTCGACGTCCAGCCGCTCGTCCGTGGCGATGATGCCCTTCTCTCGCTGGAACTCGGACAACTTGCTCTGCGCCTTCTCGAGCCCGTCACGTGCCTCTTTGGCGCGTTGATCGAAAAACGACGAGTAGAGCCGCGCCGGCTCGACGCGCATCTCGATGTTGGTCTCGAGATAGGCCTGCACGAAGGCATTGGCCAGGGCCGCCGCGAACTTGGGGTCGGCGGCCTTGTAGGTGACGGTGATGACGTTGGACTCGCGCGAGGGCTTCACGTCCAGCGCCTTCTGGAAGGCGCCGCTGAGCCATTGCTCGATGCTGCCTTCGCCCTTGGTGGCCGCCTGCCACTGCTCGCGGATCTGCGGGTTCTCGGTGAGCTTGAGATTGCGCACGACCTTGACCGCGACGCGGTCGCTCTGGATCACGTCGATCTGGGTCGCGACCAGGCTGGGATTGATGCCGCCGGAGTACAGGACCGCCGCGAGCGGGTCGGGCTTGGTCGAGTCGACGACGACGGAAGCCGCCGCGGTATAGCTGCGCGGCCAGACCAGGCTGAGCAGCCCGGCGAGCACGACGATGGCGGCGAACACACCGACCGCGACCTTGTAGCGCGCGCGCAGGATCGCCAGGAATTGGACAAAGTTCATCGCTGGATCCCAGAAAAGATCAGAACAGGCTTTCCTTGACGTAGACCACGTCGCCATCCTTGACGCCGTCGTCCATCGCCGGCTGCATGACCTGCACCTTGCCGTCCGCGGACTTTCGGTGCACGCGGATGCCGCGCTCGGTGCCGCGCTGGGTCAGGCCGCCGCCGGCGGCGAGCACCTGCATCAGCGTCATGCCGCGCTCAAGGCGCATCGGGCCGGGGCGCTGCACTTCGCCGTAGATGTAGACGATGGGCGCGCGGTCGACCCAGAGCACGTCGCCGTTCTGGATCAGCACGTCGCTGGCGGCGCGGTCGCTGTTGGCCGCGAAGACGCTGGGCAGATCGATTTCCAGGCGCAGGGGCTTGCCGTCGCGCATGCCGGTCAGCACGAGCTGGTCGCCGCCGGTGCTGGCCACGCCGCCGGCGTTGGCCAGCAGGTCGGTCACGCGCATGTCGGCCGTCTCGATGGGGAAGCGGCCCGGGCGGTTGACCTGGCCGAGCACGCTGGCCTGGTTGCCCTTGACCTGCAGCAGCACCAGCGTGACCTGGGGCTGCTTGACGTAGTTGCCGTTCCTCAGGCCGTCGGCGATGAGCTTCTCGGCGGCGCTGACGCCCAGGCCACCGATCCGCACATTGCCCAGCAGCGGGTAGCTGATGACGCCGGTCTCGGAGACGCGGGTCTCGAGCGTCAGGTCGGGGTTCTGGTAGACGACGACGCGCACGACGTCACCCGCGCCGAGCCTGTACTCGGCCGCCGCCGCACCGGCCGCCGCGCCGGCCTGGGCCTGGGCGCCAAGGCCGCCGAGGCCCAGCACCGCCGCGATGAGGAGGTGATGCAGGCGGATCATTTCAGCCCCATGCCCTTGGAGATGGAGGCGGAATCAAGACCGCTGGCGGCCGGCGCCGGCGCTTCGCTGGCCGCCGGTGCCGTCACGGCCGGAGCGCTGGCGGGCGCCTCGGCGGGTTGCGCGAACTTGCCGACATATTCGATCTTGGAGCTGTCACGCAGCGCCTTCAGGTCCTTCTGCATGGCCTCGGCGCGGCGCTGGTTCAGCAGGAAGGCCTCGATGGCCGGGCGGGCGCGGGCCTCGTCGACGGGCTGCGCACGCGAGCCGACCAGGGTCAGCACGGTCAGGCCGGCAGGATTGGGGCTGACGACGGAGTCGCCGTCCTTCATCTTCGCGATGTTGTCCAGGCTGGACAGCGGCAGCTGCTCCGCGGCGCGCAGGGCCTGGCTGCCGGCGAAGTGGTATTCGTTGGACTTCAGGAAATCGACGAACTCGGTGATGCTCTTGGCCGCGCCCAGCTTGGCGCGGATAGCCTCGAACTGCTCGGGCCTGGCCTCGATGTTGAGTTCCTGCAGGCTGTAGATGCGCCGTTCCTTGAAGAGGGCCGGCTTGTCGGCGTAGTACTTGGCGATCTCGTCGTTGCCCGGCTTGGCAACGGCCTCGCCGACGCGCTCGGCATAGGCCCGCGCAATGATTTCGCGCTTGGCGGCCTCGATCTGCTCCACAACGCGCGGGTCGCGGTCGAGCTTCTGCTCCTGCGCCTTCTGGACGGCGAGCTCCTGGTCGATCAGGCGCTCCAGCACCTGGCGGCCGGCAGCCTCGGCCTGCTCGGGCTTAAGCCCGGGCTGGCGCTGCAGCACGAAGTTGATCTGGTGGACGGTGATTTCTTCCTTGTTGACCTTGGCCGCGGTCTGGGAGGCCTTGTCACCTTTGTCGCCACCGCAGGCGACGAGCAGCGCGGCGGCCGCGACGACGGCCAACAGCAGTGGCGCCCGGGGGTTGATCAGTTGGTTTGCCATCTGTTTCACGGTCCTTGTTATGCAGAGGAAGGGCACCCAGCCCGGGGTCAGCGAACGAGTGTAGCGGTGGGATATGTCGCTTCTGTGGGGGCTCGCGACCCCACAAAAGGCTTCGCTTCGAGCTCACGGTTAGAGCGATTTCAAGGCAGAAGTTCCCTGGCCCCCACGTTCGTGGGGGACGCGATCCGACGCCTGCGGAAACCGCCTCCCGGCGGTCCGGATTTCAATGGCGCAGGGCGCGTGATTCAGGGCCTTGCGGGCCGAGCGCCGGGCCTGCCAATGGCCAGAGGCCATCGGCCTTGCGTAGGCACAAGCAGTCCGCAGGGACTGCCTGTGTCCGACTCCAGTTCCCAAGCCGGCCCGCGCTGGCGAAGTGCTCGGGGCCGATGCCGCGGGCACCGCCGCCCCCGCGGGGGGCGGACCAGCGTACCCGCCGGGTCGGGGGGCCTCAATTCAACATTTGATGCCGGCGTGCAAGGCGACGAGGCCGGCGCTGAGGTTGTGCACATCGACATGGCCGAAGCCGGCCGTCTTCATCATGGCCTTGAGCGTGGCCTGGTCGGGGTGCATGCGGATGGACTCGGCCAGGTAGCGGTAGCTCTCGGCGTCGCCGGCGAACAGCGAGCCCAGCTTGGGCAGGATGTTGAAGGAGTACCAGTCGTAGGGCTTCTTCAGCGGCTCGGCGATCTTGGAGAACTCCAGCACCAGCAGCCGGCCACCCGGTTTGAGCACGCGGCACATCTCGGCCAGGGCCTGGTCCTTGTGCGTCATGTTGCGCAGGCCGAAGGCCACGCTGACGAGGTCGAAGCTCTCGCTCTTGAAAGGCAGCTTCTCGGCGTCGGCCAGGCTGGTGGGCAGGATCAGGCCTTCGTCCAGCAGCCGGTTGCGGCCCTGGCGCAGCATGGCCTCGTTGATGTCGGTGTGGACGACGACGCCCGTCTCACCCACCTTGCGGGCGAAGGCGCGCGACAGATCGCCGGTGCCGCCGGCGATGTCGAGCACGCGCTCGCCCGGCTTCAGGTTGGCCACCTGCACGGTGTAGGCCTTCCAGGCCCGGTGCATGCCGGCCGACATCAGGTCGTTCATCAGGTCGTACTTGGACGCGACCGAGTCGAAGACGCCGCGGACCTTGCCGGCCTTCTCGGCCTCGTCGACCGTGCTGAAACCAAAGTGCGTCTGTGTCATGGCGATGTCAATGCGAATGGCAGGAGCCGCCGGCCTTCACCGGCATGGCGTCGTCGCGGCCCTTGCCGGCGGCGGCCAGGCGGGCCTCGTAGTCGCGCCAGAGGGCCGCCTGCTGGCTGCCGAGCTTGTAGAGATAGTCCCAGGTGAACAGGCCGCTGGCATGGCCGTCGGAGAACTCGGGGCGCACGGCGTAGTGGCCGACCGGCTCCAGGCCCGTGATCAGCACGTCGCGCTTGCCGGTCTGCAGCACTTCCTGGCCCGGGCCGTGGCCCATGACCTCGGCGGACGGGCTGTAGACGCGCATCAGCTCGAAGGGGATTTGAAAGCGCGCACCGTCGTCGAAGGCGATCTCCAGCACGCGGGACTGCTGGTGGACGGTGATTTCGGTGGGCGTGGCCATGCCGTGAGTGTCCCTCAGTTATCCGGGTTCCATGAACCGCGGACCGGCACCGGGCCGCCCCAAGCCGGCCCGCAGGCGATGTGCTTGCGGCTCAATGCCGCAAGCGTCGCCGTCCCCCTGGGGGCTGAGCCCGGACACGTTGAGCCCAGTGGGCTCGACGTGCCTGGCGAAGAGCTGCGGCACTGTCCGCAGCGCGGTCTGCAAGACCGACGAGGCTTGCCCGCGTTCAGCGCGGCGAGACTGGGCGAGGGGCTCAAAACGACTGGTAGACCGGCAGCTTGCCGTCCTTGGGCTTGACCTGGGTGAAGCGCGCGGCCAGGCGCGACTGCACGCTGATCGGCAGCGGCGCGAAGCCGGTGCCGCGGGTCAGCTCGTCGCCGTGCATGAAGCTCCAGTACAGGAACTTGAGCGCGCCCAGCGCCTGCGGCGCGGTGGCCGGCTCGGCATCGACCAGCACGAAGCTGGTCAGCGTGATCGGCCAGGCCTCGCTGCCCGGCCGGTCCAGCAGCGTCGCGAGGTCGTCGCCCTGGCGGTGCATGTCGCTTTCGAGGATGGCGGCGCGGAAGCCCGCTTCCGTCGGCAGCACGAAGTGGCCGGCCACGTTGCGCAGCTTCACGGCCACGAGCTTGTCGCGCAGCACGCGGTCGTAGGAGACGTAGGCGATGGCGCCCGGCGTGGCGCGCAGCTTCTGCACCATGCCGTCGTTGCCCTCGGCCTTCAGCGGCTCGCCGGGCCAGGCCGGCGACTGGCCGGCACCGACCTCGGTCTTGAAGGCCGCCGAGGCACCCGCCAGGTAGCGGGTGAAGCCGTCCGTCGTGCCGGACTTCTCGGCGCGCACGACGCGCCGGATGGCCAGGCCCGGCAGGCCCACGCCCGGGTTCAGCGCGGCGATGCGGCCATCGTTCCAGGCCTTGATGCGGCCCTGGAAGATGTCGGCCAGCACTGCGCCGTCCAGTTGCAGGGGCGCGCCCAGGCCGGGCAGGTTGACGACCGGCACGACGCCGCCAACCAGCATCGGGATCTGCACCAGATGCTGCTTGGCCAGCTCGGCCGGCGGCAGCGGCGCGTCCGTGCCGCCGAAATCGACTTTGCGGGCGGTGATCTGCTTGATGCCGTCGCCCGAGCCGGTGCCCTTGTAGGCGACCGTGCCGCCGCCGGCCTTCGCGAAGGCCTTGGCCCAGGTCTCGTAGACCTGGGACGGGAAGGTGGCGCCCTGGCCCTGCACGGCCTGGGAGAAGGCGGGAGCGGCAAGCAGCAGCGAGGCCGCGAGGGTCGGAATCAGGCGCTGGAGGACGGACATGGCCGGGAGCTGGGATCTTGGTGAAAACCCGCAATCATGCCCTGTGTCTTCCGGCGAGCCGGCCCGCCGGACGATCTAATCTTGCATTTCCATGGCTTATTTCTCTCGTCCCATGCCCAGATTTGCCCGCCATCGCCTGGCCGCTGCAGCCACCCTGCTCGGCCTGGCCGCCGCCGCACAGGCCCTCGACCTGAGCGGCCTGTCCAAGGGCGTCCAGCCCTGCGACGATTTCTATGCCTTCGTCAACGGCAACTGGGAGTCCGCCACCGAGCTGCCCGCCAGCCGCGCCCGCATCGGCAGCTTCGACCAACTGCGCCAGAACAACGACGCCCTGCTGCAGAAGGCGCTGGTGGAACTGGCCGAGACGCCCACACTGCAGACGACGCCCGGCCTCAGGCTGATCGCCGCCTACTACGCCAGCGGCATGGACGAAGCCGCCATCGAGGCGCGCGGCCTAAGCTCGATCGCGCCGCTGCTGAACCGCATCGACGGCCTGCAGCGCCGCGAGGACCTGCCCGCCCTGCTTGCGCTGCTGAACCGCAGCGGCATCCACGCGCCGCTGGCCTTCGGCGTGCAGCCCGACCGCAAGGACACCCGCCACAACGTGCTGGGGCTGTCGCAGTCGGGCCTGGGCCTGCCCGACCGGGACGACTACTTCCGCGACGACGAGCGCACCCGCACGGTGAAGGCGGCCTACCGCAGCTTCGCCGGCACCATGCTGGCCGCAGCGGGCCGCCCGGCCAGCGAGGCCGAGCTGGATGCGCTGAGTGACTTCGAGACCCAGCTCGCCGAAGCCACGCGCGAGCGCGCCAGGCTGCGCGACCCCAATGCAGGCTACAACCCGATGAGCCCGGCCGAACTCACCGCGGCGGCCCCCGGCTTCGATTGGGCCTCCTACCTCGCCGTGCTGACCGCGGGCGCCAAACTGCCGCAGCGCCTCATCGTCGGCCAGCCCGAGTTCGCCACGCGCGTCGCCAAGCTCGCCGCCGACACGCCGCTGCCCGTCTGGCGCCAGTACCTCGCACTGCGCGTGTTCGACGCCGCCGCGCCGCGCCTGCCCAAGGCCTTTTCGACGGCCGCTTTCGAATACCGCGGCAAGACCATCACCGGCCTGCAGGCGCCGCCGCCACGCGGCGAGGACGTCATCCTGCAAATCGGCGGCCGCACCGGCGGCGAGCCGGTGGCACTCGCCCTGGGCGAGCTCTTCGTCGCGCGAGCCTTCTCGCCGCAGGCCCAGAAGCGCTCGCTGCAACTGCTGGAGGATGTGCGCGCCAGCATGAAGGCGCGCATCGAGAAGCTGGAGTGGATGACGCCCGCGACCAAAGCCAAGGCACTGGAGAAGCTGGCCAATATGCAGCCCATGATCGGCGCTCCCGACAAGTGGCCGCAGTTCGAGGGCCTGCAGCTCAGCGCCAACGACTACGCCGGCAACTGGCTCAAGGCCGCGCTGTGGCAGAGCGGCCAGCAGATGAAGGACCTGGACGCGCCGGTCGAACGCGGCCGCTGGCGCACCAGCCCGCACATCGTCAACGCCTTTGCCGGCGGCCTGAACCAGATCACCTTTCCGGCCGGCATCCTGCAGCCCCCCTTCTTCGACGCCAAGGCCGACGACGCCGTCAACTACGGCGGCATCGGCATGGTCATCGGCCACGAGATCACCCACCACTTCGACGACAGCGGCCGCAACTTCGATGCCGGCGGCTCGCTGACCGACTGGTGGACACCGGCGGACGCCGCGGGCTACAAGGCGCGCGCCGACAAGGTGGCCGAGCGCTACGGCGCGATCGCGCCGCTGCCGGGCTACAACATCAACGGGAGGCTCACGCTGGGCGAGAACATTTCCGACATGTCGGGACTGCCCATCGCGTTCGAGGGCCTGCAGCGCGCCCTCAAGCGCAGCGGCGGCGCCGACCACAAGATCGACGGCTACACGCCGGCGCAGCGTTTCTTCCTGAGCAATGCGCTGGTCTGGCGCAGCAAGGTGCGCAACGAGTTCCTCATCAACCAGTTGCGCACCGACCCGCACTCGCCGGCCAAGTACCGTGTGCTGACGCCGATGAGCAACTCGCCCTACTTCGCCCAGGCCTTCAGCTGCAAGCCGGGCAGTGCGATGGTGGCGAGCGACCCGATCACGGTCTGGTGAGCTGAAGCCTTCAAGCAGCAAACGGGGCCGATGGCCCCGTTTTTCATTCCTGGCCTGGCTCGACGGTGAAGGAAGTCACCCGGGCTGGCTTGGGCGATGGCGGCGCCCATGACGACCGGCACAGGAGCACTTCGTCGTCACAAAACGGACTTCATGCAATTCAGCCGCGGTTTTCTGCGGGCCGTCGCATGCGGTCGGCATCTCATCGCCTGCGGCTTGGGGCCGCTCAGTTGCACGCCTAGCCTGAGAACAGGTCGACGCGCCGCGTCCCCTGCCCCCACCAATGCCCAACAGGAGCTAGTCATGTCCACCCGCTACTCGATCGCCCGCCGCACGTCCATGCTCAACGGCCTTTTCGCCAGCCTCGCCTGCGCCGTCGCGCTGACCCTCACCGCCGGCCCGGCGCTGGCTCAGTCGACCGAGATGGAGCGCGTCGAGGTACGCGGCCATGTCGTGGAAGCGCCGGTGCGCTACGACGTGCACGCCAGCTGCACCGGCATCGATGACCAGCTGCGCAGGCCGCTGGCGAAGACCTGGTTCCGCGAGGACAGCTATGGCGAGGTGAAGGTGCAGCTCGTCATGGAGAACGGCGAGATCGGTGACGTCAAGGCCCAGGGCGTTTCCTACGCCGTGGCGCGCGATGTGCGAAACGCCGTGCGTCATCTGCGCTGCGGCCCGCAAACGGTCGCGGCGGCCCAGGTCTACCGCTTCAGCGTCGACTTCGTGGACCCGAGCACGCCGGAGGGCGACACGCAGACGGCCGGCACCCGGCGCGCCGTCATCCGCGTCTCGCAGATCAGCAGGTAAGGGCCTGCGCGACGGCCGCGTCCACGGCCTGCAGCGGCAGCGCCAGGCGCGACGCGGCGCCGCCCGGCACCTCGTCGCGCTGGGCGGCGGCCCAGACGGGCGCCGGGAAATGGCTGTCCCAGTCGAAGCGGGCGATGACGTGCCAGTGCAGATGCGGCACGACATTGCCCAGCGTGGCGAGGTTGACCTTGGTCGGCGCGAGCAGGGAGCGCAGCACCTGCTCGATCCGGACCACCGCGTCCATGCAGGCGTTTCGGTCCTCGGCCGAAAGATCGCTGAACTCGGCGACATGCGCCGCCCAGATCAGCCGGTAGAAGGCGGGGAAGCGGCGCGCCTCCTCGCCATCGACGACACGCACGACGCGAAAGCTCGGCGTGCGTGCGACGACGAGGCCGCCGTCGCCCTTGCAGAGCGGGCAGGCCTGGCTCACACCAGCACCCGCTCGATGCCGCCGTTGTTGGCCTTGGCGACGTAGTCCGGCATCCAGTTGTCGCCGAGGATCTGGCGGGCCATCTCGACGACGATGTAGTCGGCTTCGAGCAGGCCGTTCTGCAGGTCGTCGCCGTAGCGCGTGAGGCCCTGCAGGCAGCTCGGGCAGGAGGTCAGGATCTTCAGGTTGTCGTCCGCACCGACCTTGCCGCTCGCGCGCAGCTCGGCCTCGGTCTTGCGCAGCTCCTCCGTCTTGCGAAAGCGCACCTGGGTCGAGATGTCGGGCCGGGTGACACCCAGCGTGCCGCTCTCGCCGCAGCAGCGCTCGTTCTTGACGACGTTCTCGCCCACCAGCGCCTTCACCGTCTTCATCGGCTCCTGCAGCTTCATCGGCGTGTGGCAGGGGTCGTGGTAGAGGTAGCTGGTCTTGGAGCCGAGGGTGATGCCCTTCTCCAGCAGGTATTCGTGGATGTCGATGATGCGGCAGCCGGGGAAGATGTCCTCGAACTTGTAGCCCTGCAGCTGGTCGTAGCAGGTGCCGCAGCTCACCACCACGGTCTTGATGTCGAGGTAGTTCAGCGTGTTGGCGACGCGGTGGAAGAGCACCCGGTTGTCGGTGATCATCTTCTCGGCCTTGTCGAACTGGCCCGAGCCGCGCTGCGGATAGCCGCAGCACAGATAGCCGGGCGGCAGCACCGTCTGCACACCGGCATGCCAGAGCATGGCCTGGGTGGCCAGGCCCACCTGGCTGAACAAGCGCTCCGAGCCGCAGCCGGGGAAATAGAACACGGCCTCGGTCTCGCTCGCCGTGGCCGGCGGGCGGATGATGGGCACGTAGTTCTTGTCCTCGATGTCCAGCAGCGCCCGCGCCGTCTTCTTGGGCAGGCCGCCGGGCAGCTTCTTGTTGATGAAGTGGATGACCTGTTCCTTGACCGGCGCCGGGCCGACGGTGGCCGGCGGCGCGCTCGTCTGCTTGCGGCCCGCAGGCTTGAACAGGTCCACGGCCAGGCGCTGGGCCTTGAAGCCTATGCCCACCATGGCCGTGCGCGCCAGCTTGATGGTCTCGGGATTGGTCGCGTTCAGCATGAACATGGCCGCGGCGTTGCCGGGCCGCCAGGTCTTCTGGCCCATCTTGCGCAGCAGGTTGCGCATGTTCATCGTCACGTCGCCGAAGTCGATCTTGACCGGGCAGGGGCTGGCGCATTTGTGGCAGACCGTGCAGTGGTCGGCCACGTCCTCGAATTCCTGCCAGTGCTTGATGGACACGCCGCGGCGCGTCTGCTCCTCGTACAGGAAGGCCTCGACCAGCAGCGAGGTGGCCAGGATCTTGTTGCGCGGGCTGTAGAGCAGGTTGGCGCGCGGCACATGCGTCGCGCAGACCGGCTTGCACTTGCCGCAGCGCAGGCAGTCCTTGACCGAGTTCGCAATCTCGCCGATGTCGCTCTGCTGCATGATGAGCGACTCGTGGCCCATCAGGCCGAAGGACGGCGTGTAGGCATTGCGCAGGTCGGCCGGCAGCGCAGCATCCTTCAGCAGCTTGCCCTTGTTGAAGCGGCCTTCCGGGTCGACCTTTTTCTTGTAGGCCGTGAAGTTGGCAAGCTCGTCATCGCTGAGGAACTCGATCTTCGTGATGCCGATGCCGTGCTCGCCCGAGATCACGCCGTCCAGCGAGCGCGCCAGCACCATGATGCGCGCCACGGCCTCGTGGGCCGTCTGCAGCATCGCGTAGTTGTCGCTGTTGACGGGGATGTTGGTGTGCACATTGCCGTCGCCGGCATGCATGTGCAGGGCCACCCAGACGCGGCCGCGCAGCACCTCCTTGTGGATGCGGCGGCACTCCTGGACAAGGGGCTCGAAGGCCGCGCCGCTGAAGATGGCCTGCAGGGGCTTGAGGATCTGCGTCTTCCACGAGGCGCGCAGCTCGTGCGTCTGCAGCTGCTCGAAGAAGCCCGTGTCCAGGCCGGCCAGCCATTGCTGCCACAGCTCGCCCACCTCGCGCAGCAGGGCCAGAGCCTGCTGCACACGGTCTTCCAGCAGCTCGGCACTGGGAATCTCGCCGGCGTCGTCGCTCTTGCCCAGCGGCAGCTTGCCCGCCGCAAACAGCGCCTGCAGCGCCGTCACCAGCTCCAGCTTGTTGCGCAGGCTGAGCTCGATGTTGATGCGCTCGATGCCCAGCGTGTACTCGCCCATGCGCGGCAGCGGGATCACGACGTCCTCGTTCACCTTGAACGCGTTCGTGTGCTTGCTGATGGCCGCGGTGCGCTTGCGGTCCAGCCAGAACTTCTTGCGCGCATCGGCGCTGACGGCGATGAAGCCCTCGCCCGAACGGCCGTTGGCCAGGCGCACGACCTCGCTGGTGGCGCGCGCCACCGCGTCGGCGTCGTCGCCGACGATGTCGCCCACCAGCACCATCTTCGGGAAACCGCCGCGCTTGCTCTTGGTCGCGTAGCCCACCGCCTTCAGGTAGCGGTCGTCCAGGTGCTCCAGGCCCGCCAGCAACACGCCGGTGTCGGCAATCGAGAACATGTAGTCCTTGATGTCGACGATGCTGGGCACGCAGTCCCGGGGGTTGCCGAAGAACTCCAGGCAGACCGTGCGCGTGTGGGCCGGCATGCGGTGCACGATCCAGCGCGCGCTGGTGATGAGGCCGTCGCAGCCTTCCTTCTGGATGCCCGGCAGGCCGGCGAGGAACTTGTCCGTCACGTCCTTGCCCAGGCCCTCCTTGCGGAAGACGCGGCCCGGGATGTCCAGGCGCTCGGTCTTCTCCAGCGTCTTGCCCGAGGCGTCGAAATGGCGCAGCTCGAAGCTCGCGACCTCGACGTCATGGATCTTGCCGAGGTTGTGGTTCAGGCGCACGACCTCCAGCCACTTGGCCTCGGGCGTCACCATCTTCCAGCTGGCCAGGTTGTCCAGCGCCGTGCCCCAGAGCACGGCCTTCTTGCCGCCGGCGTTCATCGCCACGTTGCCGCCGATGCAGCTCGCTTCGGCGCTCGTCGGGTCCACCGCAAAGACGAAGCCATGCTGCTCGGCCAGGTCGGCCACGCGCTGCGTGACAACGCCGGCCTCGCTGAAGATGGTCGGCACCTCGCGATCCAGGCCCGGCAGCTTCAGCATCTCGACGCCGCGCAGCGCTTCCAGCTTCTCGGTGTTGATGACGGCGCTGTTCCACACCAGCGGCACGGCGCCGCCGGTGTAGCCGGTGCCGCCGCCGCGCGGGATCACGGTCAGGCCCAGCTCGAAGCAGGCGCCCACCAGGCCGGCCATCTCGGCCTCGGTGTCCGGCGTCAGCACGACGAAGGGGTATTCCACGCGCCAGTCGGTCGCGTCGGTCACATGGGACACGCGCGACAGGCCGTCGAACTTGATGTTGTCCTTGGCCGTGTGGCGGGCCAGCGTCTTCGACGCGCGCTTGCGCAGTGTGGCGACGCGCTCGAACAGGGCCGCGAACTCGCCCACCGCGGTCTGGGCCGCCGTCAGCAGCTCGCCCACCGCCGCGTCGCGCTGGGCATCGGCCGACGGGTCGCGGCGCTTCTGCACCTCGGCCAGGCGGTGATGCAAGGCCTCGATCAGCAAGGCGCGGCGCTTGGGGTTGTCCAGCAGGTCGTCCTGCAGATAGGGGTTGCGCTGCACCACCCAGATGTCGCCCAGCACCTCGTAGAGCATGCGCGCGGATCGGCCCGTGCGCCGCTCCAGCCGCAGCTTGTCCAGCAGCTCCCAGGCCCGGGAGCCCAGCAGGCGGATCACGATCTCGCGGTCCGAGAACGAGGTGTAGTTGTAGGGAATCTCGCGCAGGCGAGGCGCGTCGGTGTCGGCAGCGTCAGCGGCGGCCGGCATCAGGGGATGCGGGGCATTCATAGAGGGAAAGGATCGTATCGCAGGGGGTTTCCCCTCAGAATCCGACGGATGAAGCCTTGGCCCTATCCCTTGTGGCTTGCCCACCGCGGCGCCGGCAAGCTCGCCCCAGAGAACACGCTGGCCGCCTTCCGCGTCGGCGCCGGTTTCGGCTTTCGAGCCTTCGAATGTGACGTCAAGCTGAGCCGGGACGGCGAAGCCTTTTTGCTGCATGACGACACGCTGGAGCGCACGACCAGCGGCCAGGGCTCGCCGGCCGGGATAGCCTGGGCCGAGCTGGCCCGGCTCGACGCCGGCAGCTGGCACAGCCCGCCCTATGCCGCCGAGCCGCTGCCGCGCTTCGCGCAGATCGCCGCTTTCTGCCAGGCCAATGCCTGCATGCTGAACGTCGAGATCAAGCCTTGCCCCGGCGAGGAAGCCCGCACGGGCGCAACCGTGGCGCGCGAGGCCGCGCGGCTGTGGGCCGGCGCGCTGCCGCCGCTGCTGAGCAGCTTCAAGCCCGAGGCTCTGGCCGCCGCCCGCGACGCCGAGCCGACCCTGCCGCGAGCGCTGCTGCTGGACGCACTCTGGCCCGGTTGGACCGAGGCCGCCGACGCGCTGGGCGTCGTGGCCGTCATCACGAACTGGCGGCTGATGGACCGCGCGCTGATCGAGCGCCTGCACGCCAGGGGCTGGCGGGCGCTGGTCTACACGGTCAACGACGCGTCGGTGGCCCGACGGCTCATCGGCGACGGCATCGACGGGCTCATCACGGACGCCGTCCACGAATTTGGCCCCTCGCGCTGAAGGCCAAGACATCGACTGACACCCGCCAAATCGACCCGGACGACAACGCTGCGTCAGGCCGCAGTTCACGAACGATCTGCCACCAGCGCGCTGGCGCCAGATGATCACCGACCGCGGGATGCGCGGTTCGACATCATGTCGCGGTTCACCATGGGCGCGGTCAGGCTGGCAGGCGCAACCGCTCTACAGTTGGTGAGAGCCTTGCTGGCTGTATGAGGCTCAGGCTCGAGCCCTTCGAATGCCGCCAACGGCAGGTGACGCGGCAACGAGCCTGAGTCAGCCTTCCGTCCGGCTGGGATGCGCACCCAGCCGGACCTGGTCACCCAGCACCGTCATCCAATTGCGGCCGTCGCTGCCCTTGGCCACGAGCTTCTTGGCGAGCAGAGCGCTCTGCACATGTTCAGGAGGCTGGACGCCTCCGGGCGCCGGAGGAAAAAACCAGAAGAAGCGCCGCTCCTCAGCGGTCAGGACGATCTCATCGGACATGAGGCTCATTGTGCCCGCGGAGCATCGCGACGCCTTCGAGCCGCCGCAGCCGGATCAGCGCCCCGAGAATTCGCAGACCGTGTCGTGCCGCTCGTCCCGACCGCCATCTTTGATCTCGACGGCGCACGGGAACCCGAGCGCCGCACGGCGGGCCGGCGCGTCATTGCTGCGCCGGGTTTCCTCCCATTCCAGCTGGCGACGCCCCTGGGCATTCAGCGCGTGAACCTGAACGATGAACCAGGCGAGCATGCATGTGATCAGGTCGGCGGGGCGGGCTGCAGTCATGCCGGCCGACCGGGGATGGCGGCGCCGGTTGACGACTCGAACCCGAGCGCGGCTGTCATCGCGAGCGAGTCCGCGACGATTTGCCGCCCGCAGGGCAGCGTGAGCAAGTACTGCGGCGACCGGGCCGGTACGTCGCCAACGCGGCCCTCGCCCGCGGCCCGACGCCAGCCTGTGGAAATGCCGGCGCCACAACGCGGTCGGATCGCCAACGGCATGGATCGCGTCGCCCTCGGGACGGCTTGATCTGGATCATGAGGGGCCGTCGTCGCCGTTCTCCTGCACCGCAGGCGCGAGCGCTTCGAGGAGCCGCGACATATGCTCGTCACCAACGTCAGACGCATGGCCTTTGGGCGTTTCCCGAATCCGCCGCTTCGTGCCCCCCGAGCGAAGGGCCGGGCGAGCTCGGCGCCCTGTGTTGCCTTCAGAGGAGAGTGCTGATGATTGGTCTGGACCTCGTGAAGCCCGGTTCATGGAAACGTCTAGATCTGCGTGTTCGGGCAGGGGCGTTGGCAGCTGCGTTGGCGCGGGCGACATGCCGAAGCTCGGTGGGATCCGGGGGACGCAGGCGGGCCGGCGCTGCCCTCCTGATCGCGGTACTGATTTCCGGACCGTCCTTCTCGAACGAAGCACCACCCAACACGCCCTCCAAGAAGGTCGTGTTCCTGGCCCAGGATCTGCGCAACGGCGGCATCGTTGCCGCTTTCCGGAGTTTTCAGGAGGCGGCCAAGGAAGTCGGTTGGGCTGTCTCCCTGGTGAATCTGCAAGGGAATACCCAAATGCTGAGGACCCGGTTCACCGAGCTCGCCGCCGGCAAGTTCGATGCGATCGTGCTCGGAGGGGCCGACGAACGCGCGGTCGCCGACCTTGCGACATTGCTGGACCATCCGGGCAAGCCAAGGACGGTTGTCGTTGGCTGGCATGCGTCGGACAAGCCTGGCCCAGGCCAGCTCGTCTTCACCAACGTCACCACCGATCCGGCCCTGGTTGCGGAAATGGCCGTGAGCTACCTGGTCCGCACCGCGCTCGATCACGCCGGCGTGGTCTTGTTCAACGACAGCCGCTTCGCCATCGCCAACTACAAAACCCAGCACATGATTGATGCGCTGCAGCATTGCAAGGTGTGCGAAGTGCTGGCCGTCGAAGACATCCCGATTTCCGAGGCGGGTGAACGCATGGCCGGCACCATCAAACGGCTGCAGTCCCGATGGGGCAAGCGCTGGACCCACGTCCTCGCGATCAATGACGTCTATCTGGACTCCATCAACTTCCCCGAAGCGTTGATCGGCCGAGCCGACCTTGTCGGCGTCGCTGCCGGTGACGGCTCGCGCACGGCATTGACGCGAATTCGCACCGGGCGCTCCAAACAGGCCGCCACCGTCGCCGAGCCCGTCGGGCTGCAGGGCTGGCAATTGGTCGACGAATTGATCAGGGCTTTCTCCGGCGAACCGCCCAGCGGCAGCGTTGGCAAGCCGGTGCTCGTAACGGCCGAGATGCTGAGAGACCGTCCCGATTGGGATCTACAGCTTGGCGCGGGCGAACAAGAGGCTTTCAGGCGGCGCTGGCACGACCGACATTGACGGCATTCAGGCGTCACTCATGCAGTCGACGCTGCAGATTGAGCCGCTCGCCAAATTTGGTGGCAGACACGCAGCGGCTACCGCCGCCAAGGCGCTCACCGTGCCCGCGCGCAAGGTCGGCTCAGGGCAGTTCCTGTTCCTCAGCCAGAGCGTGAGCCCACCGGGCGACCTTGACGCGTTTGCGATGGCCCAGGAGCTCTTGCAACGCCTGTTACCGCAGCATTCACCCGCATGTCACCGCGCCGTCATCGCCGGCCATAAGCATTGCGGCAGCCCTGACATGCAGTTCGTTCCCGGCCCGCCGCGTCGTTCAACCCACGTGGATGCCCTGGACGCGTCATCGCCCCGCAGCCATCGACTCACCAGGAGATTCTTCATGAAGTTCGCCCTCGCTTCCATCAGCCTCGCGCTGGCCAGCCTTGTGACCAGCGCCCATGCCGGCGAAGGGGTCACGCCGCACGGGGTGCCGCATCTCGACCATGTCTTCGTCGTCATGATGGAGAACCACGGCTACGGCCAGATCGCCAACAACCCGAACGCGCCGTTCATCAACAGCCTGGCGCGCGCCGCCAACCTGTCGACGAACTACTTCGCGATTGCCCACCCGAGCCTGAACAACTATCTCGAGGTCGTCGGCGGCTCGAACTTCGGCGTGCTCAGCGACAACGATCCGGACTGGCACAACGCCGCCTGCACGACCAACCTCGCCACCGGCGTGCCCAACACCGACAACCCGCCGAGCCCCTCGATCTGCCCGATCTACGGCGTCGGCACGGACGCGGCCGTCGTCGCGATCGACATGACCAACGAGGCCAGCGGCGCGCCCGGCACGATCAACATCGATGGCGTGCAGTCGATTCCTGCCATGTCGGGCATCAGCGGCATCACCATCGCCGACCAGCTCGCACGCGCCGGCAAAACCTGGAAGAGCTACCAGGAGAACCTGCCGCTCGAAGGTGCCGACCGCATCAACTACAGCGACGGCATCTACAGCAACCTGACCGACTTCACGACGATCACGCCGGCCCTGAACCCGCCGCTGACGAAAGCCAACATCGTCAAGCAGTACGCGGCCAAGCACAACCCGTTCGTCTACTTCCGCAGCATCCAGGAAGGCAGCGACCACAACCTGAGCTACCGCAACATCGTCGGCTTCGATGGCGAGCACGGCCTCTACGCGGACCTGGCCGCTGGCCATGTGCCCAGCTTCTCCTTCATCGCGCCGAACCAGTGCAACGACCAGCACGGCCGCGGCAATGCCGGCGCCTTCTGCAACTACGACCCGACGGACAACGGCACCCAGGCGGGCTTGAACCCGGCGCTGATCAAGGCCGGCGACGTGGCCGTGCGCAAGATCGTGCAGGCCATCCGCTCGTCCAAGGCGTGGAAGAACGACGAGCACCGCAGCGCCATCGTCGTGCTGTGGGACGAGAACGACTACAGCACCGTGCCCAACACCAACCAGGTGATGCTGATCGTCGACACGAACTACGGCGCCCACGGCGTCGTCAGCAGCAAGCGCTACAACCACTTCTCGCTGCTCAAGAGCATCGAGGGGGCGCTGGGCCTGCCCTGCCTGAACCACGCCTGCGACGCGAACGTCGACGTCATGTCGGACCTGTTCGCCGAAGGCGGCCACCGCTAAGCCCTGCCCGAGCGGCCGGCAAGGCCGGCCGCTCACCGGCCCAATTCCAACCCACCCGCCAGACCGGCGGCGCGAGCAGGCGCTGCCGGCTTGGCCGTGCACGACGTCCCTGGAGAAGCTCATGAAGAACGACTCACGCTCGCGCCGCGAGGTCCTCAAGGCGCTGGCCGCCGCGGGCTCGCTGTCCGCCCTGCCCGACAGCATCACGAAGGCACTGGCCGTGCCGGCCTTCCACCGCAGCGGGACGATCAAGGACGTCCAGCACATCGTGATCCTGACGCAGGAGAACCGCTCCTTCGACCACTACTTCGGCACGCTGTCCGGCGTGCGCGGCTTCGGCGACCCGCGCGCGATGAAGCTGGCCTCGGGCAAGCCGGTGTGGATGCAACCCACGCCCGGCGGCGACGTGCTGCCCTACCGGCCGCAGGTGCCTCATCTCGGCTCGTCCTATCTGCCCGACCCGCCACACGGTTGGAACGACGGGCATGGCGCCTGGAACCGCGGCTACTACGACCAGTGGATTGCCAGAAAGGGCATCGTCACGATGACCCACAACGAGCGCCGCGACCTGCCCTTCCACTTCGCGCTGGCCGAGGCCTTCACCGTCTGCGACAGCTATCACTGCGCGGCGATGACCTCGACCGACCCGAACCGCTACTACATGTGGACCGGCTGGGTCGGCAACGACGGCAACGGCGGTGGCCCGGTCATCACGAACGCCGAGGCCGGCTACGGCTGGAAGACCTTCCCCGAGCGGCTGCAGGAGGCCGGCATCACGTGGAAGGTCTATCAGGACAAGGGCGACGGCCTGTTCCAGAGCGACACCGTCTGGTGGGGCTGGACCGCCGACGCCTTCATCGGCAACTACGGCGACAACTCGCTGCTGTACTTCAAGCAGTATCAGGACGCGCTGCCGGGCACGCCGCTGGCCGATCGTGCGAAGAGCGGCACCGAGATCAAGTTCCAGAACCGCGACCCGATGCAGCTGCTCGCTGATTTGCGCGCCGACATCGCCGCCGACCGCCTGCCGCAGGTGAGCTGGATCGCGGCCCCCGAGGCCTACAGCGAGCACCCGAACTGGCCGAGCGACTTCGGGGCCTGGTACATCGCGCGCGTGCTGGATGCGCTGACGGCCAACCCCGAGGTGTGGAGCAAGACCGCGCTCTTCATCAACTACGACGAGGAAGGCGGCTTCTTCGACCACATGGTGCCGCCGACGCCACCGGCCACGCCGGAAATGGGAGCCTCCACGGTGCCGGTCACGAATGAAATCTTCCCCGGCGACGCGAAGCACCCGGCCGGCCCCTATGGCCTGGGCCTGCGCGTGCCGCTGCTCGTCGTCTCGCCGTGGAGCCGCGGCGGCTGGGTCAACTCCCAGCTCTTCGACCACACCTCGCTGATCAAGTTCATCGAGCGCCGCTTTGCCGACGAGCATCCCGGCCTCGTCGAAAGCAACATCCAACCCTGGCGCCGCGCGATCACCGGCGACCTGATGTCGGCCTTCGACTTCCGCGCGCCCAATGCCGCGGCGCCGAAGCTGATGGATGTGTCCCAGTACATGCCGGTCGACAAGACCAACAAGCCCGATCTGCCGCTGGCGCTGCCCGCGGCCCAGACGCTGCCGCAGCAGGAGCGCGGCGTGCGCCCGTCGCGCGCCCTGCCCTACGAGCTGAACGCGCTGGCAACGCTGGACACTGCCTCCGGCCAACTGTCGATCGCGATGGCCAACACCGGCGACGCGACCGCCGCCTTCCAGGTGCGCTCAGCAAATGCGGCCGATCTGCCTCGCTGCTACACCGTCGAGCCCGGCAAGCAGCTCACCGGCCAGTGGAGCGCCGCCGGCCTGGCCCGCTACGACGTCGAGGTGCATGGGCCCAATGGCTTCCTGCGTGCCTTCCGCGGCGCACCGGCCGGCGCCAACCGCGCCAATCTCGAGGTGAGTTCGCAGTACGAGCGCGCCGCCCAGGGCCTGCGACTCAGGATCCGCAACCTCTCGCCCCAGCGCGCGCTCGTGCGCCTGACCGACCGCTACAGCGGCGAGGTCCGCACCCACGAACTGCAACCGGGCGAGTACCACCACGGCGCGTGGACGGCCGTGCGGCACGGCGCCTGGTACGACCTCGTCATCACGGTGGATGGCGATGCCGACTTCCGGTTCGAGCTGGCAGGGCGCATCGAGAACGGCCGCGACAGCATCACCGACCCGGCCATGGGCCACACGGCCTGAGCCGGCGCCCAGCTTTTCGTCGAGGGCGCGAAGCCCATCGGCAGCCGGTCAAGGCCGGCTGCCGATGGATTCAACCGCGAGGCATCTTCACCGGCGCCGACAACGGGGTCGGCCGGCGCATCTCACGGCGAGGCCTGACCGGGGTTTCAGTCATGAGCCACCTCCTGTGGTTTGCCGAAGCCGTTTGCGTACGCGATGGCAATCGCGGCTTGGTCCTCCCGGCCACAGTCCAGAAGAATCGCAGTGGCGCTCCCGAGCGCCTCCAGGCGCATCTGCGCCCCGTGTCGCACGAGATCGGCATCGGTCGTTTCCTCCTGGTCCCGGAGGATCGCAGCGACGGCTGCAATCTCGCTGGCAGCGTGAGAGGAGGACTGATCACGGGCGGCGGAAAACCCCTCCGACATCGCAGTTTTCTGGTCAGGCATAGGACACCTCCGGACCCAGATGCCGTGCGGAGAAGTGGCACGACTGGCGGCGTGTAGCGGCTAGATGGGCGATCCCCGCAGGCAGGCCATGGCAAAAAGGATGCTCAAGGTATCGACGCACGCCAGGAGGCTGGCCGGTGAACAAGGCAATCAGGATCGCGTCGCGCATCGACTCGTTGTGCCGCCCAACAGCTGGCGATGGCGTACAAGAATCTTTTTGGCCGCCCTCGATGAACCTTACGGCCTCGGGCCGGCACACACGCATCTCCAACGCCAAGGAGAAGGCGTGCTTTCAGTCCTGGTCGGCCACAGTTTCTTCCTGCGCTTCGACGCCAAACAGTTCGAGCGTGCCAAGCCCTATCCACCTCTGGCGACTCTGCAGATCGCCGAGCTGCTACGGGGCCAAGGCCATGAAGTGTCCCTGTTCGACGCGATGCTGGCTTCGAGCACGAAGGACTTCGACAACATGCTCGAGAGACGGCGGCCGCAGCTGGTCGTGCTCTATGAAGACAACTACAACTATCTAAGCAAGATGTGCCTGGCCCGCATGCGCGAGGCCGCATGCTCGATGATCACCAGCGCCCGCCGTGGCGGGGCGCGCGTCATCGTCGCCGGCTCGGACGCGAGTGACGCGCCGGAACCCTACCTTCAGGCAGGCGCCGACGCCGCATTACGCGGCGAAGGCCTGGAAGCGCTGAATCTGCTGCTCCGTCGCCTGGACACTCACCCGTCGCTGGATCACCGAGCCCTTGTCGAGGGCATAGCCCAGGCCGTCACTCAGGTCGATGGCCGGCTGTTGCGCGGCCACGCAGCGACCACAATCAGCCTGCCCCAACCAAGAGCCGCCGAGGCGGCGCATCTCGAGGCGCCTGCCGCCTGGGATCTCGTTGAGATCGAACGTTATCGCGCGACCTGGATCGCCGCTCATGGGAGCTTCAGTCTCAACATGGCTGCATCTAAGGGCTGCTCCTTCCGCTGTGCCTGGTGCGCCAAACCCATTTGGGGGCAGCACTACCAGCAGCGAAGCCCAGCTGCTGTCGCTGCCGAGATGGCGGACTTGAAGCGCCGATTCGCACCCGACCACATCTGGTTCGCCGACGACATCTTCGGCTTCCGCGCGGACTGGGTGCAGCGCTTTGCGGCGGAACTAAAGGCGCACGGCGGCGGCGTCCCATTCACGATCCAGACTCGTGCCGACCTGGTCAGCGACACGATGGCACAGGCGCTGTCTGACGCCGGCTGTTACGAGGCCTGGATCGGTGCCGAAAGTGGCAGCCAGCGGGTGTTGGACGCAATGGACAAGGGCACCACCGTCGCCGAAATCCTGCAAGCCCGGCGGCGCCTACGAGCCGCGGGTGTGCGCGTCGGTTTCTTCATCCAACTCGGCTATCTGGGCGAAGGGCTGGACGAATTGCTGCAAACGCGCCGCCTCATCGAAGAGGCCAAGCCGGACGACATTGGCGTCAGCGTTTCCTACCCGCTGCCGGGGACGCGTTTTCACGAACAGGTCAAGACTCAGCTCGGCGGGAAGACCCACTGGGAAGACAGCGCCGACTTGGCCATGATGTTCCAAGGGAGCTTCGGCACCGACTTCTATCGCGAAGTGCGCGACCTGCTGCACGCCCAGGTCGACCTCGGCCGGATCGATGGCAGAACGTGGCATCGCGGCCACCACGAGCTGCAGCAGCGCTGGACGCGGCTGATCTCCGGCGCGAGCGCCGCCGCCCTCACCGCGTGAACAAGTTGCGTAAGGCCAAGGCCCCGTCACGCGGATGAGCACCACGCTTCAACACCCAGCCTTGCAGCCCTCCGCAGGCCTGGGTCAGCTCGGCCCATCCCGGCTGCCCGGCGGCGTAGGCCTGGCTGGCGTGCAGGCAGTCCAGGGTTTCGGCCGGCTCCAGGGGCTGCAGCAATTCACTGCCTGTTGCCAGATCCGGCTCAGCGAAAACGAGATGCGCGAGTCTCAGCGGTTCGGTGGCCAGCCGCGCCCAACTGGTTCTCAGGTCGAGTTCGTGCTTCTCGACGCCGCTGCGGCGGCGGATCATCGGCGAGGCCCGGATACGTTCGCGCAGCGCCGCATCGTCGACCCAGTGCAAGGCGTCAAAGCGCAGGTGCAGGAAATTCGCCACGCCGGTCACGCGCAGGGTCGATGCCTCGACGAAGCTCGCATCCTCGGTCAGGAAGTCCAGACCCTGCAGCATCGCATGCAGGGCCAGGGTCGACTTGCCCGCACCGCTCTCGCCGACCAGCAGGGCGCCGACGCCCCCCAGGCCGACACAGCCCGCATGCAGCGGCACCAGGCCTTGGCTGCGGCTGGCCAGGAGGAAGACGGCAAATTCGACGAGCTCGTAGCGCGCGTGGTACGGGTGGCCCAGCAACTCCCGGGAGACCTGCACGACAGCACGCCGACCCGCCGGATCCACAAGGACCAGGTTGTGCGCGTCCACAGCCGCACCCAGCAGGCCCGCGCCGCCGAACATGCGCGCCACTGGTGGCTCCGCTTCGAAAGCCGCACCGCCAGCCACCAGCCTCAGTTCGATCTGCAGTTCGGCGGCCCCCAACTCATGCACCGGGAGGTCGCGGTAGGCCTCATCGACAAGCGACAGCAGCTCGGCGCTGTCGCTGCGGAACTCGATGGCGGCACCGAGCAACTGGAAGCGCCGGCGCAGCGCCGGCGGCGTCCGCTCGAGGAAGGGGTCGGCGATCTGCCGGGGATCAGCGTGCAAGGACGTTCGCGTCATAACTGGAGGGCCAAAGGCCATGGAGAAGCTCGATAGACCACTGCCAAGTGATGCAATCGTCGAGCACGCGCTGCGTGTAACGACGGAACGCCTGGCCGCTGAGCTCGCCGCGCCGGCGGCCCGCCCGCCTGACTGGGACGAATTCGAATGGCGCACGGCGATGGCCGTCTGCGCCATGCACGGTATCTCGGCGCTGCTGGCGGGCCGGCTGCGCTGGACCGGCCCCGATCTCTGGCAGGCTTTCCTGGCAGAGCAGGCCGAGCAGGGCCGGATGCGCGAGCAGAAAACGCGCGCCCTCCTCCAGCGCCTTGACGACGCCGCGCGCCGCGCCGGCCTGCCGCTGCTGGCGATGAAGGGCTCGGCACTGCTGGACCTCGACCTCTACGCCCCCGGTCAGCGGCCGATGAGCGATGTCGACCTGCTCGCCCGGCCGGAAGATTTTCCGGCCACGCATCGCTTGCTGCTGGAGGCCGGTTACGTCGAGGGCGTGAAAATCTGGAAGCACGTCGACTACCTGCCGCTTGATGCACCAGCCGACCGGGGCTTCGGCGAGCACGCGACGAACCCGATCAAAGTCGAGCTGCACACCGCGGTGATGGAGCGGCTGCCGGTGCGTGAGGTGGCCATCACGCCGCAGCTGCAGGCGCACGCCGCTCCCCCGGGGCTGAACCCCTATCCCAGCCAGGCTGCGCTGATGCGGCACCTGCTCCAGCATGCAGCGGGAAACCTCTGCGGGCATGGCATCCGCCTCATCCATTTGCACGACCTCGCGGCGCTGGCTCCGCGCCTGGACGAACGCGATTGGGACGATGTGCTCGCCATCGCATCGGACGGGCTGCCCGCCTGGTGGGCCCTGCCGCCCCTCGCGCTTGCCGCACGGATCTTCCCGGACGCATTCCCGCCGGCCGTGTTGGCGCACGCGCAGGCTCTGGCGGGGCCGGCCTGCCCGGCCAGCCTGCTTCGCGCGATGCGGGGCTACCGGCTCGACGACGTCTCCCTTTCTGGATACCGCATCCCCATATTGCCCGGCATCGCGTGGTCGCATGGCGCCGCCGAAGCCCTGACCTGCGCCAGGCTGCGCATCCACCCGGGCCGCGAAGCCGCCCGGCAAAACCGTCGCGCGGCGGCAAGCGTACATGCCTTCGCCGGCTTTGCATGGACCTTCAAACCTCGCTGGCAGAAGGCCCTGCGCTACCTGCTCCGCGGCGCACCGCCTCGCGTGCCGACGCTCTACTCTCTGCAGCGGGCCCTGGCCTACGAACCGTCGCATCGCAACTCCGCATGAAGATGTTCGAACCTGAGACAGGTCTGATCAGCGTCCTCGGCAATGGCGAAGCGCTGGGCTTGCACGGCCAGGCGCAGGCGCAGCGCCTCGTCGCCTGCCAGCCTGGCCAGCACGGCGGCCAGGCCGAGGCTGTCGCCCGGTGCGACGACGAGGGCCGCATGCGGCGCCCATTCGGCCAGATGTCCCACCGCCGTGCCGACGCTGGGCACGCCCAGCACGGCCGCCTCCAACGCGGACAGGGGCCCGGCTTCATGCCTGGACGTGACGACATGGACATGGCCGCTCGCCAGCACCGGCCACAACGCGCGCTGGGTCAGGAAGCCGTGGAAGCGCACGCAGCCGGCCAGCCCCAGGCGGTCAGCCAGCGCCTGGACCTCGCCGCCCAGCGTGTCTTCACCCACCAGGTCAAGCCCGGCATCGACGCCCAGCTCGCGCAGCCGGGCCAGCGCATGCAGCAAGCAGGCCTGGTCCTTGACACGGTTCAGGCTCGCCACCTGCACCAGCCTGAGCGCCTCGCCGGGTTGGCGGCGCCGGGGCGGGCAAGGCGGACACTGCGCCAAATCGACGCCCAGCGGCAGGCGTTGGCCGTGCAGCCCCAAGGCCTCAATCTGCTCCAGCATGGGCTGGCTCGCGGCGGTGAGTGCATTGGCCCCTTTCAGCACCCAGGCCTCACGAAGCCTGCCACGCCAGCCCAGGCACCCGCCGTAGCCGATGTCGCTCACCGCCGCGAGCTCACCACCTGCCAGATGCACGGCGCAGCGCAGGCCCAGCAGCCGAGCCGCCACGACGGCCACCGTGCCGCAAGGACCGGACCAGATCGACTGCAGGACGTCGAAGTGCGCGACACGGTGCTCTCGTGCGATGGCCCAGATGGCACGCAGTTGGCCAAGCCGCCCGCTGCGGCCACCGATGTTGTGCACACGCGCACCGCACAGCCACCACGAGCCGGGTTCAAGCTGCTGGCGCAACGCGTACACATGCACCTCGTGCCGCACGGCCAGCCGGCCGAGCAGCGCGAGCAACGCCGGGATGACCCGGACCTCGCCGGACGCATCGACCCCGCCCGGCACCACGACCGCGATCTTCAATTTCCGCCCCCCTTCCGCCCATGAGCAACCCGCAGCAGCAAATCCGCCTGAACGACACACGCGACGCCTTCGACAGCGTCGCCGCCGACTACGACGGCCCGCGCGGCAACAACACTGCCATCCAGGACATGCGCGCCGAGATGTGGCACTGGCTGGATGCGAGCTTCGCGCCCGGCAGCCGCCTCATCGACCTGGGCTGCGGCACCGGGCTGGACGCCGTGCACCTGGCCGGCCGGGGGCATCGCGTGACGGCGACCGACTGGTCCGAGCGCATGGTGGAGCGCACCCGCGGCCGTGCGCGCGAAGCCCACCTCGGCGACGCCGTCGAAGCCCTCGCCGTCGGCGCCCACGAACTGCATCGGCTGCCCGGAGATGCGTCTTTCGACGGGGCATATTCCAATCTGGGTCCCTTGAACTGCGTACCCGACCTCGGCGCCGTAGCGGACGAATGCGCACGCCTCATCAAACCGGGCGGTCGCCTCGTCTTCACCGTCATCGGCCGCTACTGTCCCTGGGAGGTCGCCCACTACGCCCGCCAGCGCCGCTGGGCCCGCATCGGCGTGCGCTTTGCCCGCCACACGGTGGCCGTCGGCATGAATGGCCGCACCATCTGGACGCGCTACTACACGCCGCAGGAGTTCTACGCCGCCTTCGCATCGCAGTTCGAACTGGAGCAACAGCGCGGCCTGTGCGTCTTCGTGCCGCCGCCCTACCTGACCTGGCTGGCCGAGCGGCATCCGCGCTGGCATGAGCGGCTGTGGCGACTGGACCGCCGCGTGGCCGGCTGGCCCGGCATCAACAGGCTGGGTGATCATTTCCTGCTCGTCATGCGCCGACGGCTCAGCTGAGCCCATTCGTCGAGCAAGGGGTGGCGGGTCCAGCAGAGTGCCGCCAGCCAGGCCACCGGCGCCAGCGGCCAAGGCACGACGACGGCCGCAAGTGTCGCCAGCCCGCTGCCAGCAACTGCGGCCGCCAGATCTCGTGGTGATTGGCCCAGATGCCGCATCGACAGCACGACCTGTAACGGCAGCACCAAGAAGCTGGCGGCACACAGCGCCCAGGCAAACGATGCCAGGCTGCCGTCAAAGCCGGCGGCGACCAACGCCAAACGCGCCAGCAACGAAGCTCCTGTAGACCAAGCCACAAGACCAGGCCGCCCCACCGCTGCCAGCGCCTGCCCCTGCTGCGCGAACACGAGGCCCGCGGCCGCAGACAAGGCCAACGGCGGAATCGCTGCAGCACAGCCTGTCCATCCTGGACCGTACAGCGCGCGCACCAGGGGCTCGCGCCACAACGCGACCATCGCCAAGGCCGGCCAGCCCAAGCCCGTCAGCAGCGCCGTCACGCGTCGCAAGGCCGGCTCCAGTGCCAGCCCGCGCGCTTGCCGGCTTGCCAGCAGCGGAAGGCTGCCCATGCTCAGGACCGGCCCGACGAGCGACATGAAAACAGCCACCGTGGCTTGTGCCCGGCCCAGCAAGCCCACATCGTGCGCGCCCCCCAGCCCGCCCAGCATCAGCTCGGGCTGCACGCCAAGAAGGACCGACAGGCCACCTGCGGTCAACGCCGCGCCGCCAAACTCCAACGGCTCCCGCATGCCCCGCCACCCGAGCCGCCAGGGCAGGCCCGCAGGCACCCAGCAGGCATAGACCGCCGTGCAGACGGCGATAGCGAACATCTGCGCCCAGGCCAGGCCAATGACGCCAACGCCGGCCTTGATCAGCATGATCGCGGCAAGCACCTGGCACGCCACACCCAGCAAGGACACCCGTGCGATGCGCGCCAGGGCCAGTTCCCGCAGATGCAATGCCGCGACGATGCTGCAGAAACCGGCGATCGGCAACCCCCAAGCCAGCACGTGCAGCAGCAGGCCGAGATCCGGCTGTCCCAGCCATCGTGCCAATGGATCAGCCAACAGCAGCAATCCCAGCGTCGTCACGATCGTCGAGAGGATCTGCAAGCCCAGGCAGGCCGAAAAACGGCGCGCTGTCAGCTCAGGCACGCGTTGCAGATAGGCCGACACACCGAAATCCCGCAACAACAGCGCGACACCAAACACAGCCACGGCCACCGAGAACACCCCCAACTCTGCTGGCAGCAGCAGACGCGCGAGCACCAGCCCGAGCAGAAAGCGCAGTACGGTCTCGCCCAGAGACGCGGCAAAGTTGCCGAAGAGCCGGCTGCGCAGATCGACGGGCGCGATGGCAAGCGATGTCGTCATGCGGACAGTGCGTCCTCGTAGACCGAAACGAGACAGCGCCCCAGCGCCTCTGGCGAGCAATGCTCGTCGAACCGGGCACGCACGGCGCTGCGGCGCGCTGAGACTGGTTCCTCAGCCAATTCGACCAGGGCCTGGGCCAATGCCTGCGGATTGCCACAAGGCCAGAGCCGCGCCGCGCGCGTCGTGGCCAGCGGCCCCAACAGCGTGCGAAAAGAGGGGATGTCTGTGACGACCGGACTCAAACCGCAGGCCAGCGCCTCGATGAGGCTGTAGCCCGAGCCCTCCCGATGGCTGCCCTGAACGAGGAAGTCGGCTGCCGACATCAGCCGCTCGACTTCCTCGTGATCGACCTGGCCGCGCAAATGCACGCGGCCCGCGAGCCTCGGGTCGCGAAGTCGCTCGCAAACCACTTCGTACAGCGGTGCCTTGCCGAAGCACATCGTGAGTTTCAGCTCCGGCAGGCGTTCGACGGCTCGGGCAACGCCCTCGAGCACGGTCAGCGGGTCCTTGTTCTCGTCGAGGTGGGCAACCCAGAGCAGCACCGGCGAGCCCGCAAGCCCTGTGGCTCGACGGGCCTCGGCGGCGTCGATGGGGCGGAAGCCGCTGCTCGATTCCGGCACCTCGTAGATGCGCGTGTGCGGCGCCAAAAGGCCGCGCTGCTCGAAGGGCCGCGCTTGCTCACGGGCGCAGAACATCAGCCCGCGGGCAAGCGCGAGCGAACGCCGCCAACGCCACCAGATCCAGGGCCGGTTGGGCGGGCGGGCGGCATGGTCCTGGACCAACAAAGGCACGTCAGGCACCAGCTTGGCGAGTTGACCCATCTCGCGGGCAAAGCCCAGGCCCTGCAGATGCAGGACTTCGGGCGCCAGGCCCCGCAGCAGCTGCCCGAACGCGCCGATGTCGTCGAAGGGAAGGAAGTGATAGTCCACACCGTCCAGCGCCAGGTGCTCCCGTTGCTCGCTGCGCTGCAGCACGGTGACCCGCGCTCCCGCCTGGGAGGCCGCACTCGCGCATCGGGCCAAGGTCGGCCAATCGCGCAGCAGCTGCCGGGGCGATCGTCCGAGCGAATCAAGATGGGGGTTGATCTGGGCGACGCGAACCATGCCTGCTTTCCTCAAGATTCACGGCGCTGCCGATCCCGCTGCTTCACTTCTAGCACCATCCCACGCAGCTCATACGGCTGGTCACAACGACACAGCCCGCAGCGCCGGGCCGATGCTGCGGGCAAGACTGCTTTCTGCCGACGCGGTGCCCGGATGTGGTTCGGCACCCTCTCGATTTGCTGGCCTTGGCCCAGCATAGGCACCAGGAACCGCCGCGGCCGCAGGTGGTCGACGCGGCATTGGACCTCGGCCTTGACGCGCCGACTGCGCTCGATGCTGGCCAGCAGCGCCTGCGCCATCGACACAGTCGCCTGCCCACCCCGTGTTTGGGCCGGGCCGCGCTCACGCCTTTTTCTGATCCTGGACCACTTCAACGCGCTCAACACGATCCAGCGAAGGCAAAGGTTGTGTTCCGCTTGAGTTCCTGGCAGACGGCAAAAGGTTCAAACCATCGAATCCGCCTCCGCACCACTCTACGGGTTGGGCGGCTCGCTGAAGCGTTCGGCAGGCACAGCGACAAAGGTTGAGCGCTGCCAGACGGCGCAGAAGTTGGGCCTCGCGCTCAGGGATCCAGGTCGTTGAACTCTGGGTTTGAACGCCGGCGCCTTCGCGCAAGCCTGAGTCGACGGCAAGCAGGCGTCGCTTTGAACCATGGAGCGCCAGTCAGGAACATAGGCAATCAGGCTGCCGTTGTGAGGGCGACATGTTCACGATGTCGGAAGACTGCGCGAGGATGCCCACGGCCCCCGACGGCGGGAGGCATCGGCTGGGCTGTCCGGCTCACTCCTACGTGAGCGCACTGGTGCTGGTCAGAACCGCCCTGTGCGTGATGCCGCCCGAAAGCCCCGCCGTTCACACGGATCCAACTGCCGAGCTGGCGCTGCGAACAGCCACTTCGCGAAGCGAAGATGATCCCGTGGCGCCGTTTTGCGCCTTGCCGACCTCCTCGCCCACTCCCGTCCTTATGCCGCAAGCTCCAAATGGTCGCCCCCCTCATGACCTGCCTGAAGACGTGACGGCACGCTTCTATGACGCGGTAGCGGCCCGCTACGACGCTCAGGTCGATCGTCGGACCGACAACCTGCAGGTGCGGTTGTCGTTCTGCGAGCGCGTGGCATCCATCGCTGGACCGGGCGGCCTGATCCTCGATTTCGGGTGTGGCACTGGCATTGACGCGGCGTGGTACGCCGCGCGTGGCCATAGGGTCGTGGCTTACGACATCTCGCCCGCCATGGTGGATGTGCTTCGTGAGCGCTGCAAGAGTGAGATTGAGTCCGGGCGCGTCACCCCAACGGCAGGCCCGCTTGCCGCGATGACGAATGCGCTCGAGGAGGCCGGCCAGGTTGCAGCCATCGCGGCCAACTTCGCAGTGCTGAATCATGTGCGTGAGCTCAAACCTCTGCTTCAGATCCTTGCTTCGCATCTCGCGTCGGGAGGCGCGCTGGTAGCCTGTGTCCTCAATCCTTTCTACCGCCGGGACATGCTGCAAGCATGGTGGTGGCGAAATGCGCTGCGTTCTTTCGGGAAGGGGGCGATCCAGATGTCGAGTAACGTGACGACCTACCGGCACTTCGTTGGCGCCATGCGCAGGGCGGCCGGACCCGAGTTCGTCCTCGAAGACGTTTGCGCAGCCGGTGGCAGCAAACTTCTCGGGACACTGGATTCCAACTTCCTGTTTGTCGTTCTGCGCAGGCTGTCGTGAGGCACTTGCTGTCCCTGTTGCGCAACGGAAAGGGGCTGCGCCACGCGCCCGTCGTGTATGCCAACTCGCCGGAATTTTCACTTTGCGTCGTGCTTCGAGGGCTGCCCAGCGGCCCGGTTGACGTCAGCAGCGATCACTGCCCCGTGTCGTTGCGCCCCTTCATACTGGGGATTCGCTTAGCCACAGAGGCCTTCGATGCATCTGCGCCTGCGCCGGGCATGTGGCTGGAGATTTCCCTGCCGCCCCCCGAGGACGTACCGTTGGCGCGACTGGCGTTGACGTCAGTCGGGATGCTGCCGCTGAAGCGGGGCTCTCTGCACCTTTTCCGGGTCGAACGCACGGTGAACCGATGCCTACCAACGCCCAACTTGTGGCTTCGCTACCTACTCGCATGGCAAAACGCCCGCACCGCCGCCCGGCGAGGTGATGCGCTCTGCATGTCCGCCCGAGACCTGCGCGCGCTGAACGCCTATTACATCGTTGCCAGGCCAGTGTTCCTCGTCGGCGCGGGCCATGGGGAACGGGTGAACCTGTTTCCCATGGATCTCGTTGGCGCCCTGTCTACCGGCGAGTACCTCCTGGCGCTGCGTGCGACGAGCCCGGGCGTGGCGCTCATGGAGGACTCCAAACGCATCGCGATGAGCAGTGCGCCAGCTGAACTGCTTCATGCCGTCTACGCGCTTGGAAACCAGCATCGCCGGCCTACGCTCGACCCGAACCAGCAGACAGTGCCCATCTCGTCGTCACCGCTGTTCGACCTCCCTGTACTTGAGCAGGCAGGACTCGTGCGCGAACTCAGCGTTGACAGGGTTGAGCGAATCGGCTCGCATGTCTTGTTCATGGCGCGTATCGAGCAGGAATCGGGCCTTGCCGGACGGCAACTCGCACACATGAGCGGGATGTACATCGAATGGCTGCGTCGCAGTGGACGTGACTGCGAGGTGCTGGCGCCGTTGTAGTGCGTCATACGGGACAAATGTTCCCGATATTTGGTGGGGCATGCGGACCGCGCGGGAATTCACCCCGACCAGGGAAACACCGCTGATTTCCCCGCTCGTGTGAACGGCGGTCAGGAAACGCGCTTATTCGGCGGTGAGGACGCGGTTTTGCTCGAAGTGCCCGCTCAGGCCGGGTGTGATCGAGGGCAGTGAG
>NZ_SMBU01000021.1 GCF_004342485.1 Roseateles saccharophilus
CTCACTGCCCTCGATCACACCCGGCCTGAGCGGGCACTTCGAGCAAAACCGCGTCCTCACCGCCGAATAAGCGCGTTTCCTGACCGCCGTTCACAGCGGTGCAGAAACGCCTGGAGAAGCTCCGCATCAGCGACGCCCATAACGTCGAGGGCCTCGCCCACGTCTGGTACGAGCGGGACATCGCACCGAAGTACAAGCGCCCCGAGGCGGTCGAGCGGGCGATTCGACGCCACATCAAGCCGGTGATCGGCAAGTTGCCGATCGAGGTCGTCCGACCGGTGCACATCGACGAGGTGCTGACCCGGATCGTCGCGGCCGGCGCGCCCACCGTGGCCAACGACGTACGCCGATACCTGCTGCGGATGTTCCACTTCGCGGTCAAGCGCAAGTGGATCGACGCCAATCCAGCGTACGGCTTCGACGTGGCTGGCCGGTAAACGCCGATCACGCAGTGGCCGGTATATGCCGATCCTGCACTGGCCGGTAAATGCCGATCACGTGCTGGCCGGCAGATGCCGATCCTGGTCGCCGTTGTCTACCGGCTCAGCTGGCCGGTATATGCCGATCCTCGGGTGGCCGGTTTATGCCGATCGCTGACACCTTTCGCCCTGAACGCCGACAACAGTCTTGGAACTTGCCGCGCGAACGCGCGGAGCGGTCTGCCTTGCGGAGAAGAAGGCCCGCGCACCCGGGCCTGCGCAAGGTGCAGCGCTGCGTTGAAGATACTCTGAAGTGCCGGCGGCAAGATGACTTCAGAGTACATTTCGTAGCTTGCTCATCGTTTCGCAAGATTCGAGTATTTCGAGTGAAGTTGTTAAACTTGGGGCTATGAAGACCACCCGCAAGTCCGTCGATGTTGCGCCGCGCCAGGCTGCCGTGGCGCTGTCGGTGAACATCGATATCGATCCCTTGGTCGAGGTCGTGCGACGCCATGTCAAGCTGACGCCTCAAGCAACTCGGTTGATCAAGGGCGATTTCGCGCGGCTCTTTCAGCACCCGGCGATCAGCGGCAGCACCCGAATGGCCACGACCGCCAAGCCCGAATCAGCAACGGGCCCGGTGCTGAGCACCCAGGAAGCGGCTGACCTGGTCGGAGTCTCCCGCCCGTACATCGTGGCCCGCATCGAAGCCGGCGATATCCCTCTGCACCAGAAGGTGGGCAACCAGCGACGTGTCCTCAAGTCCGCTGTCCTGGCCTGGCGCCGCCAAGAGCAGACCCGGCGCCGCAAGGCCTTGGGCCAGTTGGGCGCCGACCTCGACAGCGAGATCTTCGCGGACTGATATCCGTGATCCCTGTCGTCACCGACGCCGATACCCTGTTTGGCGCGACCACCCGCGGCCTGTTGATCCATCTCGACTACCTGGGACTCATCCGCCTGCACTGGAGCCCGCTGATCCTCGACGAGCTGAGCCGTGCGCTCGTCGACACTGGCCGCAAGCCGGATGCCGAATCGGCGCGCCGCCACGAACAACTCATGCGGGCGGCATTGCCACAGGCGGAGATCCCGACGCAACAGGTTCAAGCACAGTTCGCCAGCGTTGCGCCGGCGATGCGGTCCACCAAGGACACCCACGTCGCCGCCTGCGCTCGGGCCATCTTGGCGTGTGACTACTATCCCAACACCCAAGTTGTTAGTCTCGTCACAAAGAACATCCGCGACTTTGGCGTCCGCAAACTCGCGGCCCTGGGCATCGAAGTGCTGCGTCCCGATGCCTTCTTGCTGGATCGATTCCAGCAAGATCCCGAAGCCGTCGCTTCGGCATTCGCCGCCTTGCGGTCCACGCTGCGCTCGGGACCCGCACCGGAGCGGTTGCTGGAACGCCTGGCAGCCGACGGCCAGGCCCTGACGGCGGCCGCCATGCTCGACGCCTGGCAACAAGGCGCAGCGAGCCTATGAGCTAGAGTCGCAGCATGCACCCTCAACCGTCATGCCGCCGGATCGCAGCATGAATTACTTGTGGGGTTCGCTGTGGGGCTTCCGGTACCGAACGAGAAAGAACTTCTTTCACGACAGTCACTTAGCATCGACATCGACGTTCAGGTGCAAAACATTGAATGAACGTCCCACGGCGTCTCACGCCGTCCCGTAGTTCGATGTTTGGCACAAACCTGCAACGGCAGTCAATATCACGGCGTCCCAGGTCGTCTCAATGAAGCGCACGCGTTCTGTGGGATGAACTGCCGGTAGCATGCCCAGGCGCAAGGCCCCTCACGCGGCTCTCGACAACCATGCCTAGTGGCGGTGCTCTGGTTCCGCTGATCGCGTTACGCTGGGCTGGTCGGCGGCTTTGATTGGGAGAACTGCAAGATTTGCTGCACAGCAAATCTTGCAAGCCCGTCGGGCTTCCGCGCCCAAGAGCCTATTGACGTGGGCCTGCGCACCGAGCCGTGTGCTACGTACGTTCGTCAAATATTCGTATATGACGAAATAACGGAACATCCTGAAGGACTTCTGAAGCCGTTCTTATGACGCGTTGGAACGGTTTAGTCGATCTCGTACGCCCGCCGCTGCGGCACCACGCCCGCCGATGGCCGGCTGAAGCAGTGCTTGGCTGGCAGCTCTGACTGAGCTCAACCCTGCAGGAACCGCTGGAGGCGCAGAATGTCAGAAACTGTGCGACGTTTCTCACCGGGGTTCCCATGAGGCTGCCCGAATCGATCGTCCTCCATGCCAAGTCCCTGCCCGAGGGTGGCGTGCTCTCGCCGAAGGAGTTCCTGCACCTCGGGAGTCGGGCGGCCGTGGACCAGGCTTTCTCCCGCCTGACCAAGGAAGGGATGCTGCTGCGCATCGCGCGCGGGAGCTACGCGACGCCAGTGTCGAGCCGCTTCGGCACGCGGGCGCCAGCACCTGCAAAGGTGATCGAATCGCTGGTGGCCCGAAGCGGAGAAACCGTGGTCCCCCATGGTGCCGCAGCGGCCAACGCGCTGGGACTGACTCAACAGGTCCCGATCCGGGAGGCCTATGTGACGTCGGGACGGACTCGACGGCTGAAGCTCGGCCGGTTGGAAGTGACGATCAAGCACGCGCCACGCTGGATGCTTGCCCTGGGGACAGGTCCCGCAGGGGCTGCAGTCCGGGCCCTGGCTTGGATGGGAGAGCGCCACGTCCGCGAGTCGCTGGCGACGCTGCGCCGGACCCTTCCGGAGGCAGAGTGGCGGAAACTGACCGCCAATCGAGCGGCCCTCCCCTCGTGGATGGCCAAGGCCATCGGCGAAGTAGCAGTTCGCGACTGAACCTTCGCGCTGAGCACCGACGACAGTCTCGGACTTGCCCGCGAGCGCGCCGGGCGGCATCCCTGTGGAGAAGGAGGCCTGGGTACACCAGAAAAGAAATGGGTGTAAACGGGTCAAATAATGCGCCAAGCCTCAGCTCAGGGCGACAAATTATTGGGTGTTAATGGGCGTATTATTGGCGCCAATGATCCGATCCCAAGCCGTCCAGATCACCCCGGAGATCCTGAGCCTCATCGCGGGCATCGATGAGTTCAAGGGGGCCTGGCGCGCGCTCGGCACGCTGGCGCCGGATCGCCTGTCCGCACTGCGTCGAGTCGCCACCATCGAGAGCATCGGCTCGTCCACTCGGATCGAAGGCAGCAAGCTGTCGGACCGCGAAGTCGAGCGCTTGCTGTCCAACCTGCAGATCAAGTCGTTCACGACGCGTGACGAGCAAGAGGTCGCAGGCTATGCCGAGGTCATGGAACTCGTGTCTTCGTCGTGGCAGGACATCGTCCTGACCGAGAACCACATCAAGCAGCTGCACCGCGACCTACTGACCTACAGCGAGAAGGACACGTGGCACCGCGGCAACTACAAGACCTCCACGAACAGCGTGGTCGCCTTCGACGAGGACGGCAAACAACTCGGCGTGGTGTTCGAAACCGCGACGCCCTTCGACACGCCGCGCCTGATGACCGAACTCGTGACTTGGTTCAACGAGGAGCAGGCGGCTCGGGGCGCAGGGGCACAACTTCATCCGCTGTTGCTGATCGGCATTTGGATCGTAGTCTTCCTGGAGATTCACCCCTTCCAGGACGGCAACGGCAGACTGAGCCGCGTGCTGACCACCTTGTTGCTGCTGCAGGCCGGCTATGCCTATGTGCCGTACAGCTCGCTCGAAAGCGTGGTCGAGCACAGCAAGGAGGCCTACTACTTCGCGTTGCGGCAAACGCAGGGAACGATCCGCACCGAAACGCCGAATTGGCAGCCCTGGTTGCTCTTCTTCCTGCGCGCGCTGGCTGAACAGGTGCGCCGTCTCAACCGCAAGGTCGAGCGCGAGAAGCTGGTGCTGGCAGCCCTGCCCGAGCTGTCGCTGCACATCGTCGAGTTCGCGCGCGAGCACGGGCGCATCACGATGGGCGATGCGATCCGGCTGACCGGCGGCAACCGCAACACGCTCAAGCAGCATTTCCGGGCGCTGGTCGAGCGTGGTCATCTGGGCCAGCATGGCGCCGGCCGGGGCGTTTGGTATGAACTCGCCTTGCCTCCAGGTACCGAAAAGGCATAGCCGTCGTGGCACAGAACCCGTTCGCCGGCCGCTGGCGCATCGTCTGGATGTCCGGCTGGGATCAAGACTACGTGGACATGGACGTGCCCGGCCACATCACCTTCGGCGCAGGCAGCTCCGGCAGCTTTCAGTTCGGACTGGTGCAGGCACAGACGGACTGCAAGCTCGACGCTCAGCAGAGCAAGCGCATCCAGTTCACCTGGCACGGCTTCGACGAAGGCGACGAAATGACCGGTCGGGGGCACGCGGAGATCGTGGGCGATGAACTGCAGAGTCATCTCTACATTCACCTCGGCGACGATTCCGCATTCTGTGCCGTCAGGCCGGCAACTGCCGCGCGCAAGCCGACGCGCCAGCGCAGGCCAGACTGAACCTCGCTGATCCGGCCGCCATGAGCGAGTAGGGTTTCAGGGCTGCGCCGCGTACATGGACGAGTACTTGGCACCGAAGTACAGGATGAAGGCGTAGCAGGCCGCGGGCAGCAGGAAGGACGCCTGAACGCCCATCGAATCCGCCAGCGCGCCTTGCGCGAAAGGCACCAACGCCCCGCCGACGATGGCCATGCACAGGATGCCCGAGCCCTGCCCGGTGTACCGGCCCAGGCCGTGCAGCGCCATGCTGAAAATGGTCGGGAACATGATCGAGTTGCACAGGCCCACCGCCAGGATGGCCCACATCGCGACATGGCCCTGGCCGAACACCGCCGCCAGCACCAGCGCAATGGCCACCAGCGAGTTGAAGGCCAGTGTCTTGCCCGGGCTGACGACGCGCATCACGACGAAGCCGACGAAGCGGCCGACCATGGCGCCGCCCCAGTAGATGCTGACGTACCGGGCCGCGTCGGCATGCGACAGACCGGCAATGTGCGACTCGCCGAGGAAGTTGATCAGGAAGCTGCCGATGCTGACTTCCGCACCCACGTACAGGAAGATGCCGATGGCACCCAGCACCAGATGGCGGTGCGCCCAGGCCGAGCCATGGCCCTCCCCTGCCAGCGACACATCCTCGCTTTCGGCGATCTGCGGGAGTCTGGCGGCGAAGAACAGCACGGCCAGCAGCGCCAGCGCGCCGGCCAGCGCCAGGTAGGGGCCACGCACGGTCGCAGCATCAGCCACGGCGCCGGCCGCCGCACCCACGCTGGACAAAATCAGCAGGCCGCCAATGGCCGGGCCGATCACGGTGCCCAGGGAGTTGAAGGCCTGGGTCAGCGTCAGGCGGCTGGAAGCCGTGCGCGGCAGGCCGAGCACCGTCACATAGGGGTTGGCCGCCACCTGCAGGATGGTGATGCCCGAGGCCAGCACGAAGAACGCGAACAGGAACAGGCCGTAGCCGCTGAACGAAGCGGGGTAGAACAGCGCGCATCCACCGCCCGCGATCAAGAGGCCGGCCACGGCCCCCTTCTGGAAGCCGATGCGGCGGATCAATGCACCCGCCGGCAGCGACACGATGAAGTAGGCCCCGAAGAAGCAGAACGGCACCAGCATCGCCTGCACATAGGTCAGCGTGTAGATGGACTTCAGGTGGGGGATCAGGACGTCGTTCAGCGAGGTGATCAGGCCCCACATGAAGAACAGCAGGGTGACGATGACGAGCGCACCGGTGTTGCTGCCGTTGCGCGTGCCGCCCGCCGCCGCCTGCTGCGCGGGGAGCGCCGTGTTGTGTGCCATGTTTGCCATCTTGTCTCCTTGTGTCTATGTTCGCTGGGCTTGCCGGGCGCCCGCTATGGGGCGATCCCGGCCGGCGCTTGGGGCAGATCACGGCCATGCGTGCCCCAACCCTTGGCGTCCGGCTGCGCCGTGAGCTTGATTGTGTGCCATGTTTGCCATCTTGTCTCCTTGTGTCTATGTTCGCTGGGCTTGCCGGGCGCCCGCTATGGGGCGATCCCGGCCGGCGCTTGGGGCAGATCACGGCCATGCGTGCCCCAACCCTTGGCGTCCGGCTGCGCCGTGAGCTTGAAAGCGAGGGTGCCGGCGGCCTGCAGTTGCTCCCAGTCCAGCCACACGCGCTCCAGCGGCCGGCCGCCCCAATTGACCGACTGCACGAAGCGTCGCTCGCCGGGCCTGGCCTCGGGCGCCTCGATGCGCAGCGTGCGGCCCGAGGCCAGGTCGATCTCGGCGCGCGCAAAGCGCGGCGCATGCAGCAGGAAGCGGCCGCTGCCCGGCATGTCCGGGTAAAGGCCCAGCGCGCTGAAGAGGTACCAGGCCGACATCGTGCCGAGGTCGTCGTTGCCGGTGACGCCGTTGGGGCCGTTGCCGAACAGCGTCTCCGCCGCGCGCAGCACGGTCGTCGTCTTCCAGGGCTGGCCGATCAGCGTGTACACCCAGGGGGCGTGCAGGTCGGGCTCGTTGTTCGGGTTGTAGCGGAACTGGCTGTAGTAGCTGTAGGGCCCGACGACCCAGGACTTGCGCACCGCCGCGGCCGGGTCGGCCAGCAGCGCGTCATGGTCGAAGAACAGGTCCAGGCGTTGTGCAGCCTTCTCCTGGCCACCCATCGCGGCGACGAGGCCGGGGATGTCCTGGCGCACCAGCCACTGGTACTGCCAGGCCGTGCCTTCGTGGAAGCCACGCTCGCCGCGCGGGTCGTACTTGCCTTCCAGATCGGTGAACCAGCTGCCGTCGAGCAGCCGCGCGCGCGGGAAGCCCTTCAGGCCGGTGGGAGCGTCCATCGCGCTCGCGTCCCAAAGCTTGCGCCAGTTGAGCGCGCGCTGGTCGAGCAGTTCGGCGTCCTTCTTCTGGCCCAACGACCTGGCCATCACCGACAACGCGCCGTCGGCCAGCGAATACTCCAGCGTGGCCGACGCGCCGTGGTGCGGGTCGATGTCCATGCCTTTGGCGACGAAGCCGCGGTCGTACTGCACGAAGCCCTGGCTCAGGTAGCTGGGGTTGCCGGCGCGGCCCTCGGCGCGGATGCGCTGGGGCGGCACGCCGAAGGCGTTCTCGCGCAGCGCGGCGTAGGCCTCCTTCTCGCGGCCCTTGAGCGCGCCAAAGCGCCACAGGTCGACGAGGAAGGGCGTGACCGGGTCGCCCGTCATCACATTGCTGTCGAAGTTGGCGTAACCCCACTTCACCAGCCAGCCGCCCTCCTCGCGGGTCTTGAGCACCGAGTTCGCGATGTCGCGCGCGCGCTGCGGGCGCAGCAGGGCCAGCATCTGGTTCTGCGCGCGGTAGGTGTCCCACAGCGAGAAGAACTCGTAGTAGGTCCAGCCCTTGGCGGTGTGGATGGCGTCGTCGTAGCCGCGGTAGCGGCCGTCGGCGTCGCTGCCGGTCAGGGGCTGCAGCAGCACGTGGTAGAGCGCCGTGTAGAAGACCGTGCGGTCGTCTTGGCTGCCGCCTTCGATGCGCACGCTGGAGAGCTCGCGTTGCCAGGCCGTCTGCGCCTGCTCGCGCATCGCGTCGAAGCTGACCGGCTTGTTGCCGGTCATGCCCTCGGCGCGCAGGTTGACGCGGGCGCCCTCGGCGTCGACATGCGAGATGGCGCTGATGGCGGTGACAGCCAGGTTGTTCTTCAGGTCGAAGCTCAACCAGACTCCGTGAGGCCGCTGGTCGCCCGCCTGGCTGGGGCCGTTCGCGCCGGCGTGGCCACCCTGATCGTCCCAGATGCCGTGGGCGACGAAGGGCTGGTCGAAGACCATGCGGAACCAGGTCGTGTACTGCGCGCCGCCGCAGAAGCTCTTGGTGACGATCTTGCCCTCGACGCTGCGGTCGTCGAGCACGCGCACCTCGCTGCCGACGACGTTGTGGCGCTCGTTGGCCTGGCCGAGGTTGAGCAGCAGATGGCCCGTGGGCGTGCCGGTCGCAAACGTGTAGCGCTCGGCCGCGGCGCGGGTCAGTGCGGTCGTCTCGGCCGTGATGCCGCCATAGCTCGTGAGCTGAACCTTGTAGTAGCCCGCCTGGCCGACCTCGCCCTCGTGCCTGTACTCGGCGGCATAGCTCTTGGCGTCGAAGCTCCTGTCGTCTTCGCTCTTGGGGTCGATGGTCTGGGGCTTGGCGGTGTCGAAGTCGCCGCCCGGGCCGATGCGGCCCGTGACCGGCAGCACGGGCAACTGCCCGCCCTGCTCCCAGCAGCCCGCCCCCGACAGGTAGAAGTGGCCGAAGCCGCGGATGCGCTTGTCGCTGTAGCGGTAGCCGGCGTAGTGGTCGGTCGTCGGGCTGACCTGGATCATGCCGAACGGGGCCGACGCGCCGGGGAAGGTGTTGCCTTCGTCCTGCGTGCCGATGAAGGTGTTGACCGGCATCGGGTCAGGCGCGCCGGCCGCATGGGCGACGGTCGCGAGCAACGCCAGCAGGCCGACCCAGCGGGAGCGAATGGTGAGAGCGGGCATGGGGTGTCTCCGTCTGTTCGGCTCAACGCGCCGGCAGGCGCAGCGGATGGGCTTCGGTATTGAAGGTCACCGCGTCGAAGTCCAGCGCCTCCTTGGGCGCGAACAGCAGGTAGAAGTACTTGAAGGTCTCGGCGAAGACGAAGCTCTCCATGGAGTCTTCCTGGGTCTTGCTGCGCACATCCTTCAGCGCGGCATAGCCGGCCTCGGTGCGGCACCAGCGCACGAAGGCCTCGAAGAACTCCCGGCCCATCGCACGGTAGCGCGGGTCGCCCGTGTAGTGGTTCAGGTAGTAGGCGGACTCGATGATCTCGGGCCGCAGCGCGTATGCGGGCGACAGCACCTTCATGCGCCGGTAGTCCAGCGCCTCGGGCTCGATGCCGTGCAGCCGCCACATGCGCAGCCCCGACTCCTGCAGCCGGCGCGCGCGCGGCACGTCCCCGCCGACGGCCAGCAGCGCCGGCATGAAGGCGTCCAGCGCGCCGTACTGTGGCTTGATGCGCTTGCCGGTATTCATGTCGGCATGGCCGTACCAGAAGCCGCCCTTCACCTCTTCGCCCAGCACCTGGTTCACACCGGCGATGCTGTGGTCCCACATGGCCTTGCACTCGGCGTCGCCGAACAGGCGCCAGCACTTGTAGAGGTACTCGTAGTAGGAGTCGATGCCGCCGCCGATGTGGGCCTCGGTGTTCTCCCACTTGCCGGTCTCGACGTTGATGGCCGAGCCCACCAGGCCCTGCGGCGACGCGCGGCGGTAGGTTTCGACCAGCGCGCGCTTGGCCTTTTCGAAGTAGACCGGGTTACCGGTGAGCTTGCTCAGCAGGCCGAACGTTCGAGTAGCCGCTGATCTGCGCCGGGTCGAAGCCCGTCTCCGCGACCGGGAATGCATAGCGCAGCACCTTCTGGCCGGGCGCGGCCGGCGGCACGGTCGCGGGAACGCCCTCGATCGCCGGCGCCCCGGCGGCGCCGGCCACGCCCATGAGCTGGATGGCCGCTACGGCCAGCAGGCGCAACAAGATGCCTCGCCGATTCATGCTGCTCAAGTTCCTCGTGTTCGCGGGTCAGGGGGCGCGAAGTCTAGGGCGCGTGGTGCCTGGCGCAGCGGTGGCTAACCCGAAAGAATCGAATGTCGCTTTCAGGCGCCAAGCGCATTTACTAAATCCCGCTAAACCACGCCCTAAACCCGAGAGTTTGTTGAACCGCCAATGGCACGCTGCTCAAATCCTCGCGGCTATGAATTGGCGCTTGAAGAAGCTGGCGGCATGGTCCGCGTTGTCGATGGCCGTGCTGGGTAACCTCGCGCTGGCCGATGTGAAGAACTTCGACGGAAATGCATGCCCCGCGGGCTACGCGGCCGTCACGCCCGTGGAGGCGACGCACAACAGGCTGGGGTACTGCAGCTATCTGCCTCCCAAGGCCTTGGCTCGACTGGCCGGCAACGCCTCAATGTCCGGTTCGGCCGGCAGATGCACGGTGAGACGGAACGACCGCCGCAGCACGGGCACCGTCATGTGCAAGGCCGCGTCTTCGCCGACAGGCAACGGCCTCGATGTCGTCCTCGGCTCGACCTGCCCGGGCAATTCGGTGGCGGCCACCTACAGCGATGCCGCGGCGGACCCCGCCGCCGTCTGTGCCGCAATGGGCCGCTGGGACATTGCGCGCCTGGTGAATCAAGGGCAGCAGGCCTCCATCAGCGGGTCGGGCTATGGCTGCAAGGTCGCTGCCAGCGATACGCGCAGCCTCGCAAGCAGCGTCTGCAAGCCGGTGCAGAACACGGCCTATGTGGAGATCAACGACTCCGACCTGGCCAACGTCGGCTGCTTCAGGAAGGGCAATGGCGACCCGGTTTTCCAGGTCGCGATGATCTTCGCGGCCAACATCGATGCCGATGCCGCCGGGAACGCCGTGGTGCATCTGAACGAACAGGTCGGCCATCTGCTGAACGACGACATCCAGAAGGTCCGCGCCCTGCAGGCCCAGGGCGTCAAGGTGGTGATCACGCTGCTCAACAACCATCAGGACGCCGGTTGGTCCTGTTTTGCCGACGACGCCTCCGCCGACGCATTCGCCGACACCGTCAAGCGCTTTCTGGACCACTACGGACTGGATGGCGTGGACATCGACGACGAATACGACGCCTGCGTCCACCACTACCCCGACTCGCTGGTCAGGGTCGGCACCGCCCTGCGCAGCGCGCTCGGCAGCAAGATCATCTCCAAGGCGCTATGGAACGACGCCGCGCACTTCGCGCCGGTCCACCTCGGCCAGAAGCTGGGCGACCAGCTCAGCTACGGACTCGAAATGACCTATGACGCCCCTGGCAGCTGCATGGATCGGGTCCAGGCCTATCTGGCCCAGGGCATCGAACGGGGCAAGCTGGGGGTCGGTGCCTCCACCGTCTACACCTCGGCCAGCAACGCTGCCACGTTGAACAGCTGTATCGCCGACAACAAGTTGGGCGGCGGCATGATGGTCTTCAACGTGCAGAACAAGTCGCAAGACTTTGTGCAAGCGGTCTGGCCCGGCATAACGGTGGCGCCGAACTGCCTGCACTGAAGTGCCAAAGCGGCCTCAGCCACCTCAGCCGCCTCGATCACCCAACGGCCGCAGCAACTCGGCCAGATCGTCCTCGGTGAACAGCGGCTGCTCGCGCGCGACGGCGCCTTCCAGCAGGCCCTGGGCGAGCGCGGCCTTGCGGGCTTGCAGGGCCAGCATGCGCTCTTCGATGGTGCCTTCGGCCACCAACCGGTAGACCAGCACCTGCCGCGTCTGGCCGATGCGGTGGGCGCGCCCCGTGGCCTGTGCCTCCACGGCCGGGTTCCACCAGGGGTCGTAGTGGATGACGACGTCGGCCTGCGGCAGGTTCAGCCCGGTGCCGCCGGCCTTCAGGCTGATCAGGAACAGCGGCACGGCACCGCTGGTGAAGCGTTCGATGACAGTGTCGCGCTTTTGCGTCTGGCCGGTGAGCTTGGTCCAGCTCAGGCCGGCCGCAGCCAGTTCCGCCTCGATCAGCGTCAGCATGCTGGTGAACTGCGAGAACACCAGCACGCGCCGCCCCTCGGCGAGCAACTCGGCCAGCAGCTCCATCAGCAGCACCAGCTTGGCCGAGGCCCGGGCCTTGGCGGCGGCCGGCACGCCCTTCACGAGCCGCGGGTCGCAGCAGGCCTGGCGCAGCTTCAGCAGCGCGTCCAGCACCTGGATCTGCGAGCGCGCAAGGCCCCGCGCGGCGAGCGCCTCGCGCACCGTCTTCTCGGTGGCCAGGCGGATGGTCTCGTAGAGGTCGGCCTGAGCGCCCTCCAGCGTGACGGGCAGCGTGCTTTCGATGCGCGGCGGCAGCTCGGCAGCGACGGCCTCGCGGGTGCGGCGCAGCATGAAGGGCGTGACACGCCGGCCGAGCCGCTGCAGCGGCTCGGCCTGGCCCTGCTTCTCGATGGGCGTGCGGAACAGCGTCTTGAAGCGCGCCTGGCTGCCCAGGAAGCCCGGCATCAGGAAGTGAAACAGGCTCCACAGCTCGCCCAGGTGGTTCTCCAGCGGCGTGCCGGACAGCGCGATGCGCTGGCGAGCCTGCAGCGCCGACGCGACCTGGGCCGCCTGCGTGCTGGCGTTTTTGACGTGCTGGGCCTCGTCCAGCACCACCACATGCCAACGCTGCGCCAGCCAGCGCTCGCGGTCGCGCTGCAGCAACGAATAGGGCGCGATGAGCAAGTCGCAATCCTCGGCGAAGCCGCCGTCGTGGCGGCCGCCGCCATGCCAGACGCGGGTGCGCAGCGCCGGCGCGAAGCGCGCGGCCTCGCGCCGCCAGTTGCCCAGCAGGCTGACCGGCGCGACGACGAGGCAGGGGGCATCCAACCGCCCGGCCTGCTGCTCGCACAGCAGATGGGCCAGGGTCTGCAGCGTCTTGCCCAGGCCCATGTCGTCGGCCAGCACGCCGCCCAGGCCCTGAGCGCGCAGGAACTGCAGCCAGTCCAGGCCGCGGCGCTGGTAGGGACGCAGTTCGGCCGCCAGTCCTGCGGGCGGCGCGATCTGCGGCAACTCGCCACCGGCCAGCTCGCCCAGCAGCGACCGCAGACGCTCGGCCCCGTCCCAGCGGGCGCCCTCCCCCAGCGACGCGCCCAGGCGCAGCGCCTCGATGTGGGACAGGCGCAGTGAGTCTGCGTCCAGCTTGTGCTCGCCGACCAGTTCCAGCAGCGCCGCCAGCCAGGGCCGCAGCGGCGCCGACGGCAGGCGCAGCCAGCGGCCGTCGGGCAGCTCTGTCCACAGCCATTCGGGCAGCGTCGGGCCGTCGGCGCCGGGCTGCAACTGCGCGAGCAGGCCCGGCAGCCAGGGCAGCACGTTGTGGCGCACACCGTCGATCTCCAGGCCCAGCGACAGATCGAACCACGACGGCGCCGCGCCGTCATCGTCGACGCCCTGCTCATCGAGGCGGATGACGACCTGCCCGGCCGTGTGCATCAGCTCGTCCGGCGCGGGCGCGGCCTCGATCTCGAAGCCGGCCTCGCGCAGCGGACGCCAGTCCTGTTCGGCCCAGTCCAGCCATTGCCGCGTGCCGGCCCGATAGGCGGGCGCCGGCTCCGGGCTCAGCCCCAGCCCGGCCAGCGCCGCATGGGCGGCGGCTTCGGCGGCCAGGTCGCGGCTCAGCAGCACGCGCCGGCCCTCGTGGGCGACCAGCTTGACGACCTCCGCATCCGGCCAGTGGCCGCACGGGCCGCCGTAGTCGAAGGACAGCCGCGCCACCAGCAGGCCGCGCGACTCGCGCTCTGGGCGGGGCCGCAACGACAGCGCCAGCCGGGGCGCAGGCCGGGTTGCCGGCCAGTTCGACGGCGCCTCGATGGACGGCGGCAGCGGCAGGCCCGCCAGGCGCGTCAGCAAGCGCGGCCCGGCATCCACGAAGGCCGCGGCCGGCACCGGCGGCATCTCGAACAGTGCCGCGAGGCGCTGCGGCTCGATGCCCGGCGCCAGCAACGGGCCGCACTCGCCGGCCTGCGGGTCGACGTAGAGGGCCGGCGGCCCGGCATAGGCCTGCGCGGCGGACTCCGGCAGCCTCGGCTGCAAGGCCCAGAGCCCCGCGCCCGCCGGCTGCCACTGCCAACCCAGCGTGCGGGCAGCGCCCCAGCGCAGCGCGTCGCCGGTGATCGCGCCACGGCCGTCGGCCATGAAGAGCCGGCCGGTACCGGCGCACAGCTGCAGGGCGAGCGGGCCCGCCCGGCCCGACAGCGCACCGCCTGCCGCCGACGCATAGCCATAGGGCGCCCGGCCAAGCGCCCGGATCAGTTGCACGCACTCCAGGTCATCGCCCGCCGCGCCGGCCTGCAGCGAGGCCAGACGGTATTCCGCGCCATAGCCGGGCACCCTGGGCTTCGCCCAGCCGCCCAGCTTCAGCGGCCGCGACACCGCCCAGCTCAACTGCAGCCAAGCGGCCGCATCGGCCTGGCGCGGCGCCTCGCTCAGCAGATAGACCGGCAGATCGCTCGAGGCCAGCGCCACGCCGGCCCCGGCGTCGCAGCGATCCAGCCAGCGCGCCAGCCGGGCCGCCGCGACGGACTGGGGCGCCGTGCGTTCGCCCAGATGCTGCTGAGCCAGCTGCAGCGTCAGCGCGACGGCATGCTTGCAGTCCAGCCCTACCGGGCAGCTGCAGTCGCCCTCGAAGCGCAGGATGGCGCCGTCGGCCGCTGTCTCGACCAGGGCGCCGGTCTCATAAGGCTGCGACATGCTGCCCTGCACTTCGCCGAACAGATGCCAGCGCCGCTCGCCCAGCGGCTCGATGCCGGGGCCGGACACGCAGCCGGTGCGCCACAGCGCCTGGCCGCGCTGGAAGGTGATCGCCGGGACATGGCGGCGCAGCGTGTCGGCGTTGATCGAGGGCGGCATCGGCAGCGGGCGTCAGGGCATGAATCGGGGCGGCATTGTCGACCGGGGCCCGCTGCTAGAATTAGGCCCCCGCGCCGGCGTCGTGGGGCAACCCCAGAACCGACATGGAATACCCCGGCAATCTCTTCGTCGTCGCGGCGCCCAGTGGCGCCGGCAAGTCCAGCCTCGTCAAGGCCTTGCTAGAGCTGGACTCCAGGCTCGCCGTGTCCATCTCCCACACCTCGCGCGCACCGCGCGGCCAGGAGCAGCATGGCCGCGAATACTGGTTCATCTCGCCGGACGAATTCCGCGCGATGGCCGCACGCGGCGAATTCTTCGAATGGGCCGAGGTACACGGCAACCTCTACGGCACCTCGCGCAGCGGCATCGAGGACAGGCTGCAGCACGGCGAGGACGTGGTGCTGGAGATCGACTACCAGGGCGCGCTGCAGATCAAGCAGCTCTTCCCCTATGCCGTGCTGATCTTCATCCTGCCGCCGAGCTGGGATGAGTTGCGCCTGCGCCTGAACCGCCGTGGCGACACCGAACCCGAGGTCATCGCCAGGCGCATGGTCGCGGCCCGCATCGAGGTGGCCCAGGCCCAGCACTTCGATTTCGTCGTCGTGAACGCGGTGTTCGACACGGCCGTCTTCGACCTGAAAACCATCGTCCACGCGCAGCGGCTAAAATACGCGGCTCAGCGCCGAAACCGCTCGGCCGTCTTTCAGGCGCTCGATCTGCCCTGATCGCGCTCAAACTTCTAGGAATACCATGGCCCGCATCACCGTCGAAGACTGCCTGACCAAGATCCCCAACCGCTTCCAGCTCGTGCTGGCCGCCACCTACCGTGCCCGCATGCTGAGCCAGGGCCACAGCGCCCGTATCGAAAGCAAGAACAAGCCCGGCGTGACCGCGCTGCGCGAGATCGCCGCCGGCGAAGTCGGCATCGAGATGCTGCGCAAGGTGCCGGTCTAAGACCTCCCGCACTGCTTGCAAACGGGCGCCCTCGGGCGCCCGTCGTGTTTCCAGCATCGGATAAATTCGGGCGCATGGCCCAACGCTCCCTCACCGCCTGGTTCACGCTGCCCGGTCTGCGCCAGCCGGCTCCGCCAACGCCCGCGGAGGCGGCGTCCTTCGACGCGCTCGCCCCCAAGCTCGGCTACCTCAGCAAGGCCGAGGTCAAGCGCGTGCGCGAGGCCTACAAGTTCGCCGACGAGGCCCACCTGGGCCAGAAGCGCGCCACCGGCGAGCCCTATATCACCCACCCCATCGCCGTCGCCGGCATTTGCGCCGAATGGCGGCTGGACGCCCAGGCTCTGATGGCCGCGCTGATGCACGACGTCGTCGAGGACTGCGGCGTCTCCAAGACCGAGCTGATCGAGAAGTTCGACGCGACCACCGCCGACCTCGTCGACGGCCTGACCAAGCTGGACAAGCTGCAGTTCTCCACCAAGGAGGAGTCGCAGGCCGAGTCCTTCCGCAAGATGCTGCTGGCGATGGCGCGCGACCTGCGCGTCATCCTCGTCAAGCTGGCCGACCGCCTGCACAACATGCGCACGATGGGCGCGATGGCGCCGCACAAGGCCCGCCGCATCGCGCGCGAGACCTTCGACATTTACGCCCCGATCGCGCATCGCCTGGGCCTGAACCAGACCTTCCGCGAGCTGCAGGACCTGTCCTTCCAGTACTTCCACCCCTGGCGCTATGCGGCGCTCTCCAAGGCCGTGGCCAAGGCGCGCGGTAACCGGCGCGACCTGGTCTCGCGCATCGAGGGCGAGATCCGCGCAGCCTTCGCCAAGGCCAGCCTGCGCGTCGACGTGCAGGGGCGTGAGAAGACGGTCTACTCCATTTACAAGAAGATGCGCGAGAAGGGCCTGCTGAGCTTCGCCCAGGTCAGCGACATCTTCGGCTTCCGCATCCTGACCGAGGAGCCGCTGCAGTGCTACACGGCCCTCGGCGTGCTGCACCAGCTCTACAAGCCGCAGGCCGGGCGCTTCAAGGACTACATCGCCAACCCCAAGGACAACGGCTACCAGTCCCTGCACACGACGCTGATGGGGCCGCTGGGCACGCCGCTGGAGTTCCAGCTGCGCACCGAGGGCATGCACCAGATCGCCGAGCAGGGCGTGGCCGCACACTGGATCTACAAGAGCCGCAGCAAGCAGGCGTCGGCCCTGATCGCCCAGCAGGCCAATGCGCGCTGGCTGCAGAGCCTGATCGACATCCAGGACGAGACGCGCGACGCCAACGAGTTCCTCGAGCACGTCAAGATCGACCTCTTCCCCGATTCGATCTACGTCTTCACGCCCAAGTCCAAGATCATGGCCCTGCCCAAGGGCGCGACGCCGGTGGACTTCGCCTACGCCATCCACTCCGACGTCGGCGACCACTGCGTCGCGGCCCAGGTCAACGGCGAGCCCGTGCCGCTGCGCGCCGAGCTGAAGAGCGGCGACATCGTCGAGATCATCACGGCGCCGGGCGCCAGTCCCAACCCCGCCTGGCTGAGCTTCGTGCGCACCGGGCGCGCGCGCTCCAAGATCCGCCACTACCTGAAGGACCTCGAGCAGGAGGAGTCGCGCGAGCTGGGCGAGAAGATGCTGGCCCAGGCGATGCGCGGCGAGGGCCTGGCCCTGCCCAGCCTGGAGCTGGACGACCCGGCCGCGCCGATCTGGCGCGACCTGGCCGCCTGGGCCGGCAGCTCGGGCACCGAACAGCTGCTGATCGACATTGGCGCCGGCCGCAAGATCGCCGCCATCATCGCCAAGAAGCTCGCGCGCATGATGGCCGAGCACGGCCAGCGCCCCGATGCGCTGGCCCTGACGCTGGGCCGCTTCGCCGAGGCCTCGCCCGAGCAGGGCAGCATCACGGTGGACGGCAGCGAGGGCGCCTCCGTGCAACTGGCCAGTTGCTGCCGCCCCATCCCCGGCGACGAGGTGCGCGGCTACCTGGGCCGCGGCGAGGGCCTGGTCGTGCACACCTGCGAATGTGCCGTGGGCCGGCGGCTGTTCCAGCGCGACAGCGAGCACTGGATCCAGGTCGAATGGGCCGAGGAGCTCACGCGCAGCTTCGAGGCCGGCATCGCGCTGCTGCTGAACAACGGCAAGGGCGTGCTGGCCCAGGTGGCCCAGGCGGTGGCCCAGGCCGAGGCCGACATCACCCATATCTCGATGAGCGACGACGCGCCGCTGCGCGAAACCGCCGAGATGACGCTGCTGATCGCCGTGCGCGACCGCCTGCACCTGGCCGACGTGCTGCGCGTGCTGCGCCGCACGGCGCCGGTGCAGCGCGTCTGGCGCGTCAAGCCGGCTGTGGGTAGCTGACCTCGACGACCTCGATCTTCTCCACGCCCACCGGCGTCACCAGGTTGAGCTCGTCGCCGACGCGCGCCTTCAGCAGCGTGCGCGCCACCGGCGAGATCCAGCTCACCTCACCGGCCAGGCTGTCGGACTCGTCGATGCCCTTGATCGTCACGGTGCGCTCCTCGCCCCTGGCGTTGGCATAGGTCACCGTCGCGCCGAAGAAGACCTGATCGCTGCCGTGATGAGCGCTCGGGTCGACAACCTCGGCGATGTCCAGGCGTTTGGTCAGGAAGCGCAGCCGGCGGTCGATCTCGCGCAGGCGCTTCTTGCCGTAGAGGTAGTCGCCATTCTCCGAGCGGTCGCCGTTCTTGGCGGCCCAGGACACGGTCTCGACCATCTTCGGCCGCTCCACGTCGATGAGCTGCATGAACTCGGCCCGCAGCCGCGCATAGCCGGCCGGCGTCATGTAGTTGCGAGTGCCGGCAGGCAGGGCCGGCAGCGAGGGGCCGTCGTCATCGTCGTCGACCGCGTCGGATTCCTTGGTGAAGGCCTTGTTCAATTGAGATATCTCCGTGCTTCGCACTCCGAGGCGAGCGCCTTCGGGCGGCCGGGCGCCGCTCATGCGAGCATTGTCCGATGCAAGCCCCCTCCTCCGCCGGCCCGCTCAGCGGCCTCAAGGTCATCGAAATGGCCGGCATCGGCCCCTGCCCGCTCGCGGGCATGCTGCTGGCCGACCACGGCGCCGACGTTCTCGTCATCGACCGCCCCGGCGGCCAGGTGCTGGACACCGGCACCGCACTGGACCGCGGCAAGCGGCGCGTCTGCCTGGACCTGAAGACGGCCGTCGGCCTGGCCGAGGCGCGCGCGCTGATCGAGGGCGCGGACGCGCTGATCGAGGGCTTCCGGCCCGGCGTCATGGAGCGCCTCGGCCTCGGGCCCGAGGCCTTCGCGGCCAGCCACCCGCGCCTCGTCTACGGCCGCGTGACCGGCTGGGGTCAGACCGGCCCGCTGGCCCAGGCGGCCGGCCACGACATCAACTATGTCGCGCTGACCGGCGTGCTGTCGGTCGCGACGCGGGCCGGCACCGCGCCCAGCATCCCGGCCACGCTGATCGGCGACATGGGCGGCGGCGCGATGTTCCTCGCCTTCGGCCTGATGGCCGCGCTGTGGGAGGCGCAGCGCAGCGGCCGCGGCCAGGTCGTTGACGCGGCCATGGTCGACGGCGTCGGCCTGCTGTCCAGCCTGCTGCACTCCATGCGCGCCGCCGGCCGCTGGAGCGACGCGCCGGCGCAGAACTTCTTCCTGCACAGCTCGCCCTTCTACGACTGCTTCGAATGCGCCGACGGCCGCTTCGTGTCCTTGGGCGCGCTGGAGCCGCAGTTCTACGCCGAACTGCTGCAGCGCCTGGGCTTGGACGACGTCGACCCGACCGCGCAGCACGACCAGCGCCAGTGGCCCGCGCTGCGCGAACGCGTCGCCGCGCGGCTGCGCCAGAAGACACGCGACGAATGGGCCGCGCTGCTGGAGGGCACGAACGTCTGCTTCGCCCCGGTGCTGACGCTGGCCGAGGCGCCGCTGCATGCGCATGCCCAGGCGCGAGGGAGCTTTCTCAGCGACGCGAACGGCTACCTGCAACCTGCCGCGGCCCCCCGCTTCTCGCGCGGCGGCCGCTGAAAAGAAAACGCCTCGGGGCAAGCCCCGAGGCGCCTCGGCAGCATAGTCCCGCCGAGCTTATTGCAAGGGAAGCAACGCGGCCTGGGCTGCGCCCGGCACGTTGTCCCGCAGGAGCAGCATGACGCCGAGCGCCGGCGTGTTGGCGATCTCTGCATTCACGGCAAAGCTCGACGTACCCGTGCCATTCGGCGCCACCACCGGCGACGCACCGAAGGTGACGGCCGGCGTGAACGCGTTGTAGCTGCCGACGCCGGGCATCTGCGCGCCACTGCCGTCGGTACCGTAGTAGTTGACGACGTACTTGATGCGCGGACTGGCCGAGCTCAGCCCCAAGGCGGCGAGCGTGACCGGCAATTGCAGCGTGGAGTTGTCGGTCGGCTGAGTCACCGTGAACAGGATGGTGCCACTGCCATTGATGTTGCAGTTCGCGTCGGTCGGGAACACCGCGGTGGCATAGGTCGACTTGGCCAGTGAGGAACTGAACCGGGAGCCATTGAGGCCGATCAGGATCTTGTTCGGCGTGAAGCCAGGCCCACCGCTCGTGTCGATGCAGATGTCGACTTCCTGGTTGGCCAGCGTTGTCGACATCCGGTTGTGGGTGTTGAGGCCGAAGATCAGGTTGGTGCCCGACGACCTCACGCCCACCGCGCGCACGTCCAGCTGCTGGACGCCCAGAGGCGTCGGCTGGTACTGGCCCAGCACGAAGGGCACCGGCTGGCTGGAAATCGCGCCGCCCGCGTTGCCGTAGGTCAGCGTGCCGCCGGATGCACTGACGGCCATGTTGGACCGGCTGTGCGCCACCATGTAGAACGGCACCGACAGCTTGACGTTGGCGTTCAAGCGCGAATTGGACGGCGTCAACTGCAGATAGCCGCCGACGTCCTGGAAGCCCGTGCCGCCGCCGACGGAGGCCGCCGGAACATCCAGGCGCACCGGGAAGGTCGCATCGCTGTTGGCATTCACGATCACGTACCCAGGCGCGCTGACGGTCGCCGCCGCCGGGCCGGTCGTCTTGACCGCCGCGATGTTGAACTGCACCGCCTTCGTCGCCGCGTTGTGCACGGTGACCGTCTTGGTGCCGCTGAAGTCGCTCAGCAGATCCTGGAAGCCGAAGGAGATGCTCTCATCGGGCATGCGCACGACGGCCTGGGTCGCGACGGCTGCCTGCGCCTGGACCAGGCCGCCGCCTTCGGCACGCTGCGCCAGGTCCTTCATCATGCTGGGCGAGGCCGTCTGCACGATGGCGGCACGCAGGTCGGGCTGGGACCAGCCGGGGTGGGCCTGCTTGGCCAGCACAGCGACGCCGGCGACGGCGGGCGTGGCCATCGAGGTGCCGGACAGGATCTGGAAGCCGTTGCCGGTGCCCGAGGCCGTCGACACGACCGACACGCCCGGCGCGGTGACGCTGGGGCGCATCGCGCTGTCGCCGATGCGCGGCCCCTGCGACGAGAAGCTGGCGATCTTCTCGAAGCCCGCGTTCGGGCTGATGCCGGTGTTCGTCGCCTGCGCGGTGGCCGCCGCGGGCCCGCCGGTCGGCCCGCTGATCGTGGCGCCGTCGGCCAGCGCGATGCCGAAGAACGGGATCGTCACCGGCTCGTAGATGTTGCCGCTGGTCGGGCTGGTGGCCCCGCCGGGAATGGGCCCTTCATAGGGCGGCAGGCCGGCAGCGTTGTTGATCATCGCGGCCGCCGCCGCGCCGAAGTGCTGGGCCGCACCGGCGCGGAAGACGCGGGCGCAGCTGCCGCGCTGGGTCACGACGACCTTGCCGGCCAGGCTGACGCCGGTCACCGCGGGGTCGTACTCGTTCGGGTCGCAGCCCAGCGACACGGTGCCGTCCGCATTGCGCAGCACGCGGACGGGAAAGGTGGTGCCGCTGGCGTAGGCCCCGCCGTTGGCATTCAGCACGTTGACGCTGGCGCCGCCGGCCAGCGCCAGCGACGCGGTCGGCACACCGGGCAGTGCGTCGGTCGCGGCCACCGAGATGGCGCCCTCGTAGACGCCCGGCGCGCTGGTGATATAGGGCGTGGAACCGGAGTTGCCGGAGGCGGCGACGACGACGATGCCCGCCGCCGTCGCATCGGCCACGGCCTGGGCCTCGGCCAGGCTGCCGCCGTCGCCATTGCCGACATTGCCGAAGTCGGCGCCCAGCGACATGCTGATCACATCCACGCCCTGGGCCACCGCCCAGTCGATGGCCTCGGCCACCACATTGGTGCTGCCGCTGCAACCGAACACGCGCGCGACGTAGAGATCGGCTTTGGGCGCCACGCCGGGGCCGATGCGGAAGCTGTTGGTCGAGTAGGCGGAGGCCGTGTACGGGCCGCTGTAGGTGGCGCCGCTGGTCAGCACGCCCAGGCCGGTAGCCGTGCCGGCGACGTGGCTGCCATGGCCGCTGAAGCCGGCGGTGACGGAGCAATCCAGCGGGTTCGCATCGGGCACCGGCGTGTTGCTGCCAGTGTAGGCGTCGCCCACCAGGTCGATGCCGCCCTTGACCTTGGGCGCGGAGGGGCCGACCAGCAGCGGCGACGGCGGCGCCGTGCTGGTCGCGGCGGCCGCGTTGTAGGCCGCCACGGTGCCGGGCCCGCCGAAGTTGGCATGCGTGTAGTCGATGCCGGTGTCGAGGATCGCGATCTTGACGCCCTGGCCCTGGAAGGCCCCCAGCGTCGACTGCCAGGCCTGCGGCGCACCGATCAGCTGCACCTCGTTCGTGTTCAGGCGGTTGTAGTTGCCGACCGCCTTCACGTCGACGACGCCCGGGAGATGCCGCAGCGAGTTGATGCGGTTGCGCGGGATCTGGACCTTGATGCCGTTCAGGGCGTGCTGCAGGCGGGCAAGCACCTTGCCGCCCAGCCGCTCGATATGCGGCCTGACCGTGTCCTGCTCGGCGCGGCGGGCGCTGGCGACGGACTCGCGCTCGCTGCGCTCCAGGCGCCGGCCGAAGCGCTTCTCCATCTTGACGACCGAGTCGCCGGACAGCATGACCATCACCGTGGTCGGCTGCGTGTCATTGCCCCGCTGGACGAAGGGCTGGTCAAGGCTCACGTCGCTGCCGACGGGCTGGAAGGCCTCCTGGGCCATCGACGCGGCGCCGATGGCAGAACCCAGCAAGGCAATGGCGGCGCTGATGGCCGACCTGCGAACAACGCTTCTGGACATTTCTCGCTCCTGTTTCGGCCGTGGCGATGCCACGGGCTTCCTGATCACCGAGCAGCTGGCTGCTGCAGCCTGCCGCGACTCCGCTGGCGGTGTGGCGGCATCCAAGGCAAAGCCGGGCGCGAGGCCCGGCGACAGTCCTTCAATCCTTCAGGCCGAGGTGCCCGCAGTCTTGCGACGCCGCGTGGCCACCGCCCCGCCCAGGCCGGCCGCAACCAGCAGCGCGATGCTGCCCGGCTCGGGGAGCTTGACCTGGATGGAATCGATATCCCAAAAAGCCGGCCCTTCGCTGAAGTTGAAGGTCAGGTCGGTGGAGGCGCTGGACGCGATGAAGGTGGCCTCGAACGGGGTGTAGCCAAACGCCGAGGCATTGACCAGGCTGGTCCCGGTGGCCCCGCCGAAATCGAAACTGAAGGCGTTGGGCTGGTCAGCACCGGTCACGTCGGCCTCCAGCTGGAGCCAGAACGAGACCACATAGTTCGCGCCCGCGACGGTGGCGATGGTCTGGCTGATGGAGCTCTTGGCGCCGCCGAAGCTGGCGCCATAGAGACCGGCCTGAGGCACCGGCGCAACGCCGGTGACGGAGTCATACAGCGGATCGAGCACGGTGATCCAACCGGAGAAATCCCCGGTTTCGAAATCGCCGTTGGTCACCAGATTGGCGTGCGCGGAGCCACTGGCGAACAGCGCCGCAGCAATCAGGCTGCAGGCAAGTGGCTTTGTCATTCGAGACGGCATGATCGACCTTTCCCAAAATTGTTCGACTTGAGCTCAGCGTGCCCGCGCAGTGCGGGACGCTCTACGGATTTCTCGGGACGCCATGCCCCGATGGGCCGTTCAAGCAAAAGTCAAGCCACGGCGTGAATAACTTCGTAAATCAATAGCTTGCAGCAAGCTGTCGAGCGGCGACACCCAGCCATGTAAGCGGCGTCGACAGGGGGTTTACGCGATGTCCCGGTGCTGGCTGCGCAATTCCAGACAGCGCGCCTGCCGGCATGAAGAAGGTCGGCGGGGCGATTCAAGCCCATCCAAGCCGGGCAAACCGCGCTGCCTCGCCATCACCCGGCCACCGTGCACGGGCTGTTCGGGCACGGGCATGCCGCCGGCCCGAGAGTTCGGCGGCCACGGCGGGCCGAACCGTCCCGCCGCGCCAAGCTCAATGCGTGAACTGCAGCCCAAGATAGACAAGCGTCTGGCGACGCTCGTCGGAACGGGTGCCACGCTCTGCTCCTGCCGCGAAGAGCAGGGCCAGCGAATCGTCGAGCTTGTGATGGACGCCGAGATTGAGGAGGGTTGCATGCTGGCCTTCGCCGTGCCGGCCACGCACCTCGAACATGCACTCGTTGTTGTCGCCACAAGGGTGCGACGCGATCACCCCGGCAATCCATTGGCCCTTCTGCCCCTGAACGAAGTTCTTGCCGACCTCGCCGACCAAGCCCACGCCGGCGACCTCGCCCGCCGCTTCGATGGGCAACAGGAACTCGTGCCCTGGCGAGGCCGTCCCCCGCGCGACCGAAGCATCGGTCAACGCGTGCATGTACTGCGGATAGGTCGATATGGTCAGCCCCGAATCCTCGTCGTCGTAGAAGCGCCACTTCACGCCGACCTCGGTATCGCCGGGCCCGCTGCGAGCGCGCAGGTCCGGCGCGGAGACCCGGACCCAGGGCAGGTCCAGCTTCAGCTGGATGCGGTCGCCCAGCCCGTAGTTGATGTCGACGTCCGGGATCGCCAGTTCGCGCCGCCCGGTGGTTCGGCTCGCGACGGCCGCGACATTGATTTCCCATCGACCATTGCCAGGCGTCTCCGGGTCGTCGGTCACCATCGGCGGCCCGCCCGCGGCCAGGGCGGTGGCTGCGCTCCAGCCGAGCGTGAGCGCGACCAGGACTCGACCAGCAAGGTTTTTCGATATTGCGATGCGGTGACCGGTAAGGTTCATGTCGATAGTTGGCTGTTGGGAAGACGGTTGTGCAGGCTTAACACCATTCTTTTGGAGGCACCTGTACAGCGCCTGAGTGCAACCTGAACCTCTTCTTAAGGCCGGGGCTCGCCCCATGGGCGCCCCCACCAACCGCCGCCATCGCGCCGGCCGGTTCATCGCACTTACGATGGCCCCGTGGCGCGGTGCCTCGAGCCCGGACCGCGACTTAAGCCTCCCTTAATGACCGGCCGGCGATGATTCGCCCTGCCCATCCTGCACGGGCCACGCCGCCAATGCCAGACAACGAAACATGCGACTGCTTGTGATCGAGGACGATCCGATGATCGGTCGGGCAGTCCGGGCCGGCCTGCTGCAGGCCGGCTTCGCGGTGGACTGGGTCACCGACGGCCGTGATGCGGAGCTGTCGCTGGCCAATGATGTCTACGACCTCGCCGTGCTCGATCTGGGCCTGCCGCGCGGCGACGGCATGCAGCTGCTGGCGAAACTGCGGGCGGCTCGCAACGAGCTGCCCGTGCTGATCGCATCGGCCCGGGACACGGTGCAGGATCGCATCGCGGGATTGGAGGCCGGTGCCGACGACTACGTCCTCAAGCCGTTCGACCTCGACGAACTGATCGCCCGGGTCCGCGCCCTGCTGAGGCGCCGCGCCGGCAGCGGATCGCCTCAGCTCCGCCAGGGCGACCTCGTGCTCGACCCGGCCAGCAAGGAGGTCAGCAAGGCCGGCGCGAAGGTCGACCTGTCGCCACGCGAGTTCTCCGTGCTCGAGGCGCTGATGCACAAGCCCGGCGAAGTGCTGTCGCGCGAACGCCTGGAGGAGGCCGTCTACGGATGGGGCCAGGAGGTCGCGAGCAATGCGATCGAGGTCCATGTGCACAACCTGCGCCGCAAGCTCGGTGCGGCGGTCATCAAGAACGTGCGTGGCGTGGGCTACCGATTGGCCAACCCCTGATGCTTTCGATCGAGCGGACGCTCCTGCGGCTGGTGATGGCCGCCTTGCTCATCGGCGCGGTGTCGGTGTCCGGCACGGTCTACTTCGCGACCCTCGAAGAATTCAACGAGGCCCTGGATGCCGAACTCAAGCATGTCGCGACAAGCCTCGCCAGGTATCGCGACCTCAGCGACGCCAGCTCGGCGCAGCGGCCGGCGGGCACGGGCCGAGTCGCCGAGCCCGAACTCGAGGATTCCGAGATCGAGACCTTCACCCGGGACGCCGCGGGCAAGCTGCTCTACGCGTCCGACGAGAAGGTGCGAATGCCCTTCATCGACAGTGAAGGCCTGACGCGGGTCAGCGTCGGCGGGGAGAGCTGGATCGTCTACACCGCGCGTCACCGCGTGGGCTATGCACAGGCGGCGCAGCGCGTCGACTCCCGACGTGCGATAGCCCGCGAGTCGGCGACGCGGATCCTGCCGCCCATGCTGCTGCTGGCCATGGGCATAGGCGGGCTGCTGATCTACGGCTTGCGCCTCGGGCTGCGGCCGCTGGACGCGGCAGCCCGCGATGTCGCCGGTCGCAGTGCGCGGTCGTTGGCGCCGATCGACTGCACCCGCCTGCCGGCGGAGATCACACCCATGGTGCAGGCCATCAACGGGCTGATGGCCAGGCTCGACGATTCGATGACGGCGCAGCGCCGCTTCCTGGCGGACGCCGCTCACGAACTGCGCAGCCCGATCACCGCGCTGCGGCTGCAGCTCCAGTTGCTGGACCGCAGTTCGGACGGCGCCGCCAACGCCGCAGCCAGGGCGGACCTGCAACAGGGCGTGGATCGTGCCCAGCGGCTGGTCGAACAACTCCTGCAGGTGGCCCGCACCGAGCCCGAGGCCCAGATTGCGCCGATGCTGCCGCTGGACCTGGGCAGCATCGTGCGCGAGGTCGTCGAGGCCGCGAGCGCGAAGGCGGAGGCCTGGCAGCTGGACCTCGGCGCCACGCTGGCGGAGGAAGTCCCCGTGCTGGGAGACCGGTCGCAGCTGTTGATCCTGCTGAACAACCTGGTCGAGAACGCGCTGCGCCACACCCCGTCCGGCGGCGTCATCGACGTCGGCGCGGAGATGCGTGACGGGCGACCCGTGCTCTTCGTGCTCGACACCGGGCCGGGGATTCCCAAGGCCGAGCGCGAGCGGGTGTTCGACCGCTTCTACCGCGGCGGGCAACCGGCCCGCTCCGGGCGTGCCGCGCTGGGAAGCGGGCTGGGCCTGGCCATCGTCAAGGCCATCGCCGGGCAGCACGGTGCCGTCGTCGAGTTGCTGGACAGGGTTGGCGAGCCCGGCCTCGAAGTGCGCGTGTCCTTTCCGCGCCGCTGACCGCGAGTTCTGCCGCGGGCACGACCGCGATCCTTAAGTCAGGGATAAGGGGCGCCGTCACACACTGCGCGCCATGGTGGCAGATCCCGGCAAGGACAGCGCCATGCACGGCAAAGACCGAGCTGCGCCCCCGGGCCCACATTGCCACCGAGCTTTCCTCAAGGAGTCTTCATGCTCGAACCGCATCCATCAACCTCGATCGACTGGCGCAACAAGGTGCCGGCGATCGCCCTCTCCTTCTGGGTCATCAAGGTGCTCTCCACGACCGTGGGCGAGACCGGCGCCGACTTCCTCGCCGTGCAGGTCGGCTGGGGCCAGGGCCCCACCAGCCTGGCCATGGCCGCAATGCTCGTGGCCGCGCTCATCGTGCAGCTGCGTGCGAAGACCTATGTGCCCTGGATCTACTGGCTCAGCGTCGTGCTGGTCAGCGTGGTCGGGACGCAGATCACCGATCTGCTGACCGATGGGCTCGGCATCAGCCTCTATGCCAGCAGCGTGGCCTTCGCCATCGCGCTCGCAGCAATCTTCGCGCGCTGGCATGGGGTCGAGAAGACGCTTTCGATACAGACGATCGTCACGCGCCGACGCGAGCTCTTCTACTGGGCCGCCATCCTCTGCACCTTCGCACTCGGAACGGCCGTGGGTGACCTGGCCACGGAGGCCCTGGGCCTGGGCTTCGCGCTGGGCTCGGTCGTCTTCGGCGCGCTGCTGTGCGCCACCTATGCCGCCTGGCTGATGGGCGCCAACGCCGTGCTCAGCTTCTGGGTCGCCTACATCCTGACGCGCCCCTTCGGTGCCGCGATCGGCGACCTGCTGACGCAGGACAGGACCTACGGCGGCATGGGCATAGGCCCCATGTGGACCAGCGCCATCTTCCTGAGCTTCATCGTCTCGCTCGTCGCACTGGCACAGGTTCAGGCGCTCAGGCAGCACCGCCCTTCCGCCCTCCACTAGCCCCTCCACCCCGACCTTCACGGCACATCCCATGAAAACCATGCACACCCTGTCCCGCACCCTCTTCGCCGCCTCGAGCGTGCTTTTCCTCGCACTCGGCGCGCCCGTCGCAAGCATCGCCAATGCCGCGCCGCCGGCATCCGCCAACGCTCAGAGCAAGCTGGGCGATCTGAGCGCCTTTCGCAAGATCGCGGCGGACGTCGACGCCATCGTCCAGTCCGGCGACCTCGCCAAGGCCAAGGCGCGGATCAAGGATCTGGAGGTGAGCTGGGACGCCGCCGAAGCCGGCCTCAAGCCTCGTGCGGCCGCCGACTGGCATGTCGTCGACAAGGCGATCGACCACGCGCTCGCCGCCCTGCGCGCGGACAAGCCCAATGCCGGCGATTGCAAGAAGGCGATGGCCGAGCTGCTGTCCACGTTCGACGCCATGAAGGGCAAGGCCTGAAGCGCCGAAGCGCCGCTTTGCCTCGCTCCCGCCCCCGCCGGCCGATGCCGCCCGGGGGCGCTTTTTCATCGGCGTATCAGTGAAGCTACCTAGTCCCACCTGAACATGATTTCAGGATCGCTTCAGGGAAAGTTCAGCCCCCGTCGATAGCGTCCCGGTCAACGAATGCGGCGCCCATGCAGGCACCGCGTGATGCCGGAGACAACATGGTTGAACTGCGTTCTTCACGAGACGTGCATCGCACGCCGGCCTGGCCCCGGGTCGTTCCGGCGGCCACCCCTGCCTGCTGCAGCTGCCTGCCATGAGGCCACTGCTTCATGGCCATCCGTCCCGGCGCACCTGCCTCGCGCTTGCCGGCGCCGGCCTGCTGCCCTGGCCTGCGCTCGCGGCCGGCACAGGCCATCCGCCCTATCGGCCGCAGGCCCCGGTCGAGGGCCTGATCCGCATCTGGGGGCATGGCAGCCGCGAGCGCTCGCCGGCCGGCGCACTGGTGGCCGCCTGGATCAAGGGCTTCCAGCACTTCCACCCGGCGATGCGATTCGAAGTCACGCTGCGCGGCGACTCGACCGCCATCGGCGGCCTTTACACCGGCGCGGCCGACATCGCGCTGATGGAGCGCCCGCCGATCGCCATCGAGCTCGACGGCTACCGCCCGATCTTCGGCCACGATCCCTTCGGCGTCATCGTCGCCTCGGGCAGCCTCGACCACGCCGACCATGCGCCGGCGCCCGTCGTCTTCGTCCACCGGAGCAACCCGCTGACGCGGCTGAGCTTGCAGCAGCTAGACGCCGCAATCGGCGCGGACCACCGCCGCGGACACCCGCCGGTGAACACCTGGAAGGATCTCGGCGTCGACGGGCCGCTGCGCGATCGGCCGCTGGAGGTACTGACCTATGACATCGCCGGCGATCTGCCCCAGTTCATGCAGCAGGCGGTGATGGGCGGCAGCCAGAAATGGACCGGCCGCCTGCGCGAGTTCGGTACCCCGTCGACAACGGCGGATGAAGGTCGGGAGGCCGCCCGGCGCCTGATGCAGGCGCTGCAGCAGACACCCCATGCGCTGGCGCTGGCGACCTGGCCGGACCGGCTGCCTCAGGCCAGGGCGGTCGCGTTGTCGGCTGCCCTGCCCGCCCCCTTCCTGCTCCCGACGCGCGCGACCGTCTCCCAGCGCCGCTACCCGCTGGTGCGGGACCTGCAGGTCTTCGTCGAGCGCGCACCGGGCGGACCGCTGCAGGCGCCCGTGCGCGAATTCCTCGCCTATCTGCTGAGTGCGCCAGGCCAGCAGGCGATCGCCTCGGACGGCGGCTATTTCGCGCTGCCGGGCCAGGAAGCGGCCCGCATCAAGGAGACCCTCGCATGACTCAACACGCGATGCGCTGCGTCGCAGCGCTGCTCGCCGGCTTCGCCCTGTCGACCGCCAGGGCGGGCGACGAGCCGGATTACCTGAGGGATCTGCAGCCCTATCGGGCCCAGGCTGCCGTCGCCGGCACGATCCGCGTCTGGGGCAACCCCTATATCCCGGAGCTGGTCCAGGCCTGGGAGGACGGCTTTCGCAAGCATCACCCCGGCATCGGCTTCGTGACGCGGCTCAAGGGCACCGAGGCCGCCATGGCCGGGCTGTATGCGGACATCGCGGACGTCGTCTTCATCGGCCGCGAGCCCTACCGGCCGGAGCTGCGCGCCTTCGAGGACTGGTTCGGCTACCCGGCCACCGGCATCAAGATCACGTCGGGCAGCTATGCGACGCAGCACAAGACCTTCGCGCTGATGGTCTATGTACACAAGGACAACCCGCTGGCCGGCATGACGCTGGCACAGCTCGACGCGATCTACGGCGCCGAGCGCCGGCGCGGCGCACCGGGGCCCATCCGCACCTGGGGCCAGCTCGGCCTGAAGGGCGACTGGGCCGACCGCCCCATCCATGTCTATGGCTACAACTTCGACACCGGCATGGCCGGCTTCTTCCGCCTCGCGGTCATGCGGGACAGCGACCGCTGGAACCCCGAACTGAAAGACTTCGACAACGGGCACAGGCCGACGGGCGAGGTCATCAACGCCGGCACCTACATCCTCGATGCCGTGGCTCATGACCCGGCGGGCATCGGCTTCGCCAACGTGCTGTTCGAGAACCCCGGCGTGCGCCGCATCGGCCTGGCCGAGAGCGAGGGTCAGCCCTGGGTCGAGCCCACGAAGCAAAACGCCTGGCTCAGGCGTTGGCCGCTGACCCGCTACAGCACGGCCTTCATCAACCGCCGTCCCGGGCAGCCGGTCGACCCCAAGGTGCGCGAATTCCTGCGCTACATCCTGAGCCGCGACGGCATGCATGCCATCGTCGAAGACGCCGCCTTTCTGCCGCTCGACGCAACGACGCTGCTGCAGCAACTGCAGCAGCTCGATTGAGCGATGCGGCCTGAATGCTCATTAATCTGCAGTTCACTCCCGGTTTAGGGTGGGCGCCTAGTCTCGAACTGCTACCTGGCTTCATTTCATATTCAACAACGGAGACAACATGAAGCAACGCAGAACACAAAGTGCGATCGCCGCCAGCCTTCTCATGTCCGGGCTCGGTGCCCTGCTGGCGGCCCCTGCCGGTGCCGCCGAAAACGACGACAAGAGCAAGCTGGACACGGTCGTCGTCACCGGGTCAGCCGTCCCGATGACCACCAAGGATGCGGCGGCCGTCTCGGTCACCGAGATGAACCGCGAGACCATCGAGAAGGCGGGCGTCAGCACCGACGTGCTGGAGGTGCTGCGCAAGGGCGTGCCGACGCTGCAAGGCCGCGGCAACGCCGGTGCCTCCAACGCCAACAACCTGAACCAGCGCACCGGCGGCGGCTCGCAGCTGCAGTTGCGCAACCTCGACACCCTGGTCCTGGTGAACGGCCGGCGCGTCGCCATCAGCGGCATCGCGGCGGTCGGTGGCAAGGCCTTCGTGAACTCGTCGCAGATCCCGCCCTCGGCCATCGAGCGCATCGAAGTGTTGTCCGACGGTTCCTCCGCCATCTACGGCTCCGACGCGATCGGCGGCGTCGTCAACATCATCCTGAAGTCAGACGCCAAGGGCTTCGACGGCGGCGTGCGCTACGGCAGCGCCGACAACTACAACGAGTACGGCGCCTACATGACCTATGGCGCGAGGTTAGACGGCGCCCGCTTCACGGCATCGGTCAACGCCTCGCACACCGACCCGCTCTACCAGAACGAGCGCTCGTTCTCGACACCCATCACCGGCCGCGTCAGCATCGTGCCGGGCAGCATTGGCGGCGCCAGCCCGGCCCTCCTCGCCAGCGGCCAGGTGTCGCCGAGCAAGAACAATCCCACCGGCGCCGCGGCCACGGCGCCCTCGTTGGCGGCGCTCATCACCAACGGCACCTATCTGGCGTCGAGCACGGCGGCCAATGCCGCCACCTACGACCTGTCGCAGTTCCAGACGCTGATGCAGCAGCAGGACCAGGTCGCGATCAGCCTCAACGCCGTCGCCGACCTGATCGGCCGCAAGCTGAGCGCCTTTGGCGACCTGCAGCTGTCCGACAACCGCAGTTCCACGCGCATGCTGCCGGTCGCCACGACGCTGACCGTGCCCAAGGGCGCTGCCTACGACCCGATCACGGCCAGCTTCGCCGGGGTCAACTTCGCCGACTGGGACCGCCCCCTCGAGCATCATTACGACCAGGGCGCCGCGCGCGTGACTGCCGGCCTGCGCGGCAAGCTCGACAACGGCTTCGGCTGGGAAGCCGCCATCGTCCACAGCCAGAACGACCTGAAGTGGGCCATGGCCAACGTGCTGTTCAAGCCGAACATCCCGCTGGCCGTGCTGGGCGGCTACGACGCCAACGGCAATGCGGTGGCCGGCGGCAAGTTCAGCCGCGTCTACGCCAACTATTCGACGTCCGGCGCCCTCAGCCTCCAGCCCGCGCTCGACCCCTTCGCGCGCGCGGCCGGGCTCGATCCCGCTTCGCTGGCGAACCTGTACGGCACCGAGCGCGTCGACATGTCCAGCAGGCTCGACTCCTTCGATGCCTCGTTGAACGGCACGCTCGGCTCGCTGCCCGGTGGCAAGCCCGGCTTTGCGATCGGCGTGAGCACGCGGCGCGAAGCCCTTGCGGCCCACACCGACGACAACGCGCACAACACCGGCCCCGGCGCGCAGAGCTGGCTGGGCGGCCAGTTCTACGACGCGTTCTCGAAGAGCCGCCGCATCGACGCCGTGTTCGCCGAGGTGCGCGTGCCCATCACCGGGGAGTCCTGGAAGCTGCCCGGCTTCTCGGCGCTGGATCTCATCGCCGCCGCACGCTCCGAGAAATACAGCGACGCCGGCAGCTCGGTGTCGCCCAAGCTCGGCCTGCGCTGGCAGCCCGTCGACCAGAGCCTGACGGTCCGGGCCAGCGTCTCGAAATCCTTCACCGCGCCGACCCTCTATGCGGAATACGGCCCGACAGCCACGCGCCTGGTCGGTAACGGCGTCATCCTGAGCACCTTCGGCCTGAACAACCCGGGCCTGCAGGGCATGGACGGCAACAACCCCAACCTGCAGCCCAGCAAGGCGGACACCAAGTCGCTCAACCTGACCTTCAGGCCGGATGCCGTGCCGGGCCTGTCGCTGTCGGCCGAGTACTCGAATGTCTCGCAGAAGGGCTACCCGGGCGGCATCGGTTTCGCCAACATCCTGCAGAGCGTGAACGCGCTGGGCAGTGCGTCGCCCTTTGCCGCCAATGTGGCCAAGGGTGCCTTCCCCGGTCAGCCGAGTGCGACGCCGTTCGCGAACCCGGGTGACCTGCTGGCCTATCTGCAGGCCGACCCCAACAACTCCCTGAATGTCTACGCGATCGACCAGTTCAGGAACCTGGGCGGCGTGAAGCTGAAGGCATTCACGCTCAACGCGGAGTACGAATGGGAGACCGCGGCCGCCGGCACCTTCACGCTCGGCACGACCGGAACGATCTTCGATTCCTACAAGTTCCAGGCACTGCCCTCCCAGAAGTTCTACGAATATGCCGGCACGGTGACCAACGGTGGCACCGGCGTGCAGGGCACGTTGCCCAAGTACCGCTTCTACACAACGCTGGACTGGCGCCAAGGGCCGTGGCTCGCGACCCTGGGCAACACCTATGTGTCGTCGGTGACCGACCTCGGGCCCGGCGGCATCGTCTACGAGACCAGCAAGACCTTGAAGCCCCTGCCCGTCAGCGCCTACATGAGCTGGGACCTGCGGCTGGCCTACAGCGGCGGCCGTGCCGGTTTCCTCGGCGTCAAGAGCTACACGCTGGCCCTGGGCGTCAACAACATCGGCAACCGGATGCCCCCGCTGGCCCCACAGGCCTACACGGACAACAACGCCGACATCTCCTCCTACTCGCCCCTCGGCCGCATGGTCTACGTGACCGCGCAGGCCAAGTTCTGAGCGGCCGGTTCTCGATGCCGATGAATCACCGACCGAAGCCCGGTCCCGCCACGATCGCAGCCGGCGCGGGGGCTCTCGCCCTGGGCCTGTGCAGCTTCGCGTGGGCCACCCCCACGCCACTGCCCCAGTACACGCCCGAGGCCAAGGTCTCGGGCGTCATCCGCAACCACGGCTTCGGGCTGGGCGGTGTGCTCAAGGAATGGGAGCAGGCCTTCCAGAAGCACCACCCCGGCGTGACGTTCGAGGACAAGCTGCCGACCAGCGATGCCGCCATCCCCGCGCTCGTCACGGGAGTGACCGACCTTGCGCCCGATGGCGGGGAAGCCACGCTGACCGAGAACCTGGCCTTCTTCGAGGTCTACGGCTACCCGCCGACCGAGATCACCGTGGCCTCGGGCGCCTTCGACGTGGACGGCAAGTCCAACGGGCCGGTCATCTTCGTGCACAAGGACAACCCCATCGCGTCCCTGAGCCTCAAGCAGCTCGACGGCATCTTCGGTGCCGCGCGCAGCGCCGGCATGCGCGGGTTCAAGTGGACGCCGTCCGACGGCCGCGGCGCCGAGCTGGACATTCGCACCTGGGGGCAGCTGGGCCTGAAGGGCGAATGGGCCGACAAGCCCATCCAGACCTATGGGCACGCGCCGTCCGGGACCACACGCTTCTTCCAGTGGAAGGTGCTGGGCAACGGCGACAAGTGGAACCCCAACTACCGCGAGTACGTCGAGACCGGAAGCAAGATGATCGCCGACGAGGATCGCACCGAGCAGCGGCTGGGACTGCAGTCGATGTTGCGCAAGGAGCTGTCCCACGACCGCTACGGCATCGCCTGGACCGTGATGCCGCAGGCCAAGGGCGTCGCGGGCGTCAAGGCCATCGCGCTTTCGCCCTCGGAGGGCGCGGCGCCGGTGGCTCCCAGCAAGGAGAGCTTTCAGGAGCGCCGCTATCCGCTGGTGCGCAGCATCTACATCTTCCTGAACCGCAAGCCCGGAACGCCCCTCGAACCCAGGCTGCGCGAGTTCCTGCGCTTCGTCCTGAGCCGGGAGGGCCAGCAGATCGTCGAGCGCAACGGCAGCTACCTGCCATTGCCGGCCGAGATGGTGCAACAACAAAGACAGAAGCTGGATTGAGCGGTGCAGAACCAGGACATGCCGAGCCGGCTCAACAAGGTTCCCGACGTCGCCCTGGGCTTCTGGATCATCAAGATCATGTCGACCACGGTGGGGGAAACGGTCGCCGACTATCTGGCCGTCGAGGCGGGGCTCGGGCAGGGCATCACCGCCGGCATCATGGGGACCCTGCTGGCCGTCGCGCTCTGCATGCAATTGCAGGCCCGCAGCCATGTGCCCTGGATGTACTGGCTGACCGTGGTGCTGGTCAGCGTGGTGGGCACGCAGATCACCGACGTGCTGACCGACCGCCTGGAGGTCAGCCTCTATGCCAGCACGGCGGTGTTTGCCGCGGCCCTGATCGCGATCTTCTCGATCTGGTTCAGGAGCGAACGGACCCTTTCGATCAGCGCCATCGACACCCGCCCCCGGGAGCTCTTCTACTGGGGCGCCATCCTGTGCACCTTTGCCCTCGGCACGGCCGCCGGCGACCTGGCGACCGAAGCCCTGGGCCTGGGCTTCCAATGGGGCGTCATCGCCGGCTGCGCGCTGATCGCACTCACAGCACTGGCCTACTTTCTCGGGGCGGACATCGTGCTGAGCTTCTGGATCGCCTACATCCTGACGCGCCCCCTGGGCGCGGCGCTGGGGGATCTGCTGTCGCAGTCACCGGCATACGGCGGCTTCGGCCTTGGCGCGAAGGCGACCAGCATCGCCTTCCTGATGGTCATCGTCAGCCTGGTCGCGCTCGAGCAACGCGGGCGGCGACAGGCCTTGGCCAGCCCCGCGTCGCCCTGAATCGGCCACGCCCGTTCCGCCCAATCCGCATCCAAAGGAGAACGCCTTGCAACCCATGGGGCCCGCCCACCCGTCCCTGCAGCCCAGCACCCGCTACACCACCACCGCCATCGTGCTGCACTGGCTGGTCGCCCTGGGCCTCGTGGCGGCGTTCTGCATCGGCATCTACATGGGCGACCTGCCCCGCTCGCCCACCAAGCTGCAGATCTACGGCTGGCACCGGACGGCCGGCATCACGGTGCTGGCGCTGGTGCTTGCCCGGCTGTTCTGGCGCGCCACCCACCACCCTCCCGCGGACCTGCCCATGCCGGCCTGGCAGGCCACCGCGGCCCATGCCCTGCACGGCCTGATGTACGCGCTGATGCTCACCGTCCCGCTGGCCGGCTGGGCCATGAGCTCGGCCAAGGGCCAGCCGGTGGTCTGGTTCGACGTGCTGACGCTGCCCGGCCTGCTGCCTGCCGACAGGCCGCTCGCGCATCAGCTCGAAAAACTGCACAGCCTGCTGTCCTGGGTCCTGCTGGCCTCGGTGGCCCTGCACCTGGCCGCCGCGCTCAAGCACCATGTCATCGACAAGGACGGCCTGCTCGACCGCATGCGGCCGGGCAAGGCCGCATGAGCATCATGCCGATGGCCGCTCTCGGCCGAGGGCGCGGGCGCACTGCCGCACAATGAGCCATGCCGCACAAGCCCGTCCGAGGCTTGGCCGGCCGAAGGAGACAAGGCGATGAAGATCCTGGTCATTGAAGATCAAGAACGGCTCGGGCGCTTCCTGCAGCAGGGCCTGTCCGAGTGCTCGTATACCGTGACCTGGGTGCGCAACTGCGCCGATGCCTCGGACGCCCTGGCCGAATCCAGCTACGACGCGATCGTGCTCGACCTGGGCCTGCCCGACGGCGACGGGCTCGACCTGCTGCGCCGCTGGCGCGCCAGCGGCTTCAAGGAGCCCGTGCTCATCCTCAGTGCCCGCGACGGCGTGCAGGACCGCGTCAAGGGCCTGGACCTCGGCGCGGACGACTATCTGCCCAAGCCATTCAGCCTGGAGGAACTGCTCGCGCGCGTGCGCTCCCTGGTGCGCCGCCAGTCCACCGTCAAGCAGGTGGTGTTCGAACATGCCGGCATCCGCCTGGACCTGCTCAGCCACACGGTGCAGATGAACGGCAAGCCCGTGGACCTGACCAGCCGTGAGTACGCGCTGCTCGAGGTCTTCATGCAGAACCAGGGCCGCATCCTGCCGCGCACGCTGATCTCCGAAAAGATCTGGTCCTCCCACTACGACGTCGACACCAACCTGCTCGACGTCTACATGAGCCGGCTGCGCGCCAAGCTCGAGGTCCCCGGCAAGCAGCTGTTCAAGACGGTGCGGGGCGTCGGCTACCAGTTCATCTGAAAACCGGTTCAGGTTTGCTAAAGCACGGGTTCAGGTTCCCGCCCTAGCATGGCTTCTCGCGGGGCGCCCGCCCGTTCGAGAGGCCGATGAAGATCAGAACAAGAGTTTTCGTGGTGGCAGCCGGGGCCGTTGCCGCCGTGTTGGCGGTGGCAGCCGCCGTGACGCTGGGCAAGGCCGCCGACAAGCCGGCCGCCGCCAAGCCGCCTCCACTCGTCAGCACCGCGCCGGCCGTCGTGCGCGACCTGCCGATCCAGTTCGATGCGCAGGGCCACCTCGTGCCGCTGCAGCAGGTGGACGTGCGGCCGCAAGCCACCGGCACTATCCGCGCCATCCACTTCAAGGAGGGCGAGGAGGTCAAGGCCGGCCAGCTGATGTTCACGCTGGACGCCAGCGACGTGGCCGCGCAACTCAGCAAGGCCCGGGCCGCAGCCGCGCAAGTGCAGGCACAGCTCGACGAGGCGCAGCGCGACCTGGCCCGCTCGCGCCAGCTCGCCCGGGACAATTTCTATTCGGCCAGCGTCGTCGATGCGGCCGAGGGAAAGGTCGAGTCGCTGCGCGCCCAGCTCGACGCGATGCATGCCGACATCGACGGCAGCCGCGTGCTGGTGGACCGCACCCGCGTCGTCGCGCCGATGGCGGGCCTGACCGGCGCGCTGTCCGTCCACCCCGGCAGCCTGGCGCAGCAGGGCGCGACGACGCCGCTGGTCAACGTCGTGCAGATGGACCCCATCGGCGTGGAGTTCACGCTGCCCGAGGCCGAACTGCCGACGCTGCTGTCGGCACGCGCGACGGGTGCGGTCACGGTGGCGCTGACCGCACCGGATGGCTCGACCGTCGAAGGCCGGCTGGTCTTCATCAACAACAGCGTCGACACGGCCACCGGCACCATCGGCCTGAAAGCCGCCTTCCCGAACACCCGCCGGCTGTTGTGGCCCGGCTCGTTCGCCAAGCTGCGCGTGACGGCGGGTGTCGACCACGGTGCACTGACGCTGGCGCCGCAGAGCGTGCTCGAAGGTCCCGACGGGCGCTTCGTCTATGTGCTCGACGGCGCCGGCGCCAGGGTGGCGGTCAAGCCCGTCAAGCTGCTGCGCATCCAGGATCAGCTCGCGGTCGTCGCGGGCCTCGCGGGCGGCGAGCGCGTCGTCACCGAAGGCCAGCAGGGCCTGAAGGACGGCATGGCGGTGAGGTTGGCGAAATGAGCCTCTCCGAAGCCTGCCTGCGCCGCCCCGTCGCGACGCTGCTGTTCTGGATCAGCGCCGTCACCGCCGGCTTCATCGCCTGGCTGAACCTGCCGATCTCGGCGCTGCCGCGCTACGACACGCCCGTCATCCAGGTTACGGCCAACTTGGCCGGCGCCAGCCCCGACAACCTCGCCGCCTCGGTAGCCACCCCGCTGGAAAAGCAGTTCTCCTCGATCCCCGGGCTGCTCACGACGAGCTCGACCAGCATGCAGGGGCAGACCAAGATCACCCTGGAGTTCGACGAAAGCCGCAGCATTGACGCCGCCGCGGCCGACGTGCAGGCCGCGCTGTTCCGCGCCGGCCGCCAGCTGCCGGCGGAGATGCGCACGCCGCCCTCCTACAGCAAGGTGAACCCGGCGGACGCGCCCATCCTGCTCGTGGCCCTGAGCTCGCCGACGCTGGCCTTCTCCGCGCTGAACGCCTTCAGCGACAACCTCATCGTGCCGGCCCTGTCCACCATCAACGGCGTGGCCCAGGTGCAGGTGTCGGGGCAGAAGCGCTATGCGGTGCGCATCCAGGCCGACCCGGCGCGCCTGGCCGCGCTGGACCTGACGCTGGACGAGGTGGCCGCCGCGCTGCAGACCGCCAACTCCGCCACGCCCACCGGCCAGCTCGACAACCCACGCCAGACGCTGACGGTGCAGATGAGCGGCGACCTGATGAAGGCCGCGGACTTCGCCAAGGTGGCCGTGGCCAGCCGCCAGGGCCGCAGCGTGCGCCTGTCCGATGTGGCCAGCGTGATGGACAGCATCGAGAACGTCCAGAACATGAGCGACGTCAACGGGCGGCCCTCCATCCTGCTGAGCGTCAGCCGCCAGCCCGGCGCCAACACGGTGGCCGTGGTCGACGCCATCCGCGCCATGCTGCCGCGCCTGCAGGCGCAGCTGCCGCAGTCCGTGTCAGTGCAGCTGCTGAGCGACCGCTCCGTCTCCATCCGCAACGCCATCCACGACGTCAACCTGACCATCGTGCTGACCGTGGCGCTGGTGGTGCTGGTGATCCTGCTGTTCCTGCGCCGCGCGGCAGCCACCTTCATCCCGTCGCTCAGCGTGCCGATCTCGCTGTTCGCCACCTTCGGCCTGATGTACGGGCTGGATCAGAGCCTGGACAACATCTCGCTGCTGGGCCTGACCATCGCCGTCGGCCTCGTCGTGGACGACGCCATCGTCGTGCTCGAGGCCATCATCAGCCACATCGAGCGCGGCGATTCGCCGGTCGCCGCCGCGGTAGCCGGCGCGCGCGACGTGGGCTTCACGGTGATGTCGATCTCGGTGTCGCTGGTGGCGGTGTTCATCCCGATCTTCTTCATGCCCGGCGTCGTCGGCCGGCTGTTCCACGAGTTCGCCGTCGTCGTGTCCATCGCGATCCTGGTGTCGGCGGTCGTGTCGCTCACGCTGATCCCGATGCTGGTGCCGATGCTGATGAGCCCCGAGTCGCTGCACCGCCCCGAGCCGGGCTGGAGCAAGCTGTTCGAGCGGGCCTTCGAGCGCTCGCTGGCCGCCTATATGCGCGCGCTGGACGTCGCCCTCGCCCACCGCAACTTCGTGCTGCTCGTCGGCGCGGCCACCGTGGCGGCCACCGCCTGGCTTTACCTTACGGCGCCCAAGGGATTCTTTCCGCAGGAGGACATCGGGCAGCTCGTCGCCAACGTCGACACGCCCCAGGACATGTCCTATGCCGGGCGCCTCGTCGTCGTGCGCCGGCTGCAGGCCATCGTGATGGCCGACGCCAGCGTGGCCGGCGTGGCGACCAAGGTCGACCACGACACCAGCCAGCTCACCATCGACCTGAAGGAGCGCGGCCGGCGCCCCGAGCTGCCGGCCGTGCTCGCGCAATTGCGCAAGGCCACGAGCGGCATCCCCGGCATCCGCGTGTTCTTCAGCCCCGTCCAGAACCTGCGTGTGGGCGGGCGCAGCTCCAAGAGCACCTACCAATACACCTTGCAGGCGATCAGCGCGCTGGCGCTGGACCAGTGGGCCGACAAGCTGGTGAACCGGCTGCGTGCGTCCGACGTGCTGATCGGCGTGAACAGCGACTACCAGAAGAACAGCCTGGAGGCCCGGGTCGACGTGGACCGCGACAAGGCGGCGCAGTTCGACGTGGACCTGAGCGCCATCCGCACTTCGCTGTACTCGGCCTTCGGCAGCCGCCAGGTGTCCACCATCCGCGCGCCCGAGGACAGCTACCAGGTCATCCTCGAAGTGGCCGACGAGGCCCGTCGCGACGAGAGCGACATCCTCGGCCTCGAAGTGCGCAGCCGGGCAGGCCGGCGCGTGCCGCTGGGCGCCTTCGCGACGGTGACGCGCGGCAAGGGCACCATCGCCGTCAACCACGAGGCGCAGCTGCCGTCGGTCACGCTGTCCTTCGACCTCGCGCCGGGCAGATCGCTCTCCGACGCCGCCGCGGCCATCCATGCCGCCGAGGCCGAGCTGCATCTGCCCATCACCGTGTTCGGCGCCTTCAGCGGCCAGGCGGCGCTCTACCAGCAGTCGCAGACGGCGCAGCTGTGGCTGATCCTCGCCGCCGTCGCCGTCATCTACGTCATCCTCGGCATGCTGTACGAAAGCTGGGTGCACCCGCTGACCATCCTGCTGGGCATCCCGTCCGCGGCGGTGGGCGCGCTGCTGGCACTGAGGCTGATGGGCATGGAGCTGAGCTTCATCGCGATGATCGGCGTGCTGCTGCTGATCGGCATCGTGAAGAAGAACGCCATCATGATGATCGACTACGCCATCTCGGCGCGGCGCGACGAGGGCCTGCCGGCCGTCGAAGCCATCCGCCAGGCCTGCCGGCAGCGCTTTCGCCCCATCATGATGACGACGCTGTGCGCGCTGATGGGCGTGCTGCCCATCGCGCTGGGCCTGGGCGCCGGCGCCGAGCTGCGCCAGCCGCTGGGCGTGGCCATCGTCGGCGGCCTGCTGCTGTCGCAGCTGATCACGCTCTTCATCACGCCGGTGCTCTACCTGCTGTTCGACCGCGCCGGGGCTCAATCCAGCGTCGACAAGCGCCTGAGTTCCTCGGCACGCTCCTGCGCGTTCAGCGGCAGGTAGCCGAGCGCCCCATCGGCGATGAGCTGCTGGCCCTCGGAGGACAGCAGCAGGCGCAGCAGTTCGCGCGCCAGCGGGTCGACGCGCCGCGTGGCCGGGTCGGTGCGCAGGTAGATCAGCAGGTGGCGGTCCAGCGGGTAGCGGCCGGAGACGATGTCCTCGGGCGTGCCGGCGAATGCGGGCCCGCCGTCCTGCGTCGACAGCGGCACGGGGCGCACGCCCGGCACGCCGCGGTTCAGCGACCCGAAGCCCAGCGCCAATGGGTCGGCCGCGACGCAGGCGACCGCGTCGCGCGATTGCACGAAGCCGCGCAGGCCCGGCGCGAAGGACGCGAGGCCCAGTCGGCGCAGCATCAGCGCACCCAGCGCCGTCACGGGCGCCATGCCGCAGAGGTGGATGGGGCGTTTGGCCCACTCCCCTGCAAGGCCGAGCGGGCCCCAGCTCGTCACCTCGCCCGAAAACACCCGCGCCAGCTGCGCCAGGCTCAGGCTGGCGACCGGGTTGCGCGCATCGACGAAGACGCCCAGGGGCGCGGACAGCGCCGCCGGGTTCAGCGAATCGTGCGCGACTCGAAAAGGCAGCGGCACGCCGCCGCCGGTCAGCCTCGCGTAATCGGCCAGCTCGGCGGCGGAGAACTCCGCGCCCATCGGCGCGAACAGCGAGATGCCGCGCGCCAGCGCCTGTGGTGCGGTGCGGGTGCCCTTGAGGACCAGCTCGAAGCGGGCCTCGGGATGCGCGCGCTGGAACAGCGCCGTGATGGCGGCCAGCATGTCCTGCATGTCGTTGTAGCCGACGATGCGGACCGCACCGTCGGCGTTCAGATAGGGCGCCGGCTCGGCCGCCACGCCCGGGCCACCGGCGAGCAGGGCCAGCGCGGCCACCAGCAAGCGGCGCCGGCCGTGCATGTTCAAGCGACGAAGGCGCAGGCCGATGCCGGCGTGCGCGTGTCCATGTTGCGGCCCCGGTTGAGGTGGTCGTCCGCCTCGGTGGCGCAACCCAGCATGCGCGGGTACAGGAAGATCGTGAATGCGGCCGTTTCCAGCTCGCGTGCGCCGATGCGGCCCTGCGCCAGCGGCTGCCACAGCATCTTCAGCAGCAGCGCGGCGATCACCGCGTCGATGTTGACGCAGTAGACGTTGCGCGAGACGCCGGCGTCGAACAACTCCTGCACCAGCGCGCGGTAGAACTGGTGGAACACATTGGCCTCGCCGCGCTGCTCGAACAGCCTGGCGATGAAGACCTCGCGAGGGTCGTGGTTGACGGGCTTGTCCTTGAACACCGGGTGGTTCACGCCGGGCAGCTTGGCGATGTCCAGGCTGCCCGCGCCCTTCCTGTCGGCCTTGTACTGGGCATACCGGGCCACCGCGCGCCGGGCCATGGCCTGCAGGTCGAGGCCGTGGTCGACAGCCGCCGGGTCCGCGAGGCCGCTGCCCTCGAACTGCTCGCACAGGAAGGCGATGCCCTCGTAGCCATTGCCGCCATGCGCGTAGCCGGTGTGGCTCAGGAAGCCCAGCAAAGCCTTGTTGAGCTGCACGCGCCCGGGCTGCTCCGGGCCATCGGCAGAGACCGCACCCTTCGCGCCTTGCGCCGAGATGGCACCGGGGCCGTTGGTCAGCAGCAGGCCCACCAGCGTCTGGAACGCGAACAGATCGCCCTCGTCCGGCCGCGAGCCCAGCAGCGCGGCGAAGGCGATCTCGCCCAGGCTCGTGCGGCCCAGCAGCTCGGCGTCGGCGATGCCGCAGAAGGCGCCCGGCTCGTGCCGGCTCGCGTCGGCGGAAGCACCGATCAGCGTGCCGAACAGCTGCAGCCACCACGGGATGCTCTCGGCCGTGGCGCGCGAGATGCGCTTGCGCGACAGCGGCCCCCAGGCCAGCGTGGCGGAGATCGCGGCCAGCACGGCCGCTTCGGTCGGGTGGCCGGGCTGGCTGCGCAGCCAGCGCAGAAAGACCGAGCGTGCGCCGTGGGCCTGCACGCCCGCCAGCAGGCGCTCAGCCTGCGGGTCGGGGCGGTCGCTGCTCAGGCCGGCCAGGCCCCTGGCATCGACCTTGGCGATGTCGAAGCTCTCGGACAGCGACGCACCGAACTCGTTGCCCAGCCCCGCCGCGTGAAAGCCTTCGATCAGCCCGCGCAGCGCCTCGCGCGCCGCCTGCTGGCGCCTGGGGCCGACGATGGCGGCGGCCGCCGCCAGCACCGCATTGGGCGCGTTGCCCGCCTCGCGGCTGGCCTGGGCCGCAGCCAGCTCGGGCCTGCCGTGCAGGTTGACGTAGGCCGCGATGACAGGGGCGATCAGCCTGCGGTCGTTCTCGCCGCCCGCGTCGTGCAGCAGGGCCAGCGCCACGTTGGACTCCAGCGGCAGCGTGGCCGCCATCAGCATGCTGCTGCCGTGCAGGCTGCTGACCTGCGTCTTCGCGTCCATCTGCGACGCGCCGGAGGCGTCCTTCATGTTCTGGCGCGGCACCACGCCGCCGATCTGCCTGTTCAGCAACGCGATCTGCTCGCCATAGGGCGAGACGGCCTGCACCACCGGCAGGCGCAGCGCCTCGGGCAGGTCCAGCCCCTCGTCGGAGCCGAACCAGGGCTTGAGCGCCAGGCTGCCTTCGGGCGCGAAGTCGGGCATCGTCGCGTTGGTGCGCATCACGGCCGTCAACGCGGCGGGGATGTGGGCGATGTTGGTCACCAGCGCGCCCCTGGCCGAGAACACCGGGTTGTCGGGCGTGAAGATGCCGTCCACGCCGAACTTCTCCATGAACCAGCCTTCCTTGGCCTGGGCGTCGTCGTCGCCGCCGGCCATCGCGCCGGCGTGGCCCACGGCGCGCGTGAGCCTGCTCTTCCAGCGCCCTACAACGCAGGCCACCACCGGCTTGGTGAAGTGCGCGTCGTGCTCGTAGTAGCCACCGGGCTCGCAGTACAGCACCGCGGCCTTGCTGCGCGCATCGTTCGCCAGCGCGAACGCGAATTCCGGCGCGGCGTAGTGGATGTAGACATCCTTGCCGCTGGAGATCACCGTGGTCGTGCCCCAGCCGGCCATGCGCAGGTATTGCGCGATGGTGGTGGAGAAGCCGCCCGAGTTGGAGAAGATGGCGATGCTGCCGGGCTTGAGCGAATCGCCCGGTCTGTCGCCACCCAGGGCGCCGCCGATGCGCACCTGGTTCCAGGAATCGGCCGCGCCCAGGCCGTTGGCGCCGAAGATGTCGATGCCGTGTTGCTGCCCCATCGCACGGATCTCGCGCGCATCGTGCACCGAGATCTTCTCGGTGATGATGAAGATCTTGCGCAGCTCGGGGTTCACGCGGATCAGCTCGGCCACGCCGTCGCGCGCCGCGGATGGTGGCAGGTAGACCACGCCGCAGTTGAAGCGGTGCCCGGCGGCCAGCGCGTCGCGCACGTTGTTGTAGACGGGGATGTCGCCGACCGGGGTTGGCAGCACCGCCCCGCCCTTGCCGGGTGCGGTGCCGCAGACCACGTTGCCGCCCGAGTAGGCGTGGCTCACCGGCGTAACCTCGCTGGACTCGCCGCCCAGGATGTTGAGCACGCAGACCCGGTCCTCGCGCGAGGCGACCTGCATCAGCGAGCTGATGCCGACGTGGTATTTGAAATCGCCAACGCCCGGGCGTTGCAGGATGCTCTGCATGTCGCTTCTCCTTCGTGGTCAGGCGACGTCGAGGCCGAGACGGGTCGCGATCTGCTGGCGGCCGCCGGCCTGCATCCAGGCATCCACCTGTTTCGCGAACTGGATCACCTCGCTCATGTCGGAGTCGAAGCCGAACAGCCGGTACGGCAGGCCCAGCGCGTCGCAGGTGTCGCGCAGCGCGCCCATGCCGCGCACCAGGTTCGGCCCGCCGCGGCCCAGCACCACGTACAGCGGCGTGGGGCCGTGCTGGCTGAAGTGCTCGCGCAGCGCATCCGCCATCGCGCGCAGCGTCTCGAAGATGTCGGTGTTGTTGCTCTTGCCGCCGATGATGAAGAGCACATTGGCCTGCCTCAGCCAGTGCCTGAAGCAGATGCGCGCCACCTCCTTCATCTTCCCGTAGGGCGGGTTGCCGCCGAAGTCGGAGCTGATGATGGCCGCGTCGCCCAGCATCTCGGTCACCAGCGAATTGGCGCCGCCGCCGAAGGTGGGCGCCAGCACCGTGCCCTTGTCGTTGATGACGTAGACGTCGCTCTGGCCCTGGTGGGTGCGCAGCGTGTTGATCTCCTGCTCGAAGGCCGAGTAGTCGGCCGCGAACAGGTGGGCGGGCAGCTTCAGGCGCAGCCAGCGCGGGTCGTCACGGTCGAAGCCGCACTTGAAGTCGCAGGCCACGGGCGTGAGGCGGCCCTTGCCGTCGGGCCGCATGCGGATGGGGTTGAGCTCCAGCGTCGTCATGCCGAAGTTGTGGAACAGCTCCCACAGCTTGGGCAGGTGCTGCACCAGCGGCGAAATGATCTCCCGGGGCGCGCCGATCTCGGTCAACGCATTCGCCACCACGAAGGACTTCAGGCCCGTCAGCGGGTCGAACGGCAGCTGGGCCACTTGCCGCTTGTCCAGCTCCTCGATGTCCATGCCGCCCATGTGCGTGAGCGTCATCGTCGGCGCGCGGAAGTGGGTGGAATCGCTGATCGAGAAATACACCTCGTGCTCGGCCGGCACGCCGGCCTCGAAGGTCACGCCGTTGGCCTTGGCCCGGTTGTGGCCCACCTGGTGCTCGGCGAAGTACAGGCGCTCCTTCTCGGCCAGTGCGGTCTGCAGGTCACGCGCCCTGCCGAGCAGGCCGGCCTTGCCCTTCTTGCCGATGCCGCCCTTGAAGACCGGCTTGACGAACAGCAGGCCGTGCCTGTCGAGCATGGCCTTGATCTCTTCTTCGCTGGCGCCCGGGCCGAGCACCTCGGGCACCGGAAAGCCGACGAATTCGAGCAGCCGGGCACCGTGCTGCATGCCGGTAATTTGCATGGGAATGCTCCTCGCCCCTGGGGGGCGCCCCTGCAGGACAGGGAGGCCGGCCCCGCGCCCTTGCGCGGGGCAAAACGGGCCGCTTGTCAGTCCAGCTTCTTCAGCTCTTCCTTGACGACCTCGGGCAGCAGCGGAATGAAGACCCGCTCTTCCGCCACCACCTGCTGGCCCTCCTGGCTCAGCACGAGCTTCAGGAATTCCTTGACCTTGGGCTCCAGCGGCTTGCCGGGCACCTTGTTGACGTAGATGTAGACGTAGCGGCTGAACGGGTACTTGTGCTGGTAGACGTTCTCGGTCGTCGGCGCATAGCAGCTACCACCCTGCTTCGTCGAGAGGTTGAGCACCTTGACGTTGGGCGTCACGTTGGCCAGCAGCGCGTAGGTCAGGCCGGCCGGGTGCGTGGCCATCTCCTCGGCAACGACGGTAAAGACGTGCTTGAAGCCCTTGCCCTTCATGAACTGGATGTTGTCCTTGTACTCGCCGCCGTCCATGGCGACGGCCTTGAAGTACTGTTCGATGCCGTTGACCGGTTTCAGCCCGTACAGGTGAATGGGCTTGGCGGCCCACGCGCCGGTCGCGCCGACATCGCCCCAGGTGTTGACTTCCCTGTAGCCGAGCTTGCGCGTCTTGGAGTAGATGGCATCGAGCTGAGGCAGGCTCAGGCAGTCGATCGGGTTGTCCTTGTCGACGAGGATCACGCTCGCGGCCGTCTTGCCCAGCGAGCCGACGCTGCCGGTCGCGACCTTGATCTCCAGCGGCTCGTAGCCGAACTTGTCGACGAAGGCCTTGCGCTCGGCGGGAAACATCTCACGGCCGACCGGCGCAAGCTGGCCCTTGCCCGACACGAGGCCGGGGCCACCTGCGCCGGAGGCGCGCAGGTCCAGCGTCAGCGACAGGCGTGGGTACTGCTTGCGGTAGATCTTGGCCCAGCCCAGCACGACTTCATCCATGATGTCCGCGCCGACGATGGGTAGCTCTTCCTCGGGCTCGCTGGCGACCGGGCCCGGGTTCCAATTCGGGATCGACGGGTCGGCCTTCAGCGAATGTTCCGGGGCCGCGTATTTCAGGGCCTGGGCGGGAACGCCCCAGAGCGTGAGGATCGCGGCGGCCAGGCCAGCTTGCAGGGCAAGGGTTTTTTTCATCGGTTTGTCTCCAAGGTTGATGGGGTGGCGATGCCTGGAGGTTAGGGATCGCGACTGAAAACGTTCTGAACGGCGTCTGAAAGTGGGTTCAGAAATCGAACTTGCCGCTGAACTTGATGCTGCGGTCCATGCCGATTCCCAGCGTGCCGGTGCCGATCGAGTTCCAGTACCGACGGTTCGCGACGTTGTCCACCGAGACGTTGAAGGACGCCGGCTTGCCACCGATTCGCGTCGCATAGCTCGCCCCGAGGTCGTAGAGCGCATATCCCGGCAGATAGCCTTGATCCTGCGCGTTGAGCGGCCGCTTGGAGATCAGCTTGGCGACCGCGCGCAGCGTCAGGCCCTTCAACTGCGGCATCGCGTACGAGACGCCGACATTGCCGCTCCAGTCCGGCGTGTTCTCCGGCACCTTGCCATCGATCAGCGGCTGCTTGGGCGAGTCCTGCCGCGCATGCAGGCGCTGCACGGCGCCCGTGAAGCGCAGGTCGCGTGTGGCGTCGAAGGAGGCCGTCGACTCGAATCCCTTGTAAGTGAGGTCGCCGCTGTAGGCAAAGATGTTGGTGACGGGATCCGTCACGGCGTTGCCGCGCACGATGTCGAAGTAGGAGGCGCTGAGGGTCAGCCCCCAGATGTCGCTGACCCTAACCCCGAGCTCCTTCTGCTTGGACGTCGCCGGCGCCAGCGTGACATTGGCATTGGCCGCGTTGGCCGGCGCCGTGCCACCCGCCTCGAGGCCCTGCATGACGCTCGCGAACAAGGTCACATGAGGCAGCACGTCATAGAGCGCGCCGTAGGCCGGCGAATGCACCCGGCTGCTGCTCTCGGTGAGGCCGACCTTCTCGGTGTCATGCACCGCACGAAGGCCCATCAGCAGCTTCAGGGGCCTGGCGACGCTGAGCGTGTCGTAGAAGTAGAGCCCTTCGTCCGTGCTGATCTGCGCCGGGTTGGCGGTGCCCGGCTTGGTGTAGACCGGAGCGGCCAGCTCGATGGGGTCGAAGATGTTCTGCCGCTGCGGCAGCGTGAGGTTCTGGACGTCCTTGGCCAGCGAGTACCGCGAGGTGCGAGACATGCCGACCGTCAGGTCGTGCTCGACGGACCAGGTGTCGAAATGCCCGCGCAGCTCGGCGCGGGTGAAGTGATTCCCGTATTCGTTGGTGACGGGCTGCACCGTGACGACGCCGTTCGCGCCGGTCACGAGGTCGTAGCCACCGATCCGCACCGTCGTGCGGTGCCGGGAGGAACTGGAGTAGCCCGACTGGACCAGCAGCTTCCAGTTGTCCGACAGCAGATAGTCCAGCCGCCCCTGGTAGTTGTAGGTCTCGGGGTTGTACCAATCCCAGCGGCCGGACAACAGCCGGCGCGGGTCGAGCACGCGCGGCAGCGGCACGACGCCGTTGACGGCCGGCTTCAGCGAGATGCCGGCCTGCTCGGGAATGTGGCGGCTGTAGTACTCGAAGTCGCCCTGGACGGTCAGCCGCGACGTCACGCGAAAGTCCAATCCGAGGCTGGCGAACTCGCCACGACCACCCATGTTGCGGATGCCGTTCTCGATGTGCATGGCCGAGGCATTGAAGCGCAGGCCGAACTCGCGGTTCTCTCCGAACCGGCGGCCCAGATCCACGTTGGTGCTGTACTGGCCGAAGGCGTTGCCCGCAAAGCCCACCGAGGTCACGTCGCGGTTGCCGGCGCGCTTGGGTATGAAGTTGATGATGCCCGCCGGGCTCGCGATGCCGAACATCAGTGCATTGGCGCCCTTGAGCGTCTCGACGCGCACCTTGTTCTCGACCGGGTTGGTGATGACGCCGGTCACCGGCAGGCCGCCATCGAGGCGGTAATTGGCGAACAGGTTGAGCTTGATGCCGCGGATTGCGAACGCATCGTTGGTCGTACCCGCCGAGTTGGTGGCAACGACTCCGGCCACGTTCTTGATCGCGTCGGTGTAGCCCTCCTGGGCCTGGCTCAGGGTCGCGCCCGAGGCGACCTCCTTGGTCATGGGCATGCTGGGCGCCTTTTCCAGCTCCTTCAGCTCCTCCCTCAGCCGCTCGTCCTGCGAAGGACTGGGTGAGGCCGGCTGCCCCTGTTGATCGTCCGCATGGGCAAGCGGGAATGCCGCAAGGATTGCCAGTGCCAAGCTGGCCTGGGTTGCTTTCATCGTCGTCTCCGTTGTAGTTTTTGAAGCGGGCCTGTTCGTCGGGGAGCAGGCCAGCATCGGCGCGTCGGCCGTGCCTCAGCGAACGAGGGCGCGCGCCGCGTCGGCCTGGTTGGCGCGCAGCGGCACATAGCGCGCGTGGTCGAGCACAACCTGCTGGCCTTCCCGGCTCAGCACGAACTTGATGAACTCTTCGAGCACGGACGGCAAGGGCTTGCCGGGCGCCTTGTTGAGGTTGAAGTAGGTCAGCCGGCTCAGCGGGTAGGTGGCCAGCGCGACGTTCTCGTAGGTCGGGGCCTGGGGAACGTCGCCCTCCTTCTCGACCAGCGGCACGAGCTTGACCGGCGCGTCGGTGTAGGCCATGCCGGAGTAGCCGATGCTGTAGCGATCGCTGGCGACGTCCTTGGCCATCGGGAAGACCAGCTTCTCGAACTTGATGCCGTCGCGCCATTCGCCCCGCTTGCCGTCGGCGCTCAGCACCCGCTGGCGGATGAATTCCTCGAAGCCGTTCCAGGGCTTGATGCCATACAGGTTGATGGGCTTGTCGGCCCACTCGCCGGTCAGCCCGAGCTCGCCCCAGGTCGTGATCGCGCTTCCGCCGCGCGCGTGGGTGGACGAGTACAGCTGGTCGAGCTGCTTGAAGGTGATGGCCTCGATCGGGTTGTCCTTGTTGACAAAGAACGCCACGGTGTCGAGCGCGCCGAAGTGGCGGTAGGAGCCGCCGGAGATCGGCACGCTGAGCGGGTCGTAGCCGAACTTGGCCTTGAACTTGGAGATGTCGTCGGGCTTGAGCTCGCGCGACACGAAGACGAAGTCCAGGTCGCCCTTGATCAGTTCGATGGCGCCGAGGCTGCCGGCATAGGGCGGCGCGATCGACAGGTGGGCGTTGGGGTAGTAGCCGTGGAACTTCTCCATCCACTTCTGCGCGAGCACCACCATCACGTCGGACGCGGCGCCCTTGAAAGTGCCGCTGATCCTGATGTCCTTCCGCGGCTGATAGCTCGGCAGGCGCTGGTCGATCCGGGGCTGCAGGATCTCGGGCTCGGGCAGGTCGCGGCCGTGCTGGCGGCCCTGCTCGGCCTGCTCCTCGGTCTGCTTGGGGTTGGTGGCCAGCACGGGCGTCACCCAGGTCATCATCGGCGTCGTGGCGCCGCTGCCGGTCTGGGCCTGCGCCGGGGTGAACGCCGTGAACGCGGTGGCGGCAAGCGCTGCCGCGCCAACCAGGGTCAGCTTCCTATTCATCGTTTGTCTCCGTTATCGTTGTGGAGGGGTCAATTCAGCTTGGCCAGCTCTTCCCGCACTTCCCGCGCGGTCAGCGGGTAGTAGCCGGAGCAGGGAACGGGTTCCTGGCCCTGGCGGCTCAGCACATAGCGCAGAAATTCCTTGACCACGGCCGGGATGGGCCGGCCCGGCTGGCGGTCGAAGCGGATGTACATGTAGCGCGTCAGCGGGTACTGGCCGGTTGCGGCGCTCTCGGGCGTGCCGGCCACGGCGGGGCTGACCGCATCGCGCGCCAGCGGCACGGCCTTCAGGCCAGGCCCGCCATCCTCGAAGCCACCGAAGCCCATTGCTCCCGCGTCGGCTGCAATGGCCTTGGCGGTGTCCGCGACGGAAGCCTCGTGCACGCTCCCGGCCCAGGGCCCGCCGCGCAGCACCATGATCTGCATCGACATCGCGTTGGGCGTCACATGCGGCGGCACATCCAGCGTGATGGGCCTGTCGGCCCATTCGCCGCCGAGGCCGAGCTGGCCCCAGCGCGTGATCGTCGGCGACTTGCCGAAGATGGCGGCGAGCTGCGCCAGCGTCAGTTGCTGGATCGGGTTGGCCGCGTTGACGAACACCGCCTGCGCGGTGGTGCGCTGCTGGGTGTCGAAGCCGCCGCGCGCGACGCGGATCTCCAGCGGCGCGCGCCCGCCGCGCAGCGTCGCGAACGCCGCGGCCTCGTCGGGCCAGAGCTCCCGGCCCATGGGCGCGATGTCCGTCTCGCCGGCCATCAGCGCATGGAAGCCGTTCAGGGTGCCGAGATGCTCCCAGCGATCGCCGGGGCGCACGCCGGGCTGCAGCGCGCGGAAGTCGCGCAGCCAGCCGTCCATCAGCGACTTCATGCCATCGCTGCCGACGCTGCTCAGCGCGCCGTGCACGCCGGCGTGCGCCCTGTAGACGGGCAGGCCGGGGTCGAGCGCCGCGCGGTAGCCGGCCAGCTTGGCCAGCTCCGCATCGGCTTCGCCGGCCGGCAGCGGCGCAAAGCCCGGCTGGCTGGCGACCAGCGCCTGGCCGGCCGGGCTGAGCGCGAAGCGCACGAAGCCGTCGACCGCCAGCGGCACCGGCGTGTCCGGGCGCCTGTTGAATGCCAGGAAGACCGGTTGGCCGTTCAACAGCGCGACGCGGGCCAGCTCCGGGGACTTCATCATGTCGCCGTGGAACTGGTGGGCGTAGGGCGCCAGCTCGATGGTGAGCGGCATGCGCGTCATCGGTGCCACGTCGGCGCGCTCGAACATCAGCGCGCCGATGGCGGCCGCGTCGTCCACGTGCTGCCAGCGCGGGCCGCGAACGAAGCCGCCCTGCCCTTGCGCGAGGCCCCGCATCCAGGCGTCCATCAGCGGCGCCATCGCACCGGCGCCGATGCTGGAGACGGAGAGCTTCTTCTCGGCAGCAGGCGTTGCCGCCGACGCGCCGCCGACCACCAGCGCCGCACAGAGGGGAATCAGCGCGAGCTTCATGGGTCGATCTCGTCGAGCGGCTTGGCGGGGTCGATGCGCGCCTGCAGGTCGTCGCGCAGCGCCATGGCGCGGGCCGTCAGCGCCTTGGTGTCTTCCTTGCCCGAATAGGCATAGCCGACGTTCATCGTGCCGATCGCAGCGCCGCTGCGGTCGTGCAGCGCCAGGTCGACGCCGAAGCGCTTGCCGCCCGAATAGACGCCGGTGTTGGGCTCCCTGCTGTCCATCACCTTGGCGTCGTCGGCGTCGGCCTTCTTGCCGTGGCGCCCGAAGGTTGAACCCAGCAGCACCAGCTCGCCATGGCTGCGCGCGCGCAGCGCCAGCACGGTCACGTCGGGGTGGCGCAGCAGCGCCTCGTCGACCAGCGTCTGCGCGCGGGACTTGGTCGTCACCAGCGGCTCGTAGGGATAGGGTTCCATCAGGTTGGCGACGTTCAGGATGCGGCGCGAGAGCCCGTCGCGGATCGCCGTCGCATTGCGCTCGAACTCGGCGCGCGAGCCGCCCACCGGCAGCCGCCACACCAGGCCCAGCGCGCCGACGGTGGCGCCGCCAACGTCGCGCAGCGGCAGCTCCACCTCGATGCGCTTCTTGCCCTGATCCATCGCGACACGCGTCATGCCGGTGGCAACGACGTCGAGGTCATGCTCGTCCGCCGGGGCGCCGATGCGCCCGATGCTGGACGCGATGATGATGTTGCCGGCCGCCTTGGGCGACGCGGCATGCACCACCACCGCACGCAGGTCGGGGTACTGGGCCACGGTGCGATCCACCAGTTCCTGGGCATAGGTCTTCACCGGCGTCGGCTGCTGCGCCTGCGCCGTGAATGCGGCGGCCATCAGGGCCGCGGCCAAGAGGGATGTCTTGTTCATGGGTCTCCTCGCTTGGGTTCGAGTCCGGCTCTAGTCGTGCAGCGGCGCGGGGCGCCACTTGGCAAGGCGGTTCTCCACCAGCGTCATCAGGTACTCGGCCGCGAGGGCGACGACCATGATGATGACGATGGCGGCGTACATGCCGGCCGCGTCGAACGAGCCCTTGGCGATGTTGATCAGCAGGCCGATGCCATAGCGTGCACCGACGAACTCGCCGACGATGGCGCCGACGATGGCGAAGCCGAAGCTGACGTGCAGCGACGCGAAGATCCAGCTCATCGCCGACGGGATGACGACGGAGCGCGTCAGCTGCCAGCCCTTGGCGCCCAGGATCTGCGCGTTGGCCAGCAGGTTGCGGTCGGCTTCGCGCACGCCCTGGAAGGCGTTCGAGAACACGACGAAGAACACCATCACGAACGACAGCGCCACCTTGGAGGTGAGGCCGAGGCCGAACACCATGATGAAGATCGGGGCCAGCACGACGCGCGGCACCGAGTTGATCAGCTTGATGTAGACCGAGAACACGTCGGCCAGCATGCGGTTGCGGCCCAGCGCGATGCCGGCGAGGATGCCCGCGATGGACCCGACGCCGAAGCCGAGCAGGGACTCCTCCATCGTCACCCAGAGGTGATACCAGAGCGAGCCTTCGGCGGTGCCTTCGGTGATCCAGGTCCACAGCCGCGCCCAGATGTCGGAGGGCTTGGAGAAGAAGAACTCGTCGATGACCTTGGTGGACGACAGGAGCTCCCAGCCGCCGAGGAAGACGACGAGGATGAACCAGCGCCAGAAGTTCACCGTATAGCGTCGCTTGGTAGCGGCGCGCGCGGCGGCGGCTTCGATCTCGGCCTCGGAGGTGCCGCGTGCGTGCGCGGCGGTAATGGTGGTTGACATGGTGCTGCTCATGGCGTTGTCGTTCATGCCGCGACCCTGGCCTCGTCGCGCGAGGCACCGCGCAGGACTTCGGCGCGCAGGTCGTTCCAGATGGTGTGCGAGATGTCGATGAACTTCTGCTCGTAGCGGATCTCGGCGGCGACGCGCGGGCGCGGGATGTCGATGGGGTAGACCGACTTCACGGTGGCCGGGCCGGAGGTCAGCACGTAGACCTTGTCCGCCAGCGTGATGGCCTCCTCGAGGTCGTGCGTGACGAACACCACCGAGGCCTTGGACTGCGACCACAGGCTCAACAGCTCGTCGTGCATCAGCACGCGGGTCTGCACGTCCAGCGCCGAGAAGGGTTCGTCCATCAGCAGGATCTGCGGTCCGTTGATGAAGGTCTGCGCCAGCGCGACGCGCTTGCGCATGCCGCCGGAGAGCTGGTGCGGGTACTTGGCCTCGTGGCCGGACAGGTTGACCCGCGCCAGCCAGTGACGCGCGCTCTCGTAGGCCTCGGCCTTGGGAACACCGCGGAACAGCGGGCCGGCCACGACGTTGTCGATGACGCTGCGCCAGGGGAACAGCGCATCGGTCTGGAACGCGAAGCCGATGCGCGGGTCGATGCCGTCGACCGGTCCGCCGAACAGGCGCACCTCGCCGGCCGACGGCGCGGCCAGCCCGGTGATCAGGTTCAGCGTGGTCGACTTGCCGCAGCCGGTCGGCCCGACGACCGCGACGAACTCGCCGCGCTCGACGGTCATCGTGAAATCGCGCAGCGCCGTCATCGACTTTCCGTCCGGCGCCACGAAGCGCCGCGTCACGTTGATCAGCTCGATGGCCGGGCTGCTGTCTGCGGTGCCGGCCATGATCACTTCACCTTCGACACGAACTCGGTCGTGTAGGTCTTGGCGAGGTCGACCTTCTTGCCCTTGAGGTTGGGAGAGAAGGCCGACAGCACCGACAGCACGGTCTCGGGGCCGCCCTGGGGCATCACACCGTTGGCGGTGAACATGCCCTTGCCCTGGTCGAGCGCCTTGACGTAGCCGGCCTGGTCGCCCACGTAGAAGTCCTTTGGCATGTTGGCGGCGATCTCGGCGGCGCTGTGGCTGTTGATGTAGCGCAGCGTCTTGACGAAGGCGTTGGTCAGCTTCTGCACCGTCGGCTTGTTCTTCTCGATCCAATCGTTGCTCATGTAGAGCGACGCGGCCGGATAGGTGCCGCCCAGGGCTTCCTTGGTCTTCTCGGCCGTGCGCAGGTCGACCAGCACGCGGGCCTCGCCGGTCTTGAGCAGGCGCGAGATCGTCGGCTCGGTGGTCATGCCGCCCTGGATCTTGTCCTGCTGCATCGCTGCGATGAAGGTGGTGCCGGCGCCAACGGGCAGCGACGTGAACTCGCCGAGCTTCACGCCCGCCTTGACCATCAGGAACTGGGTCAGGAAGTTCGTCGACGAGCCCAGGCCCGTGACGCCCAGCGTCTTGCCCTTCATGTCGGCCATGCCCTTGGCCTGCGGGTACTTGCTGGACACCAGCTCGACCTCGCCCGGCGCATGGCTGAACTGCACGACCGACTGGATGAACTTGCCCTTGGACTGCATGTCGATGCAGTGGTCGTAGAAGCCGACCACGCCCTGGACCGCGCCGGTGAGCAGCTCGTTCTCGGCATCGACGCCGGAGCCCTCGTTCAGCAGCTCGACGTCCAGGCCCTCTTCCTTGAAGTAGCCCAGGCGCTCGGCGAGCTTGGCGGGGAGGTAGATGATCTTTTCGTAGCCGCCGACCATCAGCGTGATCTTCTCGGCGTGGGCCGCGGGCGCAGCGGCCATCAGCGCGCCGACCAGGCTGGCGCACAGCAGGAGTTTGTGTTTGGCGTTCATCGCAGTCTGTCTCCGGTTCGAGGTGTTGCTCGTGCGGCGTCCAATGCCGGACACGATGACTCGAACCTTAGGAGCGCGACCTGACTGCTGGGTGAACTCTTCCTGAAAGTGCGTTCAGGCGGATGCCGCGGCGCCGGCCTCAACCCGCCGAGGTCGGGATCTCGATGACGACGCGCAGGCCTCGCCCGACGTCGCGGCTGGTCGCCCAGATGCGGCCCTTGTGCATCGTCACGATGCTGCGCGAGATCGGCAGCCCCAGGCCGCTGCCGCGCGGGTCGGAACTCTCCGCGCCCAGGCGCACGAAGCGATCGAAGATGCGCTCGCAGTCTTCGGCGCTCAGGCCCGGGCCTTCGTCCACCAGGCTGATGCGCCACAGGCCGTCGGCCAGTGTCGAGGCGAGGCTGACGAGGCTGCCCCGCGGCGACACCTTGAGCGCGTTGGTCAGCACGTTCAGCAGCACCTGGCGGATGCGCTTGGCGTCGATGTCCACGCTGCCGTCGCCGTGGTGCGACCACTCGAAGCGCTTGCCGTCGTGCTCGGCGAGCGCGGCGGCGTCCTGCGCAAAGGCGCCCAGCAGTTGTTCGGGCCGCTGGGGCTTCAGGTCGACCAGCACGGCTCCTGCATCCGCGCGCGACAGGAACAGCAGCTCGTCGATGATGCGATTGACGCGCCCGATCTCCTCGAGCTGCACGACGATGGACTCCTTCTGGACCGCCGAGAGGCCGTCGTCCACGAGCAGCCTCTCCATGTGCAGCCTGACGAGCGACAGCGGCGTCTTCAGCTCGTGCGAGGCCTCGGCAGCGAAGTGCCGGATTTCGGAAAACGATCGCTCCAACCGGTCGAACATCTGGTTCAGGAAACGCGCCAGCTGCGAGAGTTCGTCCTGCACATCGGCCACGGGAATGCGCTCGGCGAGGTTGTCGGAGCGGATGCGCAGCGCGGTCGCCTGGATCACGCGCACCGGCTTCAGGATGAGCTCGCTGAGCCCGTAGCCGATGACGACGCTCAACACGAGCGCCGTCCCCAGCAGGCCGAAGAAGACGCGCCGGTAGCCTCCCATGAGGTCGAGCACGGGCGCCATCGGCGTTGCGATCAGGACGTCGAAGGGCTGCAGGCTGTACTCGCCGACGCGCACCTCGCCGAGGCCCTCGACCGTGATCGAGTAGGTCTTCTCGCCGATGAGGTCGGGAATGGCCATGCCGTGCAGGTTGTGCGACTTGAAGAAGCGGTTCGTCATCGGCCCGTGCATGTCCACGTAGAACATCGACGACGCCGATTCGGTCGCCTCGCGGATGCGCTCATCGATGACCTGGGGCGTCAGGCTCGCGTAGTCCCGCCCCAGCGTGGCCGCTAGGTGCTTGAACTGGGTCTCGGTCAGCTCGTCGAGCTGCTTCACGAGATAGCGCTCGAGCAGGTAGTGGCCCGCGATGAACAGGCAGGCCAGCGTCGCGGTCAGCGTGATGGCGTACCAGAGCGTGATGCGGCTGCCGATGGACTTCATGGCCGCGGATGGTAGTGAAACTGCGCTCACGCAGGCTGAACGGTTTTTCAGAATCGAGACAGGCAGCGTACAGGGTGGGTTCCCAGAATCCGCCGCGCACACCCCCTCAACGTCCACCCAGGAGACAAAGCATGAAGAAGCTGTTCGGATGCGCGCTGCTTGCAGCCGCCACCCTTGCCCTCAGCACCGGCGCATGGGCCGCCGACAAGAACTGGACGGCCCCGGCCCACAAGATCTACGGCCAGAAGCTGTCCGACGAAACGATGGCCAAGCACCCCGAGCTGCTCAGCGTCACGCTGCACGGCAACCCGCCCGGCCTGACCGAGACCTACACGATGTTCGCCGGCTCCTTCCCCGAGCGCGTCGGCAACCCCGACGACCCGGACGACATCGACGTCATCAAGAAGGGCATCACCATCGTCGATCCGCGCTGGAAGCGCGTGAAGGACAACCCGAAGAAGGTCGTGATCCTGATGCCGATGCGCGATGCGCAGGGCGAGAACATCGGCCTGGTCGTCTATGCCTTCAAGAACCCGCCGGCCAACCCGCACACGAGCGAGCAGGAGATCGCCTACCTGAAGAAGGCCACGGTGCTGCGCGACGCGCTGGCCAAGCAGATCCCGTCCTACGACGCGCTGTTCGACGCCGCCAAGTAAGGCCACCCGCAGGAGTTCGCAGATGAAGACCTCGATGACCGCGCTCCGCGCCACCGTGCTGGCGGCGCTGGCGGCGCTTCCCTTCGCGGCCGGCGCCGAACCGGCGCTGCGCCTGCTGGGCCGCACCGACTTGCCGACCTACCAGGGCGACTTCGACCACTTCGGCGCCGACGTGAAGGGCAACCGCCTGTTCCTCGCCGGCGAGGACGGCGGCACGCTCGAGGTCTTCGATCTGCGCTCCGGCAAGCACCTCAAGTCCGTGCCCGGCATGGAGACGCCACATGCGATCCACGTCGAGCCGGAGCGCAATCGCCTCGTCGTCAGCAACAGCGGCGACGGCCTCAGCAAGGTGCTCGATGGCCGCAGCTACGCCGTGGTGGATTCCGTCAAGCTCACGCCGGGCGCCGACGTGATGGCCTACGACCCGTCTGCCCGCCAGCTCTGGTTCGTCACCGGTGGCAAGAACGCCACCCAGAAAATGCCCAAGACGGTGCTGTCCCAGGTCGATGCCCGCTCGGGCAAGGTGCTGGGCGAGGTGACGTTCGACACCGATTTCACCGAAGGCGTCGTCGCCGAACAGAAGGGCTCCCGCGTGTTCGTCAACGTCGCGGGCAAGAGCGAGGTCGCGGTGCTCGACAAGAAGACACGCAAACTGCTGGCCACCTGGCCCGTCACGGAAGGCCAGAACAACTCGGCCATCGACCTGGACGAGAAGAACCAGCGCCTCTTCATCATCACGCGCAAGCCCTTCAAGCTGGTCGTCAAGTCCACCACCGGCGGCGAGACGGTCGCCAGCTTCGACGCCCCGCCGCGAACCAACGGCATGACGTTCGACGAAAAGAATCGCCGCATCTATGCGACCGGCGACGGCCATGTCGCGGTGTTCCGCCAGATCGACGCCGACCACTACGAGGAACTGGAGAAGGTCCCCTCCGAGTTCGGTGCGAAGACCTCCTTCCTGGTGCCATCGCAGAACCTGCTGTACGTGGCCGTCGGCGGCTCAGACAAGAGCAAGGCAGGGCTGCTGCGCTTCGAGGTCGTCGGCGAAGCGAGGAAGTGATGGGCATGGCATGACACGGAATCGCTCCGGTTTTCCGCACGACTGCAGTTGAAGCAATGAGCCGCCGGGCAACGCCCCGGCGGCTCATTTTTTTACCGACGTAGCGCCGGCCCCTGTCCACATCACGGCGGCAAAGCCGTCGGCAGACCAGAGATTCATCACCCCATCAAGGCAGACACGAACGGGAGGTTCGGCAGCCATGCATTGATGACCTGCCGTCAGGGCTTCGGCAGCATGCGCTGCAGACTTCGCTCCGTGTGGAGAGTTCCCAGAATCTCCCCGCGCAAAGGAAAACGGGTTGGATGCTTTCGCATCCAACCCGTTGATTCTCTTCTTGTTATTGGTGCGGCTGGCAGGATTCGAACCCACGACCCCTTGGTTCGTAGCCAAGTACTCTATCCAACTGAGCTACAGCCGCTGAAGCCTTACAGCATACCATGGCTTGCCGGGCCCAGCCGGCAAATGCAGAGGCCTTTTGACGCGTCACCCAACGGAAAACGGGTTGGATGCTTTCGCATCCAACCCGTTGATTCTCTTCTTGTTATTGGTGCGGCTGGCAGGATTCGAACCCACGACCCCTTGGTTCGTAGCCAAGTACTCTATCCAACTGAGCTACAGCCGCTGAAGCCTCACAGTATAACCAGTTTTTTCGACTTCGCGCAAGTCTTCGGTTTTTAACCCGATTCAACTCACCCGCGCGGCGGCCTCGAAGCAGTTGGCGCGGCGGGCTTCGTCGCCCTCCTGCTCGGCCAGCGCGGCCAGGGCCAGCCAACTGCGGCGACGCGCGGGGCCGGGCATGCCGGCATCCTCGGCCACCGTCTCGAGCATCAGCCTGGCCTTGCCCCAGAGCTGGCGCTCGGCCAGCGCATGCCCCAGCGCATAGGCCAGCGCGCGCTCGCGCGGGAAGCGGCCCTGCGCCGACTCCAGGCGCTGCAGCCAGTCCGGCCCGCAGCCGGCCAGCACCGGCACCAGGGCGGTGGCGATGGCGGCACGATCGTCGGGCTGCAGTTCGGCAAAGTCGTCGAAGAAGGGGCGCAGCCAGCCACGGCCATCGTCGGGCGCGCCGAGCTGGCCGGCGCATTGCGCGGCCCGCGCGGCGACGAGGGGGTCGCGGCGGTCGGCCGGATCGAGCTGCTGCCAGGTCGAGCGCAACTGGTCGACGTCGCGGGCCGCATCCAGGGCCTCGAAGGCCAGCGAGCGCAGCAAGCCCTGCGCCGCGACCTTGGAGAAGGCCTGGTGCTTGGCCAGCAGCCGGGCCGTACGCAGCGCGTCCAGCGGCTGCTGGGCCAGGCGCGAGGCCTGCAGGCGCAGGCGCAGCGCCTGGGTGCGGCGTGCGACGCCCGGGGCCAGCTCGCTCAGCAGGCCCAGGGCGCGCGCGGCATCGCGGTCGTCCAGCGCCCACTCGGCGGCCATCAGGCGGGCGCCGTCTTCCTGGGCACGCGCGCCGCCGGCGCGGCGGGCCAGCTCCAGGGCGCGGCTGAGCTGTTCGTCGCGGTGGCGGCGGTCCTGCAGGCGGTGGGCGCTGGCCGCGGCCAGCAGATGGGCCAGGGCCATGAAGGATTGGTCGGCCGCCAGCTCGGGCGTGGCGGACTGGATGTTCAGCGCCTTCTGCGCCGCCTTCTGCGCGCGACTGAAGCGGGCCCCGAAGAGCTCGACCAGGGCCTCGCGCAGCGCCAGCTGGGCGCTGCGCTCGCGCTGGGCCAGGCGCCATTCGCGGGCGCGCCTCGGCAGGGTCGTCAGCGCCTCGAAGGCCTGGATGGCCGTGACAAGGGCGAAGCAGCCAGCCGCCAGCAGCAGCAGGAACAGGTTGAGTGAGATATCCACCCGCCAGCCGTTCCAGTAGATGCTGGCGAGACCATCGTTGGCGCCCAGGGTCAGGGCCGCGACGACGGCGACCGCGAACAGCAGCACGAGCCAGATCACGAGCCGCATGTCAGCGCCCCGCCGCAGCGGCGGTCAATGCGGCCAGCGTGTCGTCCGGCCGCGGCACGCTGACCTGGCGGGCCTGGCCGGCCACCTGGCGCAGCAGCTCGGCCACGCTGCTCACCTTGCGCGAGCGGGTGTCGAAGTAGCGGTTCAGCATGTCCTGGCTGTCGCGCAGGTCGCTCTGGGCAGTGTCGAACTGGCGGCTGAGCAGGGCCAGGCGGGCGTTCAGCAGGCGCAGCTTCAGGTTCTCGCGCAGGAAGAAGCTCTGGTCGGGCGAGATCAGCGCGGCCTCCGGGTGGTCGATGCGGGTCACGCGCAGCAGCGTGCGCGCCTCGCCCCAGACGATGCCGGTCCAGCTCGACAGCTGCTGCGTGGCCTGCCACCACCACAGCGCCAGCTTGCCGTCGGCCGCGGCGGCGGCCTGTTCGCGCTGCAGCTTCAGCGCGTGCTCGCGCTCCCTGGCCGCGGCGGCACCGCTGTGCTCGTCGCGCGGGTGGGGCGCCGCTTCGCTGCCCGAGACCAGCGGCAGCTCGTCGGCCATGCGCACGACCTCGTCGAGCTTGATCGTCAGCGTCGACACGTCGACGACGGCGACGGCCTTGACGCGGTCTAGGTCGCGCGCGACGGCGCGGCGCACGCCCTCCATGCGCGGCTGCTTGTAGCGCAACAGGCGCTCGTCGGCCTGCTTCAGCGTCGCCACCAGGGGCTCGGCGCTGCCGGTGATCTGGCTCTGCTGCAGGGCCACGCGGATGGCGGATTCGATGTCGCCGACGACGTTCTCGTCCCGCGAGCGGGACATGGACTGGATCAGCTCCTCCAGTTGGCCGCGCTGCAGGGCCACTTCGGCCATGCGGGCATCCAGCAGCGAGACCTTGGCGGCGGTGTCGCGCACCAGCTCAGCGGACTGCTTGGCGGCCAGCTGCGCCTCGGTCGCCCGGGCCTGGCTGGCTTCCTGGCGGCGCACCAGTTCCTGCTCCAGCGACTGCTGGCGCGACAGGCTCTGCCAGGACAGCAGCACGCACAGCAGCACGGCGGCGCCCATCAGGGCCAGCAGCCAGGGCAGCCAGGCCGGCAGGGTCGGGTTGGAAGGGGGCGGCGGGGCCACGGGCGCGGCCGCGGGAACAGCTGAAATCGACTCACTCACAACGGCCGATTCTGTCAGACCCCTTTCAGGGCCCGAGTCACCGCTTCAGGGTCCGGTCGCGCCAAAACCACAGGCCCGAACCCGGCGGCCCGGGCGGCCTCGGCAATTCGCGGGTGGGTGGCGATGGCGCGCTGGCCTGCCGGCGCCCCGCCCCAAAGGCCCTGCAGATGGCCGACGGCCTCGGCGCTGCTGAACAGCCAGGCAAAACCCGCCGGATCGGCCTGGGCCGCGCCCAGCAGGGCCTGCTCGGCGGCGTTCAGGCACGGCCCGGCGCGGTGGTAGACGGCAACGGCCTCGACCCGGGCACCGGCCCCCGCCAGCCGCTCGGCCAGCCATTCGCGCCCGCCGTCGCCGCGCAGCAGCAGCACGCGGGCGCCGGCCCAGTCGCGCCGGGGTGCGAGCTGCTCCCACAGGTGCTCGGAGTCCAGGCTGGCGGCATCGGCCGCGGGCTGGACGATGCTCGCGGCCGGCACGCCCCGGGCCGCCAGCGCCTGGGCACTGCCGGGGCCGACGCAGGCGGCCAGCGTGCGCGGGGGCCAGGTCATGCCGCCGGCCTGGGCGAAGAAATGCTCGACCGCATTGGGGCTGACGAAGACGGCCAGGTCCACCGCCGGCAGGACCGCCCAGGCGGCGCGCAGCGGGGCGGGGTCGTGCGCCGGCAGTATCTCGATGAGGGGCAGCGCGGCGGCCTTCACGCCCAGCGCCGCCAGACGCGCCAGCCAGGCCGCGCATTGCGGCCGCGGCCGCGTGACCAGCAGCGTCGGCGCCGTCATCCCGGCAGATAGGAGCCGGCGCCGAGGTCGCGCAGCCGTGCGGCGGCCTGCTGGCCGAGCGCACGGGCGGCAGCCACGTCGACCACATCGGCGGCGACGCTGCAGCGCAACAGCGGCGAGGCATGGCGCTCGGCATGGCCCAGGGCCGCATCCAGGCAGAGCGTGCCGCCCTGCCAGTGCGCATGGGCCGCGAGCGGCAGGCTGCAGCTGCCGCCCAGCGCGCGCGACACGGCGCGCTCCGCCTCGCAGGCCAGCAGCGTCGGCGTGTGCGCCAGCTTGGCGAGCGCCGCGGCCAGTTCGGCGTCGTCGGCGCGAATCTCCAGGCCCAGGGCGCCCTGCCCTGCGCAAGGCAGCATCTGGTCGACCTCGAACAGGCGGCGCACGCGGCCCGCCAGGCCCAGGCGCTTGAGGCCGGCCGCGGCCAGCACGATGGCGTGGTAGCCGCCCTCGTCGAGCTTGCGCAGCCGGGTGTCGAGGTTGCCGCGCAGCGGCTCGACGCGCAGGTCGGGGCGCAGGCTGAGCAGCTGGGTCACGCGGCGCAGGCTGGAACTGCCGACGACGGCACCCTCGGGCAGTTCGGCCAGCGAGGCGTAGTCGTTGGCGACGAAGGCGTCACGCGGGTCTTCGCGCTCCAGCACGGCGGCGAGCATGAAGCCCTCGGGCAGCTCCATCGGCACGTCTTTCAGCGAATGCACGGCGAGGTGCGCGCGGCCGTCGTCCAGCGCGGCCTCGAGTTCCTTCACGAACAGGCCCTTGCCGCCGACCTTGGACAGGACGCGGTCGAGGATCTGGTCGCCGCGCGTCGTCATGCCGAGCAGAGTGGCCGTCAGGCCCAGTTCATGGGCGAGGCGGGCCTGGACATGCTCGGCCTGCCACAAAGCGAGACGGCTTTCACGCGTTGCGATGGTGATGGAGGTGCTCATTGCGCGATTATCGAGGCTGGGCGAGGCAGGACCCGCCCGGCAGGAGAGCTCGATGATCGTCACGGTGTTCCGATCCCGCCTCAAGGACGAGGGCAGGGCCGACTATTTCGACCTGGCGCCGCAGATGGGCGCACTGGCCCAGACCATGCCCGGCTACCGGTCGCACAAGGTCTTCACCGCCGAGGACGGCGAACGAGTCGTCATCGTCGAATTCGACGATGAAGCCAGCCAGCACGACTGGTCGGTCAACCCGCTGCATGTGGACGCCAAGAAGCAGGGTCGCGCGAATTTCTACGCCGAGTACAGCGTGCAGGTCTGCGAGGTGCGGCGCGAGTCGCGCTTCAAGGCCGGCGGCTCTTGAAGAAGGCGTTGATGGTCAGCCGGCCCGGGCCGTCGCGATAGGCAGCTGGCGAGGCCCAGCGGATGTCGCCGGAGTGGAAGATGGCGCCGTCGTAGAAGATGGCGCGGTTCCACCTGGCGGGCACACGGCCGATGACCTCGAAGTAGCGGTTGCCCTCGGTCATGTAGCCGGGCGGGATGCCGTATTTGTCGCCGAAGGCGCCGGCGTCCAGCGTGTTGGCGTCGCGCATGAACTGGCGGGTGTCGGCCTCCGACATCAGCGAGCGGAAGAACACCGTGCCGCCGAGCTGCTCGTCGCGGAACAGGTAGTGCACCGAGGCGCAGACCATCTCGCCGGCCCCGAGGGCGGAGTCGTCGCGATGGCAGATGCGCTGGCGGGCGTCGAGCGTGCCGGCGTCCTGGGTCACGCGCGAGAAGCGGCCATACATGCCCAGCGGCGCGCCGGCCTGCAGCCGGGCGCGGAACTGCTGCTGGAAGCAGGCGTCCAGCGCGGCGGAGACCGCATCGGGCAGGTCGAGCTGCGGCCCCGGATAGGGGTGGCCGGGCGGCGCCTTGAAGCGGCCCGCGGCCGACTGGGCCAGCGCGACGAGGGCGTCCGGATCCTGGGCGAAATCGTCGATGACATAGACCCGCGAGCCATCGGCCAGCTCGACGCTGTCGACGCGGGCCTGCGGGTTCAGCAGCGGGGCCACGGCCGCCGCCGGGGCCTTGGGCTGCTCGAGCCGGGGCGCCGGGCAGAACTGGTCGATGAACTGCTGATGCCTGGGCAGCTTCATCATCGTGCGGGCCACGTCGCGGCGGATCTCGCCGAGGAAGTCGGCGAGGCTGCGGTCGTCCATGTTGCGCGTGATCGGATGGTGCGAGCGCGGCAGGATGCCCTGCCCCATCATGACCTGCACCCAGGAGTTCTCGGCGAACAGCTCGCCCTGGTGCAGCATGACGCGCGCCGTGTCGCGGAAATGCTGGATGCGGTGCTTGAGCAGCGGCGGCACGTCCATGTCGCGGCAGCCGCGCCAGAAGGCCGAGTCGTCGCGATCGGTGACGTGGTAGTGCAGGATGATGAAGTCGCGGATGACCTCGATCTGCTCGCGGGCCTGGGCGTTGTATTCGTCAACGTCGCTCTGGCGGATGCCGTCCGTCGGAAAGAGCTCGACGAGACGCGTGAGGCCGCGCTGGATCAGGTGGATGCTGGTGGACTCCAGCGGCTCCAGGAAGCCGCTGGACAGGCCGATGGCGACGACGTTGTTTTTCCAGACCACCTCGCGCTGCCCGGGCGTGAACTTGATGACGCGCGGCTGGCGCAGCACCTCGCCCTGCACATGGGCCAGCAGCGCGGCCTTGGCCTCGTCGTCGCTGATGTGCTTGCTGCTGAACACGACGCCGTTGCCCACGCGGTGCTGCAGCGGGATGCGCCACTGCCAGCCCCAGGGGTGGGCGATGGAGCGGGTGTAGGGAACGGGCTCGCCGACGGATTCGGTCTGCACCGCCAGCGCGCTGTCGCAGGGCAGCCAGTGCGACCAGCTCTCGTAGGGCACACCCAGGGTCTCGCCGAGCAGCAGCGAGCGCATGCCGGTGCAGTCGATGAAGAGATCGCCTTCGACGAGGGCGCCGTTGTCCAGCGCGATGCCGGTGATGTCGCCGCTGCCCTCGGCCTGGTGGACCTTGACGATCTTGCCCTCCAGGCGCTGCACGCCCAGGGCCGCGGAGAAGCGGCGCAGGTACTGGCCGTAGAGCGTCGCGTCGAAGTGGTAGGCGTAGTTGATGCCGTTGTCGGGCAGCAGCGCGAAGCGGTTGTCCAGGCCGGCGCGCAGCTCCAGGCAGTAGTCGCCGTAGTCACTGGCCAGGCCGCGCCGGCGCCCCTCCAGCCAGAAGTGCTGGAAGCCGGCCGTCCAATGGCCCTTGCCGGTCTTGCCGAAGGAGTGGAAATAGTGCTCGCCGACGTTACGCCAGTTCTCGAAGCTGATTCCCAGCTTGAAGGTGGCCTGCGTGGCCTGGATGAACTCCTTCTCGTCCAGGTCCAGGATCTCGTGCATGAAATGCAGCGTCGGGATCGTCGCCTCGCCCACGCCCACGGTGCCGATCTCCTCGGACTCGACGAGGCGGATGTCGACCTGCTGCCCCAAGCATTTGGCCAGGCCGGCCGCGACCATCCAGCCGGCGGTGCCGCCGCCGGCGATGACGACGCGACGGATGGGTTTGGAATTCATGGTGTGGTTCAGCGATTGAGTCGGTTCAGGAGTACCGCGCGGAGTTGACGCGCGCGGGTTTCGTCAATGGGCCCCAGCACGCCGCGCGCCGCGGGCGGGATGTGGGCGGCGGCCTGGTCGTCGACGTCGAAGATGTAGTGGTCGAACAGCTTCGCCCAAGCCTGGCGCTGCGCGGGCGGCAGGTCGCGCAGCGTCAGCAGCGCCAGCATCAGCGTGTTCAGCGGCGTGTCCATATAGGCGGGCGTCTGCCGCCACCAGAAGTTGACGAGGGCGTTGACCGGGTCCAGCCCTTCCACGCCATGCCACCACTGGCTGGGGATGAAGAGCGCATCGCCCGGCTCCAGCGTGACGACCTGGGCCTGCCGCTGGGCCTCGGCGAAGCGCGGGAAGCGCGCCAAGTCGGGCGCGGCCAGGTCGACCAGGCTAACGGGCTGGCCGGCGGGCGTCAGGTCCAGCGGGCCGATGTAGAGCGCGTCGACCAGTTCGGGCGGGAAGAGCGTGAAGCGGCGCCGCCCGGCCACGACGCAGGCAATGTTGTCGGGCACGTCGAAATGCGCCGGCACGCGGATGCGGTTGCCCAGCCAGAGGCTGACCAGCGGGTCGCGCACGTGCAGGTCCAGAGGGTTGTGCTGGCGCAGGCCGGGGAAGGAGGCGTCGAGCTCGGTGGAGCCGAGGTAGAGGGCATAGCGCGAGCCGGCGAGCAGTTCGTCAAGCAACTGGCCGAAGGGCCCGACGACGCGCTCGAAATTGAAGCCGTCGAAGGCCTCGTTGTAGAAGAAGCGGCCGCCGATCCCGGGCGCGCCGCGCCACAGGCCGACGCGGGTCTGGGCGCCGAAGCCGCGCAGGTAGCTGCAGAAGGCGGCGTCCGAGCGCCGCGCGGCCTGCACCAGCGGCCAGTGGCGCACCAGGCCGCGCAGCAGCACCGGCTGGCTGGACTGCAGCAACTCGGCCGGCAAGGCCTCGGCGCTCACGTCGCTGCGCTCGAGCATGCTCAGGCCGCGCGGGCGAGATGGCGGCGGATCAGCTTCGTCAAGTTGGACAGCGAGGCGATGGCCATGTAGATGGGCTGCAGATAGTCCGCCTGGTGCAGCAGGCCGATGACGTCGGCGCCCAGCGCGGCCAGGCGTTCCTCGTTGATCATGTAGAAGCCCAGCAGCTGGCCGCGCGAGCCGTCGGGGTGCTCGACATCGAGCACGAAGGATTCGAGCAGCTCGTGCGTGGTCAGCGCCTGCACGAACTCGGGCATGGCCTGCAGGCCCTCGTGCAGGGTGCGCAGCACGGCGTTCGCATGTTCGATGTAGGAGGTCATGCCGCCCTGCGGCAGGAACACGGGCTCGCCCGCGTCGCCCTGGCCGATGCGCGGGCTGGCCATGTCGACCATCATGCGCATCTCGTCCTCGGCGAGGCCGATGGAGAAGGGCATGCGCTGCATGGACAGCGGCAGGTAGTCGGCATCCCAGCCGGACTCGGTCAGGAAGAGGTTCTGGCCCTGCCTCAGGCCGAACAGCGCCACCGGCAGGAAGCTGCCGCTGCCGTCGGGCTGGAAGACGATGGGGTAATGCGCCTGCAGGCTGCGGAATTCATCCGGCGTGACGGGCGCCGACATCACGTCGTCGCCCCAGGCTGCGCCGCGCTCGGTGATGACGCGCAGGTCCTTGTGGGTGATGTTGTTGAGCAGTTGCAGCATGGAATTCGGGCGTGAGGATGGCGTCGGGTGATTCTGACCGCGCCCTCATGCAGGACGGGAAAAGCGCCCGGCGCCCTGCCCCGGGGGGGCGTGGACGCCGGGCGGCCGGGGTCATCGCTCAGAAGCGATAGCGGGCACCGATCAGATAGCGGCGGCCGGTCTGGATGGCCGAGATCAGCTGCTCCTTGGCGCGGCCGTGCTGGCGGATGTAGCCATCGTTCAGGTTCAGCAGGTCGGCCTGGATGGTCAGGCTCTTGCCGAGCTTGTAGCCGATGGACATGTCCACCTGGCCATAGGCCTCGGTATAGACCGGGTTGTTGCCGGCGCCGTCGAACTTCTGCGCCAGGAACTCGCCACGCCAGTTGTAGGCGCCGCGCACCGACCAGGTGTCGTCCTCATAGAAGCCCACCAGGTTGGCCGAGTTGCTGACGCCCGGCAGGGCCGACTGCGTGGACAGGCTGGTGTTGTCGTACTTCAGGCCCGTCTTCACCCAGGTGTAGTTGCCCGAGACGCCGAAGCCGCTGTTGCCGAACATGTGCTGGAAGTTCAGCTCCAGGCCCTTGATGTTGTCGCCGGCTTCGTTGGACGGCTTGGTGACCGTGAAGTTCAGCAGCGGGTCGCTGGCCAGGCCGGTGATGGTGCCGAGCACCTCGGTGTCCGTCAGCGGGCTGGTGGCCGTCACGCCCGGCTGGCCGTTGTAGTTCCTGAAGATGTAGTTGCGGATGCACAGCGGCTGCGGGTTGGCGCCGCAGGCGGCCGCGCCGGCCTTCCAGTAGGCGCCGCCGATGGGCGTCGTCAGGCCCGGCACCGTCATCGTCGTCGTGGAGGTGCCGATGAAGTTGCTGACCTTCTTGTAGAACGCGCCGATCGCGGCATAGCTGGACTTGGCGTAGTACCACTCGGCCGACAGGTCCAGGTTCTTGGACTGCAGCGGCTTGAGCGCCGGGTCTCCCGTCGAGCCGGTACCGCCGCCGGCATTGGCCACGGAGTTGAAGTTCACGCCGCCCTGCAACTGGTCCCAGCCCGGCCGGCCGATGTTCTCGCCATAGCTGGCCCGCAGCTTGACGTTGTCCACCACATCGGCATCCCAGTCGATGCTGGGCAGCCAGTACGAATACTTGCCGGACTTGCTGCCGAAGGTGGTGCCCGCATTGCCGAGGTTGACCTCGTTCTGCGTGCCCCAGGTGCTGCCCGAGCGCGCCACCACCTGCGACGAGGAATCGACCTTGGTGCTCTCGTAGCGCATGCCGACCGACACATTCATCGGGATGGCGGTGTCGAAGGCGTGGTCCCACTGGCCGAAGAAGCTGCTGGACCTCTCCGTCGTACGCCAGTCGTTGCCGCTGGTGTAGTCCGGCGCGGCCGAGAAATAGGCCTCGGCCTGGGCCTGCGTCACGCCCTTGGACTTCATCAGCGCCTGGACGGCCGCGGCGTGCAGGCTGTTGAAGTCCGCCAGGTAGAAGTCCTTGAACAGGCGCGGGTCGTTGCTGCCCGGGATCTGGCTGAAGAAGCCACCGAGGCTCTCGGTATAGACCTTGACGTTGGCGTAGTCGGCCTTGCTGCCCACGCCGCCCCAGTCGTTGTTCTGGTTGTTGTAGCCCGCGGAGCGGTTCTTCACCTTGGTGAAGCCCAGGCCGGCAAGCAGCTTGTTGTCCGCGTCCAGGCGGTAGGTGCCGCGCGTCTGGAACTGGTCGACCGTCTGCTCCGCCATGTTGTTGACAAACTGCGAGCCCGTCAACTGGAGCTTGCTGGTGTCCATCGCCGTCGTCGGCAGACTCAGGATGGGCAGCTTCTGGTCGTAGTAGGCGACGGCATTGCCCTGGTTGAACAAGCCCAGGTCCATCGTCGAATAGGTGCCGTAGGGGCTGTTCGGCTTGGTGCTCGACGTGGAGTGGTGGGCGTCCAGGTCGATGGACAGCGCATTGCTGACCTTCCACGCGGTGTTGAAGCCGGTGGAGCCGAGCTTGGACTTCTCGCCGTAGACGCCGGTGTCGATGGCCAGGTCGTGGTCGTTGGTCGGGAACAGCGCGGTCTGGATCAGCGGCGATGCGACCGGGCCGCCGGTGAAGGTGGTCGGGCCGAACGAGAAATTGAACCAGCTCGACAGCTCGGCGTTCTTCTTGTTGAGCGTGTTCGTCGCCAGCGTGTGGTCGAGCGTGAACCGCAGGTCCTTGGTCGGCGCGAACTGCAGCGTCAGCTGGCCGTTGAAGCGCTCGCGCTCGATGGCGGTCAGCGAGTAGCGCATGTCGACCGAGGTCGAGTACAGGCCGGTGGGGCGGTTGGTGATCGGGTCGGTGCCGGTGGCCGGCTTGGCCGGGATCGTGCCCCAGTCGCTCTGCGACGGCGTGAAGGTGCGCCAGCCGCCCTGCGTGTAGGCCATGTTGGAGCCCGAGTCACGCTTGGAATAGCTGCCGCTGATGGCGATGCCGATGGTGCGGTCGGCGAAGGTGTCGCTGTAGATGCCCGAGACCTCGGGCGTCGCGCTGCTGCCCTTGAAGGAGTCGGGCAGGCGGCTGTTGGAGCCGTCGAAATTGGCCTTCACGCCGATGCTGGCCACGCGCTCGCGCAGGTCCAGCGGGCGGGCCGTCTTCACGTTGATGGTCGCGCCGATGCCGCCGGTGGGCGATTCGGCGCGGCCGGTCTTGTAGACCTCCAGCGCCGAGATCGAGTCGGACGACAGGTTGGAAAAGTCGAAGGCGCGCGAGCCGCTGGCGCCCTGGTTCAACTGGTTGATGGTCGAGGTCGGCATCTGCCGGCCGTTCAACAGCACCATATTGAAGTCGGGGCCGACACCGCGCACCGTGACCTTGGAGCCTTCGCCGCTGGCCGCACGGTCGATGGACACGCCGGCGATGCGCTGCATCGACTCGGCGAGGTTGGTGTCGGGGAACTTGCCGATGTCCTCGGCCACGATGCCGTCCACCAGTCCACGCGATTCGCGCTTCAGGGTGACAGCGCTGTCAAGCGACTTGCGAATACCCGTGATGACCACGGTCTCCAGAGATTGCGGGGCTGCGGCGGGCGCTGCGGCCGTGGCCGGCTGCTGGGCCTGCGCATGCACGGCGGCCGCGCCCGTCAGCAGCGCGAGCGAGGACGCCCACGCGACGGGCTTGAGCGGCCGGGCCTGCCAGGACGCGCGCCGCGCCTTGGAAGTCTGAGGGTGTTTCATTTGTCTCCTTGATTGCTTTGGCGGCCCAAGAGCTGAGCCGGTCGAGGACAGCTGGACGGCTTGCGGATGAGCTGTTTGGTAGCGATACCAGAACGCTCCAAAAAAAGAGGTGCCACCTCAAGCGCCGGGTCGTACTTTAGTTTTTTTGCCCCGCCCGGTTCTGCTGGGGTTTACGCGGGTTGATGCCCCAGGTTTTGCGCTTTCCGCCACATGGATTTCCAGCCAGATCGCAGAAAATGACAGCGCTGCCATTTTGCTGGCATACTGAGCCTCTTGACGGGGATGGTAGCGATCTCAGTGCGCGCCTGCGCACGCCGTTGCGACCGTCACGCGGGACCGCATCGGGCCAGGGAATCAGGCCAGGTCCAGGCGATAGCCCACGCCGTAGACGGAGGCGATGCAGGTCTGCGGCGGCGCCAGCCCCGCGAGCTTGCGGCGGATGTTCTTCACATGGCTGTCGACCACGCGGTCCGACACGTCGCGGAAGTCCTCGTGAATCAGGTCCAGCAGCTGGGTGCGCTCGAACACCCGACCGGGCTGCTGCAGCAGCCGGCGCAGCAGCCGGAACTCGACCGGCGTCAACGCCAGGGCCTGCTCCCGCCACAGGATGCGCTGCCCCGCCTCGTCGACGGCAAAGCCGCCCGCCATGGGCACCAGCGCGACCGGCGCCAGCCGCCCCTGCGCGCGGCGCAGAAGCGCCTTCACGCGCGCCACCAGCTCGCGCGGGCTGAAGGGCTTGCAGACATAGTCGTCCGCGCCCAGCTCCAGGCCCAGCAGCCGGTCGAGTTCCTCGACGCGGGCGCTGCAGATGACGATGGGCACGTCGCTGAAGGCCCGCACCGCGCGGCAGACCTCCAGGCCGTCCAGGCCCGGCAGCATCACGTCCAGCAGCACGGCGGCCGGCATCGCACCGGTTTTCAGCCGCGCCAGCGCCACGCGGCCGTCGTCCAGCCATTCGCTGCGGAAGCCCGCCGCCTGCAGGTAGTCGCAGACCAGTGCGGCCAGCTTGGGTTCGTCCTCGACGACGAGGATGAGCTCGCTCATCGCTGCACCCCATCGGGCTGCAGCGGCAGCGCCAGCACCATGGCCAGCCCGCCCAGCGGCGACGGCTCGGCATGCAGCCGGCCGCCGTGGGCCTGGGCGATGGTCTTGGCGATGGCCAGCCCCAGGCCCGCGCCACCGAAGGCGCGGCTGCGCGAGGGGTCGGCGCGGTAGAGCGGGTCGAACAGGCGCACGAGGTCGCCCTCGGGCACGCCGGGCGGCGTGTCGTCCAGGCGGATCTCGATGGCCGCGTCCAGCGCGCGCGCCGTCACCCGCAGCCGCCCCGGCACCTCGGTGTAGCGCAGGCTGTTCTCCAGCAGGTTGGCGAGCAGCTGCGAGATGCGCTCGGCATCCCAGCGCGCGGCCGGCAGCACCTGCGGCAGCGGCGCCTCGACGGCCAGGCCCAGCGCCCGCGCGCGCGGGGCGATGCGCTCCACCGCGGCCTGCACCAGGGCCGCCGGCGCCACTTGCTCGAATTCGCAGGGCAGCGCGCGCAGCTCCGACGTGGCCAGCAGATGGAAGTCCTCCACCAGCCGCGACAGCCGCCTGACCTCCTCCTGCAGCGAGGCCAGCGCCGGCGGGCCCAGTGGCCGGATGCCGTCCACCAGCGCCTCCATCTCGCCGCGCAGCACGGCCAGCGGCGTGCGCAGCTCGTGCGAGAGCTCGGCGATCCAGCGCCGTCGGCTACCCTCCAGCAGCGACAGGGCCTGCGCCATCGCGTTGATGTCGCCATGCAGCGCGGCGATCTCGCTGGCCCCGCCGGCACGCGGCGCGGGCAGGCGCACGTCGAACTCGCCGGCCGCGATGCGCCGCGCCGCCAGCTGCGCCTCGGCCAGCGGGCGAGCCCAGCGCACGGCCAGCAGCCGCGCCAGCACCAGAGCGACGACGAGCACGCCACCGGCCACGGCAGCGAGGCCCGTGTGCTGGCGGTGCAGGAAGCTCGCGTCCACGCCCTCGGCCGGGCCGGCGCGCTCGGCCAAGCGCAGCACGACGGCGGTCTGGCCGTTGAGCCTGACGGCGCGGGTCTGGCCCGGCCGCTCCAGCATCTCGGGCCGCCCTGTCAGCGGCGTGCTGCCGTCGGCCGCCAGCACCATGATGCGCGGGCCGAAGTTGGACGGATCGCGCCGCGGCGGAGGCGGCCGCCCGTCGCCGCGCCCACCCAGTGGCGGCGCATCGGCCTGCGGGCCGCGCGGGCCGACGATGCGGGCGGCCTCCAGCCAGCTGCGCAGCACCGGCCGCCAGTCCTCGGGCATGGCGCCGCGCAAGGCCAGGTCGCGCTCGGCGGCTTCGGTCAGCCGCGCCAGGTGCTCGCCGTCCTGGGCCTGCAGATAGTCCGAGAAACCGGTGCGCAGGTTCCACACGACAAGGCCGGCCACGGCCGCCACGGCCGCCAGCGCGGTGGCGATGAGGAGCAGGGAGAGCTGGTGGACAAGGCGCATGCGCGCATCTTGCCGGGCAACTGTGGAGGCGGCCTCCACAGTTGCACCAGCGCCGGCCGCGCCGTAGTTGCGCAACGCGGGCTTCGCCACGGTCGAAGACGCCGCCGCCGCCCAGCGGCGCACAGGGTTTGTGCCCGCACAACGCCCACCTCCCACCGGGGATCGGAGAGGCCGTCTCGAGGAGGAAACTGATAGAGTCACATTCAGGTAACTCAGTTACCTACTCTATAGAAATTCATCCTCGGACGACCCGCCATGCCTCCTCGCGCCGCTCCAGCCCGCCCCGAAGTCGACAAGAACGAACCCCTGGTGGCCGACATCCGGCTGCTCGGCCGCATCCTCGGCGACGTGATCCGCGAGCAGGAGGGCCGCGAGGCCTACGAGCTGGTCGAGCGCATCCGCCAGCTGTCGGTGGCCTACCGCCACAAGCACGACAAGGAGGCCGGCAAGCGCTTCGACAAGCTGCTGAAGAGCCTCTCGGGCGAGCAGGCCGTCAGCGTCATCCGCGCCTTCAGCTATTTCTCGCACCTGGCCAACATCGCCGAGGACCGCCACCACATCCGCCGCCGCGACGTGCATGAGCGCGCCGGCAGCCTGCAGCCCGGCTCGCTGGCCTACTGCCTGGAGCACCTGCACGAGGCCGGCGTGCGCCCGACCGAGATCGCCGAGGTGCTCAAGCGCGGCTTCATCTCGCCGGTGCTGACGGCCCACCCGACCGAGGTGCAGCGCAAGAGCATCCTGGACGCCGAGCGCGCCGTGGCAGGCCTGCTCGAAGCGCGCGACCGCGCAGGCACGGAGCGCGAGCTGCGCGACACCGAGAGCCTGCTGCGCGCCCGCATCACCCAGCTCTGGCAGACGCGCATGCTGCGCTACTCCAAGCTGACCGTGGCGGACGAGATCGAGAACGCGCTGTCCTACTACCACGCCACCTTCCTGCGCCAGATCCCCAAACTCTATGCCGAGCTGGAGGAGCATCTGCCGGGCGAGCAGCTGCCCAGCTTCCTGCGCATGGGCCACTGGATCGGCGGCGACCGCGACGGCAACCCCAATGTCGGCGCCGCCACGCTCAAGCAGGCCATCAAGCGCCAGGCCGAGGTGGCCCTGCGCCACTACCTGACCGAACTGCACGAGCTGGGCGCCGAGCTGTCCCTCTCGCTGCGCCTGACCGGTGTCTCGCCCGAGATGCAGCTGCTCGCCGAGCGCAGCCCCGACCAGAACGTGCACCGCCTTGACGAACCCTACCGCCGCGCGCTGACCGGCATGTATGCCCGCATGGCCGCCACGCTGCACGCGCTGACCGGCACCGAGGCCCTGCGCCACGCCGTCGCGCCCCAGGACCCCTATCGCACGCCCGAGGAACTGCTGGCCGACCTGCGCACCATCGAGGCCTCGTTGAAGAGCCACCACGCCGAGGCGCTGATCGCGCCGCGCCTGGCGCCGCTGATGCGCGCCGTGCAGGTCTTCGGCTTCCATCTCGCGACGCTGGACCTGCGCCAGAGCAGCGACCAGCACGAGCTGGTGCTGGCCGAGCTGCTGGCCACCGCCCGCATCGAGGAGGACTACGCCGCGCTGGACGAAGCCGCCAAGCGCGCCCTGCTGCTGCGCCTGCTGAACGATGCCCGCCCGTTGCGCGTCATCGGCGCAACCTATACCGACAAGACCCAGTTCGAGCTCGCCACCTTCGAGGCCGCCCGCGAGGCCCTGGCCAGCTTCGGCCGCGAGGCGCTGCGCCACTACATCATTTCGCACACCGAGTCGGTGTCCGACCTGCTGGAGGTGGCCCTGCTGCTGAAGGAGACAGGCATCCTGCGCGGCACGCTGGACGGCTACGCGACCAGCGACCTCATCGTCGTGCCGCTGTTCGAGACCATCGGCGACTTGGCGCTCGCGCCGGAGATCATGCGCGAGTTCTACGCGCTGCCCGGCGTGCGCGGCCTGGTGGACCGCTCCGGCGGCGAGCAGGACATCATGCTGGGCTACTCCGACAGCAACAAGGACGGCGGCATGTTCACCTCGTCCTGGGAGCTCTACCGCGCCGAGATCGCGCTGGTCGAGCTGTTCGACGAGCTCAAGCGCGCGGCGCCCATCACGCTGCGCCTCTTCCACGGCCGTGGCGGCACCGTCGGCCGCGGCGGCGGCCCGAGCTACCAGGCCATCCTGGCCCAGCCCCCGGGCACCGTGAACGGCCAGATCCGCCTGACCGAGCAGGGCGAGGTCATCGCCTCCAAGTACGCCCATCCCGAGATCGGCCGGCGCAACCTCGAGACCCTGGTCGCCGCCACGCTGGAGGCCACGCTGCTGCACCCGACGCAGAGCGCGCCCAAGGGCTATCTGCAGGCCGCGCAGGCACTGTCCGATGCCAGCTTCGCCGCCTACCGCGGCCTGGTCTACGACACGCCGGGCTTCGCCGACTACTTTTTCGCGAGCACGCCCATCCGCGAGATCGCCGAGCTCAACATCGGCTCGCGCCCGGCCTCGCGCAAGGCCACGCGCGCCATCGAGGATCTGCGCGCCATCCCCTGGGGCTTCTCCTGGGGCCAGGCCCGCGTCGCCCTGCCGGGCTGGTGCGGCTTCGGCTCGGGCGTCGAGGCCTTCCTCGGCGAGGAGCCGGCGCAGCGTGCGAAGAACCTGGCCCTGCTCAAGCGCATGCTCAAGGGCTGGCCCTTCTTCCGCGCCGTGCTGAGCAACCTCGACATGGTGCTGGCCAAGGTCGACCTGGCCCTGGCCGAGCGCTACGTCGAACTGGTCGAGGACAAGAAGCTGGGCAAGCGCATCTTCTCCGCCATCAAGGCCGAGTTCGAGCGCACCCAGGCGGCGCTGAGCCTCATCACCGGTGACGACAGGCGCCTCGCGGCCAACCCCTCGCTGGCGCGCTCCATCGAACACCGCTTCCCCTACATCGACCCGCTCAACCACCTGCAGGTCGAGCTGATGCGCCGCTACCGCCGCACGCTGGCCGACGACCCGGCCATGGAGCGCGTGCAGCGCGGCATCCACCTGTCCATCAATGGCATTGCAGCGGGGCTGCGCAATACCGGCTGAGCCTCAGCGCGGCGCGGAGGCAGCCTGCAAGGCCTGCTGCAGCTCGTTGTGCTGCAACAGCCGGGCCGGCCAGACCTCGCCCACATGCGCAAGGCTGGCGCAGTCCATTCCCAGATCGCTGGTCGACTGCTCGACCAAGGCCTGCTGCCCGCGTTGCAATTGCTCGCGGGTGTAAGGCCGCTGTGTCGCGGGAATGCCAACCCGGTCAGCAATGCCGCTGGCCAGCATTGCGACCAACAAATCGTCGGCGCGCGGCAGCAGCCAGCGTGCCAGGCGCTCGCAGTTGGTGCGCCGGGCGCCATCCTCGACGGCGGCCGGGCTGCAGTAGCGGCTCTGGCCGAATGGGCTCGGGTCCCACTGCGCCGCCTCGCGGCCGATGATCTCGACCAGGGCCAGCCCCTGGGCCTCGGGGTCGCCGGCCGCGCCACGTGCCTCGGCGAAGGCAAGCACGAATGGACGACCGGGGCTGAGCGAAGGCCTCGCAAGCGCCTGCTCCAGCGCCAAGGTGGCGGCAGGCTCGTCGCGTCGGGCCATGGCCTCAGCCATCAGCCGCAGCCAAGGCCGACCGTCCTGCGGGTTCAGCGCAGCCCAGGCCTGGGTCGTCAACGCCGCGCAGGCCGGTACGCTCGACGTGGCGCGTGGCTCGCCGCAGGCCTGCAGCGCCAGACGGTAGGCGGCGGCATCGCGCGAACGCGCGGCGATCTCGGCCGCGCCCTGGGTATCGTTCATCAACAAGCGGGCTGCAACCTGCTCGCGTTCCGAGCCCACCGCCAGGCGGGCGGACATGCGGCTCAGCGCCGCGTACTTGCGGTGATCGAGAGATTGCAGCATCTGCTCGGCGCGGGCCTGCTCGGCCGGATTCCAGCGTTCGATCTCCTGCCTCGACACCCAACCCAGGCCGCAGATGTCGGCGGCCTTGTCGGCCGACGCTGGGGGACGAGCTGCAGGCACCGCGGCCGCAACCACTGGCGACGGCACGGCCGCGGCAGCCGACGCCGCACCTCCCGGCTGCGGCACGACCTGCTGCGCAGGCTGCGGTGCCTGCACCCAGGCCCGCCACCCCAAGCCGCCGGCGGCGCCAGCAAGCAGCACGGCCAGCCAGCGAGCGTCGCGCCTCACCCCCCCTGCCCCGCCAGCGCCTCCCGCACCGCCGCCACCTGCCGGCGCGACACCGCCAGCCATTCGTCGACATGCACGATGCGCACGGCCCAGCTGTCGGCGGTCTCAGCGGAGTCGCCGCCGTCGAGTTCGCCGAAGCTGGTCGGCGCATGGCGCTCCAGCTCGCGCACGGCCCAGCGGGCCACCAGCGCATTGCGGTGCACGCGCAGGAAGCGCTCGCCCCAGCGCTGCTCCAGGTCGGACAGCGCGCCATCCATCACATGGCTCTCGCTGGCGGTGCGCAGCGTCACGTACTTGAGCTCGGCCTTGAAGTACAGCACCTCGGTCAGCGGCACGCGCTTCAGGCGGCCGCGCTCGGTGATGGTGACGAAATCGGCCTCGGGCGCGGCCGCCCCCTCGCCGGCCTGGGTGGGCTGCCGGGCCTGCACGGCAGCGCGTTCGGCCAGGCGCTGGGCGGCGCGGGCCAGCGCGGCCTGCAGGCGCTCGCGGCGCACGGGCTTGGTCAGGTAGTCGATGGCGTCGAGCTCGAAGGCGCGCAGCGCATGCATCGCATGCGCCGTCACGAACACGATGAGGGGCACGGCCTGGCCGGCGGCGGCGCGCTGGGCCAGACTGTCGGCGAACTGCAGGCCGTCGGCGCCGGGCATCTGCACGTCCAGCAGCACGACATCGCAGCCATGCTCGCGCAGCCAGGTCCCGGCCTGAGAGGCGGTGGCCGCTTCGGCGACGACCTCGCAGCGCGGCTCGATGACCGCATCGACAAGGCCGCGCAGGCGCAGCCGCGCCAGCGGTTCGTCGTCGACGACGAGGATCTTCAGGGTGCTCACGCATACCTCCGTGCTGCGCAGTGTTCGGGTTGGCCGGGACTGCCTCGGTCGCCCAGGGCCGGTCGGCCCCGGGGGCGGCCAGAATCCTAGCGTCGGATCGGCACGCGGCGCCGTCGCGGGAAGCCGTGACTTCCCCGGGGGCGGCCGGCGCTGCCCCGTCAGGCACCAGACAGCCACCGACATCGACTCGTCACGGCGGTCGATCAGATTGTGAGGGTCCCCTGCCACTCCCAACATTTTCCGGAGACCGTGAATGAAGACTCGCTTGACGCTCATCGCCGCCGCGGCCCTTTTCAGCTGCGCCGGCCTGGCCCGCGCAGAAGACGCCGATGCCAAGGTCCGCCATGTGCTGCTGGTCAGCGTGGACGGCATGCATGAGCAGGACCTGGCCCGCTGCGTGCGCGACCGAACCTGCCCGAACATCGCCGAACTCGCCCGGCATGGCGTGACCTATACCGACGCGCACACGCCCGGGCTGTCGGACTCCGTGCCCGGCCTGGCCGCGCTGGTGACCGGCGGCGGCCCCGTGTCCACCGGGCTGTTCTACGACGACGTCTACGACCGCACGCTCTACCCGGGCTGGGACACGAACTGCTCCACCCAGCCGGGCGTCGAGGTCTTCCTGCAGGAACAGGTCGGCATCGACAACCTCGACGGCGGCGCCCTGCTGCACCTGGACGGCGGTGGCGACTTCAACCCGCAGCAGATCCCGCGCCGCAAAACGGCCACGGGCTGCGTGCCGGTCTACCCGCACGACTTCATCAAGACGAACACCATCTTCGAGGTGGTCAAGAAGAACCTGCCGGGCTCGCATACCGCCTGGTCGGACAAGCATGCCTGGGGCACGGACTGGGTCAACGGCCCGTCCGGCAAAGGCGTGGATGACCTGGCCCGCACCGAGATCAACTCGATCGACCCGGCCTCGGTCAGCGCGGCCAACCCCGGCGGCAGCGACTACACCCAGTCCTTCAGCGGCAACACCGCCACCGACCCGGCCTATCTGCACACCGAGACCTTCGACAACATCCACCTGCGCAATGTGCTGAACCAGATCAACGGCAGGGACTCCACCGGTGCGAAGGCCGCGCCGGTGCCCACCGTCTTCGGCACCAACTTCCAGACGCTGAGCGTCGCGCAGAAGGCGCTCAACAGCGAGGGCGGCGGCTATGTGGACGCGGCGTTCACGCCCAGCCACCATGTCAAGGCCGCCATCGCCTACATCGACGACGCCATCGGCCAGATGAGCGCAGCGCTGAAGGCCCGCCACCTGCGCGAGCGCACGCTGTTCATCATCAGCGCCAAGCACGGGCAGTCGCCGGCCGACTACTCGCGCCTGAAGAAGATCGGCGACCGCGTGTCGCCGACGCTGGGCACGCTGGTCGGCGGCGCCAGCGGTAGCGATCCGGTCACCGGCAACAACGTCGTCTACGGCTCGGTGACGACCGACGACGTGGCCTTCATCTGGCTGGCCGACCAGAGCCAGCGCGACCAGGCCGTCAACCTGCTGCAGGCCAACACGGCCTGCCCGACGGTGGACCCGGTGAGCAAGCTGCGCGTCAGCGGCGACGGCATCTGCGCCGACAACGGCGGCGCCGTCATCGACCTGAGCAAGATGCCGCAGAAGTTCGGCAATCCGGCGGACGGCCGCACGCCGGACATCATGGTCCAGCCCAACCCCGGCGTGATCTACACGAAGAGCAAGGGCAAGGACATGGAGCACGGCGGCTTCGCGCCCGAGGACGGCCATGTGGCCCTGCTCGTCTCCCACCCCGGCCTGGAGCACCGGCTCGTGCGCAGCCCGGTCGGCACCAAGCAGGTGGCGCCGACCATCGTCAAGGCCCTGGGCCTGAAGCCCTCGCTGCTCGACGCTGTCCGCAAGGAAGGCACCGCCGTGCTGCCCAACCTGTTCGAGGACGGCCGGCTGGAGAACTGACGGCTCGTGCCGGCCTGTGCCCGCAGGGCTCAGGCCGGCACGACGATGTGCACGGAGAAGCGCCCGTCGACGGCTTCGATGTCGAAGCGCGCCGCCACGTCGTGCATCAGCCGCAGGCGCTGGCGCACATTGCGCAGTGCCAGCCCGTGGCCGGCCGTGCGGGCCGGCCCGCCCACCGTGTTGATGACGCGGATCTCGACCTCGGTACCGCGCCGGGCCGTCGTAACCTCGATCTCGCCGCCTTCGTCGTTGGGTTCGACGCCGTGGCGCACGGCGTTCTCCACCAGCGGCTGCAGCAGCAGCGGCGGCACGCGGGCCGCGTCGGCCTCGGGGTCGAGATGCCAGACGACGCACAGGCGCCTGCCGAAGCGGATCTGCTCGATGGCCAGATAGCGCCTGGCCAGCTCGATCTCCTCGCCCAGCGTGACCGAGGCGCTCGCATCGGCCAGGGCCACGCGGAACAGCTCGGCCAGGTCCTCCAGCACGCCCTCGGCACGGGCCGGGTCGATCTGCACGAGCGCGATGGCGCTGTTCAGCGTGTTGAACAGGAAATGTGGCCGGATGCGCGACTGCAGCTCGACGAGCTGGGCCAGCGCATCGGCCGGGCGCTGGCTGCGCTCGCGCAGCTTGAGCCAGGCCAGCAGCATGGCCGCACCACTGGCGCCGGTGGCGGCGACGCTGCCCCAGCGCCACGACAGCGCGGGCTCGTCGCCGGCCAGGTTCAGCAGCGCAAAGCCGGAGATGGCGGTGGCGGCGCCCAGGCCCATCAGCGCCAGCCACTGCGCCGGCTCGGGCAGGCGCGGCCACAGCCGCTTGGCCGCGCAGACGATGAGCAGCCAGGACAGCACCGCGAACAGGGTCACGACGGTGCCGTTGGCCGTCAGCATCAGCCATTGCCAGAAGTTGCTTGCCACCAGGGCCGCACCCAGACCCAGCAGCAGCTGCACACCCAGCACGGCGCGCAGCACCAGGCCGACATGGCAGACATCGAAGGCGCGGGTCGGGTCCAGCAGCGGCGCGGAGTTCAGCTCCGGCATCTCGGTGGCCGCAAACCCCAGCCACTGGCTGACCTGCAGGGAGTCGTGCCAGACGCTGTGGCGGGGCTCGGGCCTGCGGCGCTTGAACAGACGCATACGAGGGGCTCGATAATCACGGGTTGCGGCGCATTGTGCGCGCCGAATTCCGACGCCTGCCCCATGTCTGACAACCAACTCGCCAACAAGTCCCAAGCCTGGTCCGCCCTGTTTTCCGAGCCGATGAGCGACCTGGTCAAGCGCTACACGGCCAGCGTCGGCTTCGACCAGCGCCTCTGGCGTGCCGACATCACCGGCAGCCTGGCGCATGCCGAGATGCTGGCGGCCCAGGGCATCCTGAGCGCCGAGGACCACGCCGCCATCCAGCGCGGCCTGAACGAGATCGCCGCCGAGATCGAGGCCGGCCAGTTCGAGTGGAAGCTGGACCTGGAGGACGTGCACCTGAACATCGAGGCGCGCCTGACCGAGCGCGTCGGCATCGCCGGCAAGCGCCTGCACACCGGCCGCAGCCGCAACGACCAGGTCGCCACCGACGTGCGCCTGTGGCTGCGCGGCGAGATCGACGAGATCTCCGGCCTGCTCGGTGGCCTGCAGCGCGTGCTGGTCGAGCAGGCCGACAGGCATGCCGATGTCATCCTGCCCGGCTTCACCCATCTGCAGGTGGCCCAGCCGGTCAGCTTCGGCCATCACCTGCTGGCCTATGTCGAGATGTTCGCCAGGGATTCGGAGCGCCTCGCGGATGCGCGCAGGCGCGTGAACCGCCTGCCGCTGGGCGCCGCGGCCCTGGCCGGCACCAGCTACCCGCTGGACCGCGAACGCGTGGCCCGCACGCTGGGCATGGAGGCCTGCAGCCAGAACAGCCTGGACGCGGTCAGCGACCGCGACTTCGCGATCGAGTTCAGTGCCGCTGCCACGCTGGTGATGCTGCACATCTCGCGCCTGTCCGAGGAGCTGATCCTGTGGATGAGCCAGAACTTCGGCTTCATCGCGCTGCCCGATGCCTTCTGCACCGGCTCGTCGATCATGCCGCAGAAGAAGAACCCCGACGTGCCCGAACTGGCGCGTGGCAAGACGGGCCGCGTCGTCGGCCACCTCGTCGGCTTGGTCACGCTGATGAAGGGCCAGCCCCTGGCCTACAACAAGGACAACCAGGAGGACAAGGAGCCGCTGTTCGACACGGTGGACACCTTGAAGGACACGCTGCGCATCTTTGCCGACATGCTGGCCGGCCTGCGCGTGAAGCCCGAAGCCATGCGCGCCGCCGCGCTGAAGGGCCATGCCACCGCGACCGACCTGGCCGACTACCTCGTCAAGAAGGGCCTGCCCTTCCGCGACGCGCACGAGGTCGTCGCCCATGCCGTGAAGACCGCGACCCAGCAGGGCGTGGATCTGGCCGCGCTGACGCTGGAACAGCTGCAGACCTTCGACGCCCGCGTCGAGGCCGACGTGTTCGACGTGCTGTCGCTGGAAGGCTCGCTGAACGCGCGCAACGTGCTGGGCGGCACGGCGCCGGCCCAGGTGCGCGCGCAGGTCGCGCGGCACCGCACTCGCCTGGCCTAACGCTTCAGGGGCCGGCGCGCGGGCTTGCGGGCCGGATCGGGAACTGCATCTCGACGACGGACTCGTGCATCGCGTCCGGCTCGGGCAGACGCAGGAACAGCTCGCGCCCCGGTCCGTCCAGCGCGTCGCCGTTCTGGGCCAGGAAGGCGCCGATGCGCGCGGTCACCAGATGCGCGTCCTCCGGCCCACCGGTCCGTACACAGACCGCCATGCGCTCGATGGCCGGAAGCTCGCTCCACGTCAGGACCGAGCCTCGCGGCAGCGCAACCGCCGCGTCGGTGTCGAGCGCGAAGCCGAACTCCAGGTCCAGCGCCTCCTGATCGAACTGGAGCGAGTGCGCGACCACGACGAGCGGCCCACCGTGGCGCTTCGGCAGGATAGGGCGCACCAACTGCCGCAGCAGGCCGATCATTTCCTGGGCTTCGCCGAACGAGGCGACCCTGTGGCGCATCGACAGGAGTCGATGCGCGGGTTCCGCGCGGACCACGACGTCTTCGGAGGACAGCCGGCCGTCGGCCTCGATCTGGGCGATGCGCGTCTCGATATGGCGCAGGCGCTGCACCTCCGCGGCCAAAGCCCGTTCGGCATGGTTGCGCCGCTGCAGCAGCATGCTGCGCAATTCCGCCGCGCTCACCTGGGACTTCAGGATGTCGCGCACCTGATCGAGGCTGAATCCCAGCTCCTTGAGCACCGTGATGCGATTGAGCTGGGCCAGCTGCGCCAGCGTGTAGTAGCGATAGCAGCTGGAGGCATCGGCATGGGCGGGCACGAACAGGCCGAGCTCGTCGTAGAAGCGCAGCAGGCGGGCGGAAACCCGGGCGATGCGCGAAAAGTCGCCAATTCGAAACATGTCGGTTTCCGCCCGGAGTGAGGGTCAGTTCAGCGCGGCGCGAACGCAATCGCCGTTCAGGCCCATGCCTTGTACGGTGGCTTGCTCCTTTTGGATCGCCTCGCGGACGGCCGGGTACATGACCACGTCCTGGAACAGCGCCGCCAACCTGGGATAGCGGGCCGCATCGAGCCTGAAGCCGATGTACTGGAAGGTGATCAGGTTCGAGACCACCGCCACGTCGCCCATCGACAGGGTGTCGCCGGCCAGGAACCTGCTCATGCCGAGTTCCGATTCGAGGTAGCCGAAGGTCTCGGGCAGCGCGGTGTTCAGGACCGCGTCGATCTTCTGCTGATCTGGCGCGATCCTGTTCACGTTCGGCTGCACGAAGACCTCGATGAACAGCGGGTGGACGATGTGCCTGAAGATCGTGCCGCCGGCATAGTTCTCGAACCACATCGCCCGCCCCAATGCCCGGGGCTCGGCGGGGTAGAGCGGCCGCTGCGGATGGGCGCGTTCCAGGTATGCGCAGATGGCGGCCGAATCGCCGAGGGTGAAATCGCCGTCGGAGATGACCGGGATCAGGCCCGTGGGGCTGACGGCCCGCCAGTTGGCCGGAAGGCTGTCCGGCACGACCGGGACGACTTGCCGAAGCTCGTAGGGAAGGCCCTTCTCGATGGCTGCGACAATGACCTTGCGCGTATGGACCGAGATGGGGACGCCGTGAATCTGGAGCATGGTGAAAGCTCTGGTGAAGTTGCGGGAGCGGCCACTGTCATCCTTCACGCAACGGCAAAGTCAAGCGCTTCTCGCGGTCAGTGCTGCGCACGGCTCCGCCCCCTTTGAGCTGGCTCAAGACCCTCGCGAGCCCCGCCACCTAGCATCCGTCAAATGAGCACCCTTGCCTGGACCGAATCCCTCGTCCTGAACAGCCCCAAGCTGGACACCACCCATCAGGAGTTCGTCGAACTGCTGAACGCCTTCGGCGCCGCGCTGGATGGCGGCGGCGACGCCCTGCCCGCCTACCACGCGCTGCTGGCCCATACCGAGGCCCATTTCGCGATGGAGGAGGACTGGATGGCCCGCTGCGGCTTCGAGCCGCAGAACTGCCATGCCAGCCAGCATGCGATGGTGCTGCGCGTGATGCGCGAGGCGCTGCGCTATGCCAACGAGCTGAACGACCGCGAGCCGCTCACCATCCTGCGCTGCGAGCTGGCGCAGTGGTTCCCGCAACACGCCGAGATGATGGACGCCGCCCTGGTGTTCACGATGGAGCAGCGCGGCTTCGACCCGGTCACCGGCCTGTGCCGCGAACCGGTGGCGGCCGGCGCCGCGCACAGCTGCGGCTCGGGCAGCTGCGGCGGCTGAGCCTCACTTCTTCAGGTCGTCGAAGAAGGCCTGCGAGTTGGACTCGCGGCCGAGGAAGTCCTTGACCAGTTCGGCGGCGGGCTTCTGAGCGCCCTGGCTGAGCACGCGTTCCCGGTAGCGCAGGCCGACCTCGGGCGAGAGCTTGTCGGCCGCGAACGCGGTACGCAGGTCCATGGCCACCACCAGGCTCCACAGATAGCCGTAGTAGCCCGCGCCATAGCCGCCGGCGATGTGGGCGAAGCCGGCCGGGAACATCGTGCCGGGCACATAGCCCAGCGGCGTGGCGCCCTCCATCCGCGCCCACAGCGGAAGCGGCTCGGGCTTGGGGCTTTGGTGCAGCGCCAGGTCGTAGCTCGCGTACAGGTGCTGGCGGCCGAACTGCATGCCCTTGCCGTAGTTCTTGGCGGCCACGGCCTGGTCGACCATCTCGTCCGGCACGGGCCGGCAAGAGGCGCAGACCTCCTGCATCAGCTTGAGCACCTTCTTGTCGTAGACCCAGTCCTCCAGCATCTGCGAAGGCGCCTCGACGAAATCGTGCACGACGGCCGTGCCGGCCAGGCTGGTGTAGCGTGTACTGGACAGGTCGGCGTGCACGGAGTGGCCGAGTTCGTGCAGCAGGGTCTCCACCTCGTCCAGCGTCAGGCCGCTGCGGTCGAAGTTGACGACCAGAGCCGCGGCCGGCGTGCGGGCTATGCGCGTCGCGCTGCCGCGCAGCGGCCAGACGGCGGCGTGGTTGTACTTGCCGTCGCGCGGGTAGAGGTCGACGTAGAGCTGGGCGATGGGCTTGCCGCTGGCCGCGTCGCTGACGACATAGGTCTGGGCCTCGTCGTGCCAGAGCTTGTTGTCAATGCGCTCGTACTTCACGCCCATCATCTTCTCGATGACGTGCAGCGCGAACTCCAGGCTCTGCTGCGGCGGGAAGTAGGGGCGGAAGGCGTTCTGGTCGACGCTGAACTTCTCGCGCTTCACGCGCTCGCTGTAGAAGCTCGCATCCCAGCGCTCGATCCGGGTCTGCTCCAGCGGCTGGCCCAGATGCCTGGCCTTGTCGGCGCGCAGTTCCTGCAGCTCGGCCTTCTCGCGCGCATCGACGGCGCCGGCCACCGAGTCGAGGAAGCGCGTCGCCGTCGCGCTGTCCTTGGCCATGAGCCGGCGCAGGTTGAAGTCGACATAGTTGTCGAAGCCGAACAGCCGGGCGTACTCGCCGCGCAGCGTGGCGATCTGCGCCAGCAGGTCGAGGTTGGGCTGGCCGCCCTCGTTGGTCTTGGCCCGCCACATGCGCTCGCGGGCCACGCCGCTCTCGGCACTGCGCATCACGGGCACATAGCTCGGGTAGTCCACGCCGAGCAGGATGCGGCCCTGGTCGTCGCGCTTGGCCTTTTCCCACACGCTGGCCGGCACGCCCTTGAGCTCGGCCTCGGTGAAGGCGACGCGGGTGCCGGCATCGCGGATGTTCTTGTTGAACTGCTGGTCCAGCTCGGTCAGCTTGTCCAGGATCTGCTTGGCGCGGGCTCGCTTGGCCTTGGGCAGGGCCACGCCGCTGTCCTCGAACTGGCCCGAGGCCAGCCGCACGAACTCGGCGTCGACGCCGTCGGCCTTGGGCGCCTTCTGCAGCGCGCGGTAGATCTTCTCGTTCTGGCCCAGGCTGGAGCCGAAGTCGGCCCAGCGCAGCGAGCAGGCCTGGGCGGCATCGCGCACGGCCTTGTCGGGATGGACGTTGAGGACGAAGTCGGTCGGGTTCTGCTTGTCCTCGAGGTAGACCGACAGGTCGTCGAAGGCGGCCAGCCAGCCCGCGTCGACCTTGCGCTTCTCCAGCTGTGCCACGCGCTGCCTGGCACCCTTGAGGCCTTCGTCACAGGCCTTGTTCAGGTCGGTGACGGAACCAAAGCCGGGGAAGTTGGGGGCAGGCAGCTGCGGCGTAGCCTGTGCGGCCGCGGCGCTCAGCACCAACGCGGCCATGGTGGTCAGGACGGGTTTCATCGCGTCTCCTTTGGGAAGGCCGCGATTCTGCGGGCCGGGCCGCCGCCGGCCGTTCGGCACACCCTTATTTCTGCAGCAGGGTTTTTACCTGGGCCAGCGCCGTCGGGTCGTCCAGCGTCGTCAGGTCGCCCGGGTCGCGCCCCTCGGCCACGGCCTGCAGTGCGCGGCGCAGCAGCTTGCCGGAGCGGGTCTTGGGCAGCAGGGTCACGAAATGCACGCGCGCCGGGCGGGCCACAGCGCCGAGCTGGGCATCGACATGCTTCATGATCTCGCCTTCCAGCGCGGGCGAGGCCTGCACCGGGTCGCGCAGCACCGCGAAGGCGATGGCGACCTGGCCCTTCAGTGCGTCCGCCACGCCGACGACGGCGACCTCGGCCACGGCCGCATGGCCGGAGATGCATTCCTCGATCTCCCGCGTGCCCAGGCGGTGGCCGGCCACGTTGATGACGTCGTCGGTGCGGCCGAGGATGAAGGTGTAGCCGTCCGCGTCGCGCAGGCCCCAGTCGAAGGTGGAATAGACCTCGCGGCCCGGCACGCTCTTCCAGTAGGTGTTGACGAAGCGGGCGTCGTCGCCCCAGACCGTCTGCAGGCAGCCCGGCGGCAGCGGGTGGCCGATGACGAGCACGCCCTTGCGGTCGGGCTCGGTCAGTTCCTCGCCGCTGTTCTCGTCGAGCAGCTTCACGTCGTAGCCGTACATCGGCATGCCGGGCGAGCCGAAACGCGTCGGCACGGGCGCCACGCCAGGGATATGGTTGGCCACGGTCAGCAGCGGCCAGCCGGTCTCGGTCTGCCAGTAGTTGTCGATGATGGGCACGCCCAGGCCGTCTGCGATCCAGCGCGCGGTCGGTTCGTCCAGCGGTTCGCCGGCCAGGAAGAGCGCACGCAGGCTGGCCAGGTCGTGGCGCTTGAGCAGCGCGGCATCGTGCTTCTTCAGCACGCGCACCGCGGTCGGCGCGCTGAACATCACCGTCACCTGGTATTTCTCCACCAGGCGCCACAGCACGGCGGCGTCCGGATTGACGGGCGTGCCCTCGTACATCAGCGTGGCCATGCCCTGCAGCAGCGGCCCGTAGACGATGTAGCTGTGGCCGACGACCCAGCCGATGTCGCTGCTGGAGAAATAGGTCTCGCCGGGCTTGCCGCCGAAGATGTAGTCCATGCTGGTGGCCAGCGCCACCGCATAGCCGCCCACGTCGCGCTGCACGCCCTTCGGCTTGCCCGTCGTGCCGCTGGTGTAGAGCGTGTAGCTCGTCGTGTTGGACTCCAGCCAGACGCAGGGCACGCGCCGGCCCCAGTGCTGGCTGCGCAGCTCGGCATAGTCCAGGTCGCGCCCCGCCACGCGCGCGAAGGGCGCGAGGCCGCGGTCCACCATCAGCACGCCGGCCGGCTTGTGGGCCGACAGCGAGATGGCCTCGTCCAGCAGCGGCTTGTAGGGCAGCACCTTGCCCACGCGGCTGCCCGCGTCGGCGCTGACGACGAGCTTGGGCGCGGCGTCCTCGATGCGGCTCGCCAGGCTCACCGACGCGAAGCCGCCGAACACGACAGAATGGATCGCGCCGATGCGCGCGCAGGCCAGCATCGCGAACGCGGCCTCCGGGATCATGGGCATGTAGATCAGCACGCGGTCGCCCTGCCCCACGCCCTGGGCCTGCAGGATGGCGGCCATGGCCTCGACCTCGGCCTGCAGCTGCGCAAAGCTGTAGACCACTTCCTTGCCCACCTCGGTCGACACCCAGATCAGCGCGCGGCCGTCCGGCCGGGCCGCCGCGTGGCGGTCCACGGCGTTGTGGCAGAGGTTGGTCGTGCCGCCGACGAACCAGCGCGCAAACGGCGGATTGCTGGCGTCGCAGATCTGCTGCGGCGGCGTCTGCCAGTCGATGCGCCTGGCCTGCTCGGCCCAGAAGGCATCGCGCTCGGCCAGTGAGCGGGCGTGGAATTCGGCGTAGGTCTGCTGCGTCATGCCGCGAGTGTGGAGCGCAGGCACTGACAAGAGTCTGACCCGTGTGGCGTGACAGAATTCAGGGTTTCCACCGAGAAAATTCTCGGCCAAGCCGGGGTTTGCCCTGAAAATTACAAGCTTTACGTCCACTTCGGTTGACGCTGCCCGGGCGCCCTCCTACGCTGCGCGCCGCTGTCCCTTCTCCGCTATCGCGGCCGCTTGCGGCCCGCACCTGGTTCCCGCCTCCCGTCCCGAATGTCCCTGGTTTTCTCCGCTGCCCTGCTGAATCGCATCGCTGCTGCCGGCCTGCTGGCCGCCGGCTGCGCCATGGCGCAGGCGCAGGGCGTGGCCCAGGCCGCGACGACGCCGCCCCCGGGCACGATGATGGGCGCCTACGGCCAGAGCCTGCAACAGCAACAGCAGCAGGCCGCGACGGACAAGGCCGCGCCGGCCGCCAAGCCGGCAACCGCCACCAACAACGCGGGCGACGCGGTCAGCCGCTTCCTCAGCGAACGCGGCCTGCTGAACAGCAGCGAGCAGAGCGCGCCCGCACGGCTGCTGAGCAGCGTGCGCGACACCGCCTCCGACCTGGTGCTGTCGGCGATGAACTTCCTCGGCGTGCGCTACACGCGGGGCGGCAATTCGGTCGAGAACGGCTTTGACTGCAGCGGCTTCACGCGCCACATCTTCGAGATGAGCGTGGGCCTGGTGCTGCCACGCCGTGCCGACGAGCAGGCCAAGGACAGCAGCCTGCTGGCTATCCGCCGCGACGACCTCAAGCCCGGCGACCTGGTGTTCTTCAACACGATGCGTGCCACCTTCAGCCATGTCGGCATCTATGTCGGCGAGGGCAAGTTCATCCATGCGCCGCGCACCGGCAGCGCCGTGCGCGTGGAGGACATGCGCGATGCCTACTGGGCCAAGCGCTTCACCGGCGCGCGCCGCGCCGACCTGAAGGCCGCCTCGTCCGGCGAAGGCCTGCCGCTGACGCGCTGATTTGCGCGGGCACTGAAACAGCGAAGGGCGCCGATGGCGCCCTTCGCGTTTGCCGATCGACCGATCAGAAGCCGAAGTTCAGCACCGTGTCGGTGGTGAGCGTCAGGTCCTGGGTCTTGGGCGTCGTCACGCCGGTGGCCAGGGCCTCGAGGTGGTACTTGGCTGCATCGGCCGGCGTGCTGGTCCAGGTGAAGCTGGTGGGCATAGCGGCATAGGGCGTCAGCACCGGTGCGGCCAGCGGCAGCCGCATCGAGTAGGCGCCGCTCGCGGCGTCGGCGTTCGCGAAGGCCACCTCCACGCTCGGACCGCCGGTCAGGGCCTGCACGGCGCGCACGCTGCCTCCGGTGTTGGCCGTCGAGCCGGCCAGCGTGATCGTGCCGCTGACCACCGCCGACGCGGCCGAGGCGGGCGGTGACAGTCGCACCGTGTCGCTGCCGACATAGGTGTAGGCGGTCGTCGTGACGGGCACGCCGGTGACGACCGCATTCGCGCGGCCGGCGGCCGTGACGACCAGGTCATAGCTGCCTGCCGGCACCGGGTAGAGCACGAACTTGCCGGTCGCGTCGGTCGGCGTCGCGCGCACCGGCACGCCAGCCGACTCCACCGTCACCGTCGCGCCGCCATTGGCCAGGCCGGCATCGACGAAACCGACGATGCGCATGCCGGCTGTTATGACCGTCGCTGTCTGAGGCTTGCCAGGGCTTGATGTCCCAGGAACGTTGGGGGCGTTCGTGAGAACGCTGCCGCGGTCATCGCGGGA
>NZ_SMBU01000022.1 GCF_004342485.1 Roseateles saccharophilus
CAGGGTGTCCACCGCCAGCGCCTTGCTACGCGCAATTCACGCGCCAGATCAACGACTTGCCGCTCCCAGCTCGGGCAACAGTCACGGATTCAGGAACATGACTATTGATTGATGACAATGCGTCTACAGCTTCAATCTCACGCCAGTGAATGTGGTCTCGCTAGTCTCGCTATGGTATGTAGCGCCCACAACTTACAGCAGGATCTATCGGAATTGCGCCGTCGCTTTTCGGTTGGCTTAAAGGGAGTAACGCTACAGCAACTGAGTAGCTTTGCAGCAGCGTTAGGCTTTGCGCCTCGAGCGGTCCGCCTGGAGCTCGAAGAACTTGGAGCCTTACGTCTCCCATGTATATTGCATTGGGATCTGAATCACTTTGTGGTTCTGGAGAAGGTTTCCGGCAGTCAAGCATTAATACTCGACCCTGCCGTCGGCAAGCGTAGACTTACCATTTCCGAAGTATCCAGACATTTCACTGGTGTGGCTTTAGAAGTCACACCGATCGGTGAATTAACGTCCAAAGTCTACGCCCCACGCGTCAGTTTATCGGCGCTGACTGGCAAGGTCACAGGTTTGAAGCGTGCACTCCTGCAAATCCTCTGTGTCGCGGTGGTGCTGGAGTTCTTCGCCATCGCCGCCCCACTACTAAATCAAATGGTCGTGGACGAGGTGCTGACGTCAGGAGACCGCGATCTATTGACTGTCCTCGTTTTGGGCTTCGGCCTACTGCTTGTTGTACAGACTCTGATCAGTCTGAGTCGCTCTTGGATGGTCATCGTGCTCGGCCAGACGCTTTCGCTGCAGTTGACGGGGACTGTCTTCGCGCACTTGGTGCGTTTGCCAGTTGAGTTCTTCGAGAAGCGACATTTAGGTGACATTACCTCTCGCTTCGGCGCAGTTAGTGCAATTCAGCAAACTTTAACCACTTCGGTAATTGAGGCAATCCTAGATGGATTGATGGCAGTTGCAGCCTTGGTCATGATGCTTGTCTATGCTCCCATGCTCGCGGCGATTACCGTAGGGTCAGTGGTGCTGTACGGCGTATTGCGTTGGGCCTCCTATGGCCCCTTTCGCAATGCCTCCGCAGAGCGACTGGTCGTCGCCGCTAGAGAAAACACCCATTTCTTGGAAACGCTTCGCGCAATCACGCCCTTGAAGCTATTTGGCCGAGAACAGGAGCGCCGGGCTCGCTGGCAGAATCTTGTCGTAGAAGTACAAAATCGCGACGTGCGCACAGCAAGAATGAGCATGATCTTCTCGACAGCAAACACCTTCCTTTCTGGCTTGGAGAACCTGTTGGTGCTCTGGCTGGGTGCCAAGCTTGTCATGAGTGGCATGGTAAATGGTAGCGTGAGTTCAGGCGCAGGGATGACTATCGGCATGCTGTATGCCTTTATAAGTTACAAAAGCCAGTTTTCTGGTCGGGTTTCAGCCTTAATTAATTATGCAGTTGAGCTCAAAATGCTTGGCCTACACGCTGAACGTTTAGCTGATATCTGCTTAGAACCACCCGAGCCAGACGAGGCCCCAGCAAACGATCTCTCACACTTGAATCCATGCATTGAGCTTCGCGGCGTCAGTTTTCGCTATAGCGAGGGCGAGCCATGGATTCTTAAGGACGCGACTTTCAAAATTGACGCGGGCCAGTGTGTAGCTATTGTGGGCGTCTCAGGCGCTGGAAAGACTACGTTGCTCAAAATAGCGCTGGGGCTCCTCAAGCCCACGGAGGGAGAGGTGTTATATGGGGGCCGACCGATTCGCCATCTCGGCATTGCCAACTACCGACGCCAGATTGGTACCGTGATGCAGGAGGACGTGCTGCTTACTGGCAGCCTTGCCGACAACATCGGCTTCTTCGACTTGCGGCCAGATCAGGCTCGCATCGAGACATGCGCTCGAATCGCCCAGCTGCATGAAGACATCGCCAGAATGTCAATGGGGTACCAGACGCTAGTGGGTGACCTCGGCTCAGGTCTCTCGGGCGGACAGAAGCAACGCCTACTACTGGCCAGAGCTCTATACAAGCAGCCGCGAGTGCTGGCCCTCGATGAAGCAACAAGCCATTTAGACTTGGGCAATGAGCGTGCTGTGGCGTCGGCGATCACTCGGTTGCAGCTGACTCGGCTGATTGTCGCGCATCGCCCCGAGACCATCGCTGGGGCACAGCGGGTTGTGCAGCTTAGGGACGGCCAAGTCTTTGACTTGGCTCGCGCCGCAGCCTGAGGTGACCTTGCCCGCGTTTCCCGGATCACATAGCTGAGACCATTACGCGGCTTGCCTTTGTTGGGCGGCAAGCCATGCCCTTTCGAACTGCATCGGACTGACGTAGCCCAGCGACGAGTGGAGCCGTCGATGGTTGTAGAACGACAGCCAGTCGACGACCTCGTCCATCGCCTCGCGTCGCGAACCGCTGCCCGTGAAGCCTGTCGCTGGTAGCTGCCGGCCTCAGCATGTCGGCGGCTACGAGGGTAGTCTCGCGATCGCGAGATCACGCGTCCTTGAACAGCGAATGGCTGCCGATGGGCACTGTCTCAGCCATAAACGACGGCAACGCAGTCGGCCTTCGGATGGGCCGCAGGACCCGTCCCCGGCGCCCGCTCAGCGAGTCGGCTTCAGCAGCACAAAGCTGACAACGTCATCCCGGCGCACGACCAGATTGATGACCTTGGCCTTGTCGGCCTTGGCGATCTGCGCCTGGAAGGCCTTGACCGAGCCCACCTCGACGTTGTCCACCGACAGGATCAGATCGCCCTCGCGCAAGCCGGCGCGGGCGGCGGCGCCGGTGGCGGCATCGACCTTGACCCCGGACTTGATCTTCAGGTCCTTGCGCTGGGCCTCGGTCAGCTCCGACACCTTCAAGCCCAGGACCGCACTCGGCGCCGCGGCCGGCGCGGCCTCGCCATCACCAGCCGCGGCAGCCGCGCCCTGGCGCTTGCTGCGCTCGTCCTCGCCGATGGTGACGACCAGGTCCTTGTAGCCGCCGCGGCGGAACACGGTCAGCGTCGCCTTGGCGCCGGGCTTCACGGCGGCGATCAGGCGGCGCAGGTCGGCGGCCTTGTCCACCGGCTTGCCGTCGACCTTGGTGATGACGTCACCGCCCTCGACGCCCCCCTTCTCCGCCGGGCTGCCGGCCGTCACGTTGCGCACGACGGCACCAGCTGGCTTGCCCAGCCCGATGGCCTCGGCCACTTCCTTGGTGATGTCGTCGGGCAGCACGCCGAGGAAGCCGCGCACGACATGGCCGCCGGCGCGCAGTTCGTCGGCCACACGCATCGCGTCGGCGATCGGGATCGCGAAGGAGATGCCCATGTAGCCACCGCTCTGGCTGTAGATCTGCGAGTTGATGCCGATGACCTCGCCGCGCATGTTGACGAGCGGGCCGCCGGAGTTGCCGGGGTTGATGGCCACGTCGGTCTGGATCAGCGGCAGCAGGTCACCGGTGTCGCGCTGCTTGGCGCTGATGATGCCGGCCGTCACCGAGTTCTCGAGGCCGAACGGCGAGCCGATGGCCATGACCCATTCGCCGACCTTGGCCCTGTTGCTGTCGCCGATCTTCACGACCGGCAGCCCGCTGGCTTCGACCTTGACGACGGCCACGTCGGAGCGCTGGTCGACACCGATGATCTTGGCCTTGAGCTCGCGCTTGTCGGTCAGCGTGACGATGACCTCGTCGGCGCCCTGCACGACGTGGGCGTTGGTCATCACATAGCCGTCGGCGCTGAGGATGAAGCCCGAGCCGACGCCGCGGCGGGTCGGTGCATCGTCTTCCCCGCCCGGCGTGCCGTCGCGCGGCGCGCCGCGGCGCTGGTTGGGCACGGGGATGCCGAAGCGGCGGAAGAACTCCTGCATCTGCTCGTTCATCTCGCCCTGGTTGTCGGCCAGCTTGACCTTCTCGGCCGTGCGGATGTTGACGACGGCCGGGCCGACGCGCTCGACCAGCTCGGTGAAGTCCGGCAGCTCGCGGGCCTGGGCCGCGGCGGTCGGCTGGCCAAAGGCGAAGGCGAGCGCCAGCGCCGTGCCCGACAGCAGCAGGCGTGCACGGGCGGGATGGGGGCGGTTCTCAGCGTGCATATTGAGTTTCCAGGAATGCGACAACGAAGGGGTCAGGTGGAACAACGCAAGGCTAACGGCCAGGGACTTCAGCGACGGGCCGCGAGGCGGCCGGTTCGGGCAGGCTCAGTTCCCAATCCACGATCTCTGGCGCCGGCTCGCCCGCGAGGATGCCGATAGAAGGCAGCGTACGGCCTGCGGCGGTCTGTGCAAAGCTGGCACCGCCAAGCCCCTGCGCGCGGGCCAATGTGACCGGCACCGCGGCCACGACCTCACCGGGAGCCTGGGCCGGCCTCAGCGCACCGATGCCAAGAGCCATCGCGACGAAGCCCGCCGCGACAGCCAGCGGCGCCAGCCAGTCGCGACGACGCGGATGCTCGACAACCGGCGCCGGCAATTGCGCATGCAGGGCCGCCAGCAAGGCCTCGGGGTCGCGATGCAGGGCGGGCAACTCGGCGGCGCGCAGGCCATCGCCGGCCGCATGCCAATGCGCCCAGCGCTCGCGCAGCGCCGGGTCGCGTGCCCAGTCCTCGCTGACGCGCGCCCAGTCGGCCGGCGTCGCGCGGCCGTCCATCACGGCGGACAGCGCCTCGTTCAGCGCCTCGTTCAGCGCTTCATCACCCGGGCTCACCATCGCCGCCCTCCCCCGCCGCCCAGCAGCGGCCTGAGCCGCGCGGCCACGGCCTCGCGTGCGCGGAAGATGCGCGAGCGCACGGTACCGGGCGGGCAGTCCAGCAGGTCGGCGATCTCTTCGTAGCTCAAGCCATCCACCTCTCGCAGCAGCAGGGCGCGGCGCTGGTCCTCGGCCAGCGCCTCGACCGCCGCATTCAGCCCCTGGGCCAGCTGCCGGCTCGCCAGCAAGGCTTCGGGGGTCGCATCTTCGGTTGGAGCCACCTCGGTGCCAAAAGTTCCGTCCTCGTCATCCAGCGACCCGGCTGGCCTGTGCCGGCTGCGGTGGCGCTGCGCCGCATTGACGGCGATGCGGTAGAGCCAGGTGTAGAAGGCGCTCTCGCCGCGGAAGGCCGGCAGCGCCCGATAGGCGGCCAGGAAGGTTTCCTGGCAGAGGTCGGCCACGTCTTCGGGCGAGCGCACGCTGCGCGCGAGCAGGCGCTCGACACGGCGCTGGTATTTCAGCACCAGCATGTCGAAGGCGGCCCGATTGCCGGCCTGGGCCTCGCGCACCAGCAGCGCGTCGGCGTCGGGATTGCTCATTGCGGCACTGCCGGCGCGGCGAACAAGGTCGCACGCAGGGCACCCCAATGCGCGGCCTGCTGGTGCCGCGACCGCGCCAGCCAGCGCGGCCCCGGGCCGGCGCGCAGCAGCAGCCATGCGTCGAGGTCGATCAGCACGGCGACTTGCACGGCGGTTTCGTCATCGCGATGGGGTTCGGCCAGCCACCGGGCCTGCCCATCCCAGCGCAGGCTGCGTGGCCGCACAGCGGCGGCCCACCAGGCCCAGAGCGCCACGAATGGCACGACCAGCAGCACGGGCCAGGCCTTGTCCTGGTGGCTGATGGCCCAGACGGCCAGCCCGCCCGATGCGAGCGTGGCGATGAGGGCCACGACGGCCTGCACCGCGGGCTGCGGCGACAGTTGCACGACGACGGGCGGCGTGCGGCGCATCGCGCGGCCGGCTGGGGCTTAGACGCGCTTGAAGATCAGCGTGCCGTTGGTGCCGCCGAAGCCGAAGTTGTTCTTCGCCGCGACATCGATCTTCATCGGCCGCGCCTCGTTGGCGCAGTAGTCCAGGTCGCACTCGGGGTCCTGGTTGAAGATATTGATCGTCGGCGGCGCGACCTGGTCGCGGATGGCCAGTGCGGTGAAGACCGACTCGATACCGCCCGCGCCGCCCAGCAGGTGGCCGGTCATGGACTTGGTCGAGCTGACGACCATCTTCTTGGCGTGGTCGCCGAAGGCCAGCTTGATGGCGTTGGTCTCGTTCACGTCGCCCAGCGGCGTGGACGTGCCGTGGGCGTTCATGTATTGGATCTGGTCGGGGTTCATGCCCGCGTTGCGCAGCGCCGCGCGCATGGAGCGCTTGGGGCCGTCGACGTTGGGCGCGGTCATGTGATAGGCGTCCGAGCCCATGCCGAAGCCAACCAGCTCGCAGTAGATCTTGGCGCCGCGCCTCTTGGCGTGTTCGTACTCTTCGAGCACCAGCACGCCGGCGCCCTCGCCCAGCACGAAGCCGTCGCGGTCCTTGTCCCAGGGGCGGGACGCGGTCGCGGGATCGTCATTGCGGGTGGAGAGCGCCCGGGCCGAGGCGAAGCCGCCAATGCCCAGCGCCGACACCGCACCTTCGGAACCGCCCGCGATCATCACGTCGGCATCGCCGTACTCGATGAGGCGGCCGGCTTCCCCGATCGCGTGCAGACCCGTGGTGCAGGCTGTCACGATCGCCAGGTTGGGGCCCTGGAAGCCGAAGTTGATGGAGACGTGGCCCGAGATCATGTTGATGATCGAGGCCGGGATGAAGAACGGCGAGATGCGGCGCGGGCCACGGTTCATCAGCTCGGTGTGGGTGTCCTCGATCATCGGCAGGCCGCCGATGCCCGAGCCCACGAGCACGCCGATGCGCTCGGCCTGTTCTTCGGTCAGTTGATCGCCGGTGGGGATACCGGAGTCCCGCACCGCCTGAAACGCAGCCGCCAGGCCGTAATGGATGAAGGCATCCATGTGCCGGGCTTCCTTGGCGGGGATGTAATCCTCGATGTTGAAGCCCTTGACCTCACCCGCGAAGTGGCACGCCAGGATGCTGGCGTCGAAGCGGGTGACGGTGGCAATGCCGGAACGACCGGCGAGGATATTGGCCCAACCTTCGGCAACGGTGTTGCCGACGGGACTGATCAGGCCAAGACCGGTGACGACAACGCGGCGACGGGTCATGCAGTGCGGATCAGAGAGTTGCGAGAGAAGGGGCTGAGGCCGAAAAGGCGCTCAGGCCTTCTGGTGCTTGACGGCGTAGTCGATCGCCAGTTGCACGGTGGTGATCTTCTCGGCCTCTTCGTCCGGGATCTCGATGCCGAACTCGTCTTCGAGGGCCATCACCAGTTCCACGGTGTCCAGAGAATCGGCGCCCAGGTCGGCGACGAATGCCTTCCCGTTCGTGACGTCGGCTTCCGCCACGCCGAGTTGCTCGGCGATGATTTTCTTGACTCGTGCTTCGATATCGCTCATGACTCCTCCAGGAGGGGTTTGCTGAAAACAGCCCGCCATTCTACGGGCTCTAGAGTGGCACCCCTAGTTCAAGGTGCCGGGGTGGCCTGGAAGGGTCCGCAGGCCACCAGGGGTCAGGACATGAACATGCCGCCGTTGACGTGCAGTTCGGTGCCGGTAATGTAGGCCGCGCCCGGTGACGCGAGGAAGACCACGGCGGCGGCGATCTCGTCGGCCGAACCCAGGCGGCCCAGCGGGATCTGGGCCAGCAGCGCGGCCTTCTGGGCCTCGGGCAGCACCTCGGTCATGTCGGTGGCGATGAAGCCCGGCGCGATGCAGTTGACCGTGATGTTGCGGCTGCCCAGTTCGCGGGCCAGCGAGCGGGTCAGGCCCGCGACGCCGGCCTTGGCCGCCGCGTAGTTGGCCTGGCCGGCATTGCCGGAGGCGCCGACGACGGAAGTGATGTTGACGATACGGCCGCCGCGCTGCTTCATCATCGGCTTGGTGGCCGCGCGCGCGAGGCGGAAGACCGCCTTCAGATTGGTGTCGATGACGGCGTCCCAGTCCTCGTCCTTCATGCGCATGGACAGCATGTCGCGCGTGATGCCGGCGTTGTTGACGAGGAGTTGCAGGCCGCCTTCCTTGGCGACGATGTCATCGATGGCGGCCTGGGCGGCTGCACCATCGGTCACGTTCAGCACGATGCCGCGGCCGCCGTGGGACGCGAGCGCCTCGGTGATGCCGGTGGCGCCGGATTCGGACGTGGCGGTGCCGATCACGCGCCAGCCGGCTTCGGCCAGGCGCAGCGCGATGGCGCGGCCGATGCCGCGGCTGGCGCCGGTGACGAGGGCGACGCCCTTGGATGCAGTTTCAGTCATGGATTCAGCCTCCGAGCAGGGCGCGGGCCTCGGTCAGCGAGGCGGGGTCGAAGACGCAGGCGGCCTGCAGCTCGGCGTCGATGCGCTTGGCCATGCCGGTCAACACCTTGCCGGGGCCGGCCTCGATGAGGTGGTTCACGCCGCGGGCCTTGAGCGCCTGCACGACCTCGACCCAGCGCACCGGCCCGAAGGCCTGGCGGTAGAGGGCGTCACGCAGTGCATCGGCGCTCTCGGTCACGGCGACGTCGATGTTGTTGACGACCGGGAAGGCGGCAGCCTGGAACTGCACCGTGGCGAGCCTGTCCTTCAGGCGCTCGGCGGCCGGCTTCATCAAGCTGGAGTGGAAGGGCGCGGACACCGCCAGCGGCAGCGCGCGCTTGGCGCCCATGGCCTTCAGGATCTCGGCGGCCTTCTCGGCACCGGCCTTGCTGCCGGCGATGACGGTCTGCTTGGGGTCGTTGAAGTTGACCGCCTCGATGGCCTCGCCGGTTTCGGCCGCGGCCTTGGCACAGCCCTCGCGGACGGCCTGGCCGTCCAGGCCCAGGATGGCGTACATGGCGCCGGCGCCGACCGGCACGGCCTCCTGCATGGCCTGGGCACGGAAGCGCACCAGCGGCAGCGCGTCGGCCAGGCTCAGCGCGCCGGCGGCAACCAGCGCCGTGTACTCGCCCAGGCTGTGGCCGGCCGCGGCGACGGGCACTGCGCCGGTTTCGGCGACGAAGGCGCGCCAGCAGGCGATGCCGGCCGTCAGCATGACGGGCTGGGTGTTGGTGGTCAGGTCCAGCTGCTCCTTGGGGCCGGCATGGATCAGCGCGGCCATGTCCTCGCCCAGGGCGGCCGAGGCTTCTTCGAGGGTACGGCGGACTTCGGGGTGGTCTCCCCAGGCATCCAGCATGCCCACGGCCTGGGAGCCCTGGCCGGGGAAGACGACAGCAAATTGTGCAGACATGGGAATTTCAGTAGTTCAGCAGGGCCGCGCCCCAGGTGAAGCCGCCGCCGACGCCTTCCAGCATCAAGGTGTCGCCGCGCCGCACACGGCCGCTGCGCACGGCCACGTCGAGCGCCAGCGGCACCGAGGCGGCCGAGGTGTTGCCATGCTCGTCGACGGTGACGATGAGCTTGTCCAGCGGCATGCGCAGCTTCTTGGCCGTGCCCTGCATGATGCGGATATTGGCCTGGTGGGGGATCAGCCAGTCGATGTCGGCATCGGTCAGGCCGGCCTTGTCGAGCACCGAGCGGGCGACCTTCTCCAGCACGCCGACGGCGACCTTGAAGACGGCCTGGCCGTCCATCCTCAGCAGCGGCGAGCCGATGACCTGGCCACCGGACACGGTGCCGGGCGTGCAGAGGATGTCGGAGTGGCGCGCGTCGGCACGCAGCTCGGTCGCGAGGATGCCCGGCGTGTCGCTGGCCCCCAGCACGACGGCGCCGGCGCCATCGCCGAACAGCACGCAGGTCGTGCGGTCCTTGAAGTCGAGGATGCGCGAGAACACCTCGGCACCGACGATCAGGGCCTTGCTGGCCGCGCCGGCCTTGATCATGGAGTCGGCCACGCTGAGCGCGTAGACGAAGCCCGCGCAGACGGCCTGCACGTCGAAGGCGGCGCAACCGAAGGCGCCGAGCTTCTTTTGCAGCAGGCAGGCGGTGGACGGGAAGACCATGTCGGGCGTGGACGTCGCGACGATGATGAGGTCGAGCTCCTCGGCCTTGACGCCGGCGGCCTCGAGCGCGGCCTGTGCGGCGGGCAAGGCCAGGTCGCTGGAGGTCTGGTCGGGGGCCGCGAAATGGCGGGCCCGGATGCCGGTGCGCTCGACGATCCAGTCGTCGGAAGTCTCGATGCCGTCGGCCGCGAGGCGCTCGGCCAGGGCCTGGTTGGTCACCCGGTCAGTGGGCAGGAAACTGCCGGTGCCGAGGATGCGGGAATAGCGGGGGGAAGTCATGCAGCCTGCGCGGCCGTCGCCGCGCTGTCTCCGGTGTTGTGTCCGGCATCGGTCGCTGACGCTTGCAGCGTGCCGACGATGCGCTCGTGCACCCGGTCAAGCAACCGGTTGCGGGCGGCATCATAAGCGCGGGCCAATGCCTGCTCGAAGGCGAAGGCGTCGGCCGAGCCATGGCTCTTGAAGACCAGGCCGCGCAGACCGAGCAGTGCCGCGCCGTTGAATCGGCGATGGTCGACACGTCGCTTGAAGCGGTTCAGCACCGGCAGCGCGACCAGCGCCGCGAGCTTGCTGAGCCAGTCGCGCCCGAACTCCGCCTTGATGAAGCCGCCCATCATGCCGGCCAGGCCTTCGGAGGCCTTGAGCATCACGTTGCCGACGAAACCATCGCAGACGACGATGTCGGTCGTGCCCTTGAAGATGTCGTTGCCCTCGACGTTGCCGTGGAAGTTCAGCTGGCCGGCAGCCCCGGCCGCACGCAGCAGCTCGCCGGCCTGCTTGATGGTCTCGCTGCCCTTGATGGCCTCTTCGCCGATATTGAGCAGGCCGACGCTGGGCTCTTCGATGCCATCCACGGCTCCCACGAGCGCGCTGCCCATGACCGCGAACTGCAGCAGGTTCTCGGCGGAGGAATCGACATTGGCGCCCAGGTCCAGCACCGTCGTAAAACGACCCTTGGCATTGGGCATGACCGCCGCGATCGCCGGGCGGTCGATGCCCGCCAGCGTCTTCAGCAGCACCTTGGCTACGGCCATCAGCGCGCCCGTGTTGCCGGCCGACACGCAGGCGTGGGCCACCGCCGGCTCGCCGTCACGGCCCTCCTTAAGCTGCTGGATGGCGACGCGCATCGACGAATCGCGCTTGCGGCGCAGCGCCACCTCGATGGGGTCGTCCATCGTGACGACCTCGCTGGCCGCCACGATGCGGCAGCGCGGCCAGCCTGCGGCGGCGGTCAACGCCTCGGGTTGGCCGACGAGGATGAGTTCGGCGCCGGGGTGCTTGTCGAGGAAGGCGCGGCAGGCCGGCAGCGTGACCGAAGGGCCGTGGTCGCCGCCCATGCAATCGACGGCGAGGCGGACAGGATCGGGCAGGGGCGCGTGGGTCATCGAGACGGCGGTCCGGGCAAAAACGGTTCAGAAAAGACCAAACCCGGCACTGCGCGAAACGCAGGCCGGGTCGGCAGATTCATCGTTGCACGCCGCCCACGGGCGGCGCGAAGCATCAGGCCGCGTCGGCCTTGCTCTTCAGCACCTTGCGGCCACGGTAGAAGCCGGTGGGGCTGATGTGGTGACGCAGATGCACTTCGCCGGTCGTCGGCTCGATGGCCGTGCCCGGGGTCACCAGGGCGTTGTGGGAACGGTGCATGCCGCGCTTGGAGGGCGACTTCTTGTTTTGCTGAACGGCCATGAAATTCTCCGAAATCTGCGGGGTTTGGGGTTGCGACCCCGGGGAGTGAGAACAAGGCTCGAACTCCAGGCCGCAGAAAAGCCCATGAGTGTAGCACCGGATGCCAAAAACGCCAAGGCGCGCGCTTCACAGGCGGCTGGAGCGGCAGGCTCGGCATGATCGTCAGCCGTCCTTGCGCTTGAGCGCGGCCAGCGCGGCGAAGGGGTTGGGCCGCTCTTCCGGCACGGGCTCGCCTTCTTCGTCAGCAACCGCCAGCGGCTCCGGGCAATGCTCGTGGCGCGGCACGAGCGGCAGGGCCAGCAGCAGCTCGTCCTCGATCAGCTCGCGCGCATCGAGGTGGCGCGGCAGGGCCAGCACATCGTCGTCGCTGTCCACATCCAGTGCGGCGGCTTCAGCCTCGGTATCGACGAAGCGGATCCAGCGATCGATGGCAATGGCCTCCGGCACCGGCTTCAAGCAGCGCTGGCAGGTCAGCGCGACCTGGGCCGACGCGGTCAGATGCAGCCAGGTCTGCGCAGCGGCGGCCTTGGGCCGGCGGACCTCGCCGTGCAGGCTCCAGCCCAGAGGCGGCCAGCCGGTGGCCGGCGCCTCGGGCGCGGCCGCATCGGCCAGGCGCTCCAGCGCGGCCGCGGGCCATTCGCCCTCCAGGCTGGCGCCGTCATGCGCGAAGGCGGCGAGGTCAAGCTTCTCTGGAACGAAGGCGCGCGATTTCATAGCCCTGAGTTTAGATAAGGAGTTCGGCACATCCAGGCGCCTCGACGCCGCCTGCACGGCCGTCGCCCTACCTCCCTACCCGTGAGCCCACGGCCAGCCCCTCGGTTCGAAGCGACGGGTTCGCCGCACGCGGCCCGGCGGGCGACTCGCGCGCCCGATGCCTGCGCCGCTTCGGGAGCCGTTGACTCAGCCTCACTGACGCCTCACCGAGACCCGGAGTGCGGCAGCATATCCAGCGCGCGCCGGAACTCGAACCGTCGCATGGCATCCTCGACAGCGCTGGCGGAACCGCCCAGCACTTGACTCAACAGCTCGCGCTCGCGATCAAAAAGGATCAGCGCCTGAGCGTTGTCTGTTTCCAGGAGTTGCCGGAAGACTCGCAGTTGCGCCCGAGCACGGCTCGGATCAGAGGCCGAAGGCGTGCCGGGCCCGCGTCGTGCTGCACCCTCCAGCAGCGCCAGCAGAGCCTGCTGCAGATCGAGCCCCTGGGACAGCGCGAGGGTGGCGGCGGCATCATCATGCCGCTCCAGCGCCATCTCCAGGAGGCCCGCTGACCGCGCCAGTTGTGCAGCACCGAGCAGGCCCGCCACGCTGCGGGCGGTGTGGGCCGCGCGTACCGCGGCGGCATGATCGCCTGACTCCAGGGCCTGCGTGACCTGATGCAGGTGGCCTTGGCGGTCGTTGCGGAACCGTTCGACGACGGACGCATATAGGGCGGTCTTGTTCATGAGCCGGCCCAGTGCCAGGTCCACCTCCAGCCCACCGTCGCGCAAGACGTCAAGATTCAACGGCGGGTCATCGCCAGGAGTGCAGGGGGCGGTGCGAGCCGCCCTTGCAGCGCCGGGGCACCAGCGCTCGATACGGTCGAAAAGCCTGGTGGGATCGAGGGGCTTGCCAAGGTGGTCGTCCATGCCGGCCTCCAGGCAGCGCTCACGGTCGCCCGCCATCGCATTTGCCGTCAGGGCCAAGATGGGGATGTGCTTGCCGTCGCTCCTTTCGCGCTCACGGCGACGCCAGGCGCGAGCCGCGCTCATCCCGTCCATCAGCGGCATCTGCATGTCCATCAGCACGATATCGTGCCCGCCCGACTCCAGGTGCCGCAACGCCTCCTCGCCATTGCTCGCGACGGTCACGGCTGCACCCACCGAGTGCAGCAACTCCGTGACCACCTGCTGGTTGACCTCGTTGTCCTCGGCCAGCAGCACTCGCAGGCCCTCGAAACGCGTCGCCACCGGTACGACGGCCACATGGCGTCCCGAGGCGAGCGTGGGCACTTGCACGTTCAACAATCCATCGACGGTATTGGAAAGCAGGCTGGCGCATACAGGCTTGATGAGCACGCCTGCAAAGCCTGCCTGTTCGGCCTCGCGGATCACCTGCTCACGCCCGTAACCTGTGAGGAGGATGCAAGGCGGCGGCCGACCCACGGACTGCGCCAATAGCTGGCGGCGCACTTCGATACCGTCCATGTGGGGCATGCGCCAGTCCAGTAGCACCACATCGTAGGGTTTGCCTGCGACGGCGGCGCGCGGAATCCGCTGCAGAGCCTCGGCGCCACCCTCGGCCTGCTCAACGCTGAAGCCCATGCCCAGCAATACCTGCATGAGTGCGTTGCGCGTGCCCTCATGGTCGTCGACGACGAGGATCCGTCGCCCCTCGACCTCGGCAGCCGGCCGCAGCATAGGTTTGGCATGCCCGCGTCCGAAATTGGCCGTGCACCAGAACGTGCTGCCCTTGCCGGGCTCGCTGATCGCGCCGATCTGGCCATGCATCAGCTCGACGAGGGCTTTCGAGATCGCCAATCCAAGGCCCGTACCACCGAAACGCCGCGTGACGGAGGTGTCGGCCTGCTGGAACGATCGGAACAACCCCCGCGCCTGCTCATCCGTCATGCCCATGCCGGTATCCGACACCTCGATGCGCAACTCCACCGACGTTTCATGCAAAGCGACGCTGCGCACGTGCACCGCGATCTCGCCCTGTTCGGTGAACTTGATCGCGTTGTTCGTGAGGTTGATGAGGATCTGGCCGAACCGGAGAGCGTCACCCACGAGCATGAAGTCGATGTGGGGATCGACATCGAACAGCAACTCCAGCCCCTTGGCCTCGGCGCGCTCGCCCACAAGCATGGCGAGGTTCTCGAGCACAACCTCGAGGTCAAATTCGACCCGCTCCAATTCCATGCGACCGGCCTCGATCTTCGAGAAGTCGAGGATGTCGTTGATGATCGCGAGGAGGTGCTGACCCGAACTCTGGATCTTGTTCAGGTAGTCGAACTGCCGCGTATCCAGGTCGGTCTGCAACGCCAGATAGGTCATGCCGAGCACGGCATTCATCGGCGTGCGAATCTCATGGCTCATGTTGGCCAGGAAATCGCTCTTGGCGCGGGTTGCCGCTTCGGCCAGTTCGTTGGCCGCGGCGAGCTCGCGGTTCTGCGCCTGGATCAGCTCGAACAACTCCTCGCGGCTCGCCTCCTGAAACTGCTGCCGCATCGCCTCCACCTCGCCCGGGCTCGGCGCGCCCGTCAGCTGGCAGCGCAGGTAGATGCCATTGCGCACCCTGCCGAGCTCCAGGCCAGCGCCCAGATGGGCCGGCAGCGCGATGTCCGGCCAGTCCTGCGTGCCGGCCGGGGTGATCTCGAGGCGCAGGGACCGCCCGTCAGGCGCAAGATCGGCCCGCAGCCGGAGCGCTGGCAGGCGGCGTAGCACCGGCGCGCAGATCTCTGACAGCAGGCTGCAGCAGCCGATCGCCTGAGTCGTGCCGAGAGTGTGGCAACGGGCCAGCATGCTCAGCAGCTTTCGTCGCGCATTGACATGAGCAAAGGCGCCGCCGAGCCGCACCTCACCCAAGGGCACCGCGCGCTCCGTCATGCCAGCCTCACCACGGCACAAGCTGCGTCGTCGAGGGCCTGGCCACATTGGCTCACCACCTGATGGGCCAGGGCCGGTGCATCGCTCGTTCCTGGCAGGCCGCCGCGAAAGCCACCCAGCGACTCGCTGACGCCATCCGAACAGAGCAACAGCACCTGCCCCGGCGAAAGCCGGACCTGTTGCACGAAGGGTGTCGGGAAACGGTCGCCGAGAACGCCGTTACGCGACACGCCGGCCCAAGCCCGTTCGCCAGATCCTGGCCCCAACAAGTGCGCGCGCACATTGCCGACACCGGCATAGCGCAGCAGGTGCGCCACAGGATCGATACGCGCCACGCCCGCCGCGGCGCCAGCCGTGTTGCGGCAGGCCTGGTGCAGGGCCTCGAGCAGCGGCACGATGTCCGGTCGCGGATGTCCCTCCACCAGGGCCACCAGGCGCATGACCAGATCGTTGGCGCGCGGCCCGTGGCCGGACGCGTCAATCATCGCGACAAGGAGCTGGCCGCTCGTGATCTGCCGGAACACGATGGCATCGCCAGAAATAGGTTGCCCCAGGCAGGGGCGGGTTTCCCGGCCACAACTCATCTGGAGCGCCGTCGGCTTCGCACCCGGGCGGAGGAGATAAGTCAGGTGTGCACGCTTTTGAGGTGGTCCTTCCCCAAGGCACGTGAGGGCTCGCACGCTCGTGCCACAGCCCGGGCCTGTCTCAATGTGAACTTGGTCCGCCATGCGGATCACACCAGGCAGACCCAGGCCTAGTGTGCCCGCGGTGCTGAAGTGTTCACACACGGCAGCCGGCACGTCAGCGATGCCGGGGCCGGTATCCTCGGACAGGATTTCGATCATGTCCTGGCCGGACTTCTGGCACCGGCACACGCGCAGATCGCCGCCATGCGCGAACTTGAGCATGTTGCTGCCGAGTTCGGCAGCGATGGTGCACAGCAGCGTGCGCTGCGCCTCGGCGACGCCGGCCAGCAACACGGTCCGTGGTAAATGGCTCAGCGCCAGCTGCAGGTCCAGCTCGCTGCGCAGCCGGAAAACCACCTGCTGCTCACCCGTCAGAGCGTCCTTCGCACCGTAAATCGGCCCGCCGGGCGGGCTTAGGGCCTCCACAAGTCGGTGTTCGGGGCTCATGAAGCCGCCTCCGCCTCGGCCATGCTGCGCGCATGATCCAGATCGCGACAAAAGCGCAGCGCCGGAGCCTCCGATTGTGTGAGCGCGAGGTGGATGGCGATGCCCGGATTCAGCGCTGCCAGATAGGCGCGGGCGCCCAACAGCTGGCACATGCCTCCCAGATCGGCCAGGCGCGCGAAGTCATGGCTGTCCATCACGAGCACGGCCGAACAGTCCAGCACGACCGTCCGCCAGGGCCTCGACGCCAGTCGCTGCAAGACGGCCTGCGCAAGTCGCTCCAGGCGGTCTGGCGCCATATCGGGCGGGAGATTGGCCACGAGCATGCCGCCCAGCTCGCTGATCCGGCTGGCATGCTCAATGTCGTCGGCGTCCAACATGTTGGAGGCAGGTTTCAGATCGCCTTGCCGACTCGCTTTAGCGCCATCTCGAAGGCATCGCGCAGTGTGGCGGTCGTTTGGATGTCGCCGACCGACACGCCCAGTTCAACCATGGTCCGCGCGATGGACGGAGACACGCCCGAAATGATGGCCTCGCAGCCCATGAATTGCGTGGCCTTCGTGATCTTGATGAGTTGGTTGGCGACACCGGTGTCCACGCTGGCGACGCCCGAGATGTCGAGTACGAAAACCCGTGCGCGCGTCTCGGCGATCTTCGTGAGCGACTTGGTCATCACGTCGGCCGTACGCGTGGAATCGATGATGCCCACCAGCGGCAGCAGCAGGATGCTGTCCCAGATGGGCGTCACCGGCGTGCTCATCTCCATGACGGCCTTGGCGTGAAGCGCGATCTTGTCGCGCGCGATCGTCGCGATGGTGTCGATGACGACGTAGGTGTCCAGCAGCATCAGCTTGCCGATGGCTGCCGTCTGCCGCACTGCGGCGGCCAAGTCGTCGGAGCGCAATTCACGCAGACGCTCAGTAATGAAGGCCAGGAACTGGCTGACGCCCGCGAAATAGATGTCGTTGGGTAGGTCGATGCTGGCGTGCACCTGCCCGATATGTTGGCGTTGAGAAAGATAGACGGCATCCACGCGGCCGCGCAGAAAGGTGCGCCAATGCTGGGTCTGCTGGCTCCTCACTCGGCCCAGCTGCTCGTCGGACGAAAAGAGCTTCATGGCGCCGGGCTGGCTGCGCAGCCACTCGTACCAGCGCTCCACGATTTGGTCAATCTGCCCGTCGAGCACGACGCCAGCGGCCGCGACTTCAGCCAAATCGGCCTCGGAAATCGAGAACATTCCCAGCAAGTCGTCTGGCGTCATACATGCTCCCTTGTCCCGTTTTTCGGGCTCCACCGCGGCCACTCTAAGGCGTCCATGGATTGGGTGACTAGGGAACACACACTGGCAGTGCGGATTTCCGAAATTCCGGTGGAATTCAGGAGCGTCGGAGCTTGGGGCGATCGGCGCCTCGAGCCCCCCAAAAGTACCGGGCACTCGTCCAGCAAGGACGTCAACGGAGGCTCAGGGGTGGCGCTGCCCATGGCGCAAGCCACGCGGAATGTCTCGTCGCTCCACCAACGAGATGACGACGTCCAAGATGGTCTATCCCGCCGCCGCCGAGGGAGCTGCCGTCAGCGTCTCATCGTAGGCAGCTTGAAAGTGGCAACCTTCCGCACCAGTTGCAAGGCCTGCGCGCGTAGGCCATCGGCTGCGGCGGCCATTTGCTCGACCATGGCGGCGTTCTGCTGCGTAGCTTGATCAATTTGCGAAACGGCGGCACCGACCTGGCTTACGCCTGAGCGCTGCTCCGTGCTGGATGAGCTGATCTCGCCCACGATGTCGGCCACACGCTGGATGCTGGCAACGACCTTCACCATCGTTTCGCCAGCCTGATCGACGAGTGAGTTGCCACGATCCACCCGCTCCATGCTCTGCGTGATCAGTTGCTTGATCTCGCGTGCAGCTTCGGCACTGCGCCCGGCAAGCGAGCGCACCTCTGCGGCAACCACCGCAAAACCTCTGCCCTGCTCTCCTGCCCGTGCGGCCTCGACTGCCGCGTTCAGCGCGAGGATGTTGGTCTCGACGACCTCCGAGACCACTTGACCACCCTCCGACGCGATTTGGGATGCGCCGCGCGCCAACTGGTTGGCTTGAAGGGCGTTGTCGACGTGGTTGCGCACCGTCGCCCCCAACTCTTCCATCGAAGCCGCCGTCTGCTGCAGGGCGCTGGCTTGGCTCTCCGTGCGTGCACTCAGATCCTGATTTCCGGAGGCAATCTCGGAGCTGGCGTTGGCGACCGACTCCGATCCGTCACGCACCTGCCGAACGATGCCGACCATGCTGTCGCGCATGGTTTTCACACCCTGCATCACGCTTGCACGATCACTCGCACCCAGTTCAATTTCAACGCTGAGATCGCCTTGAGCCAATCTGTTCGTGATCGCATTCACCTGTGCCGGCTCACCACCCAGCTGGCGCGTGATGCTGTCGTTCGCGGAACGCTTACAGCTCATCGCCCACGGCCTCAAGAGCGCGGGCTGTGCGCACACCCTGCTGGCCGACTCGGGGCTGGAGATCCTGCGCCAGGCCTGCAAGGGGCTGCCCCGCCAGGCCAGTCGCATCTTGTGCACCGCCATGCGGCTGGCCGTGCCCAAGGGGCTCAACCACCTGCCCGACGAACTGCTGCAGCAGGCCATCGCGGAGTTGCAATGACCACGCCCGGCACTTCAGCGCCGCACGACAGCATCCCGCTGCCCCGCCTCAGCGACGAGGCCGCCGTCGAGCTCTACCTCTTCGTCGAGCACCTGTTCATGCTCCTCGAGTCGCGCTACGGCGATCAGATCCGGCGCCACTTCGACGATCGAGACCGCCACAACCTCCTGGACGCCGACCCCGATCGGTCGGCGAACGATCCGCCGTTCTGACGCCACCTCGCACTCACCGCCAACGCCGCCAGCCCACCCCTGGCGGCGTTGTTCATCGCGCCTTCGCCATCGCCGTCTCACGGTGCTCAGGGCGCGAGTTCCCCCTGATGCTTCATGAGACAGCGGCCTCGACTCGCCCTCGAATAGCTCGGGACCGCGAGTCCAAAACTACGCGGGACGTAACACGCAGCAAGACGCCGGACCTGGTGCAGCAAGAACTGTGGGGGCTGTTGCTGGCGCGCTTCGCCGTGCGCCAACTCATGGCTCAGGCGGCCTGGCGCCAAGAACTCTATCCTGACCGATTGAGCTTCATGCACGCGGTGCGCGCGATCAAGCGAAAACTGCCGCAAGCCGCGGCTGTTCCCCCCCCTGAGCGCCTAGGTCAACGGCGAGATGCCTCGCTCGCGGAGATCGGTCGTGGGCTGTGCTCCAGCAGCCGAGGCCGCAGCAACCCGCGCGGGGTCAAACGCAAGATGAGTAACTTCACCGTCCGCCATCGCGGCGCCGTACTACATCGCAGGCAACAACCAATTCCTGTCCTTCGTATCTGAACAGTATTGAATCTAGGCCGCATGGCGTTGTTGCACGCAATGATCGACTACGGCACCTCCTTGGCTTGGGCCGGGCGCAGCGACGTCTCTCCCGTGGGCCCGATGTTGACGCCCGACGCATGGTGCCGTGTCGACCTTCAGGGCGGCGTCGCCCAGCTGCATGTGCAGGCACTCGACGCGGGCCTCGGCGGTCGCCGGGGCACCTGCTCGTTCGACTACGTAGAACGGCTATATGTTGCCGTGCTAACAATGTAATCAAGACGACCCACTCGAAAAAGCATCAAACGAGCCTTGTCAAGGAGCGAGCAGGCTCGTAGGCTTTCTGTACTCGCGTGCCGCCAGCAATAACTACTCTAGGCGCACCGTCGTAGAGCTGGTTAGGGAGGCTTGAGTGCACGCACCTATCCCATTCCTTCTACAGCGTTGCCCGTTCCTGGTCGGCATCGGTGGGATTGCGTTGCTAACGGCCCTGTGCGGATTGACCCATCGCCGGTGCCAGACCACCGCGGGGGTATCCAAGCTTCGTGTCGCCAGGAAGTTCCCGGGCAAGGTCGAAGACGCGGTCATCCATGTCGGTACCGGGGTTGGGGACGGGCAACAGGTCTGCTTCGTGTCGGACAACGGCGCTGGCTTTGACGTGACCCATGTCTCGCGGCTGCTCGACGCGTTTCAGTACCTTCATCACGAGGTCGATTTCCGGGGCACTGGCGTCGGCCTGGCCATCGCCCAACGCGTGATGCGCCGCCACGGCTGGTTGTTGGGGGCCAATGCGTCCGTCAGCCATGGCGCGACCTTTCATTTCCGTCTAACGGAACATGATGATGAACGATGAGAATAAGACCATCCTGCGGGGTGAAGCCAACCCGGCCGACGTCGCGCTGACACCGCGGGCCTCTAAGCGCAGCCATCTGACGGACCCGCTCGCTGTCGCCCGCGATGGCGTCGAGGCACTCAACTTTCCCTTTGCGCGCGGCGCCCATGCCGGCGGAGTCGGGACGTATTTGCCGACGCTGGTCGTAGTCGACCTGAAGCTGCCAAAGCTTGATGACTTGGGTGTGCTCAAGTCCTTGCGCGCTGATACGCGCACGGCACCGCTGCCCACGGCCATCCTGACCTCATCCAAGGCAGAGCAAGACGTTCTGTCGGCCTATTCCTTCGGCGCAAACCGCTACGTTCGAAAGCCCGTCGATTTCGTCGAGTTTGTCAGTGCCGTCAAGGTGCTTGGCCAGTACTGGCGCGCACGCAAGCAAATCCCACGGCGACGGACACCATGAACGAGCGCCGAATCAAGGTCCTCGCTGTCGAGGACTCCGAAAACGACTTTCGCTTGGCCATTCGCCAACTCAGACGGGCGGGTTTCGAGCCGGACTGCCAGCGCGTCCAGGACCTGACGAGCCTGAGGAAGGCCTTGGGCGAAGGCCCCTGGGACGCCGTCATCTCCGACTTCAGCATGCCGGGCTTCAGCGGGCTGGATGCGCTCGCCGAGTTCCGCAAGGCGGCGCTGGACGTTCCCTTCATCTTCGTCTCAGGAACGATCGGCGAGGAAACCGCTGTCTCGGCGATGCAGGCAGGTGCCAACGACTACGTGATGAAGGAGAACATGAATCGTCTCGGCCCCGCGCTCGAGCGTGAGTTGGGCCAGGCCGCAAGGCGCGCCGCCCACCGGCAGGCGGAAGCCGAATTGAGCCGATTCGAGGCGCAGCTCCACCAGGCCCAGAAGATGGAGTCCCTGGGTACCCTGGCCGGCGGCATTGCCCATGACTTCAACAACCTCCTCGGCGCCATCCTTGGCAACCTTGAGCTGGCTAGGTCCGACTTGCCGCCTGATCACCCTGTGCAAGTCGCGTTGGGCCAAGTCCAGCAGGCGAGCGTGCGGGCTCGTGACTTGGTCCGGCAAATATTGACCTTCAGCCGACGCCAGCCGCAACAGTTGCAGAACATTCCGCTGGGGCCCGTCGTCGAGGAGACCTTCCGGCTGCTGCGCGCAACGCTGCCCGCCAGCGTCGAGCTGAGGCTGCGGCAGGGAAAAACGCCGCTGTACGCGAACGCCGACGCGACCCAGTTGCAGCAGGTCTTGATGAACCTGTGCACGAATGCCTGGCACGCGCTGCACGGCGAGCCGGGACAGATCGACATCGGCTTGGAGGCCACGCACATCGACACGGCCACCGCCCGTATGCGTGGCCTTGTCGCAGGCCCGCATGTTCATCTCTGGGTGAAGGACACGGGCTCCGGCATAGATGCTTCAACGCTCGCCAGGATCTTTGAGCCCTTCTTCACCACCAAGTCCACCGGGCAAGGTACCGGACTGGGGCTGTCGGTCGTGCATGGCATCGTCATGAGTCATCACGGCAGCATCTCCGTAGACAGCGATCCCGGGGCGGGCAGCACCTTCCATGTGCACCTTCCTGCGACATCCGCAGTACCTGCATTGGCAATGCCGACCGAGCCCCCAGCGCCAGTCGAGCCTGCGCGAGGAGAGCACGTGGTCTATCTTGATGACGACGAGACCGTCATGCTCGTCATGGTCCGGATTCTCGAGAAGGCGGGTTACCGATGCAGCGGGTTTCAGGACGCACATAGCGCTTTAGCCGCCGTCCGAGATGCGTCCCAAAGGGTCAAAGTCTTCATCACCGACTTCAACATGCCCGGCCTGTCGGGGCTGGAGGTGGCCCGTGAAGTGGCGGCCATCCGGCCCGGGCTTCCCATCGCGATCAGCTCCGGCCTGATCACTGACGAACTCCGCGAGCAGGCACGACGGGTTGGCGTGCTGGCTGTGATCGAGAAGGAAAACGCCTTCAGCGAGATCGTGCCGCAGGTGGCCCGCCTGTTGAACTTCGCAGCAAAGCCAGCCTCCACTTGATGGGCAACATCCAGATCGGCACTTGCTATCGGCTGACCGGGTTGCCCGGCGCAGGCAAGACAACCCTTGCGAGCGCCTGCCGACGACGCCTGAAGTCTGAAGGGCGCGACGCCTGTGTTCTGGTCGCGGATGTGCTGCGGGAGGGCATCAATCGCCATGCCACTGATCGCGGACAGTGTCCGGGCGATCGCGGATACCCTGAGTCGAGTGCCTGAGTGACGGCCCGGATGGTAGGTCGTGAATCTGCTGCCCGATGGGTGGATGCCGCTACGCTACATGGCGTATGCAAAAAACAACGCTCTCAGCCTGTGATCGCGCCGAGCCTGACGACCGTTGGACTGCTGCTGGCTCTGCTGGCGCCGCCGGCCGTCGCCAACGGTTGTCCAAGCCAGCTTCGCATCGGCGTCGTCGACTATGAGTTGCGCCCGCTGGTGCTGGCCGGCGGGCGCGGAGTCGCGCCGCAGGGACGGCTGATCGACTGGGTGAGGCAGGCTGTGTCGCGCAGCGGATGCTCGCCGACACTGAGCTTCGAGCGCATGCCGATACGGCGCGGCCGCGTCGAACTGGAGCGTGGGAGCATAGACATCTGGGCCGTTGCGCTGGTCGACGGCAGCCTTCACGAGCAGGGAGCGCTGCCGATGGCGCGCGGCCAGTCCGACGCCATGCTGGGCTTCTACCGCGCCAGCTACTCGCTGTATGTACTGACCGGCGAGACCCGCGTCAGTTGGGACGGCGACATTCTCAGTGGGCCGGCCGAGTTCAGCGTCGGCATAGCACCGGTGCAGGCTCTGGCCGAGGTGAGCCGCGACAAGGGCTGGACGGTGGATCGCGCCCCGGACACGCCCGGCGCACTGGCCAAGTTGCTATCGGGCCGCCATCTGGTGGCCATCCTGCCCGACCCGGCGATCGCGGCCCAGCTTCCCGAGGTGACGCAAAAGCTGCGCCGCCTATCGCCACCGGTATTGACCACCTGGTACCACTCGCCCGCCAGCAAACCCTTCGCGGCCCACTACCCCGACTTCATGCACAGCTATTGGCTGGAGTTGTGCCGCATCGGCCGTGCCGAGCAACGAGAGGGCCTGCCCTGCCGGGAACCTTGAGCCTGTCAATTGCACAGCAGCCGCTCGCCGGTGGCTGGCGATGACATCTCGCAAGGTGTTGGCGGTTGTCAGGATTCGCGCCTATTCGGCGGTGAGGACGCGGTTTTGAGCTTGAGCCAGTAGCCGGCGCGAGAAGCGGCGGAGCCCCCGCGGGGGGGGGCTCAGGTCAATGGGATGAGGGATGCGCCAGCGACGGCGGAGACGTTAAAACGGCGCCTCCGGGTCCAGAGCAGGCGGCGTAGTCGTCGGGGACGAGTTGGTCGCGCCAGGCTTGCTGGATCCGCGAGCTGTATTGGGCCCACAACAGCTCACGCAGGGCCTGCAGGCACTCGAAGACGGCCGACAGCCAAATATGCCGACACGTACCTGGCCGCCTTCACCTACCGCTTCGACTTGCTCGGCTTGGTCGCCTGTCTCATGCAGCGAATCCCGACAGTCGTCGTAGAAGCGTTGCGAACACAACGCTGGCGGAATGCCCTCGATGCCGTAGCCGTCGACCATCAAGACGTCCATGCGATGAGGGGCCGAGCGCGCGAAATCCGCGCCGTCGCCTCTGCGCACCGAAAACCGAGCATCGTCAGGCGGCACATGAAACATGTCTCTGAGCGCGATCACATGCGGATTGATCTCGACGACGTCGATGCGCGCCGCCCCTGTTGCGGCAAGACCTGGCCCATGACTGCACGGCGGCGACGCCCCCACATGCGAGCGCCGTCGGCAGTCCGGCAAACTCGGTCGCTTGAGCCGGAGCTAGAACGACGTCCACTCGCCCTTGTCGGCCTCGGCGACGACGACGCCGGCAAAGGCGGGTCTAGCGGCCTTCTTCAGGGTGGGCTTGACCGCGAGTTCAGCCTTGGCAAGCTTGGGCTTGAGCGCAGCCGACGCCGGCGGGTTGGCTCCCCCCCGGGGCCGTTCAGTAGGCACATCGAGCTTGAAGGTGGCCACCTTCTCGGCAAGCTGCCGGGCTTGGATGCGCAGGCTTTCGGCTGCCGCGGCGCTCTCCTCGACGAGAGCCGCGTTTTGTTGCGTGACCTGGTCGAGCTGAGTGACGGCCTCGCCGACCTGGGCGATCCCCTTGCTCTGCTCGCTGCTGGCCGTGCTGATCTCGCTGATCAGATCGGCGACCCGCCTGACCTGGTCGACCACCTCGCCAATGGTGCGGCCGGCTTCGCCGACCAGTGCGTTGCCGGCCTCGACACGCTCGACGCTGCTGCCGATCAACGTCTTGATTTCGCGCGAGGCCTCGGCGCTACGCTGAGCCAAGGTACGCACCTCGCCGGCCACGACCGCGAAGCCGCGCCCCTGCTCCCCGGCACGCGCAGCTTCGACAGCCGCGTTCAACGCCAGGATATTGGTTTGGAAGGCGATGCCGTCGATGGTGCCGATGATGTCGGCGATCTTCTTCGAGCTCGTCGTGATCTGGTCCATCGTTTCGATGACCTGACTCATGACTTGGCCGCCGTTGCCGGCCATGCGAGCGGCGCTGTCGGCCAATTGGGCGGCCTGGCTAGCGGTATCGGTGTTGTGGTTGACGGTCGCGCTGAGCTCTTCCATCGATGCGGCCGTCTGCTGCAGATTGCTGGCCTGCTCCTCGGTGCGCTGGCTCAGCTCGGCGTTGCCCTGGGCGATCTGACCGCTGGCCGTCGCGACACTGTCCGCATTGCCACGCACCGTGCCAACGATGCCAACGAGGCCGTCATTCATGCGTTGCAGCGCACCGAGCAGTTGGCCGGCCTCGTCCTTGCGCGTCGTCGCCAGCCGCAGCCGCAGGTCGCCCGAGGCCACCGTTTCGGCCGCCGCGACGGCCTCACGGATAGGCGCGACGACGGAGCGTGTGATCAACAGGGCCATCGCCGCGCCGATCATCACGGCCGCTCCGGCGGCCACCAGGACAGCCACCGAAGCGAAGGCCACCGAAGCGTCGGCAGCCCGGGCCGACTCACGCATCAGCCCTCGCTGGAAATCGACCAGCGCATCCAATGTCGCGAAATAGTGTCGTTGGCTCGTTCGGACCTCGCCCAGCAGCGCGTCGCGAGCGGCGTCCTTCTGCTGTTGTTGCGCAAGGTCCAACGCCCGCTGCATCGACGAGGTATAGCCTGCCCTCGCCTCCTTGGCCGCGGCCATCAGTTTCGCCCCCTCGCCGTCAACGATGGTCTGCTGCAGTTTCTCGTACAGCTCGACCGTGCTCTTGCGGTTGGCCGCGATGGTGCTCATCTCCTGCTTCATCGCGTTCTCGTCGTTCAAGAGCATGATGTTGCGCACCGCCCGAGCCGTGAGATTGGCGTTGTTCTTGATCGCCATGAGCTGTTCGACCTTGACGATCCGGTCATTGACCATGACCGTCAACTGGTCGTTGATCTGCCAGAGCTGCACGCGGGCATAGCCCGCCAACAGCACGCAAAAGCCAATGGAAATCGCGAAGGCCATGCCGAGGCGCTGGCCGATGCGCAGGTCAGTCAGGAATCCCATCGTTCTCTCTCCCTGGTGGCTAAACGGCCAAATACATTGGCCACTCGAACGCATATCATGACTGCTAGCGGTGCGACTGGTGTGAGTCGGTGCCAGTCTTTTTCGTCACTTGTCACATACGCAGCCGACCCGCAGCCCAACTCGAAGACCAAGGCCGCCTGCGCCAATGGCTACGCCCGTGTCTTCGGGCCCTTCGCTACGGCCGAAGTCTCCTCGACCAACGCTACGCCTTCTTGCGTGACCTGATCCATCTGGCTCCACGGTGCCCCGGCTTGCTCGATGCCAGCGCTTTGCGCTGACGTGACGCGACTGATCTTTCCCGCAATGAATGCCGGCGCACCTCATTGGGGCACGATCGCGAAAGGCCCTTCGATAGCCGATTTCTCACCTCGCGCCATGCACCAGCAATACCGCGCCGGCCAACATCAGCAAAAGCGCGACGAACCTTCGGATCTGAATTGAACCCACACGTAACGGAAAGCGCCTCTGCACCCTACTGACGCCGTAGACGATGGGCACGGCGCACAGACTCAGCAGCAGCGCCTCCCGCGAAAATCGCCCGACGGCCAGCACCAATATGAGGCGCACCAGGCTATTGACAGCGACCGCCACGAACAAGCATTGTCGAATCGCCTCTTGCGGCAGCGGTTGTCGATACATGTGGAACACGAGCGGAGGTCCCGCCGCGGAGAAGAGACCGCCCAACAACCCGGACAACGCGCCCGCCACGCCATAGGAGAGCGGCATTGACATCGAGGCTCGCGTGCGCTGCTGAACGAGCAGCAGCGCGGCACAGGCGATGATGGTCGCCCCCAGCATCAGCCCCAGTAGCTGCACGGCATTGCTGCTGAGCCAGCCCAGAAGCAGCACGCCGAACCCTACCCCCACGAGGCCGCCCGGCAGGGCCGGCAACACGACACGCCATTGCGGTGTCAGCGGATGCGCGCGCAAGTACACGATCGCGTTGAGCAGTCCAAGCACCGTGGCTGCGTTGGCTGCATCGCCCACCGAGGCGAGCTGCAAAAGACTGCTCAGCGTCAGAAGCACCAGCGCGAATGCAAATCCGGTGAGTCCTTGCAGATACGTCGCAAAACCGACACAAATGGCGAAGAGGAAATAGTTCACGAACGCCGCAACTTGAAATCAGTGCGCGACAGTGCAGGCGCGCGAATTTCGCTGCAGTCCCCGGTCGAATTCCATTGACAGCGACTCTCCTGCGGAGGAGCATAACGCCGCAAGACAATGGCAGGGAGTGCCGACCATGCAACCGACGCGCGAGCCGCTGGATGCCGTCCGTGTGCCTGCGCGCGCGACGCAAATCAATGTATTCCGGCATCCAAGCCATGTCTTGCTGGAACATCGAGAGCGCCTGTTGAACCAGCGGCCCGCCACGGTATGGCTCACGGGGTTGAGCGGAGCTGGCAAGTCCACCTTGGCCTACGAGATGGAGCGCCGTCTGCTCGGCAAGGGCAGCCTGGCTTTCGTGCTCGACGGCGACAACCTGCGCCACCATCTCAATCGAGACCTCGGCTTCACCGCCCAGGACCGCCACGAGAACATCCGCCGCACCGCCGAAGTGGCCTCGCTGATGAACGACGCAGGGTTGATCGTCTTCAGCGCGCTGATATCGCCGCACCGGGCAGACCGCGCCATGGCGCGCGCCATCATCGGAGACGAGCGTTTCGTCGAGGTTCATGTCAGCGCAGACCTGCAGGTCTGCGAGGAGCGCGACCCCAAAGGCTTGTACGGAAGGGCGCGCGCCGGTCTCATCACTCATTTCACCGGCATCTCCGCACCTTACGAGGCGCCCGAGGACCCCGCCCTGCGTATCGACACGAGTCAGCTTGATCTCCATCAGTCAGCCGACCAGCTGATGAGCTACCTGTGCGAACGCGGGCTCGTCCAGTGAACGACCACGCCTACGACCTGTTCAACGGCGATGCCGACGGCATCTGCGCACTGCATCAGCTTCGCATGGCCGAACCACGCGAGGCGACGCTCGTCACCGGCGTGAAGCGAGACATCGAGCTGTTGCGCCACTTGCCCGCTGGAGAAGCGGCGGATGCCACGGTGCTGGACCTCTGCTTCGACCGCAACGAAACCGGTGTGCGCCGCGTGCTGGACGCCGGCGGCCGCGTGCACTACATCGACCACCACGCCGCCCACAACCTCTTCGAACATCCGCGCTTGACCAGCCTCATCGACACGTCGAAGGGCGTTTGCAGCGCGCTACTCGTCGATCAACATGTGGGCGGGCGGTTCAGGGACTGGGCCATCGTCGGCGCATTCGGCGACAACCTGCTCGGCGTCGCGGGCGCATTGGCGCAGCAACGCGGGCACGACGAGCCGGCGACGGCGTGCCTGGGGCGCCTTGGCCTGCTGCTGAACTACAACGCCTACGGCGAAACGGCCGAAGACCTGCACCTGCACCCTCGAGTGCTCTACGAGGCGCTGCACGAGTTCGAGAGCCCCTTCGACTTCATCGACCATGCGCCGGAATACGGGCATCTCGCTGAAGGCTACGAGCTCGACAGGCGCGGCCTGGCCTCACTGCGGCCATACCGGCAGGACGACACGGGCGAGCTGTACCTGTTGCCTGGCGAGCCGTGGGCACGTCGGCTCGCCGGCACGTTGGCCAACCAGCGCGCCGCGCTGTACGCGCGCAAGTCCATCGCCGTGCTCACCAGCCGCACCGACGGCGGCTACCTCGCCAGCGTGCGTGTCGCCGCGAATTGCACTGCCGGCGCCGATGTCCTGTGCCGTCGTTACCCCGGCGGCAACGGGCGCTCGGCGGCAGCCGGCGTCGACCAGTTGCCCGATTCGGCGTTGGACGGCTTCATCGCCGACTTCTTTCTGCACATCAAGGGAGATCACAAATGACTTCGACCGAGAATCGCGGCGGCTCGCGCCGCCCGCGCCCGCTGCTGATGGTGCCGTTACGCCGCTGCGGTAGCCATGCCTTGCGGCTGCGCCTGAACTTCAACCGCGAGTTCTACTCACCCTACCCGCTGCACATCATCGACTTCATGCCGCTCGTGCCGATGTACGGCGATCTCGATGACGACCGGAACTATTTCCAGCTCGTGGTGGACGTGGTGGGCCTGCAGGCGGCCAGCATGGTCAAGTGGCCCGGGGTCGTGTTCGACCCTGCCGAGGTCTTCGATGCCATCCAGGCTCAATCACGCAGCGTGCATCGCGTCGTGTGGGAGTTGTTGCTGCGCGCCGGCGAGCACCATGGCGCGAAGATCGTCATGGACAAGTCGCTCGACAGCGTGCACTACGCGACCGAGCTGATGCAGATCTTCCCCGACATGCTGTTCCTCAACGTCGTGCGGGACCCGCGCGCGCAGGTGGCGTCGATGAACCGAGCGATCATCCACGACTTCGACACCACACTGAACGCGAAGACATGGGTCGAGGCCCACGACGCAGGTCGCGCGCTCGCCCAGCGACATCCCGAGCGCGTGCTGACCATCCGCTACGAAGACTTCCTGTCCGACCAGGAGCGAACGCTGAGAAACGTCTGCGTCTTCATGGGCATCGAGTTCCTGCCGCAAATGCTGGACGTGGCCGACTCGCAGGAGGCGCAGCAACTGTCGAAGATGTCCGATCTGTGGAGCTCGAACTGCTTCGCACCCATCCCGGCCAACAAGGACAAGTTCAAGAGTCAGCTCAGCGGCGACGAGATCGAGACCATCGAGACCGTGGCTCGCGAGCACATGCTGCATTACGGTTACGAATTCATGACCGGGGCCCAGAGCGCACTGCCCAACGAGAGCGCACTTGCCAGCTGCCAAGATCGCTCCGCGCGCGGGCGTGCACAAGCATGGCGACAGCTTGCGCAGAACAACTACCGTGACCACGCGCTTCGCCGCTTCCGCGCAGATTACCTGGCGCGCCTGCGCGACGGCCTGCAGGCCCACTCGAATCCCACCTGATCCCCGCCGACCGAGCGCTCGTCAGCGCTTTGGCCCTCGTCTCGCTCATCTCATTGCACAGCAGAGGAAGGCCCTGCCATGGACTGGACGATCGCGTTCGCCGGCTTTGGTGTCGGCGCATTGGTGGGCATGACCGGTGTGGGTGGCGGCTCCCTGATGACGCCGCTGCTCGTGCTGCTATTCGGTTTCGCGCCCACGACTTCCGTTGGCACGGACTTGTGGTTCGCAGCCATCACCAAGCTCGTGGGCGCGGCTGTCCACCACAAGCGTGGCGGCATCGACTGGCAGGTGCTGTGGCGCTTGAGCTTGGGCAGCCTTCCCGCAGCCGTGCTCACGTTGCTGTGGCTTCATCACAGTGGGGCTGAGCGCATCCATCAAGGGACGATCGTCAACGCTCTTGGTGGTGTGATCCTCGTGACTGCATTCGCAATCCTGTTCAAGAAAAGGGCTCTGGCTGCAGCGCGGTCCGTGAGCCAATACATGCCCAAGTGGCGCGCGCTGGCCTCGCCCTCGGCGATGACGGTGGTGGCCGGAACGATCCTCGGCGTCCTGGTCACGCTGACGTCCGTAGGCGGAGGAGCGCTGGGCGTAGTAATGCTGATGCTCCTCTATCCGACGCGCATGAAACCGGCCGAGCTGGTTGGCACCGACATCGCGCATGCGATACCGCTCACGCTGATCGCCGGCACCGGGCACTTGATGCTCGGCCACGTGGATTTCGCGCTGCTGGGTCAACTGCTGCTGGGCTCAATCCCCGGCGTCGTTCTCGGCTCGCTAGGGGCGGCCCGTGCGCCGGAGACACTGATACGCAGCGCCATCGCCCTCACCCTGATGCTTGCGGGCGGCAAACTGCTTGCAGCCTAGAACCTAACTGTGAATCATGTCCGGCGCCACGCCGCAAGCGGCCCAAGGCGCACTCGATGCCGCGCTCCGCGCCGAACCGCCTCGGCGGGCCACCGTCGAGGATCTGGAGCAGCTGGACGAGGTCCATGTCGACGTCATCGCGGCCCCGCTACACGTACACGACCGAAGAGTGGATTGCCGTGTTCATCGCCCACTTCGGAATGAGCGACCACTGCGAATCGCACGAGAAGAGGCCCCGGCCGCCACGCACCGATGGCTCGCTGTGGCAAGCGGCGCGTGTCCGATCGCCGCGGCCCACCAGCAGATCCGGGACGGGTCAAGGCGTCGCGCGCACGAATCGAGCCGAGCGGCGAACAGTGGAACGCCGGCGCCCGCAGGTGCCCCCAGCATGCTCGCGATGCCGGTAACGCCCATGGAGCATGGACATGCAACTGAAATCTGGCAGACCTGGACAACATCATCGCCTGGCGAAGGGGGCGGCTGGAGGCGCAGTGGTTCCGGCTCGGCCCTGCGAGCCCCTTCCACCCCGGCAAGGCTTGCAGTGACTGCAGCGCAAGGAAGGTGCGTTCCGCACGCAGTCAGTTTCTCCGCAGGCATCTTGCGAACTCATCGGAATCAGGCGAAGCTAGCGGTCAACGAATTTTGAGGTTAGCGGCCAAAGGCCGAGTCAGGCGACGTGGGGCAAGGGGCTCGAGGGCCCGCGCCAATTCCATCGCATCGCTGACGGACCTCTTGGAGGTGGCAGATGGACTTGGCCAGCTTTACCGACCATTGGCAGGCGCAGCGGCAGCGGCTCTTCAAATCGGTACCGCCCGAAGGCCGCAAGGTCCGCTATCTGGACAAGGAGTTCCTGGTTTACCCCGACACCTTCTGGCCTTTCGCCGACAGCCTGCCTTTGGTCAGGCATTTCAAGGTCGGGTCGGGTGAAAGCGTGCTTGACGTGGGCACCGGCTCGGGTGTCATCGGCGTCTTTGCCTGCTACCGGGGGGCGGGGCGCGTCGTCGGGGTGGACGTCAATCCGGCAGCCATCCGGAGTGCCACCCACAATGCCCAGGCGCACGGCTTCGCCGGCACGATGCAGGTGCTGCAGTCCAACCTGTTCGAAGCGCTGGGTGATGAACAGTTCGACGTCATCACCGCCAACCTGCCGTTTCGGAACAAGCCCGCGCATGACATGGTGGCCATGTCGCAGTGGGACACGGACTTCAAGACCAACACCGGCTTTTTCGAGGGCGTGGGCCGGCACTTGAAACCCAAGGGGCGCATCTACTTCGTGCAGTCCAACTTCGGCGAAATCGAGGCCATGAAATGCCTCGCGCAAGCAGCGGACCTGCAGACCACGGAACTCGCTAGCGAATCGACCGACGAAACCCGGCGTCAGCAGTTCTTCGTCTTCGAGATGACCCGGGCCTGACACTGCGTTTACCGTGGACAGCTTTCTACTGGCCATCACGTCGCGCCGCGACGTTCCCAGTTCCGAACTGGACTTGATGGTCCGCAGAGTGGTGGTCATCTTGTCGGGTTCGCGCGGCGGGTCCAGCCTGTTCAAGGAGACTCTGGCCCTTCATCCCCGCATCGCTTCGCTGGATGGGGAGTTGGATCCCTTGCTGATCTTGTCCGGCAACGGATTCAACCAGAACTCCGACAGCGATTGCATCGAATGGATCGCCAACGCGGCGGAGCTGACCAGCAACATCCTGGACGAGCTTTCCTTTGCGTCGGCAGACCTTCTCGACACCGAACTGTTGCTGAGGAAATGGAAGAACCGGCTGCCGCTGCAGTTCCCTTTGCACTTTCTCGACCCCGACACCTATCGCCGGCTGGAGCAGTCGCTGGAAGCGGCGTTGAGCCAGTTCGACCATGACGATCATCGCAGCGAGGCCGAGCTTCAGGAGCTTGTGCTCCGGGCCGTTTTCGGGGACGAGCCCTGGCGGATCAGCTACTACGACGGAAAGGCCGCTCCAGGATCGAACCTGCATTTCGACGAGCCACTGAAGATCGAGGAACCACCCTTCGTGGTGCCCACGCTCCGGCGGCGTGCCTTCGGCCTGGCTGACGTGCAGGACGCGGTACTCCTGTTCAAATCCCCGTCCGATGCCTACCGCATCGGCATGTACGAACAGCTGTTCCCCAATGCCGAGGTGACCTATATCCACCTGACTCGCGGCTTTGCTCAGTCCGTCAACGGCCTGATGGATGGATGGCTCTACCCACTCGGATTCTTTTCGCACGATCTCAGCAAGATTGGCTGCGAACTCGACATCCCGGGGTACTCGGACACCACACCCTTTGGGCGCAAATGGTGGAAGTTCGACCTGCCGCGCAACTGGCGGTACTTCACGAACTCGAAGCTGGAAGAGGTGTGCCTGAACCAGTGGTACTCCATTCACGATGCCATCCTGCAAAGCGGCGTCTGCACCTTGCGTGTCTCCTTTGAAGACTTCATCGCCAAACCCGCCGCGACGTTGAAGCTGATCACGGATCACCTGGACCTGCCCGCGATGGCCTTGCCAGCCGTGCTGCCTGTCAGGATGGCCACCGAGCCGCCTCGTTCGAGGCGCTGGCACAAAAGAGGTCGCCTGCTGATGGACCTTGGGCAGCGGGACGAGGTTCCCGAAATGATGGACAGGCTCGGTTACCCGATGGACCCCGACGCATGGCTGTGAACGCAAGGCTTCTGCTGCCCTACCTGATGGGCCAACGCCGCGACGGCCTTCGCCGCGTGCTCGACATCGACTGTCATCCCTGGGAGGTGCTGGCGCCGGAGCGACTGCACCACACGCGCATCGCCGACCCTGTTGCCAAGCTGCAAAGCCTCGGCTCGCTCTACGCGCTGCAGGCCGCACGCGTCGCCGCACTGACCCGCAGCGGAATGCGGCCGGTCTGCTTGGCGGGCGACTGCGTCGCCAGCCTAGGCATGTTGGCCGGCTTGCAACAAGCCGGACAGCCGCCCGAGCGCGTCCTTTGGTTGGACGCCCATGGTGACTTCCACACCTGGTCCAGCACGCAGACCGAGTACATCGGCGGCATGCCGCTGGCCATGTTCGTCGGCCGCGTGGACCACGACTCCGATCCGCGCAGCCAGGCGGCACTCGCCTGTCTGGCCACCATCGGCGTGCAGGCCTATCCGCAGTCGCAGATCGTTCTTGCCGATGCGCGCGACCTCGATCCCGGCGAGCGGGAAGCCCTGCTGGAGTCTCAGATCCAACGTTGCGACGTCGGCGCTGTCCTGGAGCACCTGCAGCCGCGAGAGCGGATCTATGTGCACTGGGACACCGACGTCATCGACGATCAGGCTCAAATGCCGGCGCTCAAATACCATGTCCAACGCGGACCGAGTGCCGCCGACATGGCCGCTCTTTTCGAGGCCCTGCGGGCTTGCAACATCGTTGCAGTCTCCGTCTCCGCCTGGCATGCGGAGCGGGACGAAGACGACATGACCGCCAGGGCTTGCCTGAACCTGTTGAACACGCTGATCGCCCCATGACGCCTCGCCTGCTGGGGAGGCCCGGCGCGAAACCGATGCCGAAGCAAGGGCGCAAGCCCAACAGCACCGGTGTGCCGCTCGGGATTGCACGAGGAATACCTGACACCCTCCCCTGACGCGTTTCGTGAGACGGTCACCCACCAGCATCGTCGAACCCGAACCAGCATCGTTGGACCCAAGGCAGTTAGTCTTGTGAGGCCACGCTTAAGCTCAATGGGGCTCGGCAGAGCTCCATATGCGTCGAGCTGCTCTCGGCCAACATCTGGGCCTTGCCGGCATGCGCCAGGGCATTCCTCATGAAATGCAAGCGGCAGCACTGCCGGCTTGCTTTGAGCCCCCTGCTGGCGGCCGCTTTGACGCCCTGGTGGCTGTCGCTGACATGAGCTTCCGCCGCGCAGCCCGCGGCGGTTGAGGCCGCGCAGGAACTCGGCCAAGAAGAGTTCGGCTTCGCTGGCGCCGACCTTCAGCCCAAGCACCTCGCGCTCGCCGTCGGCGTTGACCGCCCATGGCAACCATGACGGCCAAGTCCGATTCGCGTGACGTAGTTCCTTTGTATTTCAAGCGGCGGAGCGCTCAATGGCGTCGTCGTGACTAATGTGACATTCGGAACTTACGTGACGACCCGAATCAGGCCGCCGGATCCGGCCTAAGCACAGACCGAAGCGGGAAGACGCTCCGGCGTGCACCGCCCGAAAGGCTTGCCATGCGCACCAACCTTCCCATCACTCAACGCGAATTCGACTTTCCAGCCGGCGTCACCCTCATGTCGACGACAGACACTCACAGCCGCATCAACTATGCCAATGCAGCGTTCATTGGGGTCAGCGGCTTCGACCGTGATGAGCTCATGGGCCAGCCGCACAACCTTGTGCGACACCCTGACATGCCGACACAGGCTTTTGCGGACATGTGGGCCACACTCAAGGCCGGAGAGTCCTGGACGGCGCTGGTCAAGAATCGTCGCAAGAACGGCGACCACTATTGGGTGCGCGCCAACGCCACGCCGGTCATCCGCAACGGTCAAACGACCGGCTATATGTCCGTGCGCACGAAGCCCAGTCGCGAAGAGGTGGCCCAAGCCGAAACGCTCTACCGGGAACTCCGCGAAGGCCGTGCCAGCCACAGGGCATTTCGCCAGGGCCTCGTCGTCCGCACCGGCCTGTTGGGATGGATGTCAGCCTTGCAGACCATGCCAATACGCTGGCGCATTCGCGTCGCACTCGGCGCGGTCGCGGTGCTCGGAAGCGTCGGTGCGGCCATGTCAGGACTCGCCGGTATTCCCCTGTCGACCTTCGCCACGGGACTGGCTGCCGTGGTCGGAGCCGCGATGGGCTGGCTGGAAGCGCAGATCGCCCGGCCCCTGCAGGTCGTGCAGCGGCAGGCGCTGAGCGTGGCGGCCGGGCAGCCGGGCAGCCGGGGGAGAATATCCATCTGAACCGTGTGGACGAGGTGGGCATGATCCTGCGCGCGGTCAATCAGGCAGGGTTGAACCTGAGGTCCTTGGTCGATGATGTCGACGGGCAGGTTTCTGGGCTGCGAACGCCAGCGCGGAAATCGCGCAGGGCAATGGCGACCTCAGCGCCCGCACTGAACAGGCAGCCTCCAGCCTGCAACAGACTGCTGCCTCGATGGAAGAAATGACCGCCGCGGTCAAGGCCAGCGCCGAATCGGCGCGACAGGCCGTGCAACTGGCAGGTTCGGCCCGAGACGCCGCGGCGAAGGGTGGCGATGTCGTTGGGCAAGTGGTCGAGACGATGCGCCGCATCAGCGAAGCCAGCCATCGAATCTCCGACATCATCGGCGTCATCGACAGCATCGCCTTCCAGACCAACATCCTGGCCCTGAACGCCGCGGTCGAGGCGGCGCGCGCCGGTGACCAGGGGCGAGGCTTTGCCGTGGTGGCAGGAGAAGTGCGCGTTCTCGCGCGCCGCAGCGCGGACGCGGCCAAGGAAATCAAGCAACTGATCGGCAGCAGCGTCGAGCGCGTCGAGGCGGGATCGGACCTTGTCGGTCAGGCCGGCAACCGCATGGAAGAGATCGTGACCCAAGTCCGGCGCGTGACCGACCTCATCAGCGAGATTGGTGCTGCCACCGAGGAGCAGTCGAGCGGCATCGGCCAGGTCAACCAGGCCGTCTCCCAATTGGATGAGGTCACTCAGCAGAACGCGGCGCTCGTCGAACAGTCGGCGGCCTCGGCGCATAGCCTCCAAGGACAGGCAGGACGGTTGGTGGAGGCTTTGGCCGTCTTCAGCCGCGCCTGATGCAGTTGCTCCCGCGCCCCCGGGCATCTCCGGGATTGCCCGCAACAAGTCTCCCGCGTTCGTGAAGTAGTTCCTTGGGATCCTGCAGTCGGCGGCGCGCCAATGGAGGCGTCGTGACCAACGTGCCAATTGGAACTTGTGTGACGACTCGGAACGGCTGCCGTATTCAGCCGGCGTTCACAGCCTAACCGGCGCCGAGAAGCGCCGATCGAAAGGACCCACCATGCGTGCCAACCTGCTTGACGGCCAAAGGAGTTCCGGTCTCGCGGCTAATGCTGCTGCCCTTCCGATATCCCGACGTAGCCCAGTCGTGGATGACGTCGGTCGTGCCCAGCCTTTGGACTATCCATGCGACGTGCCATGGCAGCCGACCATGATGGACCAATCCAGTTGGCTCGCGGGGAGGGAGTGGGCTTGGGAGGGCCTCGGCGCACAGGCATCGCAAGCGACGCCTGTCCCGCACGCACCGCGAAGATCTGGGCGCCGCTAACCCAGGGAACAAGCCGCCTCCACTGGGTCACACCAACGCGTCACCGGTCATGCCTCACGAACCCAATCCAGCCCCCCCTTCAGTCCTGACTTCCCGGGAGGCCGGACAGCTTTGCGGCGTCAGCTTTCGCACGGTGATCCGTTGGATCGAGCGCGGCGAGCTGTCGGCGTATCGCCTCCCCGGTCGTGGCGACTATCGGATCGCGCTCTCCGATCTTCGGGATTTCGCGCGGCGGCACGGCCTGCCTGATCCAGCGGCCGCCAGCAGTGCGCCTACCCGTCCCGACCGCATCCTCGTCGCGGACGACGAGCCCTCGATGGCCCGGGCCATACAGCGTGTACTCCGCCCCGCGGGCTACGAGACGCTCGTGGCTACCGACGGTTTCCAGGCCGGCTCGATGCTGCACAGTTTCGCCCCGGCGTTGATGACGTTGGACCTACAGATGCCGGGGCTGGACGGCTTTGGCGTGCTGCGCTTCCTGCGCGACAGCAAGCCACGTCCCGATCTGCGTATCCTGGTCGTTTCGGGCGAATCGGAACAGCGACTGCGTGAAGCGCGCGAACTGGGCGCACATAGGACGCTTGCCAAGCCTTTTGACAACGGGCAGTTGTTGGCGACCGTGCAGGCGCTGCTGGCGGGATCACACTGACGGAGGCGCCTGATGAGCTACCTCAAGGCAAGCTACGACCCCTGGTTGGTCGTCCTGTCGGTCTTCATCGCCAGCTTCGCCTCGTATGTTGCCTTGAACCTCGCTCGCCGCGTGGGCGAACCGGACCGACGGGCCGCAAAGGCCTGGTGGGTCGGTGGCTCCGTCGTGATGGGGACGGGAATCTGGTCCATGCATTTCGTCGGCATGCTGGCGTTCAGTCTGCCGATCGCGATTGGCTACACCGCGCTGCTGACCTTCACCTCCTGGATCGCCGCGGTCGTCGTATCCGGCATCGCGCTGGGTATCGCCGGTCGTGGTGCGCTGACGGGCGGGCGACTTGTGCAGGGGGCGGTAGCCATGGGAGCCGGCATCTGCGCGATGCACTACAGCGGCATGGCCGCAATCGACATGGAGCCCGGCATTGCTTGGGATCCGGGATGGGTGTTGGTCTCTGTCGCTATCGCGGTGGGCGCCTCAGCCACCGCCCTCGTCATCTTCTTCAAACTGGCGCGGCTGGATGGGTTTCGCGGCGCTATGGTGCAAGGGCTCTCCGCGGTCGTCATGGGTCTGGCCATCAGTGGCATGCACTACACCGCCATGGCCGCCGCACGCGTCCCGCTCGACGCCGTTTGCTCGAGCGCCGGAGCGCTCTCCGGGAGCAGGCTGGAGACCCTGGTCGTCATGGTCGCGCTGGCGATGTTGGCATGTACGTGGATTGTCTTGTCGCTGGACGCCCGCACGCAGCGCAAGACGCTCGTGCTTGCGAAATCTCTGCGCCTCTCCAACGAACAACTTGCAAGAGCCAACGAGGAACTGCGCCGCCGCACCTTCGTGGATCCCTTGACCGACCTGCCCAATCGCAAGCTGTTCGAGGACCGACTCGCTCATGCCGTGGCGATCCACAAGCGGCTCGATGACCGCCCGGGGGAACGCGCGCATGGGACGCTGGCCGTGCTCTTCATCGACCTGGACGGCTTCAAGCCCGTCAATGATTCATTCGGCCACGGCGCTGGCGACCTGGTGCTCACGGAAGTGGCGCGACGGCTTGGTCAGAGCGCACGGGCCGGCGATACGGTGGCTCGTGTGGGCGGCGACGAATTCCTGCTGCTGATGGAGGATGTGGGCACGGTCGCCGACTGCACGGCCCTGGCTGCCCGCCTGTGCGAAGCCCTACGCGCGCCGATCAAGCTGGGCGGACAGGCCATCGAGATCTCAGCCTCCATCGGCATCGCCGCTGCACCGGGGCATGGTGAGCGTGATCGCCTCATCGCCCATGCCGACGCAGCGATGTACGCAGCCAAGCGTGCTGGCGGCAACGGCTACACGCTGTTCGAGTCCCGCATGGACGCCGATGCACATGCGCAGCTGAGCCTGCAAGCCGAACTGCGGCATGCCGCCGAGCGCGGCGAGTTGATGCTGTACTACCAGCCCAAGATTGCAGGCCGGGGCGGCCAGATCCACAGCGTCGAGGCCCTGCTGCGCTGGCGCCACCCTCGGCGCGGTTTGATCGGGCCGGCCGAGTTCATCCCGCTGGCGGAGCGTTTTGGCTTCATCGCGCAGGTCGGCCAATGGGTTGTCGAAGAGACCTGCCGACAAATGCACGAATGGAGTGCGCAAGGTGTTCATATCCGCGTGGCCATCAACCTGTCCGCCCAGCAGTTGCGTGATGCAGACCTCGCAGGGAAGATCGGCCGCGCAATCCGGTGTTACGACATCGCCCCTGATCGACTGCTCTGCGAGATCACCGAATCGGCCGCGATGGAAGATGTGGAGTCCACGCAACGCGTATTCGATGGCTTGGCCCGTATCGGCATATTCCTGTCCATCGACGACTTCGGCACCGGCTTCAGCAGCCTGGGCTATCTACGCCGACTCCCGGCCAAGCAGTTGAAGATCGACCGCAGCTTTGTCCAGGATCTGGAAACCAGCCCGGACGCCCGGGCCATCGTCGACGCTGTCGTGCAGCTAGCTCATGCCCTGGGCCTCAAGGTCGTCGCCGAGGGTGTCGAAACCGAAGCCCAGCGAGCCATCTTGGTCGCCCTCGGCAGCGATGAGCTTCAGGGCTACCTGTTCGCACGCCCCATGCCCGCCATGGATTTGCTGGACTGGATGCTGGACCGCACGCCTGTCGGCGATATCGACTTCGCCCCCTCGGTCATTGATGCGTGAACTGCTGCTCAACCGTCGGATGACCATGCCTGACAGTTCGGGAATACGGCAAAAACTAGACAGTCGCGCCACAGCCGGCATGCCTAAACTTCCTTCTCAATGGCAAGGCTAGGTCCAGGGAGAACCGTATGGATTCAATTGCCTCCGATCCACCTGTCGTCCTCTTCGTCGACGACGAGCCCGCCATCCTCAGTGCGCTACGACGCCTCTTCCGGCCGCTGGGTTACCGCGTGCTGCTGGCCGAGAGCGGCCCAGCGGGACTGGATCTTCTGGAGAAGGAGCCGGTCGACCTCGTGGTCTCCGACATGCGCATGCCGGAGATGGACGGGGCGACCTTGTTGGAAAAGGTACGCGAGCGCTGGCCAACGGTCGGTCGCATCCTGCTGACCGGCTATGCCGACATCGCCTCCACCGTCGCCGCAATCAACCGTGGACAAATCCACCGCTATATCGCGAAGCCCTGGGATGACCGCGAGCTCGTGATGTGCGTTCAGGACGGGCTGGAGCGCCGTCGTCTGGAGCAGGAGAACAAGTCACTGCTGCGTCTGACGCGCGAGCAGAACGATGAACTGCAGACCCTCAACGCCAGCCTTGCCGAGCGGGTGAAGGCGCGAACGGGGGAGCTCGAGCAGGTCAATGCCATGCTCGAGACCTCGTTCGCTCAGGTGCAGGAGAACTTCCTGCTCTCGATCAATGTCTTCTCCGGCCTCGTCGAGCTGCGCTCCAGTGGCTTGGCCGGATATTCGCGTCAGGTGGCCGACTTGGCGCGGCGCATTGCACGCCGCCTCAGTGGTGGAGCGATGATGGAGGAGGATGTCTACATCGCCGGGCTTCTGCATGAGATCGGCAAGATTGGGTTTCCGGACCCGCTGTTGCGCAAGCCGCTGTCGGCCATGTCCGGCGATGAGCTGGCTCTGTATCGCCGCCATACCTTGAACGGTGAAGCCGCCTTGCTGCCCCTGGGCCGGCTCCAGCGCGTCGCCCGCTACGTGCGCTCGCATCATGAGCGCATCGATGGCAAGGGCTTCCCGGATGCGCTGAGTGGTGAAGAAGTCCCCCTCGGCGCACAGATCCTCAGCGTATCCAGCGATTTCTACGCCGCCCAGTCGGGACGGCTGTCACTCAAGCGCTACGCCCCGGCAGAAGCACAGGCCCTGATCCGCGGTGGCGCCGAAACACGCTACAAGACCAGTGTCGTCGAAGCCTTCGAACTGGCGCTGGGCGACGAACCCACCGACAAGCCTGACGACCGTCAACTGCAGGCTTACGAGGTCGCCCCTGGCATGGTGCTGTCGCGCGACCTGCTGTCCCCACAGGGTACGCTGCTGCTGGCCGCTGGCTTCGTCTTCGACGCACGCGTCGTCCGGCAGCTGCGCGAGTTTTCCGGTCGCGAGGGTGTGAAGCTCGAGATCTTCGTCAAGCTGCAAGAAGGAGTCCATCCTTGAGCGCACGCATCCTGCTCGTCGACGACGAACCCAACATCCTCGCCTCCCTGCAGCGCCTGATGCGCAACGGTCTCGAGGATGCCGAAGGTGGTCGCTACCAGGTGGAATGCTTCACCGACGCGAGCGCCGCCCTGGCTCGCGCCCTGGAGTGCGCCTTCGCCCTGGTCATCTCGGACCAGCGCATGCCCGGGATGAGCGGGGTGGAATTCCTGACAGCGCTGCGCCAGATCCAGCCCGATTGCGGCCGCATCGTGCTGTCCGGTTACGCGGACCTGAACGCGCTGATGGCGGCCATCAACGAAGCCGCCATCGACCGCTTCATCTCCAAGCCCTGGACCGATTTCGAACTGCTCAGCGCAGTGCGCCAGGTACTGCGCATCCGCGAGTTGACCGTTGAGAACCAGTTGCTGGCCGATCAGGTCCGCCAGCAGCGCGGCGTGCTCAGTGCGCAAGAAGCCGAGATTCGTCGCCTGGAGAAGCTGGAACCCGGAATCACCCATGTCCGATGGGGATGCGATGGCTCCTTCATCCTCGAGGATCCGGGCGAGGTCGCACCATGAACTCCATGCCCTTGAACGGCGATTTCCGGCTCGCCCTGCAGGCGGTGACGACGCCGACGCTGGTGCACGACGCGGACCGGATTCTGCTCGCGAACGCTGCCATGCAGCGCCTTCTTGGCTACGCTGAAGACGAGCTGCAGAAGATGCCGCCTCACGGCTGGGCAGTTGCCGAACATGCGGATGTACTGAAGCGCTATGGCGAGCGCTGCCTGAGCGAGGATGGTGAACTGCCGGCCATCGAGATCGAGGCCAGCACCGGCAGCGGCGCGAATCGGGTGCTGGAGATCAAGGGCCAGCGGGTCGTCTCGGGTGGCCAAGCCTGTGCGGTTCTGAGCGGGGTGGATCTCAGTGACATCCGCCACGTGCAGAACAGCTTGTACGACATGGGCCGCGTGCTCACCCAAATCCTCGAGAACAGCCCGGTTGCAACCTTCGTCATCGACAAGGCGCACCGGGTCACGCACTGGAATTCCGCCTGCGCCCAGACGACGGGCCGCGATGCGTCCTACATGCTGGGCCGCGAAGATGCCTGGCGCGCCTTCTATCCCCGGCACAGACCTTTGTTGGCGGACCTGATCGTGGACGGTCTCGTAGAGAGGGAAAGCCAGTACTTGTACGGGGGGCGCTGCCATCGGTCACCCCACATTTCCAACGCCTTCGAGGTCGAGAGTTTCTTCCCCGACTTCGGCGAAGGGGGGCGTTGGCTCTTCTTCACGGCCGCACCGATCAGCGACATGCAGGGGCAGATCATCGGCGCCATCGAGACGCTGCAGGACGTCACACGCCGCCGCCAGGCCGAGGACGAACTACGCCGTCATCGGAGCGAACTCGAGAACATGATCGCCGATCGCACGGCCGAGCTGCTCAGCACCCACCATGAACTCGAGGCCTTCCTGGAGAACGCGTCGGTCGGGATCATCGCGACGGCGAACAACCGCGTACAGCGGGGAAACAAGAAGTTCGTCGAGATGTTCGAACTTGGCGACATTCCAGCGCACGGCTTGGAGACACGTCGCCTGTTCAAGAGCGACGACGATTTCATGGCTTTGGGGCGCATTGCCCACCCGGTGCTGTCCCAGGGCGACTCACTGCTTCACGAGATGGAGGTTTGCACGCTGGCCGGGCATCGCTTATGGGTGCAGATCATTGCCTATGTCGCCAATCCTTCGGAGCCTGATGCCGGCACATGGTGGCTGTTGCAGGACCGCACCGAAGTGCGCCGGGTGCAGCGTGAGCTGGAGCTGAACTACGAACGCATCAAGCAGACCAATTCGCGCCTCGAAGAGGCGCAGAACCAGTTGCTGCAGTCCGAAAAGATGGCATCCATCGGACAACTCGCCGCCGGCGTCGCCCATGAGATCAACAACCCCATCGGATTTGTCAGCTCCAACCTCGGTTCGCTGCGCGGCTACATCGAGCCCGTGTTCGGCCTGCTGAAGCTTCTCAAGCGCCTGCCTGCTGCCGCACTGCCATCCGAACTCAGCGCAGAGCTCAGGCGTGTCGATGCAGCCGTCGACCTGGATTTCGTGCAGGAGGATTTGCCCCAGTTGCTCGATGAGAGCGAGGAGGGTTTATCACGGGTGAAGAAGATCGTTCAGGACCTGAAAGACTTCTCTCGCGTCGACCACGCCGACTGGCAGGACGCCGATCTCAATGCCGGCTTGGACTCCACCCTCAACGTCGTCATGAACGAGGTCAAGTACAAGGCCGAGGTGCGCAAGAACTATGGTGTCCTGCCACCCGTTCGCTGCATCGCGGCCCAACTGAACCAGGTCTTCATGAACCTGATCGTCAACGCGGCCCATGCCATCCCCGAGCGCGGCACGCTCACTTTGAGCAGCCGTGCGGAAAACGATTGGGTCTGCATCGAGGTCGCCGACACCGGGACCGGCATGACCGAGGAGGTCAAGCGCCGCATCTTCGAGCCCTTCTTCACGACCAAGCCTGTCGGGAAGGGCACAGGCCTGGGCCTGTCCCTGTCCTTCTCCATCGTGCAAAAGCATGGTGGCCGTATCGAGGTGGACTCCGAGCCTGGTGTCGGCACGCGCTTTTACGTCTGGATTCCTGTGCGCCCTGCCCAGTCGTGATGATCATCACCTTGAACTTCGCCCACTACCTGTCTTCACGTCGGCCTCGTCGGCCAGTCGCCTCAGCAAGGGATCCGGTTTTCGGGGGGCAAGGTCACAGTGATGGCGATAAGGTGCATAAACACACAAGCACTCAAGCACTCAAGCACTCAAGCACCGTATTGGAGGGCAATATGAACACCGTTCGCTGGAACATCGCCGTGTCGCCGGACGTAGATCAGTCCGTGCGCATGTTCATCGCCGCGCAGGGCGGCGGCCGCAAGGGCGACTTGTCGCGCTTCATCGAGGAAGCTGTGCGCGCCTACCTGCTGGAGCGCGCCGTCGATCAGGCCAAGACGGCTGCTACCAGCATGAGCGAAACCGAATTGATCGACCTCATCGACGAGGCTGTGCAATGGGCGCGTGAGCACTGATGCGCGTAATCCTTGACACCAACGTTCTGCTCGGCGCGCTGATTTCGCCCCATGGGCCACCCGATGCGATCTATCGCGCCTGGCGCGCGGCGCGCTTCGAGCTGGTGACATCGGCGGCACAGCTCGACGAGCTGCGGCGGATGAGCCGCTACCCCAAGCTCAAGACCATCTTGCCCGCGCACCGCGTCGGCACGATGGTCAACAGCATGCAGCGCGCCATCGTTTTGGCGCAACTGCCGCCGCTGCCGGATGGCATCGAGGCGAATGATCCGAACGATGCGTTCCTGCTGGCGATGGCCATGGGCGGCGACGCCGACTACCTGGTGACGGGCGACCGCCGCGCCGGGCTGCTGCAACGCGGCAGCATTGGGCGCGCGCATCGTCACGCCGGCCACCTTCTGCGCCGAGGCGCTTTGAGCCATGCCGGTCAGCTTCCTGTCCATCACGCAACGGGAACGCTACGGCCGTTACCCAGACACGCTTTCCGGCGAAGAACTGGCGCGCTACTTCCACCTGCCGTCCATCAGCGGTCATCGGCGCCCCCCGGTCCCTGGTGGAAGACGAGGTCCTCGACGACCCGGCCACCGACCAGATGTTGTTCGACGATGCGCGCCATATTGGCCGGCGTGACGTTGTAGTACCAGGTGCCGTCGGGCTGCACGCACATCACCGGGCCACCCTTGCAGGCGGCGAAGCAGTTGACGCGGCTCCGCTTGACGCGGAGTTCGCCCTCATGGAGCCCGGCGGCCTTGAAGCGCTCGCCCAGGCTGTCGAACAAGGCCTGGGATTCGCCATCCTGGGTGCAGCGCGGGCCGGTGCAGACGAGCAGGTGGCGGCGGTAGCCGGAAATCTTGGGTTTCTGGACAGGTTCGGTCATGGCGGTTGCGGGCCGGTTCTGTTCAACGCTCGTCTGCGTCCTCGGCACCGACGGGCTCGACGGCGCCGTCCATCGGTTCGGCCAGCGTCGCGGCGATGTAGTCCTCGGGCAGGTCGTGCTCGCACGCCAGCTCGGCCACGGAGCGGCCCGCGTCGACCTGCTCGCGCAGCGCGTGCAGCCAGCCCAGCAGGCCGGTGGACAACGAGCGCCCTGGCTTCTCGCCATCGCGCGTCTCGCCGCCCTGCGCGAGCCCGTCGTACTTGTTCGCGTAGCCGCGCGGCGTCACCATCAGCCCGTTGCGCAAAAACGTGCTGCTGTTGCCGATCAGCACGGTGCTGAGCATGCCGATGTCCTGCTCGCTCATCTGGTCCAGCGTCGTGAAGACGAGGTTCTGGCGACGCCGGTAGGCGCTCTTGACGATGGCCACGGGGGTATCCGCGCGCCGATGCCGCAGGAACAGACGCTGCGCCTCGACGATCTGGCGCGTGCGCCGACCGCTCTTGGGGTTGTAGAGCGCGACGACAAAGTCCGCCCGCGCGACCGCATCGAGCCGGCGCGCGATGACGGGCCAGGGCGTCAGCAGGTCGCTCAGCGAGATCGCGCAGAAGTCGTGCGTTAGCGGCGCGCCGACGAGAGCCGCGCAGGCGTTGAGTGCGGATGCACCCGGCACGATCTCGACCTGCACCGCATCGTCTGGCGTCCAGCCGGCCTGGAACAGCACTTCGTAGGTCGGGCCGGCCATGCCATAGACGCCGGCGTCACCGGACGAGATCAGCGCGACCTTCTTGCCTTCGCGCGCGGCCTCCAGCGCGCTGACCGCCCGGTCCAGCTCCTCGGTCATGCCCTTGCGCACGACCTCCTTGCCCTCGAGCAGGTCAGCCACGAGCTTGATGTAGGTCACATAGCCGACGACGACGTCGGCCTCGGCGATCGCGCTGCGCGCGCGCGCCGTCATGTGCTCGACGCTGCCGGGGCCGATGCCCACGAGCGTGATCTTGCCGGCCGCGGACATCAAGCCGCCAGTCCGGCGCGCCTGCACCAGCCCTCATCGAATGCCAGCGCCACGAGGGCACGGCCGCCACTCGAGCGCAGCCTGCCGCCCAGCGCCACCAGGCCGATCGTCATGAGCGGCTCCACCGCCACAAGCAGTAGGTAGGAGGCGGCAAACGTCGCCCAGCCGGCCAGCGGTGCGGCCACCGTGCTGATGGACAGCCAGAAGCCCACCATCAGCGTGACACCGGCGTAGTAGAGAGCGTCCAGCTTGACGACGTTGGCCACCGTCAGGCGCTGCAGCCTGCGGCCGAGTGTGTGGTGCACGAGGACAAGCGGCAGCCCGAGGCTGAGGAAGTTCACCGCCAGATGGACCATGTCCTGCGGCTCGAACAGCAGCGCCTGCAGCAGCAGACCCAGGCCGAAGCCGAACAGCGTGGGCACGAAGCCGAACAGCAGGTAGGCCGGCATTGCGCCGACCAGGTGCAGCTCGGACGGGCCGACAGGTAGATGCCAGGCCTGCATCAGCAGCGAGAAGAAGAAGGCAGCCAACGCGGTGCGCAGCCACAGCACCGGCTGCTTCAGCAGGGCCGGCGCATGGGCCGCCAGCAGCGCGCTCGCGCCCGCGGCCGCCAGCGCCAGCTTGGGCGATGTCAGGATGCCGATTTCGATGTGCATGAAAAGTCTCCTTCAGGGGTTGATGAGGACAGGGAAAGTTGGGGCGGCGCAGCGCGCCACCGACACGGTGGCGTGGCGGCCGTCGCCGCCGCGGAGCTTGTGTTTCTCGACCAGCAGCGCCGACGTATCCGCCGCGCCGGCGGCCAGCAGCGCGGCCGCCTCGCTGACCGAGGGCGTGCCGGTGTGGCGGCGCACGGTCTCCGACGGGTTGGGCACGGCCACTGCGGCCAGTTGCTCGGGCGCGTAGAAGCGCAGCAGCCAGCCGTGCCGGGCGGCCAGCGCGAGCAGGCCCGGCTCGTCGGCCTTGAGGTTGATGCTCGCGGCCGCGGCGACGTCGCCGAGCTGCGCGCCAGCCCGCGCCAGCGCCTCGCCGACGGCGTGCTCGAGCGTCTGCGCCGGCGTGCCGCGATCGCAGCCCAGGCCGAGGGCGACCTTCATCGCGCCGCCTCCGCGGCTGCGCGCGGCGGCCGGTAGACCACCAGCCGCTCGTGCAGGCGCTGCCACAGGGCCGGCGGCACTTCGGCATGGGTGACCCACAGCACGGCCGCATAGCGGTCCAGGTCCACCGCGTCGAAGCGCTCGAAGCGGTGGATGTTGGCCGGCAGCGGCGTCGGCCGCGTCCACCAGTGCGGGCTGCCCGCCTCCTGCACGAAGGCCACCGGCTCCTCGTTGACGACGGCGGCCGACACGCGCGTGATGTTGAGCTTGGGGGCCTCGACGGTCCAGCCGAGCTCGCGGCCGAGGATGTCCACCGGGATGGTCTTGCCGACGTCGGACGCCGTCGTCAGCACCGGCACGGCGCCGAGCAGTGCGGCCACCGTCTCGGCGCAGGCGTTGGCGCCGCCGACATGGCCCGACAGCACCGGGATCACGAACTGGCCGGCGTCGTCGACGACCAGCACGCCGGGGTCCTCGTCTTTGCTCTTCAGATGCGGCGCGATCAGCCGCACGACGGCGCCGAGCGACACGAAGAAGACGATCTGATCGTGGCTCGCAAACAGCCCGGCGATTTCATCCTTGAACGGCCCGGTGTAGGCCCAGACCTCGTTGGGCAGGCCCTGCATCGCGTCGGCGAACTTCGCGGCCACGCAAACGCGCGCTCGCGGCAGCGCGCGCGCCAGGGCCGCGGCCTGCTGCGCGCCATGCTTGGTGATGGCCACCAGCACGATGCGCACCGGTCCGGTCTCGTGGCGGGGCTCGTTCATTGCACCGTCTCCTCGGCCGGCAGCGGCCCGGTTTTCTTCAGGCATCCGCGGATGCGATCGCCGCGCACGCGCCGTGGGTTGGCCACGAGCAGCAGGGACAGATAGCTGAGCTTGGTCCCGCGCAGGTCCAACATGTCGCGGCCGCGCAGCACGCGCTCGTCGGGCGCACCGCAGCGCTCGACGAAGGCGGCTCCGTCCAGCAGCCCGCGCGCCAGCAGCCAGTCGAGCAGCTCGTCGACGAGGGGCTTGACCTTCAGCAGCACCAGCGTGTCGAAGTCGTCGAGCAGCCGGTCGAGCGCGGCCACGCCATAGGCAGCGGGCACGATGGCCACCGTGTCGTCCTGCTCAGCCAGCGGCCGGCCCACGCCGGCGCAGGCCGCAGTGAACGCGTTGACGCCGGGCAGCACCTGGATTTCGACGCGCCCGTCCAACGCGCGCACGGTGCGCGCGAGATGGCCGAAGGTGGCGTAGGTGCTGGCGTCGCCCTCGACGAGGAAGAGCACGTCGCGGCCGGCCTGCAGCAACGGCAGCACGGCCTCGGCGGCGCGCAACCAGGCGCGCGACAGCTTCTCGCCGTCATGGGTCATCGGGAACAGCAGGCAATGGTGCTCGCCCGGCGGCGCCAGGCCCGCGCGCTGCACGATGTCGAAGGCATAGCTCGGAGTCTTCGTGCTTCGCGCCGGATAGGTCCAGACCGTGTCGCGGCGCTCGAGCTGGGCCCAGGCGGCGCGCGTGATCAGCCCCGGGTCGCCGGGGCCCAGGCTGACGCCGACGAGCCGGCCCATGCGCGTGACGGCACCGCTCATCGCGCGCCCTCCTTGGCGGCGCAGACGATCCACACCGGGTTCTCGGCCGCCAGCCGGTGCATGTGCAGGATGGGCTTGCTGCGCGAGGCCTGCAGCATGACGACGTCCCAGGCCGCGCCGAGCTGCTGCAGCGCCGCGGTCGCCGCCGCGAGGTTCTCCAGCGTCACGAAGTTCATCACGAGCTGGCCGCCCGGCCGCAGCCGCCGCAGGCACTGCGCGACGAGTTCGGCCAGCTCGCCGCCCGAGCCGCCGATGAAAACGGCGTCCGGGTCCGCCCAGCCGTCCAGCAGCTCGGGCGCCTTGCCGTGCGCCAGCGTGTGGTTGCTCAGGCCCATCGCGGTGCGGTTGCGCGCGGCGATCGCGATGTCGTCGGCGTTCTTCTCGATCGCGTAGACATGGCCGGCCGGGCACAGCCGCGCGGCCTCCAGGCCGACGGCGCCGGAGCCGGCGCCGATGTCCCAGACGACGCTGTCCTCGCGCAGCTGCAGCCGCGCCAGCGACACGGCGCGCACCTCATGCTTGGTGATGAGCCCCTTGTCCGGATGGCGCTGCTCGTAGCTGGCGTCGGGCAGACCGAAGCGCACAGGCCGCGCCACGGCGGCGCTGCGCCACAGCAGCAGCACGTTGGGGTCGGCGAAGCGCTGCGCGGCAGCCTCGGCCGCACTCAGGCCGGCGACGATGCGCTCGCCGGGCTGCAGCAGCCGCTCGGCCACGGCAAGCTGGAAGTCGTCGGCCAGGCCTTCGGCGAGCAGCAGCCGCGCGACGCGGTCCGGCGTGTTGGCCGGGCTGGTCAGCACGGCCAGGCGCTCGTGGCAGCGCAGCGCCTGGGCCAGGGCATAAAGGCCGTGCCGTGGATCCGCGCCGACGGCCCATTCGCCCGCGTCCTTCGCATGGATGCTGACGATCTTCAGCTCCTGCGAGACCAGGCCGACGCGCGCACAGGCGAGCTGGATCGTGGACAGATTGGGCAGCACCTCGATCGCATCGAGGCAGAGCTGCATCGCCAGATAGCCGGCGATGCCGTGGCAGAGCGGGTCGCCGGTGGCGAGCACGACGCTGCGCCGGCCGGCGGCCTGGGCCGCGCGCACGGTCTCGGCGACGGCACCCAGGCCGGCGATCTCGTGGCGCTGGGCCTCGGGCGAAAGCTCGGCCTCAAGCAGCGCGAGCGTGCGGCGCGCACCGATGACGACGTCGGCCTCGGCCAGGCTGCGCAGCGCCGCGGTACCGAGGCTGGCGGCGCCATCGTCGAGCACGCCGACGATGCGGCAGCGCGGCGGACGCGGGTTGGCGGAATCAGTCATCGGACGAGGCCTCGGCAATCTTGTGTCCATCGAAGTCGCAGACCAGCACATCGAGGCGGAAGCGCCCCGGGTAGCGGCCCATCACGGTGCTGACGACCTTGCGCGCCAGCGCGGCGTGGAAGGCGTCGACCAGGCCGAGGGCCTGCATGCGCTCGGCCGCGAAGCGCGCCGTCTCGGCCGCCGCGATCGCGCGGCATTCTTCGGCCGGTGCGCCGATACCGGCGGCGAGCTCGGCCAGCAGCGCGGTGTCGACCTCGGCGCGGTTCGCGTGCGTGATCGTCTCGCCCTGTGCGATCTTGGTCAGCTTGCCAACCATGCCGCCGATGACGACGCGCCGCAGCTTGGCGCGCACCGCCGCGTCGAGCGCATAGCGCAGGAAGTCGCCCATCTGCACGAAGCAGGCCTCGGGCAGGCCGGGCAGCTCGGCGATCGCGAACTTCTCGGTGCGCCCGCCCGTCGTCAGCACAACGGTGCCCGCGCCGGTGCTGGCGGCCACCTCGACGCCCTGCACGACGCTGGCCCGGTAGGCCGCGGTGCTGTAGGGCTTGACGATGCCGGTCGTGCCGAGGATGGAGATACCGCCGAGGATGCCGAGCCTTGCGTTCAGCGTCTTCCTCGCCATCTCGATGCCCTGCGGCACCGAGATCGTCACCTCCAGGCCGTCGCGGGCCAGCAGCGCGGCGCCGGCCTCGCGCACGTTGTCCTCGATGTTGCGGCGGGGCACCGGGTTGATCGCCGGGCCGCCGACCTCCAGGCCCAGGCCGGCCATCGTCACGGTGCCGACGCCGAAGCCGCCGAGCAGCAGCAAGGCCTCGGCCTGGCCCGGCAGGCGCCGTACGTCGGCGGTGAGGTGGGCCTTGTCGGTGCAGTCCGGGTCGTCGCCCGCGTCCTTGATGACCATTGCGTGCGCCGTGCCGGCGTCGCAGCGGCCGTCGTGCACGTCAAAGCGCACGCGCTGGCCGTTCGGTAGCAGCGCCTCGACCGCGTCGGGCACGCGGCCCTCGACGAGGCCGAGCACCGCCGCCCGTGCTGCGGCGGCCGAGCAGGCGCCGGTCGTGAAGCCGGTGCGCGTGCCGCGCTTGACAGTCTTCTCCATCATGAGGACGTCCTTTCCTCCTCGCGCTCGCGCGTCTCGGCCAGACCCAGCAGCGCGTGCAGCGCCGCGACGACCAGCGTCGAGCCGCCCTTGCGGCCGTCGATGACGATCCAGGGCACCTCTGTCAGCTCGGCGGCCAGCGCCTTGGACTCGGCCGCCGACACGAAGCCGACCGGCAGGCCGACGATCAGCGCGGGCCGCGCGCCCGCTTCGCGCACCAGCCGCACCAGCTCGATCAGCGCCGTTGGCGCGTTGCCGATGCCGACGATGGCACCGTCCAGCAGGCCCAGGCGCTGCGCCTTGCGCATCGCCTGCACGGCACGCGTCGTGTCCGCGGCCTGGGCCGCAGCGATGACGTCCGCGTCGGCGATGAAATGGTGCGTCGCCAGCCCGAAATGCGCGAGGCGCGGCGCCGACAGGCCGACGCAGATCATCTCCACGTCGGCGACGATGCGGCTGCGCCGCGAGCGCAGCGCCGCGATGCCAGCCGCGACGGCACCGGGGTGAAAGCGCGTGAGGCCGTTGAAGTCGAAGTCGGCGTTCGCATGGATCATGCGCCGCACAACGGGCCACTGCTCGGCACTGTAGGCATGCGGCCCGGCCTCGCGGTCGATGGTCGCGAAGCTGTCGTGCTCGATGGCCTGGCCAGCGCGCGTGAGCTGCTCAGTGACCGGCGTGAGCATGGTCGTGGTGGTCGCTAGGGTCATGATGGACGTGGTCGTGGCCGTGGTGGTGGCCCTGCCAGCGCGCGGCCGCGTCGTCGACAGGCACGGCGGCCAGCGTGCCGCGCAGCAGGCCGCCGACGCGCTCGGACAGCAATGCGGTGACCTCGGGCTCGAAGCCGAAGTAGGAGCCCAGCGCGAAGCGCACCTGCGGGTACTGCTGCCGCAGGTGCTCGACCTGGCGGCCGATGCGCGCGATCAGCGTGCCGGTGAACAGGTAGTAAGGCAGGACGACGATCTGGCGCATGCCCAACGCCACCTGGCGCTGCACGACGCGCTCGAGTCGAGGCCAGGCGATGCCCGTGAAGGCCAGGTCCACCAGCTCGTGATCGGCCTCCTCGAACAGCCAGCGCGCCATGCGCGCCATCTCGCCATTGGCCTCGCGGCTGGAGGAGCCGCGGCCCAGCAGCACGATGCCGGTGCCGCTGGGATCGGGCATGTCCAGCGACTGCATGCAGCCCTTGAGCCGGCGCTTCAGGATCGCCAGGATGGGCTCGCAAACACCCAGGTGCGGCGCATAGTCGAAACGCACGCCCGGGTGGCGCTGGCGTGCACGGGCGATGTGCGACGGGATCTCGATGTTGACGTGGCCGGCCGCATTGAGGATCAGCGGCACGACGACGACGCGACGCGATCCGCGCGCCGCGAGGTCGAGTCCTTGCTCGACCTCGACGTCGGCGAACTCGATGAAACAAAGTTCCGTGCGCCACTGCGGATGGCGCTCGCGCCACTGCTCGGCGAAGCGCTCGATCTCGTCGTTGCCGGTCTTCTCACGCGAGCCGTGGCCCACTAGTAGGATGGTGTCCGGGTTCATGCGCTGGCCTTTCTGAAGCGATGGGTGAATGAGGCGTCGTAGAGCCTGGACTTGGCGAGCTCGGGCCAGCCACGGGCGCCGAGCGTGGGGCTGGCGATGACCATGGCCTGGCTGACGATGCCGGCCTCGCGGCACCGCTGCTTGATCGTCGCGAGCGTGCCGCGCACGATGCGCTCCTCGCCGGGCCAACTGGCCTTGTGCACGACGAGGACCGGCGCGTCGTCGGGCCAGCCGGCCTCGCGCAGCCCGACCTCGACCTTTTGCAGCAGCGTGATGGACAGGAAGATGCACAGCGTGCAGCGATGTGCTGCCAGCTCGCGCAGCGATTCGCCGGCCGGCATCGGTGTGCGGCCCTCGACGCGCGTGAAGATCGTCGTCTGCGTGACCTCCGGCAGCGTGAAGCTCTCCACCGCCGCCGCGGCCGAGGCCATCGCTGACGACACGCCGGGAACCACGGCGACCGGGATGCCGGCCGCGTCCAGCGGCTGCACCAGCTCGATCAGCGTGCCGTACAGCGCCGGGTCGCCGGTCTGAAGACGCAGCACGACTTCGTGGCGCGCCGCGCGTTCGATCAGCCAAGCACTCATCTGCTCGAGCGTCATGTCCTTGCTGTCGGCGATGTCGCAGCTGGCAGGCGCCCAGCGCATCGCTGCCTCGCTGACCAGCGAGCCCGCGTAGAGGATGGCGCCGGCGCGCTCGACCAGGCCGCGCCCCTTGACGGTGATGAGGTCGGGGTCGCCGGGGCCCGCGCCAACGAACCAGACGGTGCCGTACTTCGTCGCCGTGCTCATGTGCGCCCGCCCGGGGGCGCGGCAAAAAGTGCCGTCTTGAACGGTCTTGCCTGGCACAGGTCGACAACGCGACCCGACACGGAGCGCCCGCACCGATGCCCCATGGCCGGCACGGCATTCGACAGGGCCGGCCCACGGGCCGCCTTCGCCGCAAACATATTCATCAGGAAACTCACCAGACCGAACGGCCGCCTGCTTCCCCGCAGGAGTCCGCACAAAGGCATGCCGCGTCTTCGACGCCGCACACCCACCTCGTTGGCCGGTCTCCGGGCTGGCGAACATCTCGCGTGCCCCCTTCCCACGAGCATCACGCTCGCAGTGGGTGTCCTGCACACGACGAAGCCAAGGCTTCGTTCGCTTACCGTTGCGGGGGCAGCTCAGGTTGGATCTGTTCCGACGGAACGCGTCTTCCTGATTCCCGTTTCACTGCATTGGCCGAATAGCCGCTGCGAGCACCAACGTGAGGAGATCATAGCTTCAGGCTCGCGGAGGTTTCGGCGCCTAGGCGGCGGGCAAGTGCGGGCTGCATGTTGGCAGCCTCGCTGCCGGTAGCCCCGAAACTGCGAAAGCCAACCAACCTAAACTCATCCCCGCCCGGCGGGTTCCTGCTCCCTGCCCCCATCCTCAGCTCGTTGTTAGGTCGGTGGCTCAGATTCGCGTCGGTGCGGACGGCGGTGCAGCAATTCCTTGACGTCGCTTTGCGCAAGCGACCCATGCTGATAGGCTAGTTTGGCAAATGGTGACTTGATGAGCGAAATCACCGAATTGTTGAGGCGCGTCAACACGGGCGACACGAGCGCACGCGATTCGCTGTTCGCGTTGCTCTACCAGGATTTGCGAGAGCTCGCTCGGTCACGTTTGCGCAGGAGTGAGACCATCACACTGCTGGATACCACGTCGCTTGTACACGAGTCCTACCTGCGCTTCCTGAACGCGCGTGAACTCGACTTCGGTGGCCGTGGCAAGTTTTTCGCCTTCGCAGCCAGCGTGATGCGTTCCATCATCGTCGACGAGTTGCGCAAGCGCCATGCCCAGCGGCGCGGTGGCGTCGCCGTGCATGTCGAACTCGACGAGGAGTTGGCGGCCTCGCTCGCGCACGACGACATGCAGGTCGTGCGCGTCCATGAGGCGTTGGACGAACTGGCCACGCTCGATCCGCGCTTGACGCAGGTAGTCGAGATGCGGTTCTTTGCCGGTCTCAGCGAGGAGGAAATTGCGGACGCTCTGGGTGTCACTGATCGTACGGTGCGTCGTGACTGGGACAAGGCGCGCACGCTGCTCTATGGCGCACTCAAGTAGCACCCCTGCAGGGGCGGCGATGCCCTGCCGTCTGCGCCCTGGCCCGCCATGAGGCTGGACGCCGCCAACTGGCCCGTGCTGTCGGTCCTCTTCGACCAGGGACTGGATCTGCCGGCACCCGCGCGCGCCTGCTGGCTCGATGGCCTTGAGCCCGGGCAGCTTGAGCTGCGGCCCCTGCTGGAGCGCCTGCTGGCCGATCACTCGGAGATGCAGACGCGGAATTTCTTGGAGACACTGCCGCGCGTCTCCCTCGCTGAAGACCCTATCGATCCAATCGCAGCGCCTGGCCCCAGCGTTGGCCCCTACCGCCTTTTGCGCGAGATCGGGCGCGGTGGCATGGGCAGCGTCTGGCTGGCCGAACGGCATGACGGCCTGCTGAAGCGGCCCGTGGCGCTGAAGCTCCCGCATCCGGGACTCGCGACCTGCACCTTTTCTGAGCGTTTGGAGCGCGAGCGCGATATCCTCGCGTCGCTGGCCCATCCGCACATCGCCCGGCTTTACGACGCCGGCGTGAGTGCCGATGGCCAGCCTTACATCGCGCTCGAGTACGTCGATGGTCAGGCGATCACCGAGGCCTGCGACCTGCGGCGGCTCGGGCTGCGCGAGCGGATCGGGCTGTTCATGCAGGTGCTTGACGCGGTTCAGCACGCGCATGCGCATCTGGTGCTGCATCGCGACCTGAAGCCGTCGAATGTGCTGGTCGATACACAGGCTCAGGTGCGGCTACTTGACTTCGGACTCGCCAAGCTCATGGTCGAAGGTCAGGGTGCAGCGAGCGAGCTGACACTCGACGCAGGTCAAGCGCTGACGCCCGACTACGCGTCGCCCGAGCAGATCCTGGGTAAGCCCTTGGGCACGGCGAGCGACGTCTACTCGCTGGGCGTGCTGCTCTATGAGTTGTTGGCAGGGGTCCGGCCCTACCGACTGCTGCGGCCAGAGGGCGTATCGCTCGCCCAGGCGCTGCAGTCCATCAACGTGTCGCGGCCGAGTGCTGTGGTCACGCAGGGCGCCGCGGCGGCTCTCGGCATGACGGCCAGACAGTTGGCACGCGCGCTGCACGGCGACCTTGACACGATCATCCTGACGGCGCTGGCCCATGACGTCCCACGGCGCTATCCAAGCGCCGAAGCCCTGGGCGCGGACCTGGCGCGCTTCCTCGCGGGCAAGCCGGTGCTGGCTCGGCCCGAGGGCGCCTGGTACGTGGCGAAAAAGTTCATCGCCCGCCATCGCTGGGCCATGGGCTCGGGCTTGCTGGCGGCGACGGTCCTGACCGCAACCTCGGCCGTTGCGCTTTGGCAGGCCAGCGTCGCGCGTGAGCAGGCCGAAACAGCGCGTGCGGTGCAGGGCTTCCTAGAGGACATGCTCAAGCCCAACTCGCAGCGGCAAGCCGACCCGGTCAAGGCGCGCGAAGCGACGGCGCGCCAGCTGCTCGACCTCGCGGCGCAGCGCATAGACGCCAGCCTCGATACGGCGCCCCAAGCCAAGCTGAGGGTGCTCGACATCATCTCCCGCATGTACACGGACTTCCAGCTCCAGGCGTCGTCGGCGCACGCCCTGGAGCGCAAGCTCGCCTTGGAGCGAAAGCTGTACGCGCCCGGCGACGCGCGTCTGGTGGCGACGCTGTCTGATCTCGCAGACAGGGTGCGGTCCGACGACCGCGCGCGGGCGGCCAGCCTGCTGAGCGAGGCGGTCGCGATCGTCGATCAGCGCCGCGACGTCGACCCGGTGGTCAGCGCGGTGCTGCTGCGGCGCCAGTCCAACCTGCTGGAAACGAGCGACAAGCCCCGGGCGCTCGAACTCGCACGGCACGCCGTGACCCAGTTGCGCGGACTGCACAATCCCGAGGAGCTTATCGAGTCGCTGATGGCGCAGGGCTCCCTCGAAGGCAGGGTCGGCCACTCCGCGCAGTCGATCGCGGTACTGGAAGAGGCCTTGGCGCTGAGCCGCACGCAAGTTGAACTTAGGGCTTTGTACGCCGCGCGGCTCGGGGCCTATCTGGCGGAGGCACAGTATCAAGCGCAGCAGCCTGCCGCGGCGGAGGCCAGCTATCGACAGGCCTTTGCCGACGCTCGCCGCTATGCGGGTGACGACTCCCGGGACAGCCTACAGACCGAAAGGCGACTGGGCGAATTCCTGCGCTTGACTGGGCGGCCTGCGCAAGCCATCGAGGTGCTCGAGGATGCTCAGTTGCGCGCGCGCCGCGTCCGGGTGGCGGAGTGGGAATATGCGGTCACGGTGGCGTTTCTAGGCAGTGCCGAGGACGGCTATGGCCGCCTGGAGGAAGCATCGCGTGCGATAGAGCCCTTGCTCCATCAGCCGGGATACGCGCCCCAACTGCGCGCTCAATGGCTGACCACGCTGGCGCGAGTGAATCTGCAGCTCGGGCATTTCGCCAAGGCGCACGAAGCGCTTGATGAGGCCGCCGCCAGCCGAACCAATAGCGCCATGGCCCCGGGCGTGCTGAACGCCTACGTGAGCACCCGTGCCAGGTTGCTGCTGGCCGAGGGCCGCGTGGACGAGGCGCGCACATGGCTTGATCAGTTTTCCGTCACGCCGCCGACGGCCGAGAAGCTGCCCGATTCGTGGCTGCTCGCAACAACGGCGGCGGCCGAGGTCGCGCTTGCATCGGGCGATGCGGCGGCGGCCCTCGAACAAGCCCATGCGGTGAGCGCCCGTCTTGCTGCCGACCCACAGCGTGAATACCGTCGGTTCGAAGAGTTGCGCGCAGCCCTGGTCGAAGGCAAGGCATTGGCGGCGCTGTCGCGCTGCCCGCTGGCAATGCCCGTACTTCAGCGGGCGCTGGACATTGCCAAGGCCGCCCTCGACCCACAGCTCAGCCCGCTGCTGGCCGATGTGCAGATCGCGCTTGCGTCCTGCGAGCTGGACATGGGTGCTCGCGAGCGCGCCGCCGCGTTGCTTGCCGAAGCGCGCGCGGTACATGCCCGCCAGACCGACTTGGGGCCCCAGTACCGCCAACCGTTGGAGCGACTCGCGGCGCGGCTGCACGCACCGCAAGCTGCGGCGCACTGAAGGCGCTCGGCCATGCGCGGCGCACCTTCGCCGTGCGCGCCGACGAGACGCGCGTGCGGGTGTTCGATGGCGCCGATATTGCCAGCCACGCGTGCAGCTACGACGCGGGCGTGCAGATCGAGGACCCCGGGGCACGTCGACGCGCTGGAGCAGTACGAACGCCGTGCGCGCTGACACCGCGGTGTCGACCGGTCTCTTGCGCGGCGCCGGCTGCTTCGAAGCTGCTGGCGAAGGCCGCCGAGCGAGGCGAGAACCTGGGCTCCATCACCGCGGCGCTGCTGCGGCTGCTCGACCGCTACGAGGCGTCGGCGCTGCGGGCGGCCTCTTCGGCGCCAAAGCTGCTCAACAACGTTGGTCGCTGCTCAGTCCAGCATGACCACGAGCTGCTCGCCGTGCAGTCCCGACCGCGAACCCGCGCCGAAATGGATTTCGCAGGTCTGACGACGTACTCGGTCTCGCTTGCCGGCAAGCTGGCGGCCAATGATCAAGGCTCGGCCTACGATTCGTGGCAGTTGGTGACCGATCTGGGAAACGGCGAAATCGGAAAGTCGGGCTATTTGTTTGGCAACGGCCCCTATGCACAGACCAAGGGGTACGTGGGCGACCCCTTCGGTACTTATCGCCAGACTGTGTTTCTGCAGACTGGGTCTGCAACCCTGCTTCAAATCTCGCTGAAAGGCTTCGCCGTAGGTCAGTACTACATCGGTTCAGGCACGCCCTACGCCTCGTTCGGCTTGGACCATTCGCTGTATTGGTCGGGCATCGACAGCGTGTCGATCAACGGCACGCCGCAGGCCGGCTACACGGTCAGTTCCGAGTCGGGGGGCAACTATGCGCAATCCTTCGTGCCGACGGGTGCGGCGGTACCGGAACCCGCCACCTGGGCGTTGTCGCTTGTCGGTTTGTGCGCGTTGATCGTGGGGGTCGGGCGATCGCGACATGCCGATGTTCCAGAAAAGTGAATCAGAGTCCCTTAAGGCTTGCGCGGCAGCGGAGGCCCCCAATCAGTGCGTCGGTCGGGTTCGGCACGTCCATATGCACCTGAAACGTTCCACTGGCTGCGTCGATGACCTTGTCGACCTGGGTTACGACTGCGTTGCGCAGATCCTGCGCCGGCTGTTCTACGAAGACGTCGCCACGCATGCCGATCTTTACCTTGGGGTAGAGGGACGCTGACAGCAGGAGCTTCACGCGGAGCGGGTTGACTTGCGCCAGCTTGAGGATGTAGGGCTTGTTTTCGCCGACCTCCGCAAGCTCCCCTGCATGCAAGACCTGATCGACGACGACGCCGTCGATCGGGCTTTGCATGAACCGTTGACCGAGCTGCGCCGCGGCATAGGCCAGCTCGAGTTTCGCGACTATGCGGGCCTCATTGGCAATGACCGCGTCGGCCTGAGCTATCGCATATTCGCTGGCTGCGTCGTCACGATCCTGGACCGAGATGTAGTTGCTCTGAGCCAGGTCGGTTCGCCTTCGCAGCTTGTTCGACGCAAACTCCATCCGACTCGTCGCGGACTTGAGCGGCCCCTCCATCTGTGCTTTGAACCGGGCCAGGTCCACTGCTGCGCGCTCGACGCTCGAGACCAGGGTCACCAGGGGGGTGCCGTGCCGGACGATGCCGCCACGCTCCGCGTGGACGCGCTCGATCAGGGCGGTGACTGGACTGCGAATCTCCAACGTCAGTGAAGGTTCCAGCAGACAATCAAAATCGCCCATGCGTGCGGCGGCGTTCGCTGCGCCCATCGGTGTGGCCAGGCCAACCATCGTGGCCAGCGCGAGCACCGGCAACCGCAGCTGGCGGCCGGCATCTGGAATCTTTTGCGTTGCGGGCGATGGAGACTTGTTCATTCCGCGACTCCCGTGAAAGCCAGCAGTGCCAGCAGTTGTTGATCCTGCTTCACCGTGAGGCTGCGCTGGCGCTCAGCGGCGCGCTGTGCTCGGTGCTGGGTGATTCGGCGCAACCAGCCGACGACCGGTTGGGGTGAGGGGCCGATGGGCCAAATCCTGCGGACCCAGGCGGCCTCGCGGGGGGCATGCATTCCGACCTGCTCGTCCTCCAGTGACGTGATCGATCGGCACGATCCCGGATCTCCCTGGCGCGCGCAACGCCCTAAGAGCTGGCGGTCGATGCGCTTGGACTCGTGCCATTCGGTCAGCACCACGTGCAAGCCGCCGGACTCGACAACGGCCGGCTCCAGCGCGATGTCGGTGCCACGTCCGGCCATGTCGGTGCAGACCGTGACGGCGCCGCGGCGCCCAGCCCGAGCGACCAGTTCGGCTTCATTGGCGTCGTTCAATGCGTCCAACACGCGGTGGGCGATTTCGGCGGTCTCCAGCGCCTGACTCAATGTGCGCGACGAGGCGATGGAGGCGGTTCCGACCAGCACCGCCTGCCCCGCGGCAAGCCGCAGCCGAATTTCGCGCACGACTGCGGCGTTTCTCGACGCGCAATCCGGCCAGAGCTGGGGCGGCAGCGTCCGGCGACGGCATGGCCGGTTCGGCGCCACCCGTTCGGTCTGCAGCCCGTAGCTTGTACGGAGTTCCGGGGCGACTTCGCGCAGAGTTCCGCTCATGCCGGCCAGTCGCAAATACCGCGTGAAGAAGCGCTGGCTGGTGATTCGGGCTAGGGTGTTGTTCGTCCCGCTCGGGGTCAGGCCTTCCTTGGTTTCGACGAGCTGATGCAACCCCTGCTCCCAGCTGCGATCTGGCAGCAAGCGGCCCGTCGACTCGTCGACGATGACGACCCGGCCCTCGCGCACGATGTAGTGCCGGTCGCGATGCAGCAGGTGCAGAGCTCGCAAGGCCTGGCTCATGATCCGCTCGCGTGCCCAGGGTAGGGCCCAGACCGGCTTGACCTCGTCCGACGCGCTCTGGACTGCTTCATGGGCATGGTCATGCAGTCGTTCCCGACCGATGTCGGTCAGCTGGATCTCGCGCGTTGCGGTTCGATGCCTGAATTCCTCGCCGTGGCGCATGCCCGCGGCCAAGTCGAGCAAGTCGCGGTAGATCGAATCGTTGGCCGCCGGGTCCATTGCTGACGCGATGACCATGGGTGTGCGTCCTTCGTCAATCAGGACGCTGTCAGCCTCGTCGACGATTGCGAAATGAAGTCCCCGTAGGCGCACGAGGTTTCCGCTCGCCGACGACCGCCAGTAAGGCTGCATGGCCAGTTGCGCTGGGCTGCGCGCCTCGCGCACCGACATTCGATCCCGGAGGTAATCGAACACGAGCTCCTTGTTCGTGCAATAGGTGATCGGCTGCGAATACGCCGACGGACGCTGCGCCTGCGGGACGCCGGCATGAACGAGCCCAACCCCAAGACCGAAGTAGTCGAAGAGAGGTTGCATCGCGCGTGCATCTCGCTCGGCCAGGTAATCGTTGACTGTCACCACATGCGTTGGCACGCCGGCCATGGCCGACACGCATGCCGCCAGGGCCGCAGCCAGAGTTTTGCCCTCGCCGGTGTCCAACTCGACCAGACGGCCCCGCAACAGACAAACCGCTGCATCGCGCTGTGGTGGATGCGGCGTCCAACCGAGCACGCGGTGCGCGGCGACACAGGTGGCGGCCAGCGCGGTCGAGGTCGCTGCGACGTTGGCGGCATCGCCGTGCCTGAAGGCAGGACCGGCGGCGGCATGTGCAACAGCTCGCAGCGCATCGTCGCTCCACCGATTGAGGCTCGCGATTTCCGAGTTCAGCCGCGCTGCGATCTCCTTGTCCTTGCCGGGCCACCTCGGGAGACGCGTTGCCCAGGATCGCGCCCATCGATCCAGAGTCGCCTCTTGGTTCGCACGCCGTTCGGGGAACGGTGTCCGCGCCAGCTCGATGCCAGGGGGGGGCCACCCTCCGCGCAGTTCATCTGCAATCGTGTCGCCCGTCATGCCTTGAACTCCGACAGGAATAGCACGCGAAGGCCGTGCCACAGACGCCAGGCCAGCGGGCGCCACCGGTGCTCGAAGCGAACGCTCACGCGGCTGCCGACGAAGCGATAGGGGAACGCTGCTGGCAGAGCCAGCTCGTACTCGAAGTGGGACAGCAATGAGCGGCGGCCGTCGCCGGCACGCGGATCGGTCGGCGAATCGCCACCGCTTGAACGTCCCAGAGCTGCACTCGGCAGATCGTTCGATGCCGAGGGCAGGGCGCGAACAATCCTGGCCGACCAGGAGCGTCCCGGCTCGGCCGCGAGACGCAGTTCGACATGCCGTGCGTCGTCGCGCACGAATTCCGCCTCGGACTGATCAACGACCACGCGCGCAAGCGGCGCCTGGTCCGGGATCACATACCCCAGGATTTCACCCTGCCGGACACGGCGCCCGAGCAGGTCGTCGCCAGCGCTCAGCGAGAGCCGGCCCGCCGTCTGTGTGCGCACGTTGAGCGCCGCGACGCGATCCAGGGCATCCCTGTTCTGGGCCATCTGGCTGACGAGTGCACTGCGTAAAGGTTCGGCCCGAACCGGATCGATCAGCAAGGTGGCCTGGTAGCGTGCGCGCGCGCCCTCCTCGCGGGCCTGAAGCTGTTGCGCATGCGCGGCGAGCGCGGGGTCGGCCAGAGTCACGACTCGTTGTCCAGCCTCAACCCATGAGGCATCCGCATCGTGCACGCCGACGATGAAGCCCGCTTGAGGGGCCCGCAGCAGAGCGCGGTCAGGCAGCCACAGCACGCCTTCGGCCTGCGTGTGATGGGGCAGCGGTACCGCAAGCACAGCGACCAGAGCCAGTGCTGCCGCAGACAGCCGCCAGTGCAGGCCTGGAACGCGGCTCTCGCCAAGCATATTTCGCAGGGCCACCGTGCCGCGCCACAGAGGCAGCCCGATATTCGCCCCCACGCTCCATATTGCAATGAAGGTGCCGACGGTCGGATACCGGACGGATACGTAGAGCGCGATCGACGAGGTCACGACCAGCCGGTACGCGAACGAGAGAGGCGCATAGGCCACGAACCAAGGGGCCTCGCCCGCTGCGCGGACCGGCGATGTTGAGGCACGCTGCAACACGATGCGCTCGAACAGCCAACCCCAGTAGCGGGTCGAGCGCTGTGCAAGGTTCGGGATGGCCAGCGCATCCGCCAGGATGAAATAGCCGTCGTAGCGCATCAGCGGGTTGGCATTCAAGATCACGGTTCCGACGCTCGCAAGTACTGCGACGTCGTACGCAATCGCCTTGGCGAGGCCCGGTTCCATCCAGAGCCATAGATAAAACGCGGCCGCACCGATCACGAGCTCCACTGTGATGCCTGCGGCGCCAACCAGCACGCGATCGCGCCGGCGCGCAAACACCCAAGCGCTGGACGTGTCGACGTACGGCACCGGTACGAAGAGCAGGAACATCAGCCCCATCTCGTGCACGGCCCCGCCGCGAAGCTTGCAGGCGACGCCATGCCCGATCTCGTGCAGCAGTTTCAACAGCGGGTAGATCAGGCCCATCAGCAGCAGACTGTCGAGGGCCAGGCTGCGCTCGACGAAATTCCGGCTTAGCTCCGTCCAGTGCAACAGCGCCAGCCCAAACGCGGGAGCCACCCACGCGATCCACAGCAGTGCAGCGTTTCGACCCAGGCCGGGCGAGAGGCCCCGGGTCAGGCGATCGAGGAAGCGATCGGGATCGACCAGCGACCAGCGCATCGACAGCGGATTCATGTACCGCTGCCAGCGTCGCTGCGCGGCTTGTACACGCCGGCGCCGGGCCTGTTCGTCCAGATCCGGTAGCCCGTCACTGCCCAGCAAATCCAATGCATGCAATTGACCCAGCAACTGCAGCAACTCGTCCTGGCTCGGAGCTTCCTCGTCCTCCGCCAACAGCCCGTGCCAGACCTCGTGGAGTGATCGGTGGCCGTCCAGGCGGCCGATCACGCGGCCCGCGCGCTGATCGAACCGGTGGTAGCGTCCATTCAGGCGATCCTCGAGCACGCACCAAGGCTGGCCGCGGTATTCGATGACATGCGCACGAATGTGATCGCGCAGCCGTGGCGACAGCGCCTGGGCTCGATGCCAATGGCCGGCCTCGGGCAGCGGGGGCGTGACGTTGCTCATAAGCCCCAACTCCACGCACCAAAACGCACACCGTCGATCAGGCGGTGCAGGGCCACCCACAGCAGGCTGCGTCGCCCGGTGATGACGCGCCCGACGCCCTCCATGCCGGGCAGGACGCCCGCGGTGCGTTGCGAGACATCCGCCTCGACGCGGAACGCGTTGCGGCCCTCCTCGGCCTGGGCCACCGGTGACACCTTGCTGACCCGAATCGAGAAGCGCTCGCCAGGCAGGCCGACGAAGACGACCTCCCCGGTCATGCCCTGGGTCACCCTGGCCACGTCGCGCTCGTCGACATGCAGCACCACGCGCCATCCGCTTGTCGGTGCGACTTCGAATAACACTTTGCCCTGCTCGACTGGTGCGCCGATCTGCTGCGACAGATCACCCTTGACGATCAAGCCGTCCAAAGGCGACGTGATCACCGCTCGGGCGAGCCGATCCTGCGCCAAGTCGTGTGCGGCCCCAGCTTCGTCGCGCTCGGCCTCGGCGACACGCACAGCCACGGCTTCGCCGCGTGCCAGGGCCTCCTGCAGCTTGCGTTCGGCTACCTCGGCGGCGGCACGTGATCGCGACTCTTCCAACTGCAGGTCGCGATCATCCATACGGGCGAGGATGTCACCCCGGCGCACTGAGTCGCCTGGCTTCATCGGCGCTTCGATCACATAGCCATCGAAGGGCGCGACCGCTGATCGCTGGACCCGGCCTTCGACCGTTGCGGGTGCACTGACGCGGTCGTCAACGGGCAGTACAGCGGCCAGTGCGAGGCCGAGCAGCGTCAAGCCCCCCAGCAATTTGAGTCCGGGGTGTCGAGGTCCGGCCATCATGCGTGCGGTCGAAGCCGCGCTGTCGAGCAGGTGCGCTCCGATCGACCGCCGCGCCCCCAGCTGGGCGCCCAGGCAGGGCGCGGCTGCGGCGGCGACGGCCATCGTGAACTGAACCAGATCAGCGTCAATCTCCCGATCAAAGTCGAGCAGCAGTGCGCCGACCGGGCCGGACGGGGTCGAGAGCGGCAGGACCAGGGCGGCGCGGGAGCCGGCCTCGCGGCAGTACTCGCGGACCACGGGGTCGGCCTGTTCGTTGCTCGACGTGTCCGAGGCGCCGCGCAGCGGTCGTTCATTGGCAAGGGCCGCGCGCATGGCCTCGCTGCCGCGTGCCAGCACGTTTGCGGTTCGGTCGAACCCGGCGCTGCCAGAGACCATCGCGAGGCGCAGGCGGCCGCGCGGACCTGGCCGCACGAGCCCGAGCATTGCCGTCCGGCAGGGCAGGGACTGCGCCAGGTGATTCACGACCCAGCGGGCCACATCGTCCGAGCGCTGCTCGGCGAGCATGCCCAGCAACAGGTCCTGCAGGAGGGCGAGGCGTTCGAGCCTTTGCCCGCGCTCGGCGAGCTCGCGCTGATCCGGCAGTGCAGCGAGCCAGCCCGCTCCCCAGTGCAGCAAGCGCATCGCCTGGCTCAGCGCCGCGTCGCCGCGCGCCGTCAGCTGGATTGCGACGACACCGAAGCTCGCGCTACCGACGGTCAGCGGGTAGGCGCATTGCACAGCCCCCTCCGCAGGTCGTGTCACGCCGCGGCCCTCGGAGAGTGCGGATTGCGCCACGTCGACCAGGACCGAGAGGTCGACCCCAGTACTCGGCCAGACCGCTGCCGGGGCGAAGCGCTCGGAATCACCGGTCTCGCGCAGCAATACCAGACCACAACGCGCCCCCCCCACCCACTCACAGAACAGGGCAAGCCAGGCCGTGCAAAGCTGTGCCGCACTCTTGGCGCTGCTGAGCTGTGACCAGAGATCCGCATGCGGCGGGATCTCGGCGCCCTCGGTGACCGGCCCCGGGTGCGCAACATTTGCCGCGGCGGCAAGCGTCTTGCGAGGCATTGGCGTTACCCCCGGCGTGGGCGCAGCCGCGTGCGCGACCAGAACAGCAGCCACAAGGCCGTCAGCGTGAGCCCCTGCACGGGAGCCTCGGGAATGCTGGCGATAGAGACGGAAGTCGTTGTCTGGACCTGGGGTGCCGTAGGCTGGAATCCGGTTTCGTCCGCCCAGCCGAGCGCCAGCGTCACCGGGCTGCTGACGCCCGCCGGGAATCCCGGCGCGAGATCGAAGGTGAAATCGACAGCCACGACGCCAGTCAGCGCGAGCGGCGGCAACGGGTTGAACGTCACGGGATCAAGCGCAAACCAAGTGGCGGTCAGCTGCGGGCTTCCCGGCTGCGCCGTGGACAAGATGCCGTAGCTGCTCAGCTGGGCAAGGGCATCAAAGGGGGCTCCGCCCTCGGTCTCGCTCGCACCCGTCAGCGAGAGCAGCGATGGATCCCAATCGAGCGAAAACTGGAAGCTGCTCATTTGCGTGAGGGCCCCGAAGTCGATGTCAAACACGACATCAACGGAGTGCCCGGGCACGCCGGTCACTGGCGTCGAGAGCGTAGGGGCTGCCCGAGCCGCCAGCGCAGAGGTGCAGAGCACCAGTGCGCCCAGGGTTCTGACAAGAAGCTTATCGATGATGGCCGTCATGTGGCCCTCCTGGGGTGAGATGACTGGAATCAGTGGACGGGCAGCGGTGCTTGGCGGCGGACCACCAGAGCCCAGGGCTTGACAGGCTCCGGATCGTCGTCGGGGGGCGGCATGAGCCAGGCGGCGATCCATGGCTGCGGAACACGGCGCTCGACATGGAAGTCGACGCTACGGACATCCAGGACGATCTGCGGTGTTGCGGCTGATGCAGGTGACGCAGAGGTGGGCGCCGCAGGCTCGGCCGGCCGCACCACTGAGGCCGTTCTCTGCGCCAAGAGTGTGGCTGCCGATTGATGGCTAAAAGACGTCGACAACGGTACGGCCGCGTGCCGAAGTGTGGTCGCAGAGCGGTCGACCGCGTGGGAGGCGGTTGGCGAGATCGGCGTTGCCTGCACTGTCACTGCCGCGGGCACGGACGGCCCACCGAGGGCCACGGCGCTGGCGCCCGTGGCTGGGTTCGCCGATGGCGTCGCGCTGCTGGCTGTCGGGATTTGCGGGATGTCTTTTTGCGGTATCCCCGCGATCTGCAACGCCAGCTTCATGGCATCGGCCGATTGCAATACGCCATTGCGATCAATGTCGCCGATGACCGTCGGATCAACGAGTGGCCAGGCCCCGAAACCGCTGTCCTGATTGAGGAGCACGCGATTCATCAGCGTGAAGTCCAGTTTGCTGTAGGCCATGTCGCCGGAGGCGTCGCCGATATAGCCCACGGCCAGCACCCCGTCGGCACCGATCATCGCTCGGGCACCGCCATCGAGTTGCAGGTTCGTGAGGTGCAGCAGCCCATCGGTGCGATATGGCGCCGTCATCGGCACGGTGGCGTCGAGCCTGCCAAGCACGATGCGGCCGGTCGGCAGAGGTGCACCGGCCTGGATGGTGACGCGCATCAGGCCGGGCGTCGAGGTGTCCGTCTGCACCGAACTGCCGGCCGGCAGCGCACCCGCGCTCAGGCCTGAGACCTGCAGCAACGACGGGTCGTACTGCAGCGTGAAGGCCACGCGCGTCGCGCCGGCAGCGCCATCGAGGACCACCGGGAAGCCGTAATTCACGGCCGGGATCGCCAGCGATTGCCCCGGTCCGCGCGCAATCTCCCCAACCGACAGGGTTGCCGTACTCGAAGACGCCACGTTGAAGCTGCCGACATAGTTGCCACCGGCGATACCGTCGCCGTTGCCGTCGAGCAGTCGCCCCTGCGTGTCGGTGAAGGCGTCACTGCGGCTGTCCAGCGTGACCGTATAGCTTCCTGGTGCCAGCACTGAGCCGGTCTTGACGAAGGTCAGTCCGAACCGGTCGGCGTCGACCACCAGGCTGCCGGCAATCCGCTTGCCAGTGGCATCAAACAGACCGAGGTCGGCTGCGCCGAAGGAAGCACCCTGACCGTCGTAGAGGTTCAGGGCCGAGGTCGCAATCGGCTCGCTGAAGGCGACGTGGAAGCCGTCCGCGGTCGGCGTGAGTGCGGTCACCTGCAGCAACGTTGGCTGGATGCGCACCAGGCTCGTGGCGCCGGCAGCGGCGGACACCAGCGTGCCGTCGCTGACCTGCCAGGCGACCTGGCGGCTGGTATCGCTGCCGGAATTGCTGGGGTTGGCACTCGTCGATTGGAACGAGACCGTGTCAAGCACCTGCTGGTAGTGGGCGACGGTGTCGCTGCCGGCGAGCGTGAGCACGCCGGCCGTGGCGTCGTAGCTGGCGGCGATGGTCGTGCCAGCCGTGTTCGCAGCCAGCAAGTCGCCCGGCAGGAGTCCGGCGCTGATGCTGACCCTGGCCGAGCTGAGCGCCAGGTTGTCGACGTCCGACAGCGTGATGGCGGGGCCGACAGCGACGGCAGCGCCACCTTGGGTGAACGTGACGGCATTGCCCGCGCCGGAAATCACGGGGGCCTGATCCACGCCGACGACGTTGATAGTGCTTGCGACGACGCTGGACGACAAGGTGCCGGCGCTGACCTGCCAGTTCAGCCCTCGGCTGATGTCGGTGCCGTAGGCTGTCGGGTTCTGGCTGCTCGACGCGAATGCGACGGAGTCGAGAACGGTCTGGTAGGCCGCGACAGTGGCGGCGCCTGACAGTGTGAGCACGCCAGCCTTGGGGTCATAGCTCGCCGTGATGGCCGTGCCCGCGGTCGTTGCGGAAAGCGAGTCTCCGGCCTGTACGCCCGAGGCGATGGCCACGGTCGCCGACACGAGCTGGGCGCTGTCGGCATCGGTGACCACGAGCGCCGGTGCTGCCAGCACGGGCGGGCCGCCTTCGGTGAAGGCGACAGGGCCGGGCAGGCCGGCGATGACCGGGGGCTGCAGCGGCACGACCGTGCTGGCATCGGCCGCGGTCTTGGGCGCTTCCTGACGCCCGACATTGTCGGTGGCCACGCTGTAGAAGCCGTAGCGATGGCCATCGCTGCCGTTGAAAACCGTGGACGTTTGCGTCGTGGCCTGTAGCAACGGCACAAACGCGCCACCATCGGTCGACACATAGATGTCGTAACTCGCGATGCCCGAGCCGGCGCCGTCGCCACCGGACCACGCCAGGTTGAAGCTGGCCGTGTTCGTCGTCGCCGGAAGTGCCGAGACGCGGCTTGTCGGTGCGTCGGCGTCCAGCGCGTTGGTGAACACATTGGTCGCCACCGGGGCATTGGTGTCGAAGACGATGCTGGCCTGGGCGTTGACGACGGCGCCAGATGCCAGGCCTGCCTTGGGCTGGACGTAGTAGCTGGCATAGCCCTCGCCGCGACCGGTCGCGTCATCCGGTGGCAGGAATCCGATGCTCGCGTCCGCCGGCAGGTCCAGCGTCCCGGGGACGATGGCGGTCAGCGTCCAGGTCACCGTGCGCGAAGACGTGTCCAGCGATGCGGTGGCGTCAACGAAGAGACCCAGCGTGCTGCGCTCGTCCAGCCGGGTGCTGTAGAACTGCCGCCCCGTGGGCACGTCCACGTTGACGCTGCCAAAGCCGAAGCCGCCGAGCTGGAAGGTCGAGAGATCCAGATTGGGGTCGAGCTGCTGCGTGATCACGACCTGCTGGGCCGGGGCGCTGGCGCTGGGCTTGTTCTCGAAGCCGATCTCGTACGGCAGCAGCGCGTCGTTGCGCACGAACTGCGCTGTGCCAAAGCCTGCGGGGCCCGAGATGAAATTGGGATCTGACGGGCTCCTCTGCTCCGTGTGCACGGTACCGACCGGATCCGCGGCAAGCTTGGGCATGGCACTGCAAGCGGCGTCAAACTGCTCCAGGGCTAGGTCCTCCTGCGAGCCTATGCAAGCTGTTAGCTGACCTTGGTCGTCGAGCAGTTCAGGCGCAAATGGTCCTGCGATCGACGGCGCGGTCGGCGCGGTCGGCTTGGTCGCAGACCAGAGGAGGAAGGTCGTATTGACCGTGTACGAAACGCCAAGCTCTGCCCCACCCAACCCAACGTTAGGCGTGATAGCGCCGCTAGCGGGGTCATAGTCGTAACCGCCAGTTGCATACCCTCCGCCAAAGCTAAGGCTATAGCCAAGCGAGTTGTCCGACGCATCTGCTGGTGATTCGGTGACGCTGTAGCCGCCTCCGACGCCCACGCCGAACCCAACTTGTAGGTAGGCGCTGCCGTTGTCGTTCACCACAACCCCCACGGTAAAGGCGCCACCAGCGCCAAAGCCGAATTGATAGTTCGTCGAAGCCAGACCCGACGGATCCACGCGGTTCACAGGATTGTTCGAGCCGTAGCTGTAGGCGTTCGTGCTGCCGACCAGCCCGAGCGGGTCCGCCTGCATGAAACGTCCCTGATTCGAGTCGTAATAGCGCGCCCGCATGAAGCTCAGCCCGCTGCCGTCGGCCTGGACACCCATGGCGCCGCCGAACTGGAAGGGATTCGCCACACCCTGTGTCGCCGAGCGCAATTCGCCGAACGGCAAATAGCTGTAGCTGTTGACATACGAACCGGCCGCGCTGCTCAGACCCACCGTCGAGCCGTTGGCATCGAAGTCGTAATAGCTGGCTTGATTGCCCGCGGCCACCTGACTCGTCAGCCCGAGCCCGTAGGTGTAGTGCGCGGTCAGCGCGCCGCTGCCGTCATAGGTGCCGACGACGTTGCCGAGGCCACTCGGGTCGACCAGATACTCGGTGCGCTGACCGTTGTGCACGCTGGCCGAGCGGTTGCCAAGGGCGTCGTACTCGTAAGTCCAGGTGCCGCCGGCATTGGTCACAGTGAGCAGGCGTCCCAACGCGTCGTAGGTGTAGGCGCTGGTTCCCGACGGGCCCGTCGAAGCGACCAGGTTGCCCGCCGAGTCGAAGGTATTGGCCGCGCCGGCGGCGCTGGTGTACTCGTTCAGATTGTTGGTCGTGTAGGAAGAGACGCTGCCCGCATCGTTCACCTGAACGCGGTTGCCGGCTGCGTCGTAGCTATAGGCAATGACTCGACCGTCAGGCAATGTCACCGAAGTTAGACGGCTGTCGCCGTCATAGCCATAGCTGGTGGTGCCTTCAGTGGTGGTGAGGCTGGTGCGTCGACCCAGCAGGTCGTAGCTGTAGGCGTAGCTCGAGTTGACGCTGCCGTCGGCCGCGATGTTGTCGATCCGTGTGAGCTGTCCGCTGGCGTCGTAGCTGTAGGCGGTGTGGTTGCCGTTGCCCTCGTCCTTGCGGACCAGGTGACCGAGGGTGTCGTAGCTGTAGCGGGCGATCAATTGCCCTGCTGCATCGGTGACGGCGACCAGCCTGCCAACGGCGTCGTAGCCGTAGTTGGTGGTGAAGCCGGCGTTGTCGACCATCTGCGTGCGCTGGCCTTTGGTGTTGTAGCTGTACTGCAGGAAGCGGCCGTCCGGGTAGGCGATACGCGTCATGCGGTCGGCACCGTCATAGCTCATCGCGATGGTGCCGCTCGCGTTCGTGGCCGTCGCCAGGTTGGCGTGGGCGTCATAGGTGTAGGTGGTGGTCGAGCCGTCGGCTGCCACGATCTGGGTGACCTGACCTCGGCTGTTGTAGCTCGTGCGGGTGACCAGGCCGTTGCGGTCGACGGACTGGACCAGATTGCCCATGGCGTCGTAGGCATAACTGGCCGTGCTGCCATCGGCCATCGTCGTCCGCGTCGCGTTGCCGTTGGCGTCGAAGGCATTGTTAAAGCCGTTGCCTCTCGCGTCCGTGAACTGAGCGAGCCCGTTGGCCGTGGGGTTGTAAGTCAGGTTCAGGCTGGCCCCGGTCGGGTCCGTCAATTGAGTGGCATTGCCCATGGCGTCATAGCCGAAGGTCGCGACGCCTCCACCCAAGGCGGCCTTTGCAGCCACCTGTCCGATGACGTTGTACTGTGTCTGGGAGATCTGGCCCTGGGCGCCATCGGTGCGGATGACTCGCCCGGCGCCATCGAACTTCAGGGTCGCGGAATTGTTTTGCGCATCGGTGATGCGCATGCTGGCCGCGTCATAGGTGTAGGCAAGGGCTTGAGCGCCGCCGTCAAGCTGCGTTGTCTTCAGCCGGCCCTGGGTGTCGTAGTCGTAGAAGACATGCGTGCCGTCCGGGTTCGCGATTGACGTCAGCGCATAGGCCTGGGGCCCGGATGTGTCGGCGGTGTAGGAGTACTGCGTCGTGCCTTCGGCGGTGGTCACGCTGAGCAGTTCCTGGCCGCTGGCGTCGTAGCCGTAGACGGCGGTTCGCCCCGCCGAATCGGCCACTTGGGCCAGACGGCCCTGGGCGTTATACGCAAGCGTGATCGTGTCGCCGTCGGTGTGCGTCAGGCGGGTCATCTGGCCGTTGGTGTAGCTGGCCGTGATGCGGTTGTGATTCGGGTCCTGCAAGTAATCGAGCGTGCCGTCGGCGTGGAAAACGGTGAGAGCCCCGGTCTTCTCGCGCAGTTGATAGGCGCCGTTCACCAGCGTCAGGGTGCCGCTGTCGCCAGGCTTGCCAACGAACGAGCCGTTCGAACCTGGGGCAAAGTAGCGTGTCGCCGCGCCGTCACGGATCGTGACCACCTGGGTGGCGGCATCGGTGCTTGCAAAGAAGTCGAAGCTGTCGACCCAACCGCGACCGAGCCGCCCGAGGGTGTAACGGCCCGCAATCGAATCTCCCAAGAAGCTGCGGCCGAAGTTGAGCGCCAGGCCTGGCGACGGCAATGACAGATCCAGGCTCGATGGCTTGACCGGCGGCGCCATCTGGGCGTTGGCCTTCATGATCTCGAAGCCCAAGAGGTCTCCAATGTTGTTCACTTGAACACCATTGGCAGCAAGTGCCGCCGCGTCGATCTCGAGCTGCCGGTAGAAGTCGCCAACGATATTGCCGAGCAGCGGGCGCAGATTGGCCCAGATGGCATCCCAGGCTTCGGGCGTGATGCCCTTGGGTCGCATCTGGTCTTTTTGAGCGTCCCAGTCGATGGTCTTCAACAGGTTGACCTGGGACAGATTGAAGTCGCTCACGACGTGAGCGGCCTTGGGTGACGGGAAGAAGAGGTGCCCGAAGTCCATGCTGCCGCCGGGGCCGAGCAGTTCCGGCAACTTTGGGTCGACCAGGTCCAGGTGCTTGTCCGAGGAGACATTGGTCGAGTCGACCTGCAGGAAGGGCACCGGTACGGCCAAGCCGTTGACGCCGTGCACGGTGACCGTCATCGGGATCGGTGCGCCGACGTGCACCACGGACGGGGTCAGGATGGTGCTGCTGGCGAAGTTGCCGATCGGCACGCTGACAATGTCAAGCGTGGACGAGGCGTTCGCGACCTGAGCGCCGTCCGTGGCGCGCACCGTGTAGCTGCCCAGGGGCACGGCGCTCAAATCGAAGGTGGCCTCGACGCGTGTCGAGTCGACAAAGTTCACCGAGCCGGGGTAGTAGATCGTGCCGTCGCTCGCGACCAGGCTCACCCTTGTCTGCTGCGTGAACTGGCTACCCTGCAGCAGGATATAGCGGTTCGGCGTGGGCGTGACTTCGTGCTCTGGCCCGAAGTCGGTCACGGCAAAACTCGCTGATTTCGCGCTCAGGGTGTAGGTCTGTGCCGCGCCACCGTTGGGCAGGCCGTGCAGCAACACGTAGTAGTCGCCGCCCTGCGCATTGCTCAAGCGCAATTTGGCGTCTGCGGCGGTGGTGCTCGTGGTCTGGTCGTAGTCGCTGCGGCTGGGCAGTGTGCCGTAGCGCAAATAGACCTGCGCGCCGGCCGGCCCGGCGGTGGCCGAGATGTCCAGGTTCGCGCCAGGTGGTACGACAAGGTGGTACCAAGTGTCTTGGCCATCGCCCAGTTGGCCGGTGGCGGTCTGGCCGATCTGCAACGCAGGGATGCGGGTCACGAGAGTTCCGGTGGACACGCCGGTGTTGTTGACGCGGTTCGGATCGTTGACCTGGCCGCGGCTGTCTGCGACGACGATCACGTGGTAGGCCCCATCGGGAACCCCGGGCAGCGCGGCATTCACGACGTCGTGGTAGCTTGCACCCGCGGCCACGTCTGTGCTGTGCTGAACGCGCGCGAGCAGGATGTCGCCCGGGTCGAGGGCGGCGTCGGTGGACAGGTAGACCGAGTCTGTCCAGCCGCCGCTGGCCGGCAGCCCGCCGATGTTGTTGACGGTGATATCGAGGCTCGCCTGCTGTCCGGGAGCGAGCGTGCCGCTTGGCAGGGTGATGGTGCCCACGGCGAGGTCCGCTGCGCTGGCCTGTGCGTTCAAGGTGAAGCCGGTGTTCGACAGCGTGGAGCTGAACAGGGTCCCGCCAGCGCTGGTCGGCAAAGTGACGGAGGCGAAGCTGCCGGTATGCGAGGGAAATTGCATCACCTGGAAGCTGTCACCGCCGGTCGGACCGAATCCGTTCACTAGCGTCGACTTGAAGTTGCCGTCGAGCGTGGCATTGCCGCCGCTCACCAGGCGGCCGAATTGCCCGCTCGCCGGGTTGCCCCCAATCTGGGTCGCGAGCGTTGCAGCACTGCCCTGGGTGTAGGTCCCCGCGACATTCAATGCACTGCCCGCGTCAAGGGTCAGGGTTCCTGTGTTCGTCAGGTTGCCCGCCGTGGCGAAGTTGCGCCCCCTCAAGACGTTCAGGCTGCCGGCATTGGTGCTCAGCGGGTTGAGGGCATCGAAGGACGATCCGGCACCGTCCAGCGTGACGTTGCCCTGGTTGGATGCGATCGCCCCGGGCAATTTCAGCGACGAATTGGTCCCGACGATCCATTGCCCTCCGGTCAGGGTCGTGCCGCTGATTTGAGCCACTGCGGCGTCAAGCAGGTTGAGCGTGCCCGAGCGCACCTCGACGGTCCCCATGTTGTTGAACGGGGTGCCATAGCCACTGCCAGCCACACCGGTGCCGCCGGACTTGCGGAGCGTGCCGGCGTTGTTCACCGCCACGCCGCCGACGAGGTATTGCCGGGTGAAGCCCCCGTCGCTCTGCAGGTCCCACAGCCCGTTGTTTTGCAATGTACCGCCCAAGGTGGTGCTGCCGCTGGTGTAGTCCAGCTGCACATTGCCCGACTGCTGGTGCACCGTGCCATCGTTGATGATCAGGCCCCCGATGGCCTTGGTGCTGCTGCCGACGAGGCTCAAGCTGCCCTGGTTGTCAAAACCAGCGGTGCCGCCGTTGATGACGCCGCCGCTCCACTGGAACATGCCGTCCGGCAGATTGAAGCTTGCGCCCGCACTACCTGCAAACAGTACGTTGCCGGCGAGCGCGACCGTCCCTGTACCGCTGCCGGTGAAATGACCGCTGTAGGTCACGCCGACGTTGCCCGAGGTGTCCGAACTGTCGGCAAGGTCCAGGATGGCGCCTGCCGCGACCTTGAGGCTGCCGCCGGTCACGGTGCCGCGATCGAAGGTCAGCGTGCCGGTTTCGACATCGACGGTCCCGCCACTGGTGTCGAATCCGGTCAAGGCGAATATGGAGGTGCCGGCGGCCGACTTGCGCAGCGTTCCCTGATTGATGAATAGCGGCCCGGCGCCACTACCGCCCCCTTCGGTGTTGATGGTGATGAGTTCATTCCCCTGCTGCAGGTCGAACTGCGCACCGGCACGGTTGGTGAACACGCTGCCGGCGTACATCCCGAAGCTGTAGCCGTTCACCGTGAAGTTGCCCGCGTTGTTCACGAGGCCTGCGAGGATGGGCAGGGTCGTGCTGGCCGTCGGATCGTCGTCGGCACGGCTGAAGCTGCCAATGTTGAGCAATCCGGCACTGCCGCCGTCGATGTGACCGCTGTTCCAGCGCAGCAAGCCAGGCTGGAAGTTAAACGAGGCCCCAGTGGGAGACACGGTGTACAGGTCGCCGTCGAGGCGCACGGCGCCAGCGCCAGAGCCTGAGAACGCGCCGGCAAGCGTGTGCGTGCCCGCCAGTTGGAGCTCCGTACCGCTGGCGGCATTGAAGGTGCCGCCGTTTTGCGTCCCACCATTGATTCGCAGAATGCCAGCTTGCACGTCGACGGTGCCGCCCTGGTTGTTGAGCGTGACTGGGCCGAGCGACACCGTGCCGCCTCCGGACTTTCGCAGCGTGCCGCTGTTGTCCATGGCTGGAGCATCGGCATAGCGATGGGTGAATGCGAAATCACCTTGAATGTCGACAAGGCTGTGGTTGTCGAGAGTGCCCACGCCCAGGTCATCGAACTGCAGGCCGCCGGCCTTCAGGTTGATGGTGCCGTCGTTGCGCAAGGTGCCGCCGAGGGTCTTTGTGGCGGACCCGCTGATGTCAATCGTGCCCAGGTTGCGTACGCCCACGGCACCGCCAGCGATGCCACCGCCGGTCCACTGGAACATGCCGGCCGGAAGGTTGAACGTTGCGCCCGTGCCGCTTGAGGCCAGCACGTTGCCCGCCAACTGCACCGTCCCCCCTCCACCACCGGTGTACAAGCCACCATAGGAAACCACCACGTTGCCCGAGGTGTCGGCGCTGTTGGTCAGGTCGAGCTTCGCGCCCGTCGCGACCTGGAAGTTGCCACTCGTGCTTTGGCCGCCGTTGCTGCCCAAGGCCAGTGTGCCCGTGCGTACGTCAATCGTGCCGCCAGCGTTGCTGAAGGCACCGCCGACCACGGTGGAGGAGCCCGTGCCGACGGACTTGCGCAGCGTGCCCTGATTGGTGAAGCTCGCCGCCGTGCTGTTGGCCGCGCCGCCGGGATACAGGTTGTAGTCGCCCTGCAGGTCCCACACGCCCGTGGCCGTGTTGTTGACCGTGGCCGCGTAGTCGAGCGCCGTATTGCCGAGTTGCGCGATCGTGCCGCTGTTGGTCCAGTCGCCAAATAAGGTCGCCGCGCCACTCGAAGGCGACAGACTCAAGTAGCCCGTGTTGCTGAACGTCGTGCCGTTGGCATTGAACTTGCCTGACAACTGAACGGCCGGGCTTGAAAAATTGAACGTCGCGCCACCGTTGCCTGCGGTCCACCAACCATAGGTGTCATTGCTTGCCAGGAAACGGACCTGCCCGGCGCCGCCACCCGTGAAGGTGCCGGTCAAAGTGGTGCGGCCGTTGAACGACAGAACCGCGCCAGCACCGGCCGTGAACATCCCGCCGGCAAACGCGCTGGTGCCGGCGTAACCGACGCCGCCAACCGTCAGGGTGCCTGACTCGGCATCGACGGTGCCGCCGTTGTTGATGAAGGTGCTGGTCACCGACGAGGTGCCGATGCCGCCCGACTTGCGGAAGGTGCCGCTGTTCGTGAAGCTGTCGCCCCAGGCCTGACTGGTGATGGAGGCATCGCCCTGCAGGTCCACCAGCCCCGTGTTGTTGAGTGAGCCGGTCCCGAAATAGTCGAGCTGCAGGGAACCGCCCTTACCGTTGAGCGTGCCGCTGTTGTCGATCGTCGAGGCGGTGTAGTCACTGCCCGTGAAGCTGAGGGTGCCGGTGTTGAGCAGGCTGCCGCTGCCCGTGAGGATGGCGTTGTTGAAATTCGAACTGCCCTTTGTCGCCAGCATGCCGCCAATCGCCAAGTTGGCGTTGGTCACGCCCAGCGTCCCGTCGATCTCTGAGGCTGTGGCCAGCGTAAGCGTGCCGCTCGTGATGGACAGGGCATCGCGCGAGACCAGGCTGTTCACGGCCTGGTTATTGCGCATTGTGATGATCGGTGCCGCACCAGCGACATCGATCAGGACGTTGTCGCTGGCTGTGGGCGTGCGCGCGATGCCGCTGCTGTCTCGCCAGTTCGAGGCGTCGTCCCAGAATCCGTTACTGCTGCCGACCCATGAGATGGTAGGGGTGGGTGTCGTGAGCAGCGCAACGGCCACCGGTGTCAGCTGCGGACTCACGCTGGCAGCCACACCACCTAGTCCGGTCCCCGACATCAGGATGCGTGGCTCCAAGGTCTCGACCAACAGGCGAGGATTTGTCCCCTTGCAACGCCGATTTGGAACGGCCTTGCGCCGATCCGACCGCGAACTTGTGGCTGTGTTCATCGTCAACTCCCCTGCGAGTTTTGAGCTGTAAACGTGCCTCGCGCCCCGAGCGCTGTACCTTCTTGAGTCCGTCCGTCAGTCGCGTTCCGGCGGCGGTCCAATCCCGTTTGAGCCTGAGGCAATGCCGGCATCGCGAAATCATCTGTCGCAGAGACAACCGTAAATTCGGCGTCAAAGCGGACAGCCAGCCCGCAAGCCGCTGCTCTTCGAGGGGGGCGGACGCCCGCAACATGCCGGTGGAGCTGGAAAACACGCACGGCGACGATTGAGCAACCACCTGTCCGCCAGGCGGCTCCCGAGGCGGCTTGGCGCGCCTCACTTTCTCCTCACTCTTGGTGATTCGGGCACCCAGGAACCAGGGGTGCTGCCTGTCGTTGCGGTCGGTACGCGGTGAGCAAATCGAGCGCGGCTGCTGCCGTCCGGCGGCTCTGGCCGGCGGTTCGGGGGGCGGCGAAGCATGGCGGGCAATATGGACTTCAGTCGCGCGAGGCTTGGCGGGTGTGCCACAGGGCTGTCGATGCTGCTCGCGGCATCGATGAGCGGCCCATGCCGCGCGGACGATCTGGCCGAGCCCCCCGTGTTCGCCAGCCAGAACGGCGTGCTCGACACATGATGGTGGCGATGCCCGCGCCAGCGCCCGGCATCTCCCTCGTCCCGCCCGGGCGTGCGACCGCCCTGCATCCCACAGGCTGTGGTGTTCCAAGTCTGCCAGCGGCCGTCGAGCGGGCTCGGCTGCCCGGCTGACAGCGGTACGGTCGCGCCGTATGGCGGGTTGCGGCTGGCGCTCAATCCCGGCGACACGTTGAAGGTCCGGTATGTGAACCGGCTGCCCAAGCTGGACCCGAACAAGCTGCGCCATGAAAACGACCCCGGCGAAGCCAACCTCTACCTGAACCCGACCAATCTGCACACGCACGGGCTGCTCACGCCGGCGCGCGCGCCGACCGTCGGCGACCCGAGCTTCGGCGATTTCGTCTACGTCTCGGTCTTCAATTCCGCGAACGGCATTCTGGTGCCGCAGGCGACCCACCGTAGGCGTCCGCCCAAGTCACGTTGAAGTCGCATGACCGGCCCTGGATGCTTGTGTCCACGAGTAATGCGTGGACACATGAGTACCTCGCGCTACCGTGGGTCCGTGCAGCGTCACTTCATGGAGATGGAGAACAGGGCAAGCTCGACTCGTTCGACCGAGACCCGGCGCCAGAAAGCCAGCCCATCCAGGTTGCTTCGGAAGACGAGCAGATGCGCCTTGTCTATCCCCTCTGCGCGAAGTCCCTCCAGCGCCGCAGTAAGCAACATTCGGCCGTGGCCGGCTCGCCGAAACTGAGGATCGACGACCAGATGGTGGATCAAGCCTCGCCGCCCGTCATGTCCGCACAAGATGGTGCCTGCAACGATACCGTCAATCCTGACCACAAAGCTCAGGCCCGGATTGCGCCCGAGGGAACCTGCAATGCACTCGTGAGCATCAGCTGAGCTTAAACCTATGCCCGGAGTTCGCTTCCAGAGCGCGATGGCTTGGTCGTAGTGTTCGATCTTGAATTCGTGGACGGTGCCGCTCATAGCCGACGCATGGTTGTCGAAGCGATATCTTCGCAGTGTCTGAAACAGCCGAGCAAGCCCGCTTGGCTGCTGGTACCGGCCGCCGCAAGCCTGGCGCTCTTTGCCCAGCTGCTGTCCCTGCACCCCACGGCCCCAAGGCCGGGTGTAGGCCGCCTACGGCGGCGTGGCCATGCTGTGGCGGATGTGGGCCGTGGACCGGTTGCCCATGGCCGCTGACTGGCTTGGCATGACGCTGTGCCTGCCGGGCTGGCCGTCATCATGTTCGGGCCTAGGGCCAAGGAATGAGGGGCGGGACTCGGCGTCACGTCTCCGCCGGGTAGCGTCCTCAAAGCCGAGCGAACGGTAGGTGTGACGCAGCCAATATGGCGACACTTCACGCAGCAGAAGGGGACGGGCCATCAGAAGAGTTCCGTGCCGCCGTATCCTGGAACCTCGAGTTCTCCGCTGGCCAGCAGCGCCTGGTAATCGCAAACGCGATTGCGCCCCGTTCTCTTGGCCTGATAGAGCGCCCTGTCCGCGCAGCTCAGCACCTCCTGCGGCAGTTCGCTGGGGTCGGCAAGGCTCAGCCCGGCACTGACCGTGACGTGTCCGACCTGCGGAAAGCTGTGGCGCTCCACCGCCCGACGCAATCGTTCCAGGACTTCACGCGCATCGTCTGCGGTCGGCGCTGAAAACAGTGCCACGAACTCCTCGCCACCATAGCGAAACAGCAGATCCGAACTGCGCAGCTCGGCCATCATCACCCGGGACACGAGCAGCAGGACCTCGTCGCCGACGACATGACCAAAGCTGTCGTTGACGTTCTTGAAATGGTCGACATCAATGACGGCCACCCAATGGGCGCGCGAAGACGAAGGCACCCGGCGGCCGTCGGGATCGGCGGCGGCGTCGTCCGTGGGCGACAGGATCGTCCAGATGCGGTCGAAACTGTTTTCCAGGGCCTGCCGGTTGAGTAGGCCCGTGAGCCGGTCGCGCTGGCTGGCGTCCAGCAGATCGTAGTAGTTGGAGAAGACCTCCAGCACCCCTTTGATGATCGCGTCCTCGGCCAGCGTCACCTCGCGGTCGCGGTTGAAGACGAAGTAGCCGCAAATCTCTCGGCCACCAAACAGCGGGTAGGCGATCAGCAGGTCACTCGCTTGTGTGCGTTTGCGGGTGCACGGTTTGCCCAGCAAGCGAACGTTCTCAAGCAGTTCCTTGACCTCTGTCGGAACGTCGACAGAGTTGTAAATCTGCTCCGTTCGCTCGACCGACCGCGCTAGGCCGTCGGACTCGACCACTCGCGACTGGTGGTGGTGCAGCACGCGCACGGCGGCCGTGAGATCGTCGGTACGGTACAGCGACGATTCCAACAACCCAAGCATCGGGCAGAGGGTCTTGAGCAGGCTTTGTTCCAGCAGCCCTGTGTCGCGGATCGCCGTCATTTTGCCCAGCTTGTGAAGCAGGCTGGGGATTTGCGTCTTCGGGGAGTCGCTGAGGGTGCTCATGGTGCGGTTGTCTTTCCTGTTTTGGTTTTGGGCTCGGCCCGCCGCAGAGTAGGTGATAACCCTAGCACGGCAGGTCGATGGGGAAGCGTCGAAATCGCGCCCTGATCTGAACTTCGCGACCGCCGTCGGATGGGCTTTGCAGGCTTTTTGCCCGTGAGGGGTGGTATACCGGTCGCCAGCGAATGTCGCGTGATACGGCGGGAGAAAAAGGGGGGCGCCATGCAACGATCGGTGGCCAACGATGAAGGGCCCGAGGCCCAGCCCGCGCCAGTGTTTCGCTCGCTGGTGCTGCCACTGCCCAGGGCCTTGGCGTTCGAGCTGTTCACCTTCCAGATCCATCGCTGGTGGAGCCCCGTGGCCGGGGCCAGCCCTACAGGAGTGCCCTGGGGAGAGATCGTGCTCCAGACTTGGCAGAACGGGCGGTGGTTTGAGCGCGACCGCGAAGGGGTCGAGCACGAATGGGGACGAGTCGCCTCGATCTCGGTGCCGGTCAATATCATCATTGACTGGTACCTGAACAAGCGGTTCCGAGACGTCGCCACCGAGTTGGAGCTTTGCTTCATCGAGATCGACGAAGGCCGCACTCGCCTGACGCTCGAGCACCGCGCGTTCGAGCGGCTGGGGCCTGAGGGTGTGGCGGTGCGGGAGGCCATCTGCCAGGGCTGGAACGGCCTGATGTCGCGCTACGCCATCTTCTGCCGCAATGCGGCGGCCCTGCTTGCCCGGGCCTCACGCGCCGATTGACGACGGCTCGCGGCAGGCGACGACCCGGGTCAGGACCCGGCCGCAGCGTGTTCACCCTTATCTCCGGCTGAAGACCCCCACGGCCTCCACCAGGCGGCCGGCCTGACCCTTGAGACTGTCCGCCGCCGCGGCCGACTGCTCCACCAACGCAGCGTTCTGCTGCGTCATCTGATCGAGTTGCGAGACGGCGATGTTGACCTGGCCGATACCGCTGGATTGTTCATTCGTCGAGCTGCTGATCTCGTTGATCAGGTCCGCGACACGACGCACTTGGTCGACGATCTCGCGCATCGCTTGCCCGGCATGGTCCACCTGCTTGGCACCGTTCTCGACCTTCTCGACGCTGTCGCCAATGAGGGATTTGATCTCCTTGGCCGCTTCGGCGCTGCGCTGGGCCAGCAGCCGCACCTCGCCAGCCACGACCGCGAAGCCGCGGCCCTGCTCGCCGGCCCGGGCGGCCTCGACGGCAGCGTTCAGCGCCAGGATGTTGGTCTGGAAGGCGATGCCGTCGATCACGCCGATGATGTCGGCGATCTTCTTGCTCGATGTGGTGATGGCCTGCATCGTGTCAACGACCTGGCCCACCACCTCGCCGCCATTGGCAGCCGCCACGCTGGCGCTGCCGGCGAGCTGCGAGGCCTGCTGTGCGGTGTCGGCGTTGTTCTTGACGGTCGAGGTCATCTGCTCCATCGACGATGCCGTCTCCTGAAGGCTGGACGCGGCCTGCTCGGTACGCGCGCTCAGGTCGTTGTTGCCCTGAGCGATCTCGCCGCTGGCGGTACTGACGCCACCGACCTGCTCGCTCACGTCGTCGACCAGTGAGCGCAAGTTCAGGCCGGATTGGTTGACCGCGCGCAGGATCATGCCGATCTCGTCGACGCGGTTCAGATGCACGTTCTCGGCAGGCTGGCCGGCGGCGACGCTGAGCGCCTGGCTTTCGACCATCGCCAGCGGGCGAGCGATCTGCGATTCCAGCCAGGCCGAGATGGTGCCCGACACCACGGTCGCTCCAGCCGCGAACGCGCCCAGTGCCAGGCCGCCGACGCCGCCAACCGCAGCCCCCGCGACGCCCAGGACACCGGCGGCGAGCAGGCCCAGACGGATGCGCCATCGCACCGGCATCGTCAGGAAGGCCGATGTCCAACCCAGCCAGCCGGTGCGAACGATCAGCCCTTGGTGGAAAGCCTTGTTTCCGGCACGGTTCTCGCGGAACTCACGGTACAGCGCCTCTGCGCCGGCGATCTCATCGCGGCTGGGCTTGGTGCGCACCGACATGTAGCCCGTGACCTGGCCACCGCGCAGGATCGGTGTCGCGTTCGCTCTTACCCAGTAGTGGTCGCCGTTCTTGCGGCGGTTCTTCACCAGCGCCGTCCACGACTTGCCCGCCTTCAGCGTGGACCACATGTCGGCGAAGGCCTGGGTGGGCATGTCGGGGTGGCGCACCATGTTGTGGGGCTGGCCCTTGATCTCTTCGCGATCAAAGCCGCTGACGGCGATGAAGGCGGCGTTGGCATAGTTGATGTAGCTCTGCGTGTCCGTGGTCGACATCAGCGTCGCGTCCGCGGGGAATTCGTACTCGCGCTGAGTGACGGGTTGGTTGTTTCGCATGATGGCTGTTCCGTTGGGGAGGTGTTCCGCGTGAGGGCGCGGTTCAATGCAGGGCGGGCTCGCCGTCGATCAGGCCGATCGAGGCGCTGCCAAGCAACTGCTCGATATCGGCCAGGATCAACATGCGTTCGCGTGAACCCGAGTTCCCATCGCCAAGCGTCGCGAGGCCGTTGATGAAGCTGTGCGAACTTGCGCCGTTCATCTCGGGCGCGGAGCGGATCTGCTCGGGTCGCAACGCGACCACGTCGCTGACCGAATCGACCACCACGCCGATGACGCGCTGCAGCACGTTGAGCACGATGACCACCGTGAAACCGTCGTCGCGGGGTTCGCCAATGCCGAGCACCGAGCGCAGATCGACGATGGGGACGATCACGCCACGCAGGTTGACCACGCCCTTGATGCAGGCCGGGGCGCCTGCCATCCGTGTCGGTGCCTCGTAGCTGCGGATCTCCTGGACGTTCAGGATGCCCAGTGCGTACTCTTCGTCGCCGATCCGAAAGCTCAGGTATTCGCCGGCGTGTGCCGTGCTTTTGCGGAGGGCAGCGGGCAACAGCGTGTTGGCGGCTTCGGCGGGCAAAGCCTTGGCAAGTTCTAAGGTGGCCGTCATCGCGTGGGTCTCCGTCGTGGGGTTCGTGGCAGAGGCCGGGCATTTCTTGCCGGCATCTGCCTGAGGCTTGATCTGAATCAATCTATGACTGCTCCGGATGGAAAAATGATATTGAGCGAATTTAGTTCGCGAGCAGTCAACAAAGTGACTGTCGTGAGAAATTTGCCGTTTCGTGCCCGCATCCGCCGCCGATGCAGTCGGCTGAGGTGCCAGACTCCGCGCCGCGGAATCCACCGCGGCCGCCCATTCGATACGGAGCTTTGCGAGAAAGAATGCTGCCCAAGACGCTTGCGCTGATCGACGATGACCGGGAGTACGCCGAACTGCTGGCCGGCTACCTGCGTGAGCGGGGCGTGGCCGTGCGGGTGTTCGCCGACAGCAACGATTTGCTGGGGGACCTGCAGTCGCACGGCTACGACTTCTATGTCGTCGACCTGATGCTGCCCGGCATCGACGGCGTGGACCTGATCAAGATCCTGCGCAAGCGCAGCCGGGCTGGCGTGCTGGTCGTATCGGGCCGCCTGGGCATGGAGGTATTCACGAACGTGATCACCGTTGGCGCCGACATGTACCTGGCCAAGCCGGTGCAGTTCGAGCAGATCGAGGTGGCCATCAAAGCCGTGCATCGACGGGTGGCCGAATCGCAAATTTCCGCGGCCCGGTGGCGCCTGGATCGGCAGGCACGGGCACTCGTTGCTCCGGACGGGGCTCGGGTGGATCTGAGCGAGGCGGACGTGGCGGTACTGGAATGCTTCGTCCAAGCCAGCGGCACGGTGGTCACCCGCGAAGCCTTGCGTCAACGCCTCGGGCGAGGCCCGAACGAGGAGGGCTCAGATGGCATCAACGCGACGATCTACCGCTTGCGCCGGCGCATCGAGCGGGCGACGCCCGCCCTGGTGCCGCTGCAATCCAAATCACGCGTCGGCTACGTTTTTCAGGCACCGTTGACGGTCGACTGAGCGATGGGCGGTGCGAGTTCCCGCCGAGCGTCGGTTACTCGTCCACACCCTGGGGCAGCCACAGGCGCATTCGCGTCCCGCCCTCGGCAGGAGACAAGGCCTCGATGTGACCGCCATGCAGTTCGGCGACCCTGCGTACGATGTACAGGCCCAGACCGCTGCCGGGCTGGCCCACACCCTGAGCACCGCGCTGCCCGCGCTGGAACAACCGGTCCCGCAATGAAGTTTCGATACCTGGCCCCTCGTCGATCACTTCCAGGACGAGCGCCAACGGTTGGTCGGAGTCCGAGACCCGCAGCCTGACCGGCGCCTCGGGCGGCGAATAGCTCAGCGCGTTGTCCAGCAGGTTGCGCAGTGCCAGCCGCACGAGACTGGTGTCCATGGCTGCGGTGCGAGTGGACGTCATGCGCTCGACGCGGACGCGGGCGCGAACGGCGGCTGGGATATCGCCGATCGTGATGGCGAGCAGGGTGTCGATGTCGGCATCCTGCGTGGCAACGCGCCCTGGGCCGGCCAGCAACGCGGCCACGGCCAGCGTGTTGTCCAGGCCAGACAAGACCTCGCCGATCACGATTTGCGCGCTGTGCAGCCGCTCAGTGGCCGGTACCTGGGCCAGGCCTTGCAAATCCTGCTGCGCGCTGAGAAGTGCGGCCGAGGCGTTGTGCAAAGGCTGGCGAACCTCGTGCGCCAGCACGTGCAGCATCTCGGTTCGCTCCTCGACAAGTGCATGCAGTTCCTCTGCGTGCCGCTCGACCTGCGCGCGCAGCGCATGTTCGCGCGCAAGTTCTGCCTCGCGAGCCAGCTTCTCGGTCACGTCTTCGATGACGGCCAGCGATCGCATGGGCTGGCCCTGATCGTCGCGAACCAACACCGCCGACAGCAGCACGTCGAGCACGCCGCCGTGCTTGCACACCATCTGGTAGGACACGTTGTCGCAGCGCCCAAGGCGGAAGAAATCGGGCAGCACGTCCCGGCGGGCATGCTCCCGCGAAAGCGGTGTCAGGAAGTCGATGGAGGGCTGGTTGATCACCTCGGCACGCGTGTAACCCAGCTTCGACAACCAGGTGTCGCTGACGGCGAGCAGCCGCCCTTGCGCATCGATCGAATGCATCATCGCAGGCACGGCCTCATTGAGCGTGTCACGGCGCTCTGCGCGCAGGACCTCCAGCGCCTGCGCATGTTGCTCGGCCGTCTGGCGCCGCTCCTGAGCCAGGTGCAGCCCGACGATCTGGTCTCGTTCACGCGCGCGGTAGCGCTCGAGGACCAGGCCCACGTAGCCTACATTGGCGTAGAGGGCGACCAGCAGTGCCGAGGCGTTGACGAGCGCGTAGTCCGAGATGGTCGGCTGCAGACCTAACCCCCAATGCTTGACCACGACGGCGACGCGCGTCAGTGAGATGACGACGGCCAGCGTATAGACGCCGCCCAGGAGCAGCGCACTGCGGTTGCGCTCGCGTCGCGCCAGTGCAAACCCCAGCGCGGCAAGCCAAAGGGCTGCAACCACACGCACGGCCGCGCCATAGAACTCTTGCTCGTCGCGGCCCAGCGCCCGGCACCCTTCGAAGCCGGCGGCGGCGAGCACCGCGAGGGCCAAAAGGAGCCACCAACGGGGCGGGCGCTGCAGTTCCGTCAGCAATACGCCCGCGCGCAAAAGGTAGGTCGCATAGACAAAAAGCGTTGCGACCGGGTAGCTGAGCCAGTCGGCAACCGTGCCACGCCGACTGATCAGCAGGAATCCCGCGCCATTCAACAGCCCGCTCAGGCACCACAGTGCCACGGTTTTCGTGTCATGGCGCCCTGCAAGCACCGACCAGACGGTCAACGGGACGAGTACATGCAGGATGCCTTGCAGGAGGAATAGGGTTTCCGTGTCGAGGGTTGACGGGGGCATGGCGAGCCGAGTCTTCGCGCTGGGCAGTTGTGGCGGGATTCTCACCGCTCACAGCACCTGGCCTGAGTTCGTTGCTGCGGGCGCCGCCTACCCCATCGGCCGGGTCCTGCTCGCCAGGAGGGGAAAATGGGTTTGCACCGAGGCGATAGCGTGCCGGTCACCCGTGGGCACGGCCGGCGTTTGGATCCGGGCGCGACAGCGGATTGCTTCTGGCGTCAGAAGGCGGATCGGTCGCCCCTCGACATGGAGACGAACATGGTCAACCGCGCGTCAACGCCCCATCCGCTTTCACAACCGAAGTTGCGCTGCCAGGTCTGCAAGCGGCCGCTCGACGATCCCGAAGAGCCGGTCCGGTCTCGCAACTGCGGCGGCGACTGCCTGCAGTGCATGGCCGACTGCGGTGACGCCAACTGTATTGCCGCCATGTCGAAAATCGATCCGGACCACTATTCGGCCGAGTGAGTGGGTGGGGAAGACCATGACCGGGGCGCCTCGCAGATGCGTGCTTGCCAAGCGGGCCTGCAGCGGTTGCGATCAGAAGCAAGCCGTTGCCGCCATAGACGGTCCTGAGTGTTTGGCGCGTTGACCAGCGCCGGACTCGCCGGCGGGAGACGCGTCCGGCTGGCCGGGTTCTACCTCGAACCGGGGGACATATGCATACGCGGTCTGCAGCGCACCGGTAGGGTTGCGATTGCCTGACTTGTTCAATGGGGCGCGTTCAGGCCCCTGAGTCCAGGGGCGAATTGCGTTCGAGCCATTTGGCGGCTCGCTCCTCGGCGATTTGCAGCGCGGCAAGTGGCTCGTCCCGGTAGTCTTCGGTGTTCGAGATCAGGTCAACGGTTTCGCTCGCATTCCATGAGGGCCTGATCAGGACGATAGGCTCCCATACCTGCAAAGTGGGCAGGAACTTGCAACTGCAGGTCACCGTATGCCCTTGGGTTCGATATGTTCTGGCGTTCTTTGCTCTGCTTGCTTCAGGCACTGCACTTCCGGTCGGTGATAGTTGGTGGCATCGTTCGGAAGGTTGGGAACGCGCGAAACACCAGTGTGGCGGGCCTTCTTGCGCAAAAGTTTGATGGAAGTCAAATTTGTGCGCACAGCGCGCCGTGATGATGGTTGGATTCGCTGCGCCCGGCTAAGCTGCTACGCGAATCAGCTTGCCCAGGGCTGCCGGGAGGATGCAGAAATGCGGTTCCGGTGAGTCGAACCGATACGCTCGTCGCGCTGTCGCTAGATGGCGCACCGCGTGAGGCGGATGGGGTGCTTGTCGCCGCGCATAAAGTCGCTCTCGCCGCCGTCGTTCCCTCAGGACTTGGCTGGATGGATTCATCAGAGACCGCACCACCTCCAGACGCCGGTCGCGGGCCTGAAATCGCGCGGCTGATCACCGACCTGGACGCGGTTCTGCAGGCCATGCTGAAGGCGATGCCCATGTCCAAGCCTTGGCAGCGCCAGGTTCTGACCCACTTGGCGGAGGTGGACAAGCACGTGCAGGTGCTGCGCATGACCATCGCCATGCATCGCGGTCGAGAAGAGATGCTGGAAGCCGTCGCCCGCGTTCAGACGAACCTGCGCGCCGCCAACCTCTATGTGCTTGGCGGGCGCGCCGACATCGACACCAAGACTGCGGTCTACATCGCATTCGAACTGGGACGCAAGCTGGGCGCCGCGTTCGCGGCCTGAGCGCATCCCGCGGTGTGCCGGGGATGGCGTACTCGCGGGTACTGAGTTCGCGAATCGACTGCTGCAGCTCGCCGCGCGCCAACCGCTCGCGGCTGATCAACGGGCCCAGCACCGACAGCCGGAACAGCGCCTTGGGATCGACTTCCTTCATCGTCATGCACTCCATGAGTTGGGGAGTGCCGATGACAGCCGCAGCCGAGCCTGCCCGCCAGAGGGCACAGTGTGTGGGGTCCGCCGTGGGGGTGGCCCGGCGCGCGGCGTGGCGCACCGCTTCAGGGTCAGCCCATCACGGGACGACCAGCTCGCGATCGAGCCAATTCATGGCCTGTTGAAGCGTCAGCTCGTCGATGACGTTGCGCCAGAACGCGTTGAAGTCGGCCACGCGGCCCAGCTCCGGCCAGCGGCTGCGCAGGACGAAGGCGAATGCCTGGTCACGCTCGTGCAGCCAGTCGCGCCAGCGCCGCACGGTGTGTCGATCCAGGCCGCTGGCGCACGCGCAGCCGTGCAGCGACACCCCGCTGAGCAACAGCAGCAGCACCGCCTGCTGCACGGCCCAGTCGTACCAGCGCCGCGGCGACAGGCACGCCGGCAGCCGCGAGCAGGTCCGCACACAGCCCACGCACAGAAAGCGCAGCACCGGCGCCGGGTTGAGCGGTTCTCCGACCGGCGCTTGTCACGCATCTATACGACCGTCACGCCCGACGAACGCAAAGTCCAACTGAGCGCCGCCTTGCATGAAGCCATCGCCAAGGTTGTGCACGATTTTGAACAGAGCGCTGGCCGCCAAGCCGGCCCCGCTGCTGTTCCTACCTCTCGCAACAGTCCACCTGCTGCTGAATAGGCGGACACGGCACCGAACCGAATGAACAGAACACGCAGCAATCCCCTGGTTTCGGGCGCAGCAGCGCATGGCAGGCCGGGCACTCATAGTAAAACTGGCAGGCATCTGTGGGCATGGTTTCCTGCTGGGCATGGCCACAGTGCGGACACGTCAACACGGATTCGAGAATGACAGCACTCATCGTGGTGTCACTTCTGCACGGTGGACGGGTAGCCCGCGTTCGTCGTCGCCTTGGTCAATGCTTCCGGCTTGGCCTGGTCGGCGTCATAGGTGACGGTGGCCGTCTTTTTGTCGAAATCGACCTGAACGGCGCTGACGCCGGGCACTTTTTCCAACGCCTTCTTGACCGTCACCGGGCACAGTGAACAGGTCATGTTCTGCACGGCCAGCGTGACGGTTTTCGGGGTGGCGGCCAGTACCGCGAGCGGCAAGGCGGCCAGTAGAGCGATCAGCAGTTTGCGCATGGGAATTTCCTTTCAGTAGAACAACGGGGCCAGCCACGGCACGGCCAGCAGGGCGAGCAACAGGATGGCGACGATCCAGAAGGTGAGCCGTTGCCGGCGGCGCGTGTTCGGGTCGGCGCATGGCGTGCCGGGTATGCAGACCGGCGGCACCAGGTAGAGCTTGCGGAAGGCCAGGCCGAGAAACAGCAGCGTCAAGCCGATGAAGAACGGCCGGTATAACTCCATTGCCGTCAGGCTGCCGACCCAGGTGCCGCCGATGCCGAGGCCCAGCAGCACGAGCGGCCCGACGCAGCACACCGATGCGCCGATGGCGGCGAGGATGCCCGCGACCAATGAGCTTTTGCCGGTGAGTGATGCCATGCCGATTCCTTGAACTTGTGCGCCCAAGTGTTACTCTAAATTCCGTACCCAAGTACGGAATCAAGGGAAATTTGCATGGGCACAGACCTGACCATCGGCAAGCTGGCGGACGCTGCTGGAGTGAACATCGAGACGATCCGCTATTACCAGCGGCGCGGGCTGCTGGATGAACCGACCAAGCCACTGGGCGGCCATCGGCGCTACCCAGCAGGGGGGGCCAAGCGGGTGCGCTTCATCAAGCGGGCGCAGGCGCTGGGCTTCACGCTGGATGAGGTCGGCATGCTGCTGACGCTGGACTCGGCGTGTGCCTGCTCGGACACGCGGGCGCTGGCCGCCCGAAAGCAGGGACTGATCGAGCGGAAGATGGCCGACCTGACGGCCATGTACCAAGCGCTGGGCGATCTGATCCAGCAATGCGATGCCGGTGGCAGCACAAGGCCGTGCCCGATCATCGACGTGCTGGAACGTGACTGACCACCCCGACGATCACACAGCGGGTGACGCGACCGCCTGACTATCGCGCTAGCAGAAATTTCTGGGGTTCCGGCTTTCCCTTGCCAGGGCTTAAGTCGGTTGGCTGTTCCATTGCTCCCCGAACCCCGCTCTTCACGCTGACGGATGCGTCGCAGCAGCAGTGGCGCAATCAGGCGAAATGGCGCTCGGCACGGCTGCAGCGGTTCGCGACGGTGAGGCGCTTGGGACGATGGACGCTCGGGCGCTGACAGAGTACCTGAATCCGTGACCTCCAATTCGCACTGACGAGTTTCTGGGCTCAATGTGGACGCGAATCAGATCAGGCCGCTGCCACCGACGCTGCCACGCAG
>NZ_SMBU01000023.1 GCF_004342485.1 Roseateles saccharophilus
ACTCGATCGCGCGAACCGACCACGGCGCGCCAATACCGAGCGCCGCTTCGAAGACTCTGGCTGTCATGGCACCACTCCTCGGAGTGATCAACCGGCCCCGATCCTACCCACTCGATTTTCAAGAGAGGCAAAAAGCTCTCGTGCACCAGTGCGGTCGTGTCCAGGCCGTCGATTCGGCCGTCGTGTCGCAGCCGGCTGTGCGCCAGCCGCTTCAACTCTGCGTAGACGGTCTCGAACAGGCGGGCCGACGCAGCGGGTTCACCCGCCGTCGCCGCAACCAGAAGCTCGTGGACCGACTCCATCCGTTCACCACCGTTCGTCTCGACAGCTGTCCGGCGATCCATCGGATGCCCATTGCAGCGCGTCGTGGATGCGGATTGTGCGGCCCCGACATGCCCGGTGACCGCAAGGACGCCGATTCGAGAAGGTCAACTCCGGGCCGCGCGGCCGAACAAGCCGCCTGTTCGAGGAAGCGCTGGTCGTTTGCGGATCTGTCTTGCATGGATCGGTCAACCAAGCCCTATGGGGAACTCGATCAGCTTGTACGAGGTGCCGGCGTCATCGGCCTCGATCTCCCGAAAGCCCAGACCCTTGTATGGCGCGCTCGGGTCCCACCGCAGCTGCGTGCGGTCCGGTTGCGAGCCGGGCACCGGAAACGGGGAGATCAGCGACTTCGCCGCGTGGTGGGCGATGTGCCCGGTCATGTGGTGATGCTCCTGGTGGATGTGGCCGTAGAGCACGGTCACATTCCTGTAGGGCATCAGCAGTTCGATCGCCTGCGCGCCATCGCGCGTGGCCCAGCCCCACTGGGGTGCCAAGTCGAACAACGGATAGTGCGTCAGCACGACGATCGGCGTATCCACGCTGCGGCGGGCCAGGTCGTCCTTCAGCCAGTTGAGCTGTGGGGCGCCCAACTGCGGGGCACCGAAGAATCCTTTGGCGCCGCCGATGCGCGCGCCGGGATTGGATCCGCTGTCGAGCGCGACGAAGTGCACGCCCTTGTGGTCGAAGCTGTAGAAGGTGTTGCCGAAGAATTCCTCGAACATCGCACCGCCGTCACGCCCGGCATCGGTCTCACCGGGCAGGAAGCGCACTGTCTTCACCTCAAAGTCGGCGACGATGCTCTTGAACTCCGCCAGGCGACGGCGGCGCTCGGCCGGAGCATCGGCGGGATCGATCAGGTCGCCGGTGAAGACAATGAAGTCAGGCGGAGTCGGCAGCGCGTTGACGGCGGCCATTGCCTTGCGCAGCGTGAGAGCGACGTCCGGGTTGTCCGGCCCCTGGTAGCCCACGTGCGTATCGGACAACTGCACAAAATAGAAGTCCTCACGCGCTTTACCGGCAATGGACAGGTTCGCGCAGCCGGCCAGGCCGGATGCAAACACAGCGCTTCCACCCGCCGCAGTCAGTGCTAGAAATTCACGACGGTCCATCAGTTGCCTCCTGTCATCGAAATGGGAGAAATACGGGCTTCACTTCCCAAAGCTGCGGCTGGCCATGGACCCGTTGTCCATTCGAGTCATTTCGCCTCGGCGGCCGTCACGGGTCACGTACAGATCCCAGTGGGTCCATGTGCCAGGAGTGAGGATCGAGCTTTGAGTCAGGCTGCCGGAGCAATCCGGGGCTATCTGATAGCTCCCCTCGAGCGTCTCGCGGGCCGCCTTCCCGCCCCGGCTGGAAGACTGCTTGCCTGAAAACTTGCCCGTTCCGTCGAACGTCAATATCCCGACATGCACGCGCCGCACGCCCGGCTGGACGGGATCGACGATGCCGTCGGTGCTGTAGACGTAGGAGCCCTTCAGCGTTGCGTCGGAGCATGTCTCCTGGGCATGCGTGGCGCCCGGTAGCAAGCCCATGAATCCGAGGCCTAAGGCAACGCTGATCCTCATGATGTTCTCCAGAGCAAGCAGACCGTTTGAACAATCCCAACCAGGCTCCGCAGAAGCGATGGCTGTCGTGGACTCACGCCGTGGTGAGATATGACGAGCCACCGTTCCCGCAATGCCTGGCTGCAAGCCTGGACGCGTCGCTCCGATGCGCATATCGCGCGAAAGCGCCACGGCATCGCGCGAACATGGGATGCGCTGCGAGAGGCATTGCAGTGCAATGACACGACTCGCAGCCTTTGCAAGGAGAGTTCGCATGACCAAGCTATCGCGTCAGGTGCCCGGCCTCACTGCCTTGTCGATCTTCGTGGCCATCGGCATGCAGCCGCTCGCGTCCTGTGCGGCCAGCCTGAGAGATCAGATCGTCGGGAGGTGGGAGCCCGTGTCGCAATACGTCGACCAGAACGGAAAGAGGCTCGAGCCGTTCGGGGCTCAGCCCAAAGGGTCGGTGGTCTACGACGCCAGCGGGCACTTCGTCAGCGTGCTTCAACGCGGGACCCTACCGCGGTTCGCATCGAACAATCGGGCGACGGGTTCAGCGGAGGAGAACAAGGCCATCGTGCAGGGAAGCATCGCGTACTTCGGTACCTACACCATCGACGAACACCAGCGGAAGCTTTCCATGCACTTCGACGGCAGCACCTACCCCAACTGGGATGGAACGGATCAGGTACGCCCCATCGAACTCTCGGGCGACGAACTGCACATCGTCGTTCCGGCAGCCAGTATCGGAGGCGGGGTGGGCCATCTATTCCTTCGCAGAGCGAAGGACGGCTTCGGGAAATAGCTTCGGGCCTTGAAGCACACAGCCGGGCTCTGCACCAGGGCGTCACGTGGATACGGGATGTGCGGAGAGTGATTGCCGCCGTTCTTTGGACAAGACACGAACACGCGATACGGCGCAAGCCGCGCGCACTTGGACGTTGCGAGCGGCCGCTGGTTGCGCGACCATCCGGTACAGGCTGGCGCTGGCGCTGGCCGGGGAGGGCCGCGCCATGCCGACGGTGATGGTGGTCGAGGACGACGCCAAGCTCCTCAGCCGCTTCTGCCGCATCATCGCTGCCGACCCGGAATTGGAGCTGTTCGCCGCGGTGGGCAGTCTGGCCGCCGCACTGCAGGTTGTGCGGGAGCGCGCCCCCGACATCCTCGTCACCGACCTGGGCTTGCCCGACGGCAGCGGCATCGAGCTGATCCGCGAGACTGCGCGCCTACACCCGGCTACCGACGTCATGGTCATCACCGTGTTCGGCGACGAGCAGCATGTCCTGCAGAGCATCGAGGCCGGAGCCACCGGCTACATCATCAAGGACAGCCTGCCCGACGAATTCCGCGGGTTGATCAAGCAACTGGTCGACGGAGGCTCGCCGATCAGTCCGGTGATCGCCCGGCAATTGCTCAAGCGCTTCAGGGGCGCGCCGGCGGAGGCCGCCGCGCCCACGACGGCCGAAGACGCGGGATTGTCGCCGCGCGAATCCGAAGTGCTGTCGCTGATCGCCAAGGGGTTCAGCTTCGGCGAGATCGCCAAGCTGCTGGGGGTGTCGCAGCACACCATCACCACGCATGTGAAAAAGATCTACCAGAAGCTCGCGGTGCACTCGCGAGGAGAGGCGGTATATGAGGCCGGCAAGATGGGCTTGCTTTAGGGTGTTGCTGTGGCTCGCGCTGCTGGCGCTGGCGACGCCGGTCGTGGCGAGCCAGCCTGTCGTCCAGTTCGAAACCGCCGAATTCGTGTTGAGCGAAAGTGCCCGCCCCCCGCCCGACTCGGCACCCTGGCGGGCCGTCGAGCTGCCCGACCTCTGGTGGCAATCGAGACCGGGCGTCCACGGCGTGGGCTGGTACCGCATGCGCTGGCGGCTCGACGCGCTTCCGGCCCAGGCGCAGGCCTTGTACCTGCCGCGCCTCCGCGCCACCGATGAGGTGTTCGTCAACGGCCAGCAAGTCGGCGATCCGCCATCGCCGCTGGATACGAACGGGCACGCCCGGCCGCGGTTTCATGAATTGCTGGCCTCGCAATTGCGTCAAGGCGAAAACACCCTGCATCTTCGTGTGCACATCGCCCGACGGGCGGGCTTGGTCGCACCGCAGGTCGGCGACGCCGCGACGCTGCACACCGCTCATGAGCGCAAGCTTTTCATCGCCTCCACCGGGCCCCGCGTGCTGTTCGGAGCGACCCTGACGCTCGGCCTGTTCATGCTGGTGCTATGGCAGCGGCGTCCGGCCGAGGCCAGCTTCGGCTACTTCGGCCTGGCGGCGACCTCGTTCGCCCTGATGCTGTTCGACCTGCTGCTAGACGCAACGCCCCTGGAGCCCGCCAGTTGGGACTGCGTGCGCAATCTGGCGGCACAGCTGGTCAATGTGTCGACCTTCGTCTTCGCGCTGCGCTACGGCGGCTGGCGCCTGCCGCGCCTGGAGGCCGCGCTGTGGTCATTGCCGCCGATACAGCTCGTGTTGAATTTGCTGAGTGTGGCCGGCATCGCGCTGCCCATGAGCGTCAAATGGCTGGCGGCCCCCATCTTCATCGGCTATGTCGCAGTGTTCGCCTGGGTCGCTTGGCGCAGGCGCACGCCTGAAAGCATCGCCCTGTTGCTGGCCTCGCCAGGCCGCACCATCTGGTTCCTGCTGCACTACGGCGGGCTCGGACCCTACGATCTTTCCGAGTTGCTGCTGCCTTACTCCTTCGTCCCGCTGTTCGTGGTGATCGGCTGGATGCTCGTCAGCCGCTTCGCGAGATCGCTGAACGAATCCGAGGAGCTCAATGCGCAGCTCGAGCAGCGTGTCGAGCAGAAGCGGCTCGAAATGCAGCAGAACTTCCAGCGGCTGCAACGCCTCGAGCGGGAACAGGCGATCGCCGAGGAACGCAGCCGCATCATGAGCGACATGCACGACGGCATCGGCGCGCACCTCATCTCCATGCTGGATCTGGCCGAGCGCAGCGCTCTCTCGAGTGACGAGATGAGAACCGCGCTGCGTGATTGCCTGGACGATCTTCGCTTGACTATCGATTCGCTCGAACCCAGCGACAACGACCTGCTGCCCGTGCTCGGCAACTTCCGCTACCGTGTGGACCCGCGGCTACGCAAGCAAGGCATCGAACTCGACTGGCAGGTGAGCGAGGTGCCGCGGCTGGCGTGTCTCACCCCACGCAACCTGCTGCACCTGCTGCGCATCCTCCAGGAGGCCTTCACCAACGTCCTCAAGCATGCGCACGCCAGCGTGATCAGCGTGCAGACCGGACTCGACGCCAGCGGTCGCTCGGTGTTCATCCGTGTGAGGGACAACGGCGGAGGGTTCAAGGGTGAGCACCGCGGGCACGGATTGAACAACATGCGCCAGCGCGCACAGAGCATCGGCGCAGTGCTCGCCATCGATGGCTCGGCAGGCGGGACGACGCTGGAACTGTTGCTGCCGGTCGGCTGAGGGCGCGTGCCCAGGCGTCACCGGCTGCTACCCGCCGCCTCGCTTCAGTGTCTGCTGATCGCGCACATGGTCGATCACGACGCTGTGCATGACGCGCCCGACATAGCCAAAAGGCCGGGCGATCGGTCGGGCGTGCTTGGCGACTGCTGTCCAGGCCCAAAAACTCTCGTGCATCAGCGCGGTCGTGTCCGGGCCGTCGATCCGGCCGTCATGTCGCAGCAGGCTGTGTGCCAGCCGCTTGAGCTCGGCGTAGACGGCCTCGAACAGGCGGGCCGACGCAGCGGGTTCAGCCGCCGCCGCCGCAACCAGAAGCTCGTGGACCGACTCCATCCGTTCCCCACCGTTCGTCTCGACAGCTGTCCGGCGATCCATCGGATGCCCGTTTCAGCACATCGTGGACGCGGATTCTGCGGCCCCGACATGCCCGGTGTCTTGCCTTGCCACCGATCACTTCGGCGGTGTTGTGGCCGCATGCGGGGACTTGATCAGCGAATCCTGAGGCGGCGACGCGCCGTCGCCGATGAAGCCTCCCTTGGCAATACCTCCCCAATCTTGTGGAGGGCAGCAGCGCCGCGAGCGGCAGCCCCCCTAGGAGCCCACATTGCCTGCAGGTTAGCGCCGACGTAGCCTGTCGCCGTTAGGCTTGCGGGTGCCCGCTTCTCGGGCTGCCCCAGGAAAGGGGCAGCAAATGAACCGATCCCAGCGCGGCGCGCAGGCACGCGAGCATCGACCGGACGAAGGCGCCGTCGCGGCTGCAGACCTGCAGGCGGTTTTGGGCGGGCTGCTCCGCGCCTCGGCGGCTACGCCGCAGGAACAGGTGCTGGCCCTGCGAAGACTGCGTAGCGGCACCAAAACCCTCGACCTGGCCCAGGCCATCGCAGCGTCGGCATCGGCGCCTGAGCCGCCGCACGCCGATGCCCTCCTCGCCTCCTCGGCCGGCCTCATCGTGCAGGCCGAGGCGCTATGGGGCGGAGTTCCGCGCATCCTCGCGCGCCTGCCGCTGTCGAACCGGCCCTCGCCAAATCCGCGGCGCCGACTGGGCCCGGGAACGGTGTGGATCGCCGCCGGCGTGCTGGTGCCGGGGCGGCCGGCAGACGAATTCGTCGGCCTGCACATCAGCGGGGGCACCGCGCAGTTTGCCGGCTTGCAGGGCGCCAGCGGCGACACGCTGACGCTGTCCGGCGCCTGGAAGATCGCATTGCATCTGCGCCCCCGCGGTCCCGCCAACCCGCCCCCGGGTGCGTCGCCGGGCGCAGACGCCAGCGACGCTGCGGTCACATTGCCGCCCAGCTTCGACCTCACGCTCGATTCGCAGGGCAATCTTGCGCTCGGCGCCGGGGACGCGCGGGCCAGCGCCTACGGGCGTGACCTGCAGTTCAGCATGCTGCAGGGCCCCGCCTTCCTCGACGAGCTGACCGCCTCGGTCGTGCTACCGGGCCGCCTCGACGCGGCCGCTTTCTCGATGGAGCTGGCCCAGTCGCAGCTTTTCAGAGCCGCAGGCAGCGCTCCCGTGACGAGGTCCGGCTGGGCGCTGAAGACGACGCGCGGGAACGCCGCATCGCTGGGCGAGCTGTCGTCCGCGGGCGCGCTGTGGATCGAGTGGGGGCCGCTGCGCGGGCTGGCCTGGCCGACCCTCGCGCAGGGCACCGCCCTGCCGCGAGCGGTGCTGCAGCTCGCGCCCGGCGCGATCGAGTTCGCGGCCCGGGCGCCCACCGGCCTGTTGCGCCAGTCGGCCCTGCTGTGGGAAGAGACCGCGGCGCCGACGCCGCGCGCGTCGAGCGTGGACCTGACGAGCGACAGCGCCTCCGTGCTCGCCTACGGTGCCGTGCCCGGCTCCGAGCTCGTGACGCTCAGCGGCACTGCGCATGGCCATCTCGACCGGCCGCTGCAATCCGACGGCGGTCGGCTGCGGCTGGACCTGCCGCAATCGACTGCCTTCGTCTTCCAGGACACGGCCGGCATCGATTTCCTGCTGCTGGCGTCGGACCCGGACGCCGCCTCGGCGCCGCACCTCAGCCTGGTGCTGCACAACGCCCTGCTGAAGGTTCGTCCGGCCCGGTTCATGGTCGCACTGGGTCCCCTGGTCGACGGCCGCATCGAGGCGGGGGCTCTGGCGCTGGCTTTCGCGAACCGCGCGATCCTGCCGACGCTGCCTGACCCCTATGCGGCCAGCTTCGATTTCGATCGCACGCAGGACCGCGACCAGGGCCTCGTGCTGGCGCTGGTGCAATGGACCGCGCCGGCCGCGGCGACGCTTGGCTTCAGCAGCTTCGGCGTCCCCGGCGCGGGTGCCGCGGTACCCGGCACCATCAGCGAGCAGAGCGCCGCAAGTTTCCAGCCCCCGCGCGTGCTGCTGGACGTGTCGAGCGCCGTCGACCAGTTCGGAGTCGCGCTGCCGTTCAATGGCGGCAACGCGGATCTGAAGGGGCTGAACCTGGTCGCCCCAGCCGACCAGGTCGCCGTCGTCACGCTGCCCCCGATCAGCTGGGAGCCCATGCTGACCAAGACGCCGACGCCGGGCGGCGGCGACGTGGTCCTGCCCCCGCCGCCCAACGATGGCGGCATCGCCGGGCTGCAGGCCGAGGACCCAAGCCTCAGCTCGATCGAGCCGGTTGCCTTGCTGGCGCTTTACAACGATGCGATCGATGCGAGGCGCCATTTCCTGGCCACGTTGCCGCTGCCGTTCGGGCTGGTGGCTCAGTTGAACAGCCGCTTGTACCGCGAAGGCGACCGGTCCGACTTCATCGACCTGGGAGGCTCGGTCTACCTGCACCAGCCGCAGTTCGCGCCGGACTACAGTGGCGGGCTGCAATGGGGCATCGCCGGGCCGCCATCGTCCGACGTGCCCGTGGTCACCGACCCGACACTGCCGGGCTACCTCGAGTTCTCCAGCAAGGACCAGTACGCGCAGGCGGTGCTGAGCACCAATGTCTACACCCGGCTGTCGGGCGACTTCGGCCGCCGCAGCACGCGTGGGATTCCGCTGCGCCGCTACGAGCTCTCCGGCTACGGCGCCAGCCTGTTCAGCGATTGGCGCGACACGGCATCGGTCGGGCCGGCAATCATCGAGGCCCGCTTCGACGTGTTGGTGGGGCGCACGGCGCACGAAGTCGTGCAGATGCAGAGCGTGCTCTACCCCTGGTTCGTGCGCGTGGTCCGCACGATCACGATGGACCGCCGCACCGGGGGCTGGGTACTGCGCGAGGACAGTGGCTGGGTCGCAGCCACGCCCGGGTTCTTCGACTATCCGCCCGGCGTCGCCGAGGCCTTCCCTCCCGAGCGGCGCCACCCCGGAGCGGTGCAGGGTGTCGAGGCGGTGCGCAACATCTCGCTGGCCGGCGCGCAGTTCCCGGAGCCGGCTTCGGCCTCCCAGCTCATCTGGCAGCCGGTGCGGTTCGACGCCGATGTCGTGTTCGCGGACTGGCCGGCGCCGCGGCTGGGCGTCGCCGGCGGCTCGATGCAGCGCCGGGTGGCCAGCGGCGGCATCACGGGCTGGATCCAGATTGGCGGGCCGACCTACACCGATACCCTGCCCGATGGCACGCCGATCGAGCGCGTGAGGCCGGCCTCGGCCCAGGACCTGCGCGATCTGCACTATCTTGTCGGCGCGGCATCCGCGCCGCTGGACTGCGTGCTCGAGTTCGGCGGTACGCCAGCGCAGCCCGGCCTGGTCTTGCGCGCCAGCCGGGCCGACGTCGACGTGGCCGGCGAGGCCGGCAGCCTGCAACTTGTCGGCGCGGTCAGGGGCTCGCCGCGTCTGCCGCGCGATGGCACCTGGACCCTGGCACGGCTGGGCGGCGGTGATGCGGCCCCGAAGGCCCTCGACGCCGGATTCCCGGTGCCGGTGCTGCGGCCGAACCCCGGCAGCGCGCTTGCCGGCTCGGACCGCTGGCACCTGGCCGAACCGTCCGACATCGCGCAGCTGGCCGACAACGCGCTGCCGTCCATGCGCTATAGCTTCGTGCAGGCGCTGGGGGCGCAGAAGGTCAACTTCGACCGCCCACGTGTGAGCCAGGACGTGGCGCCGATCAGCCTGCCGCAGCCACCCAAGCTGGCTGACATGGGCGCCATCCTGCATGCCGTGGGCGTATTCCCCGGCCTCGCCGACGCCTTCGATTTCCAGAGCCTCAAGGCTCTCCACGTCGACGGCGACGCGCTGAAATTCCAGGAAAGCTTCGCCATCGGCGACGGCAGCAAAACGGCCGTGCTGCTGGACCTCGGCGGCAGCGACGCGCTGCAGCTTCGCATCGAATACCACGATGAAGGCGTCGGTGGCGACTCGCCCTCGGCCCCCAAGGCCACGGTAGCCACCGTCACAGTCGACCCGGCGGCGAGCCCGCGCTGGGCGATCACGCTGCAGCGCGTGTGCTTCGCCGTGCAATTCCGCGGCCAGGCCTTGATCAGCATCTTCGCCACGCTCACGGCCGACGAGCTGCATGCCCCCACCGTCCGCGACCTGCGCGTGCGCTACGAAGGCCTGCTCAACTCACTGCAGGCGATCTTCTCCAACATCGAGCAGGTGGCGCGCTTCCTGCCGGGCGGCTCGGCGGCGGGTCTGAAGGTGGGCTTCTCGCAGGGGCACTTGACGGTACGCAACCAGTTCGCGCTGCCCAGCCTGCCGCTTGGGGCGGGGCAGATCACCGACATCGCCTGCGACATGGGCTTCGACGTCTCGGTGACACCGCTTGGACTGTCGTTCAGCGCCGGGCTGGGCAGCGAGCAGAACCCCTTTCACTGGATCGTCTCGCCGCTGTCGGGCACCGGCGTCGTGCGCGTCGGCGTCGGCAGTGGCGGGCTTGACGTGCTGGTGCAGGCCGGACTCGGGGTGGGCCTGGCGATCGACCTCGGCATCGCCTCGGGTTCGGCCAGCGTGGCGTTGGCGATCGAGCTCGTCACCGCGCCGACGCCCTTCGAGATCAAGATCATCCTGTCCGGGCGCGCCAGCGTCGACGTGCTGCAGGGGTTGGCGAGCGCGACCATCACGCTCGCCGCCGGCGTGGGCGTGATACCGCCCGACGAACTGCTCCACCCGCCCTTCCTGCCGCCGCAGCTGCTGCCGCCGCCCAACCCGGTGCCGCCGATCACCGTCGGGCTGGTGGCATCGGTGTCCGCCGGCATCCACCTTTCGGTGTGCTGGGTCGTCGATGTCGACTGGGACGGTTACTGGCAATTCCGCCAGGACATCAAGACGCCGGCGATCCCGCTGCCGATCTGAGGAGCACGCGATGGCCCTTTCGGACGTTCGACTTTCGCTGCTGGCGTTTCCGCAGCAATGGGACGGCGCGCGGCTGCACGCGCGGCTGCTGTTGCTGCCCACCGGCAACCCCACGCTGCCACCGATGCCTTCAGTGGGCCTGCCCGCCTTCGCAGGCACATCCTGGGCCTTGCGTGCGCGCGTGCTGCCCGGCTGGGATTCGCTGCTGGGCCCCGATCCCGGCGGCACGCCGGGCATCGTCGATCATGGCTTCGCCGCCGATGCGCCGGCTGGCGCGTCGGAGCTCTTCCAGGCCCTGGGCGTGAATTTCCCGATCGTCGACGCAGCGCCCACCTCCGTGCGCCGTTCGCGCCTGGGCGCCTCATCGGTGCGCAAGCATCTCCCGCCCAGCTACACCAGTGCCTTCGCGTTCGAGCGCCCCGGTCCCGGTACCAGCACGGGCAATGAATTCGGCTGCGCGCTGCGTGAAGTGGTCGGCGCACAGCCTGGGGACGCACCGCCGCCGCCCAGCGTGACCTGGGGCGCGGTGCTGAGCTTCGCGCTGCGCCAGCCGCTGCTGGCGCGTGCACTGGGGCTAATCCACGACTTCTCGGTGGCCCTGGAGGCTTCCCCGACGCTTGACGGCGGAGGCTGGCTCTACGTCGAGCTCGACCCGGCCGGCGCCGTGCATCCCGTGGGAGCAGACACGCTGCGGCGCTACGCGGCGCGCCTGCCGGTGCTGGAGCCGGGCAAGCCGCGCACGCTGTTTGGCGCCGTGCTGTTTCCGGTCGGTCTGGCCGGCGCCACCTCGTACGACCAGCCGTTGGCAGAGGCGGCGCTCTATGACGACGGCTTCGCGAAGATCGTGCACGCGGCGCAGGCCACCACTTCGGATGCAGCGTCCTCGGGCCACAACGAGCTTCGTCCTTCGACCGACGTCGGCCTGGACCTGGGCTGGGACGACGAGCAGGTCACGCTGTGGCTGAACCGCCAGCTCGCGGCGCTGCGGGTCAGGCTCGAGCCGGGCACTTCCGGTCCCGCCGAGGCACCCTTGGGCGTCGGCGGCTACCGGATCGACGTGCGCGAGGCGGCGGGCGAAGGCGACTGGACGTCGCTGTGCGAGGCCTTCTCGGTTGACAGCACCGGCGAGCGCGCACCGCTGCGCTTCCCGCCCGCGCCCGCCGCAGCCGTCTTCGAGGCGGATTTCACCGGCGAGCTGACCGTCGAGCCGACCCCCGTGCGTTCGCTGCACGCCACCGACAGCGGCGCCTGGCTGCCGCAGCATTTCGCGCGCTGGCAGGACCGCTCGCTGGTGGTTGGCGACACCACGCTCTACGAACTGGCGCTGGCCGCCTCGGCGCCGCCGGCCAAGGCGGCTGGCGCGCCGACCTATGGCGCCGCGCTGCCGCGCGTGCGCCTGCGCTATGGCCGGCAGTACGACTTCCGCTGCCGCCTCGCCGACCTCTGCGGCGGCGGGCCGCGCGTGAGCGACCAGGCGACCAACCCGGCCCCTCATGCGGTGGCCACGACGCGCTTTCTGCGCCATCTGGCCCCGAAGTCGCTGCGGGTGGACACCGATGTGCCGCGGCCGCTGCCCGGCCAGGGCAACCCGCCGCCTTCCACCGTGCAGCGGGTCGACCTTCGCCGACCGCTCATCGGCTATCCCGAGATGGTCTTCGCCGGCATCGACGACCCCGCGGCCGTGGCACAACTGCTCGCCGATGCGGCCGGCGCGCGCGCGGCGCTCGCCGCCGTCGGTGCCGGCGATCCCGACGTCACCGCCGTCCATGTGTCGGTGCAGGTTCGCGCCCCCGCCCACGACCCCGGTCCGGCGCTGCCGCCGCGTGACGGCGACTTCCGCGTGCTGTACGAGGTCGAGCTGCCGCTGCCGCCGTTCGACCCGCTGCAGCCCTTTGACCCCGGCGCCCCGCTGAGCCTGAGCCTGGACTACCGCGACGTGCATGACGTCGCCACGATGGCGCCCGCGGCACCCGGTGCCACGACCCTGCCGCTGCCGCGCGCGCGCGACGTCCGTCTGCGGCTCACGCCCCTGTGTGCCGACAAGCCCGGCTACTTCGCCACTGCTGCGGCGCGGCGCGGCCTGACCGTAGACCTGCAGACCCGCGCGGACGCGGTGGACGAGTCGCCGCTCTTCGTTCCCAACGCACCGCAGGTCGAGCTCAATGCGCTGCTCCTGCAACCCGGGCCCGACCTGCTGCGGCGCGTGGCGGACCACCTGGACCTGGCCAGCTCCGGACTCGAACTGGCAGCCCGCCCCGGGCAGCGCGTCGCCTTCGGCGCCTCGGCGGCGCTACGGCACAGCCTGGCCGGCGACGGCGGATCGCTGGCACTGGCGTCGGAGGCCGATCTCCTGGGACGCTGGATCGCGGTCATCCAGCTTGAGCTCGACCGCGACTGGACCTGGGACGGGCTGGACGATGTCGGCATCGCTGTGCAACGCCGCGACTCGCCGGGCGGAGCCTTGCAGGAAGTAGGGCGCCTGCAACTGCCGTTCACGGTCGCGCGCGCCGCGCTGGCCGGCCCCGACGTCGCCGGGCAGGACCGGCGCGCTCGAACGCGGCTCGTCTTCTTCGACCTCATCGACCCCCAGCCGCCGGCCGGCGCCTTCCCGGACACACTTTCGCCGCAATGGGTGCTGCAAGCGCGGCTGCGCCACCTGCCTGCAGCGCTGGCGCGTACGTTCGACATCCGGCTGCCGGTGGCCGCCGCACCGCGCCAGGCGCCGCAGTTGGTGGCAGCGGGCATCGCGCTCTCGCCCTACCGGCACAACGCGGCCTATGCGTCGAGCGACGCGCGGCGGCGCGTACTCTGGTTCGAGTTTGCCGAGCCGGTTGCCGACCCCAACGATGCCTTGTTCGCGCGCGTCCTGTCCTACGGCCCAGATCCCCTGCTCTCCGGCGCTCTCACCCATCTGCTGGTGCCGGTGCCCGACGTTCCGATAGGCCCGACGACCTGGTTCGACATCATCGAGTCGCTGCTGCCCAACCCGCCAGAACCCGCGCCGCTGGCAATCGATCCGGAGCCGATGCGCGTCATCGTGCCCGGTCAGGCGGAAGACCGTTCCGGCCTGAACGCCATGCAGCCGATGCAGGCCGAAACGCCGGCACCGGGAGCGAAGGCCAGGCATTTCATCGTGCCGCTGCCACCGGCGGTGGACGAAGACGCCGATGAGTTGTTCGGCTTCTGGACCTACGAGATCCGGATCGGTCACCGCGACGTCTGGTCCACCGCGCAGGCGCGCTTCGGGCGGCCGCTCGTCGTCAAGGGCGTGCAGCACCCAGCGCCGCCCCTTCACTGCACCTCGTTCCGCGCGCCACCCCTGGCGACGATGCCGGCGCGCATCATTGCCAGCGCGCCCTACGCCACTGCGGTGTACCAGGGCGACAGGCTCACGCGTGCCGTCGCCGGCGACCCCCGCACCCGCATCTGGTTCCTGCTCTATGCGCAGGCGATGCAGGCCGACGGATCGGAGCGGCGCAACATCCTGCTCGCCCGCACGCCGGGCGTGCCCCGGCTACCAGAACAAGCTGTCGGAGCCCAGGTGGCCGGTGCGCGCGAGGTGCAAGGTGTCGGCGTCTTCTGGCTGCCGAGGGTCGAGCAGGCCTTGCAGGACCTGGCCCTGGCGCCCGATACGCCGCTGTCCGTGATTGCCGTCGAACTGCTTCCAGGCGATCACCTGGTCCAGTACAGCCGGCCGCTGCCCAGCACCGACGGGCAGTCCGCGGGGCAGTCGCTGTACTTCACCGTCGACGTCCCGATGGGCAGCACCGCACCGGCGCAAGACGCCGTCTCGCGCCTGGGCGTGGCGGCCGACCCCACGGACGACCCGCTGGGCGGCGACCTGGGCACCGCGGCCAGCCGCCGCATCCTGCGCTGTTCACCGCTGACGGCCGTGGCCCCCTCGTGCTGACCACTCCCCTCCAGGCAGTCAAGAAATCGTCTGCATCCCCGTGGCTCACTTTTCGGTCGACGCAAACAGCCCCGAGGGTCCTTTGCGCGAACCAGCTCGCCGGCTTGGCGGCAATCCTGAACCTGGCGCATCAGAACGGTTGGCTGGCCAGGAAGATCAAGCTCAGCAGCGCAGGCTGCGGGTGGCCAAGAAGCGCGACTGGCTCACGCCGGAGCAGTGGGGCGAGCTCGACCTGGCGCTTCCTGAGCCCCAGCGCGCTGGGGCGTTTGGGATGGCCTTGAGTACCGGCTGCAGAAGGTCGACGACCCGGAGCCGGGCATGGCCGAGTTGCCATCCGACTCGCACGCCTGGGACCATGTCCTCGCCAATGCCCGCACCGATGCGACGTGTCGCGCCGCGCTGGAATTTCTGGCGCACCACAGCCCGCGTGAGCTGATCCAGTGGACGAAGTACCGGCCGCTGCCTGATGGAGACTGGTTGCGGGTGCTGCTGGTCACAGCGGCGCTGCAAATCTAAGTGGGGACAAACGTCCCGCTCTTAGGCTCTTCTACGCTGTTCTCACGTAGATCGGCACAAAGAAAAAGCACCTGGCGTTTCCGCCAAGTGCTTGTTCTACCTACCGACAAGGCCGCCCCGTTGGAGCGGCCTTCAAATCTGGTAGGCGCGATTGGATTCGAACCAACGACCCCCACCATGTCAAGGTGGTGCTCTAACCAACTGAGCTACGCGCCTGAAGAGCTGCGCACTATAGCATGGATTTTGAAGGGCTGTCCAGATTCACTTGCGGCGCGCGGAACGAACGCCAGAAATCGCGCAGAGCTCGCGCAGCACCTTGGCCAGCTTGGACGCATCCGACAGCTCCAGCGTGAAGCTCATCCAGGCCGTGTCGCCGCCACCGGCGCGAGGCTTGGCGGCACCGGGCTTGAGGGACTGGGTGTTCACGGCCACGACGTTCATCTTCTCCTTCGCGAACACCTCGAGCACGTCGCGCAGCAGACCCTGGCGGTCGCCGGCCTCGACGAGCACGTCGACCGGATAGACCGGCGCGCCCTTGCCCGCCACCTCGCCGCCGCCCCAGGCCACGGCGATGACGCGCTCCGGCGAGCGGCGCCGCATCTCGGCGAGGTTGCTGCAGTCGCTGCGGTGGATGGCCACGCCCTTGCCGCGCGTGACGAAGCCCTCGATGGCATCGGGCGGCGCGGGCCGGCAGCAGCGCGACAGCGTCGTCAGCAGCGAGTCGATGCCCACCACCAGCACGCCGCCCTTGCCCGCCGTGCTGGGCCCGCGCGTGTGCCTCTGCGCAAGCAGCTCGTCCTCGTCCGCCACGGGCTCGGGCGGGCGCAGCAGCAGCTCGATGTTGCGCAGCGAGTACTCGTCCTTGCCGACCACCTCGAACAGCGCGTCGGCGCCCTTGAAGCCCAGGCGCGCGGCCAGCTCGTCGAGCTTGAGCGCCGTGCGGCCCTCGCGCTGCAGCAGCTTCTCGACGAGGTCGCGGCCCTTGGCCACCGTCTGCGCGAGCTGCAGCGCGTTGAACCAGGCCCTCACCTTGGCCCGCGAGCGCTGGCTCTGCAGATAGCCGAGCTCCGGGTTGAGCCAGTCCAGCGACGGGCCGCCCTCCTTGGCCGCGATGATCTCCACCGTCTGGCCGCTATGCAGCGGCGTGTTCAGCGGCAGCATCTGGCCGTCGATGCGCGCGCCGCGGCAGCGATGGCCCAGGTCGGTGTGCACCGCGTAGGCGAAGTCGACCGGCGTCGCACCGGCGGCCAGCTCGACGATGGTGGCCTGCGGCGTGAAGACGTAGATGCGGTCATCGAAGGCCGGGCCACCGTCGCCCTGCACGGTGTCGCGCTCCCAGGCCAGCAGTTGGTTCAGCACGGCCCTGCGGGCACGCGCCACCTGCTCCTCGAACTCGCCCGCTGCGCTGACGCCGGCATAGCCGCGCGCGCCGGCCTCCTTGTAGGCCCAGTGCGCGGCCACGCCATGCTCGGCGTGGTCGTGCATCTCGCGGGTACGGATCTGCACCTCCATCGCCTGCCCGTCCGCGCCGATGACGACGGTGTGCAGCGACTGGTAGCCATTGGGCTTGGGCTTGGCGATGTAGTCGTCGAACTCGCCCGGCACCGGCCTGTAGACCTCGTGCAGCCGCGCCAGCGCCGCATAGCAGTCGGCCACGCTGGCGACGATGACGCGCAGCGCGCGCAGGTCGAAGACGCGCTCCAGCGGCAGGCTCTTGCCCTGCATCTTCTTGTGGATGCTGTAGAGATGCTTGGGCCGGCCCTGCACCTCGGCAGCGATGCCTTGGCCATAAAGGTCAGCCTGCAGCGCCGCACGCGCGGCCTCCACGCGCTGCTCGCGCTCGACGCGGGTCTCCTGCAAGCCCTTGGCCAGGGCCTTGTAGGTGTCGGGTTCGCGGAAGCGGAAGGCCAGGTCCTCCAGCTCCCACTTGATCTGCCAGATGCCCAGCCGGTTGGCCAGCGGCGCGAACACCGCCTGCGACTCCGCTGCCAGTTCCGGCGGGCAGGGCCGCTTGGCCGCCGCATACCAGCGCAGTGTCTGCAGCCGCGAGGCCAGGCGCAGCAGCACGACGCGCAGGTCGCGCGAGAAGGCCAGCAGCATCTTGCGCACGCGTTCGGTCTGCTCGGCGCGCTGGTCCGCCTTCTTGTCGGCCTGGGCCCGGTTGGCATCGCGCGCCGCGCGCTGCAACTGCACCAGCCGGCGCGTATGCGTGACGAGGCTGGCATAGCTGTCGCCGAAGGCCTTGGCGACGACCTCCTCGGGCTTGTTCAGGAAATCACCGGCATAGACGAGATAGGCCGCCGCCTGCAGTTCCGGCGCCGCGCCGATGGCGTTCAGGATGGCCGCCACGCCGTCGGCGTGGGTCAGCGCGTTCTCGCCTGTGTCGAGCGCCTCGCCGGCCAGCAAGGGCTCGGCGAACGCGCGGGCGCGGCCGACCTCGGCGTTGGACTGTTCTGCGCCCGCATCGAGCAGCGCGACGATGGGTGCGGTGGCCGCCCCCTCCTGCATCAGGCCCGTCTTCATGAACTGAGGAAATCCCTCACGATGGCGATCTGGTCGGCGTGGATCAGGGTTGGGGCATGGCCGATGCCCGGCAGCTCGACGAGACGGGCCATGGGACCGCGCTCGGTCATCTGGCGGGCCGTCTCGGCGCCCAGCAGGTCGGACTCGGCACCACGGATCAGCAGCGTCGGGCAGCGCAAGGCGTCGTAGGCGGCCCAGAGCGCGGCCTCGCCGGCCGCGGCGAGCTCGGGCGTTACCGCCGCGAATGGCAGGGCAATGGCCGGGTCATAGTGCAGCTTCCACCGCTCGCCGTCCTCACGGAACAGCGGCTCCGACAGCGCCAGCCATTCGGCGTCGCTGTGCGGGCCGAAGCCCTCCGAGATGCTGCGCAGATAGGCCGCCCCCTCGGCCACCGACGCGAAGCGCGCCGGCTTGCCGAGATAGGTGCCGATGCGCTGCAAGGCCTCGAAGCGGATGGCCGGGCCGACGTCGTTCAGCACCAGCTTGCGGATCGGGCTGGGCACGCCCTCGGGCCGCGGCAGCGAGGCCAGGCCCAGGCCGATCAGCCCGCCCATCGAGGTGCCGACCCAGTCCACCTGCTCCACGTCCAGCCGCGCCAGCAGCGCGACCATGTCGGACACATAGGCCGGGATCTGGTAGCCGGCGGGCTGGCGCAGCCAGTCGGAACGGCCGCGGCCGACGACGTCGGGGCAGACGACGCGGTAGCGGTCGCTCATCAAGCGGGCCAGCGCGTCGAAGTCCCGCCCCTGGCGCGACAGCCCGTGGGCACAGACGAGCACGGGCGCGTCGGCGCCGGGGCCGGCCCACTCCCAGTAAGCCATGCGATGCAGGCCGGTGCTGTCCAGGCAATTGACGAAGCGCAGTCGGGGCTGGGTCATGATGCAATCCTTTTGATCGATCGTAGCAACCCGAAAGGACCCCTCCATGTTGAAAGGCAAGACCGCCCTCGTCACGGGCTCCACCAGCGGCATCGGCCTCGGCGTCGCGCTGGCCCTGGCGCGCGAAGGCGCCAACCTGATCCTGAACGGCTTCGGCGACGTTGAAGGCCCCAAGGCCGAGGTCGCGGCGCTGGGCGTCAAGGTGGGCTACCACGGCGCCGACATGAGCAAGCCGGCCGACATCGCCGCGATGCAGGCCTATGCCGACGCCGAGTTCGGCGGCATCGACATCCTGGTCAACAACGCCGGCATCCAGTTCGTGGCGCCGGTGCAGGACTTCCCGGTCGAGAAGTGGGACGCCATCATCGCGATCAACCTCAGCTCGGCCTTCCACACGACGCGCCTGGCCCTGCCCGGCATGCTCAGGAAGGGCTGGGGCCGCATCATCAACATCGCCTCCGTGCACGGCCTCGTCGCATCGGCTAGTAAGTCGGCCTATGTCGCGGCCAAGCACGGCCTCGTCGGCTTCACGAAGACGGTTGCGCTGGAGACGGCCACGACGCCCGTCACGGTCAACGCCATCTGCCCGGGCTGGGTGCTGACGCCGCTGGTGCAGAAGCAGGTCGACGCGCTGGCCGCGAAGGACGGCGTCGACAACGACGAGGCCAAGCGCCGCCTGCTGGCCGAGAAGCAGCCCTCGCTGCAGTTCACGACGCCCGAGGAGCTCGGCGCGCTGGCCATCTTCCTGTGCTCGGACGCCGCGATGAATGTGCGCGGCCAGGCCTGGGCGATGGACGGCGGCTGGACCGCCGTCTGAGTCCCGGAACCCGTCCTCAGCGCCCGATGGAGGTCTGCGTCAGCTGCACGCTGCCGCTGACCGTCACGCTGACCGTGGCCTTGCCGGCCTCGGTCGGCAGGGCCTCATCTGCCATCGGTGCCGCCATCGCGCGCGCCACCTTGAACACGGGGCGCGGGCCGGCCTCGTCGGCGCTGATGTTGACCTCGCCGAGGATGAAGCCGCTGTAGCCGAACTGGCGCGAGTAGTCGGCCGCCTTGGCGCGGTAGCGTGCGATGGCCTGCGCCGTCACGTCGCCCTCGACCTTCTCGCGCGCCTCCTTCGACAGGCTGTAGCCCACGCGCTGCACGCTCAGCGTCGTGATGCGGCCCGTCAGCTGCGCGATGGCGGCCGTGTCCTTGCCCTCCACCAGCAGCTCGGCGCTGCCCAGCCAGCCGCTGATCCGGCCGCTCTTGGGTTCGTAGCGCGGCGACAGCGAGAAGCCCCCCGTCTGCACGTCGACCTGGCCGGGCCTGGCGATCTTGCGCGCCTCGGTCAGCGCGGCATCCAGCGCCTGCTTCAGCGCGGTCTGCACGGCGGCCGGGTCGCCGCCCTCCTTCGTCGTCGAGAACGCGATGCCCAGCACGTCGCGCGTGACCTCGGTGCTGGCGCTGGCCTGCAGGCTCAGCCGCTCGCGGGGAGGCTCGGTGCCGGCATGGGCGGAAAAGGTCAGGACGAGGGCGGAACACAGGATCGCTGCGCGCATATGACTTCCTTGCAAGGCGAAAACCCCAGCTTAGCCCGGCGACATCGCAACCAGCTGTAACGCCTGCCTGCTGTCCTACAGGCAGCCTCGTCAAACCTGCTCACAATGCCGCTGTTACAAATTCAGGACCCGCGATGAACAGCAGCGCGAACCCCCGCACCAACCGCATCCTCGTCGTCGACGACGACGCCCGCATCCGCGACCTGCTGAGGCGCTATCTGACGCAGGAAGGCTTCGAGGTACTGCTCGCCGAAGACAGCCGCGCGCTGAACAAGCAGCTGACCCGCGAGACCGTCGACCTCATCGTGCTGGACCTGATGCTGCCCGGCGAGGACGGCCTGACGATCTGCCGCCGCCTGCGCGCCGCCAACGACAGCACGCCCATCATCATGCTGACGGCCAAGGTCGAGGACGTGGACCGCATCGTTGGCCTGGAGGTCGGTGCCGACGACTACCTGGCCAAGCCCTTCAACCCGCGCGAGTTGCTGGCCCGCATCAACGCGGTGCTGCGCCGCCGCCCGCCGCCCGAGGCCCCGGGCGCGCCGAGCAAGGAGCCGATGACGGTCAGCTTCGGCCCCTTCGAATTCGACCTCGCGCTGCGCCGGCTGACGAAGAACGGCGAACAGCTGCCGTTGACGACGGGCGAGTTCTCCATGCTCAAGACTCTGGTGCGCCACCCGCGCCAGCCTTTGAGCCGCGACAAGCTGGCCCAGCTGGCCCGCGGCCGCGAGTTCGAGCCCTTCGACCGCAGCCTGGACGTGCAGATCTCGCGCCTGCGCAAGATGCTGGAAGCCGACCCGGCCCAGCCACGCTACATCCAGACCGTCTGGGGCGTGGGCTACGTCTTTGTGCCCGATGAAAACAGCTAGGGCATGGCCCGCCCTCACCTCGCGCTGAACCTCTTCTGGCGCACCTTCGCCTGGCTGGCCCTGCTGCTGGCCGGCGCGGTACTGGCCTGGCAGTACACCTTCAAGCTGCTGGAGGCCCAGCCCCGCGCGCTGGAGGCCGCCGAGCAGCTGGCCGGCCTGGTCAAGCTCAGCCGCATCGCGCTGGAGCACACCGACCCCATCAACCGCGTGGCCGTCATCACCTCGATGGCGCGCGGCGACACGGTGCAGGTGCGCGTGGCCGAGGCCAGCGACCGCTGGCTGCCCTATGACACCAGCCCCTTCGCCAAGGAGCTGGCCACCGAGCTGCGCCGCACGCTCGGGCCCGACACCGTCATTGCCCGCAGCGTCAACGACGCCTCCGGCCTGTGGGTGCGCTATGTCGTCGGCGAGGATGCCTTCTGGCTGAAGACCAGCGCGGCGCCGCTGTCCGTCGCGCTGTCCAGCAACTGGTGGTGGGTGGCGATCGCGCTGCTGGCCACCGTCGTCGGCTCGGCGCTGATCGCCCGTCTCATCAACCAGCCGCTGCGCGAGCTGGCCGAGGCCGCCGGCCGCATCCGCGACGGCGAATACGACTCGCGGCTGGACGAGACGACGATGACCAGCGAGATCCGCGAGGTCAACATGGGCTTCAACCGCATGGCCCGCGAGCTGGCCAAGCTGGAGGAGGACCGCGCCGTCATGCTGGCCGGCATCTCGCACGACCTGCGCACGCCGCTGGCACGGCTGCGGCTGGAAACCGAGATGAGCGTCAGCGACGAGCAGGCCCGCCACTTCATGGCCCAGGACATCGACCAGCTCGACGCCATCATCAGCAAGTTCATGGACTATGCGCGGCCCAACGAGACCCAGCTGCGCGAGGCCCGGCTGGCCGACATCGTTGAGCGCGAGGTGCAGGGCTTCCGCGACCCCGACCAGATCCGCTTCCGCGTGCAGGTCGGCTCCTCGCTGAAGGTGCTGGTCGACGACACCGAGCTCGGCCGGGTGCTGCTCAACCTGTTCGAGAACGCGCGCCGCTACGGCCACGAGCCGGGCGAGCCGGCGCGCGTCGAGGTCAGCGCGGCCCGCCAGGGCTCCTGGATCGAGCTGCGCGTGCGCGACCACGGCCCCGGCGTGCCGCCCGACCGCCTGACCCGGCTGACGACGCCCTTCTACCGCGGCGATGCCGCGCGCACAGCGGCCAGCGGCGCCGGCCTGGGCCTGGCGATCGTCGAGAAATCGGTGCAGCGCCTGGGCGGCGAGCTGTCCATCGCCAACGCCCCGGGCGGCGGCCTCGTCACGCTGCTGAAGCTGCAGGCCGCCTGACGTCAGTGCGCGGGCGCCGACGTCACCGGTGCGGCCTCGCCGAGCGACTCGCCGAGCTGGCCGGCCAGCTCCGTCTCGGTCGACAACACCGACTGCAACGTCAGCCGATAGCCGTACAGCGCCTTCAGCACCTCGACCGCATCGGCGCGGCCGAACTCGGCATCCACCGCCACGTCGGTCAGGCGCGAGATCGAGCCGACGGCGTTGAAGCTGGCCTGCACGGCCATCTGCGATTCGCGCTGCGCGGTGTAGGCCTCGGAGAAGCGCCGCAGCGACTCGCGCGGCATGTGGATCAGCGCCTGGTCGGCCACGGCGGCATCCCAGGCATCGCGGCGCAGCGCCGGCGTCATGACGCTGATCTTCAGCCGCTGGCGCAGCAGGCCGTAGAGCGTCTCGGACTTGACCTTGCCCTGCTGTGCCAGGGCCTGGGCCTTGATGTCGTCGTAGAGCGCCTTCAACTCGTCGGCGTGGGCCTGGTTCTTCTGCAGGGCCGAGCGCACCTCGGCCAGGTTGGCGCGCAGCTCCGTCTCGAGCTGCTCCACCGTGTGCTGCGCCAGCCGGCGGTGGTGCAGGGTCTCGAAACCTGCCTCCAGGCCGAGCGCCGTCAGGATGCCCAGCACGATCATCAGGTAGTGGATGCCCAGCTCCTTCAGGCTGGAAGGAGCATGGGAAGGCGGTTCAACGTGCATGGTGGCGAGGCTCGGTGGTCGGCGGCGCGCGATGTTAGCGGCCGCAAGGGCGGGCAGGGCCCTGCCCCGTCGTCGCCCACCGCCATGCAATGGCTTGGCTATCGAACTACTTGACCGGTGTCGTGAGCGGCCGGCCCTTCTCCGTCACAAAGACCACCGCCAGCTTGGCCGGCACGCTGCCGCTGTTGGTGGCCTGATGCACCTTGCCGGGGAAGATATGGAACACGTCGCCGGCTTTGAACGTGGTGGTTGGCGCGCCCTCGTTCTCCAGCGAGATGGCGCCGTCGAGGACGAATATGAACGCGTCGGCCGGGTGGGTGTGGGGGCCCTCGGCTGCACCGGGAGGCAATTCGACCAGGGCCATGACCCCTTCGCGATCGGGAACGCTCAGGTCCTGCCTCAGCAGGATGTTGCGTTTGATGGCGACGGGGGCAGTCTGGGCGCTGGCGATCCATGTGCCGGCAATGCCCAAAGCGGCGGTGAGGGTCGCAGCGGCGACGAAACGCAGGCGTGTGGGTGCCATGGTGTCTCCCCTTCTGCTCCGCGAGATGTGGAGCACGCCAATGCTGGCCGGGGGTATCGGCCTCGCCAAGGACGTGTTTACCCTAGCGTGCGACCCGAGGCCCGCCTCCTACGAGGCGCACAGCAGGCACACCGCCCGCGCCTCGATGGCGCGCCCCTCGCCCACCGGCCCCATCTTCTCGGCCGTCTTGGCCTTCACGTTCACCTGGCCCGGGTCCACGCCCAGCACCTCGGCCAGCCGCGCGCGCATGGCCGGGATATGGGGCGCCATCTTGGGCGCCTGGGCGACGATGGTGGTGTCCAGGTTCACGAGCTGCCAGCCCGCCTCGCGCACCCGACGGTAGGACTCGGCCAGCAGCAGCATGGAGTCGGCGCCCTTGAACTCGGCGGCCGTGTCGGGGAAGAGCTTGCCGATGTCGCCCAGGGCGGCGGCGCCCAGCAGGGCATCCGTGATGGCGTGGGCCAGCGCATCGGCATCGGAATGTCCCAGCAGGCCATGCGTGTGCGGGATGGTGACGCCGCCGAGGATGAGCGGCCGGCCGGTGACGAGCTGATGGGTGTCCCAGCCCTCGCCGATTCGAAGTGGTGGCAGATTCATGCCCGCAATTCTCGCGGACGCGAACGTGGAGCCCCTCGTCCAAGGGGTACCTTGGCCGGCCCCCCGTGGGGACGGCGATGCTTGGCGGCTCGACCGCCAAGCACATCGCCCAAGCGGGCCGGCTTGGGAACTGGAGTCGGACACAAGTAGTCCCTGCGGACTGCTTGTGCCTACGGAAGGACATGGGCCTCTGGCCTATGGCAGGCCCGGCGCTCGGCCCGTAGCTGCTAAGGTGCGCCCCGCCATGAAACGCCTCGCCCTCACCGCCTTGCTGGTGTTCTGCCAGCTCCTCCACGCCCAGCCCGCCGAACCGGGGCCGCCGCGCCCGCGGATCGGCCTGGTGCTTTCCGGCGGCGGTGCCCGCGGCCTGGCCCATATCGGCGTGCTGCGCGTGCTGGAGGAGCTCAAGGTGCCGGTGGACCTCATCGTCGGCACCAGCATGGGCGCCGTCGTCGGCGGGGCCTACGCGTCCGGGCGCAGCGTCGACGAGCTGGAGGCGCTGGTGAAGCGCGCCAACTGGAATGCCATCCTGGCCGACCGGCCGGCGCGCGACCGCCTGTCCATCCGCCGCCGCGAGGACGACGAGCGACTGCCCTCGCGCATCGAGTTCGGCTTCAACCTGGAGCGCGGCGCCATGCTGCCCAGCGGGGCCGCGGCCAACGGCCAGCTGGAGGCGACGCTGGCCTCCCTGCTGCCCGCGCTGCGCGCCGAGGAGCCGCTGCGCAAGCTGCCCATCCCCTTCCGCGCCGTCGCCACCGACCTGCTCTCCGGCGCGATGCTGGACCAGGCCGACACGCCCCTGTTCCAGGCCCTGCGCGCGTCGATGGCCGTGCCCGGCGTGTTCGCGCCGCTGCGCGTGAACGGCCGGCCGCTGGTGGACGGCGGCCTGGTGCGCAACCTGCCCATCGATCTGGCGCGCGCGCTGGGCGCCGACGTCATCATCGCCGTCAACGTCGGCACGCCGCTGCTGGAAGACCGCGAGATCACCAGCGCCGTCACGGTGGCCAACCAGATGCTGCAGATCCTGACCGAGCAGAACGTGCAGCGCTCGCTGCGCGAGCTGCGCCCGCAGGACATCGTCATCGACCCCGACTTGCCCGGCATGGGCTTCATGGACTTCTCCCGCGCCGACGAGGCCATCGCCACCGGCCGGCGCGCGGCCCTGGCCGCCGTGGCCCGGCTGCAACCCCTGGCCGCCCCCGCGGCGCAGGCCGCGCTGCAGGCCCGGCGCCTCGCGCCGCCCGAATCCGCGCTGCAGGCCCTGCCGCTGGCCGAACTGAAGATCGAGGGCACGCGCCGCCTCAACCCCGAGGCGCTGAAGGCCGAGCTGGGCCTGCGGCCGGGCGACCCGGTCGGTCGCGCCGAGCTGAACCGCGCCGTCGAGCAGCTGGACGGCACCGGCGACCTCGACCGCATCGAGCTGTCCATCGACGACCGCGACGGCCGCCGCGACGTGCAGTTCAAGCTCACCGAGGCCGACTGGGCCGCCAGCAAGCTGCGCTTCGGCCTGGAGTTCTACAGCAACTTCGCCGACGCCAACCGCTACTCCCTGGTCGGCATGCATGTCGCCGACTGGCTCAACAGCTGGGGCGCCGAGCTGCGCTCCATCGCCCGCATCGGCTCCACGCGCGGCCTCAGCACCGAGTTCTACCAGCCGCTGGGCCCAGGCTCACGCTGGTTCGCCGCCGCCCGGCTCGGCTACGAGGCCGGCAGCAACGATGTCTTCAACCAGGGCCAGCGCGCGCTGCGCCTGTCCAGCAGCCTGACCGACGCCCAGCTCGAACTCGGCCGCCGCATCGCCGGCCTGGGCGACCTGCGCCTGGGTGTGGGCAAGCTGCGCGCGGCCGACGAAGTCATCCTGCCCGCGCCACCCACGGGCGGCCGGGAGTCGCGCATCTACAGCCAGCAATACCTGGAGCTGCACACCGACACGCTGGACTCGCTGGCCTTCCCCAGCCGCGGCCAGTGGATGACGGCACGCATCGAATGGCTGAAGCCGCGCGGCGAGGCACGCGTCGTCAACGCCTCGCTGCTCGGCCTGGGCGCCTTCCGCCTCGGCGAATGGGCCGGCCAGCTCTATGGCGAGGCCGCCCATGCCGGCAACGGCCAGGCGCGCTCGCTGGGCGGCTATCTGCGCCTGTCGGGCACACCGGACGCGTCCCTCGTCGGCGAGAACATGGTGCTGCTGCGCGTGGTGATGGCCCGGCGCATCGGCGAGATGCCGGTGGGCCTGGGCGGCGCGGTGCGCGTCGGCTTCTCGCTGGAGAGCGGCGCCATCGGCGCGGGCTCGGGCCTGAAGCTGTCCAACCTGCCCAGCAGCGGCTGGAAGCAGGCCGCCAGCGGCTTCCTCAGCGTGGACACGCGCTTCGGGCCGTTCTTCCTGGCGCTGGGCTCGACGCGTGGCGGCGACACGGCGGCGTATCTGCTGCTGGGGCCGACGTGGTGAGGCGGCCCTTCAGCCCGCCAGCAGCCGCTCCGCCAACGCGAAGTCTTCCGGCCACGTCACCTTGAAGTTGGCCATCGACGCACGCACGAGCTGAGGCGCCAGGCCCAGGGCCTCGACGGCGCTGGCCTCGTCGGTGGCCGCGGCGCCCATGGCCTGCAGCGCGCGCTCGACGAGGCCGAGGCGGAACATCTGCGGCGTCTGCGCGGCCCATTTGTCGCGGCGGTCGATGGTGGCGCTCACGCGGCCGTCAGCGTCGCCGGCCTTCAGCGTGTCGGCGATAGGCTGGGCCAGCAGGCCGCCGACGGCGTCGGGCAGGCAGGCGGCGATCAGCGCATCCACCCACTCGGGCCGCAGCAGGCAGCGCGCGGCGTCGTGCACCAGCACCCAGTCCTCATCGAGCGCACCGCGGCGGCGCAGCTCGGCCAGGCCGCCGAGCACGCTTTCCGCGCGGCTGGCGCCGCCGACGCGGGCGACCCAGCCGGCATGACCGGGCAAGGCCTGCTCGAAGCGGTCGTCGGCCGGCGACAGCACGACCAGCACCTGCTCGATGCGCGGCACGGCCGTCAGCGCAGCCAGCGTGTGGGCCAGCATCGGCCGGCCGGCGATCTCGACGTATTGCTTGGGGATGCCAGCACCCGAGCGCTCGCCGATGCCGGCGGCGGGGACGAGGGCGAAGCAGCGCGGATCGGTCTTCATCGGTCAGAGCAGCAGAAAGTCCACCGGTTCCAGCGCGGGCGGCGGGTTGGCGTCGCCCAGCGCCTGGCGCAGGTCGATCTCGATGCCGCGGCAGATGGCGTCCAGCGCCAGGTCGTTGGCCTGGATGCCGAAGGGCTCCTCGATCTCGTCGCCTAAAGCATCCAGGCCGAAGAAGGTGTAGGCCACGATGGCGACGACGAACGGCGTCACCAGGCCCAGCGTGTCCACCAGGCCGAAGGGCAGCAGGAAGCAGTAGAGATAGGCCGTGCGGTGCAGCAGCAGCGTGTAGGAGAAGGGCAGCGGCGTGTTCTTGATGCGCTCGCAACTCGCGGCGGCGGCGGTCAGCGCGGACAGCGTGGTGTCGATCTGCACGGCGCGCTGGCTGTCGAGCTGGCCGTCGCGGCGGCAGCGGGCCAGGTCGGCGCCCATGGCCATCATCAGCGCCGCGGGGCGGTTGCGCACAGCGGCCAGGCCGGCACGCTCGGCCGGCTGCAGCAGGCCGTCCAGGCCGGCTTCGTCGCCGGGCCGGTCGCGCAGCAGCGCCTTCAGCGTGACGCAGAAGGCCACGGCCCGCAGCACGACGCGCACGCGCAGGTCGCCGAGGTCACGCGGGTCTGCCGGCGGCGCGGGCGCGTCGACGAGGTACAGCATCTGCCGCGCGAGGTTGCGGGCGCGCAGCAGCAGCTCGCCCCAGAGCTTGCGCGCCTCCCAGAAGCGGTCGTAGCAGGCGCTGTTGCGAAAGCCCAGGAAGATGGCCAGCGGCAGGCCCATCAGCGTGAACGGGATGGTGGAGACGAGGACGGCGCGGTGGTCATCCAGCGCGCGGTGCGCCACCGTCACCACCACGGCCAGCAGCACATTGGCCAGCAACGCGCCGCGGATGCGCGCCAGGATGGAGCCGCGCAGCACGAAGAAAAGCTTCAGGCCCGACGGCCTCTCTCGAAGGATCATCCCGGCATTGTCGCAAGCGATTTCAGCCGTCGTGCCCGGGGTTCTGGCGCGCGAGGCGCCGCAGCAGGCCCGGCCAGGCCAGTTCGGCGCCCGAGCCGCGCATGACCTTCTCGCTCTGCGCGCGGATGCCGGCGAGGATGGGCGCCGGGATGCGGATTAGCTCGCCGCCGCCGGCCTGGGCGCCGATCTGGATCTCGCAGGCGCGCTGCAGCATGAACATCTTCAGGAAGGTGTCGGCCGCGCTGTAGCCCAGCGTCAGCAGGCCGTGGTTGCGCAGGATCATCAGCGCCGTGTGGCCCAGATCGCGCACGAGGCGCGACTTCTCCTCGGGGTTGAGCGCGACGCCCTCGTAGTCGTGATAGCTGAGCGAGGCCAGCGGGAACAGGCTGTGCTGGGACAGCGGCAGCAGCCCCTGCTGCTGGGCGCTGACCGCGACGCCGGCCACCGTGTGCAGATGCATCACGAAGCGTGCGTCCTCCCGCGCCTCGTGCACGGCGCTGTGGATGATGAAGCCGGCAGGGTTGACGCTGTAGTCACTGGGCCCGACCTTCTCGCCCGCGCGGTCCACCTTCACGAGGCTGCTGGCCGTGATCTCCTCGAACATCATCCCGTAGGGGTTGATCAGGAAGTGGTGCTCGGGCCCGGGCACGCGCGCCGAGATGTGGGTGAAGATCAGGTCGTCCCAGCCGTGCAGCGCGGCCAGGCGGTAGAGGGCGGCGAGGTCGCAGCGGGCCTGCCATTCTTCGGCACCGATATGGGCGGGCTTGGCCATGATGTCTCCTGCTGGAAGTTGTCGGACCAGCATAGTCCGCGCGCCGCTGCGGCGGCATCGCGTCGGGGACAATCCTCGCCTCCATGCTGATCCCCGACCTCCGCCAGCGCCTGCGCGCGCTCGGCGCCAACCCCGCCCACGAAAGCCGCGTGCTGCGCCACTGGCTGCAATGCCTGCCGCTGGACGCCGGCCGGCAACCGCTGCAGGGCTGGCTGCCCAGGGCGGTCATGGACGCCCTGCCCGGCCTGCTGGCCGAGCTGGACGGGCTGCTGGCGCTCAGGAGCGAGCACGCCGGCAGCGACGGCCTGTCGGCCCGGCTGCTGCTGGGCCTTGGCGACGGCCAGACCGTGGAGACCGTGCTGCTGCCGCGCGACGGCGTCTGCGTGTCCAGCCAGGTGGGTTGCGCGGTCGGCTGCCGCTTCTGCATGACGGGCGTGGACGGCCTGATCCGCCAGGTCGGCAGCGCCGAGATCGCGGCCCAGGTGGTGCTTGCGCGGCGCAAGAACGCGAAGCTGAAGAAGGTCGTCTTCATGGGCATGGGCGAGCCCTCGCACAACCTCGCCAATGTGCTGGACGCGATCACGCTGCTGGGCCGCGAAGGCGGCTTCGCGCACAAGCAGCTGGTGTTCTCCACCGTCGGCGACGAGCGCGCCTTCGCCGCGCTGCACGCGGCCGAGGTGAAGCCGGCGCTGGCGCTGTCGCTGCACACGACCGACGCCGCCAAGCGCGCGGACCTGCTGCCGCGCGCGCCGCGGCTCGCGCCCGAGGACCTCGTCGAGGCCGCCGACGCCTATGCCCGAGCCAGCGGCTACCCCGTGCAATACCAGTGGACGCTGCTGGACGGCGTCAACGACGGCCCCGAGGAGCTGGACGGCATTGTTCGTCTGCTCAAGGGCCGCTACGGCCTGCTGAACATGATCCCCTTCAACGCGGCCGAAGGCCTGCCCTTCCGGCGCCCTAGCTGGGAGCGTGCCCGCGCCATCGCGGCCGAACTGAGCGCCCGCGGCGTGCTGACCAAACTGCGCGACTCGGCGGGCCAGGACGTGGACGGCGGCTGCGGCCAGCTGCGCGCCCGCGAGGCCGTGGGCCGGCCGACGCGGGTCGTGAGGATTCACGCCTGATCCAGAGACGGGTACGCGCGGTTCCGCCGGCAGAATCCGCTCGCCGCACCGGCCACCCGGGCCGAGCGAGAAGAGATTCCATCGGAGGAGACATGACTCAGCTTCAGACGCTGGCCGCGCGCGCCCGCCTGGCCGCCCTGATCACCGGCACCCTGCTGTGCCTGCAAGCCGGCGCTGCCACCACGGTCAGCAGGTTCGAGCCCACCGTCCAGCTCGGCGGCAGCACGCTGCAGCTCAACGGCAAGGGCACGCGCATCCGCCTCGTGTTCAAGGCCTATGACATGGGGCTCTACACGGCCCGGCACGTTGGCAGCGCAGCCGAGCTGCTGGCCCTGCCCGGCCCCAAGCGCCTGCAGTTCACGGCCCTGCGCGAGCTGCAGGGCACCGAGCTGGGCCGGCTCTTCCTGCGCGGCATCAGCGACAACACGCCCAGCCAGCAGCTGACCCGCCACACGCTGGCCACCACCCGCCTCATCGAGATCTTCTCCGGCAAGCCCAAGCTGATGGCCGGCGACAGCTTCGCGATGGACTTCGTGCCCGGCAAGGGCACGCAGTTCTACATCCAGGGCCAGCCCCAGGGCGAGCCCGTGGGCGACGACGAGTTCTTCTCGCTGGTGCTGCGCATCTGGTTCGGCGACGCGCCGGCCGACGCGCATCTGCGCGACGCGCTGCTGGACGGCGGCAAGGACGCCGGCTGAGCCTTCAGCCCGCGCGGTAGGCGTCGGCATCCAGCCCCAGGCGGCGGATGCGGTCGTGCAGGGTCTTGCGCGCCAGGCCCAGGCGCTCGCCGGCGCGAGCGATGTTGCCGCCGCTCTCCAGCAGGGCCTGCACGATCCACTGGCGTTCGACGGCCGCGAGTGCTTCGTCCAGCGGCGCCTGCGGCAGGGCCGCGGGTCCGGCGGGCGTGGGCAGCCCGGGCGCCGGCGCCTCGGACACGAGGCCCAGCACCCAGCGCTCGGCGAAATTGCGCAGCTCGCGCACATTGCCCGGCCAGTCGCGCGCCTGCCAGGCGGCGAGCTGGGCGGCGGTCCAGGCCGGCACCGGGCGCTGCAGGCGCTCGGCGGCCTGGGCGCAGAAATGGCTCAGCAGCAGCGGGATGTCCTCGCGGCGCTGGCGCAGCGGCGGCAGCGCGATGCTGGCCACGTCCAGGCGGTAGAACAGGTCCTCGCGGAAGCGCCCTTCGCGGGCCAGTTCGAGCAGGTCGACCTTGGTCGCCGCGACGATGCGGCAGGCCAGCGGCACGGCCGTGTTGGAGCCCAGGCGCTCGACGCTGCGCTCCTGCAGCACACGCAGCATCTTGACCTGCAGGGCCAGCGGCATGGACTCGATCTCGTCGAGGAAGACCGTGCCGTCGCCCGCGAACTCCAGCTTGCCGATGCGGCGCCTGCTGGCGCCCGTATAGGCGCCGGCCTCGGCGCCGAAGATCTCCGACTCGAACACGCTCTCGGGCAGCGCGCCGCAGTTGATGGCGACGAAGGCGCCGCGCGCGCCGCTGGCCGCATGCAGGGCCCGCGCGACGACCTCCTTGCCGGCGCCGGTCTCGCCGTGGATGAGCACGTCCACGCGCGCCGGGCCCAGCGTGTGGATCAGCGTGCGCAGTTGCTCCATCGCGACGCTAGCGCCGAGCAGGCCGTCGGCCGGCCCGCCACCCAACTGCGCCTTCAGGCGGCGGTTCTCCAGCACTAGGCGACGCTGCGCCAGCGCGCGGCGCACGACCTCGACGAGGTGCTCGGCCGAGAAGGGTTTCTCGATGAAGTCCCAGGCGCCGTCGCGCATGGCCTCCACGGCCATGCCGATGTCGCCGTGGCCGGTGACGAGGATGACGGGCAGCTCGGGGTCCTGCTCGCGCAGCGCGTGCAGCAGCTGCAGGCCGCTGTCGCCGGGCAGCTGCACGTCGCAGACGACGACGCCGGCAAAGCCGGGCTGCAGCCAGGCGCGCGCCGCCTCGGCCGAGTCGACGCCCTCGGTGTTCAGGCCGGCGAGCCGCAGGCTCTGCGTCGTGGCCAGGCGCACATGCCCGTCGTCCTCGACGAGCAGCACATCGGTGGGTTCGTTCCAGGCCATGAAGGAATTGTCAGGCGAGCGGCAGGCGCAGCGTGAACCAGGCGCCGCCCTGCTCGCGGTTGCCGCCCTGCAGCGAGCCGCCCAGCGCATTGGCGATGGAGGCCGAGATGGACAGGCCCAGACCCAGGCCATCGCCGCGGCGCTTGGTCGTGAAGAAGGGCTCGAACAGGCGCGCCAGCACCTCGTCGCCGAGGCCGGGGCCATCGTCGGTGACGCGCAGCAGGGCCTGGCCGCCATCGACCTCGGCCTGCAGCGTGACCGTGCCGCTGCCCTTCTCGGCACTCGCATCGATGCCGTTGCGCAGCAGGTTCACGAGCACCTGCTCGACGCGAACCTGCTGGCCCAGCACGGCCAGGCCTTCGGGCACGGCCGGGCAGTCCAGCCGCACGCGCTGCCGGCGCGCCTCGGCGCTGACGAGGGCCACGGCCGACTGGAAGGCCGCCGCCACCGGCACCGGCTGCACACGCAGCTCGTCGCGGCGCGCAAAGCCCTTGAGCTGGGCCACGATGGCGGCGATGCGCTGCGTGAGGCCGTCGATGGCTTCGAGATTGCCCTCGGCATCGGCCTGCATGCCGCGCTCCAGGAAGACGCGGGCGTTGTCGTTCAGCGCGCGCAAGGCCGCCAGCGGCTGGTTGATCTCGTGCGTGATGCTGGCGGCCATCTGCCCGAGCACGGCCAGCTTGCCGGCCTGCACGAGCTCGTCCTGCGTCGCGCGCAGCGTGCGCTCGGTGCGGTGCAGCTCGTCCACGCGGGCCTGCAGCTCCTGCGTGCGCGCGGCGATGCGCTCCTCCAGGCTGTCGTAGGCGGCGCGCAGTTCGCCCTGAGCGGCCGCCCGCTCGCTGGCGCGGCGGCGGCGCAGCTGCAGATAGGCCAGCAGCAGCAGCAGCGACACCCAGCCCAGCGCCGCCGCCCAGGCGCGGCCGGCGGCGATCTGCTCGGCGCCGCGGATCTCGGTGAAGGACAGCAGCGTCCAGCCGCGCCCCTCGACGGCCTGCTCGGTGACGAGGGCGCGCAGCCGCGCCGACGCGGTGGCGATGCGCTCGACGCGCAGCTCGCCCATGGCCCCGGAGGATTCGCGCTGCAGGGGCTGCAGCGGCAGGTCGCCGTATTGCTGGGTGTCGTGCAGCTCGGTGCGCACGGCCGTGATCAGCGGCTGAAGCGTGCGGTACTTCCACTCCGGCCGGCTGGCCAGGAAGACCACGCCGCGCGCATCGGCCAGCATCAGTTCGGCCGCGCTGCGCGCCCAGTTGGCCTCCATCTCGTCCAGCGAGACCTTCAGCACGACGACGCCCGCGTCCGGGCCGGCGAGGCGGTGGGCAATGAAATAGCCCGGCGTGCCGGTGGTGGAGCCGCGGGCGTAGAAATGACCGCCGCCGCTGGCCATCGCGTCGCGGAAATAGGGCCGGTAGGCGTAGTTCTGGCCGACGAAGGTCTGCGGCTCGCGCCAGTTGCTGGAGGCCAGCGTCAGGCCGCGCGCATCGATCAGGAAGATGGCCGCCGCGGCGGCGTCGCGGGCCACGCCCTCGAGCAGCGCATCGACCTCGGCGGCGCGGGCCCTGGAGGCCGGCTCGGCCAGCAGGCCGGCCAGCGCCGGGTGGCGGGCCAGCACCTGGGGCAGGGCCTCGTACTTGTCCAGCGTGCCGGTCAGCTCGTGGGCGACGAAGCGCAGATGTCGCTGGGCGTCGCCCTGGGTCTGGGCCAGCGCCAGGTCCAGCGACAGCCGCCAGGCGGCGTAAGCGACGGCCGTGCCGCCCAGCAGCGCCAGCAGCAGCAGCGTCAGGCTGCGTTGCCAGCGGCTGGGCCTGAGGCGATCAGTGCGCAGAAGTTTCCGCATCGATCCTGGAATGCCGGCGCGTGTCGCGCATCAGCAGGTAGACGAGCATCGAGCAGGCGATCACCGCGCTAGCGTACCAATAGAAGCCGCTCTCCATGCCCCGCTGCTTGAACCACAGCGCGATGTACTCGGCGCTGCCGCCGAACACCGACACGGCGATCGCATAGGGCACGCCGACGCCGGTGGCGCGGATGGAGGCCGGGAAGAGCTCGGCCTTCACGACGGCGTTGATGGAGGTGTAGCCGCTGACGATGAGCCAGGCGCAGGCGATCAGGCCGAAGGCCTCCCAGGGCCCTTGCGCATGGCGGATGGCCGTCAGCAGCGGCACCGTGAACAGCGTGCCCAGGATGGCGAAGCCCAGCAGCAGCGGCTTGCGGCCGATGCGGTCCGACAGCGCGCCGTAGAGGGGCTGCAGCAGCGCGGCGAACACGAGGCTGGCGGCGGCCACGGCGGTGGTCTGCGCGTCCGTCAGGCCCACCGACAGCTTCAGGAACTTCTGCATATACGTCGTATAGACGTAGAAGGCCAGCGTGCCGCCCATCGTCAGGCCGATGACGATGAGGCATTCGCGCGGATGCTGCAGCAGCAGCTTGAAGCCGCCCATGCGGTCCTGGTTGCGCTGCTTCTCGGCCTTGAAGGCCTGGGTCTCGGGCAAGTCGGACCGCATGATGAGCGCCACGATGGCCAGCAGCGCGCCGATGAAGAAGGGGATGCGCCAGCCCCAGGCCTTGAGCTCGGCCGTGTCGAGCACGAAGTTCTGCAGCACCAGCAGCACGACGAGGGCCGTCAGCTGGCCGCCGATCAGCGTCACGTACTGGAAGCTGGAATAGAAGCCGCGATGCCGGGACGTGGCCATCTCGGACAGATAGGTCGCGCTGGAGCCGTACTCGCCGCCCAGGCTCAGGCCCTGCAGCAGCCGCGCGACGAGCAGGATGGCCGGCGACCAGACACCCACCGTCGCATAGGTGGGCGAGCAGGCGATCAGCAGCGAGCCGCCGCACATCAGCAGCACCGAGGCCATCAGCGCGAGGCGCCGGCCGTGGCGGTCGCCGATATAGCCGAACAGCAGGCCACCGATGGGCCGCACGAAGAAGCCCAGCGCGAAGATGGCTGCGGTGGACATGGACTGGGCCACCGGATCGCTGGACGGGAAGAAGGCCGACGAGAAGTACAGCGAGAAGGCCGCGTAGCAGTAGAAGTCGTACCACTCGACGAGGTTGCCGATGGAGCCGACGAAGATGGCCTTGACGCGCTTGAACTCGATGGGGTCGGCGCCGGTCGATGGGCGGGTCGAGGCCGGGGGGTAGATCGCGGACATGTCTGCTGTCTCCTGGAGTGGTGTGCCCCAGCATGAGCAGCTTGCGTGCCAAGTCTGTGCGCGGCCGCACCCAAGGAAGGCGCGACACACAGGCCGATCGGATCGGCGAATTTCCGCCGCAGCAGGTGGCAATCCGGCCGCCACCGGCGGCATTCCGCCGTCAGAAACGCAGGTCGATGCGCGCCATGTCGAAGCGGGTGAGCTCGCCTTCGCGCTTCACGCTGACGACGCGGAAGTTCCTGGCCGTGCCGACGCGGTATTCGAACTCGCCGGGCCGGGGCGCGCTGGACTCGCAGCTCAGCTTGTCGGAATCCTTGGGCGGCTTGACGCGCGCGGCCGGCTCGCGGCAATCCAGCACCTCGCCATAGCGGCCCAGCGCCTTGGCGTAGAAGGCGGCCACCTCCCCGGTCGGCGCCGCCGTGCTGAACTTCATCGCATTCACGCGCAGGCCGAACCTGCCGGCCCAGGCGCCCAGCGTGACCGCGGCCTTGTCGCCGTCGTTCTCCTGGAAGGGCGTGGCGCCCGCGTACACGGGCAGGCCGACGTCGGCGGCCTCGGTGCGACCGTGGCTCTCGATGCCGATGCTGAAGTCCTTGTCGCCGCCGGCCTGGGCGGCCGACAGGGCCAGCACCAGGGCCAGGCCCAAGAGGCTGTTGCGTTTGCTCATCGCGATCTCCTGAAGCTTGAGTCGATGCTCAGCTTAGGAGCCGCCCTGCCCCGCCGCGAGGCCGCCGTGACGGCCTGCACGACGGCGCTGACAGGCTGCAGCGCCGGCCGACGGCCGTTGGCTCAACCGGCCTTGCGCTGTGCCACCCAGGCCATCACCAGCTCGCGCAGCACCGGCAGCGGCACCTGGCCGGCCGTCAGCACGACGCGGTGGAAGCCCTTCACGTCGAAGCTGTCGCCCAGCGCCGCCTCGGCCTCGCGGCGCAGCCGGGTGATTTCCAGCTGGCCGATCTTGTAGCCCAGGGCCTGGCCGGGCCAGACGATGTAGCGCTCGACCTCGGAGACGACGTCGCTCTCCACCATGGACGAGTTGTCCAGCATGTATTTGATGGCCTGCTCGCGCGTCCAGCCCTTGGCGTGCAGGCCGGTGTCCACCACCAGGCGCATCGCGCGCAGCTGCTCGTCCGAGAGGCGCCCGTACCACTGGTAGGGGTCGGTGAACATGCCGAGCTCCTTGCCGATGCTCTCCGAGTACAGCGCCCAGCCTTCGACATAGGCCGTGTAGTGGCTGCCGAAGCGGCGGAACTTGGGCAGGCTCTGGTCTTCCTGCGCGATGGAGATCTGGAAGTGGTGGCCGGGCGAGGCCTCGTGCAGCGACAGCGTCTCCATGCCGTAGATGGGCTGGGCCTTCAGGTTGAAGGTGTTGACGTAGAACACGCCGGGCCGCGAGCCGTCGGCCGCCGCCTCCTCGTAGGACGCGCCCGCCGCGCTCTCGGCGCGGAAAGCCTCGACCTCCTTGACCTGGTAATCCGCCTTGGGCTGGATGTCGAAGAGCTTGGGAGTCAGGCCGTTGATCTTCTTCTGCAGCTCGCGGTAGCCGGCCAGCAGGTCTTCCGGCTTCGTGAAATAGAACTTGGGGTCGTCCTGCAGGTATTTGAAGAAGGCGTGCAGGTCGCCCTGGAAGCCGACCTGCTTGCGCACGCCCTCCATCTCGCCCAGGATGCGCGCGACCTCCTTCAGGCCGATCTCGTGGATCCGGTCGGGCGTCAGGTCCAAGGTGGTGGACTGCTGCACACGGTAGGCGTACCAGGCCTTGCCGTCGGGCAGGTCAGACCAGGCCGTGCTCGCGCGCGCCTTGGGCGTGTACTCGTCGCGCACGAAGGCCAGCAGGCGGGCGTAGGCGGGCAGCACCTTCGTCGACAGCAGCTTGCGCATCGCGGCCGTGACGCGCTCGCGGTCCGCGGCCGGCACGGCGTCGGGGAAGCTCTTGATCGGGCCCCAGAACAGGCTCTTCTCGGGATCGGTCACGGCCAGGGCCTGCAGCTGGGGCAGCACCTTCTCCATGACGGCCCGGGGCTGGGTCACGCCGGCCTTGAGGCCGTCGCGCATGTTGGCGATGGTGCCGTCGAAGGTGGGCACGGCCAGGGCCAGGCGCTTCAGCCAGTCGTCGTAGTCTTTGGTGGTGCGGAAGGGCTGGATGGATTCGCCCGTGCCCATCTGCGCGAGAAAGCTCGGCAGGCCGCCGATCTGGCTGATGGGCTGCATCCAGTCCGGGAAGCGCTCGCCGGCCAGGTCCTGCTCGAGGTCGAGCTTCAGGATGCTGTAGGAGACCCGGTCCTTGGGAGCTAGCCTGTCCTTGTGGAAGCCTGCCAGACCCTTGAGCTGCTGCCGGGTCTCGCGCCTGGCCTGGGCACGGTAGGCGGCCGTGGTCGTGTCGACGAGGCGGTCGTTGTAGCGCGGATCGCCCAGCGAAGTGGCCAGGATGGGCTGGCGCTTCAGCGTCAGCTCCCACTGGGCGTCCAGCCACTGGTGGAAGCGCTGGCTTTCAGTGGGAGCGGCCCAGGCGGGCAGGCTCAGTGAGATCGAGGTCGCGAGCAGGCTGAGGGCGTGACGACGGCGCATGGGGTCTCCGGTTTGGAAGACGCGCATGCTAGCCATCGCCCCACTGACAGCCAAAGGACATGCCCTCCCTAAAATCCCGGCCAAGCCCCGCTCCGGGGCTGTCGTCGTTTGTAGGTCCCCGATGTCGCTGCTGCCGCTCATTCAACCGGGCAAGAAGTTCACCCACCCCCGCCCCCTCGGCTCGGCCGACGCCCTGCTGCTCGCGCGCTTCGTGCAGCAGCAGCGCGACGCCGGCCGCCTGGCGGCCATCTTCACCGCCGAGCCGGGCGACACGCAGCGGCTCGAGGACGAGCTGAAGTTCTTCGCGCCGGAGCTGAAGATCGCCGTCTTCCCCGACTGGGAGACCCTGCCCTACGACAGCTTCAGCCCGCACCAGGACCTGATCTCGGAACGGCTGGCAACGCTGTGGGAGCTGCTGCAGGCGAAGAAGAGCCGCAGCATCGACGTCGTGTTGATGCCGGCCTCCACGGCGCTGGTGCGGCTGGCGCCGCCGAGCTTCCTGGCCGCCACGACCTTCAGTTTCAAGCAGAAGCAACGGCTGGACGAGGCCTCGCTGCGCGCGCAATTGACTCTGGCCGGCTACACCCACGTCAGCCAGGTCGTGCAGCCCGGCGAGTACGCGGTGCGCGGCGGCCTGATCGACCTCTTCCCGATGGGCTCCAACGTGCCCTACCGCGTGGACCTGTTCGGCGACGAGGTGGACTCCATCCGCGTCTTCGACCCCGACAGCCAGCGCAGCCTCTACCCCGTGCCCGACGTGCGCCTGCTGCCGGGCCGCGAGTTCCCGATGGACGAGGCGGCGCGCAAGGCCTTCCGCAACCGCTGGCGCGAGAAGATGGACGGCGACCCGACCAAGTCGCGCCTGTACCGCGACATCGGCGAAGGCATCGCGTCGGGCGGCATCGAGTACTACCTGCCGATCTTCTTCGAGCAGACGGCGAGCGTGTTCGACTATCTCGGCGCCGAGGCGGGGCTGGCCCTGCACGGCGAGGTCGACGAGGCCATCCAGCGCTTCTGGACCGACACCAAGGAACGCCACCGCTTCCTGCAGCACGACCCCGAGCGGCCCATCCTGCCGCCGGCCGAGATCTTCCTGACCACCGAGGACTTCTTCGGCCTGACCAAGCCGCACGCGGTGCTGTCCGTGCGCGGCGCCGAGCCTGTGGACTTCGCCCGGCCGCTGCCCGACGTCAGCGTCGAGCGCGGCGCGCAGGAGCCGCTGGCGCGCCTGGAGGCCCACCTCGACACCACACCCCACCGCGTGCTGCTGCTGGCCGAGAGCGAAGGCCGGCGCGAGAGCCTGCTGGAGCAGTTGCGCGATCACAAGATCGACCCGCCTTCGGTTGCGAGCCTGGCCGAGTTCTGGGCGAGTGACGAAAAGTACGCCATCACCGCCGCACCGCTGGCCGAGGGCTTCTTCTGGAACGACGCCGAAAGGCCGCTTCAGCTCATCACCGAGACCGAGCTGTTCGCGACGACGCCCACCACGCGCCGGCGCCGCAAGCAGGAGCAGGTCAGCGACGTCAATGCGCTGATCAAGGACCTGTCCGAGCTGAAGGTGGGCGATCCCGTAGTGCACATCAACCACGGCATCGGGCGCTACCAGGGCCTGGTCAACATCGACCTCGCTGTATCTGGGGAAGAGGGCCAGAAGAGCGAGTTCCTGCACCTGGAATACGCCGACAAGGCCACGCTCTATGTGCCGGTCGCGCAGCTGCACCTGATCGGCCGCTACACCGGCGTGAGCCCCGAGGAAGCCCCGCTGCACAAGCTCGGCTCCGGCCAGTGGGAGAAGGCCAAGCGCAAGGCCGCCGAGCAGGTGCGCGACACCGCGGCCGAGCTGCTCAACCTCTATGCCCGCCGCGCCGCCCGCGAGGGCCATGCCTTCCGCTACTCCGGCCACGACTACGAGGCCTTTGCCGCGAGCTTCGGCTTCGAGGAGACGCCGGACCAGCGTGCCGCCATCCACGCGGTCATCCAGGACATGATTTCTCCCAAGCCCATGGACCGCCTGGTCTGCGGCGACGTGGGTTTCGGCAAGACCGAGGTGGCACTGCGCGCGGCCTTCGTCGCGGTGATGGGCGGCAAGCAGGTCGCCATCCTCGCGCCCACCACGCTGCTGGCCGAGCAGCACTACCAGAACATCGCCGACCGCTTCGGCGCCTGGCCGGTCAAGGTCGCGGAGATGAGCCGCTTCCGCTCGGCCAAGGAGATCAAGGCCGCGATGGAGGGCATCGCCGACGGGTCCATCGACATCGTCGTCGGCACGCACAAGCTGCTGTCTGCCGAGGTCAAGTTCAACCGCCTGGGCCTGCTCGTCATCGACGAGGAACACCGCTTCGGCGTGCGCCACAAGGAGGCGATGAAGGCCATGCGCGCCGAGGTGGACGTGCTGACGCTGACGGCTACGCCCATCCCGCGCACGCTGGGCATGGCACTCGAAGGCCTGCGCGACCTGTCCGTCATCGCCACCGCACCGCAGCGCCGCCTGGCCATCAAGACCTTCGTGCGCGCCGAGAGCAGCGGCACCATCCGCGAGGCCGTGCTGCGCGAGCTCAAGCGCGGCGGCCAGGTCTACTTCCTGCACAACGAGGTCGAGACCATCGAGAACCGGCGCCAGAAGCTGGAGGAGCTGCTGCCCGAGGCGCGCATCGTCGTCGCCCACGGCCAGATGCCCGAGCGCGAGCTGGAGCGCGTGATGCGCGAGTTCGTCGCCGGCAAGCACAACCTGCTGCTGTGCTCCACCATCATCGAGACCGGCATCGACGTGCCGAGCGCCAACACCATCGTCATCAGCCGCGCCGACAAGTTCGGCCTGGCGCAGCTGCACCAGCTCCGCGGCCGCGTCGGCCGCAGCCACCACCAGGCCTATGCCTATCTGATGGTGCCGGACCTGCAGGGCCTGACCAAGCAGGCCACGCAGCGCCTGGACGCGATCCAGGCGATGGAGGAACTGGGCTCGGGCTTCTACCTGGCCATGCACGACCTGGAGATCCGCGGCGCCGGCGAGGTGCTGGGCGACAACCAGAGCGGCAACATGATGGAGGTGGGCTTCCAGCTCTACAACGACATGCTGGCCGAGGCCGTGCGCGCGCTGAAGAGCGGCCGCGAGCCCGACCTGCTGTCACCCACCGGTGCCTTCTCGACCAATACCGAGATCAATCTGCACGCCCCCGCCCTGCTGCCCGACGCCTACTGCGGCGACGTGCAGGTGCGGCTCTCGCTCTACAAGCGCCTGGCCACGGCCGAGAAGCCCGAGCAGATCGACACCATGCTGGAAGAGATCACCGACCGCTTCGGCAAGCTGCCTTCCCAGGGCCAGAACCTCTTCGACCTGCACCGCCTGCGCGTGCTGGCCCGGCCCTTCGGCGTCATCAAGGTGGACGCGGCGCCCAGCATCATCAACATCAACTTCCGCCCCAACCCGCCCATCGACCCGATGCGCGTCATCGAGCTGGTGCAGAAGAACCGCAACATCAAGCTGGTGGGCAACGAGAAGCTGCGCGTGGAGAAGGCGCTCTCCAGCCCGCAGGACCGCGCCCAGGCCGTGCGCGAGGTGCTGAGGCTGCTGGGGCAGCCCGTGAAGAGCTGATCGGGATAATCCAGCCCATGTCCACGCCCCCCTCTCCCCAGGCCGCCGGCCTCGTGCTGCGCGACGGCCCCGCACTGCCGCCGCTGTCCCATTTCAAGCTCGCCGCCTTCGACATGGACTCGACGCTGATCGGCATCGAGTGCATCGACGAGATCGCGGCACTGGCCGGCAAAGGCCAGGAGGTCGCCGCCATCACCGAGGCCGCGATGCGCGGCGAGATCACCGACTTCAAGGACAGCCTGCGCCGGCGCCTCGCCATCCTGGCCGGCGTGCCCGCCACCGTGCTGGACCGCGTGCTGGCCGAGCGGCTGACGTTCAACCCCGGCGCGCGCGAACTCTGCGCGGCGTTGAAGACCGCGGGCCTGAAGCTGGTGCTCGTCTCCGGCGGCTTCACCTTCTTCACGCGCTTCGTCGCCGCCGAGCTCGGCATGGACTTCGTGCGCAGCAACGAACTGGAGATCGCGGACGGCGCCCTCACCGGCCGCGTCGCGATGCAGGACTGGGGCGACATCTGCGACGGCGCCGAGAAGCGCCGCATGCTGCTGGAATGCTGCGCGGCCATCGGCTGCGCGCCCGACCAGGCCATCGCAGTGGGCGACGGCGCCAACGACCTGCCGATGATGAGTGCGGCCGGCCTGAGCGTGGCCTATCACGCCAAGCCCAAGGTGCGCGAGCAGGCGCGCGTCGCGATCAACGAGGGCGGCCTGGACCGTCTGCTGGAAGTGTTCACGGCTTGAGCCTGTCGCTCTCACCGAGCCGGACCCGCATCCCGCGTTTGAGCCGGATAGCGTGCCGGGGCAAATGGTTCACGCACTGCCGGCAGGAGCCGCTGATCAGGCCCTTGGCGACGCGAGGCTAGGGCTGGCGCCCGCGCTGATACCGAGCCAGGATGGTCTGCAGACTGCCGTCGGCTTCGATCCGGCGATAGCCGTCCTGATAACGCGCCAGGAATGCTGCGACCTCTGGCGCGCCCAGGTGATAGACCGGCCCCGCATGACCCGAATGGAAGGGGCCGAAGGCCGCGATGCGCTCATGCCAGCGCGGATCCAGCCGGGTCAGCTCCCAGTCTGCGGTCAGGTCGTCCGACACCATCACGTCGATGCGCCCCTTCAGCAGCATCGGGAAGAGCCGGGACTGCGGGTCCAGCGACACCATGGATGCGCCCAATTCCTCGAAGTACCTGAGCGTGGCCTGGTCGCCCCGGTAGTAGCCCATCTGCTTGCCGGCCACATCCTTGACGCCGACGATGCCGCCGGGCGCAAAACTCGCCTTCAGGTAGTACAGCGAAACCTGGTAGGGCCATTGCTTCAGCATGGCGTAATGCACCCGCCCGGCCATGGTGTTCATGCTGGTGTCGCTGTCGATCAGGATGACGCCGGGGTCGGCCTCGAATGTCCGGCGGGCACGCTCCGACGGCATCATCTCGATCCTCGGGGCCTCCAGCCCTGCGGCCCGGCAGGCGGCCAGAAAGGCCTCGACGACCAAGCCGCTCTCGGGTCCGATGCGGTAGGGTTCGTAGACCGAGGTGACAACGCGCACATCGGCCCTGGCGCCGAGAAGGAGACCACCCAGCAACCAGGCCAGCAAGCGGGCGCGCAGAACGGCGTTCATCGGTCGATTCTGCGTCGGCTGCCGCGCCGAAGCGAGGGGCTCGGGCCAGCTTCCGCACCCTCACCTTGGTATCCGCTGCCGCTGAGGCAAGGCGATCGTCTCCTGCGGCTTCACCTTCTTCACGCGCCTCGCCGCCGCCGAGCTGGGCATGGACTTCGTACGCAGCAATGAGCTGGAAATCGCCGGCGGCGCCAACGACCTGCCGATGATGGGCGCGGCCGGCCTGAGCGTGGCCCATCACGCCAAGCCCAAGGTGCGCGAGCAGGCGCGCGTCGCGATCAACGCGGGCGGGCTGGATCGTCTGCCGGAGCCGCTGCGCTGATGACGACGCCGTCGGCATCGGCATAGAGCCAGTCGCCCGGCCGCACATCCACACCGCGGACGCGCACCGCGACGTCCGCGAGGCCCTGGCCCTTGCGGTCGGTCGGCAGCGGCATGGCCGCCAGCGCCAGGATGCCGACCTGGGCCGCCGCGAGTTCGGCCACATCGCGCACGCAGCCGTCGATGACGATGCCGGCCCAGCCGTTCCTCGCCGCCGCCGCGGCCAGGTTGCCGCCCAGCAGCGCGCGCCGGCGCGAGCCGCCGCCATCGACAACCAGCACGCGGCCCTGGCCTGGGCTCTCGACGGCCTCCTTCACGCGACTGTTGTCGTCCAGGCAGAGCACCGTGGCCACCGGCCCGGCAAAGCGGGCCAGGCCGCCGAAGCTGGCCAGCGCGCCGCCGGGCAACACGCGCAAGGCGCCGCTGTCGTCGGCCTTGTGGGCGTCGCAGAGATCGCAGGTGGAGAACGTCATCACGGCAACTCCTTCAGGCTGCGGCCACCACGCGCACGCGCTGGCCGCCGAATTCAACGACCTGGCCGGCCCGCATCTTGGCCGTCTTGCGCAACTCGACCTGGCCGTCCACCCTGACCTCGCCGGCCGCGATGAGGGCCCGCGCCTGGCCGCCGCTGTCGGCGAGGCCCGTGGCCTTGAGGAGTTTGTCGAGTTCGATGAACTCGCCGCGCAGCTGGAGTTCAAGCATGGCCAGCCCTCTTCTGAGCGGCCTCGCGGATGGCCGTCAAGGTCGAGCGCGAGGTGCTCACGTCGCTGGACAGGCGCAGATGCAGCAGGGCCGGCCGGCCCGCCGCGATCGCCGCGTCCAGCGCCGGGCCGACCTGGCTCGTGCTCTCGGCCTTGAACGCCGCGAACCCATAAGCCTCGGCCAGTTGGGCGAAGTCGGGGTTGAACAGATCGCTGCCCGAAACGCGGCCCGGGTACTCGCGCTCCTGGTGCATGCGGATTGTGCCGTAGGTGCCGTTGTCGACGACGACGACGAGCAGCTTCTTCGCGCCATAGCCGGTGGCCGTGGCCAGCTCCTGGCCGTTCATCAGGAAGTCGCCGTCGCCGGCGATGTTGACGACCCAGCGGTCCTGCTGCAGCAGCGCCGCCGCGACCGCGGCCGGCAGGCCATAGCCCATCGCACCCGAGGTCGGCGCGAGCTGGGTCTTGCCGAAGCGCTGCAGGCCCGTGTAGCGGTGGAAGCGGTGCAGCCAGCCGCTGTAGTTGCCGGCGCCGTTCGTGAAGATCGTGCCCTCGGGCAGCTTGGCGTCGAGCAGGCGGATGACCTCGGCCATGTCCAGCGGGCTCACCGGCGTGGGCACGAGGTTGGCGCGGTAGTCGGCGTTGGCGGCGGCCGTCCAGTCGCGCCAGGCGATGTCGGCCGGCGGCACGAGCCGGGCCAGGGCCGGCGCGGCCTGGCTCATGCTCGCGTTGACCAGCAGCTCGGCCGTGTAGACGCGGCCCAGCTCCTCGGCACCGGCATGGATGTGGACGAGCTGCTGCGCGGGCCGCGGCGCCTGCAACAGCGTGTAGCCGCCCGTCGTCATCTCGCCCAGTCGCGGGCCGATGGCGAGGATGAGGTCGGCCTCCTTCACGCGCGCGGCCAGCTTCGGATTGATGCCGATGCCCACGTCGCCGGCATAGTTCGGATGCGCGTTGTCGAACAGATCCTGGAAGCGGAAGGCGCAGCCGACGGGCAGTTGCCAGGCCTCGGCAAAGCGCTGCAGCGCGGTCGTGGCTTCGGGCGTCCAGCCGCCGCCACCGGCGATGACGAGGGGCTTCTTCGCCGCGGCCAGGCGCTCGGCGACCTCGGCCAGCGCCGCCGGCGTCGGCGCGGCCTCGGCCACGCGCGCGGGTGCGACGAGGGGCGCCGTGATCGGCTTCGTCAGCATGTCCTCGGGCAGCACCAGCACGACCGGACCGGGGCGGCCCTGCATGGCGGTGTGGAAGGCGCGTGCCACGTACTCGGGCAGACGCTCGGCGTCGTGCACCTCGCCGACCCACTTGGCCATGCCCAGCGTGCCGGGGCCGAACATCTGGCGGTAGTCGACCTCCTGAAAGGCCTCGCGGTCGCGCTGGTCGCTGGCGACCTGGCCGATGAAGAGGATCATCGGCGTGCTGTCCTGGAAGGCCGTGTGCAGGCCGATGCTCGCGTTCGTCGCACCCGGCCCGCGGGTCACGAAGCAGATGCCGGGCCGGCCGATCAGCTTGCCCTGGGCCTCGGCCATGAAGGCCGCACCGCCCTCCTGGCGGCAGGCGACGAAGCGGATCTTGTCCGCATATGCATGGAAGCCGTCGAGGACGGCCAGGTAGCTTTCACCGGGAACGCCGAACGCGGTGTCGACGCCCTGGGCAATCAGCGCCTCGACCAGCTTGTGGCCGGCGAGCTGCGGGGTGGAGGGTGTGTTCATGCCGGCACTTTAGCCGGCGGACGGTGCGCCCCCCGCAGGGGGTTTCAGCGCTCTTCGCCGGCAATGGCCCGGTAGGCGGCGGCGCCCAGCAGCGCGCCGACGATGGGCGCGAGCCAGAACAGCCACAGCTGGCTCACCGCCCAGTCGCCCACGAACAGGGCCACGCCGGTGCTGCGCGCCGGATTGACCGAGGTGTTGGTGACCGGGATGCTGATCAGGTGGATCAGGGTCAGGCAAAGGCCGATGGCGATGGGCGCGAAGCCCGCCGGCGCACGCTTGTCCGTCGCGCCCAGGATGACCAGCAGGAAGAACATGGTCATGACCACCTCGGTGACCAGGGCGGCCAGCATCGAGTAGCCGCCGGGCGAGTGCGCGCCATAGCCGTTGGAGGCAAAGCCCTTGGACACGTCGAAGCCCGGCGCGCCGCTGGCGATGACGTAGAGCACGCCGGCCGCCGCGATGGCGCCGAGCACCTGCGCGACGATATAGGGCAGGAGCTTGGACGCCGGGAAGCGCCCGCCGGCCCACAGGCCGACGGAGACGGCCGGGTTGAGATGGCAGCCTGAGATGTGACCGATGGCGAAGGCCATCGTCAGCACCGTCAGGCCGAAGGCCAGCGCGACGCCATGCAGGCCGATGCCCACGTTCGGAAACGCGGCCGCCAGCACCGCACTGCCACAACCGCCCAGCACGAGCCAGAACGTACCCAGGAACTCTGCACCGTATTGCTTCATAGGCCACCTCGATGTTTAGGTGGCCGGATTCTGGGCCAAGACGAGCCCGTTTGGCGCCTCAGGCCGCGGCCGCCACGGCGGGCTTGCGCGTGAGCCCCAGCCCCACCAAGCCGGCCGATGCGATGCCCATCACCAGTGCCGCCGCCGAGCCGGCGAAGACGCCGCGCGGCATGCCGTGGTCGAGGATGGCGCCGAACACCGGCGCGGCCAGCGCGAAGCCGATGTCCAGGCCCGAGTACACGGTGCCGTAGACGCGGCCCGTCGCTCCGGGCGGCGCGGCGCGCTTGATCAGCATGTCGCGCGAGGGGCCGGCCAGACCGGTGCCGAAGCCGGCCAGTGCCGCGACCACCGCGGCTAGGCCACCCGGCAGCCAGCCGGTGGCCGTCAGCAGCAGCAGGGCCGCGGCAAAGGCCATCGCGAAGGCGATGGTGCGCTCCAGCCTCTCGGCCCGCGCGACCAGGAAGCCGCCGCAGACCATGCCGGCCGCCCCCGCCAGCATGTAGCCGGTCACGACATAGGCCGTCAGCGCCAGCGGCAGGCCGTAGATCTGGTGCAGGGCTGGGCTGGCGAAGCTCTGGATGGCCGACAGCGCCGCCGTGGTCCAGAAGAAGAAGGAGAAGCACAGCCACACCGAGGGCAGCTTCAGGAAGGCCATCGGGTGCTCCTCCTTGGCCCCGGCGGCGGGCTTGGCATGGCCCCAGGAGCCCTGGCGGTCGTCGATGGCCGAGCGCTGCCAGAACAGCAGAGCCATCACCGCCAGCGCCACCGCGGCCGTGCCGACGTAAGCGAAGCGCCAGTTGCCCGTGGCCTCGGCGATGCCGATGGAGAACACCGGCGCGACCGCCCAGCCGAGGTTGCCGCTGATGCCATGCACCGAGAAGGCATGGCCCAGGCGCGGCTGCGACACGCGCTTGTTCAGGATGGTGAAGTCGGCCGGGTGGAAGGGCGCGTTGCCGACGCCGGCCAGCGCCGCCGCCAGCATCAGCCCGCCGAAGCCCTGGGCCAGGCCGGCGGCGACGGAGGCGAGGAAGAAGCTCGCCATCGCCGCGAACAGCACCGGCCGCGCGCCGATGCGGTCGACGATGAAGCCCGACAGCGCCTGGCCCGCGCCCGAGATGACGAAGAAGGTCGTCACCAGCAGGCCCAGTTCCGAATAACTCAGGCCGAAGGCCTGGATGAAGGCCGGGAACAGCGGCGGCAGCAGCATGTGGAAGAAGTGCGATGTGCCATGCGCGACGCCGATGGTCGAGATCGTCGTGACGTCGCGCCGGCGCTGCTGGCCGGCATCGAAGGGGGTAGCGAGGGCGGTGTCCATTCGAGTCACTTTAGGCAGGGCGGCGTCGGCTCAGTTACGATGGTTCGTCAAGTTCTGTCGAAATCCAGCCATGTCCGGCCGCAAGAGCTTTCCGTCCTTCTCGCCCGAGCGCTTCGCGCCCACGCCGGAGCGCCCGCTGCGCGCCAAGTCGCGCGTGCTCGAACACCAGACCGACATCCAGCCCCACCGCCATGACTGGGGCCAGCTCGTGTTCTCGATGACGGGGGCGGTGCGCGTGAACACCGAGGCCTCCACCTACAGCGTGCCGCCGTCGCGGGCGGTATGGATCCCGCCCGGCCTCGTCCACGCGGTGACGGCCATCGAGCGGTGCGACCTGCGCACCCTCTACGTCGGCCCCGGCCTGCTGGCCGGCGAGGCCTGGCAGGCGGGCCGTGTGCTGGAGGTGTCGCCGCTGCTGCGCGAACTGGTGCTGGCCCTGCCGGCCGTGCCCGACCCGCCGCCGCCCGAGGACGGCGAGGACCGCGCGCGCCGCCACGGCATCGAGCAGCTCGTCCTCATCGAGCTCAGGCGCGCCCGGCCGCTGGCCCTGGGCGTCGCCCTGCCCCAGGACGCCCGCCTGCGCCGGCTCTGCGAGGCCATGCTGCGCGAACCCGGCCGCCACGCCGGTCTGGACGAATGGGCCGCGGAGGCCGGCGCCAGCCCGCGCACGCTCTCCCGGCTGTTCCGCGAGCAGCTGGGCACCAGCTTCGCGCAGTGGCGCTCGCAGCTGCTGCTGGCCCATGCGCTGACGCTGGCCGCGCGCGGCCGGCCAATGAGCCATATCGCCACCGAGCTGGGCTATGCCAGCGCCAGCGCCTTCACGGCCATGGTCACGCGGACGGTGGGCATGCCGCCGAGCCGGTTCTTCGCGGAGGCCTGAGCCGGCCCGGCCTGCCGCAGCCTGCATGCGACGATCTGCCCGATCAGACCCGGAGACCCCGAATGAACAGACGTGACCTGACCCTGGGCACCGGCAGCGCCCTGCTCGCCGGCCTGCTGGCCGGCCTGGCCTTGCCCGCCCGCGCCGATGACGATGGCGAGTTCGTCATCCTGCACGCGCGCTACGGCACCGAGCGTGGCCATGTCGATGTGACCGACCGCCTGCGCGACCTGGCCCGCCAGGACCGGCGCTTCAAGCTGACCAACGAACTCTTCGGCGTGGACCCCGACCCGGGCCGCACCAAGACGCTGCGCATCTTCGCCCGCGACCGCCAGGGCCAGGAGCGCACCTTCGAGTACCGGGAATACGACTGGATCGACGGCGCCCAGTTCATCGGCTGGGGCGGCGGCGACTGGGGCCGCGGCGACGGCGACAGGCGCGGCTGGCATGGCGGCGAGCGGCGCGGGGAGCGCCGCGACGAAGGCGAGTTCAGCATCCTGTACGCCACCTATGGCACCCGCCGCCGCGAGGTGGACGTGACCGAGCGCCTGCGCGAGCTGGCGCGGCGCGACCAGCGCTTTCGCATGGGCAACGACAGCTTCGGCATCGACCCCGACCCGGGCCAGACCAAGCGCCTGCGCATCGTCGCGCTCGACCGCAGCGGCCACGAGCGCAGCTTCGAATACCCCGAGAACGCCTGGGTGGACGGCGCGCAGTTCGTCGGCTGGGACGGCGGCGACTGGGGGCCGGCGCGCCCGCCCGCGGGCCGCCTCGTCATCGAGAGCGCCAGCTACGGCATCGAAGGCCGCTGGGCCGACGTGACCCAGGCCCTGCGCGCCCAGCTGCGCAGCGAGCGCTTCGAGGCCGAGGTGCGCAACGAGCTGTTCGGCGTCGACCCCGCGCCGGGCCGCCGCAAGCTGCTGAGCGTGACCTACCGCTGGGGCAACGACCCGAGCAACACCGTGCGGGTCAACGAGGGTGACCGGCTGCGCCTGCCCTGAAGCTGGGGGCTTGGACCGGAGCCAGCGCCAGGCGCCCGGCTCTGCGCGACACTTGAGGCAGGAACCGCGCCCATCTCGCCGCGGCCGAAGCCAAGATGTCCCAGACCCTTTTCGACTACACCCGGCAGGACGCTGCCGGCAGCTGCTCCACCGCGCACGCCTGGGCCAAGATCCCGCCGGCGCTCACGCCCTCGGAGCGCAATGCGCTGGCCGAACGCGCCGCGGCGCTGCTTCAAAAACACAACGCCGTCCTCGTCGCCCATTACTACGTGGACGGCGCGCTGCAGGACCTGGCCCTGGCCACTGGCGGCTGCGTGGCCGACTCGCTGGAGATGGCCCGCTTCGGCCGCGACCACGCGGCGCAGACCCTGGTGGTCGCCGGCGTGCGCTTCATGGGCGAGACGGCCAAGATCCTCAGCCCCGAGAAGCGGGTGCTGATGCCCGACCTGGACGCCACCTGCTCGCTGGACCTGGGCTGCCCCGAGGACGATTTCGCCGCCTTCTGCGACGCCCACCCCGACCGCCAGGTCGTCGTCTATGCCAACACCAGCGCCGCCGTGAAGGCCCGCGCCGACTGGATGGTGACCAGTTCCTGCGCGCTGGAGATCGTGGCCGACCTGCATGCCAGGGGCCAGAAGATCCTCTGGGCGCCCGACCGCCACCTGGGCCGCTATATCCAGGAGCAGACCGGCGCCGACATGCTGATGTGGAACGGCGCCTGCATCGTGCACGACGAGTTCAAGGGCCTGGAACTTCAGCTGCTGCGCGAGCAGCACCCGGGCGCGCTGATCCTGGTGCACCCGGAGTCGCCCAAGAGCGTCGTCGAGCAGGCCGACGTCGTCGGCTCCACGTCGGCACTGATCAAGGCCGTCGTCGAAGGCAAGGCGCAGGAGTACATCGTCGCCACCGACAACGGCATCCTGCACCGCATGCGCCAGCTCGCGCCGCACAAGACGCTGATCGAGGCGCCCACGGCCGGCAACGCCGCGACGTGCAAGAGCTGCGCCCACTGCCCCTGGATGGCGATGAACGGCCTGGCCAACCTGGTCGACTGCCTGGAAAGCGGCAGCCCCGAGATCCATGTCGACGAATCCATCCGCGTGAAGGCCCAGGGTTGCATCAAGCGCATGCTGGATTTCGTCGCCGCGAGAAATTCACAGGCCGCGGGCATGACGCCGGGAATCGGGGCGGCTTGATCCCGCGTTTGGGCGCTATAAATCCGTCAGAGCAACCGCCACCCACGAGGCCCCGCCATGAATGCCGACTTCAGCTCCCTCTACAACCACCACGAGCGCGAAGTCTTCGCGGCGGTGCTGGACGCATCCAAGGACTACCCCGAGATCGCGACCAGCAACGACCTGCTCTGCGACGTCGCCTGCGTGGCCCTGAACCGCCTGCCTCCGCGCTACATCCGCCACGAGGTGGACTTCAGCTTCTACCTGACCGAGCACGAGCGCCTGGAGATCGACACCGCCATCAGCGAGGCCGTCGGCTACGCCTTCAACTTCGTGCAGGCACGCACGGCGCTGAGGGCGAGGAAATGACGCTTGGCGCCTAACGCCGCCGGCGCCATGTCAGCCCGGTGGCTGCACTACGCGGCCGTCGGGCTGGTGCTGGTGCTGGTGCTGGTCGATGCTGCCAAGGCTGAATGCCGTCTGTTGCGAGACGTCAGCCCAACGCTACCCGCGCTGGAGCGCAAGCTGGATGAATTGCAGCTTTATCGCACCCGGACACGCCCAGAATGCCTCTCGTATATCCAGTGGTCCTGCGAGCCTGGATGGACCGATATCGCTGTTCACGAAAACCACCGACCTTCATGTGGTGGTGACCCAAAGACCTTCCCCGCCATTGACCACTTTCGCGTCAGCCAGGACTTGAAGGTCGTGCAATGGTTTGACATGCCCAACGCAGAGTACCTGCCGCTGGAGAAGGTCTGCGAGCACGAGAAGTGCTCGGCGCAGAAGGCACCGGACAAGAAGACTGCTCGCACCGCTGCGCCCGCGCTCAGCGCCTCCGCCGCTCGCTGATCAGCACCGTCGGGAAGCTCACCGGCAGCGTCTGCGGGTAGTCGCGGCTGTAGTGCAGGCCGCGGCTTTCGTGGCGCATCAGGGCCGAGCGCACGATCAGCTCGGCGCAGTCCACCAGGTTGCGCAGCTCCAGCAGGTCGCGTGTGACGCGGAAGTTGGCGTAGTAGTCGTCGATCTCGCTGCGCAGCAGCGCGATGCGGTGCAGGGCCCGCTCCAGGCGCTTCGTGGTGCGCACGATGCCGACATAGTTCCACATCAGCAGGCGCAGCTCGTCCCAGTTGTGGGCAATGACGACCTGCTCGTCGGCGTTCTCGACCTGGCTTTCGTCCCAGGCGGGTAGCGGCGCCGGTTCCTGCGGCGCCTGGCCGAGGATGTCGGCCGCGCAGGTCTGGCCGAGCACGACGCATTCCAGCAGCGAGTTGCTGGCCAGCCGGTTGGCGCCGTGAAGGCCGGTGTAGCCGGTTTCGCCCACCGCATAGAGGCCCGGCAGATCGCAGCGGCCGGCCAGGTCGGTCACGGCGCCACCGCAGGTGAAGTGCACGGCCGGCACGACGGGAATCGGCTGGCGCGCGATGTCGATGCCCAGCTTCAGGCAGCGCGCGTGGATGGTCGGGAAATGCTCGATGAGGAAGGCCTCGCCCAGGTGCGTGGCGTCCAGCCATACATGGTCCAGGCCGTGCTTCTTCATCTCGAAGTCGATGGCGCGGGCGACGATGTCGCGCGGCGCCAGCTCCATGCGCTCGTCGTGCGCGGCCATGAAGCGGGTGCCGTCCGGCAACTTCAGATGGCCGCCCTCCCCGCGCAGCGCCTCGGTGATCAGGAAGCTGCGCTCCTGCGGGTGGTAGAGGCAGGTCGGGTGGAACTGGATGAACTCCATGTTCGCGACCCGGCAGCCGGCCCGCCAGGCCATCGCGATGCCGTCGCCGGTGGAGGTGTCGGGGTTGGTCGTGTAGCGGTAGACCTTGCCGGCGCCGCCGGTGGCCAGCACGACGGCGCGCGCAGCCAGGGTCTCGACGCGCTGGGCGTCGATGTCCAGCGCATAGGCGCCGTAGACACGTGGCGGCTCGTCGCGCTGCGCGTGGCGCGAGGTGATCAGGTCCAGCGCCATCCAGCGCTCGCGCAGCGTGATGTTGGGATGGCGGCGGGCCGCGGCCAGCAGCTGGTCGTGGATGGCCTTGCCGGTCGCGTCGGCCGCATGGGCGATGCGGCGCACCGCATGGCCGCCCTCGCGCGTGAGGTGCAGGCCCAGCGGACCGTCGTCATCGGGCGTGAAGGGCACGCCCTGCCCCACCAGCCAGCCCACCGCGGCGGCGCTGCGCTCGGCGACGAAGCGGGCGGTGGCTTCGTCGACGAGGCCGGCGCCGGCGTCCTGGGTGTCGCGCACATGGCTGTCGATGGAGTCGTCGCCACCGAGCACGCCGACGATGCCGCCCTGGGCCCAGGCCGTGGCGGCCTCGGTCAGCTCGCGCTTGGCGAGCACGACGACGGGCACGGTGTCGGCCAGGTGCAAGGCCACGGTGAGTCCGGCAAGGCCGGCGCCGATGATGACGACGGGCGTGTCGTCCTGGGGAGCAGCAGTCATGGCGGGGCATTGTCCCGCAGCGCCGGGCGCCATGCCGCGGGGTGAGGATTGCCGAGACGGCGACCCAGCCTACTCCCGCCGCCTGTCCTATGCTGCGCGCCACCAAAGACGCAACCCGGGAGGATCATGAAGACGTTGAAATGCTGGGCCGGCGCCCTCGCTGGCCTCGTGCTGGGCGTGGGTGCAGCGCAGGCCGCGCCGCCACCGGCCGAGGTGTTCTACAGGGATGCCGACATCGCCGAAGCGGTGCTGTCGCCGTCGGGAAAGCGCCTGGCAATCACGTCGGCCAAGGGCGCCCAGCGCGCCGGCCTCGTCGTCTTCGACCTCAATCCCGGCGGCCAACTCAAGCGCGTCGCCCAGTTCGCCGACGGCGATGTCTGGCGCGTGCAATGGGTCGACGAGGACAGGCTGGTCTTTGGCGTCGTCGATTCGTCGGAAGGCAGCGGGCGGTCCACCGCGCCAGGCCTGTTCGCCGTCAACGCCGACGGCAGCAAGCTCCGCCAGCTCGTGCGCCGCATGTACAAGCCTTTCATCAACAATGGCGACACCGACGATGAGCGCCTGCTGGACTGGAACCACTGGCTGCTGAGCGTGCCAACGCCACGCGCCGCTGCCGCCAACGGCGAGGTGCTGGTGGCCCATGTCGCACTGGACGACGAGCATGTGCAGACGCCGATGTGGCTGAACACGCGCACCGGCCGCAGTCGCGACGCCTATTTCGACCCTCCAGCCCATACCGTGCACTGGCTGGTCGACGCCCACGGCGAGCCGCGCGTCGCGTTCACGCAGTACAAGGGCCGCCAGGCCGCCTACTGGCATGCGCCGGGAGCCACGGGTTGGTCGCAACTCTATGACAGCGACCTGCTCGCCGTGCCCTTCGGCATCGTCGCGACAGACGACGCCGGCGGGCTTTACGTGACGCGCACCGAGGGCCCGCAGCGCTACGCGGTGCTGTCGCGTTACGACTTCGAACACCACGCGCCCGAGACCAAACCACTGGTCACGGCGCCAGGCTTCGACTTCGATGGCCAGCTCATCACCGACGACGCGGGCCGCCTGCTGGGCGTGCGCCTGCGCGTCGATGGCCAGACGACGGTCTGGTTCGACGACGCGATGAAGGCACTGCAGCAGCGCGCCGACCGGCTCTTCCCGGGCCGCATCAACCAGATCGATTGCAGGCGCTGCGCTGCACCGGACATGGTGGCCCTGGTGCGCAGCTACAGCGACCGCGACCCGGGTCGGCTCTACCTCTTCCAGGCCAGCCCGGCCGAGGGCGAGAAGAACTGGCGCGCGATCGGCCCGGTGCGCGAGGGCGTCAAGCCCGAGCAGATGGCCTCGCTGGACCTGCAGCGCATCAAGGCCCGCGACGGCAGCGATCTGCCGGTCTGGGTCACGAAGAGCCCCGCGGCCAAGGGCCCGTTGCCGGCCGTCGTCCTTGTTCACGGCGGCCCCTGGGTGCGTGGCAGCGAATGGAGCTGGCATGCCGACGCCCAGTTCCTGGCCTCGCGGGGCTATGTCGTCATCGAGCCCGAGATGCGCGGCAGCACCGGCTACGGCGACGCGCATTTCCGCGCCGGCTTCAGGCAGTTCGGCCAGGCCATGCAGGACGACGTGGCCGACGCACTGCGCTGGGCCCGGGCACAGGGCATCGCCAGCGACAAGGCCTGCATCGCCGGCGCCAGCTATGGCGGCTACAGCACGCTGATGGGCCTCATCAAGGACCCCGACCTCTATCGCTGCGGCGTGGCCTGGGTGGCGCTGGCCGACCTGGACCTCTACCTCAGTGGCTCCTGGTGGGTCACGGACGACATCAGCAAAACCGGCCGCCAGTACGGCCTGCCCGAGTTGGTGGGCGACCCGGAAAAGGACGCGACCATGATCGCCGCCAACTCACCGGTCAAGCAGGCCGCGCACATCAAGGCACCGCTGCTGCTGGCCTTCGGCGAGGACGACCGCCGCGTGCCGCTGGCCCACGGCGAGCGCCTGCGCAAGGCCCTGCGCGAGGCCGGCAACGAGCCGCTCTGGGTGACCTATCCCGGCGAAGGCCACGGTTTCGCGCTGCTGAAGAACCGGGTGGACTTCGCGCAGCGCATGGAAGCCTTCCTGGCCAAGTACCTGCAGCCCGCTCAGCCCTGAAACCCGTTGCCATGGCGCCGCCACTCCGGCGGTTTCCACAAGTGGGCCAGGCGCATGCCCCAGGTCTTTTCCTGGGCCATGTCGTGGAACATCGCGCGCCATTCGTGGGCATTGAGCCAGAACAGGTTGTGCGTGGGGAAGGGATGCTCCAGGCCATAGTCCACCGGCTCCCGCTCGGGCACGAAGCTGCCGAAGAGGCGGTCGAAGACGATCAGCATGCCGCCGAAGTTCTTGTCGATGTACTGCGCGTTGCGGCCATGGTGGGCGCGATGGTGCGAGGGCGTGTTGAAGATGAACTCGAACCAGGCCGGCATCTTGTTCACCCAGGTCGTGTGCACGAAGAACTGGTAGCCCAGGTTCAGCGATAGCGCGAACAGCACCCAGCGCGGCTCGAAGCCGAGAAACACGGCCGGCAGGTAGAACAGCCAGTTACCGGCGATGGGATAGAACCAGCTCTGGCGCAGCGCGGTACCGAAGTTCATCTTCTCCGAGCCGTGGTGCACGACGTGGGCGCACCAGAACCAGCGGATGCGGTGGCTGCCGCGGTGGAAGCCGTAGTACAGGAACTCGACGAACAGGAACAGGCCGACGAAGCGCAGCGGCGTCACTTCGACCGTGAACAGGCGATGCTCGTAGACCCAGCCCATTGCCGGCAGCACGAGGACGACGAGCAGGATCAGGTCGGCGACGAGATAGCTGCCGCCGCTGTTCATGCTGTCAAAGCTGTCCCGGAGGTCGAAGACGCCGGTCTTGCGCAAGCGCCAGGCCTCCATCGCGATGAAGACGGCGAAGATCGGCGACAGCATGACCAGCGTCAGGTCGCGCCAGTCGAAGTGGTGGTGGTAGAGGTCGAGCAGCCAGTCCATGGACAGCATCTTGATCCCAAATCGCCGCGGCATCTTGACGGCGAAACCCAGGTTTTTGACGGATCGCGCCAGGGCTGGGGTGAACCCCAGCGAGAGGGGCCGGCCGCTGCGGGATGATCGCCCGCCCATGGATGACACCCGCGTCGCCGCCAGCTATGCCCAGCTGCTCTTCGAGCACATGGCGGCGCTCGGGCGCGCCGACGCGCTGGGCGAGCCGCCCGCGGCCAGCGAGACCTTCGTCGCGATGCGGCGCTGGCAGGCGCTGCTGGAGAAGGCGCGCGACCTCGACCCCGGCCCCAAGGCCACCTTCCCACTGCGGCTGGCGCGCGGCATCGCGCCGCGCCACTTCGGCGTCGTCGGCTTCGCGGCCCTGGCCTGCGGCACGCTGGCCGAGGCGCTGCAGCGGCTGGAGCGCTACCACCGCTCGGTCTACGACGCCAACGTCGCCCAGCTGCGCCCCTGTGCCGAGGGCCTGTGCATCGAGTGGGGCGTGGAGCGCGGCCGGCCGGGTGCGCTGGTGGACGAGACCGCCATCGCGGCCCTGGTGCAGCTGACGCGCGAATTCACGGCCGAGCCGCTGCGCGCGCTGGCCGTGGACTTCGTCAACCGCCGCCCGGCCGACGTGCGCCCCTACGAGGACTTCTTCGGCGGCCGGGTGCGCTTCGACCAGCCCAGCACCCGCGTCGTGCTGGCCGCCCACGACCTGGCCCTGCCGCTGCGCGGCGCCGACGCCGCCCTGCTCGCCCTGCTCGACGAGCAGGCCGAACGCCTGCTGCAGCAGGTGGCCGCGGTCAGCGAGCCGGTGGGCGTCTGGCGCCAAGCCCTGGTCGGCCTGATCCGCAGCGGCCGCACGCGGTTGCCCGACCTGGCCCACAGCCTGCAGATGAGCCCGCGCAGCCTGCAGCGCCGGCTGACCGAGCAGGGCCACGGCTTCCAGCGCCTGCTGTCGCAGACCCGCCAGCAATTGGCCGAGGCCTATCTGCGCGACCCCAACGTCGAGCTGGCCGAGGTGGCCCTGCTGCTCGGCTATTCCGAACAGAGTGCCTTCACGCGCGCCTTCCGGCAATGGACCGGCCAGGCCCCTCTTCAATGGCGCAGGCAGCAGCGGCGCCCGACCCGATGAACTCCGCAATTCCCGACTCCATCGTCCGCCACGACGGACAACCCGCCCATGGCCGCTATGCCGGCCGCATCGCCCGCTTCGACTGGACCGGCCTCGCCGAGCGGCGCTCCTGGCTGTGGCGCCGCCTGCACCACAAGCGCTGGCACTACGTCGGCCTCGGCGACGAGCGCGTCTTCATCGGCCTGGCCATCGTCGACGTCGGCTGGACCTGCACGGCCTTCGCCTACCTCTTCGACCGCCAGCGCCGCCACCTGCTGGCCGACTGGAGCCAGGACGGCCTGCCGGGCCTGCAGGCCCAGGTGTCCGACGCACCGCTGGCCGAGGCGCGCGCCTGCTTCCGCGGCCCCGGCGCGCGGCTGGAGCTGCGCCATCAGTCCGACGACAGCCTGCTGCTGCATGTGCGCACGCGCACGCTGCGCATCGAGGCCCAGTTGGACCTGGAGGCAATGGCGCCGCCGCTGCTGGCCGTCGGCCCCATCGAAGGCGGTATCGCGCACGCGACGCAGAAGACGACGGCGCTGGCCGTGCTCGGCTGGGCCGAGGCCGAGGGCCGGCGCTTCGACCTCGACGGCGCCTGGGCCGCGGTCGACGCGTCCAACGGCCTGCTGGCCCGCAACACCGCCTGGCGCTGGGCCAGTGCGCACCGGCCGGACGTGGGCTTCAATCTGCAGCAGGGCTATTTCGGCAACCAGGAGAACGTGCTGTGGCTGGACGGCCGGCCCATCGCGCTGGGCGCGGCGCACTTCGACTTCGACGCCGCGCGGCCCCTCGACCCCTGGCATGTGCGTACCGACGACGGCCTGCTGGACCTGGTCTTCACGCCCGAGGGCGCGCGCGCCGAGGACCGCAACCTGCTCGTGGCCGCCAGCCACTACATCCAGCCCATCGGCAGCTTTGCGGGCACGGTGCGTGCCGCGCCGGGGGCGCCACTGCGCGAGGTCCGCGACCTGCTCGGTGTCACCGAGGACCACCGCTCCAAGTGGTAGTTCAGAACCTGTTCAAGGTCTCCTCATGGCGCCCGTTGCACCGCAAAAGCAGGGGCTGCAAGGCGCAAACCGGAGACGGGCTGGTGGCCCGGCGAGGCTGAGCCCGGACACGGGCAGGCCAGGTGGCCTGCCCGTGCCTGGCGAAGGGCCAAGCCTCTGGCTTGGCGCGGCCTGCAAGGCTTGCAACGCCGCAGACGCTGTTTTTGCGGGGCAACCCGAAGGGCAAAGCAGCCCAGGGCACCATGAGGAGACCTTGAACAGGTTCTCGGGGGTTCAATACCGGCTGATGATCTCGTCCTGGGCGTGCTGGATCCAGCGCTCCCGGGTCATGTCCTGCAGCACCTGGCTGAGCTTGGGCAGCAAGGCCTGGCGGCTGACGTTCACGTAATGGAACACCGGGAACGACGCCAGCGGCTGCGGACGCGGCTCAATGCCGGTCAGCTTCATGGAGCGCAACGTCGCCAGGCCGGAAATGCGGTTGGCCAACACCACATCGACGCGCCCCCTATCCAGCATGCCGAAGGCCTGCTGCAGGCTGGCTACCGGCACCACCTGCATGCCGCCGGTGTTCTCCTCGATCACCTTGATGCCCTTGACGAAGGCCATGCGTAGCGCCTGCAGCGACGCCCAGCCATTGACGCTGAGCACCGAATGGCTGGGCACGAAGGCAACGACCTCATAGCTCGCCACCGGCACCGGGACCATGACGAGGTTGGGGTAGGTCTTTTCCATGCCCGCCTTGCGATACAGCTCGGCATCGGTCTCGCCCGCGTTCGCGCTGACGAGTGAGCGCTCGCCGGGCATGGACACGATATCGGCCTCCATGCCCATGCGCCGGTAGGCCTCCAGCATCACCTTGGCCGCCAGCTGGCTGGTCGGGTCGGACTCCAGCGCCAGCGTCGAGATCCGGATGCTGGGCTCGAAGACGACGGGAGAGTCGGCGGCGCGGGCACCCGCAGTCAACGCCACGGCGCCCGCGATGCAGCACTGTCTCCGGGTCAGGAATGGGCTCGCCATTCCCCAACTCTACCGTTGCTCGGTGTCAGTGAACGACTCGGCCGAACGAGAACTCCCCGCCCTCGACATTGACCGGGATCACGTCCTTCGGGCCGAACTTGCCTTCGAGGATCAGCTTGGACAGCGGGTTCTCGACGCGCTGCTGGATGGCCCGCTTCAGCGGCCGCGCGCCGAACACCGGGTCGAAGCCGACCTTGGCCAGTTCGTCCAGCGCCGCCTCGCTGACATCGAGCTTCATCTCCAGCTTGTCCAGGCGCGCCTCGAGCTGGCGCAGCTGGATCCTGGCGATGGACTTGATGTGATCGGCACCCAGCGCATGGAAGATCACGGTCTCGTCGATGCGGTTCAGGAACTCGGGCCGGAAGTGGCTCTTGACCTCGCCCCACACCGCCTCGCGGATGACCTCGTCGCTCTCGCCCGACAGCGCCATGATGTGCTGCGAACCGAGGTTGGACGTCATCACGATGACGGTGTTCTTGAAGTCCACCGTGCGGCCCTGGCCGTCGGTCAGGCGGCCGTCGTCCAGCACCTGCAGCAGCACATTGAAGACGTCCGGGTGGGCCTTCTCGACCTCGTCGAGCAGCAGCACCGAATAGGGCTTGCGCCGCACGGCCTCGGTCAGCGTGCCGCCTTCCTCGTAGCCGACATAGCCGGGCGGCGCGCCGATCAGGCGGCTCACCGAATGCTTCTCCATGAACTCGCTCATGTCGATGCGCACCATGTGGTCTTCGCTGTCGAACAGGAAGCCGGCCAGCGCCTTGCACAGCTCGGTCTTGCCGACGCCCGTGGGGCCGAGGAACAGGAAGGAGCCCAGCGGCCGGTTCGGGTCGGACAGGCCGGCGCGCGAACGGCGGATGGCGTCGGACACGGCCTGGATGGCCTCGTCCTGGCCGACCACGCGCTCGTGGAGCCTGCCTTCCATCTGCAGCAGCTTCTCGCGCTCGCCCTGCATCAGCTTGGACACCGGGATGCCGGTGGCGCGCGCCACGACCTCGGCGATCTCCTCGGCGCCCACCAGCGTGCGCAGCAGCTGCGGCCGGCCCGGCTTGCCGGCCTTACCAGCTTCTTTCGCCTGGGCCTCCTTGAGCTGCTTCTCCAGCTCGGGCAGGCGGCCGTACTGCAGCTCGGCGACCTTGTTGAAGTCGCCCTTGCGCTTGAGTTCCTCGATCTGCTGGCGGATGCGGTCGATCTCTTCCTTGACGTGAGCCGAGCCCTGGGCCTGGGCCTTCTCGGCGGTCCAGATCTCTTCCAGGTCGTTGTACTCGCGCTGCAGCTTCAGCAGTTCCTCTTCGATCAGCGCGAAGCGCTTGACCGAGCCCTCGTCCTTCTCCTTGCGCACCGCCTCGCGCTCGATCTTCAGCTGGATCATGCGGCGGTCGAGGCGGTCCATGGCCTCGGGCTTGGAGTCGATCTCGATCTTGATCTTGGCCGCGGCCTCGTCGATGAGGTCGATGGCCTTGTCGGGCAGGAAGCGGTCGGTGATGTAGCGGTGGCTCAGCTCGGCCGCGGCGACGATGGCCGGATCGGTGATCTCCACGCCATGGTGCACCTCGTACTTTTCCTGCAGGCCGCGCAGGATGGCGATGGTCGCCTCCACGCTGGGCTCGTCGACCAGCACCTTCTGGAAGCGGCGCTCGAGCGCAGCGTCCTTCTCGACGTATTTGCGGTATTCGTCCAGCGTGGTCGCGCCGATGCAGTGCAACTCGCCGCGCGCCAGCGCCGGCTTCAGCATATTGCCCGCGTCGATGGCGCCCTCGGCCTTGCCGGCGCCGACCATCGTGTGGATCTCGTCGATGAAGAGGATGGTCTGGCCTTCGTCCTGGGCCACTTCCTTCAGCACGCCCTTGAGGCGCTCCTCGAAGTCGCCGCGGTACTTGGCGCCGGCCAGCAGCAGGGCCATGTCCAGCACCAGCACGCGCTTGTTCTTCAGTGAATCGGGCACCTCACCGTTGACGATGCGCTGGGCCAGGCCCTCGACGATGGCCGTCTTGCCAACGCCCGGCTCGCCGATCAAGACGGGATTGTTCTTGCTGCGGCGCTGCAGAACCTGGATGGCGCGGCGGATCTCCTCGTCGCGGCCGATGACCGGGTCGAGCTTGCCCAGGCGGGCACGCTCGGTCAGGTCCAGCGTGTATTTCTTCAACGCCTCGCGCTGGCCCTCGGCCTCGGCCGAGTCGACCTTCTGGCCGCCTCGCACCGCCTGGATGGCGGCCTCCAGCGCCTTGCGGTTCAGGCCATGGCCGCGGGCCACGCCGGCGAGGTCGGTCTTGGCGTCGGCCAGCGCGAGCAGGAACATCTCGCTGGCGATGAACTGGTCGCCCCGCTTGTTGGCCTCCTTCTCGGCCGCCTGCAGCAGCGCGACCAGGTCGCGCCCGGCCTGCACCTGCTGGCCGGCGCCGCTGACCTGGGGCAGGCCGGCAATCAGGCCGTCCAGCGCCGTCTTCAACGGCGCCACCTTGACGCCGGCGCGCTCCAGCAGCGCGCGCGGGCCCTCGTCTTGGGCCAGCATGGCCGACAGCACGTGGGCAGGCTCGATGTAGGGGTTGTCGCGGCTCAGGGCCAGGCTCTGGGCCTCGCCCAGGGCCTCCTGGAAGCGGGTGGTGAACTTGTCGGCACGCATGGTGTAGGGTCTGTTAACGCTACGGGAGTAGGTCGCGAAGGCCATCTGCCAGGGGCCAATCAAGGCGCAACGCGCCGCCCGCATCGATATGCGGGCCAGCGGCGCAACGCCGAGTGGCCCCTGGCAGATGGCCTTCCCTTCGGGTTGTGACCAGAAAGCCCGCGCGCGGCGTTGCAAATCCTCGCCGGGTAGCCAACCCGGCTCCGGTTTGCGCCTTGCTCGCGGGCTTTCTGGTCACAACGCGGCCTGCTCCCGTAGCGTTAACAGGCCCTTTTCCTCCGGTTGCGAAGCCAAGTGGGCGCCCGTTGGCGCTTTTCAAGTTGCGTTAGATCAACGCCTGCACCAATCGCATGCCCAGCCACGCGGCGAACAGCGAGCCCAGCACATGGGCCATCGTATGGGCCAGCGCCATCCCAAAGGCACCATGGCGCAGCAGGGTCAGCGATTCGCCCGAAAAGGCCGAGAAGGTCGTCAGCCCACCCAGGAAGCCGGTCACGAGCAGCAGCTTCAGCACCTCATTGGGCTGGCGGCCAAACCATTCCAGCGCGACGCCGATCAGCAACCCGCCAACCAGATTGACCAGCAACGTGCCGAGCGGGAAGCCCGCCCAGCGGGTGTTGAACAACATGCCGGCCTGCCAGCGCGTCAGGGCGCCCAGCGCGGCGCCGATGGAAACGGCGACGGCGTTCAAGATGCATTCCCCGCCGCGATGCCCCAGCGCGCAGCTGCCTCGTCGTCGGCCACGCGGGCGTCCACCCACTGGGCGCCGTCGGGCGTGTGCTCCTTCTTCCAGAATGGGGCCTGGGTCTTCAGGTAGTCCATCAGGAATTCGCAGGCCTGGAAGGCCTGTCCGCGGTGGGCGCTGGTGACCAGCACGAGCACGATCTGGTCGCGCGCCTGCAGCGTGCCGACGCGGTGGATGACCCGGGCCGCACGGATGTCGAAGCGGGCGAAGGCCGCATCCACCATGGCCTCGATGGCCGCCTCGGTCATGCCGGGGTAGTGCTCCAGCTCCATCGCCGACACGGCCGCGCCGCTGCTGTGCTCGCGCACGGTGCCGACGAAGGCGACGACGGCGCCCACGCCACCATCGGCGGCGCGCAACTGGGCGGTTTCTGCGCCGAGGTCAAAGTCCCCGGCCTGGATGCAAACTCTTGGCATGTCACAGATTCTCACCTCGGCGCGCGGTGAGATTCACCTGTTTGGGGGGCAGAGCACCCCGCCGCCGCCGGATACTTGAGCCCATTTCTCCCGAACGCACGCAGGAAACGCCATGGCCCTGATGGATTTCATCAAGAAACAGTTCATCGACATCATCCAGTGGACCGAGGATGGTGACGGCACGCTGGCCTGGCGCTTCCCGATGGCCGACATGGAAATCCAGAACGGCGGCCAGCTCGTCGTGCGCGAATCCCAGGTCGCCGTCTTCGTCAACGAAGGCCAGGTGGCCGACGTCTTCGGCCCCGGCACGCACCGGCTGACGACGCAGACCCTGCCGGTGCTGACCTATCTGAAGAACTGGGACAAGCTCTTCGAGTCGCCCTTCAAGAGCGACGTCTACTTCTTCAGCACCCGTCAGCAGATCGACCAGCGCTGGGGCACCAGCCAGCCGGTCGCCATCCGCGACAAGGACTTCGGTGCCGTACGCCTGCGCGCCTTCGGCAACTACGCCTACCGCATCCAGGACGCCAAGGCCTTCCACAGCCAGATCTCCGGCACGCGCGAGCGCTACACGGTGGCCGACCTGGAAGGCCAGCTGCGCGGCCTGATGCTGCAGCACATCAGCGACGCGGTCGCCAGCAGCGGCACGCCCTTCCTGGACCTGGCTGCCAACCAGGTCGAGTTCGCCGCCGCGCTTCAGGCCGCCACCGCACCCGCCTTCCAGGCCCTGGGCCTGGAGCTGCTGTCGGTGACGATGCAGAACGTGTCCCTGCCCGAGGAGCTGCAGAAGATCCTCGACCAGCGCATCGGCATGGGCATCATCGGCCAGAACATGGGCCAGTTCATGCAGTACCAGGCAGCCCAGGCCCTGCCCGAGATGGCCAAGGGCGTAGGCGCTGGCGGCAGCGGCATCGCCGGCGAGGCCGTGGGCCTGGGCGCCGGCGTGGCCCTGGGCCAGACACTGGCACAGACGCTGGGCCAGGGCCTGGCGGGCGTCGGCGCCGCGGCCCCCGCCCCGACGGCCAGCCGGCCTGACGACATCGTGGCCCTGCTGGAGAAGCTCGGCGACCTCAAGGCCAAGGGCATCCTGACCGACGAGGAATTCGCCGCCAAAAAAGCGGACCTCCTGAAGAAGCTTGGCTGAACAAGCTCAGCGCCGCTGGCGCGCCGCCTGCCCCAACTGCGGCGCGCCGGTCGAGTTCGCCAGCGCAGCGTCGGCGAGCGCCGTCTGCGGCTTCTGCCGCAGCACGCTGCTGCGCAGCGGCGACACGCTGAGCCGCATCGGGCAGAGCGCCGAGATCTTCGAGGACTACTCGCCGCTGCAGCTGGGCAGCACCGGGCGCTGGATGGGCGCCGGCTTCAGCGTCGTGGGCCGCGTGCAGCGCGGCTCCGAGCTGGGCAACTGGAACGAATGGCATCTGTTGTTCGACACCGGCGGCGAGGCTGCGCGCGTTGCCTGGCTCAGCGAGGACAACGGCCAGTTCGTCATTAGCCTGGAGGTGCCGCTGGCCGAACGGCCGCCCGAGGCGCCCGGCGTCGGCCTGCCGCTGACGCTGGCCGGCCAGCGCTGGCAGGTGGCCGCCGTCGTCGATGCGGCCCTGCGCGCGGCCGAGGGCGAACTGCCGCGGCCGCCCCAGGCCGGCCGCGTCGTCGAAGTCCGCAACGTGCAGGGCGAGGTCGGCACGCTGGAATACGCCGAGACCGGACCGCCGATCTGGTCCGTCGGCCGCGCCGTGCAGCTGGCCGAGCTGGCGCTGCAGGGCCTGCGCACGACGGCGGAGGGCGAGTCCATCGCCGAGGCGAAGTTTGCCGGCCGCAGCATCGCCTGCCCCAACTGCGGCGCGCCGCTCGAACCCAAGCTTTCGCAGACCCGGAGCATGACCTGCGGGCAATGCCATGCGGTCGTCGACCTGCCGGAAGGCGACGCCAAGGCCCTGGGCTTCGTCGCCCAGAGCCCCGGGCGCGAGCCGCTGATCCCGCTCGGCCGCACCGGCACGCTGGCCTTCGACGGCGACAAGCCCCTGCCCTGGACCGTCGTCGGCTACCAGGAGCGTTGCGACATCCCCGAGGACGCCGACGACGAGCAGAGCTTCTGGCGCGAATACCTGCTCTACAACCGCCTGGCGGGCTTTGCCTTCCTGGTCGACACACGCGAGGGCTGGAGCCTGGTGCGCACGCTGACCGGCGCGCCCGCACCGGCGCACGGCGGCGTCGCCTGGCAGGGCCGCAGCTATGGGCAGCGCTGGGTCTACGGCGCCAAGACGACCCATGTGCTGGGCGAGTTCTACTGGCCGGTGCGGCTAGAAGACCATGTGCAGGTTGCCGACTTCGTTACCGGCGACGGCCAGTACCTGCTGAGCCGCGAACAGCAGGGCCCCGAGATCACCTGGAGCGGCGGCCGGCCGCTGCCTGCCGAGATCGTGCAGAGGGGCTTCGGCCTTTCCGCGCCGGCCGCGCAGTTTGCGCGCGACGCCTCGGCCTTCAGCAGCGGCGGCAAGCTGCTGCGCAACATCGTCGTCGGCCTCTTCCTGATCGTGCTGCTGTTCGCGCTGCTGCGCGCCTGCTCCAGCGACGACTGCCAGCAGTACAAGGACAGCTTCGGCGAGAACAGCAACGAATACCGCCAGTGCCGCGCCGCCTCGCGCGGCAGCGGCGTCTACGTCGGCAACGGCGGCGGCAGCTATGGCGGCTTCAGCAGCGGTGGCGGCGGCCACAAATAGGGCCCGCTGACAGGCCCCAAGGAGATCAACATGACCCTCGATTGGCTCAAGCCCGAAGTCGTCCTCGGCTCGACGATGTACGCCGTCATCGGCGTCGCCATCTTCTGGATCGCCTTCGTCCTCGTCGACCTGCTCACGCCCTACAAGCTGTGGGAGGAACTGGTCGAGCGCAAGAACGTGGCCCTGGCCATCGTCGTCGGCGCGATGTGCCTGTCCATCGGCAACATCGTCGCTGCGGCCATCCATGGCTGAACCGGCCATCCATGGCTGAACCGGCCATCGGGCGCTGACGCCGCCCATCCCCCGCTGCACGCAGCCCGTCGCACCGTGTCTCCTGCGGTGAGGCGCGTCACCACAATCGCGCCGCTTCAACACCAGGAGAACTCCATGAAGAACTGGTCGACCGCGCTTGCCGCGATCACCCTGGGCCTCGGCCTGACGCTGGGCCATGCGGCCACCGCCGCTGACACCAACCAGGCCCAGAAGGCCGACGCGGCAGCCCAGGCTTCGGGTTTCAAGATCCGCCCCGTCGACGACGCCTGGCGCGCCGCGCTGCCCCGCAATGCCGACGCCGCGACCCAGGCCTATATGGACCGGCTGCCGGCCGACGTGGTCGCCAGGTCCGACGCCTACTACACCGGCGGCTACTGGCTGCAGTTGTGGAACCTGCTGGCTGGCCTGGCCGTCGCGGCCGTGCTGATGTCGGGCCGGCGCGCCGCGCGGCTGCGCGACTGGGCCCAGCGCATCGGCCGCGGCCCGGTGCGGCGCGACATGCTGTTCGGCGCCGCCTACGGCGGCCTGTCGGCGCTGCTGACGCTGCCGCTGTCCATCTACGAGGACTGGTGGCGCGAGCAGGCCTATGGCATGTCGACGCAGACCTTGGTCGCCTGGCTGGGCGAGGCGCTGCTGATGCAGGCCGTCAACATGGCGCTGATGGCCCTGGTCGTCGCCGGCCTGTACGCGGTCATCCGCCGCGCCGGCGCGCGCTGGTGGATCTGGGGTACCGCCGCCGGCATGGCGATGCTGGCCCTCATCATCGCGATCTCGCCCGTGCTGATCGAGCCCCTCTTCAACACCTACAAGCCCATCGAGGACGGCCCCATCAAGTCGGCCGTGCTGCAGATGGCCCATGCCGACGGCGTACCGGTGGACAACGTCTTTGTGTTCGACGCCTCGCGCCAGACGACGCGCATCAGCGCCAACGTGGCCGGCCTGTTCGGCACGGCCGCCGTGCGCCTGAACGACAACCTGCTGCGCCGCACCAGCGAGGCCGAGATCCGCGCCGTCATGGGCCACGAGCTCGGCCACTATGTAATGAACCACATGGCCAAGACCCTGGCCATGCTGACGCCGCTGCTCTTCGTCGGCTTCGCCCTCATGCAATGGGCGATGAGCCGGCTGCTGCGCCGCTTTGCCGGCACGACCGGCGTCAGCCGCATCGACGACGTGGCCGGCCTGCCGATGCTGGCCGCCGTGTTCTCGCTCTTCCTCACGCTGGCGACGCCCATCAACAACAGCATCACCCGTGTGCAGGAGGCCGAGGCGGACAAATTCGGCCTGAACCTGTCACGTGAGCCGCACGGCTTTGCCGAGGCCCAGCTGCGTCTGGTGGAATACCGCAAGGCCGACCCCGGCCCCTTCGAGGAGTTCGTCTTCTTCCACCACCCGAGCACCCGCCACCGCATCCACGACGCGATGCGCTGGCGCGAGGCGACGGGCACACCCTGAACCGCATGAGCACCCACGATTTCGCCGCCCTGACCCGCAACGCGCACGAGGACTGGACGCTATTCGCCATCCGCTTCCACGACAAGCCGGGCGCCGGCGAGCTGCGCAGGCAACTGCTGCAGGACCATCTCGAATGGGTGGCCACGCAGGGCGATCAGCTGCGCGTGGCGGGCTCGCTGCGCGAGTCGCCCGAGGCGACGCCGGTCGGCGCGCTGTGGGTCGTGCGTGCCGCGGACAAGGCCGCGGTCGAGGCACTGATCGCGACCGACCCGTTCACGACCGGTGGCCTGCGCGCCGGCTGGGACATCTTCCACTGGAGCAAGGCCCTGCCCTTGCCGGTGAGTTTCTAGACAGCCTGCCGAGGCCAATGGACAGGCGGCTTGCCAAGCGCAGTTCCATCAGCGATATTCGCAATTCGCGAATGGCGAATATGACCCATCGATGGACCTCAAGCCTCAAGACCTGCTGGTGCTGCTGAAGGTGGCAGCGCATCCTCCTCAGCGCTGGACCTATGCCGCGCTGGGCGAAGCCCTGTCGATGAGCGCATCGGAGGCCCATGCGAGCGTGAGACGCGCTGTCGCCTCCGGCCTGGCGGTTGCCCCTGCGCGTGGCGAGTGGTCGCCGGTCAGGCCGAACCTGCTGGAGTTCATGTTGCACGGTGTGCGCTACATCTGGCCGGCGACGTCCGGGCCGGTCAAGCGCGGCGTACCGACGGCCTTCGGCGCTGAACCCCTGGCCAGTCAGATGACGGTGGCTCCGGGGGAAGCACCTGTGTGGGCCCACGCCACCGGCAAAGCCAAGGGCCCCACGCTGCCCCCCATTTACCGGACGGCACCGCAGGCTGCGCTGACCGACCCGGCGCTGCATCGCCTGCTGGCCCTGCTGGACGGCCTGCGCATCGGGCGTGCACGCGAGCGCAACCTGGCCGCCAAGCTGATGCAGGCCGAATTGATGAAGTTCGATCCGGGAGCTGCCGATGCGGGCCGATGACCCCAACCTGCCCTATCTGCGCCGCATCGCAGAGGCGCTGGGCGAATTGCGGGAGCAAGTGGTGTTTGTCGGTGGTGCCGTGGCCGGCCTGTTGGTGACCGACCCACTGGCAGCCCCCGTGCGCGCCACCCGCGACGTGGATGCGGTGGTGAATGCCAACCGGGTCTTGTTCCATCGCATCGAGAAAGCGGTGGCAGCGCGAGGGTTTGAGCGCGACGTCGGCAGCGACGTGATCTGCCGCTGGGTGCACAAGGCGTCGGGGGTGCTCTTCGACCTGATGCCCGTGCAGCCGGAGGTACTGGGCTTTTCCAACCGCTGGTATCCCTATGCGGTAGAGACGGCCGTGTCGGTGGACCTGGGCCAAGGCGTGGCGATTCGGCTGGTGAGCGCCGTGGCCTTCGTGGCAACCAAGCTGGAAGCCTTTGCCAGCCGAGGTGGCGGCGACGTCCTGAGCAGCCATGACTTCGAGGATGTGTTGAACATCGTTGACGGGCGCGAGGAGCTCGCCGAGGAGTTCGCCGCCGCCCCCGCCGAACTGCGGCAGGCCGTGGGCACGGCCCTGGCCCGACTGCTGAAAAGCCCGGACTTCACAAACGTGCTGCCGGGCTTGATCGTCGAGCCGGAACGTACAGGACTCGTCATGGAACGCCTGAGAACCCTGAGCCAATGAATCAACACCAGGAACACGCGCCCGAGCCCATGCCAGGATCGCCTTTGGCCGCACGCACGCAAGGCGGCAGGCCGACCTCCGTATCGTTGGCCGAGTTGCTGCTGCTCGCCAGCGTCTTCGTCATCGCCGCCTGCGGCCTGGTCTACGAGCTGGCCGCGGGCGCGCTGGCGAGCTATCTGCTGGGCGACTCGGTGCTGCAGTTCTCCACCGTCATCGGCGTCTATCTGTTCGCGATGGGCCTGGGCTCCTGGCTGTCGCGCTTCATCGAGCGCCAGCTCGTCGGCGTCTTCCTGCAGGTGGAGCTGCTGGTGGGCGTCGTCGGCGGGCTGATGCCGGCGGCGCTGTTCGCCGTGCACAGCCTGCTGCCGCCCGGCGAGGGCACGGCCTTCCGCGTACTGCTCTACGCGCTGGTGCTGCTCGTGGGCACGCTGGTGGGGCTGGAGATCCCGCTGGTGATGCGCATCCTGAAGCGCCACTTCAGCCACCGCTACGGCCTGAAGGACCTGGTCTCGCAAGTGCTGACCTTCGACTACCTCGGCGCCCTGCTCGTGGCGCTGGCCTTCCCCCTCGTGCTGGTGCCGCAGCTCGGCCTGGTGCGCACCGGCATCGCCTTCGGCCTGCTCAACGTGGTCGTCGCCGTCTGGGCGCTGTGGCTGTTCCGCGCCGAGCTGCGCGGGCGCCCGGCGCACATGGCGGCCTGCCTGCTGTCTGGCCTGCTGCTGCTCGCCGCGCTGCTGGGCGCCGAGCACCTGACGAGCTGGGCCGAGGAGCGCTTCTACGGCGAGCACATCGTCTTCAAGCAGAGCAGCCCCTACCAGCGCATCGTCATCACCGACGGCCGCGCCGGCACGCGCCTGTTCCTGAACGGCAATCTGCAGTTCCACTCCAAGGACGAATACCGTTACCACGAGGCCCTGGTTCACCCGGCCATGGCCGCGCAGGGGGCTCCGAAGCGCGTGCTGGTGCTGGGCGGCGGCGACGGCATGGCCGTGCGCGAGATCCTGAAGTACCCGAGCGTCGAGCAGGTCACCCTCGTCGAACTGGACCCGCTGATGACCGCGCTGTTCCGCGACACCCCCAAGCTCGCCGCGCTGAACGGCCACTCGCTGTCTTCGCCGAAGCTGCGCATCGTCAACGCCGACGCCTTCGGCTGGCTGGAGCAGCAGGCCGAGACCTTCGACGTCATCGTCATCGACTTCCCCGATCCCTCCAACTTCGCCCTCGGCAAGCTCTACACGGCCAGCTTCTACGAGCTGGTCGACCAGCACCTCAGTGCCGGCGGCTATGCCGTCGTGCAGACCACGTCGCCGCTGATCGCGCGGCGCAGCTTCTGGACCGTCGTGACGACGCTGGAGTCCGTCGGCCTGACGACGACGCCTTACCACGCCCATGTGCCGAGCTTCGGCGAATGGGGCTTCGTGCTGGCCTCGCGCCGCCCCTTCCGTCAGCCCACCCAGTTGCCGCCCGGGCTGCGCTTTCTGAGCGTGAAGAGCCTGCCGGCGCTGCTGGACTTCCCGCCCGACATGGCGCGCGTGCCGACCGAGGTGAACCGGCTCAGCAACCAGGTCCTGGTGCAGGAATTCGAAGCCGAGTGGGGCCAGGTTCATTGACCACCCCCTACGCGCTTCCCGCGCCCCCTCAAGGGGGCACTGCCAGCGGCCCGGCAAAGCCGGTTCCGCGGCAGTCGCTTGAGGGCACGCCGCGCCTGCGCGCGGCTCATCGGGAGCGGCGATGAAACGGCGCTCGCTACTGCTTTCCCTCGGAACCGCTCTGGCCGGCTGCACACCCGACGCCCCGGCACTGCAGGGCGGCTGGGTCGGCACCCACCCCGAGCGCGGCCACCGGCTGCGCGGTGGCGAGCTGCCGCGCGCCGATGGCCCGCTGAAGAAGACGGGCGTCCTCATCGTCGGCAGCGGCATCGCCGGCCTGGCCTGCGCGCGCGCCCTCGCCCGGCGCGGCATCGACGAACTCGCGCTGCTCGACCTCGAGGACCAGGCTGGCGGCAACAGCCGCGGCCATGTGCTGGCGGGTTCGCCCTGCCCGCTCGGCGCCCACTACCTGCCGCTGCCCGGCCCGCAGGCGCACGAGGTCAACAAGCTGCTGCACGAGCTGGGTCTGGCCCGCGAGCAGTTCGGCCGCACCGTCTGGGACGAGCGCCATCTCTGCCACAGCCCGCAGGAGCGCCTCTTCATCGACGGTGCCTGGGCCGACGGCCTGCTGCCACCGCCCGATGGCGCGGCCGCGCTGGCCCAGTACCGGCGCTTCGGCGTCCTTGTCACCCAGGCCCAGCGCGAGCTCGGCTTCGCCATGCCCAGCCAGCGCGCCCGCTGGACGGCCGCGCATGCCGCGCTGGACGCCCAGACCTTCGCCGCCTGGCTGGACGCGAACGCGCTGACCGACACGCGCCTGCGCTGGTACCTCGACTACTGCTGCCGCGACGACTTCGGCGCCGCTGCCGCCACCGTCTCGGCCTGGGCCGGCGTCCACTACTTCGCCAGCCGCCACGGCTTCCATGCATCGGGCGACGAGACCGCCGAGCGCGAACCCGTGCTGACTTGGGCCCAGGGCAATGGCTGGCTCAGCGCCAGGCTGGCCGCGCCGCTGCGGGACCGCATCCACCTCGGCCGCACCGTGCTGCGCGTCAGCGAGGGCCGCGACGGCGTCGAACTGCTGGCCTGGAACGAGGCCGCCGGCCAGCCGGAACGCTGGGCCGCCCGGGCCGTCGTCATGGCCACGCCGCTGTTCGTCTCGGCCCGGCTGCTGGCCGCGCCACCCGACGCGCTTCGCTCGCTGAAGCAGGCTCACGCCCCCTGGCTGACCGCCAATCTGAGCCTGCGCGAACGGCTGCTGGAGCGCCCCGGCGCACCGCTGTCCTGGGACAACGTGCGCTATGGCTCAACGGCGCTCGGCTATGTCGACGCCCGCCACCAGGCCCTGGACCCGACGCCCCGCCCGCCGCTGCTGACCGCCTACCTCGCCCTGCCGCAGGCCGAGCGTGCCGCTCTGCTCGGCGCGCCGTGGACGGCCTGGGCACGCCGCATCGTCGACGAGCTGGCCCTCATCCACCCTGACCTGCCGGCCAAGCTGGAGCGCATCGACCTCTGCCGCTTCGGTCACGCGATGAGCATCCCGACGCCGGGCCTGCGCGGCTCGGCCGAGCTGGCCGCGCTGAACGCGCAACGCGGCCACGTCGTGTTCGCGCACAGCGATCTGGCGGGCTATTCGGTGTTCGAGGAAGCCTACACGGCCGGCGTCGAGGCGGCCGCGCGGCTCAGCCTCTGAGCAGTTGCTGGCGGCTGACCTCGGCCGGCGCGAAGACCCGGATCAAGGCATCCAGCAGGGCCCTGGCCCTGGCGCTGTTGTCGCCGCCGTAGTTGCAGACATAGACGTCCAGCGTGACCGCGCCCAGCTCGGGCCAGGTGTGCACGGCCAGATGGGATTCGGCCAGCAGCACGACGCCGGTGATGCCGCTCTGGCCGTCGGCCGGGCCGAAGCGATGCATCAGCTCGGCCACGCCCTGCAGGCCCGAAGCGGCGACGGCCTCGCGGCACAGTGCGCCGAGCACGGCCGGGTCGGTCATGGCGGGCAGCGCCGCGTGGACGCCGCGCAGGTCGGCCGTCAGGTGCAGGCCGTTCAAAGGCTCAGCCGCCGGTGACCGGCGGGAAGAAAGCCAGCTCGTCGCCGTCCGCCAGCACGGCGGACTCGGGCGCCATCTTCTGGTTCAGCGCCGCACGCACCGCGCGGCCGCGGGCCAGCGCCTCGGCATGCAAGCCACCGCGGGCCTGCAGCGCCTCGCGGGCCGCGCCCACGGTGCTACCCGCGGGCAGGGCCAGCGCCTCGCCCTCGCCCAGCTTCTCGCGCAGCGACGCGAAGAAACGCAGCCTGACGGTAATGGTCACGACAACAACTCCGAGAAAGGCAGGAAGCGCACGGTATCGCCCTGCGCAAAGGCCTGGCCGGCGGGGTTGTCCAGCAGGCCGTCGGCCCAGAAGGCCGAGGTCAACACGCCGCTGCTCTGGTTGCCGAACAGGGCCAGGCCGCCGTCCTCGTCCAGGCGCACGCGCAGGAACTCACGGCGCTTGTCGGGCTTGGGCCAGTCGAAGCCGGCGGCGATGCGGCAGGCGCGCGGCGCCAGGCGTGTGGCCCCCTGCAGCTTCAGCAGGACAGGCCGCACCAGCAGCAGGAAGGTCACGAGACTGGACACCGGGTTGCCGGGCAGTCCGATGAAATGGGCTTCGCCGACGCGGCCGTGCGCGAAGGGCTTGCCGGGCTTGATCGCGATGGCCCAGAGGTCCAACTGGCCCTCGGCCTGTACAGCGGGGCGCAGATGGTCTTCCTCGCCGACGGACACGCCGCCGGAGGTCAGGATGACGTCGGCCTTTGCCGCCGCCTCGCGCAGCGCGGCGCGGGTGGCGTCGAGCCGGTCGGGCACGATGCCGAGGTCGACGACCTCGCAGCCCAGGCCTTCGACGAGGGCGCGCAGCGTGAAGCGGTTGGAGTTGTAGATGGCGCCGGGCGGCAGCGGCTCGCCGGGCATGACGAGTTCGTCGCCGGTCGAGAACAGCGCAACGCGCGGGCGGCGCGTCACCGCCAGCTCGGCGGCGCCGGCCGTGGCAGCCAGGCCCAGGGCCACGGCGTCCAGCCGCGTGCCGGCGGGCAGCACGACGCTGCCGGCGCGCACATCCTCACCGCGCAGGCGCACATGCTGGCCGGGCCTGACCGGCTCGGTCACGCGCAGGCGGCCTTCCACGAGTTCGGTGTGCTCCTGCATGACGACGCTGTCCGCGCCCGCGGGCACCTGGGCGCCGGTGAAGATGCGCGCGGCCTCGCCTGCCGCCAGCGGCTGCGGCAGGCTGCCGGCCGGGATGCGCTGGGTGACGGGCAGCACCGCAGCCGCATCGGCGGCGCGCAGCGCATAGCCGTCCATCGCCGAGTTGTCGGCCGGCGGCACGTCGACGGGAGAGATCAGGTCCGCCGCCAGCACCCGGCCACGGGCGGCCGAGGTGGGCAGTGTCTCGCGTTCGGCCAGCGGCCGGATCTGCGCCAGCAGCGTGGCCAGCGCGTCGTCCAGCGGGGTCAGGGCGGGTTTCTTCGCAGCTTCAGACATGGGCGTGAATGTAGGCCTTCACCTGGGCCACATCGGCCGGCATGACCTTCACGCGCTTGGGCAATTGTTCGATGCCCTCGAGGCCGGCTGGCCGCGGCGGCTCGGTGCCGAGAGCCTCGACGATGGTGGCTGCGAACTTGGCCGGCAGCGCGGTTTCCAGCACCAGCATGGTCACGGCAGGGTCGCGCACCTCGAGGGCCACCTTGAGGCCGTCAGCCGTGTGCGGGTCGATGACGACGCCGTGCGCGGCATGGCAGCGGCGGATGGTGGCGACGCGGTCGGCATGCGTGCTGCGGCCGGACACGAAGCCGAAGCCGGCGATGGCCGCCTGCTCCTCGGCGCCCAGCACGAAGCGGCTGGCGCTGAAGTACTGCCTCACGCGCGCGCCGTCGCGGCCCAGCAGGTCGAACACGAAGCGCTCGAAGTTGCTGGCCTTGGAGATGTCCATCGACGGGCTGGACGTTTCGTGCGTGTCGGCCGTGCCGCGCGGGCGGTAGGCGCCGGTGCGGAAGAACTCGTCGAGCACGTCGTTCTCGTTGGTCGCCACCACCAGCTTCGCGATCGGCAGGCCCATCTGGCGCGCGACATGGCCGGCGCAGACATTGCCGAAGTTGCCGCTCGGCACCGTGAAGCTGATCTTCTCGGCGTTGGTCTTCGTGGCCTGGAAGTAGCCGGCGAAGTAGTAGACGACCTGGGCCAGCAGCCGCGCCCAGTTGATGGAGTTGACCGTGCCGATGCGGTGCTCGCGCTTGAAGGCCAGGTCGTTGGAGACGGCCTTGACGATGTCCTGGCAGTCGTCGAACACGCCCTCGATGGCGATGTTGTGGATGTTGGCGTCCTGCAGGCTGAACATCTGCGCCTGCTGGAAGGGGCTCATGCGGCCGTTGGGGCTGAGCATGAAGACCTTGACGCCCTTCTTGCCGCGCATCGCGTACTCGGCGGCGCTGCCGGTGTCCCCCGAGGTGGCGCCCAGAATGTTGAGCGTCTCGCCGCGGCGGCCCAGCTCGTACTCGAACATCGCGCCGAGCAACTGCATGGCCATGTCCTTGAAGGCCAGCGTCGGGCCGTTGGACAGGCCTTCCAGCGCGATGTGATCGCCCAGCCAGGTCAGCGGCGTGATTTCCTTCGTGCCGAAGACCTCGGCCGTGTAGACGCGCTGCGTGATCGCGCGCAGATCGTCGGCCGGGATGTCGTCGATGTAGAGCGACAGGATCTCGAAGGCGAGGTCCGCATAGGCCAGACCGCGCCAGCGGGTCAGCGTCGCGTCGTCGACCTTGGGATAGGTCTTGGGCAGGTAGAGGCCGCCGTCGGGCGCGAGGCCCTCGAGCAGGATGTCGGAGAAGCCGCGTTCGGCCTGGTCGCCGCGGGTGGAGATGTACTTCATGGAATCAGGCCAGTTCTTCCTTGCGCAGCTTGACGATGGGCGCCAGCACGGTCGGCAGCCCCTGCATCTTGGCCAGGGCCTCGTTCATGCGGCCCTCGACGGTGTCGTGGGTCAGGATGATGAGGTCGGTCTGGCGCTCGCCTTCCGCCGATTCGCGCTGCAGCACCGCGTCGATGGAGATGTCGTGCTCGGCCAGGATGGTCGTGATGCGCGACAGTACGCCCGGCTGGTCGGCCACGACCAGGCGCAGGTAGAAGGCCGTGTGCACTTCGGCCATTTCCAGGATGGGCGTGTCGCTCATCGCGTCGGGCTGGAATGCCAGGTGCGGCACGCGGTGGTCGGGGTCGGCGGTATGCAGGCGGGTCACGTCGACCAGGTCGGCGACGACGGCGGAGGCCGTGGGCTCGGCACCGGCACCCTTGCCGTAGTAGAGCGTCGTGCCGACGGCATCGGCCTGCACGACGACGGCATTCATCGCACCCTCGACGTTGGCGATCAGGCGGGTCGCCGGGATCAGCGTCGGGTGCACGCGCAGCTCGATGCCGTTCTCGCGGCGGCGCGTGATGCCCAGCAGCTTGATTCGATAGCCCAGCTGCTCGGCGTACTTGATGTCGGTGGCCTGCAGGCTGCTGATGCCTTCCACATGGGCGCGGTCGAACTGCACCGGCACGCCGAAGGCGATGGCGCTCATGAGGGTGAGCTTGTGCGCGGCGTCCACGCCCTCGATGTCGAAGGTGGGGTCGGCCTCGGCATAGCCCAGGCGCTGGGCCTCCTTCAGCACGGTGGCGAAGTCCAGGCCCTTGCCGCGCATCTCCGACAGGATGAAGTTGGTCGTGCCGTTGATGATGCCGGCGATCCACTCGATGCGGTTGGCCGTCAGGCCCTCGCGCAGCGCCTTGATGATGGGGATGCCGCCGGCCACGGCCGCCTCGAAGGCGACGGTGACGCCCTGTTCGCGGGCCGCGGCGAAGATCTCGCTGCCATGCAGGGCCAGCAGGGCCTTGTTGGCGGTGACGACATGCTTGCCGTTGGCGATCGCCTTCAGCACCAGCGAGCGCGCCGGCTCGATGCCGCCGATCAGCTCGACGACGATGTCGATATCCGGGTTGTCGACCAGGGCCGCCGCATCGCCGACCACCGGGATGGCGTCGCCGACGACGGCCCGGTAGGCCGCGGCGCGGGCCTCGTTGCGGGCCGCCACCATCGCGATCTCGATGCCCCGGCCGGCGCGGCCGCGAATCTCGGCCTGGTTGCGCTGCAAGACGTGGAAGGTGCCGGCACCGACGGTGCCGAGGCCGATCAGGCCGACGCGGATGGGATTCATTGCAGGGCTCTCAGAGACAACGGGGGTAATCAGGCGGAATGGCGGCGGCGATAGCCGGCCAGGAAACGTTCGATACGGCCGACGGCCTCGCGCAGGTCGTCCACATTGGGCAGGAAGACGAGGCGGAAGTGGTCATGCTCGGGCCAGTTGAAGCCCGTGCCCTGCACGATCAGCACCTTCTCCTCGGCCAGCAGCTCGTAGGCGAACTGCTGATCGTCGGCGATGGGATAGAGCTTGGGGTCCAGGCGCGGGAACATGTAGAGCGCCGCCTTGGGCTTGACGACACTGACGCCGGGAATCTGGCTCAGCAGCTCGTAGGCCAGGTCGCGCTGGTGGCAGAGCCGCCCGGTCGGCGCGACGAGGTCCTTGATGCTCTGGTAGCCGCCCAGTGCGGTCTGGATGGCGAGCTGGCCCGGCGTGTTCGAGCACAGGCGCAGCGAGGCCAGCATGTTCAGGCCCTCGATGTAGTCGCGCGCATGGCGCTTCTCGCCGCTGACGACCATCCAGCCGGCGCGATAGCCGCAGCTGCGGTAGTTCTTGGACAGGCCGTTGAAGGTGATGAACAGCACGTCGTCGGCCAGCGAAGCCATGCTGGTGTGGACATTGCCGTCGTAGAGGGTCTTGTCGTAGATCTCGTCGGCGAAGACGACGAGCTGGTGACGGCGGGCCAGCTCGATGATGCCCAGCAGCAGGTCCGTCGGGTAGAGCGCGCCGGTCGGGTTGTTGGGGTTGCAGACCATGATGCCGCGGGTGCGCGGCGTGATCTTGGCCTCGATGTCGGCCAGGTCGGGCAGCCAGCCGGCGCCCTCGTCGCAGCGGTAGTGCACCGGGCGGCCACCGGACAGGCCGACGACGGCCGTGTAGAGCGGAAAGTCGGGCGCCGGGATCAGGATCTCGTCGCCGTCGTTGACCAGCGCGTTGATGGCCATCTGGATCAGCTCGGAGGCGCCGTTGCCGAGATAGACGTCGTCCACCGTGACACCGCGGACGCCCTTCTCCTGCGAGTAGTGCACCACCGCCTTGCGCGGCGCGAACAGGCCCTTGCTGTCGGTATAGCCGCCGGCGTCGCCGAGGTTGCGGATCATGTCCTGCACGATCTCGTCCGGCGGCGTCAGGCCGAACACGGCGGTGTTGCCGATGTTCAGCTTGATGATCTTCTGGCCCTCCTCCTCCATCTGCCGGGCCTTGTCCAGCACGGGGCCGCGGATGTCGTAGCTGACGCTGGCGAGCTTGCTGGACTTGGCGATGAGCTTCAAAACGGGCTCCGGCGCAGCAATGCTGCAGTGCAAAAGGGGGATCTTGGAGTTTAAGCAAGGGCCGGGCACGCAGCCCGCCGTTCTGAGGGACACTCGCGCCGGCTTTTCGCCCGTTTCCCGATGAAGTTCCAGCTCGACGAGCCGCAAGGCGGCAACAGCATCTCCCGCCACGACGCCCAGGGCGTCTGGGTCAACGGCCGGCCCCACACGGCCAGCGTCCTCGTGCCCTGGCGGGGCGACGTCCTCGCCTGGGCGCCTTCGCGCTTCGAGGAACTTCAACCCGCGCATTTCGAAGCAATCAAGGCACTGAATCCCGAGCTCGTCGTCTTCGGCAGCGGCGCCAAGCTGCGCTTCCCGAGCCCGGCGCTGTGGCGCGGGCTGGTCGAGGCGCGCATCGGATTCGAGGTCATGGACATCGCCGCCGCCTGCCGCACCTACAACGTGCTGGCCAGCGAAGGCCGCAACGTACTGGCGGCCCTGCTGATCGAGGGATGACCTTCCCGACCGGCAGGTCGGGGCGAGGCTTTATAATTGCTGGCTATTGCCTGCGGGCGCCCGCGTGAGAACGCCTCACGAACCGGGGACCCCGCGAGCCCAACTTGCCGCACCCCCCAATGACGCCTGCGCTCAACAAAACCCTGCCGGAAATTGAGGCTCAAGCCACCGGCGGCGTGAAGTTCACCGGCAACGCCTTCCTGGGCAAGTCGGTCGTGCTGTATTTCTACCCGAAAGACAACACGCCCGGTTGTACCACCGAGGCGATGCAATTCCGCGACCGCCACAAGGACTTCGTGAAGGCCGGTGCCGTCGTGCTGGGTGTCTCGCGCGACAACATGGCCTCGCACGAGAAGTTCAAGCAGGCGCTGGAGCTGCCCTTCGAGCTGATCGCCGACACCGAGGAAAAGCTCTGCCACATGTTCGGCGTGGTCAAGAACAAGATCATGTACGGCAAGAAGGTCAAGGGCATCGAGCGCTCGACCTTCCTGATCAGCCCCACCGGCGTGCTGGTGGGCGAATGGCGCGGCATCAAGGTCGCCGGCCATGTCGACGAGGTGCTGAAGGCCGTCAAGGGCCTGAAGAAGGAAGCCGCCTGAGCCCCGTTGTTCGCTGACATCGCGGGCTACCGCGGCATGTGCATAATCAGCCCATGCCCCGGGTCGAATCCTTGCCTCAGCAGACTGCAAAGCCGCACTCATCCTGTGCGGCTTTTTGCTTTCTGGCGCCTGGATTGCGTGGGGTTCACTTCCCGTCGACACGCCGTACATGCCACTGCCTAAGCCTCCTGCACAACGCGCCAGCCGCCTCGATGCCACTGCTTACTCGGCCACTCTGACCCCCAGCAAACCCCGCGCGACGCCACCCGTCGTCGCGCCCGCCGTTGCGCCCAGCACGGCGCCGACAGCCGAAGTGCTGCGCCTTCCCACCCCCGTCTCCAGCCCGGCCGCCACCAAACCGGGCCTGCCCGTCAAGGCGGCGAGCAAGGCGCCCGCCAAATCCGCCGCCCCCAAACGCACGCGCAAGACAGGGCAGGCGACCGAGGCCGCCAAGCTCTTCGTGCTCGACACCAATGTGCTGATGCACGACCCGATGTCGCTGTTCCGCTTCGAGGAGCACGACATCTTCCTGCCCATGATCACGCTCGAGGAGCTGGACGGGCACAAGAAGGGCATGACGGAGGTCGCCCGCAACGTGCGCCAGGTCAGCCGCGAGCTCGACCAGCTCGCCGCCAGCCTCAAAAGCAGCAGCATCGAGGAGATGGCCAAGGGCCTGCCGCTGGCGGGCACCGGCCACCGCGAGGCCGAGGGCAAGCTGTTCTTCCAGACCGAGCTGATCGACACGCCGCTGCCCCAGGGCCTGCCCCAGGGCAAGGCGGACAACCAGATCCTCGGTGTCGTCCAGGCACTCAAGGGCCTGCACCCGGGCCGCGAGGTCGTGCTGGTGTCCAAGGACATCAACATGCGCATCAAGGCCCGCGCCCTGGGCCTGCCGGCGGAGGACTACCGCAACGACAAGACGCTGGAAGACTCCGACCTGCTCTACACCGGCGTCCAGGCCCTGCCCGCGGACTTCTGGGAGCGCCACGGCAAGACGATGGAGAGCTGGCAGCAGGGCGGCACGACCTTCTACCGCATCAGCGGCCCGCTGGTGCCGACGCTGCTCGTCAACGAGCTCATCTACCTCGAAGCGCCCGGCACGACGCCGCTGTACGCCAAGGTCACCGAGATCACCGGCAAGACGGCCGTGCTGAAGACGCTGAAGGACTACGGCCACCAGAAGCATTCGGTCTGGGGCGTCACGGCCCGTAACCGCGAGCAGAACTTCGCGCTGAACCTGCTGATGGACCCGGAGTGCGACTTCGTCACGCTGACCGGCACGGCCGGCACCGGCAAGACGCTGATGACGCTGGCCGCGGGCCTGTCGCAGGTGCTGGACGACCGCCGCTACAGCGAGATCATCGTGACCCGCGTGACCGTGCCCGTCGGCGAGGACATCGGCTTCCTGCCCGGTACCGAGGAAGAGAAGATGGGCCCCTGGATGGGCGCGCTGGACGACAACCTCGAGGTGCTGGCCAAGGGCGACTCCGCCGCCGGCGAATGGGGCCGCGCCGCCACCAACGATCTGGTGCGCAGCAAGATCAAGATCAAGAGCCTGAACTTCATGCGCGGGCGCACCTTCCTGAACAAGTTCGTCATCATCGACGAGGCCCAGAACCTGACGCCCAAGCAGATGAAGACGCTGATCACGCGCGCCGGCCCCGGCACCAAGATCGTCTGCCTGGGCAACCTCGCGCAGATCGACACGCCCTACCTCACCGAGGGCAGCTCGGGCCTGACCTTCGCGGTGGACCGCTTCAAGGGCTGGGCCCACAGCGGCCACGTCACGCTGGCGCGTGGCGAGCGCTCGCGCCTGGCGGACTTCGCCTCCGAGGTGCTTTGAACCTAGATCCGGCAGTTGACCGCTCGCTACTCATCGAAAGTCACCGTGCATCAAGACCTTCGCGCCGAGGCAGCGATCACCACTTCGTTGAGCAGCGCTGCGCGCCCGCTGGTCTGGCGCTTCGGACCGCTGGCTGCGTTGCTTCTCCTCGTGGGCAGGAGCCCACTTCGTTGGCGCGCCTTGCCAGCCGCCGGCCGCCTCGCCAGCCCCTCGGGCGCGCCCAACTGCCGAATCTAGGTTGAGCCGACAGGAAATGCCCATGCCCCCAATCTCGCGCCGCCGACTGATCCAGATCGCCCCGCTGCTGTGCGCCGGCCTCGCCAACGCGCAGTCGCAGGCCCTGCTGCAGGAAGACGACGACGAGGCCAAGGCCACGGGCTATCACGCCGACGCGGCCAAGGTCGACAAGGCCAAGTTCCCCAAGTACGCGGCCGGCCAGACCTGCGCCAACTGCCAGCTCTACGCGCCCGACGGCAACAAGCCCTCGGGCGGCTGCGCGCTGTTCTACGGCAAGGACGTGCTGGCCAAGGGCTGGTGCAACGCCTGGGAGAAGAAGGCTTAGCGGCTCAGCAGCCCGCCCAGCACGCTGGCCAGTTCACCCACGCCCCCGGCGCCGCCGGCCGGCAACTGGCCGCCGGGCGTCAGATGGTCGATGATCTGCGGCAGCAGCTGGCTGAGTTGCTGGCCGGCCTCGGCATGCGACACGCCGGCCTGCTGCGCGAGCTGGCCCAGCAGCCCACCGGCGCCCCCCAGGGCCGCACTGAGCTGGTCGCCCGACACCGGCAGGTTGCCGCCCGTCGAGATCCAGCTCTGCACCTGCTGGCCGAGGCCGCCGGCCTCGAGCTGCTGCAGCAGGCCGGCCAGACCGCCCTGGGCCGAACCGTTCGCCAGCAGGCCCGAGATCAGGCCCGCCCAGTCCGGCCCGCCACCCTGCTGCTGTCCACCCAGGGCCTGTGTCGCCGCGCCCAGCACGCTGTCCAGAAGTCCCATTCGAATCTCCTTCGATGCCACCGACCGCCGGCGGCTCCGGCCCAGTCTACGGCCACGTCCATCACTCGCCGCGCTGCACGCTGCCCGAAAAGCGCCGCACGCCCGCGTCCTGGGCCACGGCCCTGCGGCCAGCATCGATCAGCTGGTCGATCTGCGCGGCCGGCAGCTTGAGCCGCGTCGGGATCGCGTTCAGCACGGTCTCCTCGGCCTCGGGCAGGTCGGCGAAGCCGATCTGCGTGACGGCGAACTTGATGTCCTCGCAGCGCCAGTCCGGGTTCCAGGCCCGCAGCGCCGCCTTGCGCTCGTCGGGCAGGGAGCAGCGGTAGGTGACGATGTCGCGCTCCCAGTTGCGCATCATCGGCACGAAGTAGGCATAGCTCATGCGCATCGTGCTCTCGATGGCCGTGTCGACGGCCGCCGTCGCGATGTCCACGCCCGAGGGCCCGGCCACCTCGCGGCCCCAGTCGCCGCTCGGGCCCTGGCCGGCATCGACGACGACGAAGAGCATGCGCCGCATCGTCGCCGCGTCGTGCTCGCTGATGGGGCCATAGGGCGTGTTCAGCAGCAGGCGGCTCTGCAGGATGCTGACCAGGCCGAGGTTGTCCGTCACGCCGCCGTCGACGAGCTTCAGATAGCGCCCCGCCTTGGGGTCGCGGAAGTCCTTCAGCGCGCGCAGCAGCGCCAGACGCAGCCGGTGCTGGTCGTCGCGCTCGGCGCCGGCGGCCTCGGTCAGGCCGGGCGGCAGCGGCTTGCGGCAGGCCTCGGGGAACTTCTCCAGCACGACCGGCGCGAAGAACAGCGGCACCGCCATGGACGCCGCCACCGCCTCCGACACCGGGAAGCTGGCCAGGTCGCTGCAGATCGCGTCGAAGGCGCGCTCGTGGAAGGGAAAGGCCAGCCGGTACTGGGCGTTGCTCGCATTGATCCAGACGACCGGCTTCTGGTGGCGGAACAGGTCGGCGAAGGTCGCGCCCTGGAAGACGTCGCGGTCCAGCCAGTCGTTCAGGTTGCTGCGGTCGTTCAGGCCACCGGCAAACAGCCGCATCAGGTTGTTGGGGTTGAACAGGCTGAAGCGCAGCCCGGCCTCGCCGTCGCGCAGCAGCACCTTGTCCCGGAAGCCCTTCAGGCCCTCGGGGCCATGCAGGCCGAAATAGGCCGCCGTGATCGAGCCGCCGGACACGCTGGTGATGAAGCCCACGTCATCCAGCAGCGTATGCCCGCCCGCCGACGGCTGCTCGCGCAGGCCCTCCAGCACGCCGTAGGCAAAGGCCGCCGCCCGCAGGCCGCCGCCCGAGAAGCTCAGCGCGACGATGGTCTCGCTGGCCACGCCCTGGGGCTCGCGCGCCGCTGGCTCGGCCACCGCCGGCTTGTTGCGCGGCGGGTTCAGGGGCGCGCCGGCGCAGGCGGCCAGCAGCAGGCAGGAGCACAGCAACAGCAGGACGCGCATCGGTCGTCTTTCCATCGTAGGGTGGCAGCCGGCGCATTCTGCCGATGCTGTCAGGCGCTGGCAGCTCGCGCGGGACAATTCATGCCATGCAACAGCCCGACCGCTGGATCGCCCACCTCGACATGGACGCCTTCTACGCGTCCGTCGAGTTGCTGCGCTATCCGCAGCTCAGGGGCGAGGCCGTCGTCATCGGCGGGCGGCGCGCAGACGCGCCGCGGCAGCTGGAGGACGGCAGCTGGCGCTATTCGAAGCTGCGCGACTACACCGGCCGCGGCGTCGTCACGACCAGCACCTATGCGGCCCGCGACCTCGGCGTGTTCTCGGCCATGGGGCTGATGAAGGCCGCGCTGCGTGCGCCCGACGCCATCCTGCTGCCGGCCGACTTCGACAGCTACCGCAAATACTCGCGCCTCTTCAAGGCCGCCGTGGCCGAAGTCGCACCCGTCATCGAGGACCGCGGCATCGACGAGATCTACATCGACCTGAGCGACGTGCCCGGCGTGCGCGACGCCGTCGGCCACGACCCGCTGGGCGGCGTGAAGGCGGTGGCGCGCGAGATCAAGAACTCGGTGGGCCGCGCCACCGGCCTGACCTGCTCCATCGGCATCACGCCCAACAAGCTGCTCAGCAAGATCGCCAGCGAGCTGGACAAGCCCGACGGCATCAGCGTGCTGACGCTGGACGACATCCCCACGCGCATCTGGCCGCTGGCCGTGCGCAAGATCAATGGCATCGGGCCCAAGGCCGGCGACAGGCTGTTGTCAATCGGCATAGCGACCGTCGGCGACATCGCCGCGGCCTCGCCCGCCTGGCTGGTCGAGCAGTTCGGCGAGAGCTATGGCAACTGGCTGCACAACGCCTCGCACGGCCGCGACTCGCGCCCGGTCGTCACGCACAGCGAGCCCGTGTCCATCAGCCGCGAGACCACCTTCGAGCGCGACCTGCACGCGGTGCACGACCGTGTGCTGCTCGGCGCCATCATGGACGAGCTCTGCGAGAGCCTGGCCCGCGACCTCGCCCGCAAGCGCTACGCGGGCAAAACGGTGGGCATCAAGCTGCGCTTCGAGGGCTTCGTGACCGTCACGCGCGACCAGACGGTCAGGGCCGCCATCGCCAGCGCCGCCGACATCCGCCACGCGGTGGGCCTGTGCCTGAAGCGCGTGAAGTTCGACAAGCGGCTGCGGCTGATGGGCGTGCGCATCGGCAACCTCGTGCATGCAGGCGAGGCGCTGGCCGCCGCGCCGCCCCGCGCCGAACCCATGCCGGCCCCTGACAACCTGAATCTGTTTTGAGCGACTGGACCTACACCGTCTCGGTCCGCAGCCTCTGCGAGTTCACCGCCAAGCGCGGCGACCTGGACCGGCGCTTCACGCCCTCGGCCACCGCATTGGAAGGGCAGGCCGGCCAGTTGGCCGTGCTGGTGCGCCGCTCGCCTGGCTACGAAACCGAGCTGCCGCTCGAAGGCCTGTACGGGGCCCTGCGCGTGCGCGGCCGGGCCGACGGCTACGAGGCCGACGTGAACCGGCTGGAGGAGATCAAGACCATCCGCGGCCCGGTCGAGGCCATCCCCGAGAACCGTCGCGCGCTGCACTGGGCCCAGCTGCAGACCTATGGCGCACTGATCGTCGCCGACCGCGGCCTGGCCGAGCTGGAGCTGGCCCTGGTCTATGTGGACGCCGATACGCAAAACGAGACCGTGCTGCGCGAGACCGCCACGGCCGCCGCCCTGCAGGCCGGCTTCGAGGCCCGCTGCCGCGCCTTCGAGGCCTGGGCCGCCCAGGAGGCCGGCCACCGCGCCGCCCGCGATGCCGCACTGAGCACCCTGCCCTTCCCGCTGGGCGAGCTGCGCCCGGGCCAGCGCCTGCTGGCCGAGGCCGTCTACCGCGCCGCGGCCAACGGCCGCTGCCTGCTGGCCCAGGCGCCCACCGGCATCGGCAAGACCCTGGGCACGCTCTACCCGCTGCTGCGCGCCATGCCCGCCCAAGCGCTCGACAAGATCGGCTACATGACCTGCAAGGGCACCGGCCGCATCATGGCTCTCGACGCGCTGAACAGCGTGCGCGAGGCCAGCCCGGCGCTGCGGCCAACGGCCGACGCGCCGCAAGGCGCGTTGCGTGTGCTGACGCTCGTCGCCAAGGAGCAGGCCTGCGAGCACCCGGACAAGGCCTGCCACGGTGACGCCTGCCCGCTGGCCAGCGGCTTCTACGACCGCCTGCCCCGGGCCCGCGCCGAGGCCGTCCAGCAGGCCTGGCTGGACCCGACCGCCCAGCGCCGCATCGCGCTGGCCCACGGCATCTGCCCCTACTACCTCGGCCAGGAGCTGCTGCGCTGGGCCGACGTCGTCGTCGGCGACGTGCACCATGCCTTCGACCCCCACGGCCAGCTCTTCGGCCTGGCCCAGGCCCAGGGCTGGAAGCTGGCGCTGGCGGTCGACGAGGCCCACAACCTCGTCGAACGCGCACGCGCGATGTACAGCGCCACGCTCAGCCTGGACGGCATCCGCAGCGCCGAGACCCGCGCGCCCCAGGCCCTGCGCGCGCCGCTGCGGCGCCTCGCCCGCGAACTGGCCGAACTGGCACGCGCCCAGCCCGACGACTACCGCGCCTTCGACGGCGACCTGCCCGAGGCCCTGGCCGAAGCATTGCAGTTCGTCGGCATGACGCTGGGCGAACACTTCCAGGCCCACCCGCTCGAAACCGGGCCGCTGATGCAGTTCTATTTCGAGGTGCTGGCCCTGCTGCGCGTGCTCGACAAGTTCGGCCCGCATTCGCTGTGCGACCTGCAGCGCAGCGCCGTCGCCGTGCAGCCTGCCGCGCCGGCCAACCTGTCGCTGCTGGACGAACCGGAGGCCGACCTGGACGTACTGCTGTCCATCCGCAACATCGTGCCCGGCTTCTTCCTGAAACCACGCTTCGAGGCCCTGCACAGCGTCACGTTGTTCTCCGCCACCCTCGAGCCGGCCGACTACCAGCGCGACCTGCTCGGCCTGCCCGAGGACAGCGCCTGGATCGACGTGCCCGCGCCCTTCCCGCCCGAGCACCTGAGCGTGCGCGTCGCGCGCCTGTCCACCCGCTATGCCCACCGCGACGCCTCGCTGGACGCCCTCGTCGACGTGCTGGCCGCGCAGTTCGGCGAGCACCCCGGCAACTACCTCGCCTTCTTCAGCAGCTTCGACTACCTCGACAAGGCCGCTGCGCGGCTGGCGCGCCGACACCCCGAGCTGCCGCAATGGAGCCAGGCCCGCGCGATGGGCGACGCCGCGCGGCGCGCCTTCCTCGACCGCTTCGTGCCGCAGGGCCGCGGCATCGGCTTCGCCGTGCTCGGCGGCGCCTTCGCCGAGGGCGTGGACCTGCCCGGCACACGCCTGATCGGCGCCTTCATCGCGACGCTCGGGCTGCCACCGGTGTCGCCGGTGCAGGAGCAGCTGCGCGCGCGGCTGGACGCGATGTTCGGCGCCGACCACGGCTATGCCGACCTCGTGCCCGGCCTGCAGAAGGTAGTGCAGGCCGCCGGCCGCGTGCTGCGCTCGGTGGACGACCGCGGCTGGGTCTGGCTGATGGACCAGCGCTATCTGCGGCCCGAGGTGCGCGCCCTGCTGCCGGCCTGGTGGCAGCTTTGACCCAGATCCGTACATGACCGCTCCCCGACGGATCGACCGAACGGCTACGCTCGGGCCCGCCCAAATGGCCGCGGTGGTTTCGGCCGGATCGCGGATCTGGCGGCCAACTGAAGCCGCACTCGATAGAGGACTGAAATGCGCACTGTTCGCTCCCTGTTCATCCCGGCACTGCTGTCGTTTGCCGGCCTGATCGGCACGACGGCCCGGGCCGGTTCGGACTTCGACACCTGGGCCGAGAACCTGGCCGCGCAGCGCATGCGCGCCGACCCGGTCATGTCCACCCGGATGCAATATTTCCAGGGCGAGGAGCAGGCCCCGCTGGACGGTCGATGGGAGGAAATCGCCAAGCCCGCGAAGCTCGATGAGGTCCGCCGTGATCGCCTTGCCTTGGCCGAACTGCACCGCTTCGACGCCAACACCCTGACGCCGACGCAACGCGACTCGCTGGGCTTGATCAACTGGACGCTGGCGCAGAGCATCGCCGCCGCCGAATATCTCGACACCGGGTATCTGTTCGAGCAGATGGACGGGCTGCAGGTCAGGTCCATCAACTTCATGAGCCAGCAACAGCCTCTGCGCAATGCACGGGATCTGCGGAGCTATCTGCAGCGCCTGTCCGGCCTTTCCCGGTTGATGGACCAGGGCATCGAGCGTGCACGGGCCGCCCAGGCCAAGGGCGTGCTGATGCCACGCTTCATCACCGAGGAAGTGATCGCGCAATTCGAGGCGTTTCTCGCGCCGCGGCCCGCTCAGAACGTGCTGGTGACCAGCCTGGCTGATCGCATGGAGCGGATTCATGGCCTGTCGCCGCAGGCTCGAGAGGTGACCCGCGCCAAGGCCGAGCGCATCGTCGCGGACAGGGTTCTGCCGGCCTGGCGGCGCGGCCTGGCGCTGATGCGCGAACAACTGCCGTTGACCACGGACGACGCCGGCGTCTGGCGGCTCAAGAACGGCGCCGCCTTTTACGCGGCCATGCTGCGCAAGAGCACCACGACCGAATACACGCCGGCCCAGATCCACGCCATCGGTCTGGCCGAAGTGGCGCGCATCGAGGCGCAGATGGACGGCCTGCTGCGCCAGCTCGGCTACGTGAAGGGCAGCGTCAAGGACCGCTACGCCAGGATGAACGCCGACCGCCAGCCCAAGGCTGCCGACCCGCGCCCCGATCTGCTGGCCCGCTACACCAGCATCCTGCGCGACGCCGAGGCTCGCAGCCGGCTGCTCTTCGATGTGCTGCCCAAGGCCCCGGTGGAGGTGCGCCGGGAACCCGCGTTGACCGAGGCCACCGCGGCAGCCCACTACACCCTGCCCGCACCGGACGGCTCGCGACCCGGCATCTTCTGGGCCCCGTTGCCGGGGCCCGAGTTCGATGTCGGCAGGATGCGCACCCTCGTCTATCACGAGACCGTGCCCGGTCACCATTTCCAGGCCAGCATCCAGCAGGAAGCGCAGGACCTGCCGCACTTCCGGCGCACGATGGCGTTCGGCTGGTACTCAGGCTACGGTGAAGGCTGGGCGCTCTATGCGGAGCAACTGGCCGCGGAGAACGGCTGGTACGAGGGCGATCCGGTCGGCCAGCTGGGCCAGCTCAGCGACGCCTTGTTCCGCGCACGCCGCCTGGTCGTGGACACCGGCCTGCACGCGATGAAGTGGACCCGCCAGCAGGCCATCGACTACGGCATCCCGACGACCGAAGTCGACCGTTACGTCGTCTGGCCCGGCCAGGCCTGCGCCTACATGCTGGGCCGCCTGAAGATCGAATCGCTGCGGGACAGGGCCAAGGCCGCACTGGGTGATCGCTTCGATATCCGCAAATTCCACAGCCTCGTCCTGCTGACCGGCAACGTGCCGCTGAAGGTTCTGGAAGACACGGTCGACCGCTGGATCAAGGCGCAGCAGGAAGGCTAAGGCTACGCTGATTAAGGTCCGCCTTGCGGGTTGATCAGGTGGCAAGGTGAGCGCTGCGTCGGGATGATGCTCGCATGAAGCAAGCAACACTCGCG
>NZ_SMBU01000024.1 GCF_004342485.1 Roseateles saccharophilus
CGCCGCCTGACGCGTCCTCCCATCGCGCCCCAACGCTCCGGCCGGCGTCAGGTCAGGCGTCGTCACGTCCGGCAGGAGAGGTCTTCCACATTAAGACTGCAATGGGTCGTGACCGTGAGTTCAAGCGGAAGGGAAGCCGTCATTGGCGCGCGTGAACCGTCCAGGGCGCCCGACCACGGTAGGACCTTGTAAACCCGTCGTTGCGATCAGCGGCTGTCGTCGGGCCGAACGACTGCTTGGCGCCATATAGCGTGCGTAGGCTCGCGACACCCGCTGCAAATCGGTCGCCCGTTCAAGAACTGGGACGCCCTTCGGTATCTCCGCCATCAATCCCGGCGAACCCCTCTCTGCCCGGAGGCAAGGCGCCTCGACCGTACCGACAGGCGCGCACCGCCGCCAAGCGCCCGAGCGACGCCGCCGACCTGATCCGAAAACCGACCGCCCACACCTATCCCCAAATCGGATATCTCCGGGCAAACAAAGCATATTTCCGATCTAGCGCATCGCCATAAGCTGCCGGCCGTTACTGCTGCAATGGCCATGAAGATCACCAAGCTCACGACCTACCGTCTGGCGCCACGCTGGATGTTCCTGAAGATCGACACCGACGCCGGCATCAGCGGCTGGGGCGAGCCGGTCATCGAGGGCAAGGCCCGCAGCGTCGAGGCTACCGTGCACGAGTTCGAGCCCTATCTCGTCGGCCAGGACCCGTCGCGCATCAACGACCTCTGGCAGGTCATGTACCGCGGCGGCTTCTACCGCGGCGGCGCCATCCTGATGAGCGCCATCGCCGGCATCGACCAGGCGCTGTGGGACATCAAGGGCAAGGCCCTGGGCGCGCCGGTCCACGAGCTGCTCGGCGGCCTGGTGCGCGACCGCATGAAGGTCTACTCCTGGGTCGGCGGCGACCGCCCGGCCGACGTCATCCGCGACATCAAGCGGCTGCGCGAGGGTGGCTTCGACACCTTCAAGATGAACGGCACCGAGGAGCTCGGCATCGTCGACAGCGCGCGCAAGGTGGACGAGGCGGTGGCCCGCATCGCCGAGATCCGCGCGGCCTTCGGCCATGACATCGAGTTCGGCATCGACTTCCACGGTCGCGTGGCCGCGCCCATGGCCAAGCCGCTGCTGCGCGCGCTGGAGCCCTACCGGCCGCTGTTCGTCGAGGAGCCCGTGCTGGCCGAGCAGGACGAGCATTACGCCCGCCTGGCCCAGCACACCAGCATCCCGCTGGCGGCAGGCGAGCGCATGTACTCGCGCTTCGAGTTCAAGCGCGTCTTCCAGGGCGGCGGCCTGGCCATCGTGCAGCCCGACCTCTCGCATGCCGGCGGCATCACCGAGTGCGTCAAGATCGCGGCCATGGCCGAGGCCTACGACGTGGCCCTGGCACCGCACTGCCCGCTCGGCCCCATCGCGCTGGCGGCCTGCCTGCATGTGGACTTCGTCTCGCACAACGCCGTGCTGCAGGAGCAGAGCATGGGCATCCACTACAACCAGGGTGGCGAGCTGCTCGACTACGTGCTGAACAAGGAAGACTTCCACATCGAGGGCGGCACCATGAAGCCGCTGACCAAGCCGGGCCTGGGCGTGGTCGTCGATGAGGACAAGGTCATCGCCGCCAGCCAGGTCGCGCCCGACTGGCGCAACCCGCTGTGGCGCCACGCCGATGGCTCGGTCGCGGAGTGGTGATGATCGGTCTTGACTGGGGCAGCACCAGCCTGCGTGCCATGCGCCTCGGGCCGGGCGGCGAGGTGCTGGAGCTGCGCCAGTCCGCCGCCGGCGCCTCGACGCTGCACGGCCGCGCCGAGGAGTTCGTCGCCGCGCTGGACGCGCTGATCCCCGACTGGCACGCGGGCTCGGCGCCCCTCCTCGCCTGCGGCATGGTCGGCAGCCAGCATGGCTGGCGCGAAGTGCCCTATGCCGACTGCCCGGCCGACGAGGCCGCGCTGCTGCGCCTGGCCGTCGACGTCGACTGGCGCGGCCGCACCGTGCGCCTGCTGCCGGGCCTGCGCTGCAACGGCGCGGCCGGCGCGCCCGACCTGATGCGCGGCGAGGAGACCCAGGTGCTGGGCGCGCTGCAGCTCGAACCCGCGCTGGCGCCCCAAGCCTGCCTGGTGCTGCCGGGCACGCACAGCAAATGGGTGCAAGTGCAGGACGGTCGCGTCGGCGGCTTCGCGACGCAGATGACCGGCGAGCTGTTCGCCGTGCTGCGCCAGCACTCGGTGCTGGGCCGGCTGATGACGGCCGACACCGCCGCGGCATCGGCCGAGGCCTTCGAGCAGGGCGTGGCCGCCGCGCGCGACCACGGCGAGGCCGGCCTGCCGAATCAACTCTTCGGCGTGCGCAGCCTGGGCCTGGCCGGCCGCCTCGCGCTCGCGGACGGCGCCGACTACCTGTCGGGCCTGCTGATCGGCCACGAACTGCGCGCCGGCCTGGCCTGGCGCGCGGCCCGGGGCCTGCGCGGCGCGGCGCTGCGCCTGATCGGCGAACCCGCCCTCTGCGAGCGCTATGCCCGCGCGCTGGCCCTGTTCGGTGAACCCGACGCGCAGGCCTTGTCCAACACCGCGCCGGCCGGCCTGTGGCGGCTGGCCCAACCAGGAGGCCTGCGATGAGCAGCAACAGCCCCAACCGCTTCGACGCCGCCTTCGCGGCCCTGCCCCTGGTGGCCATCCTGCGCGGCGTGAAGCCGGGCGAGGTGCTGGCCATCGGAGAGGCGCTGTACGAGGCCGGCTTTCGGCTCATCGAGGTGCCGCTGAACTCGCCCGAGCCGCTGGACAGCATCGCCCGCCTCGCGCAAGGCCTGCCGGGCGACGCCCTCATCGGCGCCGGCACCGTGCTCGACACCGAGGCCGTGGCCCGCGTGCAGCAGGCCGGCGGCCAGCTGATCGTGATGCCGCATGCCGACACCCAGCTCGTCGCGCTGGCCAAGGCACGCGGCCTGTACTGCGTGCCGGGTGCGGCCACGCCGACCGAGGCCTTCGCCTGCGTGCATGCCGGCGCCGACGCGGTCAAGCTCTTCCCGGCCGAGCTGATCACGCCGCCCATCGTGAAAGCCCTGCGCGCGGTGCTGCCCAAGTCGCTGCGCCTGCTGCCCGTGGGCGGCATCACGCCAGGAGGCATGGCCATCTACCGCCATGCCGGCGCCAGCGGCTTCGGCCTGGGTGGTGCGCTGTACGCGCCGGGCATGAGCGCGGCCGACGTGGCCGACCGCGCGCGCGCCTTCGTCAACGCCTGGCAGCCGCACTGACGGCCATATCGACGGCCGCAGCGACGACCGCGACACGACAACGACAACTCCCGGAGACCGCATGAACCGCCCCACCAGGCTGATCGCCCTGGCCGCGCTGCTGTGCGCGCAGGCGCAGGGCCAGACGCTGCTCAAGCTCGACGCCAGCGCCCCCGCCACTGCGCCGGCCACCGGCCACCTGAAGCTCGGCAGCGGCAGCGCGCCGGGTGGCCACACGCTGGCCGCCAACAGCCAGTACCTGCTGCGCGACGGCCGGCCCTGGCTGCCGGTCATGGGCGAGTTCCACTATTCGCGCAGCCCCGCCGCGAGCTGGGCCGCCGAGCTGGCCAAGATGAAGGCGGCCGGCGTCGACATCGTCGCGAGCTATGTCATCTGGAACCACCACGAGGCGGTGGCGGGCAGCTTCGACTGGCAGGGTAACCGCGACCTGCGACGCTTCGTGCAGCTCGCAGGCCAGGCCGGCCTGAAGGTGCTGGTGCGCCTGGGCCCCTGGGCGCACGGCGAGGCGCGCTACGGCGGCGTGCCGGACTGGGTCGTCGACGCCATGCCCACGCGCCGCGACGATGCCCAATACCTCGGTCATGTCGAGCAGCTCTATGCGCAGATCGGCGCCCAGCTGCGCGGCCAGCTGTGGAAGGACGGCGGCCCCGTCATCGGCGTGCAGCTGGAGAACGAATACAACCTGACCGGCCCCGGCCGCGGCGAGGGTCATATCCGCAAGCTGAAGGCCCTGGCGCTGAAGGCCGGCCTCGACGTGCCGCTCTACACCGTGACCGGCTGGGACGGCACGGTCTACCCCTCGGGCGAAGTGACGCCGGTGTTCGGCGGCTACCCCGACGAGCCCTGGGGCACCAGCACGACCGAGCTGCCGCCCAAGGAGACCTATGCCTTTCGCTTCGGCAGCCGCGTCAGCGGCGACCTCGGCGCGCAGACCGCGGCCAGCGCGCCCGGCACGGCCGAGACCGACATGGACCGCGTGCCCTTCCTCGGCGCGGAATACGGCGCCGGCCTGCCGGCCATGTATCGCCGCCGCACGCTGGTCAGCCCCGACGACATCGCGTCCATGCTGCCCGTGCAGCTGGGCTCGGGCGTGAACCTGCTGGGCTATTACATGTTCCACGGCGGCCGCAACCCGCTCAGCACCGCCGGCACCGGCCTGGAGGAAAGCACGCTCAGCGGCGGCTACAACGACACGCCGCGCATCAGCTACGACTTCAATGCGCCGCTGGGCCCCGACGGCCAGCAGCGCCCGGTGCTGCAGAGGCTGCGCCCGCTGCACTATTTCCTGCACGACTTCGGCGCCCCGCTCGCGACGATGACGGTGCGCAAGCCCGACGTGACGCCCGACACGCCGGCCGACCTGGCGCAGCCGCGCTGGTCGGTGCGCAGCCGCGGCGACAGCGGCTTCCTGTTCTTCAACAATCATGTGCGCCAGTACGCGATGCCGGCCCGGCAGGCGCTGCGCTTCAGCATCCAGTTGCCGAGCCGCACGCTGACACTGCCGAGCCGGCCGGTCGACATCGCCGACGGCGCCTATTTCGTCTGGCCCTTCGGCCTGGACCTGGACGGCGTCGCTCTCGACTACGCCACCGCCCAGCCCATCGCGCGCCTTGACGCCGGCCGCGACGGCATCGTCTATCTGTTCTCGGCCAGCGAGGGCATCCCGGCCGAGTTCAGCGTCGCCGGCAGCCTGCGCACGCTGCAGGCCGGCGGCGCCGCGCTGCAGCGCATCGGCGAGGCGAATGGCCGTGCGGTCAGCGTGCTGCTGCTCAGCGAGGCCCAGGCGCGCCAGCTCAGCATCGTCGAGCTGGGCGGCCAGCGCCGCGCCGTGCTCAGCGCGCAGCAGGTGTCGGTCGAGCGGGGCCGGCTGCAGCTGCGCTCGGTCGGCGAGCCCCGCATGCGGCTCGCCGTCTACCCGGCGCTCGCCAAGCCCCATGCCGACGGCGCCGCACTGATGGCCGCGAGCCCCGAGGGCGTCTTCCGGTGGCTGGAGGCCGCACTGCCGGCACACGACATCGCCGTCACCCCCCGCCTCGTGCGCGAGGCCGGCACGGCGCCGCCGGTGCTGCGCGGCGGCCTGGCCGGCGCGGCCCTGCAACCCATTCCCGAGGCCTTCGCCCAGGCGGCGAGCTGGCGGCTGGACCTCTCCACCACCTCGCTGCAGGGCCTCGACGACGCACTGCTGGAACTGGACTTCGTCGGCGACATCGGCCGCCTGTTCGCCGGCACGCGGCTGCTGGACGACTGGTACTACAACGGCCAGCGCTGGCAGGTGGGGCTGAAGCACCTGCAGGCCCTGCTGAAGCAGCCGCTGAGCCTGAGCGTGCTGCCTCTGCGCGCCGACGCACCCATCTACATCGACCGCGCCCACCGCCCCGATTTCGCGGACAAAAAGCCACAGGTCGCCGAACTGCGGGGGGTCAGCGTGAAGCCGGTCTACCGCCTGGAGATCGCGCCCTGAGCGCGAGCTATTCCGGCGCCGGATAGATCGACCGAAAGAATTCATTAGTCCGATATGGAACGGCTCCGTAACTTAGCGAGCAGGGGCTGACAGCCCAGCCCCCCGACCAACAGAACACCGGAGACCGAGCCCATGACCCGCCCCGCCCCGCGGCCCGCCACGACTGCCGAAGGCCGACTTGAGCTCGCTCTGCCGCAGGCCGCCACCCTCGGCGAGGGCCTGCTGTGGCAGGCCGGCCGCTGGTGGTGGACCGACATCGAGGGCGCCACGCTGTTCGCCTGGCGGCCCGGCAGCGAGGCGCCGCAGTCCTGCCGCCTGCCGGACCGGCTGGGCAGCTTCGCCCACTGCCGCTCCGGCCGCGTGCTGCTCGGCCTGGCCAAGCGCCTGTGCCTGGCCACGCTGGGCGACGACCTGGCGCTGGGCCAGCTGCAGACGATGGCACCGGTGGATGCGGCCGAGCCGCGCACCCGCATCAACGACGGGCGCACCGACCGGCGCGGCAACTTCGTCTTCGGCACGCTGAACGAGGCGCGCGAGCGCAGGCCAATCTCCACGATTGCCAGCTTCTACCAGTTCTCGCTGCAGCGCGGCCTGCGCCGGCTGGCCCTGCCGGCGGTGGCCATCGCCAACAGCATCTGCTTCAGCCTGGACGGCCGCACGATGTACTTCTGCGACACGCTGAGCCAGCGCATCCAGCAGTGCGACTACGACGCCGACACGGCCCAGGTCGACAACATTCGCGAGTTCACCCGCATGGACCGCCCCGACGCCTGGCCCGACGGCTCCATCGTCGACGCCGAGGGCTGCCTGTGGAATGCGCAATGGGGCGCCGGCCGTGTGGCACGCTACGACCCCGAAGGCCGGCTGCTGGACAGCTTTGCCGCGCCGGCCGCGCACACCAGCTGTCCCGCCATCGGCGGCGAGGACCTGGACCAGCTGATGGTGACCACCGCCCGCTCGGAGCTGGGCCGCGAGGCCCTCGCCGCGCAGCCGCTGTCAGGCAGCCTGTTCGGCCTGCGCCTGCCCAAGCCACTCGGCGTGCCCGACGCCCTGTTTGAAGACTAAGAACACGGAGACAACGATGTTGAAGATGCAACGACGCGCCGCACTCGCCCTGGCCCTGCTGGCCGCCCCGCTGGCCACGTTGGCCGCCGAGCCGGTCAAGGTCGGCTTCCTCGTCAAGCAGGCCGAGGAGCCCTGGTTCCAGGACGAATGGCGCTTTGCCGAACAGGCCGCCAGGGACAAGGGCTTCACGCTGGTGAAGATCGGCATCCCCAACGGCGAGAAGATGATGGCCGCCATCGACAACCTGGCGGCGCAGAAGGCCGTCGGCTTCGTCATCTGCGCGCCCGACGTGAAGCTGGGCGTGGCCGTGAACCGCGCCGCCAAGCGCCACGGCCTCAAGGTCATGTCGGTGGACGACCAACTCGTGGACGGCGCCGGCAAGCCCATCGCCGACATCCCGCACATGGGCATCTCGGGCTACGAGATCGGCAAGCAGGTCGGCCAGGGCCTGCTTGCCGAGATGAAGGCGCGCGGCTGGAAGCCGGACGAGGTCGGTGTGCTGCGCGTGGCCTTCGACCAGCTGCCCACCGCCCGCGACCGCACGATGGGCGCCGTCGATGCGCTCAAGGCCGCCGGCGTGCCGGCCGCCAACGTCGTCGACGCGCCCCAGGCCAAGACCGACACCGAGAGCGCCTTCAACGCGGCCAACATCGCGTTCACGAAGAACGCCAAGTTCAAGCGCTGGGTGGCCTTCGGCCTGAACGACGAGGCGGCGCTGGGTGCCGTGCGCGCGGCGGAGGGCCGCGGCATCAAGCACGACGCGATGCTGGCCATCGGCATCGGCGGCAGCCAGACGGCAATGAACGAGTTCACCAAGCCGACGCCCACGGCCTTCTACGGCACGGTGCTGATCAGCCCGAAACGCCACGGCTACGAGACCGCGGTGGCCGTGTACGAATGGGCCACGGCCGGCAAGCAGCCGCCCGCGGTCACGCTGACCAGCGGCACGCTGATGACGCGCCAGAACCAGGCCGAACTCCGGAAGCAGATGGGCCTCTGAAATGTCTTCCCTGCAGTTCGACAACATCAGCAAGCACTTCCCCGGCGTCAAGGCGCTGAACGGGGTGAGCTTCGAGGCGCGGCCCGGCCAGGTGATGGGCCTGCTCGGCGAGAACGGCGCGGGCAAGAGCACGCTGCTGAAGATCCTCGGCGGCCAGTACCGGCCCGACGGCGGCCGGCTGCTGCTGGACGGCCAGGAGCGTCACTTCCACTCGGCCGGCGATGCCATCGCGGCCGGCGTGGCCATCATCCACCAGGAGCTGCAATACGTGGCCGAGCTGACCGTGGCCGAGAACGTGCTGCTGGGCCGCCTGCCGACGCGCCTCGGCCTCGTGGACCACAAGGCCGCGCGCCGCCTCGTGGCCGAGCAGCTCGCGGCCATCGGCGTGGAGCTGGACCCGGCCGCACGGCTGTCGGACCTGTCCATCGCCCAGCGCCAGATGGTGGAGATCTGCAAGGCCGTCATGCAGGACGCCAAGGTCATCGCCTTCGACGAGCCCACCAGCAGCCTGTCGCACCGCGAGACCGAGATCCTGTTCCGCCTCGTCAAGCGCCTGCGCGCGGAAGGGCGCACGCTGATCTACATCTCGCACCGCCTCGAGGAGCTGTACGAGCTCTGCGACGCCTGCACCATCTTCCGCGACGGCCGCAAGATCGTCACCCACGACGCGATGGCCGCGGTGCCGCGCGAGCGCCTGATCGCCGACATGGTGGGCCGCGAGCTGCAGGACATCTACGACTACCGCAGCCGCCAGCACGGCCCGGTGCGCCTGGAGGCGCGCGGCCTGCACAGCGCCCGCCTGCCCGAGCCGCTGAGCTTCGCGGTGCGGGCCGGCGAGGTGCTGGGCTTCTTCGGCCTCGTCGGCGCCGGCCGCAGCGAGCTGATGCGCCTGCTCTACGGCGCCGACGCGCGCCGCGGCGGCGAGGTGTGGCTGGACGGCCAGCCGGTGTCCTCGGCCGGCCCGAGCGCCGCCATCGCGGCCGGCATCGTGCTCTGCCCCGAGGACCGCAAGGAGCAGGGCATCCTGGCCCACAGCTCGGTAGCCGAGAACATCAACATCAGCTGCCGCCGCCACGGCCTGGCAGGCGGCATCTTCCTGCGCCACCGCCAGGAGGCCAGCCGCGCCGACGACTTCATCAAGAAGCTGCGCATCAAGACGCCCAGCCGCGAGCAGGAGATCCGCCTGCTGTCCGGCGGCAACCAGCAGAAGGTCATCCTGGCGCGCTGGCTGGCCGAGCCGGGGCTGAAGGTGCTGATCCTCGACGAGCCCACGCGCGGCATCGACGTGGGCGCCAAGAACGAGATCTACAAGATCATCCACGACGTCGCGGCCGCGGGCTGCTGCGTCATCGTCATCTCCAGCGAGCTGCCCGAGGTGCTGGGCATCGCCGACCGCCTCATCGTCATGCGCGACGGCCGCATCAGCGGCGAGCTCGCCCGCGCCGACGCCAGCGAGACCGCCGCGCTCGCGCTGGCCCTGCCCGACGACATCACGGGAGCGCCCGTCGCGCCCCTGCACTGACCATGAACACGACCTCCCTCCCCCAAACCGCCCCGCGCCCCGCCATGACCTCTCCCGCCCGCGCCCTGCTCAAGGAACACAGCATGACGCTGGGCTACGGCCTGCTCTTCGTCGTGCTGGCCTTCACGGTCGAGAACTTCTTCTCCACGGCCAACGTCATCGGCCTGCTGCTGTCGGTCGCGCAGATCGGCATGGTGGCCTGCACGATGATGCTCTGCCTGGCTTCGCGGGACTTCGACCTCAGCGTCGGCTCGACCATCGCCTTCGCCGGCGTGCTGGGCGCGATGGTGCTGGAGCGCACCGGCAGCGTGGGCCTGGCCATCGGCGGCGGGCTGCTGGCCGGCGCGCTGATCGGCGCTGGCAACGGCGTGCTGATCGCCTATCTGCGCGTCAACGCGCTGATCGCCACGCTGGCCACGATGCTGATGGTGCGCGGCCTGGCCTTCATCGCGTCCAAGGGCCAGGCGGTGGGCATCGCCGACGAGGGCTTCATCAGCTTCGGCGACACGACCTGGCTCGGCCTGCCGCTGCCGGTGTGGCTGACGGCGACCTGCTTCCTCGTCTTCGGCGTGCTGCTCAACCACACGGTGTTCGGCCGCAACACGCTGGCCATCGGCGGCAACCCCGAGGCCGCGCGCCTGGCCGGCGTGAAGGTGGAGCGGCTGCGCGTGTGGATCTTCCTGCTGCAGGGCGTCGTCACGGCCATGGCCGGCCTGGTGCTGGCCTCGCGGATCACCAGCGGCCAGCCCAATGCGGCCACCGGCTTCGAGCTGGACGTCATCTCGGCCTGCGTGCTGGGCGGCGTGTCGCTGCAGGGCGGCAAGGCGCGCATCTTCGGCGTCGTCATCGGCGTGCTCATCATGGGCACGGTCGAGAACGTGATGAACCTGCTCAACGTCGACGCCTTCTACCAATATCTGGTGCGCGGCCTGATCCTGCTCGCTGCCGTGCTGCTCGACCAACTGAAGACCCGAGGCGAGCGCCGTGCTTGATCGACGCACCCTGCTGGCCTCGGCGCTGGCGACTGCGCTGCCCGTGCAGGCCGCCGCGCCCTTCCTGGCCGGCGGCGACATCTCGGCGCTGACCTGGATGGAGGCCGCCGGCGCGGTCTACCGCGACCGCGACGGCAGGCCCGGCGACTGCCTCGCCCTGCTGAAGCGCTACGGCCACAACATCGTGCGCATCCGGCTCTACGACCACACCGGCCCGGGCACCGGTGCCGACGGCTGGTACTGGCCCGAGGGCTCGATGGACCTGCCCGACGTGCTGGCCCTGGCGCGCCGCGCCAAGGCCCAGGGCATGCAGATCCAGCTGACGCTGCACTACAGCGACTTCTGGACCAATTCCAAGACCCAGGACCCGCCCCATGCCTGGCGCCGCGAGCTGAAGCAGCTGCCCGACGAGGCGGCGCGCTTCGAGCGTCTGCACGCCCTCGTCGAGGCCCGCACGCGCGAGGTCATGCAGGCCATGGTGGATCAGGGCACGGCGCCGGAGTTCGTGTCGCTGGGCAACGAGATCGAGTCCGGCCTGCTCTACCCCTGGGGCCGCGCGACGCCGCAGAACTGGCCGCGCCTCGCCGCGCTGCTGAAGGCCGGCCACGCCGCGGTGAAGGCGGTGCACCCGGCCGCGCGGGTCGTGCTGCACCTGGACGGCGGCGGCGACGAGGCCAAGTACCGCGACTGGTTCGATCATGCCCGCGAGCAGGGCGTGGCCTGGGACGTCATCGGCTCGTCCTACTACCCGTTCTGGACCCGCAAGAGCGTCACGCAGATGGCCGCCTTCAGCGCCGCCGTGACGCAGCGCTACGACTGCGACCTGCTGGTCATGGAGGCCGGCTTCAACTTCGCGGCCAAGCGCGCCGACGGCTGGCCCGGCCAGCTCGAGAACAACGGCCCCTATCCCGCCAGCATGAGCAGCCCCGAGGGCCAGCGCGACTTCATGGCCGAGCTGCTCGGCGCGATGAAAGCCACGCCGCGCGTGCTCGGCGTGCTGTATTGGGACCCGATCATGATCGCCAACCGCAAGGTCGGCTGGGCGCTGAAGGAGGGCTCGGCCGAGCCCGGCCCCAACGTCGTCTCCAACACCACCCTGTTCGATTTCAAGGGCCGGGCGCTGCCCGTGCTCGACATCTGGAAGCGCTACACGCAATGAGTTCAGTTCCCCGTTTGCAGGGCAAGGTCGCGCTGGTGACCGGCTCGACCCAGGGCATCGGCAAGGCCATCGCCCGGCTCTTCGTCGCCGAGGGCGCCAAGCTCATCCTGAACGGCCTGGCCGGTGAAGCCGCGCTGGCCGCGGAGCTCGTCGCGGAACTGGGCGAGGCCAACGCGATGTTCGTCGCCGCCGACATCGCCGACGAGGCCGCCGTGCAGGCCATGGCCGCCCAGGGCGCCGCGCGCTTCGGGCCCATCGGCGTGCTCGTCAACAACGCCGGCATGGACGTCTTCGCCGAGCCGCTGGAGATGACTGCGGCGCAGTGGCAACGCTGCTTCGCGGTGGACCTCGAAGGCGCGCTGCACTGCAGCCGCGCCGTGCTGCCCGGCATGCTGGCCGGCGGCGGCGGCAGCATCGTCAACATCGCCTCGGTGCACGGCCACCGCATCATCCCGGGCGCCTTCCCCTACCCCGTCGCCAAGCACGCGCTGATCGGCATGACCAAGGCGCTGGGCATCCAGTACGCGGCGCGCGGCGTGCGCGTGAATTCGATCTCGCCCGGCCTCATCCTGTCCGAGCGCGTCGTCGAATGGTTGGCTAGCATCCCGGCGGAGGAAGCCCGGCGCCAGGTCGAGCTGCTCCCCTGCAAGCGCGTCGGCACGCCGGAGGAGGTGGCCTACACGGCCCTCTTCCTGGCCAGCGACGAGGCCCGCTTCATCAACGCGACCGACATCCTCATCGACGGCGGCCGCTCCCAGCTTTATCACGAGTAATCGCATCCCCGCGGCATGCACGACCCCAAAGCCAACCGCTTCGTCCGCTCGCACCTGAAGACGCGCCATCTGGTGCTGCTCGTCGAGCTGGGCCGGCATGGCTCCATCCTGCATGCGGCGCAGGCGGCCCACCTGACGCAGCCGGCCGCGTCCAAGCTGCTGGGCGAGTTGGAGCACGCCCTGGGCGTGCCGCTGTTCGAGCGCCTGCCGCGCGGCGTGCAGCCGACGCGCTATGGCGAGGTGATGATCCGCCGCGCCGGCGCGGCCCTGGCCGAGATGGACGCGGCCTACCAGGAGCTGATGGAGCTGCAGTCGGGCCTGTCGGGCCGGGTCGCCGTCGGCACCGTGATGACACCCTCCACCGGCCTGCTGCCCGAGGCCATCAAGCGGCTGAAGGCAACCCACTCGCGCGTGCAGGTCTCGATCACGGTGGACACCAGCAAGCTGCTGATCCAGCACCTGCGCAACGGCGAGCTCGACCTCGTCATCGGCCGCATCCTCGACGCCGAATCGGCCGCCGAGCTGAACTTCGAGCCGCTGACCGACGAGCCGCACAGCCTCATCGTGCGCGCCGGCCATCCGCTGATGGAGCGCGAGAACCTGCGCCTGGAGGACCTGGCCTGCGAGGCCTGGATCATGCCGCCGCACGGCAGCATCCTGCGCGACCGGCTGACCGCGCTCTTCCTGTCCCACGGCCTGGACCAGCCGGTCGAGACGGTGGAGACGCTGGCCCTGCCCGTCATCACCAACCTGCTGCTCGGCAGCGACATGCTCGTCGCCCTGCCCCAGGAGCTGGTGCTGCCCTATCTCGACGCCGGCCTGCTGGCCGTGCTGCCCTTCGACCTGGGCCTGCGCATGGACGCCTACGGCATCGTCACGCGCCGCCAGCACCAGCTGTCGCCGGGCGCCGAGGCGACGCTGCGGACGCTGCGTGAGGTGGCCGCCGAGCGCTATCGCAGGCGACCGGAGCCGCGATCCTAGAAGCGGCAGTTGGGCGCGCCCGAGGGCCTGTCGAAGCGGGTTGCAAGCAAGGCGCGACGACGACGTGGGCTCTCGCCCACGAGGAGGAGCAACACCGCTTGCGGCCCGCAGCGGCAGGCCAGCGGGTGTGCCCGACTGCCGTTTCTAGGATCTCCAGATCAGTGCATGCCCGCCAGCAGCGCCGCGTTGCCGCCGGCCGCTGCCGTATTGACCGTCAGCGTCTGCTCCGCCGTGAAACGGTAGAGCTGGCGCGCATGGCCGGCCGCCGTCACCAGGGGCAGGATGGCGCCGGGACGAGCCGCCAGGATCTGCGCGAGGCGATGGGCGGTGGCGGCATCCGAGGACGCGAGCGCGACGCCGGCCAGGCGCGGCGCGGCGAGTACGCCGGCTGCGGCCGATTCGGGCAGCAGCGTCAGCGCATCGGCCGGCAGGCCGGCATGCAGCAGGGCCTGGCGCGCCTGCTCGGCGCCACCCAGCCAGACGACGCTGTTGCCGGCCAGCAGCGCGCTGACTACCGCGGCCAGGCCGCTCTCGGCGCGGCCCAGCACGGCGAAGACGCCACGGGCGTGGTGGCGCAGCGTGTTGCTCTCGCCGGTGGGGCCGGGCAGCACCGCGTCGGCGAACAGGGTCTGCGCGGCATTGAAGAGGCTGCGCAGCGCGATGGCCGTGGGCGCGTCCAGCGTGTCGGAAGCGCGGCGCAGCGTGGTGATGCGCTCCATCAGCGGCGTGTCGCGCCAGGCGGCGTCGGCGCCCAGGGCCAGCGGCGTGGCCGGGCCATCGAGGGCGAGTGCCGGGGCCGGTGCGTCCACGCGCGGCTCGGCCGTGAAGCGGCGCAGGTAGTCGGGGCCGCCAGCCTTGGGACCGGTGCCTGACAGGCCCTCGCCGCCGAAGGGCTGCACGCCGACGACGGCGCCGATGATGTTGCGGTTCACGTAGACATTGCCGATGCGGGCCTCGTCGGCCAGGCGCTGGGCGCGGCTGTCGATGCGGGTCTGCAGGCCCAGCGTCAGGCCATAGCCGAGTGCGTTGATGTCCTTGATGACTTCGTCGACCGAATCCTGGAAGCGCACCACATGCAGCACGGGGCCGAAGATTTCCTCGCCGAGCTGCTGGATGCGCTCCAGCTCGAAGGCCACGGGGCGGATCTGGCGCGGCAGCACGTCGTGCACGGGCGCCTCGGCAATCAGCTTCGCGTCGCGCTTCAGGCGCTCGACATGCCGGGCGATGTTGGCATGGGCCTCGTCGTCGATGACGGGGCCGACGTCGGTCGCGAGTTGCTCGGGCTTGCCGACCCAGAGCTGTTGCAGCGCACCCTTGAGCATCTCGACGACGCCGTCGGCGATGCTGTCCTGCACGCACAGCAGGCGCAGCGCCGAGCAACGCTGGCCGGCGGAGCGGAAGGCGCTCTGCACGACGGCGTCGATGACCTGCTCGGGCAGGGCGGTGGAGTCGACGACCATCGCATTCAGGCCGCCGGTCTCGGCGATCAGCGGGATCGGTGAGTTCTGTTTTGCAGCCAGCGCCTTGTTGATGATCTGCGCGACGGCCGTGGAGCCGGTGAAGCAGACGCCGGCCGTGTGCGCGTGGGCCACCAGGCCGGCGCCGACGGTCTCGCCGGCGCCGTGCAGCAGCGCGAGGGCATCGGCCGGCACGCCGGCGGCGTGCAGCAGCTCGACCATCTTCAGCGCGACGAAGGGCGTCTGCTCGGCCGGCTTGGCGGCCACGGCGTTGCCGGCCACCAGGGCCGCGGCGACCTGGCCCGCGAAGATCGCGAGCGGGAAGTTCCACGGGCTGATGCAGACGAAGACGCCACGGCCCTGCATCAGCGCGGCGTCCTGCTCGGCGATATCGGCGTAGTAGCGCAGGAAGTCCACGGCCTCGCGGACCTCGGCGACGCAATCGGCCTGGGTCTTGAAGGCCTCCTTGACGAGCAGGGCGCAGAACTCGGGCAGGCGAGCGTCCAGCGCGTCGGCGGCGCGGCGCAGGATGGCGGCGCGCTGCGGCACGGGCGTGCCGTTCCAGCTCGCGAAGCCGGCCTGCAGGCGCTGCATCGCGGCGTCGACCTCGGCGGCCGTCGCCTCGGGCACGGGCTCGACGCGCACGGCCTCCAGCGCGGCCTGCAGCGGCAGGCGCTGGGCCGGGGCGGTCAGGTCGGCGCCGGTGGAGTTGGCACGGCCGCGGCCCTGCTCGTCGAGGTAGAGGGCCGGAGGCAGCGGCAGGGCGCTCGTGTCGCGCAGGCCCTGCAGCGGCGAGCCCAGCAGCTCGGGCACCTGCACCAGCGGGTCGGCCAGCTGGTGCACGAAGGAGGAGTTGGCGCCGTTCTCGAGCAGGCGGCGCACGAGATAGGCCAGCAGGTCGCGGTGCTCGCCGACCGGCGCGTAGACGCGGCAGGGGATGGAGCCGTCCTTCAGCACCTCGCGGTACACCCCCTCGCCCATGCCGTGGAGCCTTTGCATTTCAAAGGCTGCGCCGGCCGCGCGCGCCATCTGCACGATGGCCGCGATGGTGCCGGCGTTGTGGCTGGCGAACTGCGGGTAGATGACGTCGGCGTGCTGGATCAGCGCGCGGGCGCAGGCCAGGTAGCTGACGTCCGTGTGCTGCTTGTGCGTGAACACCGGGTAGTGCGAGAGGCCCAGCTCCTGGGCACGCTTGATCTCGCCGTCCCAGTAAGCGCCCTTCACCAGCCGCACCATGAAGCGCAGGCCATGCCTGCGGGCTATTGATCCGACCTCGTCAATGACGGCGATCGCGCGCGTCTGGTAGGCCTGCACGGCGAGGCCGAAGCCGCGCCACTGCGGGTAGGCGCGCGCGATCTGCGCGGCCAGGCTGTCGAGCACGTCGAGGGACAGTTCGAGGCGGTCGACCTCCTCGGCATCGATGGTCAGGTTGATGTTGGCGTTGGCCGCCAGCTCGATGAGCTGCCAGACACGCGGCAGCAGCTCGGCGAACACGCGGTCGCGCTGCAGCACCTCGTAGCGGCTGAACAGCGCGCTGAGCTTGATGGAGATGCCGTCCGAGGCCTCCGGGCCGACATCACCAGCATGCGCCCGCTGGCCGGCCGCGATGGCCTTGATCGCGCCGACATAGGCGGCCTGGTAGCGGCGCGCGTCGTCCTCGGTGCGGGCGCCTTCGCCCAGCATGTCGTAGCTGAAGCGCAATTGCTTCTGCACCTTGCGGGCCGCGTCGGCCTCGCCCATGGCCTCGCCGATGTTGCGGCCCAGCACGAACTGCCGGCCCAGCAGCTGGATGGCGCGCACGGTAGCCGCGACGACGGTCTGAGCGCCCAGGCGCTTGAACAGGCCGCCATCGTCCTCGGCGCCGGGCAGGAAGCGCTTGGACAGCGAAATCGCCGAGGCCGACAGCGCGGCCAGCATCTTGTGCGGGCTGCCGGCGCTGGCGCCGTCGAAGTCCGCGCGGCCAAGCTGGTCGGCCGTCAGCGCGATGGCCGTGGGCGCGTCAGGCACGCGCAGCAGGGCCTCGGCCAGGCGCATCAGCGCCAGGCCCTCGCTGCTGGTGATGGGGTACTCGCGCAGCAGCGATTCCATCGCCCAGAACGGCGCCGGGTTGCGCCTCACCTGCTCGACCCAGGGGCCGGCCATGGCGATCACGCCGGACCAGTCCAGCCCGCCACCCAGGCGCTCCGCCAGGGCCTGCACGACCGGTGCCTCGGCGCGGTAAGGGTCGGGCAGGCGGGTTTGCTCGGGCGGCGCGACGAAGGGCGTGGACATGGCGGTCTCCTGTGGGATATGGCAATGTATCCAGGGTCTTCTTGGATTAAATTCCAAGGATCACGACTTCGGCCGAACAAAATCCATATGGACGACGAGATCGACAAGATCGACGAACGCATCCTGCGCGTGCTGCAGGCCGACGGGCGCATCTCCAACCTCAAGCTGGCCGAAACCGTACACCTGTCGCCCACCGCCGTGCTGGAGCGTGTGAAGCGGCTGACGCGCGACGGCTACATCCTGGGCTACGAGGCGCGGCTGAACCCGGCCAAGCTGGGCGCGGCCATGCTGGTCTTCATCGAGGTGCACCTGGACCGCACCGTGCAGGACGTGATGGACACCTTCAAGGCCGCCGTCCAGGCCCGGCCCGAGATCCTGGAATGCCACCTCGTGGCCGGCGGCTTCGACTATCTGCTGAAGACCCGCGTGCGCGACATGGGCGCCTACCGCGAGTTCATCGGCAGCGTGATCTGGACGCTGCCGGGCGTGCGCGAGACGCGCACCTATGCGGTGATGGAGGAAGTGAAGGCGACGACGGCGCTGCCGATCTGAGCGCGGAGCGGGCTGGGTTTCGCCAGGGCCCGTGCGCCTGCCTATTTCTCGTCGGCCGGGCTGTAGGAGAACACCGGCACGAAGTCATCCGGCGCGATGGTCGTGTCGAATCTGTAGTCCGGATAACTGCTCTGATCCACCAGGCCCAGCTTGATCAGGATGGTGTGAGGGGAGTTTCCGGAACGCCCCTCCAGGTAATTGACCACCGCATCGGTCACCACCCTGGCCTGGCTGACCGCCTTGGTGTCGACCGCGGCTGAAATATGCCCCTGCCGGATCAGCTCGGCGATTTCCCGCGTCAGGTCATAGGCGATGACCCTGACCTGCTTCTGCAGCCCCGCCTCCCGGATTTCGGCGCTGGCAGGGGGCGCGCAGCCGGTACAGCCAATGACGTAGTCGAGCGACTGGCCATGCTCGCGCAACAGCTGCCTGGCCAGTTGCCCCTGCACATGGCGGTCGCTGTCGCCGTATTTCACGTCGACGATATTGACGGCGATAGGTGCCTTTCTGAGCACTTCGCGGGTGCCGTCCACCTCGCCGCTGACCCAGCCGGCGCCCCGCGGCCCCGGCAGCAGGCCGACATTGATGGACTTCATGCCGCGCCGCAGCGCATCGTGGACCATCCAGCGTGCCGCCTCCACGCCCATGCCCTTCAGCGAGGTGGTGACCTTGATCGCCAGGTCGTCGCTGGTGCTGTCGTTGGCCAGCTCGAACACCGGTATGCCCTGGGATTTCGCCCAGGCAATCGACGCGTTGTTGGCCGTCAGATCAATGGGCGACAGGACGATGGCGTCGTATTTGTCGGCCGTCACCTCGGCCATCTTGCGCAACTGGCCCTTGATGTCGTCATAGCCGTCGGCAATGAAAATCCTGACCCCCACGCCCAGGCGCTGCGCCTCGGTGATCACGCCGTAATTGCAGCCCACCCAGTACGGGTCCTTGATATGCGGGAACAGATAGGCAATGCGCCACGGCTTGCGGGCCCGCTCCGCCATCGGGAAATAACCCCGCTTCACATTGCCGGTCTCCAGCGCATCGTCGGCCGTGCCATTCGGCTTCAGCGGCGGAAAGATCGAGAAGGTGACGACGGGATCGAAACCCTTGACCACGGGATTCGCCGCCGCAGCCACGGCCAGCGCCAGCATGCCCCCCAGGGCAAGTGCCTTCAAGGCACCGAATGATGCGGTCACGCTGCTGCCCCCCTGAATCAGCCCATTCCGGGCATTCGAGTTGAGGTTCGATCCTGTCGATCGGACTCGGCTATTGAACGGTCCGCCGCCTCAGCCCAGAGTCTGCCCGAAGAACCGCATCGCGCGGTCCCAGGCCTGCTGCGCCCAGGCCGCGTCGTACTGCGTCCTGGCGATGCGGCCAGGCCCCTGGGCCGTCTCGTTGGCGAAGCCGTGGTGGGCCAGGTAGCGGTGGCCCTCGTAGCGCGCGCCGGCCTCGCGCAGCCTGGCCTCCAGCGCGTCCACGCCGGCGATGGCGAAGAACTCGTCCTGCAGGGCCCAGTGGGCCTGCAGCGGCAGCCTGATCTTGCTCGCGTCCACATATTCAACCGGCGGCATGCCGTACCAGACGACGGCAGCGTCGGCCTCGGGCACGAGCATGGATGACAGCAGGGTCAGCGCGCCGCCCATGCAGTAGCCGGTCACGCCGACCTTGCCGCTGCCGAGCTGCAAGCCCTTCAGATAGCTCACGGCGCCACGCACGTCCTGGGACGCGGCTTCGCCGAAGTCCAGGCCCGTCATCAGGTGGTGGGCCTCCTCCTCCTCGACGGTGCTCTTGCCGCGGTAGAGGTCGGGCACCAGGGCCGTGAAGCCGGCGCTGGCCCAGCGCCGGGCCACGCCGCGGATCTGCTCGTTCAGGCCCCACCACTCCTGGATGACGACGACGGCGCCCAGGGGCGCCTCGGCTTCGGCCAGATATCCGGACACGCTGGCGCCATCGGGGCGCTGGAACTGGACGGTCTTGGGCATGGTGAACTCCTGCGTTGGAGACTGGAGTCTGCCTTGCCCGGCGCCGGTTTTGCCGCGCGGGAGGAGAATGGCGGCTCCCATGAAGATCGAACGCATCGTTTCCACCCGCCTGCCGACGCCGTATGGCGAGTTCGCCATCCACGGTTTCCGCGAGAGCAAGAGCGGCCAGGAGCATGTCGTGCTGAGCATGGGCGAGCTCACCGGCGACGAGCCGCCCCTCGTGCGCGTGCACTCCGAGTGCATGACCGGCGAGGTTTTCGGCTCGCTGCGCTGCGACTGCCGGCCGCAGCTGGAGAGCGCGATGAAGCGCATCGCGGCGCAGGGCCGCGGCGCCATCGTCTACATGCGCGGCCATGAGGGCCGGGGCATCGGCCTGGTGCAGAAGCTGCGCGCCTATGCCGAGCAGGACGCCGGCGCCGACACCATCGAGGCCAATGCGGCGCTGGGCCTGCCCGTCGACGCGCGCCGCTACGACGCCGCCGCCTGCATGCTGCGCGCGCTGGGCGTGAACCGCGTGCGCCTGCTGACCAACAACCCGCTGAAGATGGCGGCGCTGGCCGAGTTCGGCATCGAGGTCGTCGAGCGCGAGGCCTCGCTGACCCGGCCCGGCCCCGAGAACGAGCGCTATCTGCGCACCAAGGCCGACCAGATGGGTCATCACGACCTCGGTCATCTGTTCGAATAGCGCCCTCGGCCACGGCGCAGCGCAAGGCGGGCGCAAGGCCCGCGACAGCGGGCGTTCACACCGCTGAGATGCAGGCCCGTTAGCCTGCGCGCCGCCTTTGCTGAGGACCATGGCCGACCGTCGCTTCTTCCCCCGCCCCGTCGTCGAGGCCAGCTTCAACCGCTGGGACTGGGCGCTGCTGCCCCTGGTGATGTCCGTGCTCATCCTGCTGGCGCTGGCCGCCTCGCAGATGGCCAAGCCCTTCCACCTCGGCGAGCAGCTGCCGCTGAGCCTGGACGTCACCTACCTGCCCTACTACCTGCTGCGCACCACGCTGCGGATGTTCATCGCGCTGGCGGCGTCGGTGGTGTTCGCCTGCGTGTTCGCGGTGCTGGCGGCCAAGGTGAGGGCGGCCGAGAAGGTGCTGGTGCCGCTGCTGGACATCCTGCAGTCCATCCCCATCCTGGGCTTCCAGGCGATCGCGGTGGCGCCCTTCATCGCGCTGTTCCCGGGCAACCTGTTCGGCGTGGAGCTGGCGGCGCTGTTCGCCATCTTCACGAGCCAGGCCTGGAACATGGCCTTCAGCCTCTACCAATCGCTGCGCACGGTGCCCGGCGAGCTGCAGGAGGCGGCGCGCATCTTCCAGCTGTCGGGCTGGCAGCGCTTCTGGCGGCTGGAGCTGCCGTTCGCGATGCCGGGCCTGCTGTGGAACATGATGATGAGCATGTCCGGCGGCTGGTTCTTCGTCGTCGCGTCGGAGGCGATCTCGGTGGCCGGCCAGGACATCAAGCTGCCCGGCGTGGGCTCCTACATCGCGCTGGCCATCGAGGCCAAGGACCTGGCCGCCATCGGCTGGGCCATCCTCGGCATGCTGATCGGCATCCTGCTCTACGACCAGCTGTTCTTCCGCCCGCTGCTGGCCTGGGCCGACAAATTCCGCTTCGAGGAGTCGGGCGGCGAGAACGCGCCCCAGTCCTGGCTGCTGACCTGGCTGCGCCGCACCGAGCTGCTGCAGCGTCTGAGCGAGTGGCCGGCGCGCTGGATCACGGCGAGCTTCCGGCCGCTGCGCAAGACCTACGACGGCCGCTCCATCCGCGCCCGCCCCAAGCCCGCCAACCCGCTGTGGGCGCGCGGCTGGGACGCGCTGATCGCCGCCCTGGTGCTGTTCGCGCTGTGGCGCATGCTCAGCTTCATCCATGCCGAGGTGGGCTGGGGCGAGGCGGCCCATGTGTTCAAGCTCGGCCTGTTCACGCTGACCCGCGTGCTGTCGCTGATCGCCGTGGCCTCGCTGATCTGGGTGCCCATCGGCGTGTGGATAGGCCTGAACCCGCGCATCGCCGGCCGCGTTCAGGCGGTGGCCCAGTTCCTCGCGGCCTTCCCGTCCAACCTCGTCTTCCCGGTCGCGGTGCTGCTGATCGTCAAGTGGGGCCTCAACCCCGACATCTGGCTGTCGCCCCTCATCATCCTGGGCACGCAGTGGTATCTGCTGTTCAACGTCGTCGCGGGCGCGTCCACCATCCCGACCGAGTTGCGCCTGGCCGCGCAGAACCTCGGCCTGAAGGGCTGGCTGGCCTGGCGGCGCTACCTGCTGCCGGCCATCTTCCCGAGCTTCGTGACCGGCGCCATCACGGCCAGTGGCGGCTCCTGGAACGCCAGCATCGTGGCCGAATACGTGACCTGGGGCGACACCCATCTGCAGGCCGCCGGCCTGGGCAGCTACATCCAGCAGATGACGACGGCCGGCGACTTCCCGCGCATCGCGCTGGGCATCGGCGTCATGTGCGTCTTCGTGATGGCGCTCAACCACTGGGTCTGGCGGCGGCTCTACCGCCTCGCCGAAGACCGTATGCATTTCTGATGGAGGCCGCCATGACCACCTTGATCGAACTGAAGGACGTGGCCAAGGGCTTCAAGTCCGCCGACGGCAGCCTGCGCTCGGTGCTGGACGACGTGGACTTCCGCCTGGCCAAGGGCGAGATCGTCGCGCTGCTGGGCCAGAGCGGCTCGGGCAAGAGCACGCTGCTGCGCATCATGGCCGGGCTGATCCCGGCCGACGCCGGCGACGTGCGCTACCGCGGCCAGCCGCTGTTCGGGCCGGCCCAGGGCATCGCGATGGTGTTCCAGAGCTTCGCGCTGTTCCCCTGGCTGACCGTGCAGCAGAACGTCGAGCTCGGCCTGGAGGCGGCCGGCGTGGCCGAGGCCGAACGCGCCGAGCGCGCCGAGAAGGCCATCGAGCTGATCGGCCTGGCCGGCTTCGAGGGCGCGCTGCCGCGCGAGCTGTCGGGCGGCATGCGCCAGCGCGTGGGCCTGGCGCGCGCCCTCGTCATGGAGCCGCCGGTGCTGCTGATGGACGAGGCCTTCTCGGCGCTGGACGTGCTGACCGGCGAGCGCCTGCGCAACGAGATCCTGGAGCTGTGGGACGGCGGCCAGATGCCCACGCAGGCCATGCTGGTCGTGTCACACAACATCGAGGAGGCCGTGATGATGGCCGACCGCGTGCTGATCTTCGCGAGCAACCCGGGCCGGGTGCGTGCCGAGCTGCCCATCACGCTGCCGCGCCCGCGCCGCGCCGACAGCCCCGAGGTGCGCCTGCTCATCGACGAGGTCTACCGGCTGATGACCAGCGCCACCACGGTGACCGGCGCGCCCGAGGAGGCGCCCCGGCCCCACCTCAGCGACCGCCTGCCCGAGGCCGACGTGGGCCGCATGGAAAGCCTGCTGGAACTGCTGGGCGACGAACAGTTCAAGGGCCGCGCCGACCTGCCGCAGCTCGTCGAGGAGAGCGAGCTCACCGACGAGGAGGTGCTGCCGCTGGCCGACGCGCTGCACCGCCTGGGCCTGGCCCAGCTCAGCGGCGGCGACCTGCTGATGACGCAGCTGGGCCACAAGTACGTCGAGGGCAGCCACGAGTTCCGCCGCCAGGTCTTCGGCCAGCAACTGCTCGAGCATGTGCCGCTGGCCGCCTTCATCCGCCACAGCCTGGAGCAGGAGGCCGACGGCGAACTGAAGGAAGAGCCCTTCCTGAAGCTGCTCAGCGAGAGCATGGACGTGCAGGAGGCCGAACGCGTGCTGCGCGTGGCCATCGAATGGGCGCGCTATGGCGAGGTCTTCGAATACAACTACCACACCGGCATGATTCACCTGCCGGAGGCCGACGAGGACTGAGGGGCGGCCGGCCAGGACTGCTTGTCCGGGCAAGCGACCGTGCAATCCGAACGGATTGGCAGCACGGTCTGATTTGCCACATTTGCCAGCAAATTTGATTAATCTGATAATGGCGCGGATCCACCTACCGATCTGACCCGTGCCCGCCCGCCCTCGCGTCCCCGATCTCCGCAGCCGGTTGTCGCTGCTGGCGCCCACGCCGGCCACGCGGCGGCTGCTGCGCGTGATCTGGCCCTTCCTGGCGGCGATGGCGCTGCTGCTGCTGCTCACGGCGGCCAGCTTCGCGCTGCTGTCCGCGGGACGGGCCTATGTCGAGGGCGAGAGTCTGTGGTCCAAGGGGCAGAAGAACGCCATCCAGGCCCTGGCCCGCTACAGCGACAGCTGCGAAGCGCGCCACTTCGCCCATTACCAGGCCGAGATCGCGGTGCCGCTGGGCGACCGCCTGGCACGGCTGGAGCTGCTCCGGTCCCGACCCCGGCTCGAGCGCGCCACCGCCGGCTTCCTGCAGGGCGGCAACGACCCGGCGGAGATCCCGGGCATGATCTTCCTGTTCCGCCATTTCAGGTCCCTCCCGGTGTTCAGCGAGGCCCTGGACATCTGGACCCGGGCCGACGGGCTGCTGCTGCGCATCGACGCCGCGGCCGAGGCGCTGGACGAGGCGGTGCGGCGCGACTGCGCCAACCCGGCGGCGCGGCGCGCGGTCCTGGACGAGATCTACCGCCTCAACGACACGCTGACGCCGCTGCAGCGCCAGTTCTCCGAGGCACTGGCCCGCGCCAACCGCCTGATCAACACGGTGCTGCTCGCGCTGATGGCCGCCCTGAGCCTGGTGCTGGCGGCGCTGGGCATCGTGCTGTCGCGGCGCGTCGTGCAACAGGGCGCCGCGGCCGAGCGCTCGCTGGCCCTCAGCGAAGACCGGCTGCGCCTGGCCGCCACCGGCAGCAACCAGGGCCTGTGGGATCTGGAGGTCGGCACCGACACGCTCTACCTCTCGCCAGGGCTGCGGCAGATGCTGGGCTTCCCGGCCGACGCGGCCCGTGTGGACGCCGCCGACCTGCGCGACCGGGTCCATCCGCAGGACCGCGCCGGCTCGCTGGCCGCGCCCTGCGCCGGCGCGGCGGCAGACGGCAAGTTCGACGAGGAATTCCGGCTGCGCACGGCCGACGGCAGCTATCGCTGGTTCCGCGCCGCCGGCCAGGCCATCGGCGACGCCCGCGACCGATGCAGCCGCGTCGTCGCGTCCATCCAGGACGTCACGGACCGCCATCTGCTGCAGCGCTCGCTGCTGGCCGAGCTGCGGCAGCGGCGCTCGGCGCTGGCGACGCTGCGCGCGATGCTGCCGACGCTGGGCCCGCTGCCAGCGGCAGACGCCATCGTGCAGGACCAGGACGACATCGCCGCGGTCACGCGCGCCGTTGCGCTGCTGTCGGCGCGCCAGGTCGAGACCCATGCCCGGCTCGAGGCCATCCTCGAACTGAGCCGCGACGCCTTCGTGTCCTTCGACGCCGACGGCAAGGTCAGGCATGTGAGCCCGGCCTTCGCCGCCATCACCGGCGTGGCACCTGACGAGGTGATGGGCCGCACCGCCACGCATTTCAGCGCCCGCATGAACCGCCAGTGCAGCCCCGGCCAGCGCTTCCCGTCCCTGGAGCAGCTGCGGGACGCGGGCCAGGACGGGCTGCTGGACTTCGAGCTGGCGCTGCCGCAGCCGCGCACCCTGACCGCCGAGCTGAACGAGGGCAGCCACGAGGCCATACGCAGCGTGCTGTGCCTGCGCGACGTGACGCGCCAGCGCGCGCTGGACCGCCTCAAGAGCGAGTTCATCTCGCTGGCCGCGCACGAGCTGCGCACGCCGATGGCGAGCATCTTCGGCTTCGTCGAGCTGCTGCTGTCGCAGCCCGCCACGCTGGAGCGCCGCACCGAGGCGCTGATGGTCATCCACCGCCAGGCCCGCCTGATGATGGGCATCATCGACGACCTGCTGGACCTGGACCGCCTGCAGGCCGGCGGCGCCGCCGAGCTGCACATCGACAGCGTCGACCTGAACGCGCTGCTGCACAAGGCCTGCGCCGACTTCGCCCCGCCTGCCGGCCGCGAGCCGCCCCTCATCGAGGCGCTGCCGCCCGCGGCCGTCATCGATGCCGACGCCGACAAGGTCAGGCGCGTGCTGCTCAACCTGCTGTCCAACGCCTACAAATACTCGCCCGCGGGCGGGCCGGTCAGGCTGGGCATCGTCGAGGCCGACGGTCCGGCGGGGCTGGGCCTCTATGTGCAGGACCAGGGCATCGGCATGACGCCCGAGCAGCTGGCGCGGGTCGGCGAACGCTTCTACCGCGCCGACGGCTCCGGCAAGCTCCCCGGCACGGGCCTGGGCGTCAGCATCGCCAGGGAGATCCTGCACCTGCACGGCGGCCATTTCGACATCGAGAGCACCGAAGGCGTCGGCACGCGCGCGACGGCCTGGTTCAGGCGCTCCGCGGCGGTGGCCCAGCGCCGCCGCGCCTGATCTGCGCGGTTCAGGCCAGGGCCGCGCGCGTGGCCTCGTCCGCCGGGAACAGGTGCTCGACCTTCAGCGAGGCCAGCGTGATGTCCAGCGGCGTGCCGAAGCTCGTGAACGCGGAGAAGAAGCTCAGCACCCGCCCGTCCGCGGCGCGCAGGCGCAGCGCGAGCACTGGCAGGCCGCCCGGCTCGACGGCGCCCCAGGGCTGCAGCATCGCCCCCAGTTCGTCCAGCAGCGCGCGCAGCCGCGGCAGGTGCTCGGCCTCGCGGCTGGCGCGGGCCCACAGCTCGCCACAGAGTTCGGCCTCGTTCACGCACAGGGCGCGCAGGCCGCCGGGCGCGAACACGGCGCGCAGCAGGTTCAGCGGCCGGCCGAGCATGGCCTCGGCCGGCAGACCCAGCAGCGCAAGCAGCCGCGCCAGGCCGGCATTGGCCATGACGACGTTGTAGTCGCCGTCCAGCACCAGGGCCGGCGTCGGGTCGTGGGCATGCAGCAGCTGGGCCAGCGCGGCGCGCACCGGCGCCATCTCTGGCGCATCCAGCGCACGCTCGGCATGGGCCGGCGCATAGCCGGCGGCCAGCAGCGCCTGGTTGCGCTCCTCCAGCGTGGCGCCGAGGGCGTCGAGCAGGGCCAGCAGCGTCTCGCGGCCGGCGCGCGAACGGCCGGTCTCGATGCAGCTGAGATGGCGTTGCGAGACGCCGGTGCGCAGCGACAGCTCCAGCTGGCTGACGCGGCGCGACTTGCGCAGGGCGGCGAGGGTGGCGGTCATACGGCGCATTCTGCGGCGCGGGCCGGCGTGGCCGCGATGACCCCGGAGGTCATTGCGGCCACGCCGGCCGCTGCCGAGCATGGCGCCACCTCAACCCGATGGAGAAAGCCATGCGAACCGTCCTGATCCTTGCCCTGGCCCTGTTCGGCGCCTTCACGCTGGCCGCGATGTGGCAGGTCGGCTATGTCGGCATCTGGCAGGCCGGCCTGGCCAACTGGGGCGCCGCGCAGGTACTGGCCGACCTGGTGATGATGAGCCTCGTCGTGCTCCTCCTGCTGCAGCGCGACGCGCAGGCGCAAGGGCGCAGGCTCTGGCCCTATGCGCTGATCACGCTGGCGGCGGGCTCGCTCGGGCCGCTGCTGTACCTGCTGCTGGCGCGCGGTGGCAAGCCGCGCGGTAGCGGGGGTGGGTCAGCGGCATGAGGGCGTGCGAGCCTGCAGAGCTTGTCGCGTCACCCGGTCCCTGCCCTCCTGTCGTCGGCAAATGCATTTTTCCGACCCGATGCCGGCAGTCGTGAATGCACACGCCGATCGCAGCCGGCGCCCGGGGGCATGCGAGTGGATCGACGAATCCAGCCCCGCACTGTGTCATGCTGCGGCGCAGCATGTCTATCTGGTCCTCCTCCCCGCGACCGATCAGCCTCGCGCTGCAAGGCGGCGGCGCGCATGGCGCGTTCACCTGGGGCGTGCTCGACGGGTTGCTGGATGCAGGGGCGCACCCCATCGCGGCCGTCAGCGGCACGTCGGCAGGCGCCATCAACGCGGTGCTGCTGGCACACGGGCTGCTGAGCGGCGGTCGCGAGGGCGCGCGAGCGGCGCTGGCAGGATTCTGGGAGGACCTCGGCCGCGTCGTGCCGTGGGAGATGCTGGGCTGGGTCGCCAGCGACGGCGACCGTCTGACCCCGGCAGGCCGCCTGATGCTGCAGTGGGCAAACTTCATGGCGCCGCTGCAGGACGGCATGCTGCGCCTGGACCCCCTGCGCGACCTGCTTCGACGCCACGTCGACTTCGACCTGCTGCGCCGGCAAACGCGATTGCGCCTGCATATCGCCGCCACGCACGCGAACAGCGGCCGGCTTCGGGTGTTCTCCCACGACGAGCTCACGGTCGAGGCGACGCTCGCGTCGGCCTGCCTGCCGACGCTGCAGCCTCCGGTCCTCGTGGACGGCGAGCCGTACTGGGACGGCGGCTACAGCGCCAATCCGGCAATCTTCCCGCTGGTGCGGGAGCGTGCCGCCTCGGACGTCGTGGTCGTGATGCTGAGCCCCAGGACGCTGGGCGACACACCGCGCACCGCGGAGGAGGTCCGCGTGCGCGCAGTGGAGATCGCCTTCAACGCAGCGTTTCTGTGCGAGATGCGCATGCTGTCCGACGCGTTGTCGCTGGCGCGCCGCGCGCTGTGGCCCGGACCGCTCGAACGCCGCCTGCGTGCGATGCGCTGGCACCTGATCGACGGACACGACACGCTCTCGGCGCTGCCCGTGGACAGCAAGCTGATCGCACACCCCCAGCTGCTCGGGCGCCTGCACACTGCCGGCCGCGATCGGGCGGCTGAGTGGCTCGCGGTCCACGGAGCGGCCATCGGCCGTCACAGTAGCGCGGACCTGCAGCGGCTGTTCGGCACCGACAACCGCCAATAGGTTGGCGGCGCTGCCCCTGCAGCGAGGTGATGCCTGCAAATCACTTGCCGACCCGGCTTGACGTCACTGGGCTTGTTCAACGTGGCCCACGTCGGCATCTGGCCAGAAGCGGTCGGCTGCGATCTGAGCCAAAAGCAGCCATCAACCTGCCTTTCTGCTGTCGCGGAAGGTCGCAGTTGCAGAGGCTGCCTGCAACTCGCCCGGCATGTGCGGCCGGACGTCGAGGCTGTGCAGACGCGGGCGACATGCAGCGCTCGCGAGGCACGGCAGACATCGATTGCGGATGCCTTCAGGGGCAGTCGGCCGGTTTGACGAAAGACGGCGAGGTCGTGACCGAGAAGTCCGGGTTGATCACCGCCGACGAGCCGACTCCGATGCCGAACTGCGCGTAGGCCGCCCAGATGGTGCAGCGGTCGGCGGGGTGGTTGCTGTGCGCCACGGCCTGCAGTTGCCCGTCTCGCATGTTCTCGTAGGTCGGGGACGAGGGCGTGTAGTTCATCGCGTCGACGAACAGGTCGAACAGGTCGTCGCGTCGAGCTGACCCGAACGATTCAATCAGGCGCCACATCACGGCGGCAAATATCTCGCCGTCGTTATGCACCTCGGCGCCGTGCACATCGGCGTAGGTGAGCGGATAGCCGGAATAGCGATAACGGCGCACGCCGCTCGGAATTCCTGCGGAATAAGCAGCCAGGACATCCGCCCCGTTGATCAGCATGGCGACCGTGTCACTCGCGCCTTCACCGATCGCCCCGGCAATGGGCCCCCACATGTCCCCGATCATCCGCCATGTGAGCCCGTGCCCGTACTCGTGATAGACGGTGCCGGAATCGAGCGCGGCGTCTCGCAGTAGCGTTGCGGCAAGTCTGCCTTTCGGGGCCACCAAGGCCTTCAACATATTGCCGTCGGTCTGGCTGACGAGAACAGAGGGAATACCGGGGCTCGTCACCGGCAGGTTGCCTGCACCCACCATCTGGAACAGTGACTCCGCACGGTTGTCGACGATGATGACGCCAATGGCGCCGGCATTCGCAGCGTTGATGGCCTTGATCTGGAAGAAGCAAGTTCCGCGGTCGATGATGGCGATCTTGCCTGCTACACCTGGCGTGATGGCCGAGCACCCGTCTGCCGGCGTAGCAACCACCATCTCTGCTGTCGCCGTCGATCCGATCGCCTGGGTGTCGGTCTGATTGCTCAGGTTGCCCGTGGGCGGCGGCAGCGGCATCACCCAGGGCGACGGGCCGAACGCCGCGTGATAGGCGTAAATGGCCGTGGAAGGGCTGGAGACATAGACCCGCGCATCGCCGCCGCCGAACAACTGGTCGTCAAACAGAAACATGTTCATCCGCGGGTGGTACCCGTCGGGTGGCGTCGCGAAGCTCGAGTTGTCCCGGTAGAACAACAAGTAGGACCCCGCGTGCGCAACGGCGAATACGCTGTCCTGACCCAGTCCGAACTTCCAGTTACCGAAGTTCTGATCTTGAAAGTTGCCCTCGGTCTCGGTGAAGCCGTGGATGTACAAGATGTCGTGCACCCGATTGTTCAGGTAGAACAGGTTCGTCGCCGCAACGCGCCGGTTCATGAAGTAGTCGGGCTGGTAGTTGAGATTTTCGGTGTATAGGAAGTCCTGCTGCCCGAGCACAGGGGTCGTGCAGCAATCGCGTATGTAGTTCAAGTTGCTGTCGAGGAAGGCACTGACGTTGTTCCCCTGAAGAAACTGGCGCGTGTTCTGTTCGGGGTAAAGCCAGCCCTTCTGCGACGGGGAGGTGCCAGGATGGGCGCCCTCGACGATGGTTTGCGGTCCAGCCGCCGGGCTGTCGAGGAACACGTTGTACGAGTCGCTGGCAGTACGACTTATCTGCTGCAGCAACGTGCCGTCGCCGCCGACCAGCGTGTTGAGCAGCTGATTCGTGCTGTCCGCCCACGTCTCCACCAGCCATCCCTGTGCCAGACTGCCGTCCGCCATGGGCACGGCCACCGCAGTGACTCGCGGCTGCTGGTAGAAGAAAGTGCCACCATCAAAACTGCTCGTCGCGCCTTGGCTCGTGGTCGCAGTGAACTGCAGAGCAACGCCCGGGTACAGCTGGGTCGCGGCGATTTGCAGCGCCTGCGTGGCATTGATGGTCGAGGCCTTCGACGGCCCGCCAGGCACGTTGGCTAGGTGGTCGATGATCTGCAGCACCGTGCCATCGGCGCCGATCGCCGCCCTGACATAGGCCTTGTAGACCGCAAGGCCGTCACTGCTGGACTGCTGGTAGACCACATGGGTGACGCCGCCCCTGCCGTGCCGTTCTTCCGTTTGCTGCAGGGACCCAAGGCTGCCCTGGGCGTGCCCGTGCGACAGCAAGGCACTGCTCAGTGTCGGGAGTGTCCCGCCATTGTTGGTGTTGCCCAGCGGTCCGCTGACATCGGGTCGCAGGATCTGCGGGGGGCGCTCCTGTAGTGCCGGCGCCGCCATCGCGGCCCCAGCTGCTACGCCAAAGACCGTGAAGGCCAATGAAAGTCTTGTGCGATATCCGATCATGAGAATCATCTCCTCGCGAGTGGCATAAAGCGTCTTGACTGCCGGCTTTGGGGAGCGGGCCCAATTCGAGTCGAACCCCTCGTCTCACACAAATCTGCGCCGGCGGAGCACTCAAGAGACACGAGTGTCGTGACTCATGCCTTCGACGTCTAGGGGGCAGTCCGCCCCTCATTCGCGGGTTTGCCCAGTAGCGGGATCGCCTGACGCCAGCGACGCACTTCAGATACCACTGGGACTGGCCGTAAACGCAATCAAAGGCGTGCGGCATGAGCGACTGCTCTTGGAGTAGGCGAACGTCCGAGTGGGGTCGGTGAGACGCTCGCCTAACCCGTTAGCCGTTGTTCATGGCTTGCCGAACGGCGCTTCACGCCCGAGTGACCGGTGCCAGAGCTTCTGCCGCCAACCGCTTCACGGACTCCGAGAGTCAGGTGGCCGCCGAGGCGCTCATTCAAGGCGCCGGCCGCGAACGACGGCGCCAGCCTGAAGGCGACGCCGGCCTTGCAGCGAAAGCGGGCGTAACAGTCCGGCCAGCACGCCTCGAATACGATGGGCCGGTCCTCCATCGGCAAAGACCCAGCCCATGCGATGCCTCGGCATCACGATCATGCTCACCCTTGCGGCCACCACTCATGCGGGCGCCCAGGAGTGCGCGCGACTCCGCCACACGCAGGCCCGGCCCTTGCCCGCCCAGGACGGCAAGCCATGACCCCGATTCAGCAATGGCATGCCACCCGCAGCCTGCGCCTGCTGCTGCAGACGCTGCGCGACATGATGGTCTCGATGGGGCCGCTGCTGCTGCTCGGCGGAGGCCTGCTGGTAGCGGCCTATTGGTGGCTGGATCCGCAGCCGCCGCGCCAGGTGAGGCTGGCCACCGGCCCGGCCGGAAGTGCTTACGCCGGCTTCGGCGAGGGCTATGCGAAGGCGCTGGCGCGCGAGCGCATCCAGGTGGAGCTGATCGCCAGCGAAGGCGCGCAGGACGATCTGGCCCATCTGCGCGCTGGCACGGCCGATGTGGGCTTCGTACGCGGCGGCATGGCCGATCCGGCGGCCGATACCGAGGCCGGCATCGTCTCGCTGGGCAGCCTGTTCTACGAGCCGATCTGGATCTTCTATCGCCGCGATCTCCGCATCGCGCGCCGCCAGCCCGGCGGCGAACTGCAGAGCCTGGTCCAGCTGCGCGGCCTGCGAGTCAATGTGGATCAGGACGGCAGCGGGGTACCGCAGATTGTTGAAAAGCTGCTGGCGCTGAACCAGCTGAAGCCGACCGATCTGCGGCTGTCCAATCTGGCGCCCGACGCCGCCGGCGCGGCCCTGCGCCAGGGCAGGCTGGACGCCACGGTGCTGATCTCGGCGCCGCAGGCCGGCCTGATCCGCGCGCTGCTGCGCGACCCGGCCATTGCGCTGATGGCCTTCGAGCAGAACGAGGCCTATTCGCGCCAACTGCCCTTCCTGTCTACCGTGAGGCTGCCGCGCGGTGTGGTGGACCTGGCGGCCGATTTGCCGCCGCACGACGTCCCGCTGCTGGCCACCACCACCGCACTGCTGGCGCGCGAGCAGACGCACCCTGCGCTGCGCCAGCTGTTCGCGCAAGCGGCCCTGGGCCAGCACAGCGAGGCCGGCTGGTTCAATGGCGCGCGCGACTTCCCCAACACCCGCACCAGCGAGCTGCCGGTCAGCGCCGAGGGCGACCGCGCGATCAACGGCACGCCGCCGGCCTGGGCGCGCTACCTGCCCTTCTGGGCCGGCAATTTGCTGGAACGCATGTGGCTGGTGGTCGGCGGCCTGCTGGTGTTGATGCTGCCGCTGTCGCGCGTCGTGCCGCCGCTCTACACCTTCCGCGTGCGCTCGCGCGTGTTCCGCTGGTATGCGCGGCTGCGCGAGGTGGAAGCAAGACTGGAAACCGGCACAGGCGAGCGCGACGCCTTGCTCGACGAACTGGACCAGCTGGATCGTGTCACACACCGCATTGCGGTGCCGCTGTCCTAAGCCGAAGAGCTTTACGCGCTGCGCAACAACATCCATGCGGTGCGCAAGCGTCTGCTGGCGCAGCGGTCCCAGCCACCGGACGGACCGACCGACTGATCAACGAGCGGCGCGGCGGCGTGCTGTCCGCCCATTTCGCAACCGGGCCGTGCGGCGCGATGACGTGCAGCGCGTCGCCGTCGTCCAGCCAGATGCCGACGGCATGGCCGAAATGGCCTTCGAACCACAGGTGCACGCCGGCCTGGTTGACGACCTCCCAGGGCAGGCCGGGGCAGCATTGCTGGAGCCGGCGCTGCAGCGCAGCTTCGCGCGCGGGGTCGAGGTCGTCGGCGCAGAAGTAGGCCAGGTCCACGTGGGCCGGCACGCTGGGCGTGGCGTGGCCGTGCAATGCATGCCACACCAGGTTGCGCGGCGCGCCGCGCCTATGCACCACTGGGCCAGGCCCAGCCCGCGTCCGGCACGCAGCGCGCTCAGCCGCGCCTCGTCGCTCATCCCTTGGCCTTCTCGCGCTCCTGCAAGGCCCGCCACATGACCTTGCCGGCGCCGCTCTTGGGCAGGCTGTCGACGAACTCGACCAGGGCCGGCACCTTGTAGGCCGCCATATTGGCCTTGCACCAGTCGCGCAGCTGCTCGGCCGTCAGCGACTCGTGCCCCGCGCGCCTCACGACGACGGCCTTGACCGTCTCGCCGCGGTAGGCGTCGGGGGCCGAGATGATGCAGGCCTCGGCGATGCCGGGGTGGGCGTGCATCAGGTTCTCCACCTCGCTCGGCCAGACCTTGAAGCCACTCGCGTTGATCATGCGCTTGAGGCGGTCGGTCATGAAGAAGTAGCCGTCGGCATCGACGTAGCCGATGTCGCCGGTACGGAAGAAGCGCTTGCCGTCGAAGTCCAGGAAGGCCGCTTCGGTCGCCTCGGGCCGGCCCCAGTAGCCGGCGAACACCATGGGGCCGTGCACGATGATCTCGCCGCTCTCGCCCACGGGCAGCTCGCGCAGCGTGTCCGGGTCGATCACGCGGGCGTCGCAGCTCATATAGGGCACGCCCAGGCATTGCTGCTTGGGCGCGTCGTAGGGGTTGCTGTGGCTGGGCGCGGCGGTCTCGGTGAGACCGTAGCCCTCCATGTAGCGCAGGCCCCAGCGCTGCCACAGGCGCTCGGCGATGGCCTGGGGCATGGCCGCGCCGCCGCCGCCGATGGAGATCATGCTGCCGAGGTCGAAGCTGTCCACCTGAGGGCTGGCCAGCAGGTCGATGACCATGGTGGGGATGTTGGTCCAGCGCGTGACGCGGTGCTCCTGGATGAGCCGGGCCGCGTACTCGCGCTGCCAGCGCGGCATCAGCACCAGGGCCGCGCCGCAGGCCAGCGTGCCGTGCAGCACGACGACCATGCCGGTGATGTGGAACATGGGCACGACGCCGAGCACCACGTCCTCGTGGTTGGCATTGGCCCACAGGCAGCCGGCGAAGACGTTGTGCTGCAGGCTGCGGTGCCTGTGCATGCAGCCCTTGGGGTTGCCGGTGGTGCCGCTGGTGTAGGGCAGCAGGGCGAGGTCGTCGGCGCCCACCGTCATGGTCGGCGGCGCGGCGCTGCAGGCCTGGGCCTCGGCCCAGGGCGTGCAGCCCGCGGGCAGCGCGATATCGGCGTTGAGCCAGTCGGCCCAGCCCGGGGGCAGGCCGGCGCCGTCGGTGCGGCCGCCGGGCAGCACCTCGGCCAGATGGGTGACGACCATGTCCCTGGCCGCCATGCCGGCGGCGAGCCACTCGGCGCTGAGGTCGGCGCTGGTGATCGCGAGCACGGCGCCGCTGTCCTCGATGAGATGCCTGAGCTCGGCCGCCCGGTTCATCGGGTTGACGGGCACGACGACGGCATCGGCACCGAGGATGGCGTAGTGGGCGATGACGAGCTGCGGGCAGTTCTGCAGGCCGACGAGCACGCGGTCGCCTCGTCTGATGCCGCGCTGGGCCAGCCAGGCGGCCAGGCGCTGCACCTGGGCGGCCAGCTCCGCATAGGTCGTCGTCTGGCCGAGGAAGACCAGGGCCGGCCGGTCGGGAAAGCGGCGGGCGTTGACGAAGAGGTTGTCGGGCAGGGCCGTGGCCGGCGGGCTGATCGCGTGCGGCACGCGCGCCGGCCAGAACTTGTGATGGGCTCGGGTCATGCAGAGGTCTCCGTTGGCTTTCTCGCGACGACGAGGTAGACGCCGAGCAGCGTCACCCCCATGCCCGCGATGGCTTGTGCGCCGAGTGTCTCGCCGAACAGCAGCCACGCCATCACCGAGGTGACAGAGGGCACCAGGTACATGGTGCTGGACACCGCCGTGACGCGGCCATGGCGCAGCATGTAGAACATCAGGCTGATGCCGCCGGCCGTCAGCACGAGCACGCTCCAGGCCATCGCCACCAGCACCGACGCGTTCCACTCGATGCGCATCGGCTCCAGCGCCCAGGCCAGCGGCAGCGTGGCGGCCAGCGCGGCGGCGAACTGCACGACCTGGCCGGTGCGCAGGTCGAAGTGGGGCACGAAACGCTTCTGGTAGAGCGTGCCGCCGGTGATGGCCAGCAGGGCCATCAGGCACAGCAGCAGCGGCGGGCCGAAGCTCGCCGCCAGCGTCAGCTTGTGCCAGATGACGAGGACGACGCCGGCAAGGCCCAGGGCCACGCCCAGCCACTGCCGCGGCGCGACGCGCTCGCCGATCAGCGGCGCCAGCGCGGCCACGAGCACCGGCTGCAGGTTGACGATCAGCGCCGCCGTGCCGGCCGGCAGGCCCTGGCGGATGGCGACCCAGACGCCGCCGAGGTAGAGAGACTGGATGCCCAGGCCGGCGACGGCCAGGTGCAGCATGTCGCGCCGCGAGGGCCAGGGCGCGCGGGCCGCCAGGGCCAGCGCGAGCATCAGCGCGACGACGCCGGCATAGCGCCAGCTCAGGAAGGTCAGCGGGTCGGCATAGGGCGCGGCCAGCTTGGCGACGATGTAGCCGGTGGCCCAGATGAAGATGAAAAGAGGCGGGGCGAGGCGGTCGAAGGCAGACATGCGGCCATCATGCCTGCCCGCTCTGCCTCAACGCGGCATCAGCCCGGCATAGGCGGCCCGGCGTTGGCCGCGTCGCTGCGCGCATCGCGCTCGAGCAGCTCGCGCAGGCAGGGCATGCAGAGGCAGCCGTCGTAGCGCGCGGCCAGTTCGGCGCGCAGGCGATCGGTCAGGCGGATGCCGTCGCAGGCGCATTGGCCGGCCTGGGCGCCGCATTCGAAGCCGCCACGGCAGCGCGGGCAGCGGGCGTCGAGCATGGGGCCGTTGCGTGGAGTCATAGCGGCGATTGTGGATCGTCGTCGGGAGGCAGCAGCGGCGTCGCGCGCGCCAGGGCCATCCAGGTGGCGAAGTCGGGCCTGTGGGCGCGCTTGGGCGCGGGGCGGGCCAGTTCGAGATGGCTGGCGTGGCCGATCAGCACGCCGTACTCCGGCGGGATCTCGTCCGGCGCAGCGATGCCGGCCTTGATGACGAACCAGCACTGGCCGCACAGCGCGCGGTAGGCGGCCGACTTGGCCGGGCGGCGCAGCTCGCCGAGCAGGTCGGCGCGGCTGACCTTGATCTCGTGGATGGCGGGCTCGAGGTAGTCCTCCACGGTGCTATGGCGGATGGAATAGACGTCGGGCATCGCGTTGACCCACTGCATCCTGCCGTCCTCTCCGGCCAGGCCGGCGCGCAGGCTGAGGCCGCGCCAGGCGATGCGGCCGCCGCGCTGCATCTCGGTGGCGACGCGCTCGACGAGGGCCTCGTGCGCGTCGCGGGCTGCCCGGTTGCGGCTCAGCGATTCGGCGATCAGAGCCACGCCCGCGTCGGTCACGCGCAGGCGCTCGCGGCCATCGGCCTCCTGCAGGCGCTCGACCCAGCCGGCGGCCAGCAGCTCGATCTCGACGAGGTCCTGGCTGGGCCAGCCGGCGCTGCGCCAGAGCTGGCGCAGGCGCTGCAGGTGGATGCGGGCCGGTGCGGACATGGCGCGATCTTCGCGCCGGAAAGAACAAAGCCCCCGGCCGGCGGGCACGGGGGCTTTGCGTTCGGGGCGGCCGAGCTTACGGGCGCTCGCGCTTGGGCAGGGCGCCCATGCCGGGAACGGGCATCAGCGTCGTCGTCGTCGACGCGGTCGACGTGGTCGGCACGGCGAAGAAGGTCCAGACGCTGTTGGCCGGGAAGGCCAGGTCGGACTTGGTGTAGATCGACGCGGCCGAGGTCGGCACGGTCACGTCCACCTGCGAGCTCGTCGTCGACGAGATGCTGGCGGGCGTGGAGCTCATGCCGGGCGACACGTTGGCGGCCAGCGCGCTGAAGTCGACGTTCAGCGAGGAGGTCAGCGTCGGCAGCGCGTTCACGAGGCGGATCTTGACGTTGCCGTTGACCGTGGGCAGGCGGTTGTCGTCGCTCAGCACCGACATCTTGGGCGCGGAGGCGTCGCCCCAGACCAGCAGCGTGTAGTCGCCGCCGGCGGTCAGCGTCGGAGGGGTGAAGCTCATGCCCAGGCCGTCGACGTTGACGCTCAGCGTGCTGGCGCCCGAGGCCGTCGTGACGTAGGGGCTGATCAGCGGGCTGATGGCGGTGCTGCCGAACATGGCCTGGCCGTTGATCGACGAGGTCACGGTGCTGCCGTTGGTCAGCGCGGCGACGGTGCGCACGCGGGACTGCGTGTTCGGGAAGTTCTGGGCCGCGCCCTTCTGGACCAGGGTGATGCCGTTGACCAGCACGCCGCCGTCGGTGGCGGTGAGGATCAGCGAGTTGACGCTGGCGGAACCGAGCGTGATGGCCGGGATGTTCAGGCGCAGGTCGCTGCGGTTGTTGTAGCCGGTCACGCAGACACGGAAGGTGCCCGAGTTGATCTGGATGTAGCCGCTTCCGGCGCCACCGGCCAGGTTGGTCGTCAGCGCGGTCTCGGTGGTGAGCGAGCAGTCGGCCGCGGAGGTCAGGTAGATGTCCATCGCGCCGGCGTCGGGCGCCAGATTCAGCACCAGCAGCGAGGCCTTGTTGGCGTCGGGGGCCGTCTGGGCTTCCTGCAGCAGCGTCGTGCGGATGGCACCGGCGAAGCCGTAGGTGATGTAGGTGTAGTTGCTGCCCGAGCTCAGCGTCGGCGTCGTCGCGGCGACGCTGGTGCCGACGTCGCTGGTCAGCACCTTGGTGGCGGTGTTGTTGGTGTCGACCGTGCCGTAGTCACCCACGGTGGCGTAGGCGATCTTGCTGTTGATGGTCTTGTCGTTGACCGTCAGGTCCAGCGCTGCGTAGGAACGGGTGGCATTGAGCAGGCGGACCTGCGTGTTGCTGCCGCTGCCGCCGCTGCCGCATGCGGTCAGGAAGGCCGTGGCCGTCAGGCTCAGCGTCAGGACCATCCGGGTGGCCCAAGGGGTGAATCGCATCGAGAACTCTCCGAAAAAACCAAACCCGCCGGGCCGAATCCCAAGAACGCGGACTCGCGATTAGAACTCATGCCGGAGGCATCGCCATTTCCACCATCTAGCAGGGGGTGAAGAACTGTTGCTGCGGACTCACCGCCGTGCTGAGGAGACCTCTCCAATCCGCGGGGGGCTGCGCTGGTTAGCATGCGCCGGATGAACTATCCCCACCTCCTCGCGCCCCTGGACCTCGGCTTCACGACGCTGAAGAACCGCGTGCTGATGGGCAGCATGCACACCGGCCTGGAGGACGGGCGCAAGCACTTCGAGCGCATGGCCGTGTTCTTCGCCGAGCGCGCGAAGGGGGAGGTCGGGCTGATCGTGACGGGCGGCTTCGCGCCCAATATCGAGGGCTGGGCCAAGCCCTTCGCCGGCACGCTGGCAACCTCGGGCGCGGCGCGGCGGCACAAGATCATCACGGATGCCGTGCACGCCGAGGGCGGCAAGATCGCGCTGCAGATCCTGCACACCGGCCGCTATGGCTACTCGCCGCTGTGCGTGGCGCCGTCGCGCATCCAGTCGCCCATCTCGCCGTTCACGCCGCGCGAGCTGAGCCCGCGGGGCATCGAGCGCCAGATCCGTGCCTTCGTCCGTTGCGCCAGGCTGGCCCGCGAGGCCGGCTACGACGGCGTCGAGGTGATGGGCAGCGAGGGCTATTTCATCAACCAGTTCCTCGTCGCGCACACCAACCAACGCACGGACGACTGGGGCGGCAGCTACGAAAACCGCATGCGCCTGCCGCTGGAGATCCTGGCCCGCATGCGCGAGGCCGTGGGGCCGGACTTCATCATCATCTACCGCCTCTCGATGCTGGACCTGGTGCCCGACGGCAGCAGCTGGGAGGAGGTGGTGGAGCTGGGCCGGCGCGTGGCGCGCGGCGGCGCGACCATCATCAACACCGGCATCGGCTGGCACGAGGCGCGCATCCCGACGATCGCGACCAGCGTGCCGCGTGCGGGCTTTGCGTGGGTGACGGCAAAACTCCGCGCCCAGCTGCGCGCCGAGGGCATCACGACGCCGCTGATCACCAGCAACCGCATCAACACGCCCGAGGTGGCCGAAGGCGTGCTCACGGACGGCTCGGCCGACATGGTGTCGATGGCGCGGCCCTTCCTGGCCGACCCGGCCTTCGTGAAGAAGGCGCGCGAGAACCGCGCCGACGAGATCAACACCTGCATCGCCTGCAACCAGGCCTGCCTGGACCACACCTTCGCGCAGAAGATCTCCACCTGCCTCGTAAACCCGCGCGCGGCCTATGAACAGGAGATCGTGCTGAAGCCGGTGAACGGCGCGAAGAAGCGCGTCGCCGTGGTGGGCGCCGGCCCGGCCGGCCTGGCCGCGGCGACGACGCTGGCCGAGCGCGGCCACGCGGTCACGCTGTTCGACGCGGCGGCCGAGATCGGCGGCCAGTTCAACCTGGCCAAGCGCGTGCCGGGCAAGGAGGAGTTCAGCGAGACGCTGCGCTATTTCGGCCGCCGCATCGAGGTCACTGGCGTGGACCTGCAGCTCAACCGCCGCGTCGCGGCCGAGGACCTGAAGGGCTTCGACGAGGTGCTGCTGGCCACCGGCGTCAGCGCCCGCGACCCGCGGATCAAGGGCCAGGACGAAGGCATCGCGCGCGGCCAGGTGCTGAGCTATATCGATGTGCTGCGCCACGGCAGGCCGGTGGGCGCACGCGTGGCCATCGTCGGCGCCGGCGGCATCGGCTTCGACATGGCCGAGTACCTGCTGGAGGCCGGCCACTCGCTGACGCTGGACCCGGCCGCCTGGCGCCGGCACTGGGGCGTGGGCGACCCGGAGCAGGTGCGCGCCGGTCTGCTGCGCCCGGCGCCCGAGGCGCCCACGCGCCAGATCACGCTGCTGCAACGCAAGGCCGGCAAGCTGGGCGCGGGCCTGGGCAAGACGACGGGCTGGATCCACCGCGCGGCGCTGAAGATGAAGAACGTCGACATGCTGGCCAGCGTGAACTACGAGCAGATCACGCCCGAGGGCCTTTGGGTCAGCTATGGCGAGAAGCGGGCGGATGCCCAGCTGATCGAGGCCGACACCATCGTGCTGTGCGCCGGCCAGGAGCCGCTGCGCGAGTTGCAGGCGCCGCTGCAGGCCGCGGGGGTCAGCGTGCACCTGATCGGCGGCGCGCTGGAGGCTGGCGAGCTGGACGCCAAGCGGGCCATCCTGCAGGGCACCCAGCTGGCCTGCTCGCTGTAAGGCCGCGGGGGCGGCTCAATTCCTGGAGAGTTCCCAGAGCTGATACAGCGTGTCGTTGTCGTGTTCGGCGACTTCCAGGCCCTGGGCCAGGTCGAAACTGGAGTCGTACCAACTGCAATCGATCTTGCGGGACCCCGTCGACCCCGCCAGGCGCTGCGCACTGCCCAAGGTCAAGGCCATGTTCTGGGGCAGCTTGGAGTTGGACCAGGGGAACTGCGAGGCGTCGAAGAATTGCATGGTGGCTCCGGGTTCTGAGGGGTTGGACGTCATGGCAAACGTCACACCGTCAGCATCGGTTCCGGCCTGTTTACGGGCCATCGCCCGAAGGGTGGAGCGATGGGGGAGGGCGCTCCCCGCCATCCCCCGGATCTCCCTCCAAAGGGGGATATAAAGTGGGGCCAGAGTCAAGTTCCATGGACTGACAGCCAAGGCTTTCCGGCACCGAGTCGCCCTCAAAACATCGCCTCCGACCCCCAATTAAGGGCGACGGCTCAGTTCCCGCCGCGCATCGCTACCAATCCATCGGGACGACTTCTCGCTCCGTTCACAAAGGCGCCCCGCCACAGTAAGCGCCGGCTCACGCAGCGCCGGGCTGCGCTTGCCGATTTGGCGCAGCGCCCAGTTGACGGCCTTCTTGACGAAGTTGCGCTCGTCGCCCGCCGCCGCCTCGATCAGCGGCAGGCGGGCCAGGAAGTCGGCATCGGGCCGCTGCTTCTGGTGCACGGCCGCCACGGCCAGCAGCGCGAAGCCGGCGCGCTTCTCGAACTCGGCCTCGCGCGCCGCCCAGCGCGGGATGGCCTCCCAGGCCAGCGGGCTCTTCACGAAGGCATGGGTGCAGGCCTGGTCGCAGACGTCCCAGGCGCGCATGCCGGCCACCCAATGGTCCATCTGCTCGACGGTCAGCCGGGCCGGCTCGGCCAGCATGCCGGCCAGGATCTGCGCGTCGGGGATGCCGCTGTCCCACAGCGCCAGGGCCAGCTCGTGATCCCGCCCGACCTCGCGGGCCAGCGCGCGCAGCGTCGGCACGGCCAAGCCCAGGCGGCCGTCGCCCGTGAGGCCGAAGCGAGCCATCGCGTCGAGCTGGTCGGGCCGCGAGTGTTCGCGCAGGGCGGTCAAGGCTCCGTCCAGGCGACGATCTAGCTTATTCGGCATGCGCAGATTCTGTGGCGTGCGTGCGGCGCAAAATGCCAGCTTCGACACGATCGATCCCCAGGCCCGATGAAGATCACCACCTCTGCTGCGCCCACCCTGGCCGCCCTGGCCACCGCCCTCCTCCTCGCCGCCGCGCCGGCCGCCCAGGCCAGCACCGGCCCCGGCGTCGCCTGGCAGGCCGCCGCGGCCGATGCCGACATCGACCGCTACTTCGTGCGGGCCAAGGCCGAGAAGAAGCCGGTGCTGCTGTACTGGGGCGCCAAGTGGTGCCCGCCTTGCAACCAGCTCAAGGCCACCCTCTTCAACCGCGCGGACTTCATCGAGCAAAGCAAGGCCTTCGTCGCCGTGGGCATAGACGGCGACGCCCCCGGTGCGCAGAAGCTCGGCACGCGCTTCAAGGTGCGCGGCTACCCGACGCTGATCCTGTTCAACCCCAATGGCAGCGAGATCACCCGCCTGCCCGGCGAGGCCGACGCGGCCCAGGTCATGAAGGTGCTGCAGCTCGGCCTGTCCAGCGGCCGGCCGGTCAAGGCCGTGCTGGCCGACGCCCGGGCCGGCAAAAAGCTCAGCGCCAACGAATGGCGGCTGCTGGGCTTCTACGGCTGGGAGACGGACGAGCAACAGCTGCTGCCGGCCGAGCAGCGCCCGGCGACGCTGGCCCAGCTGGCCAAGGCCAGCGAGGGCGTGGATGCCGAGACGACGTCGCGGCTGTGGCTGAAGTCCGTCGGCGCGATGGCCGAGGGCAAGGCGGCCGACCCCGCCCAGCTGCCGCGCCTGCGCGCCGTGCTGGCCGACCCGGTCCAGGCCCACGCGCAGATGGACGTGCTGACCAACGAGGCGCCCGACCTCGTCAAGGCCTTCGCGCCGCAACCTGGCGACGCGCGCAACGCCCTCGTCACCGAGTTCGACGCCGCGCTGAAACGCCTGAATGCGGACGCGACGCTGTCGCGCGCCGACCGGCTGAACGCGCTGCAGGGCCGCGTCGACCTGGCACGCCTGGACACGCCCAGAGACGACCCCAACCCCAAGGGCATCCCGGCGGCCCTGCTGGCCGAGGCGCGCGACCAGGCCGGCCGCGCCAACCGCGAGATCACCGATGGCTACGAGCGCCAGGCCGTCGTCACCGAGGCCGCCCATCTGCTGGGCAGCGCGGGGCTGTGGAAGGACAGCGACGAGCTGCTGAAGTCCGCCCTGGCCCGCAGCCACTCGCCCTACTACCTGATGAGCCAGCTCGGCGGCAACGCGAAGAAACAGGGCAGGAAGGCGGACGCGCTGCACTGGTACGAGGAGGCCTTCAACAAGAGCGAGGGCCCGGCCACACGGCTGCAATGGGGCTCCAACTACTTCGCCGCGCTGGTCGAGCTGGCGCCGGCGGACACGGCCCGCATCGAGAAGACGGCCGCCCAGCTGTTCGCCGAGGCCGAGAAGGACCCCGGCGCCTTCTACGAGCGCAGCGAGCGCTCGCTGAAGAAGGTGGCGACGCTGCTGGCCGACTGGAACAAGACTCCCGCCCAGGCCGCCGCCGTGGGCCGCCTGAAGGCCCAGCTCGACGGCGTCTGCGGCAAGCTGGACGCGGGCGACGCCAAGGCCAGGTCGGCCTGCCAGGGCCTGATGAAGAAGGCCTGACGCCAGCCGCCCCGCGTTTCTTGCCGCTCATGCGGCGCCGCTGGCCACTCATCCCGCCGGCGGCGCGGGCGCAGTGGCCAGCGCCGGATACTGCGCGCCATCCCAACGACAAGAAGAGATTGGCATGCGTGATTGGCGAGGGCGCCTGCTGGCGCTCCTGATGACGACGGGCCTGGGAGGCACGGCGCTGGCGGCGACGCCGGAGATGAAAGCCTGCCGCATCGACGGCATTCCCAACGAGCTGCAATGCGGCAGCCTGCAGCGCCCGCTGGACCCGGCCCGGCCCGACGGCGTCAAGGTCGACATCCACTACCTCGTCGTGCCCGCGCTGGCACGCAACAAGCTGCCCGACGCCGTGCTGATGCTGGCCGGCGGCCCCGGCCAGAGCGCGATCAACGTGGCCTCGCGCGTGCTGCCGCGGCTCTCGCGGCTGAACAACCGCCGCGACCTCGTCTTCATCGACCAGCGCGGCACCGGCCAGTCCGCGCCGCTGGACTGCCCGGACGACAGCAAGCTGCCCATCGGCGAACAGCTGGAACCGGCCGCGCAGATGCGCCGCATCGACGCCTGCCGCGCCGCGCTGGAAAAGCTGCCCTACGGAGACCTGCGCTTCTTCACGACGACCATCGCGATGCAGGACATGGACGCCGTGCGCGAAGCGCTGGGTGTACCGCAGTGGAACCTGATCGGCGGCAGCTACGGCACGCGCGCCGCGCTGGAATACCTGCGCCAGTTCCCGACCCGGGTGCGCCGCACCGTCATCGACGGCGTCGCGCCGCCGGACATGATCCTGCCGGCCAGCTTCTCGACCGACACCCAGGCCGCGCTGGACAAGCTGATCGAAGCCAACGCCAAGACCCACCCAACGCTGCGCGCCGACTGGCAGGCCCTGCTCGCCTCGCTGCCCCGCCAGGTCACGGTGGCCCAGCCGCTGACCGGCGCGGCCGAGCACTTCACGGTCGACCGCGGCCTGCTGCTGCGCGCGGTGCGCCCGCCGCTCTACCAGCCGGCACTGGCCGCCGCCCTGCCCGCGGCCCTCCACGCGGCGGCCACCGAGGGCCGCTTCGAGGGCCTGTTCGGCCTGACGACGGCCTTCGGCAGCGGCAAGGGCATGAAGCTCGCGATGGGCATGCACTTCTCGGTCATGTGCGCCGAGGACGCTCCGCGCATCGCCCAGGCGACGGACGCGCCGGGCGCGGACTTCCGGACCCTCGACGCCGAGATGTACAGCCGCGTCTGCCGCAACTGGCCGCGCGGCGAAGTGCCGGCGGACTTCTACAAGATTCCGCCCGCGCCCGGCCCGGTGCTGGTGATGAGCGGCGGCGCCGACCCGGCCACGCCGCCGCGCCACGGCGAGCGCGTCGCCAAGGCCCTGGCGGCCGGCCATGCCGAGCGGGTGCAGCACATCGTCGTGCCCGAATCCGGCCACGGCGTGATGGGCGTGGGCTGCGTGCGCGACATCGTGTTCCGCTTCATCGACGCGAAGACCGACGCCCAGGCCCTGCCCCAGGACGCCGCCTGCGCGACCCGCATCCCGCGCCCCGTCGCCTTCCAGCCCGTTCAGGAAGGGGCGGCGAAATGATCGAGATCCAGGACGTTCACAAGCAGTTCGTCGCCCAGAGCGGCGGCAGCCTGTTCAAGCGCGGTACCAGGCGCATCGTGCATGCGGTGCAGGGCGTGAGCCTCGCAGCCGCCAACGGCCGCATCACCGGCCTGCTGGGCGCCAACGGTGCCGGCAAGACGACAACGCTGCGCATGCTGGCCGGCCTGCTGCCGCCGGACGCGGGCCACATCACGGTCGACGGCATCGCGGTCAAGGAGGATGCCCTGAAGGCCCTGGGCCGCATGGGCATCCTCGGCGACGCCCATGGCCTCTATCCGCGGCTGTCGGCGCGCGAGAACATCGTCTACTTCGGCCGCCTGCAGGGCATGAGCCCTGAGGCCGCCAACGCGCGCGCCGAGGAGCTGGCGCGGCTCCTGGAGATGCAATCCATCCTGGACCGCCGCGCCGACGGTTTCAGCCAGGGCGAGCGCATGAAGACGGCCCTGGCCCGCGCCCTGGTGCACGACCCCGCCAACATCGTGCTGGACGAGCCCACCAACGGCCTGGACGTGCTCGCCACCCGCGCGCTGCGCGAGGCCCTGCGCTGGCTGAAGAGCCCGGCGGGCGGCGGCAAATGCATCGTCTTCTCGACCCACATCATGCAGGAGGTGGAGCAGCTCTGCGACGAGGTCGTCGTCGTGTCCCACGGCCGCAGTGTCGCGCGCGGCAGCGTGCCGGAGCTGCTGGCCCAGGCCGGCGAAACCCGCTTCGAGGACGCCTTCGTGAAGCTCGCATTCCCAGAAGAGGTGGCCGCATGAAACAGGCCCTGATCGTTTTCGTCAAAGAGCTGAGCGACGCGCTGCGCGACCGCCGCACGCTGCTGCGCCTGCTGATCCCCGCCGTGCTGATGGGGCCGCTGCTGCTGACCGCCCTGTCCGGCCTGATCGCGTCGCTGGAGGAGCGCGCCGACAAACGCGAGGTCCTCGTCGTCGGCATGGACGCCGCGCCGACGCTGGCCAACTACATCGAGCGCCAGACCTACACGATGAAGCCCGCGCCCGCCGACTACGAGGCCCGGCTGCGCGCGACGACGCTGCTGGAGCCCGTGCTCGTCGTGCCCAAGGACTTCGAGGCCAAGCTGCGCACCGGCGAAGCGCCGACGGTGGAGATCGTCAGCGACAGCGCCAACCAGCGCGCGATGGCCGGCACCGGCCCGCTGCGCGGCCTGCTGCTGGGCTTCAGCCACGAACGCGCCATGCTCAACCTCGCGATGCGCGGCGTCTCCACCGAGCTGCTGGAACCCGTGGACGTGCAGGAGCGCGACCTCGCCAGCGCCCAGGCGCGTGCGGCGCGGCTGACCAGCATCATCCCGATGTTCATCATCATGGCCGTGCTCTACGGCGCGCTGACCGCCGCGCTGGACAGCACGGCCGGCGAACGCGAGCGCGGCTCGCTGGAGCCGCTGCTGATGAACCCAGCACCCCACGGCGCCATCGTGGCCGGCAAATGGGGCGCCGTCGCGCTGCTGGGCATGGCCGTGGCGCTGATGTCGTCGCTGAGCTTCATCCCGGCGCAATGGCTGCTGAAGAGCGACGTGCTGCAGGCCCAGTTCAGCTTCGGCGGGCCTGAGGTGCTGGCCTTCTGGCTGCTGCAGATCCCGCTCGCGGCGGGCCTGTCGGCCCTGCTGATGGCCCTGGCCATCCGCTCCAAGACCTTCAAGGAGGCCCAGGCCAGCAGCACCCTGGTCATCACGGCCGTCAGCCTGATGCCCATGGTCAGCCTGTTCAACCCGGGCGGCGACGCACCCTGGTATCTCTGGGTGCCGGGTCTCGCGCAGAACACGCTGATGCTGCAGGTGCTCAAGGGCGAGGCGCTGCGCTGGGCCCAGGTCCTGCCGGGCGTGCTGGTCGGCTTCGCGCTGGCGGCCGTGGCGCTGGCCTATGTGGCCCGCTCGATGCGCGCGGCGGTGGCACGATGAAGTCCGCTGCCAGCGCCGTCGCCGCGGCCCTGCTGGCCGGCTGTGCCGCCTACCAGGGCTTCCAGCCGGCCACGCCCGACGGCTACGACGGCCCCACCGTCAATGTCGCCGACCAAACCTCCCAAGTGAGCGGCAGCCTCGTCCACGTCTTCGAGATGACGCAGGTCGACGGCCGCCGCCTGCTCAGCACCAGCATCGCGACGCTGCAGGCCAACCAGGGCCGCGGCTTCAGCGTCGCGCCGGTGGCCTTGAGCAACGAGGTTCCGCCGCGCCCGGCCCGCGTGCGGCTGCAGGCCGTCACGCAGTACGCCGCGCCCATCCTCGCGATGACCCACCCGACCTGCCGCGTGGAGGGCGACGTAGCCTTCGCGCCCGAGGCCGGCAAGCGCTACCGCGTGGCCGGGCGCATCGCGGCGGCGGAATGCGCGGCGTGGATCGAAGACCTGGCCACGGGCCAGCCGGTCACGTACAAGGTCTCGGGCAAGGGCACGGGGCCCTAAGCCAACCGTCGCGCGGCGGCCCTCAGCAGCGCCCGTGAATACCAGCGGTGAAAGCCCATCAGCGCATGGACGGGCCAGCCGAAGCGCGGCTCGCCGCCCGGGCCCCGCCGGCGCGGGATCAGGGCCGAGCCGAACCACAGAATCGTCGCGCCGCCCTCCCCCGCCTCGGCCTTGAACCAGGAGCGCGTGACGCCGCTGTCCTCGTGCATCAGCAGCTCACCGGCCGCGCGCGCCTCGACGGTCCAGGCCGCCATGCGCCCGTCCTCGCCCCGGGCAATGGCGCGCACATCGGCATCGCTGGACGGGCGGCCGCTGCGGGCGATCAGCCAGCGCTCGAGCTTGAACAGGCGCGTCGTGTAGAAGGCCTCGACAAACTCGGCCAGCGTGATCGTTCGCGGCAGGCGCAGCATGTAGGCATCGGCGAAGGCGCCGCGCTGGGCGGCCAGGCGGCCGAGCAGGCTGGCGGGAGGAACCGGGGTGTCTGCGACCGTAGGCATGGTCGCGCAGTCTGCCGTAGATCGATGACGTCAGGCCCGAGGCGCCGTCTGTTCTTCCATCCAACCCAGCCAGCGCATCGCCTGCTCGCGGCTGCCGCCGCACATGTCCTCGCCCGGCTGCAGCGAGCCGCAGACGGCCGGGCGCTCGGGCCGGCCGAAGATCATGCAGCGGTCCTCGTCGTCCAGCTGCGCGCAGCGCACACCAGCCGGCTTGCCGTTCGGGTGGCCTGGGATGGGCGAGCTGATCGACGGCGCGATGCAGCAGGCGGCGCAGCGGGGGCGGCAATCCATCGCTGAATTGTCCCTTCACAGCCCCGCCGGACGGGGTGACTTATCCACAGCCGCTTCGTAAAATTCGGGGTTTGCCCGAGCCCTCGCGCGGGCACCTGCTCTTTCCAGGACCGAGATGCTTTACCCCAAGGAATTCGATGTCATCGTCGTCGGCGGCGGCCATGCCGGCACCGAGGCGGCACTCGCGGCCGCGCGCATGGGCGCGCAGACGCTGCTGCTGACCCACAACATCGAGACCCTGGGCCAGATGAGCTGCAACCCCAGCATCGGCGGCATCGGCAAGGGCCACCTCGTCAAGGAGGTGGACGCCCTGGGCGGCGCGATGGCCCTGGCCACCGACGAGGGTGGCATCCAGTTCCGCATCCTCAACGGCTCCAAAGGCCCGGCCGTGCGCGCCACCCGCGCCCAGGCCGACCGCATCCTCTACAAGGCGGCCATCCGCCGCCGGCTGGAGAACCAGCCGAATCTGATGCTGTTCCAGCAGGCCGTGGACGACCTGATGGTGGAGGGCGACCGCGTCGTCGGCGCCGTCACGCAGGCGGGCATCGCTTTTCGCGCCCGTGCCGTCGTGCTGACGGCCGGCACCTTCCTGGACGGCCGCATTCATGTGGGCCTGCAGAACTACAGCGCCGGCCGCGCGGGCGACCCGCCGGCGGTGTCGCTGTCGGCACGGCTCAAGGAGCTGAAGCTGCCGCAGGGCCGGCTCAAGACCGGCACGCCGCCACGCCTGGACGGCCGCACCATCGACTTCTCGAAGTGCGAGGCCCAGCCCGGTGATCTGGCTCCGGTGCCGGTGTTCAGCTTTGTCGGCAACGCCGCCATGCACCCGCAGCAGCTGCCCTGCTGGATCACGCACACGAATCTGAAGACCCACGAGATCATCCGCAGCGGTTTCGACCGCAGCCCGATGTTCACCGGCGTCATCGAAGGCGTGGGCCCGCGCTACTGCCCCAGCATCGAGGACAAGGTCAACCGCTTCGCCGACAAGGACTCGCACCAGATCTTCCTGGAGCCCGAGGGTCTGACGACGCACGAGTTCTACCCGAACGGCATCTCCACCTCCCTGCCCTTCGACATCCAGCTCGCCGCGGTGCGCAGCATCCCGGGCCTGGAAAACGCCGACATCCTGCGCCCCGGCTACGCCATCGAATACGACTACTTCGACCCGCGCGGCCTGAAGGCCAGCTTCGAGACCAAGGTCATCCAGGGTCTGTTCTTCGCCGGCCAGATCAATGGCACGACCGGCTACGAGGAAGCGGCGGCCCAGGGCCTGTTCGCCGGCCTGAACGCCGCGCTGCAGGTGCGCGGCGACGCCCCGTGGACGCCGGCGCGCGACCAGGCCTACCTGGGCGTGCTGGTGGACGACCTGATCACCAAGGGCGTGACCGAGCCCTACCGCATGTTCACCAGCCGCGCCGAGTTCCGCCTGCAGCTGCGCGAGGACAACGCCGACGCCCGCCTGACCGAGACCGGCCGCCGCCTGGGCCTGGTGGACGACGAGCGCTGGGCCGCGTTCAACCGCAAGCGTGACGCTGTTTCACGTGAAACCGAGAAGCTGAAGAGCACCTGGGTCCACCCCGGCATCCTGCCGGCGGCGGACGCCGAGCGCCTGGTCGGCAAGGCGCTGGAGCGCGAGTACAGCCTGGCCGACCTGCTGCGCCGGCCAGGCGTGGGCTTCGACACCATCGCCGAAGTCGCGGCGATTGCGCGACCCGAAGCCGCCGTTTCACGTGAAACCCTGGTCGTCGAACTGGGCCGCGAGCTGGCCGACCTCGTCGCCGAGCAGGTCGAGATCAGCACCAAGTACGCCGGCTACATCAACAAGCAGGTCGACGACGTCGCCCGCGCCGCCCACTTCGAGCACCTGAAGCTGCCAGACGACCTGGACTACGGCCTCGTCCACGCCCTCTCCTTCGAGGCCCGCCAGAAGCTCAACGCCCATCGCCCCGAAACCCTGGGCCAGGCCTCGCGCATCTCCGGCATCACGCCGGCCGCGATCTCGCTGCTGCTCGTCCACCTGCGCAAGGGCAAGTTCAAGGGCTTCACGGAAGCTGAAGCAGCATGAGGGCCACGCTCGAAGCGGCGGCCACGCAACTCGGTCTCGAACTCTCGCCCACCCAGGTCGACCAGCTGCTGGCCTACCTGGCCCTGCTGCAGAAGTGGAACAAGGTCTACAACCTGACCGCCGTCCGCGACCCGGCGCAGATGCTAAGCCACCACCTGATCGACAGCCTGTCGGTCATCGCACCGCTGCAGAAGCACGGTGCACCGGCCCGGTTGATGGATGTGGGCGCCGGTGGCGGCCTGCCCGGCGTCGTCATCGCGATCTGCTGCCCCGGCACCGACGTCAGCTGCGTGGACGCCGTCGCCAAGAAGGCGACCTTCATCCAGCAGGTCGCCGCCGAGCTGAAGCTGCCCAACCTGCACGGTGTGCACAGCCGGGTCGAGCAGCTGAAGACCGAAGCCTTCGGCGTCATCACCTCCCGCGCCTTCGCGTCTCTGGTCGACTTCACCAGCCTGACCCGCCAACACTTGGCCAAAGGCGCGGTCTGGATGGCCATGAAGGGCCAGCACCCGGCCGACGAGATCACCGCCCTGCCCGCAAGCGTGGACGTGTTTCACGTGGAACAACTCGCCGTCCCGGGCCTGGATGCCCAGCGCTGCCTGATCTGGATGCGGCCGCGGTAACGCGGCCACAGCGGGGCGCCTGCAAAAGGGCCACTTCGCGGGTCCCGCCCGAGGGTCGACCCGCCCTCTCCCCGTTACGATGCCCGCAGTCCGAGAACTGGAACCCATGGCCAAGATTTTCTGCATCGCCAACCAGAAGGGCGGCGTCGGCAAGACCACCACCACCGTCAACCTCGCCGCCGGCCTGGCCCAGATCGGCCAGCGCGTCCTCGTCGTCGACCTCGACCCCCAGGGCAATGCGACGATGGGCTCGGGCATCGACAAGCGCAAGCTGGAGCTGACCGTCTACGACGTGCTGCTGGAGTCCGCCTCCCTGCCCGAGGCCAAGGCCCGCGCCGAGAAGGCCGGCTACGACGTGCTCGGCGCCAACCGCGAGCTGGCCGGTGCCGAGGTCGAGCTGGTGGAGCTGGAGCGCCGCGAGGCCAGGCTCAAGGCCGCCCTGGCCGCCGCCGGCCCGGACTACGACTTCATCCTGATCGACTGCCCGCCCTCGCTGTCCATGCTGACGCTGAACGGCCTGTGCAGCGCCCACGGCGTCATCGTGCCGATGCAATGCGAGTACTTCGCGCTGGAAGGCCTGACCGACCTGGTCAACACGATCAAGCAGATCCACGCCAACCTGAACCCCGACCTGCAGATCATCGGCCTGCTGCGCGTCATGTTCGACCCGCGCATCACGCTGCAGCAGCAGGTCAGCGACCAGCTCAAGGCCCACTTCGGCGACAAGGTCTTCGACACCGTCATCCCGCGCAATGTGCGCCTGGCCGAGGCACCGAGCTACGGCCTGCCGGGCGTCGTCTTCGACCCCAGCTCCAAGGGCGCCCAGGCCTTCCTCGACTTCGCCAAGGAGATGGTGAAGCGGATCGGGACGATGCGGTGAACCCGCTGGCCCTGCGCGCCGAGCTTGCTGGTCTCGACGCCAGCGCGCCGCCCCAGCAGGCCGACATCGACGGCTGGCTGATCCGCCTGTCGCCGGGCAAGGCCAAGCGCTCGCGCTGCATCAACGCGCTGCGCTGTGGGGCTCTGTCGCTGGACGAACTGCTGGCCCGGTGCCAGGCCGCCTACGACGCCGCAGGCCTGCCGTTGGCCGTCCGCGTGACGCCCTGGAGTCAGCCCAGCGACCTGGACGCAAGGCTGGCCGCCAAGGGCTGGGAGGCCTTCGATGCGGCCGACGTGATGGTGCTGGACCACCTCGCGCCCGAGCCCGCGCCGGCCCCCCTCCAGGCCCTGTCCGCACCCGACTACGCCGCCCTGGTCGGCGCGCTTCGCGGCTCCACGCCCACGGCCGTCGCCGCCCATGCCGAGCGCATCGCTAACGCCCCGGTCGCCTACCAGGGCTTTGCGCTGAACGACGCCGGGGGCCGCCTGCTCGCCTGCGGCCAGATGGTGGTCGATGGCGACATCGTCGGCCTCTACGACATCGCCTCGGCCCTGCCCCGCCAGGGCCATGGCGAGCGCCTGTGCCGTGCGCTGCTGGCTCTCGCCCATGCGCAGGGCGCACGCCAGGCCTATCTGCAGGTAGGCAGCGACAACGAGGTCGCCAAGCGCCTGTATGCGCGTCTGGGCTTCGTCTTCGCCTATCGCTACCACTACCGCAGCCCCGAAGCCGAGCTGACCTGAGCCTGGATCCGGCAGACGGGCGGACGGGCCAGAGCCACAATCCGCAGCGATGCCGACCAACGACGACGACGCCCCCTGGCAGGGCCACACCCAAGGCTCTCGGGAATACCGCCTCATCCTCGCCGCGCTGACCTGTGCCGGCATCGCCACCTTTGCCCAGCTCTACTCGCCGCAGGGCGTGCTGCCCCGTATCGCCGAGAACCTGGGCGTGCGGCCCGACCAGGCCGCGCTGCTGATCTCGGCGGCGACGATAGGCCTGGCCCTGGGCGTGCTGCCCTGGTCCTGGCTGGCCGACCGCATGGGGCGCGTCCGGGCAATGAAGACCTCGCTGGTCGTGGCCACCCTGTGCGGCTTCGCGGTGACGGCATGGCCCGGGTTCGAGGGCATCCTGGTGCTGCGGGCGCTGGAGGGCTTCGCGCTGGGCGGGCTGCCGGCGGCGGCCATCGCCTACCTGAACGAAGAGGTACACCCCTCGCAGGCGGGCATGGCGGCGGCCATCTATGTATCCGGCACCACGGTGGGCGGACTCAGCGGGCGCGTGCTGTCGGTGCCGGTGGCCGATGCCTTCGGCTGGCGAGTCGCCATCCTCGTCGTCACGGCCCTGGGCGCGCTGGCCACGCTGGCCTTCATGCTGAGCATCCCCAAGGCACGCGGTTTCAAGCCCGATGCGCAGACTCGCCTGCCCCTGATCGACGCCATCCGGCTGAACCTGCGCCCCGACATGCTGGTGCTGTTCGCACAGGGCTTCCTGCTGATGGGCGGGCTGGTCGCCATCTACAACTACATGACCTTCCACCTGGAAGCGCCGCCGTTCTCGCTCAGGCCCACCACCATCTCACTGCTGCTGTTCTCGTATCTCGCGGGCACCTTTTCTGCCAGCTGGGCCGGTGGCCGGGTGCGGCGGCATGGGCGGCTCAAGGTGCTGTGCTCTTCCATCGCCATCATGCTCGGCGGCGCCGCGCTGATGCTGGGCACGCTGACGGCCGCCTTCGTGCTCGGCCTGGTGCTGTTCACCGCCGGCTTCTTCGCCGCCCATGCCATCGCCGCCGGCTGGGTGGGCCAGCGGGCCACCGGGGGCCGCTCCCAGGCGGCATCGCTCTACAACCTGTTCTATTACGCCGGGTCGAGCTTCTTCGGCTGGTTCTGCGGGCTGGTGTTCGTGTCGCTGGGATGGACGGCGACGGTGTGCACGGTGATAGGCATGGCCGTGCTGGCGGCCGTGCTGGTCACCTGGCACGCACGAAGCGCTGCACCGCCATAGCCCGCGCCGCGAAGGCGCCGCTGAACATGCCGAGGGCGGCGCTGACGACGGCGACGAACCAGGCCTGCTGCACCACATGGGCGCCGACGCCCGCGGCAAAGCCGAGCGCGAACTTGGCGACGAAGATGCCCACCATCAGCGCCAGCGGCAACCAGCTGCCGGGCACGCGCACCGCGTCACCCTCACGCGCCAGCCCGCGCGGTGCCAGGACCGGCGCGCCCAGGAACATCGAAGCCGCAAAGCCCGCCGCCCAGGCCGCGATCGGCAGCGGCTCGGTGCCGAATGCCGTCGTGACGCCGTACAGCGAGAAGACCAGCATCGCCAGGGCCATGCGCGCCATCGCGCCCGGCTCGACGACGCGGTCGCGCGACTGGCGGATGCCCAGCACGACGAGGCCGGCGAGGATGGCGAAGGGCCAGACGGGAAGGGAGGCGGTCATGGCAGGTCTCTGCTGAGGTTGCGATGGACCTGACTGTGCGGCGCCCCCGGCCGCCGCGCGAGCGGCCTGCGACGGATCGACAGCGCGGGGCGCGAAACGCCAGCCGGCGCCGCGAAGCGCCCTGCCCGCTCAGGCCCCTGGTGCGTGGCAGACGGCCTCGACGTTGTGCCCGTCGGGGTCGATGACGAAGGCGGCGTAGTAGTTGGCGTGGTACTTCGGGCGCAGCCCCGGCGCACCGTTGTCCCGGGCGCCGGCGGCCAGAGCCGCGCGATGGAAGGCATCCACCTGAGCGCGCGTGCGAGCGATGAAGGCGATGTGCAGATGCGCCGGCTTCTCGCGGGTCTGGAACAGGATCAACGACGGGACCTCGTCCTTGACGACGAACTCGACGCCGTAGGACGGCTCCCCCTCGGCCCCCACCGCGACGCCGAGCGGCGCCAGGGCCTGGGCGTAGAAGGCCTTGCTGGCGGCGAAGTCGCTGACGCCGAACTTGACGTGATCGAACATGAGGTCTCCCGCAAGGACTCAGCGCAGTCGCCGGTCCAGCCAGTTCAGCACCCGCAGGTCCTGGAAGTAGTTGGTGTGATGCGTCTCGGCGCTCACGCCGAGGTCCTCCCACTGCGGCGCGGCCAGCGTGAGGCTGCCCAGTCGGTTCATGGCCGCGCTGTCGACGACCAGGTCGTTGGGCTGGTCGAAGATCAGGTCGGCGCCGTAGTACATGGCCTGGCCCTTGAGGTGGGTCACGCGTTTCCACAGCTTCCACAGCGGCTCGTTGACTTCGCTGGGCTGGAAGCTGCCGCCGATGGCACGCACGTCGGTGCTGCCCGGCAGCGGGTAGAGCTGGGCCAGTTCGAGGTTGTTGTCCACCCGCCCCATCGCCAGCAGTCCCGGCACCAGGCCCACGGCGGCGTCGGTCAGTGGCGTGCGGGCCCCCAGCTGCAGCAGCTTGCCCAGCACGCAGGCCAGGCCGCCCACCCCCAGGGCGAGTGTGTCCAGGCCCGGCGGGGCGACCTTGCGCGCCTTGGAGGCGGCCTCGGCCACGGCGTCGGCAAAGCTGGCCAGCGTGTCCAGGGCCTGGCGCAGCTTGTCCGGCGCGGCCAGCGAGGTGCCGGCCAGAGGCGCACCGACGAACAGGGCCTGGCGGGCGCGCAGGCCCGGCGACATGCGCAGCAGCCAGGAGATGACCAGGCCGCCACGGCTGTGGCCGACGAAGTCGAACTCGGCCGGACAGGGTTGCAGCGCGTCGCGCAGGGCCAGCGCGTTCAGCCAGGGCGCGACGGACAGCGTCGGATGGTCGAAGGCCAGCACGGCCGCATAGCTGCCGCGCGCATCGGCCAGGCGCTGCAGCAGGGCCTCGCCCTCGGCCGTCGCGGTGAACTCCTTGGCATACATCGCACTGGCGCTGAAGGTGCCGTGCACCAGCACCAGCACACGGCCCTTCAGCCCGGCCAGGAAGCCGGCCGGCAGGGGCAGCCAGGCCCGGCCGTCCCAGCGGCGCAGGCCGTCGGCCGGCGCGGCCAGCTCGGCCAGCACGGGGTTCAGCTGGCGGTCCAGCCTGACGAGGCCGGCCGTCACGGCGTTCTCGCCCAATTCGGGGAAGGCGATGCGCTGCACCGTCTCACGCGACTCGGGCGCGAAGCTACGCCAGCTGCGCCGGCCCTGGCTGCCGAGCTGGCGCAGCGGCGGCTCGTAGACCCAGCGCAGCAGGCCATCGTCACGCACCAGGCGCACGGCGGCGCGGCCATCGGCGGCCTGCGGGTCGAAGCCGCGGCGGCGGCGCTGCTGGATGGGCGCACGCATCGCGTCGCCGGCGGGCGCAGACACGTCGAGCTGCTCGCCCACCTGGGCCCACAGGGCCTGGCTCGCGATGCTGTTCATTGGTGCACCCTTCGACCTGCGGCCTTGCCTGGCCGACAGTGCGGCCAGGCGTTCGCCAGGCATGGAATGCCCACAGGGCATCCCATGTCCGGGCTCACTCCCGCCAAGCGGGAGCGAGCTTGCTTGGGGCGGCCCGGCGCGGCGCTCATGGTGCGTCCCTCAGCAGCGGCAGCGGCGTGATCTGGCGCTGCCGCGCGGTGATGATGTCCAGCATGGAGTCGTAGTCGGCGCGGTCGTTCAGCGCGTCGACGCCGGCCTCGATGGCCTCGACGAAGCCGCAGTGCTCGGTCAGGCGCACGGTCTCGATGGGCACGAGCTTGCGTTCGGCGATCAGCTGCCTCACCTCGTCCCAGCTGGCGCGGCCGGCATGCCAGGGCACGGTCTGGGCATTGGCGGCCGAGCTGCCGCCGGCGTCGGCCTGCACGGCGCCGCTGTAGCTGCCCGTCATCTGCATATAGGCGTCGCGGAAGGACGGGTGCCGCCACCAGCCCGGCAGCGCATGGCCCTCGAGCAGGAAGACGACGGGGTAGATGTCCACCAGCTCCAGGCAGGCCGCGAACAGCAGGGCCAGATCGATGCAGGTGCCGGCACGGTCGGCCAGCACGGTGGAGGGCATGCGCAGGCGCTGCGAGTCCAGCTGGCGGCTGTAGCTGGGCGGCGGATTCACATAGCCCAGCTGCCAGTCGTGCAGCAGCGTGGCCCAGATGGCCTCGACCTGGCGGTCCACGCCGCGCAGCAGCTCCTCGTCGATGCGGCCGTCCGCCACCACCGCGCCATCGGGCACGCACTGGTAGCCCTCGAAACCGGCCGTGGGGTCGTCGCGCAGCACGCGGTTGTAGCGCTGCGACTGCGACACCGCGCGCACCACGGCCGGGTCGCGCGGCAGCACGAAGGAGGGCAGCCACTGGCCGTCGCGGCGGTTGTCGCGCCACTGGTCCACCGGCAGCAGGCGCAGGCGGTGGCTGTCGTGGTAGAGCAGCCTGCCGCCCTGGCTCACGCGCACCTGCAGGCTGGTGTTGATGGCCTCGTGCACGCCGCGGGCCACGTCGGCCGTCAGCGGCACATGGATGTCCTTGGTGAGGTTCTCGCGCTCGTGCTGCATGACGACGCGCCGCTCGAAGCGCGCCTCCTCGTCGCCCATGTGCACGGCCACCTCGACATCCAGCGGCTCGGCCTCGGCCGGCGCATCGCAGCTCAGCACGAAGCGCTTGAACAGGGGCTGGGCGTTGTGCAGCACCGCATAGTTCAGCTCGGGGAAGGGCTCGATGGCGCAGCGCACCTCGGGCGAGGCCGGTGCCGGCGCCGCCACCTCGGCGGCAGCCGCAGCGAGCGCCCTGCCCTCGGCCGCGTGCGCGGCGCGCGTGGCCGGGTCGACGAAGACCGGGCCGTCCAGCCACAGCGTCACGCCGGTCGCGTCCACCGATTCGGGCAGGGCGCGCACCTCCTCCCAGGCGCGGCCGAAGGCGGCCGGCAGGTCGAAGCCGCTCGCGAACAGATGGCGCAGCAGCTGCACCAGCGCGTATTCCGCGAGCGAATCGTCGAAGGCATCCTGGAAGCCCAGGGCCGCCCGCGTCGCGCCTTCGGCGATCAGCATGGGCGCCAGGCGCGCGGCGCTGTTCCATACGTTCAGCGTCGTCAGATAGGGCGGCGCGGTGCCCACGGCATCGGCCACGGCGCGGGCCAGCGCCTGGGCATGCACGAGGCGGGGGTAGCCGGCCGAGCCGCGCAGCAGCAGGCCGTCCGGCAGTCGGCGCGAGTCGGCCAGCAGCTCGTCGATGAGCTGCTGGCGGCCGGGTGCGCCGGCCTCATCCGACTCGGGCGCTTCGACCAGGGCCGCCTTGCCCAGCAGCGCGCCCAGCTCGCGCAGGCCCTGGTGGCTGTCCATGCCGGCAAAGTGCAGCAGATGCGGCGGGCGGGCCTTCAGCTCGGCCACCAGCTCGTCCAGGCTCGGGTAGTTCAGCACGCGCGGCGACGGCACCTCGGGCGGCAGGGCCGCGGCCAGGTTCTTCAGCTCGGCCTCCACCGTCCAGCGCTCGCCCAGCTCGGTCGGCAGGGTGCTGACGAAGAGCACGCGCAGCGCCTGCCACGCCGGCATGACGACGGCCTCGCGCGGCACCGGCCACCACTCGCCCTCGACCTCGTGCTGCAACTGCAGCTCGCGGATGACGGTCAGCGGCGTGGGGCGCTCGGTGGCGCCGCGGCGCTGCTCGCGCGTGGCCGCGGCCAGCACGTATTCCCACGGGAAGATGCGGCCCTCCCAGCACAGCGCTTCGTGGCGGTAGGGCACGCGCACGACCAGCGCCGGCGCCTGCCCCAGCGCCCGCAGCCCGTCGTCCCCCAGGCCCAGCGTCCTCAGCGTGTCGCGGGCGTCGAGCTGGTGCTGCTCGCGCACCTTGGCATCACGCACCCAGCGCTGGCGCGAACGCAGCACATAGGTCCAGCGCAGCGCCTGCTGGGCCATGCTCTGGCGCGAGCGCAGGTCCACGCTGGCCAGCGGCAGGCCCAGCGCGTTGCCGGCGCTGGCGATGTGCACGCCTTCGAGCAGGCGCTCATGCTCGGGCAGCAGTCCGGTCTTGCCCACGGGACGGTCCTCATGTCGTCGAGACGGACCGCAGTATCGCGACGCCGCGCCCGCGCGCAACGCCATGTTTCACCTTCAGACCAGGCCCAGGCTTTCCTCGACGCCCAGGTGCACGTTCATGCTCTGCACGGCCGCGCCGCTGGCGCCCTTGCCGAGGTTGTCCAAGCGCGACAGCAGCAGCACCTGGCTGTCCGAAGCGAACACGAACAGATCGACGCGATTCGTGTCGTTGCAGGCCTGCACGTCGAAGAAGCCGGCCTCCAGCGTGGCCGCGTCGCGCAGCGGCATCACGTTGATGAAGCGCTCGCCGGCGTAATGGGCGGCCAGCGCGGCCTGCACGGCCTCGGGCGTAGCTCCGGCCTTGAGCTGGCTCAGGTGCAGCGGAACGCTGACGGCCAGGCCCTTGTAGAAGCTGCTCACCACCGGCAGGAAGACCGGCGGCGTGGCCAGGCCGGTGTGGGCCATCATCTCCGGCAGATGCTTGTGCTTGAGCGCCAGGCCATAGGGCCGCGGCGCGGCCAGGTGGGCGGGCAGCGGCTGCTGCTCGTACTCGGCGATCATGCTCTTGCCACCGCCCGAATAGCCGGTGATGGAGGTGGCGCTGACCGCCGCCTCACGCGGCAGCAGGCCGGCGTCCACCAGCGGGCGCACGGCCAGGATGAAGGCGCTGGCATGGCAGCCCGGATTGGCGATGCGCTTGGCCTGGCGGATGGCCTCGCGCTGGCCGCGGGCGAGCTCGGGCAGGCCGAAGGTCCAGCCCGCCACCGTGCGGTGGGCCGTGCTGGCGTCGATCAGGCAGGTATTGGGGTTGGTGATCATGGCCGCGGCCTCGCGCGAGGCCGCGTCGGGCAGGCACAGGAAGGCCACGTCGGCCGCGTTCAGCAGCCGGGCGCGCTCGGCCGGGTCCTTGCGCTTGTCGGCGGCGATCTTCAGCACCTCGATGTCGTGCCGCGCCGCGAGGTAGTCGTGAATCCGCAGGCCCGTCGTGCCCTCCTGGCCATCCACAAACACCTTGAACGTCATCGCCGCTGCTCCAGTCGCTGAGAATTGAACTAGAAAGGATAAGGCAAGGCTGAGCAAGTCCCCGCGATGCGGCGCGCCCTGGTTTGGGCGAGCGGCAAGGCGCAAACCGCAGCCGCCCGCTCAAAGCAGGGATGCGCTGCGCGCGAGGGACTTGGTCAGCCTTGCCCAAGGGCAAACCATGAAATCAGAGCGCGTACTGCTTCTCCCCGGCTGGCAGAACTCCGGCCCCGACCACTGGCAAAGTCACTGGGAACGCCTGCATGGCGACGAGCGCGTGGAGCAGCACGACTGGGACTGGCCCAAGCGCGGCGACTGGATGGCCCGGCTGGACGAGGCGCTGCTGCAGGACGACGCTCCGGCCCTGCTGGTGGCCCATTCGCTGGGCTGCCAGCTGGTGGCCGCCTGGGCCGAGCACTCCCAGCACACCGCGCGCGTGAAGGGCGCCCTGCTCGTGGCCCCGCCCGACACCGAGCACGAGGCCATGCCGCCGCAACTGCACAACTGGCGGCCCATCCGCCGCCCGCGCCTGCCCTTCCCCAGCATCACCGTCATCAGCAGCGACGACCCCTACGGCGCCGCCGAACGCACGCTGCAAATGGCCCAGGACTGGGGCTCGCAGGTCGTCATGGCCGGCCCGCGCGGCCACCTGAACTCCGCGTCCGGCCTGGGCGACTGGCCCGAGGGCCGGCAGCTGCTGGAAGACCTCGCCAGGCGCTGAAGGACAATCCGCGCCCATGGCGACCAAGAAACCCAAAGGCCTCGGCCTCGGCCTCGAAGCCCTGCTCGGCCCCAAAGTCAGCGACACCCCCGCCGCCGAACGCGACGGCACGCCCACCACGCTGAAGCTCGAACAGCTGCAGGCCGGCAAATACCAGCCGCGCACGCGCATGGACGAGGGTTCGCTCTACGAGCTGGCGGAGAGCATCAAGGCCCAGGGCATCATGCAGCCGATCCTTGTTCGCCCGTTGGGCGAACAAGGTCGGCAAGCCGCCCGAAACGACAAGTCGCAGGGGCCCTCCCCTGCGACGGGCACCGCTGCCACCGATTCGATACTGCCGCAGTACGAGATCATTGCCGGCGAGCGGCGCTTCCGCGCCGCACGGCTGGCCGGCCTGCGCGAGGTGCCGGTGCTGGTCAAGGCCGTGCCGGACGAGTCCGCCGCCGCGATGGCGCTGATCGAGAACATCCAGCGCGAAGACCTGAATCCGCTGGAAGAAGCCCAGGGCCTGAAGCGCCTCACCGACGAGTTCGGCCTGACCCACGAGCAGGCGGCCCAGGCTGTGGGCCGTTCGCGCAGCGCGGCCAGCAATCTGCTGCGGCTGTTGAACCTCAGCAGCCCGGTGCAGAACATGCTGATGGCCGGCGACCTGGACATGGGCCACGCCCGCGCACTGCTGCCGCTGGAGGGCGCCGTGCAGATCACGACGGCCAGCGAGATCGCGGCCAGGAAGCTCAGCGTGCGCGAGGCCGAGAAGCTGGTCGCCAAGACCCAGGGCGCCGCGCGCCAGGCACCGCTGCTGCGCGTGAAGAGCGACAAGAGCCGCGACGTGCTGAGGCTGGAAGAGGAGCTGGCCGACGCCCTCGGCGCCACCGTCGAAGTGCGCGTGAAGAAGCGCAGCAAGCGCGGCCAGAGCGGCGAGCTGGCCATCCACTTCGACTCGCTGGACGCGCTGTCGGGCATCCTCGACCGGCTGCGCGGCGGCGCGGCCTGAGGCGCTGGCGCCAGCTGAAGCCACCACGTTAGCGGCCCGCGTGGGGCCTGTCAGCACGGGGTCACAAGGCCCCCGTATTCGTGTGGTTTGCCCGAAAAGTGCCAGGTCTTGCCTGGCAGGCGGGCGTATGCTGATCTGGCACCCTGTCAACGAAAGAACGTCGAGTCCGTTTGTTGGCAGGCAGACAGCAGCTTATTCTTCAGATTGCAAAATGGTCGGCGGCAGCAGGCTGCCGACAAGCCGAGTGGAGATTCTGATGACGCCTTGCAGTTGAGGCGCGATCAGAACCCCCCAGCCAGCTCGGGCACGGATCGTGCTCGCGCCCTGTGGAGTTCAAACCGCAGGAGATCGGCATGGACGTCATCAGCCATTTCGCAGCGCGCTACGAGCGCAGCAAGGTCGAGGAGCTCTCGCTGGAGGACTACCTCGCGGAGTGCAAGAGAAACCCGCTGGCCTATGCGACGGCCGCCGAGCGCATGCTGCAAGCCATCGGCGAGCCGCAGATGCTGGACACGCGCAACGACCCTCGGCTGTCGCGCCTGTTCGCCAACAAGACGATCAAGATCTACCCGGCCTTCGCCGAGTTCTACGGCCTGGAAGAAGCCATCGAGCAGGTGGTGTCCTACTTCAGGCACGCGGCGCAGGGCCTGGAGGAAAAGAAGCAGATCCTCTACCTGCTGGGCCCCGTCGGCGGCGGCAAGAGCTCGATCGCCGAGCGGCTGAAGACCCTGATGGAGCAGGTGCCCTTCTATTCGCTGGCCGGCTCGCCGGTGAACGAAAGCCCGCTCGGCCTCTTCGACCTCGTCGAGGACGGCCCGCTGCTGGAGCGCGACTACGGCATCCCGCGCCGCTACCTGAACCGCATCCTGTCGCCCTGGGCCGTCAAGCGCCTGGACGAGTTCGGCGGCGACATCCGCAAGTTCAAGGTCGTGAAGCGCTACCCCAGCGTGCTCAAGCAGATCGGCGTGGCCAAGACCGAGCCGGGCGACGAGAACAACCAGGACATCTCCAGCCTGGTCGGCAAGGTCGACATCCGCAAGCTCGAGACCTATGCCCAGGACGACCCCGATGCCTACAGCTACTCGGGCGGCCTGTGCCTGGCCAACCAGGGCCTGCTGGAATTCGTCGAGATGTTCAAGGCGCCCATCAAGGTGCTGCACCCGCTGCTGACCGCCACGCAGGAGAGCAACTACAAGGGCACCGAGGGCTTCGGCGCCATCCCCTTCGACGGCATCGTGCTGGCGCACAGCAACGAGAGCGAGTGGAAGACCTTCCGCAACAACAAGAACAACGAGGCCTTCCTCGACCGCGTCTACATCGTCAAGGTGCCCTACTGCCTGCGCGTCAGCGAAGAGGTCAAGATCTACGAGAAGCTGATCCGCGGCTCGTCGCTGGCCGAGGCCAAGTGCGCCCCGGGTACGCTGAAGATGATGAGCCAGTTCGCGGTGCTGACGCGCCTGAAGGAGCCCGAGAACTCGTCGCTGTATTCCAAGATGCAGATCTACGACGGCGAGAACCTGAAGGACACCGACCCGCGCGCCAAGAGCTACCAGGAGTACCGCGACTACGCCGGCATCGACGAGGGCATGAGCGGCATCAGCACGCGCTTCGCCTACAAGATCCTGTCCAAGGTCTTCAACTTCGACCCCGCCGAAGTGGCCGCCAACCCGGTGCACCTGATGTATGTGCTGGAGCAGCAGATCGAGCGCGAGCAGTTCCCGAAGGAGCTGGAGGAGAAGTACGTCGGCTTCATCAAGGAGCAGCTGTCGCCGCGCTATGCCGAGTTCATCGGCAAGGAGATCCAGACCGCCTACCTGGAGAGCTACAGCGAGTACGGCCAGAACATCTTCGACCGCTATGTGATCTATGCCGACTACTGGATTCAGGACCAGGAGTACCGCGACACCGACACCGGCGAGGTCTTCGACCGCTCGGCGCTGAACGCCGAGCTCGAGAAGATCGAGAAGCCCGCGGGCATCTCCAACCCCAAGGACTTCCGCAACGAGATCGTCAACTTCGTGCTGCGGGCGCGTGCCAACAACAACGGCAAGAACCCGAACTGGACCAGCTACGAGAAGCTGCGCACCGTCATCGAGAAGAAGATGTTCTCCAACACCGAGGAGCTGCTGCCCGTCATCAGCTTCAACGCCAAGGCCAGCGCCGAGGACGCCAAGAAGCACGAGAACTTCGTGCAGCGCATGGTGGACAAGGGCTACACGGCCAAGCAGGTGCGGCTGCTGTGCGAGTGGTATCTGAGGGTGCGCAAGTCCAGCTGAGAAAGCAGGCTCTCGATGTCCCTTCAACAGATCATCGATAGACGGCTGTCGGGCAAGAACAAGTCCATCGGCAACCGCGAGCGCTTCCTGCGCCGCCACAAGGAGCAGATCCGCGAGGCGGTAAAGCGCGCGGTGGACGGCCGCGGCATCCGCGACATGGAGCGCGGCGAGGACGTGCACATCCCGAAGAAGGATCTCAGCGAGCCCGTCTTCGGCCACGGCGATGGCGGCGTGCGCGAGGTCGTGCGGCCGGGCAACCAGGAGTATGTGAAGGGCGACCGCATCGCCAAGCCCAAGGGCGGCCAGGGCGGCGGCAGCGGCGGTGGCCAGGCCAGCGACCAGGGCGAGGGTGAGGACGACTTCGTCTTCCACCTCAGCAAGGAAGAGTTCATGCAGGTCTTCTTCGAGGACCTGGCCCTGCCCAACCTCGCCCGCACCTCGCTGGCCGACACGCCCGAATGGCGCAGCCAGCGTGCCGGCTTCGTCTCCGACGGCACGCCCACCAACCTGCACGTCGTGCGCTCGATGCGCGGCGCCCTGGGCCGGCGCATCGCGCTGGGCATGGACAAGAGGCGCGAACTGCACGAGCTCGAAGCCCGCGAGCAGGAGCTGCTGAAGGAAGACCGCCCCGAGACCCCGCGCCTGCTCGCCGAGACGCGCGAGCGCATCGCACTGCTGCGCCAGCGCATCGAGGCCATCCCCTTCCTCGATCCCATCGACCTGCGCTTCCGTGCCCGGGTGCGCATCCCGGTGCCGACGACGCGCGCCGTGATGTTCTGCCTGATGGACGTGTCCGGCTCCATGGACGAAGGCCGCAAGGACCTGGCCAAGCGCTTCTTCATCCTGCTCTACCTCTTCCTCACGCGGCACTACGAGAAGATCGACGTCGTCTTCATCCGCCACCACACCCAGGCCCAGGAGGTGGACGAGCAGAACTTCTTCCACGCCACGGAGACCGGCGGCACCGTCGTGTCCAGCGCCCTCGTGCTGATGGAGCAGATCATCCGCGAGCGCTACTCGCCGACCGAGTGGAACATCTACGGTGCCCAGGCCAGCGACGGCGACAACTGGCACCACGACAGCGGCCGCTGCCGCGAGCTGCTTGCGACCAAGATCCTGCCGCTGTGCCGCTACTTCGCCTATGTGCAGGTCGCCGAACCCGAGCAGAACCTCTGGGAGGAATACCAGAAGCTCAGCGAGGAGGTCGGCCACTTCGCGATGCGCAAGGCCGTCGAGGCCTCCGAGATCTACCCGGTCTTCCGCGAGCTGTTCAAGAAGGAAGGGGCTTCGACATGAGCTGCAAGGAGGACCGCCGTCATCCCGAACGCGCTGCGGTGCCGCCCAGTGGCACGGTCGAGCGCCGCCAGCGCCAGCCGCTGCAGCGCATGAAGCCGCTGCTGCAGCGCCCGAGCCAGCCCCTGCCCTCGCCCAACGACTGGAGCTTCGAGCTCATCGACGAGTACCACGAGGTCATCAAGCAAACGGCCGAGCGCTTCGGCCTGGACACCTATGCCAACCAGCTCGAGGTCATCACCGCCGAGCAGATGATGGACGCCTACGCCTCGGTCGGCATGCCGGTGAACTACCGCCACTGGAGCTATGGCAAGGAGTTCATCGCCACCGAGCGCAGCTACAAGCGCGGCCAGATGGGCCTGGCCTACGAGATCGTCATCAACTCCGACCCCTGCATCGCCTACCTGATGGAGGAGAACACGCTGGCCATGCAGGCCCTCGTGATCGCCCACGCCTGCTACGGGCACAACAGCTTCTTCAAGGGCAACTACCTGTTCCGCATGTGGACGGACGCGTCCTCCATCATCGACTACCTGGTCTACGCGAAGAACTTCGTCGCCGACTGCGAGGAGCGCCACGGCCTGGACGCCGTCGAGGCCCTGCTGGACAGCTGCCACGCGCTGATGAACCATGGCGTGGACCGCTACCGCCGCCCGGCCAAGCTGTCGCTGGCCGAAGAGCGCGCGCGCCTGAAGGACCGCGAGCACCACGCGCAGCTGCAGATCAACGACCTCTGGCGCACGCTGCCCAAGAAGCCCGACCGCCCCGACGAAGCCGCCGAGAGCCGCCGCTTCCCCGACGAGCCGCAGGAGAACATCCTCTACTTCATCGAGAAGAACGCGCCGCTGCTGGAGCCCTGGCAGCGCGAAATCGTGCGCATCGTGCGCAAGATCGCGCAGTACTTCTACCCGCAACGCCAGACCCAGGTCATGAACGAGGGCTGGGCCACCTTCTGGCACCACCGCCTGCTCAACCAGATGTACGACGACGGCTATCTGTCGGACGGCATGATGATCGAGTGGCTCAAGTCCCACACCAACGTCATCTACCAGCACCCGGGCGCCAACCTCAACCCCTATGCGCTGGGCTTTGCGATGTACACCGACATCAAGCGCATCTGCGAGGCCCCGACCGACGAAGACCGCGCCTGGTTCCCCGACATCGCCGGCTGCGACTGGCTGCCCACGCTGGACCACGCGATGCGCAACTTCAAGGACGAGAGCTTCATCGGCCAGTACCTGAGCCCGAAGATCATGCGCGACTTCCGCCTCTTCGCCATCCTCGACGACGAGACCAAGGCCGAGTACGAGATCTCGGCCATCCACGACGAAGGCGGCTACCGCCACCTGCGCCAGGCGCTCTCGAGGCAGTACGACCTGTCCACGCGCGAGCCCAACATCCAGGTCTGGAACGTGAACCTGCGCGGCGACCGCTCCCTCACGCTGCGCCATGTCCAGCACCTGAACCGCCCGCTGCACGACAGCGCACAGGAAGTGCTGAAGCACGTCGGCCGGCTCTGGGGCTTTGCTGTCAACCTAGAAAGCGTGAACAGCCGCGGCGACGTGACGCGGCGCTGGAACGTGCCGGCCCAGCAGGCCTGAGCGCCTTGGCTGCGCTCAGGCGCAAGCCAAGGGCTCAGTGCCCGAAATGATTCCAGGCATAGAGCAGGATCAGCGCACCGACGACCGACAGGATGAGGCCCGCCGGATGCACGAGGGCGCCGTCCGCCGGCTTGCTGAACAGGCGCGCGATGAAGCCGCCGACGAAGGAGCCCGCGATGCCCAGCACGCCGGTCATCAGGATGCCCAGATGTTCGGAGCCCGGCATGATGAAGCGGGCGATCGCGCCAACGACGATGCCGACGATGAACATCCACAGGTAATGCAGCATGGAAACCTCTCGTTCCTAGGGTTGCAGGGAGAAAGCTCGACAGGCGCCGCGCCGATCGTGTGGGCGCGGCCGGCCGATCTTAGGCAGGCCCGGCCGGCCGGCACCGAGGCGAATCCCTAGAGCCCTTCCAGCATCGGCCGGCCGACGGGCGTCAGCGCCAGCTCGCGCGACGCGGCGCTGCGACGCAGCCAGCCCTTGTCCACCATCGCCTCCAGCCATGCCACCGCCAGCGGTCCCGCGAAATGGTCGCGGCGTTCGGACCAGTCCACGCAGTCATAGAGCGCGCGGCCCGTCGCCGCGAAGCCGGCTGGCATCAGCGCCGCCAGGCCTTCCCGGCCTTCTTCGCTCAGTTCGTAGCGGCCATCCGGCGCGGCCCTGACCCAGCCCCTGGCCAGCAGGGCCTCCCGCCAGCGCACACCCAGCTCGCCGGCCAGGTGGCCGTAGCAGCTGCGTGCATGGCGCAGACCCCGCATCTCGGGCCGCTGCCAGCGCTTCAGGTCGGGCGCAGGCTCGTCGGCGCCGTCGCGGCGGTCCGCCACGCGCAGCAGCGCCTCCAGCGCATGGGCCACGTCGCCGTCGGCCAGGCCGAAATAGCGATGCCGCCCCTGCGGCCGCACGCGCGCCAGGCCCTCGTCGACGAGCAGCTTCAGGTGGGCGGACATCGTTGCCGCGCCGACGCCCGCGTGCGTGGCCAGCTCGCCCGCCGTGTGCAGGCGACCGTCCAGCAGCCGGGCCAGCGTGCGTGCCCGCGTCGGGTCGGCGATGGCGCTGGCGATGCGGGCCAGGCGCGGCTCCGCGCTCACTGCGGCACCTGCTCGCGCTCGTTGAGCCCGTAGTCGCGCACGACATGGGTCACGCGCAGCCGGTAGTCGCGGAACAGCCCGCCGCGGCCCGCGGCCTGGGCCTCGCGGTGGCGTTCCATCTCGCGCCAGACGCGCACGGCCGCCTCGTCGCGCCAGAAGGACAGCGACAGCAGCTTGTCCGGCATGCTGAGGCTCTGGAAGCGCTCCACCGAGACGAAGCCGTCCATGCGCTCCAGCAGCGGCTTCAACGCGGCGGCATGGTCCAGATAGGCCTGCCGGCCTTCGGCCGTGGGCTCGACTTCGAAGATGACGGCGATCATGGGCGCACATCCTCACAGAAAGTGCGCTCCTCGCGGCGGATGAAGCGCTGCGCCTGGGCGAACTCGAAATTGGCGCGTGCCTCCGGGTCGGCCTTCAGCCGCGCGCGGTAGGTCTCGTAGTCGGCCAGGGAGTCGAAGCCGACCAGGCCCCAGGCCTCGTCGTTCCTGCCCTCCCAGGGCAGCCAGTAGCCCAGCAGCCGGCCACCGAGGCGGGGAATGATGCGGCTCCAGTTCTCGGCATAGGTGCGGAAGGCCTCGCGCTGGAAGGGGTCCAGTTCGTAGCGGATGAAGCAGGTGATGGGCATGACGTGCTCGCGTTGACGGGGTGCGGCCAGTGTGGGCCGCATCGCCCCCTCGACATTTCGCCCTGCAACGAACTGTGACCGCCCGCCATCGCGGCCCGCCGGCCGCTATCCTCCCTGCGCCCTTTCCGCTTCCCTCTGCCGCCGTGCCTCAGCCCGCACCCCGCCCGTCAACCGCCCCCGTGCGCTGGGCGGACTGGCTGCTCGGGCGCGGCCAGGGCCGCGGCGCGGTCAAGCTGACGCTGCTGGCGCTGGCCGTCTACGCCCTGTTCGCCGTGAACGTGGCCGTGCAGGTGCACCTGGGCCTGATGCAGGCCGGCCCCGGCGCCTGGGTCAGCGGCCTCAGCCTCGCGGGCATCACGGCCTTCTACCTGCTGCTGCGCACGGGCCTGAGCCAGCAGCTCGGCGGCGACCCGTCGCTGACGCTGCCGCAGTCGGTCTTCGGCGTGCTGATCACGGCCTGGGGCTATGCCATCGACCCTGCACTGCGCGGCGCCATCATCGCCATCATGCTGCTCAACCTCGTCTGGGGCATGTTCGTGCTGTCGCAGCGCCAGGCCTTCGGGCTCTACCTGTTCGGGCTGGCGGCGCTGGGCGCGGCGATGGCCTGGGGCGCGGCCACCGACCCCGTGCGTTTTCCACCGGCCGTCGAGGCCCTGCACTTCAGCTTCGCGGCCATCCTGATGACGGCGGTGTCGGTGCTGTCGGTCAACATGGCGCGGCTGCGCGCCAAGCTGGGCGCGCGCACGGCCGATCTGCATGCGGCACTGGAGCGCATCCAGTACCTGGCCCATCACGACGAGCTGACCCGCATCAGCAACCGCCGCCACCTCAGCGAGCGCCTGGCCGCCGAGCAGCTCAACCAGCGCCAGAGCGGCCAGACGATGAGCCTGGTGCTGATCGACATCGACCACTTCAAGGCCGTCAACGACCTGCACGGCCACGCCGCCGGCGACGCGGTGCTGCGCCATTTCGCGACGGCGCTGCAGTCCGCCCTGCGCAGCACGGACTTCGCCGGGCGCTGGGGTGGCGAGGAGTTCCTCGTCGTCACGCCCCAGGCCAGCGCCGACACGGCCGCCGCCCTGGTCGATCGGCTGCGCGCGGCGCTGGCGGTGACGTCCTTCGACAGCCTCGTGCCGGGCCTGCGCATCACCTTCTCCGCGGGCGTGGCCGAGTGCGCGCCGGGCGAGGACCTTCACCTGGCCATCGACCGGGCCGACCGCGCGCTCTACCGGGCCAAGCTGGCGGGGCGCGACCGCACGGTCAGCGAGTTCGCGCCGCTGTGAATGACGCCCCTCGCCGAGTCTCGGCCCGCTGGAGCCGGCCACAAGCCGGGCCGTAGGCTCCCCGGTAGCGCAGATAGGCCAGGCGCCGGCCTGTTCCAGATTGCGCCACCGCGATCACGGCCTCAAGCCCAGGCCTTCACGATCAGGCGCATCGCGTCGGCATGCACCTCGGACAGCTCGTCCGTCGCTGCGCGCGAGTCCGACTGCAGCGCGGCGATGACCCAGGGTCCGCGGCCATCCGGCGGGTAGACCAGGGCCACGTCATTGATGGCGCCGCGCTTGCCCGTGCCGGTCTTGTCGAGCACGCGCCAGCCCTCGGGAACGCCGGCGCGCAGCCGGGCCAGGCCGGTGCGCGAGGCCTGCAGGTCGGCCCGCAGGCGTGCCTGGCTGTCGCGCGCGAGGCCCTCGCCAACCAGCAGACGCTGCAGCGTCTTCGCGAACGCGCGCGGCGTGCTGGTGTCGCGCGGGTCGCCGGGCGAGTTCTCGTTGAGCTCGGTCTCATGGCGGTCCAGCCGCGTGACCTCGTCGCCCTGCTCGCGCAGCCACGTCGTGAAGCCCACCGGCGTGTCGCAGCAGTGGCGCAGCAGCAGGTTGGCGCAGGGGTTGTCGCTCTCGACGAGGATGCCCGTCACCAGCTCGGCCAGCGTCGCGCTGCCCCTGGGCAGCAGCCGGTCGAAAACCGGCGAATACGGTACCCGGTCGCTCTTGTGCAGTGCGATCTCGTCGCGCCACTGCCAGCGCCCGCGCTCCACGCCCTGGGCCACGCGCGCGGCCAGCAGGATCTTGAAGGTCGAGCAGGTCGCGAAGCGCTCGTCGGCCCGGTGGGCCAGCGTGCGGCCGCTGCCGGTGTCGATGGCGAAGAGGCCCAGCCGCCCCTGCACGCGGCGTTCGAGCGCGGCGAAGTCGGGACCGGCGGCGGCAGCGGAGAAGCCGGGCAGCGGCGCGAGCGCCAGGCCAGCAAGAAGGAGGGGGCGGCGTTGCATGCGCCGCATTCTGATGCGGCCCGTCCCGGCGCCGGTGCGCGCGCACCAAGCTCGCCCGTCCGAAAGCTGACTGGTCCGTCAGACTTGCGCAACACCCCCCGAACTGACATCCGCCAGCCAGGGGTGCCGCTCCCACAATCGCCGCCGCTGGCCCTGCCGTTGGGGCCGTTTCCATTTTTGGAGTCGTCGTCCGATGAATGCCCCGCGCCTCAGCCTCCTGGCTCTCGCTCTCAGCACCGCCCTGTCCGCCCTGGCCCAGGAGGCCCAGCCCAAGGACCGCAGCCAGCTCGAAACCGTCGTCATCACGGCCGAGCGCCGCGCCGAGAACATCCAGGACGTGCCCAACGCCGTCAGCAAGATCAGCGGCGACAAGCTCGACGTGCTGGCCTCCGGCGGCCAGGACCTGCGCTTCCTGTCGGGCCGCGTGCCCAGCCTGAACATCGAATCCAGCTTCGGCCGCGCCTTCCCGCGCTTCTACCTGCGCGGCTACGGCAACACCGACTTCCGCCTCAACGCCTCGCAGCCGGTCAGCGTCATCGTCGACGACGTGATCCAGGAGAACCCCATCCTGAAGGGCTTCCCCATCTTCGACACCGCCGCCGTCGAAGTGGTTGCCGGCCCGCAGGGCACGCTGTTCGGCCGCAACACGCCGGCCGGCGTCGTCAAGTTCGACTCCGTCAAGCCCAGCCACAAGCAGGACGGCTATGCCAGCCTGACGCTGGGCAACTACGGCACCGTCAATATCGAGGGCGCCGCCAACCTGCCGCTGACGGGCGACTGGGCCGCACGCATCTCCGCGCAGAGCCAGCGCCGCGATGACTGGGTGACCAACACCGCGACGGGAGCTGCCACGCCCAAGACCGAGGGCTACCGCGACAGCGCCGTGCGCGCGCAAGTGCTGTTCGAGCCGCACAAGCAGTTCAGCGCGCTTGCCAACCTGCACTTCCGCGACCTGGACGGCAGCCCGCGCCTGTTCCGCGCCAACGCGATCAAGCGTGGCACCAACGACCTGGCCGACGGCTTCCAGACCGACCAGGTCGCCTTCAACGGCGTCAACCAGCAGACCCTGAAGCAGGCCGGCGGCAGCCTGCGCCTGAAGTGGTCGCTGCCCGAGCTCAACATCTACTCGATCACCGGCTACGAGCACGTCAAGCCGCTGTCGCGCGGCGACATCGACGGCGGCGTGCCCGGCCAGGCCGGCGTGCCCTTCCAGTCCGAGACCGGCAGCGGCGTGAACGGCCACCGCCAGCTGACCCAGGAAGTGCGCCTGGAGTCCAACACCACGGCTCCCCTGAGCTGGCAGGCCGGCGTCTACCTCTTCGACGAGAAGTACACGATCGACAACATCAGCTACAACACGACGACCCACATCGACGTCGACCACATCTACACCGACCAGAGCAACAAGGCCTGGGCGGCCTTCGGCTCCATCAACTACGCCGTCAGCAACGAGCTCAAGCTGCGCGCCGGCCTGCGCTACACCAAGGACAAGAAGGACCTGTCCACCACCCACGTCGGCACCGGCGGCTTCAACACCTCCACCGGCACCTCGGCCAGCACCAACGACGGCAAGTGGAGCGGCGATCTGTCGGCCACCTACAAGCTCGACGACACCACCAACCTCTACGCCCGCTACGCCAATGGCTTCCGCGCGTCGTCGATGCAGAACGCGTCGGCCTTCGCCGGCCAGTCGCAGGCCGGACCGGAAGAGGTCAACTCCTACGAGGTCGGCTTCAAGAGCGAACTGCTCAAGCGCACGCTGCGCCTGTCGGGCTCGCTGTTCACCTACACCGTCAAGGACCTGCAGCTCACCGCCGTCGGCGGCAGCAGCAACGCCACCCGCCTGCTCAACGCCCAGAAGGCCACCGGCAACGGCGCCGAGCTGAACCTCGAGGCGCTGATCACGCCCGACTTCCTGGTCACCTTCGGCGGCTCGCTGAACAACACGAAGATCAAGGACGCCGCGCTGGGCGTGCCGCCGGGCGGCTCGCTCAACACCGCGGCGTTCGGCCAGCCCAAGGTCTACCCGACGGTGCTGAACCCCATCGTCAACGGCAACGCGATGGTGGACGGCAACCCGCTGCCCAACGCGCCCAAGTACACGGTCAACCTGACCGCCCGCTACAGCATCCCGCTGCCGAGCGGCGACGAGGTCTATGTCTACACCGACTGGGCCTACCGCTCCAAGGTCAACTTCTTCCTGTACGAGGCCACCGAGTTCACCGGCAAGTCCCTCACCGAAGGCGGCCTGCGCGTGGGCTATCTGTGGGGCAACGGCAAGTACGAGGTGGCGGGCTTCGCACGCAACATCACCAACCAGATCCGCGTGACCGGCGCCATCGACTTCAACAACCTGACGGGCTTCATCAACGACCCGCGCACCTACGGTGTGCAGTTCAAGGCCTTGTTCTGAACCTCGCTGCCCTGCTCACGGACGCCGCCTTCGGGCGGCGTTTTTCATGGCCGGATCAGGCCTTGGGCACGCGGTACAGCGCGCAGAGCTTGTTGCCGTCGGGGTCGCGCACATAGGCCAGGTGCATCGCGCCGAGTGCGCTCTCGCGCAGGCCCGGCGGCTCTTCGATGGACTGGCCGCCGTGGGCCACGGCCACGTCGTGGAAGGTCTTCACCTGCTCGGGCGACTCGCATTTGAAGCCGACCGTCCCGCCGTTGGCATGGCAGGCCGGCTCGCCGTTGATGGGCTGGCTGATTGCGAAGCTGTTGCCGGCGTGACGATAGAACACGCGCTGATGGCCCTTCGGCCCCGTGTTGGGAAATCCCGCCGGCGCGCCGAGCACGGCCAGCACTGCGTCGTAGAAGCGCTTGCTGCGCTCGATGTCGTTGCTGCCGACCATCACATGGCTGAACATGCTTGTCTCCTCGGAGGCTGTTGGGAATGCGCTGGATTGTGGGCAATCCCGGCAGGCCGCAGGAGCCACCCGCCAAATCCCCGAGCACAGAGCTCAGGCGCGCAGGCCCAGCCGCATCGACAGCCCCACCGGCCCCATCGACAGCTGCAGATGCTCGCGCGGTGCCTGGCCGTCCGGCGTGTCGACGGCCACGAGCTCGAAGTTGCGCAGCAGCACGGCACAAGCCAGCTTGATCTCCATCAGCGCCAGATAGCGCCCCGGGCAGATGCGCGGCCCGGCGCCGAAGGGCATGGACAGGCGCTTGGCGGCGCCGGCCTGCTTGGCATCGTGCGCCCATCGCTCGGGGTCGAAGGCTGCCGCGTCGTGCAGGTGGCGTTCGCTAACCGCGTCACGCCGCATCACCGCCATGACGACCATGCCGGCCGGCACGGCCACGTCACCCACGCGCGTGTCGTGCACGGCCTGCGCGAAGTTGAGCGGCCCGACCGGCCGCAGCCGCATCGTCTCGTGCGCGCAGGCCTCGACGAAGTCCAGCCGCCCCAGTTGCTCCAGGTCGGGCAGGACCGCATCGCCCAGCACGCCATCCACCTCGGCCCGAGCCCGCGCCAGCATTTGGGGGTGGCGAGACAGCAGCCAGATCATCCAGGCCAAGGTGTTGGCCGTCGTGTCCTCGCCGGCCAGCAGCAGGCCGAGCACATTGCCCGCCACCTGTTCGTCGTCGATGCCGCTGGCGGGCGTATCGGCAGCCACCAGCATGGCCTCAAGCAGGTTGCCCGGCTTCTCGCGCAACGCCGGGTCGGCCGCCAGGCGCGAACGCGCCTTCGCGATGAAGCCCTGCACCGCGACATTGATCTCGGCGACGCTGCGCGTCAGCGCGCGATCCTCGGCCGAGGGCCACCAGCGCCAGGTCGGCAGCGGCGCGAAGATGCGCTTGAACAGCGTCGGAAAGATGCGGTTCAGATGGCGCTGGATGACGTCCTCGTCGGACTGCAGCGTGTTCACGTCCTCGCCGAAAGCCAGGCCCGCGACGGCATCCACCGTGAAGCGCATCAGGTCGGCCTGCAGTTCGATGGAACGGCCCGCCCGCGCTGCAGCCTGCCAGCGGCCGACGAGGCGCCCGGCCACGCGCAGCAGCGCGGGGTAGTAGCGCCTCACATGCACCGGGTCGAAGCCGGCCATGACCATGCGGCGCTGGCGCTTCCAGGTCTCGCCGTTGACGGCGAACAGACCCGCACCCAGCCCCGCCTCTCGGCCGATGTCCTCCAGCTTCTGCGTGCGCCGGAAGCCCTCGGGCCGATCACGCAGCACGGCCGCGATCAGTTCATGGTCGCCCACGACGACGATCCGGCGCTTGCCCAGTCTCAGCTTGAACAGCGGCCCGTAGTCCTCGCACCAGGCCTCCACCTGCTGGTGTACCCGTGTCGAGTCGATCTGCAGCAGATTGCCGAACACCGGCACGCCGCGCGGGCCGGGCAGGTCGTCGAAGTGGCGCAGCGCTGCGGCGGAAGGGCTGGTGGTGCTGTCCATGAACGCAGTCTAGGAAGACCCTTACACCACCGCCTCGTTCAGTTTGATGAGGTCGGTGCACGACGATGCGGCTTCAGCCCGCGAAGATCTTGCCCGGGTTCAGGATGCCCAGCGGGTCCAGCGCCGCCTTGACCGCTCGCATCACGGCCACCGCTTCCTCGCCGGTCTCGTCCAGCAGGAAGCCCTGCTTGTGCAGCCCGATGCCATGCTCGCCCGTGCAGGTGCCCTCCAGCGCGATCGCCCGCGCCACCATCTGCGCGCTCAGCCGCTCGGCAGTCGCCAGCTCCTCGGGCCGGGCCGGGTCCAGCAGATAGGCCATGTGGAAGTTGCCGTCTCCGACATGGCCGACGATGAAGTACGGCAGGCCCGCGGCCTCGACCTCGTCGATCGACGCATTGATGTTCTCGGCCAGACGCGAGATCGGCACGCAGGTGTCGGTCGTCACCGCGCGGCAGCCGGGGCGCATCTGCAGGCCGGAGAGATAGGCGTGGTGGCGTGCCGACCACAGGCGCGTGCGCGCCTCGGGCGTGGTGGCCCATTCGAAGGCTTCGCCGCCGTACTCGGCCGCCACCTCCTGCACCACGGCCGCCTGCTCGGCCACACCGGCCTCGCTGCCATGGAACTCCATCAGCAGCATCGGCTCCTCTTTCAGCCCCAGCCTGTCGTGCGCGTTGACGGCCTTGATCGCGTTGGTGTCCAGCAGTTCGCAGCGGGCGATGGGCACGCCGATCTGGATGACTTGCATCGCCGTGCGCACCGCGGCGTCGATGCTCGGGAAGAAGCAGATGGCCGCCGACACCGCCTCGGGCAGCGGGTGCACCTTGACGGTCAGCTCGGTGATGACGCCCAGCGTGCCCTCGCTGCCGATCAAGAGCCTTGTGAGGTCATAGCCCGCGCTGCTCTTCTTCGCGCGCGAGCCCGTGCGCACGATCTCGCCGTTCGCATTGACGAAGCGCAGGCCCAGCACGTTCTCGCGCATCGTGCCGTAGCGCACCGCGTTGGTGCCGCTGGCGCGCGTGGCGGCCATGCCGGCCAGGCTCGCGTCGGCGCCCGGGTCGATGGGGAAGAACAGGCCCTCGTGCTTCAGCGCCTCGTTCAGCGCCTTGCGCGTGACGCCGGGCTGTACGGTGACGGTCAGGTCCTCGGCGGCGATGCGCAGGACCTGGTTCATGCGCGAAACATCCAGGCTGATGCCGCCGCGCACGGCCAGCAGATGCCCCTCCAGCGACGAACCCGCGCCATAGGGAATGACCGGCACGCGATGGGCCGCGCACAGCGCGACGACGCGCGCCACCTCGGCCTCGCTCTCGGCGAACACGACGGCCTGAGGCGGCGGCACGTCGAAGACGGATTCGTCGCGACCGTGCTGCTCGCGCACGGCCATCGCCGTCGAACACCGCCCGCCGAACTCGGCCTGCAACGCAGCCAGCAGCTCCTGCGGCAGCGGCGGCACGACGGCTGCGGGATGGGCGGGCGCGTTCATCGGCGGGTCTCCTGATGCAGATCAGCCGATTGTGTTGCAGTGCCCGGCCCATAGTGCCAGCATGGATACATCCACACCGGGAGACCCCCCATGAACCTGACTTGGCTGCTGCTGATCCTTGCCGTCGTGCTGATCGGGCTCGGCGCCCTTCGCTTCGACATGCTGGTGGCGCGCTGGCGCGAGCTGATGGGCCAGGCACCGGCCGGGCGCGAGCCACCGCCCGCCGGCCCCCTCGTCGAGCAATTGCCCGAGAACCCCGGTCTCCACCCTCACGCCACGCCGGCGCGCAAGCCCGGCTACCACCGCAGCGGCAAGCGGCATTGAGAACTTCGGCAGGGAGAACGCGATGAGCCTGCTGAACCGCCTGAGCATCCGCCGCAAGCTGCTGCTGCTGACCTTGCTGGTGCTGGTCGCCATCAGCATTCCCGCCGCCTTCCAGGTGCACCAGGCCCGCGATCTGGCGCAGGCGGCGCAGGGCGAGCTCGACGGCCTCGCACCGGCACGCCAGCTGGTGCGCCTGACCCAGCTGACCCAGCAGCATCGCGGCCTGTCGGCGGCCATGCTGGGCGGCAATGCCGCCGTGCAATCCGGCCGCGAGGCCAAGAACACCGAGGTCGCCAGACAGTTCGAACTGCTGGACGGCATGCTCAAGACCGCCGCCGCCAGCGACGCCATGCGCCGGACCTGGCAGGACGCCCGCACGCGCTGGGGCAGCCTGTCCGGCCGGGTCGGCGCCAAGGATCTGAAGGCGGCCGAAAGCAGCACCCTGCACGCCGAGCTCATCGCGGTCTACTTCAGGCTGCTGGACCAGCTCGTCGACCAGTCCGGCCTGATCCTCGACCCCGAGGCCGCCTCCTATTTCCTCGTCAACGCGACGCTGATCCGGCTGCCGACGGCGACCGAGGCCCTGGGCCAGACACGGGCCCGCGGCGCCGGCTTCCTGGCCGAGGGCCAGATTGGGCCGGAGGGCCGCACGCTGCTGGCCGGGCTCGTGGCCCAGGCCGGCGACCAGCAGCAGGGCATGAGCACCGCCTTCGACAAAAGCTTCGCCGTCGACGCCGCGCTCAAGTCCCGCCTCGGCGGCAAGATCGCCGCGCTGCAGGAGCAGGTGGCCGCCGCGCTGAAGCTGACGCGCGAGGAGCTCATCCAGAAGGACGCCCTCAGCTACGCGGCGCCCGACTACATCGGCGCCTACACCCGCACCATCGACGCGATGTTCGCCGCCGACGAGGACGCGATGGACGCCCTCGACGGCCTGCTGCGGGAGCGGGTTTCGAGCCTGCGCATGAGCAGCTGGATCGTGTTCGGCCTGCTCGCTTTCATGCTGCTCGTCGTCTTCCTGTTCGTGCGCAGCATCTCGCGCAGCATCACGCTGCCGCTGCAGCATGCCGCGGGCCTGGCCCAGCAGATCGCCGCGCGCGACCTCAGCGGCGATGTCGTCGTGCGCGCCCGCGACGAGATCGGCGAGCTCACGCGCGCGCTGCTGGCCATGCGCGACAGCCTCTGCGGCGTCATCGGCGAGGTGCGCAGCAACGCCGGCGAGGTGGCCCGGGCCGCGCAGGAACTGGCCTCGGGCAACCAGGACCTGTCCCAGCGCACCGAGCAGCAGGCCTCGGCTCTCGAAGAAACGGCCAGCTCAATGGAGGAGCTCACGGCCACCGTGCGCAGCAACGCCGACCAGGCCGGCGACGCCAGCGGCCTGGCCCAGCGCGCCCGCAACGTCGCGATCTCGGGCGGCGAGGCCGTCGAGCAGGTCGTGCGCACGATGGGTGCCATCGAGGCCAGCAGCCGGCGCATCGAAGAGATCATCGCCGTCATCGACGGCATCGCCTTCCAGACCAACATCCTGGCGCTGAATGCGGCCGTCGAGGCGGCACGGGCCGGCGAGCAGGGCCGCGGCTTCGCGGTCGTCGCGTCCGAGGTGCGGGCCCTGGCCCAGCGCAGTGCCGAGGCCGCCAAGCAGATCAAGCAGCTCATCGCCGAGAGCGTCGGCCAGGTCGAGAGCGGTTCCCGCCTCGTGCAGGGCGCGGGCACGACGATGCGCGAGACCGTCGACGCCATCCGCTCGCTGACCGAGCTCGTCGGCAGCATCAGCCGCGCATCCAGCGAGCAGAGCAGCGGCATCGGCCAGATCGGCGAGGCCGTCTCCCACATGGACCAGCTCACGCAGCAGAACGCGGCCCTCGTCGAGCAGACCGCCGCCGCCGGCCTGAGCCTGCAGCAGCAGGCCGAGAAGCTGGCCGGCATCGTCAACACCTTCCGCATGCCGGTGGCACGACATTGAGAATCAGGCAGGATGCGGGTCCGACCAAGTTCCGCACACTGTCACCATGGGCAACAGACTCTCCCAGATCGCCACCCGCACCGGCGACGACGGCACCACCGGCCTCTCCGACGGTAGCCGCGTGCCCAAGAACCACCTGCGCGTGCAGGCCATGGGCGATGTCGACGAGCTCAACTCCAACCTCGGCCTGCTGCTGGCCGAGCCCCTGCCCGACGACGTCCGCGAGCTTTTGATCACCATCCAGCACGAGCTCTTCAACCTCGGCGGCGAGCTTTCCTGGCCCGGCGGCCAGCTGCTGAAGGACGCCGCCGTGCTGCGCCTGGACGAGGCGCTGGAGCACTACAACGCGGCGCTGCCGCGGCTCAAGGAGTTCATCCTGCCCGCGGGCACGCGCAGCGCGGCCATCGCCCATGTCTGCCGCACCGTGGCCCGCCGCGCAGAGCGCGCCGTCATCACGCTGGCCTCGGCCGAACAGATCCACGCCGCGCCGCGCCAGTACCTGAACCGCCTGTCCGACCTGCTCTTCGTGCTGGCCCGCGTGCTCAACCGTGCCAACCTCGACGGGCTGGGCGGCGACGACGTCTACTGGCAAAGCGAGAGGATGAAGCGGCTGGAAGCCGAGTGAGGCGCATCAGCGCCGCTGCCAGATCTTCCAGGCCGCCCAGGCCCAGCGCAGCGCCTGCGTCCAGCGGCCGCGGCGCTGCTTGCCCGCACCGGCCATGAAAGCCGCGCCCAGCGCGCCGGCCGCCCGCACCCAGGGATCGGCCAGCTGGGCCCGCAGCCACAGCCAGCGCCGGCCCCACTGGTCGGCCCGCCGGCCCAGGTCGTCCACGGCGATCACGGCCTGGCCGCGCAGCAGCTGCGAGGCCAGCAGCAGGTCGGCCTTGCGCTGGGCGCGCCGTGCCGGGTCGGTGGGGATGCGCCGCATCAGGGCCCCGGCGGGCGCCGCAGGGCGTCGGCATCCTCGCGCAGCTCGGCGATGCTGGCCTGGAACAGCGTCGACGGCAGCGCAACCAGGCTTCTGACCTTCCGAACCGCGACAACGGCCGCCACGACCAGCACGAGGGTGGCGCAGCCCAGGGCCAGCAGCCGATGCTCGTCCCACAGCGCGACGGTGACGAGCAGCACCGCCATCAGCAGGCCGAAGCCTGCCAGCAACGCCGCCAGCACGGCCCACAGCAGCAGGCTGGCGATGCGGTCCTTCTCCTCCTGGGCCTCAATGGCCAGCAGCTCGAGCCGGATGCGGCTCAGCGCCAGCAGCGAAGCCCCGAGCCGGCGCAGCGGCGCGGAGACGGGTTCCTCGGTGCTCAACGGCGGCCGATCAACACGCCCAACGCTAGGCCGATCGCCGCGGCGACGCCGATGGCCTGCCAGGGGTTGTCGTGCACATAGTCGTCGGTAGCCGTGGCGGCTGCCTTGGCGCGCCGCACGGCCTCGTGCTGGGCGTCCAGCAGCCTTTCCTTCGCATCGTCCAGGCGCTCGCGGATGCGCGCGCGCAAGGCCTTGGCTTCGCCTTCGGCCTGGCTGCCCGTGGCCGTCATCAGCGAATCGATGTCGTCCATGACGGCGCGGAAATCCGCGGCCAGCTTTTCCTTCGCCAGGGTGGTGTCACTCATCGCAAGCTCCTCGGTCGGATGGAATAGAGGCCAAGCCTAGCGCGATTGATCTCACTTCCCTATGACCCGCCTCAAACCGGGAGCGCTGCGGCGGCCTGGCGCAGGCGCGCCGCATAGGCGTCGCGCAGCTCGGGCGGCGCGACGACGTCGACGCGGCCGGCGTGGCGCAGCAAGTCCATCAGCAGTTCGGTGTCGTCCACATAGGGCAGGCGCAGCCGCCAGCGGCCGTCGGGCAGGAACTCGCTGCGCTGGGCCGGATGCCATTCCTCGCGCGACACCCAGGCCGCCGTCTCGGCGTTGAAGACCAGCTCAGCCTCGCGCGGCCTGCCGCCGGCGAAGATGCCATAGCCCTGGTCCAGCTCGGCCTCCAGCTCGGCCAGCGGCACGGCCTTGGCCTCGGTGTCGAGCAGCGTGGCGCCCTCGATGCCGTCGAGCGCAAAGCGGCGGTAGGCGTCGCTGGCATGGCACCAGGCGTCCAGATACCAGGCATGGCGGTGATGCACGAGGCGCTGCGGCGACACCTCGCGCTCGCTGGCCACGCCGTCTCGCTTCTTGCGATAGCGGATGGCCAGGCGGCGGCGCTTCACGACGGCGCTGCCCACGGTCTCGAAGCTGTCGCTGGCCACGCGCCGGCGTGCCGTGCCGATGAGCTTCACGCGCCGGCGCAGCTCATCCGCCTCGGCCGCATCCACGCCCAGCATGCCGGTGATCTTGTCGAACATGGGTTGCAGATGGCGGCCGACGACGCCCTGCTCGTCCAGCCCGGCCAGCATCTGCTGCATGGTCAGCAGCGCATGCAGCTCGGCCTCGTTGAACCACATGCCCGGCAGCTCATGCTTGCCGCCGCGCCACTGCTGGCCGAAGCGGTAGCCGTTCTCGCCGGCGTCGTATTCGATGGGCGCGTCCAGCCGCTCGCGCAGATAGGCCAGGTCACGCTTGAGCGTGGCCGGCGACACCTCCAGCGCCTCGATCAGCTCGGCAAACGACACACAGCCGCGGGAGCGGATCAGGTGCTCGATCTTGTAGAAGCGTTCGGTGCGGTCCACGGGCCTGGTTCCTGAAAATATTCACAGTGTTTTCCAGGTGGATCATCTCATGAGCCACCTGGCTCACAGACTGCTTGCAAGGCCCGCGAACTTCATCGGCGAGCCCAACCGATCAGGAGCCTCGACATGCAAGCCGTCTTCAACACCGCCCAAGCCACCCAGCCCGCCCTCGTCCAGTTCGACCTGGGACTCACCGAAGCGCCTGCCGCCATCAGCGCCCACGAGCGCATCGGCCTGGCCCTGGGCCGCGACTACGCGCTGCACGGCCTGACGCCGCCCATCGCCCACCTCTACCCGCAATCGCCGCTGCAGCGTGGCTGGATGGCGGCGCGTGGCCGCAGCGTGCGCACGCCGGCCAGCCCCCAGGTCGAGCTCTGGCTGGCCCTGCGCACCCATGCCTGGACGCGCGGCCGCAGCTTCGAGGACATCCAGCTCACGCCCCACCATCTCGGCCAGCTCGACACGACGCACTGCCCCATCACCCGCGAACTGCTGGTCGACGACAGCCGCAGCATCGACCGCGTCCGCGACGATGCCGGCTACGCCGCCGGCAACCTGGCGGTGATGAGCCGCCGCGCCAACCGCGCCAAGGGCAGCCGCGGCCATCAGGCCCTCGTCGACATGGCCGCCAGCTGCGCCGCCGGCCCCATCACCCGCATCGGCGGCCTGGCGGAGGCCGACTGGCAGCGCCTGGCCGTGCTGGCAAGCTTTGTCACGCCGCTGAGCCATGAGCAGGCTGCGCAGATCCCGCTGCGCGTGCTGCCGCCCAACCGGCTGCGCCTTTTCAACCCCATCCAGGCGTTGCAAGCCCTGGTCACGCGCCAGCTCGCTACGCCGGGCTGGAGCGCCCGCCTGAGCCGCCTCGAAGCCCTGCTGCCGACCGACGCGCTGCGCAGCGATTTCAACCGCTTCCTGCTGGCCCTGGCGCCGCGCGTGCTGGCCGCCGCGGAGTTGCAGGAGCCGCAGCAGATCCGCTGGGCGCTGGAAGATGCCTGGGCCCAGCCGCTGGTGCAGAAGCGCTGGAAGCGCTTCGCACTGCAGCTGACGCCCGAACAGGCCGAAGCCCTGGTGGAACGCGCCGCGGCCAAGAAGCTCTGCCCCGTGCATGTGCAGCGCCATGACGACGCAACCGATGGCTGGGCGCTGGCGACGGGCGGCTACACCGTTTGAACCGTCTTCGCGGGCCGAGCACCGGGCCTGCCATCGGCCAGAGGCCGATGGCCTTCCGTAGACACAAGCAGTCCGCAGGGACTGCTTGTGTCCGACTCCAGATCCCAAGCCGGCCCGCTCTGGCGATGTGCTTGCGGCTCAATGCCGCAAGCATCGCCGTCCCCCAGGGGGCTGAGGCCGGACACGGCAAGTCCTGTGGACTTGTCGTGCCTGCCGAAGAGCAGCCGCTCTGTCGGCTGCGCGGTCTGCAAGACCGACTGGACGCGCCCGCGTTCAGCGCGGCGCGACCGGGCGAGGGGCTTCAGACCAGCGAGCGGTGCAGGCGGATCTCTTCGACGCGGGCGCCGCCCACTTCCGTCGTGCGGGCGCTGCCCAGTTCACGCTTGAAACCGGCCAGTTCGAAAAAGCGCAGCGCGCGCTCATTGCGCAGATAGCACCACAGCGTGGCCTTGGTGCAGCCTTCTTCCTGCAGGCCGTCGCGCGTGGCATCCCACAGCGCCAGGCCCACGCCCTTGTCCCAGTGCACCGGGTCGGCAAACATCGCCCAGACCTCGCCGGTCGTGGCCGGCGTGCCCTTGTCGCGTGAACGGTCGAAGCCGGCGAAGCCCATGATCTTGTTGTCCAGATGGGCCACGATGACCTGCGGCTCGCACAGGTCGATGGCCTCGCGCCAGAAGGCCTGGCGCTTCTGCACCGACATCGCATCCAGCGCAGCGGCCGGCAGCAGCGCCTTGTAGGCATCCTGGCTGGCGGCAACGTGGATCTCGGCGATGGCCTTGGCATCGCGCAGGGTGGCGGGGCGAACCTGGATCACGGACATGGAATTCTTCTTGAGCAATACGCGGGGCACGAAAGGGCAGGATTGTCCTTGCCCAAGCCCGCCCGGCGGCCTCTTGACAGAATTTTTTCTGGTCTTCCTGCGATCAGGCGGCCTCGCAGGAGGCCTGCTTCGCCTTCCGCGTCTTCACATGCTCGACCAGGCCACGCCTGAGCCAGCGCATGGTCGACCGCCATGCCGCCCAGGTCCAGCGCAAAGCGCCGCGCTATCTCGTCCTGCACCTTCAGCAGCAGCTCCGCCGTGACCAGGGCATCGGCCAGCGCCCGGTGGGCACGGCCCGAATAGCTCAGGCCATGGAAGCGCACCTGCTCGCCCAGCGAATGGCTGCTGGCCTCGGGCCAGAGCCGGCGCGTCAGCAGCACGGTGCAGGCGAAGTCATGGGCCGGATCGGGCGCCAGGCCGGCACGCCGCATCTCGGCCTGCCAGAAGCCCCGGTCGAAACCGGCGTTATGCGCGACCAGCGGGCAGCCCGCCGTGAAACGGGCCAGCTCGCACATGACGTCGGCCGCATCCGGCGCGCCGGCCAGCATCTCGTTGCTGATGCCCGTCAGCGCCTGGATCTGCGGTGGCACCCAGGCGCCGGTCCTCATCAGACTTGAAAAGCGGTCGACCACCTGGCCACCACTCACAAGCACGGCGGCAATCTCGGTCGCGCGGCCGCCGCCGGTGGGCGCCAGGCCCGTGGTCTCGAAGTCGATGACGGCAATGGTTTCCATGAAGACCCCCGTCAAGACTTCTTGGGCGGGTGCTTGATGGCGTTCATCGCCAGCTTGCGCTCGACGGCGGCATCCAGGTCCACGCCGCCGTGGTCGGCGATCTGCACGAGGTAGAGCAGCACGTCGGACAACTCCTCGCCGAGGTGGCGGCGCTGATCGTCGCTGAGGTTCAGGGACTGCTCCGGCGTCAGCCACTGGAAGATTTCCAGCAGCTCGGCGGCTTCCACCGTCATGGCCATCGCAAGGTTCTTGGGGGTCTGGTAGGGCTGCCAGTCGCGCTCGTTGGCGAAGCGGCGCAGGCGTTGTTGGAGGGCGTGGAAATCCATGCGGAAAGTGTCCGATGTATTCCAATCTGTATTCAAGATTTCAAATTGGTCGTGGTAGTAGGGGCCGGCCCGCGCTGTGGACAACGCAGAAAAGTCCTTGCGCGCCAAGCGTTTGGCTGCCGAACAAGCCTGTGCGCCACCGCCCTGACGACTTGTCCCGCGTTTGGGAACAACTTCGGCGAACGGCTCCGGGCTGTGGATATCCGGGCAGTTGTCCCGGAGCCATCCACAGACTTGCTCAAGCCCTTCATCAGGGTTGTTCTTTACAGATTGCGGCGCAAAACGCAACGGCTGCACGGGGTGCAAGGGCTAGAGTTGCGCTCCCGAATTTGAAAGCGCCGCAGCCTGCGGTGTCGCCTAGGAGACAACGATGAAAACCGTCGGTTTCACCAAACCCTTCCTCACCCGGATTGCCGCGGCCTCCGCGGCGCTGATGGCCAGCTTGATGGTGGCGGGTTGCGGCGGCGGCGCCACCGCGGACACGACGCCCAAGGTCAGCATCTCGTCGGTCAAGGTCTTCGGCGACAGCCTGCAGGACAGCGGCACCTTCGGCTTCAAGTTCACGATCCAGGCCGCCAGCAATCCGATCTACGTCGAGCGCGTGGCGGCCGCCTACGGCCAGACGCTGTGCAACTTCTTCGCCTACAACGGCACGACCTTCGTTGCGAACACGGCGAAGACGGGCTGCACCAACTTCGCGATCGGCGGTGGCCGCATCACCGTTGCGGCGAGCCAGGGGGGTGCCGCCAATCCGCAGACCGTCGGCACGCAGATGGCCACCTATGCGTCGGCGGGCAGCTACACGGCCTCTGACCTGGTCATCGTCGACGGCGGCGGCAACGACACGGCCGACCTCGTCGGCGCCTACCTGACGGCCCCGAAGGACAGCGCAGCGAGCTATGCCGCTCTGCTTGGCACGCTGCTGACGCCCACGCAGATCGGCACCGCCCTGGCCGGCGGCGCGACGACCACGGGCCAGATCGGCGCGACCTACATGACCGCGCTGGCCGACAAGTTCTACGCCTCCATCAAGGCCAGCGTGCTGGACAAGGGCGCAACGCATGTCGTCGTGATGAACATCCCCGACATCACCATCACGCCGCGCTTCCAGATGGTGCTGGACGGCATCGCCGCGGCCTACGGTGGTGGCACGGCCGGCGCCACGGCCCGTGCCCAGTCGCAGGCCTTGTTCCAGGCCTGGATGACGGCCTTCAACACCGAACTGACCGCCAAGCTCGGCACCGACGACCGCGTCGCGCTGATCGATATCTATACCGGCTTCCAGACTTTCGCCGCCACGCCGGCCCAGTTCAGCCTGACCAATGTGAAGACGCCGGCCTGCCCGATCACGGGTGTCGGCAGCGACGGCCTGCCCACCTACACCTTCCCGACCTGCACGGACGCTGCCCTGTCTGCCGCGCCGCCCGCCGGCGCGACCGGTGGTGCCGACTGGTGGAAGAGCTATGCCTTCTCCGACAGCTTCCACCCGACCCTCTATGGCCACCAGCTCGTTCAGCAGGCGATCGGCAAGGCCCTGACCACCAAGGGCTGGCTGTAAACCCCGGCACCACCCATTCGGAGACAAGCCATGAAAACCAAGTTCCTCCTCGGTGCCGCAACCGCCCTTGCCGCCCTCCTCGCCGCCGGCAGCGCCCTCGCGCAGTCGGCCGGCAGCATCGTCGTCTACGGCGGCGCCGCCCAGATCACGCCCAAGGTCGACAGTGGCGACCTGAGCGCGCCCAGCTTGGCCGGCACCAAGATCGACGTGAAGAAGGCCACCTCCTTCGTCGGCGGCATCACCTACTACTGGACCGACAACATCAGCATCGACCTGCCGATCTCGGCACCGTTCACGCACGATGTCGTCGGCGCCGGCGCGATCCAGGGCGTCGGCAAGATCGGCACCGTCAAGTCGCTGCCGGCCACGCTGCTGGCCCAGTACCGCTTCGGCGAAGCCACCAGTGCCTTCCGCCCCTTCGTCGGCGCCGGCGTCACCTATGGCTACTTCTACAAGCCCAAGGCCACGGCCACGCTGTCCGCCATCACCGGCGGCACGCCCAGCAACCCGACGACGCTGTCCATGAAGAGCCGCTTCGGCGCGACCGTCGAACTGGGCGGCGCCTACAACATCACCAAGGACTGGTCCGCCAGCCTGTCGGTGACCAAGACCTTCATCAAGACCACCGGCAGCCTGTCTACCGGCCAGACCATCGAGACGACGCTGGACCCGGTGTCCGTCAAGTTCGGCGTCGGTTATCGCTTCTGATCGGGCTTGGTCCGGTCATCCAGAGGGAGCCTGTGGGCTCCCTTTTTTGTGCGCCCAGCATGGGCGCACTCTTGCGGGTGCAAGTCCCGCCGTAAGTTGGTCACGACGAACGAAGCAAAGCGCAACTGCACGAGGGCGACCGAGTGTGGGGAGGAAGCGTGGAGCGAAGCTGCGAGCCGATGAACAAGAACTGGATAGAAGGCGCTGCCGAGCAGGGCGAACGGGCAAGAGACCGCGAAGCTCTCGTGATCAAGGCGAGGTGGCGTAAATCCGGCGGTTGTGCAGTGAAGGAGTGCGTTCTTACCTGGGGAGATCTCGCCTTGTGCCTGAAGGGGCGACGGCGATGAGCCGGAGCGAGAAGTCAGCAGAGGCCGTAGTAGCTGAGGTAGGCCGAAGAGGCCGTAGGCCCAGGCGAAGGGCCGAACGAGAAGGACAGCTGCGAGACATGCTGCTTGGCGAGGCAAGGCATCAGAAGCCTGGGCAACTGGGGCGCACGGGCAAAGCGGGCGGTGAAGCCGCGCGGGAAGTCGTGAGCGATGAAGCCAAGCTGGCGCAGCATGCACAAACGGGCTGCGGGGCCGGCGACCTGCTGGGGCAGGCGCTGGTCAGAGAGAACATGGCTCTAGCGTGGAAGCGCGTGAAGGCCAACAAGGGCAGTGCCGGCGTCGATGGACGCACGGTGCTTGAGACGGGCGAATACCTCAAGACAGCGTGGCCAGGCATCCGGGCTGGACTGCTGGACGGCAGCTACCGGCCCAGTCCGGTACGCCGTGTGGGCATCCCCAAGCCTGGAGGTGGGACACGCGAGCTGGGGATACCGACGGTGGTGGACAGGCTGATCCAGCAAGCGCTGCTGCAAGTGCTGCAACCCTTCATAGATCCGAGCTTCAGCGAGCACAGCCACGGCTTCAGGCCGGGGCGAAGCGCGCATGAGGCGGTGCTGAAGGCGCAGCAGTATGTGCAGGAAGGGCGAGGGGTGGTGGTGGATGTGGATTTGGAGAAATTCTTCGACCGCGTCAACCACGACATCCTGATGGACAGGCTGGCCCGGCGCACGGCGGACAAGCGGGTGCTGCGACTGATCCGCCGCTACCTGCAGGCAGGCATCCTGGCGCACGGCATGCACAGCGAGCGGTTTGAGGGCACGCCGCAAGGCGGGCCGTTGAGTCCGCTGCTGGCCAACGTGTTGCTGGACGAAGTGGATCGGGAGCTGGAGCGCAGGGGCCACCGGTTCGTGCGCTACGCCGACGACTGTGTGCCACGAAGGCACCCGGGGGGAGCAATCCTTCTGAGCAGCCATGCTGCACAAGAGATGAGGGTGGGCCCCTCGAAGGTCGGCGTGCAGGCGCAGGCCTCAAACCACCCACTGCTGCTGCGCTTAAGAGGCGTGGTGGTGAGCGAGCTGGGAAAAGGCCGGGTTCGACCCGGTGTTACGTCCCGCGTAGATTTCGGCTCGCGATCCCAAGCTATTCGAGGTTGAGTCAAGGCTGCTGTCTCGCGAAGAATTGGACGGGACTCGCAC
>NZ_SMBU01000025.1 GCF_004342485.1 Roseateles saccharophilus
GGCCATCAATAAATTGATCGACCTCTACCCGCGCTGGCCCGCACACCCCAGTGTCTTCCATCATCCAGGGTGCTCGCCTGGTTCATGCCACTTAGACCAAAAGGACGACGTCGCTGTACTTGGCCAGCACCTCATCGACCGTCACCAGCTTGAGCGGCTCCACCATTGCCTGAGCTATCAGCAGGCGGTCGAAGGGGTCGTTGTGATGCAGTTCGAGTGAGGCCACCTCTGCAGCATGAGCGGCGCTCACCGGAAGCTCAAGAAACCCGCTCGCGTCGATTGCAGCTGCCAGTTCATGCGGGTCCGCGTCAATCCTGCCCAAGCGAGCTTTAATGGCGACCTCCCACACAGAAGCCGCAGACACATACACCTCGTCGGCACTTTCAATGAGACGACGCACCGGAGGCTTCAACAAAGACGACCCTGACACGGCCCACAGGAAAATATGGGTGTCCAGCAGGAGTCGCATCAGCGGCCTTCAAAGCCCGCGACCACCTCATCGGGCAATGTCGCATCAAAGTCCGTGGGGACGGTCAGCTTGCCTTTGAGCAGGCCAAACTTGATGCGCCGCTTCGGCACCTCTAGCTTAGTAATGCGCACGAGCGGCTTGCCGTTGCGGCTGACCACGACATCCTCACCCGCGGCAGCTTTGTCCACCAACTGGGACAGCCGGGTCTTCGCGTCATAGATGTTTACGCTTTCCATAGGACTTCCAAGGCTCTATCTAGACCAAGTCTAGTCTAGGTTTCGTTGATGTGCAAGATACCTATCCAAGCGCCCCTCGCGCAACACGCAAGGCCAGCGCAGGTCGTCTTGCGACCGGGGCGTTGATGCCTCTCGCAGGGGCCACGCAGAATGAAAAACCGCGGGCCATATGGAGGTTGTGCGCGCCTCACCTAACTCACCCCAAACCCGCGCCAACGCTCGCTCTCCGGAGATTCTTGGGTCAATAGCGTAGTAAAACCCGATGGCAATAAAAAACCCGGGCTCCCCTGCGGAGAACCCGGGCTGCTGTCGAATCGCGAAGCCTGGCTCGGCGTCTTACTTGGCGGCCAGGCGCTGCCAGGTGTCGATCACCGTGTCGGGATTCAGCGAGATGGACACGATGCCTTCCTCGGCCAGCCACTCGGCGAAGTCCGGGTGGTCGCTGGGGCCCTGTCCACAGATGCCGATGTACTTGCCGGTGGCGCGGCAGGCGCGGATGGCACGCGAGATCATGGCCTTGACGGCCGGGTCGCGCTCGTCGAAGTCGCCGGCCAGCTGCTCCAGGCCGGAATCGCGGTCCAGGCCCAGCGTGAGCTGGGTCAGGTCGTTGGAGCCGATGGACATGCCGTCGAAGTGCTCCAGGAACTGCTCGGCCAGGATGGCGTTGCTCGGCACCTCGCACATCATGATGAGGCGCAGGCCGTCCGTGCCGCCCGCCGCGGCGCGCTTCAGGCCCCTCTCGGCCAGCATGGTCACGACCTTCTCGGCCTGCTTCACGGTGCGCACGAAGGGCACCATGATCTCGACATTAGTCAGGCCCATGTCCTTGCGCACGCGCTTCAAGGCCTCGCACTCCATCGCGAAGGCGTCCTGGAACTCGCCGCTGATGTAGCGCGAAGCGCCGCGGAAGCCCAGCATCGGGTTCTCTTCGTCCGGCTCGTAGCGGGTGCCGCCGATGAGCTTGCGGTATTCGTTGGACTTGAAGTCCGACAGGCGCACGATGACCGGACGCGGGAAGAACGCTGCGGCAATGGTCGCGATGCCTTCGGCCAGCTTGTCGACATAGAAGGCGCGCGGCGACGCGTGGCCGCGCGCCACCGACTCGACAGCCTTCTTCAGGTCGGCATCGATGTTGGGGTAGTCGAGGATGGCCTTGGGGTGGACGCCAATGTTGTTGTTGATGATGAACTCGAGGCGGGCCAGGCCCACGCCGCCCGAGGGCATCTGCGCGAAGTTGAAGGCCAGCTGCGGGTTGCCGACGTTCATCATGATCTTGATCGGGCAATAGGGCAGCTCGCCGCGGTGCACCTCGCTGATCTCGGTTTCCAGCAGGCCGTCGTAGATGTAGCCGGTGTCGCCCTCGGAGCAGGCCACGGTGACGAGCTGGCCGTCCTTGAGCTTGTCCGTCGCGTCGCCGCAGCCGACGACGGCCGGGATGCCCAGCTCGCGGGCGATGATGGCCGCGTGGCAGGTGCGGCCGCCGCGATTGGTGACGATGGCGCTGGCGCGCTTCATGACCGGCTCCCAGTTCGGGTCGGTCATGTCGGTGACGAGCACGTCGCCCGGCTGCACACGCTCCATCTCGGCGACGCTGTCCACCAGGCGGACCGGGCCGGTGCCGATCTTCTGGCCGATGGCGCGGCCCTCGGCCAGCACGGCGCTGTGGGCCTTGAGCTTGTAGTGGTGCTCGACCTGGCCGGCAGCCTGACTCTTCACCGTCTCGGGGCGGGCCTGCAGGATGTAGAGCTTGCCGTCGATGCCGTCGCGTCCCCACTCGATGTCCATCGCGCGGCCGTAGTGCTTCTCGATGATCAGCGCGTACTGGGCCAGCTCGGTGACCTCGGCATCGTTCAGCGAGTAACGGTTGCGGTGCTCGGGCACCGTGTCCACCGTCTTCACCAGCTTGCCGCTGGCGGCCTTTTCCTCGGGCGTCGCGAACTCCATGCGGATCAGCTTGGAGCCCAGGTTGCGGCGGATGATGGCCAGCTTGCCGGCCTTCAGCGCGGGCTTGTGGACGTAGAACTCGTCCGGGTTCACGGCGCCCTGCACGACCGTCTCGCCCAGGCCGTAGCTGGACGTGATGAAGACGACGTCCTGGAAGCCGCTCTCGGTGTCGATGGTGAACATCACGCCGGCCGAGCCGAGGTCGGAACGCACCATGCGCTGCACGCCGGCCGACAGCGCCACGTCGCCATGCGCGAAGCCCTTGTGCACGCGGTAGCTGATCGCGCGGTCGTTGTAGAGCGACGCGAACACCTCGCGCATCTTGTGCAGCACCTCGTCGATGCCGTGCACGTTCAGGAAGGTCTCCTGCTGGCCGGCAAAGGACGCGTCCGGCAGGTCCTCGGCCGTCGCGGAAGAGCGCACGGCAAAGGTGGCATCGGGGTTGTCGGCGGTCAGCTGGGCATAGGCCGAGCGCACGCCGGCCTCCAGGTCGGCCGGGAAGGGCTGGTTTTCGATCCAGCTGCGGATCTCGGCGCCGGCCTCGGCCAGTGCGCGCACATCGTCGGTGTTGAGCGTGCTCAGTCGCGCCGCGATGCGCGCGTCCAGGCCCTCATGCTTGAGGAACTGCCGGAAGGCATGCGCCGTGGTGGCGAAGCCTCCGGGGACGCGCACGCCGCTGGCGGCGAGCTGCGAGATCATTTCGCCGAGGCTAGCGTTCTTGCCGCCAACTGCCTCGACGTCGGTCATCCTCAGGTTCTCAAACGGTACGACCAGGGCGGTCGCCTCGAACAGGGTGGACATGAAAAAACTCCGGGAGGTTGAAAAACCGGTGTCGTCGCGTCGTCCACGCCCGGCGCCGAGCAGAAATGCTCAAGGCAGGCACGGCTCCATCCAATTCTGGATTCTTCTGGGAGGAAGGAGGCGCGCATGAGCTGATCGCGAGGAATTGGGCGGATTCTAGGCGCTGCGTACCCGCCCGTAACCTGCCCGGGCTGTGCACAATGCCGCGTGACCTCCGATCCGCCCCCCGAAGTCAATCCTCACTACCTCGACCATGTCATCCATGTGTCGGCGTCGCGACCGGTCGAGGCCGCCGAGGACATCGTCAGCCAGAACGGCATCAAGCTGCTGGTCAAGGGCTCGCAGATCGACAGCCGGGTGCGCGAGCGCCTGCTGATGCACAAGCTGCAGAAGCCGCTCGAGGACTGCGTCCAGGTCACGCAGGGCGTCATGCCGGAGAGCTTCGGCCCGCTGGGCGAGGCGCTGTTCAAGCAGCACAGCCTGCTGCAGGCCATCTGCGCCCACGACCTCTACCCCAGCGCGCCGACGACGCTGGCCACGCTGAAGCTCAGCGTGCCGGTGCAGTCGCTGCTGACCATCTACGCCGAGTACCAGGGCGACCGTCTGCGGCACACGGCCGGCGTGGCCATGCTGGCGCTGGCGCTGGCGCGCCGCGTGCTGCCCGGCGAAAGCGAGCGCCATCGCATGCTGGCCCTGGCCGGCATGCTGCACGACGTCGGCGAGCTCTACATCGACCCGCAATACATGCGCCCCGGCACGCCGCTGGGCCCGGCGGAGTGGCGCCATGTCGCCTCGCATCCGGTCGTCGGCGAGCGCGTGCTGCGCGAAATGCCGGGCGCGGGCAAGGAGATCGCCAGCGCGGTGCTGCACCACCACGAACGCCTGGACGGCTTCGGCTACCCGCGCGGCGTGCAGGGCGCGGCCCTGCCGATGAACGGCCAGATCCTGGCCGCCGCCGAATGGCTGATGGCCCTCATCGAGACCAGCATGACGCCGATGACGCGGGCCAGCGTCGCCAACCGGCTCATCCCCGGCGAGTTCAGCCGCGAGATCACCGAGGCCATCACCCTGGCCGCGCAGGGCGACGATTCGCCGGCCATGGCGGCCGACCCCATGCCGCTGGAGTCCGCCATCCCGCGCGTCGTCGGCATCGTCAGCACGCTGGAGCGCTTTCGCCATGCACGCCCCTGGATAGACCAGCACATCGCCGCCGCGCGGCCTGGCCTGCGCGCCGTGCTGGAGGCCGGCCTGCAGCGCCTGCTGCGCATCCAGACCGCCTTCTCCAGCACCGGGCTGGACGTGCACGACCCCGACGCTCTCGTCGCCAGCCTGGCCGAGCAGCGCGACGCCAAGCTGCAGATCGAGCTGATGACCGTTGTCGGCGAACTGGAATGGCGGCTGCGCGAGCTGGAGCGCGAGTCCATGCTGCGCGCCGGCCTGCTGCCCGCCGCGGAAAGCGCCGTCATGAGCGAGCTGATCGACAGGCTCAAGGGGCAACTGCCGGTCGACGGCTAGGAGCCTGTCGCTGCCGCGCAGGCTCCTAGCGCTGGCTATCATGGCCGCGCCCCTCAACTCCACGAGCCGCCGCCATGCCCGCCAGAACCGTCTACTTCGTCTCTGACGGCACCGGCATCACCGCCGAGACCTTCGGCAACTCCATCCTGGCCCAGTTCTCGATCAAGCCCCGCCACGTGCGCCGGCCCTTCATCGACACGGCCGAGAAGGCGCAGGCGGTCGTCGGCGAGATCAACGAAGTGGCCATGCGCGAGGGCCAGCGGCCCATCGTGTTCGCGACGCTGGTGGACCGCGAGGTGCTGCACATCGTCCGCGAGCATTGCCAGGGTCGGGTCATGGACATGTTCGGCACCTTCATCGAGCCGCTGGAAGACGAGTTCGGCATCAAGAGCAACCACCGCGTGGGCCGCTTCTCGGACGTGGCCCAGAGCCAGGAGTACCACGACCGCATCGAGGCGATCAACTTCTCGTTGGCCCACGACGACGGCCAGTCGGCCCGAAACCTGGACACGGCCGACGTCATCCTGGTGGGCGTGAGCCGCTGCGGCAAGACGCCGACCTCGCTCTACCTGGCCATGCAGCACGGCATCAAGGCCGCCAACTACCCGCTGATCCCCGAGGACTTCGAGCGCCGCAAGCTGCCCGTGCCGCTGCTGCCGCACAAGCGCAAGTGCTTCGGGCTGACCATCGACCCGGAGCGCCTCAGCAGCATCCGCAACGAGCGGCGCCCCGGCAGCAAATACGCCGACGTGCTGAACTGCCGCTACGAGGTCAACGAGGCCGAGGGCATGATGAAGCGCGAGGGCATCTCCTGGCTGTCGTCCACGCACAAGTCCATCGAGGAGATCGCGACGACCATCCTGCGCGACATCCGGCCGGACCGGCTGATCTATTGATGATGAGCCCCCACGCGTCTTGCGGACGCTGCCTTGCAGGCCGCACCGGGCCAGTGGCCCGGTTCCTCGCCAGCCAAGCAACGTCCACTGGACGTTACTTGCGCGGGCTCAGCCCCCCGAGGGGGCGTTCAGCGCCCTTCGGGCGGCCGTGCGGGCGCTGAGGATGCCGGCCCACGCCCTCGCCCTCGTCCTCACCGCCGCCCTCCTCCACGCCGCCTGGAACCTCGCCGCCAAGAAGTGGGGCGGCGGGCCGCATTTCGTCTTCAGCTGCGCCCTGGGCGTGACGGTGCTGTGGCTGCCTGCCGTGCTGTGGGTGGGGCTGGACGAGCTGCCACGCTGGTCGCTGCTGGCCTGGGGCTTGGTCGCCGCCAGCGCCGTCGTCCACCTGGCCTATTTCAACTGCCTGATCGCCGGCTACCGCGCCAGCGACCTGACGGTCGTCTACCCGGTCGCGCGCGGCAGCGGGCCGCTGCTGTCGGCGCTGGCCGCCGTCCTGCTGCTGGGCGAGCAGCTCGGCGTCTACGGCGCGCTGGGGCTGGCCGGCGTGGTGGGCGGCATCCTGCTCGTCACGATGGGGCCGCGCCTGATCGGCCGCGGCGTGGCGCGCGATGCCGAGGCAGCAAGACGGCGGCGCCATGGCGTCTGGTGGGGCGCAGCCACCGGCACGCTGATCGCCGGCTGCACGCTGCTGGACGGTTATTCGGTCAAGGTGCTGGCCGTGTCGCCGCTGATGCTGGACTACTTCGGCAATGTGCTGCGCGTACCGCTGCAGCTGCCCGTTGCGCTGCGGCAGCGGCATAGCTTCTGGCCTGAGCTCAGGCGCTCGTGGCGCGGCGTGCTCGCCGTCGCCGGCCTCGGGCCGCTGGCCTACATCCTCGTGCTGCTGGCCGTGCGCGAGGCACCGCTGTCGCGCGTGGCGCCGGCGCGCGAGGTGTCCATGCTGTTCGCGGCGCTGCTGGGTGGGCAGTTGCTGGGCGAGGGCGAGAAGGGCTGGCGGCTGGGCGGCGCGGTGCTGATCGCCGCCGGAGTCGTCGCGCTGGCGCTTTGAGGCCCCGGACGCAATGGGGGCCGGACCTGACTGGGGCGGACAGCTTCGATGACTATCCTCCGCCGCATGGCACGATTCATCCCCGCGGCAGCGAACCCGAGAGGCAGGCTGGCGGCCCTGGCGTGCGCGCTGGCCCTGCCATGGCTTCAATGCGCCCATGCGGAGCTTCCGCCGGAATATCCGGGCGCCTACCGCGCGATCGCGTCGGCGGCCCGCGACGAGGGCCGCGTGGTGGTCTATTCGACGACCGACCTCTCGGCCGTCGCCGCGTTGATCCGCGACTTCGAGCAGCGCAACCCGGGCGTCAAGGTCGACTACAACGACCTCAACAGCACCGACCTCCACCAGCGCTTCCTGGCCGAGACGGCCGCCGGCAAGCCATCGGCCGACGTGCTGTGGAGCTCGGCCATGGACCTGCAGATGAAGCTGGCCAACGACGACTACGCCGCGCGCTACAAGTCGCCCGAGGCCGGCTCCCTGCCCGACTGGGCCGTCTGGCGCGACACCGCCTACGGCACGACCTTCGAGCCCGCGGTGTTCGTCTACAACAAGCACTTCGTCAGCGGCGACGACGTGCCGGCCACGCATGCCGACATCGTGCGCCTGCTGACGACGCAGCGGGCCAAGTACGCCGGCAACGTGACGACCTACGACATCGAGAAGTCGGCCGTCGGCTTCCTGTTCGCGACCCAGGACAGCCGCGTGCAGACCAACTTCTGGGAGCTGGCGCGCGCACTGGGCGCGAACGCGGTCGAGCTGGAGGCCAACACCTCGGTCATGGTGCAGCGCATCGCCTCGGGCAAGGACTACCTCGGCTACAACCTGATCGGCTCCTACGCGCTGACGCGCGCGCGCCGCGACCCCTCCATCGGCGTCGTGCTGCCGCGCGACTACACCCTCGTCATGTCGCGCATCGCGCTGATCTCCAAGACGGCCTCGCACCCCAACGCCGCCCGACTCTGGCTCGACTATCTGCTGTCGCGGCGCGGCCAGGGCCTGCTGTCCAGCCATTCCGAGCTGTTCTCGATCCGCGACGACGTGCCGGGCGAATACACGGCCGCGACGCTGCGCAAGGAGCTGGGTTCACGGCTGAAGGCGATCGCGGTCGCGCCGCCGCTGCTGGTGTTCCTGGACCGCGCCAAGCAGCAGGAGTTCCTGCGCCGCTGGCGGCGCGAGACGGGCGACGTCAAGTAGGCGCCGCCGGCAGCGTCACCCGCACGCGCAGCCCGCAGCCGCCTGCAGGGGCGAGCAGCTCGACGCGGCCCTGGTGGGCGCGGGCGATGTCACGCACGATGGCCAGGCCCAGGCCCGAGCCCGGCTTGCCCTGGGCGACGGCAGCGGGCGAGCGGTAGAAACGCTCGAAGACCTGCTCCTGCTCCGCCGCGGCGATGCCGGGGCCGTCGTCCTCGACCTCGATGACGACGCCGTCGGCGAGCGCCACGCGCACGTCCACGCGGCCGCCCTCGCGGCCGTAGAGGATGGCGTTGTCGATCAGGTTGGCGATCAGCTCGCGCAGCAGCAGGCCGTTGCCGGCGACGAGGGCTGGCCCGGGAGGCTCCTCGAAGCCGAGGTCGATGGATTTCTTGCGCGCCAGGCCGACATGGTCGAGCGCGGTCTGGCGCGCCAGCTCGACCACGTCGACCAACTCCCGGCGCCAGGCCGCCAGGCCATCGGGGTCGGAGCGCGCCTGCAGCAGCAACTGCGACACCAGGCGGCTCAGGCGGTCGACATCGCCGAGCACGTCGCGCAGCGTCTGCTGCGCGAGCTCGGGCCGGTTCTGGCGCAGGCAGTATTCGATCTGCGTGCGCATCTCGGCCAGCGGCGTGCGCATCTGGTGCGAGGCGTCCGTGGTCAGCCGCTGCCGGCTCGTCAACACGCGCTCCAGGCGCGAGGTGTGCTGGTTCAACGCCTCGATGACGGGCCGCACCTCGGCCTGCACCGTGCTCGGGTCGATGGGGCTGAGGTCAGACGGTGAGCGCTGCTCGACGCTGCGGCGCAGCCGCGCCAGCGGCTTCAGGCCACGCACCAGGCCGAGCCAGACGAAGATCGCGGCCGCGATGATCAACGCGCTCTGGCGCGTCAGCCCCTCGACGACGATCTGGCGCGACAGTGCTTCCCGCGCCTCGCCGGTCTCCGCGACGAGGATGAGGGCCGGCGCCGCGATGTCGGTGCCGTAGAACTGCTTGGCAAGGGCGACGAGATGGATGCGCTCGCCGCGGTAGTCGGCCGTGTAGAGGATCAGCTCGGCGCCGGGGGCACGCGGGACCTTGGGCAGCGGCAGGTCGTCGTAGCCGGTCACCGTCTGCCCGGCGGGCGACACGACGCGATAGAAAATGCGCTCCTGGATGTTGGACTCCAGCAGCTCGAGGGCGGCATAGGGCAGGTCGACGACGAGCTCGCCGTCCTTGTAGGCGACGTCCTCGGCGATGGCCTCGGCCGAGGCGGTGAGCAGGCGGTCGAAGGCCATGTCGGCCGTGGACACCGCCGCCCGGTTGCTCAGCCAGGCATTGAGCGTGAGCAGCAGCAGCAGCGGCGGCAGCAGCCAGCGCAGCAGCTGCAGGCGCAGGCTTTCAGACGGCCTCGAGAACATAGCCCAGGCCGCGCAGCGTCGTGATCTGCACGCCGCTGTCCAGCAGCTGCTTGCGCAGGCGGTGGATGTAGATCTCGACGACGTCCTGCGAGGTGGTGGCGTCGAGCGAGAAGACCTGCTCGTAGAGCTTGGCCTTGCTGACCGCCTTGCCGGCGCGCAGCAGCAGGGCCTCCAGCACCGCATGCTCCTTGGGCCGCAGCGCCATGCGCTGCCCGGCGAGCGAGAAGACGCGGCTGCTGCCGTCGTACTCCAGCGCACCGAGGCTGAGCCGCGACACGGGCTGGCCATGCGCGCGGCGCAGCACCGCCTGCAGCCGCGCCTCCAGCTCGGCGAGGTCGAAGGGCTTGGGCAGGTAGTCGTCGGCGCCGAGGTTGAGCCCGCGCACGCGGTCCTCCAGCTCGCCGCGCGCGGTCAGGATCACGACGGGCGTTGCATTGCCGCGCGCGCGCAGGCGCTCCAGCACGGTCAGGCCATCCATCGACGGCAGCGACAGGTCGAGCACGATCGCGTCGTAGTGCTCCGTGCTGAGCATGGAATCGGCCTGCACGCCGTCGTGGCTGACGTCCACCGCATAGCCATGCTGCCTCAGCGCCTTGCTCAGCCAGGCGGCCAATTTCACACTGTCTTCGACAAGCAGCAGGCGCATGGGCGCAAGGGGTGCAAAGCGGATCGGGGCGCCATTTGGCCGTATGTCTGGCGCAACGCGGATCAGGGTTTTCCAACGAGCTGCCCAAACTAAAGCGGCGCGAAAGCTGCTGAAAAAAAGAATGCGCGCCGTGCCCTTCCGAGGCGCTCCAGCAGCGCCATCCATCACAAACAGGAGATAAGCGATGAAGCAGACCCTCATCAGCGCGGCCGTGCTCGCCGCATTTGCCGCCGCCACCCCGGCCCGCGCGGACGAACTGGCCGACCTCAAGGCCGAGATCGCGGCGCAGAAGCAGGCCGCCGCGGCCCAGCAGGCTCGGCTCGATGCGCTGGAGAAGAAGCTGGCCGGCGTGCAGCAGGCCACCGAGCAGCAAGCCGCCGCGGCCAAGCAGGCGGCCGCAGCGCCCCAGGCGAACCCGGCCAATGGCTATGCCTACGGCCAGGGCCTGACCGTCAACGCCGGTGGTGCCCAGCTGAACCTCTACGGCCTCATCGACGTGAGCTATGTGCACGCCAACCACCTCGCCGCCGGTGCCGCCACCACCGGCCCGCGCGTGGCCTGGTTCAGCGGCAACCGCTGGGGCATGACCGGCAAGCGCCCGATGGGCGACAGCGGCCTGGACATGATCTTCCGCCTGGAAGCCGAGTACACCAGCCAGAACGGCGAGTTCGACGACAACACGCAGATGTTCGGCCGCGACTCCTGGGTCGGCGTGCAGAGCGATGCGCTCGGCAAGCTGACGCTGGGCTACCAGGATGCGCCCTCCCGCGACGCCATCGGCTCGGCCATCTACGGCGACGCCTACGGCAGCGCCACGCCTTCGCTGGAAGAAGGCGGCTACAGCAACAACAACAACTTCAAGCACCTGATCTTCTACGCAGGCAGCGCGACCGGCACCCGCATGACCAACAGCGTGGTCTGGAAGAAGGACTTCAAGAACGGCCTGTTCGCGAGCGCGGCCTACCAGTTCAACGGTGCAGGCAGCGCCGGTGGCTTCGGCAACAACACCACCAAGCAGGCCACGCTGGCCTATGCCGGCGGCGCCTACAACCTGGCTGGCTTCGTGACCTCGGCCAGCATCGCCGGCAACACGCACAATTCGTACTCCTTCGGCGGCAACTACACGGTCGGCCCGCTGCGCCTGAACGCCGGCTACTACCACTACACCGCGCAGCAGAACGCAGCACTCGGCGACCGCAAGGACGACGCCTACACGCTGTCGGGCAAGTACACGCTGACCAAGAACGTCGACTTCGAGCTGGGCTACGAGACCGAGAAGTCCAAGAACGCGGCCTTCGGCAAGGATGGCGCCGTCATGGGCCCGATCCGCGCCTTCAACGACGGCTCTGCCGCGACGACCGCCGTCAACGGCACCCGCTCGACGCTGTACGCCTCGGTCTTCTATCACTTCGACAAGTTCACCGAGGTCTACCTGGCCGGCGACTACATGAAGCTGAAGGACGGCTCGTCCCTCAAGGTCGACGGCAGCCAGAACCAGACCGAACTCGCGGTCGGCATGCGCACCCGCTTCTGATCTGAGCCTGCGCCCCTGAAGAGCCTGCCCCGGCATGTCCGGTGGCAGGCTTTTTTGTTTCAGCTTGCGAGCAGGCCGTCGTACACCTCGACATAGCGCCGCGCTGCAGCGTCCCAGCCAAAGTGCTGGCGCATGGCCGCAGCACGCACGCGGGCCCAGTTGTCCTGGCGGCTCCAAAGTGCAAAGGCGCGCCGCAGCGCACGGCGGCAGGCGTCGGCCGTGAAGGCGCTGAAGACAAAACCCGTCGCCGTATCGGCGGCAAGGTCTTCGAGCGTGCAGTCGACCACCGTGTCGGCCAGGCCGCCGACACGGTGCACCAGTGGCAGCGCGCCATAGCTCAGGCCGTAGAGCTGGGTCAGGCCGCAGGGCTCGAAACGGCTGGGCACCAGCACGACGTCGCTGCCGGCGACGATGCGATGCGCCAGGCCCTCGTCCATGCCGGTGCGGCGGGCCACCCGGCCGGGATGCCTGGCGGCGGCATCGGCAAAGGCCGCCTCCAGGCGCGCGTCGCCACTGCCCAGCACGACGAGCTGGCCACCGCGGTCGATCAGCTCGTCCAGCGTCTCCAGCACCAGCGGCAGCCCCTTCTGCTCGGTCAGCCGGCTGACGATGCCGAAAAGGGGTGCGTCGGGCTGCTCCGCAAGCCCGCATTCGCGCTGCAGCGCGGCCTTGCAGGCGGCCTTGCCCGACGCGTCCTGCGCGTCGTAGCGGGCCGCGATGGCCGCGTCGCCAGAGGGCGACCAGACGCCATAGTCCACGCCGTTCAGGATGCCGTGCAGCACGCCGGCGCGATGGCGCAGCAGGCCGTCGAGGCCGCAGCCCTGCTCGGGCGTCTGGATCTCGCGTGCATAGCTGGGGCTGACCGTCGTGATCGCGTCGGCGAAATGCAGGCCGGCCTTCATGAAGCTCAGCTGGCCGTAGAACTCCAGGCCCTCCACCGCATAGTGCTGCGGCGGCAGGCCCAGGTCGCAGAAGTGGCCGGCCGGAAACAGGCCCTGGTAGGCCAGGTTGTGCACGGTGAAGACCGTCCGCGCCTCGCTGCGGCGGCGCGAGCGGCTGGCGGCGATGTGGGCGCAGGCCAGGCCGGCATGCCAGTCATGGGCATGCACGATCTCGGGCTTCCAGCTGCCGTCCACGCCCTCGGCCAGCCGCGCCGCCGCCAGGCCCAGCAGCGCAAAGCGGCGGTGGTTGTCGACATAGGCCACGCCCGCCGCGTCGCCATAGGGGTTGCCGGGGCGGTCGAACAGGCCCGGCGCATCCAGCACGTAGACGGGCATCGCAAAGCCCGGCAGCCGGCCGCGCAGCAGCGCCGCCCTGCCCTCGCTCCACGGCAGGGCCACGGGCGCGACGGCGCATTCGCCGCTCAGGGATTCGCGGATGGCCGGGAAGCCCGGCACCAGCAGGCGCGGCTGCGCGCCCACCGCGGCCAGCGCCGCCGGCAGCGCGCCGGCCACGTCGGCCAGGCCGCCGGTCTTCAGCAGCGGGAAGAGCTCGGCGCTGACCTGCAGGACACGCATCACAGGCGGGCCAGCATCTGCTTGGTGATCAGCACGACGCCGTTCTCGGTGCGCTCGAAGCGGGCCGCGTCCAGCGCGGCGTCCTCGCCGACGACGAGGCCGTCGGGGATCTCGCAGGCGCGGTCCACGATGACCTTGGTCAGCCGGCAGCTGCGCCCCACCGACACGCCCGGCAGCAGCACGCTCTGGTGGATATTGCAGAAAGAGCGGATGCGCACATTGCTGAACAGCACCGACTGCACGACATGCGAGCCCGACACGATGCAGCCGCCGCTGACGATGGTGTTGACCGTCATGCCGTGCATGCCGTTGTGGTCGGGGATGAATTTGGCCGGCGGCAGCTGGCGCTGGTAGGTCCAGATCGGCCAGTCGGTGTCGTAGATGTCGAGCTCGGGGCTGATGGAGGCGAGGTCCAGGTTGGCGGCCCAGAAGGCGTCCAGCGTGCCGACGTCGCGCCAGTAGGGCGGCGCCCCGTTGGCATTGCTGATGCAGCTCATGCCAAAGGGGTGGGCCACGGCGCGGCCCTCGGCCACGGTCTTGGGGATGACGTCCTTGCCGAAGTCGTGGCTGGACTCGGCGTCCGCCAGATCCTCGTCCAGCAGGCGATAGAGGTAGTCGGCGTTGAAGATATAGATGCCCATGCTGGCCAGGCACACACCGTCGCGGCCGGGCATGGTGGGCGGGTCGGCCGGCTTCTCCTTGAAGGCCGTGATGCGGCGCTCACCGTCCACGGCCATCACGCCGAAGGCGCTGGCCTCGGCCCTGGGCACCTCGATGCAGCCCACCGTGCAGCCCGCAGCCGTGGCGACATGGTCAACCAGCATGCTGGAGTAGTCCATCTTGTAGACGTGGTCGCCGGCCAGCACGACGATGTACTCGGCGCCGGTGCTCTGGATGATGTCCAGGTTCTGGTAGACGGCATCGGCCGTGCCGCGGTACCAGCTCTCCTCGTCGACACGCTGCTGGGCCGGCATCAGGTCCACCGTCTCGTTCAGCTCCGCGCGCAGGAAGCTCCAGCCGCGCTGGATGTGGCGCAGCAGCGAATGGCTCTTGTACTGCGTGACGACGCCGATGCGGCGGATGCCGCTGTTCACGCAGTTGCTGAGCGCGAAGTCGACGATGCGGAACTTGCCGCCGAAATAGACCGCCGGCTTGGCACGCGAATCGGTCAGCTGCTTGAGGCGGGAGCCGCGGCCGCCGGCCAGGACGAGGGCGATGGCGCGGCGCGCGAGCTGGTGGGGCGAGGCGACGGGGGGCATGGGAGTCTCCGACTGCAAACGCTTGCAGTGTGCGACAACGAGCTCATCGCCTCGCTGCGGGCTTCCCCTCAGGCCTGGCCCTCGTTCCTTCGTCGGCCGCGGCTGGTCAAGCCTTCTGCCGCTGGCTCTCGTAGAGGCAGATGGCCGCCGCCGCCGCGACGTTGAGCGATTCCTCGCCGCCCGGCTGCGGGATGCCCACGGTCAGCGCGCAGCGAGCCATCAGCTCGGGCGACACGCCCTGCCCTTCGTGGCCCATGACCCAGGCGCAGGGCGAAGGCAGCGCGATGCGGTTCAGCACATGCTCGGTGTGCGAGCTGGTGGCGATCAGTGGCACCGCCAGCGCGGCGAGGTCGTCGGCCGCCAGGCCCTCGATAAGGCGCAGTCCGAAATGCGCGCCCTGCCCCGCTCGCACGACCTTAGGCGACCACAGCGCCGCCGTGCCCTTCAGCGCCAGCACCTGGCGCACGCCGAAGGCCGCCGCGCTGCGCAGGATGGCGCCGACATTGCCGGCGTCCTGCAGCCGGTCCAGCACGACGCTGGCGGCGTTCGCGTCGATGGCGGATGCGGCCGGCAGCGTCAGCTCGGCACCGATCTGCGCGGGCGATTCCAGGCCGCTCAGCGCCTTGAACAGCGCCGTGGGCACGACGAGCACGCGCGGCGCCTGCTCGGCCAACGCACGCAGCACGGCGTCCTGCATCGCCGCCTCGGTGGCGACGACGAGGACCGGCGTCCAGCCGCGCTGCAGGGCCGCGCGCAGCAGGTGGTCGCCCTCGATCCAGACGCTGCCGGTCTTGCGGTAGCCGCCGGGCTCGGAGCCGAGCTTGCGCAGGCGCACCAGGGCCGGGTTGTCGCGCGAGGTGATGGTGTCGATCTTCATTTTTCGCAAACCTCCCGCACTGGTGCAAAGCTGCGCCGGTGCCAAGGGCTGGCGCCATGCTCGCGCAGCGCGGCCAGGTGCTCGGGCGTGGGGTAGCCCTTGTGGGCCAGGAAGCCGTACTGCGGATAGCTCTCGTGCATGCGTTCGCAGAACAGGTCCCGCGCCACCTTGGCCAGGATGCTGGCCGCCGAGATGGCCTGCACCTTGGCGTCGCCCTTCACGATGGCCTCGGCCGGCATCGGCAGCACCGGGATGCGGTTGCCGTCCACCAGCACGCGCACCGGCTTCAGACGCAGGCCGGCCACGGCGCGCTGCATGGCCAGCATCGTGGCCTGCAGGATGTTGAGGCGGTCGATCTCCTCGGCGCTGGCCTCGGCGATGCAGCAGCACAGCGCCTTGGCGCGGATCTCGTCGAACAGGCGCGCACGCTTGCCCGGGCTCAGCACCTTGGAATCAGCCAGGCCGGCGATGGGCTGCAACTCGTCCAGGATGACGGCGGCCGCGAACACCGGTCCGGCCAGCGGGCCGCGGCCGGCCTCGTCCACGCCGGCCACGAGGCCGGGCGGCGTCCAGTCGAGGGCGCCCTGCTCAGGCGCCGATGAGCGTCGCGATCGCATCGCTGGCACGCCGCGCGGTGTCTTGCCGCAGCAGCTCGTGGAGTTGGACAAAGCGCAGGCGCAGGGCTTGGCGGCGCGGCGCGTCGGCCAGCAGCGCCTCGGCCTCGCGGGCAAGGTTCTCGGGCGTGCAGGCCTGCTGGATCAGCTCGGGCACGAGGAACTCGCGCGCCAGGATATTGGGCAGGCCGACCCAGGGCAGCAGGCCCTTGCCCTTCATGCGCCACCAGTTGAGCCGGTTCATGCGGTAGGCGATGACCATGGGCCGCTTGAACAACGCCGCCTCCAGCGTGGCCGTGCCGCTGGCCACCAACGTCAGGTCGCAGGCCGCCAGCGCCGCGTGGGACTGGCCGTCGACGAGCTGGATGTCCACGCCGCCGAGCATGGGCTCGACAAGGCCGCGCAAGCCCGGTACGACGGGCATCACGAAGCGTCGACCGGGTTTGGCCAGCAGCTTCGCGGCGCCGATCAGCGCCGGTGCGATGTGGTTGATCTCGCTCTTGCGGCTGCCGGGCAGCAGTGCGATGACGGTGTCGGCCTCGGGCAGCTTCAGGACCTCGCGCGACGCGGTGCGCGGCGGCTCCATCGGAATGGCATCGGCGAGCGGATGGCCGACATAGGTCGCGCCGATGCCCGCCTTGTGCAGGATCTCGGGCTCGAAGGGGAAGAGGCAGAGCACATGGTCGGCCGCGACCCTGATCTTCTCGACGCGCTCGGGCCGCCAGGCCCAGATGGACGGGCAGACGAAGTGCACGGTCCTGATGCCGGCCTCGCGCAGCCGCGCCTCCAGCCCGAAGTTGAAGTCGGGCGCGTCGACGCCGATGAAGACGTCGGGCCGGCTCGCGATGAGCCGCGTGCCGAGCTGCTTGCGGATGGACAGCAGTTCGCGCAGGTTCAGCAGCGCATCCACATAGCCGAAGATGGACAGCTTGCTGTGCGGCCACCAGGTCTCGAAGCCCTGGGCGATCATCTTCGGGCCGCCTATGCCTTCGGACTTCAGCCCCTGCCAGCGCGCACGCAGGCCTTGCAGCAGCAGGCCGGCCAGCAGGTCGCCGCTGGCCTCGCCGGCCACCATGCCGAGGCGGGGCGCGGTCTGCATCGGTTATCGAACGATGCCGCGAGTGGAAGCGGCGAGGAAGCTCAGCATGCTGTCGATGTCGCCATCGGCCGCGCCGCCGTCCGTGCCGCGCAATGCCGCGATGCCCGCCTTGGCTTCGTCCAGCGTATGGCCGCTGCGGTAGAGCAGCTTGAAGATCTGGCGGATGACGGCGATGCGCTCGGCGCTGAAGTCGCGGCGCTTCAGACCCACGACGTTGACGGCGCGCGCGGCCAGCGGGTTGCCGTCCACGGTCATGAAGGGCGGCACGTCCTGGGCCACATGGGCCTGGAAGCCGATCATCGCGTGGTCGCCGATGCGCATGCGCTGCAGGATGCCGGTCAGGCCGCCGATGGTGACCCAGTCGCCCACCTGCACATGGCCGGCCAGCGTCGCGTTGTTGGCGAGCACGCATTCGTTGCCGATGACGACGTCGTGGGCCAGATGGCAGTAGGCCATGATCCAGTTGTCGTTGCCCACCGTGGTCTCGCCACGGTCCTGCACCGTGCCGACATTCAGCGTGCAGAACTCGCGGACGGTGTTGCGGTCACCGATGACGAGCTTGGTCGGTTCGCCGGCGTACTTCTTGTCCTGGTTGGCGGCGCCGATGGAGCCGAACTGGAAGAAGCGGTTGTTGCGGCCGATGGTCGTGTGGCCCTCGATGACGACATGCGGGCCGACGACGGTGCCGGCGCCGATCTTCACATGCGGGCCGATCAGCGAGTAGGCGCCGACCTCGACCGACGAGTCCAGCTCGGCGGCAGGGTCAATCAATGCTGTGGGATGAATCAAAGCCATGCCACCCCCAGAGAGGCACGTGCGGAGCGCGTGCTCGACTCCTCCTGCGGCACCCGTGGAACTGGCTTTGCCAGGCCACTGGGTGCGCCCCCTTGAGGGGGAGCGCCGAAGGCGCTACGGGGGTGGGCGGTCATGCCTCGATACGGCGCATCGTGCACATCAGTTCGGCCTCGGCGGCGACCTGATCGCCCACCAGGGCCTTGGCGGCGAACTTGTAGATGCCGGCCTTGGAACGCCCCAGCGTCACCTCCAGAACCAGCTGGTCGCCCGGCTCGACGGGCCGCTTGAAGCGTGCGCCGTCGATGCCGGCGAAATAGACCACCGACTTCTCGTCCAGCACGATGTCCATGGTCTCGATGGCCAGCAGCGTCGCGGCCTGGGCCAGGGCTTCGAGCACGAGCACGCCCGGCATGACGGGGCGATGCGGGAAGTGGCCGAGGAAGAAGGGCTCGTTGATCGAGACGTTCTTGACCGCGCGGATGCGCTCGCCCTTGATCAGCTCGACGACGCGGTCCACCAGCAGGATGGGATAGCGGTGCGGCAGGCGCTTCAGGATTTCGTGGATGTCCATGGTGATCGGGGTCGTCGTCTCAGTCATTTCTTTTCCAGGTCGCGCACACGCTCACGCAGGGTCGAGAGCTGGCGCAGCGTGGCCGCGTTCTTTTGCCAGCTCGAATTCTCTTCGAAGGGATAGGGGCCGCTGTAGACACCTGGCGCACTGATGCTGCGCGTCACGGTCGTCGCGGCCGAGATGTGCACACCATCCACGATGGTCAGGTGGCCGATGATGTTGGCCGCGCCGCCGATGGTGCAGTTCGCGCCGATGCGCGTCGAGCCCGCCACCGCCGCGCAGCCGGCCATGGCCGTGTTGCGGCCGATGTGCACGTTGTGGGCGATCTGGATCAGGTTGTCGAGCTTCACCCCGTCCTCGATGACGGTGTCGGCGAGCGCGCCGCGGTCGATGCAGGTGTTGGCGCCGATCTCGACGTCGTCGCCGATGGCGACATTGCCCAACTGCTCGATCTTCACGTAGCCCTGTTTGGACGGCGCGAAGCCGAAGCCGTCCGCGCCGATGACGACGCCGCTGTGCACGATGCCGCGGGCACCGATGCGGCAACCATGGCCGAGCACGACGCGCGGCGCGAGGCGTGTGCCCTCGCCGACCACGGCGCCGCGCTCGACGACGCAGTGCGCGCCGATGCGCGCGCCGTCGCCGATGACGGCGCCGGCCTCGATGACGGCCAGCGGGCCGATCTCGACGCCCTGGCCCAGCCTCGCCTCGGGCGACACGATGGCGCTGGGGTGCACGCCGGCCACGGAAGCCGGGCGCGTGCGCGCCGCCCACCACTGTGTCAGGCGCGCGAAGTAGAGGTAGGGGTCGGGCGTGACGATGGCCGCCCCCCGGGCCGCCGCCGCCTCGGCCAGCGAGGGCGCGACGATGACGCAGGCTGCGCGCGTCGTCGCGAGCTGGCCCTGGTAGCGGGGGTTGGAGAGGAAGCTGATGCCCTCCTCGCCGGCCTCGTCGAGCGGCGCGATGGCGGAGATGCGGATGTCGGCCCCACCAAGCAAATCGCCGCCCAAGGCGGCGATCAGCTCGGCAAGCGTGACGGGCGTGCTGCCCATCGGCGTCACTTCTGCGCGTTCAGCGCGTCGATCACCTTCTTCGTGATGTCGACACGCGGGCTGAAGTGGATCGCGTCCTGCAGGATCAGGTCGTACTTCTCGTTGTCGAAGATCTGCTTGATGACGCGGTTGGCCTTCTCGACCACGGCCGACAGCTCTTCGTTCTTGCGCTGGGTCAGGTCTTCCTGCCACTCGCGCTTCTTGCGCTGCAGGTCACGGTCCTGCTCGACGATGTCGCGCTGGCGGCGGTTGCGCTCGGCTTCGGGCAGCGTGGGCGCGTCCTTCTCGAGCTTGTCGGCTGCGCCGCGCAGCTTGGCTTCCAGGTCGCGCAGGTCCTTCTCGCGCTTGCCGAACTCGGCTTCCAGCTTGACCTGGGCGGCCTTGGCCAGATTGGCCTCGCGCAGCACGCGCTCGCTGTTGACGTAGCCGATCTTCAGTTCCTGGGCTTGCACGGCCGAGGTGGCCACCATCATCGAAGCGGCCAGGGCCACCGATTGCAAGAGCTTGCTCATCATCAGAATGCAGTCCCGATCTGGAATTGGAATTTCTCGATTCTATCCGTGGGTTCCTTGCGGATGGGCTTGCCATAGCTCAGGCGCAGCGGGCCCATCGGCGAGATCCACGACAGGCCCACGCCCGCCGACACGCGGATGCTGTCGAATTTCAGCTTCTCCTGGGCGCCCCAGACATTGCCGGCGTCGACGAAACCGAAGATGCGGAAGCTCTTGTCGTTGCCGCTGCCGGGCACCGGCAAGTAGAGCTCGGCATTGGTGTTGAAGCGCCGATTGCCGCCGGTGTAGGAGCCGGTCACGTCGACCGGGCCGAGCGAGCCGGCCTCGAAGACGCGCACCGAACCCAGGCCGCCACCATAGAAGTTCTTGAAGATGGGATAGGGCTTGCCGCCCAGGCCCACGCCCCAGCCGAGTTCGCTGTTGACGCCCAACGTGATCTTGTTCGTGATGTCGAAGTATTGCTGGTATTGCAGGTTCAGGCGCGCGAACTGCGCATCGCCCAGCGGGCTGACTTCGAGGTTGACGCGCTGGTAGCGACCCTTCAGCGGCGAAATGATGCTGTCGCGGCTGTCGCGCTGCCAGCCCGCGGTCAGCGGGATGGAGTAGCTGTGCTGGCCGAACTGGTTGACGTACAGCAGATAGCTGTTGGGCAGGCCTCTGGAGGTTGTGATGTCGGTCTGCTCGTAGCCGGCACCGAAGAAGACCGTGTCGACCTCGGAGAAGGGTACGCCGAAGCGCACGGCACCACCCTTGGTGATGTACTCGTAGGTTTCGCCCAGCGTGTTGATCGGACGGGTCGTGCGGAAGAACAGGTCCACCGCCCGCGACACGCCGTCCACGGTGAAGTAGGGGTCCACCGTGCTGACCTGCAACTGCCGGCCGGTACGCGCCGTCGAGATGTCGACGCCCAGGTAGTTGCCCGAGCCAAAGACGTTGTCCTGGCGGATGGAGCCGGTGAAGGAGAGCTTCTGCTGGCTGGAGTAGCCGGCACCGACGGTGATGGCGCCGGTGGGGCGCTCGACGACGGTCAGGATCACGTCGACCTGGTCCTGGGCGCCCGGCACCTCCTGGGTGTCGATGGTGACTTCCTTGTCCTTGAAGTAGCCCAGGCGCTCGACGCGGTCGCGCGAGGCCTTGATCTTCTGGCCGTCGTACCAGGCCGCCTCGAACTGGCGGAACTCGCGGCGGATCACCTCGTCGCGCGTGCGCGAGTTGCCCGAGATGATGACCTTGCGCACATAGACGCGGCGCTGCGGCTCGGCGATGAAGGTGACGACGACCTGGCCGGTGGCGCGGTCGATATCGGGCTTGCTGTCGACGCGGGCGAAGGCATAGCCATAGGTGCCGAACAGGTCGCTGAAGGCGCGCGTGGTGTTCGCGACCGACTCGCCGTTGTAGGACTGGCCGGGCTTCATGAACACGAGGTGCTTGAAGTCCTCCTCGCGGCCCAGGTAGTCGCCCTCGAGCTTCACACCGGTGACGGTATAGGGCTGGCCCTCGCTGACGGTGATGGCGATGCTGATGCTCTGCTTGTCCGGCGAGATGGTCACCTGCGTGGAGGTGACGTTGAACTCGAGGTAGCCGCGGTTCAGGTAGTAGCTGCGGATGGTCTCCAGGTCCGCGTTCAGCTTGGCGCGCGAATAGCGGTCGGTCTTCGTGTACCAGGTCAGCCAGCCGGTGGTGGTCTGCTCCAGCAGGCCCAGCAGCGTGCTCTCGGAGAACACCTTCGAGCCGAGGATGCGGATCTCGGCGATCTTGGCCGGCTCGCCTTCGGTCACGTTGAAGCTGACGTTGACGCGGTTGCGCTCGATCGGCGTGATCGTCGTCGTGACCTCGGCGCCGTAGAGGCTGCGCGTCAGGTATTGCCGCTTGAGCTCCTGCTCGGCGCGGTCGGCCAGGGCCTTGTCGAAGGGCTTGCCCTCGCCGATGCCGACGTCCTTCAGCGACTTGGACAGCGCTTCGGTATCGAACTCCTTCAGGCCGACGAAGTTGACGTTGGCAATGATGGGGCGCTCGTCGATGATGACGACGACCGCATCGCCCTCGATGCTGATGCGCACGTCCTTGAAGAGGCCGGTCGCGAACAGCGCGCGCAGCGCGGCGGCGCCCTTCTCATCGTTGTAGGTGTCGCCGATGCGAAAGGGCAGCGACGCGAACACGGTACCCGGGTCGGTGCGCTGCAGGCCTTCGACGCGGATGTCCTTCAGCACGAAGGGATCGACGGCCCAGGCCAGCCCCGACTGGAACATCCCCGTGAGAGCCAAAGCCAGGAGACCGAGGCGGGAGGGGCGATGCTTCGCTCCCGAACTGTGGAAAGAGGACATGCGAGACAGGGGGAGTTCAGTGCCAGCCCGCGAAGCGGGAGACAAGGTCGTTGGAAAGGGCCAAGGCCATCATCAGCATCAGGATCAGCGCGCCTGCGCGCTGCAGTTGCCGTTGCCACCATTCAGGGACGGGGCGGCCACTCAGACCCTCGAAAAGATGATACATGAGGTGCCCGCCGTCGAGCATCGGCAGCGGCAGCAGGTTCAACACCGCCAGGCTCATCGAGATGCGCGCCAGGAAGTCGAGGAAGGGCGTGATGCCCGCGCGCGCCGACTGGCCGGCATAGTCCGCGATCGCCAGCGGGCCGCTGAGGTTCTTCACCGAGGCCTCGCCGACGAGGATGCGGCCGAGCAGCCGCACCGTCGTGGCGGCCATGTCCCAGCTCTGCGCGACGCCCGACCACAGCCCGTCCGCGAAGCCCCGGCTGACCAGCACGCGCTCGGGCGGCGAGCCGACATAGACCTCCAGCCGCGCGACCAGGCCACCGGCCTCCTGCAGCAGGCGCGGCGTGACGTCGAGCTCGACGACCTGGCCCGCGCGCTCGACGCGCCAGGCCATGTGGCGCGGCTGCCCGCCGTCGTGGGCATTGCGGATCGCATCGCGCAGCTGGCCGGCATCCTGGATCGCGCGGCCGTCGATGCTGAGCACGCGATCGCCCGCCACCAGCCCGGCCTTGGCGCCCGCGCCATCGGGCGTCACGCGGCTGATGAGGGGCGCCTGCAGCGGGTTCAGGCCGATCTCGGCGAACAGCTGTGCGTCGGGCGCGCGGCCGGCCAGGCGCTCGACATCCAGCCTGACACTGTGCGAGCCGTGGCCCTGGGCGTCGGTGACGGTCAGCTGCAGGCCCTCGCCCAGCGCCTGGGCGCGCGCGACCGCGGCGCTCAGCGCCGGCAGGGATTCGACGTCCTGCCATTGCTGGCCGTCTGGCGACACGGCGCGCACCCAGTCGCCGGCCTGCAGCCCGGCCCGCTCGGCCAGCGAACCGGACGCCGGCGTGCCGAGCAGCGGCTTGGGCACCTCGGTGCCCAGCCAGGCGACGACGGCGAACAGAAGAATCGCCAGCAGCCAGTTCGCCGCCGGCCCGGCCGCGACGATGGCGGCGCGCTGGTGCAACGGCCTCTGGCCGAAGGCCTGCTCGCGCTGCTGCTCCGGCACCGGGCCGTCGCGCTCGTCCAGCATGCGCACATAGCCGCCCAGCGGCAGCGCGCTGAGCGTGAACTCGGTGCCGTCGCGGCCGACACGCCGCCACAGCACGCGGCCGAAGCCGATCGAGAAGCGCAGCACCTTGACGCCGCAGGCCCGCGCCACGCGATAGTGGCCCCATTCATGCACGGCGATCAGCACCGCGATCGCGAACAAAAATGGCGGCAGGTCCGCAAGGCTCATACGAGGCGCCGCGCGTGATCGCGGGTGCGGGCGTCGAGGTCCAGCAGGGACTCGATGCTGCCGCAGTCGCCCGGCTGCACGTCGGCCAGGCATTGCGAGTTGATCGCATGGATGCGGTCGAAGCGCAGCCGACCGTTCAGGAAGGCGTCCACCGCCACCTCGTTGGCCGCGTTCAGCACCGTGGTCGTGCCCTCCGGGCCACGCAGCGCCTGCCAGGACAGGTGCAGGCCGGGGAAGCGGACTGCATCGGCTTCCTCGAACGTGAGGCTGGGCGTGGTCAGCAGGTCGAGCCGGCTGGCGCCCGAGGTGATGCGCTCGGGGAAGGACAGGCCGTAGGCGATGGGCACGCGCATGTCGGGCGTGCCGAGCTGGGCCAGCACCGACTGGTCACGGCAGACCACCATCGAATGGATGATGCTCTGCGGGTGGATCAGCACCTTGATTTGCTCGGGCGTGAGGTTGAACAGCCAGCGCGCCTCGATGACCTCGAGGGCTTTGTTCATCATCGTCGCCGAGTCGACCGAGATCTTGCGGCCCATGACCCAATTGGGGTGGGCGCAGGCCTGGTCGGGCGTCACGTCGGCCAGGGTCTTCGGGTCGCGCTGGCGAAAGGGGCCGCCGGAGGCCGTCAGCACGATGTGATCGATACGCTCGTGCCAGGTCGCGCGGTCCTCGGGCAGGCACTGGAAGATGGCCGAGTGCTCGCTGTCGATGGGCAGCAGCGTGGCGCCGCCCTCCTCCACTGCATGCATGAACAAGGCGCCGCCGACGACGATGGCCTCCTTGTTGGCCAACAGCAGGCGCTTGCCGGCGCGGGCCGCGGCAATGGCCGGCGCGAGGCCGGCGGCACCGACGATGGCCGCCATCACCGTGTCGACGTCCGGATGGGCGGCGACCTCCGCCAGCGCCGCGGCGCCGTCCAGCACCTCGGTGCGACAGCCCGCCTCGCGCAGGCGCTCGCGCAGCCGGGCGGCGGCTTCGCGCCCGGGCATGGCGGCAAAGCGCGGCTGCCAGGCCAGGCACTGGGCCAGCAGTTCGTCGACGCGGCTCATCGCGCTCAACGCGACGACCTCATAGCGATCGGGGTGGCGCGCGAGGACGTCCAGCGTGTTGACGCCGATGGAGCCGGTCGAGCCCAGCACGCAAACACGTTGGCGATTCATAGGCTGATGAGGGCAAGGGCCAGCGGGAACACCGGCAGCAGCGCGTCGATACGGTCCAGCACGCCACCATGGCCGGGCAGCAGCCCGCTGCTGTCCTTGGCGCCGACGGCGCGCTTGACGAGGGATTCGAACAGATCGCCGACGACGCTCATCGCGGCGAGGAAGACCAGGGCCAGCAGCGACACGACGCCATGACGCTGCACCAGCAGCGTGTAGAGGCTGGGCGAGTCGACGGCGAAGCGCAGGTCGATGACATGGACCCAGGTGAAGCCCAGCAGGATGACGCCGGCGAGGCCGCCCCACACGCCTTCCCAGCTCTTGCCCGGGCTGATGGCCGGCGCGAGCTTGCGTTTGCCGAAGGCGCGGCCGCAGAAATAGGCGGCGATGTCGGCCATCCAGACCAGGCAGAAGACCGACAGGATGAAGTTGATGCCATGCACCTTGGCCTGCACGATGGCCAGCCAGGCGCCCCAGAGCAGCAGCGCACCGAGGGCCAGGCGCCCGCCGCGGGCGATCCGCGGCCAGCCCGCAGGGCCGGCGCGCAGCGCATAGGCGCCACCCAGCACCCAGACCAGGCTGGCCAGCGACCAGACCCAGGAGGGCGGCGCGTTCAGGCCGCCGATCAGCAGAGTCCAGACGCAGGCCAGGGCCAGGGCCACGCCGGCCGAGATGGCGCCGGTGCCGGGCAGGCCGTTGAGCCGCGCCCACTCCCAGCCGGCCGCGCCCATCATCGCGACGGTGACCCAGGCGAAGGGCCAGGGGGAGGCCTGGAACAGCACCGGCAGCAGGACGGCCAGCAGCACGACGGCGGTGATAACGCGGGTCTTCAGCATGGGTTGCCTGTTCTCAGGCCGCAGCCGGTGCTTCCTTGACGCCGCCGAAGCGGCGGTCGCGCTCGTGGAAGGCCGCGATGGCCGCGTCGAGTTCGCGCTCGCCGAACTCGGGCCACAGGCAGTCCGAGAACACGAATTCGGTGTACGCCGCCTGCCAGAGCAGGAAGTTGCTGATGCGCACCTCGCCGCCGGTGCGGATAAAGAGGTCGGGATCGGGCGCATAGCTCATGGCCATGAATTCCGACAGCCTGGCCTCGGTCAGTTCCGCGGCCGGCACGCCGGCCTCGATGGCCTTCCTGCAGGCCTGCACGATGTCCCAGCGGCCACCATAGTTGAAGGCGACGTTGAGCGTCAGCCTGGTGTTGTGCAGCGTGCTGCTCTCCGCCTCGTTCCAGGCGTTGCGCAGCTTGTCGGAGACGGCGTCGCGGTCGCCGACGATGCGGATGCGCACGCCCATCGCGCCCATCTTGGCGAGATAGCGGCTCACGGCGGCCAGCACCAGGCCCATCAGGCCCGAGACCTCGTCGCTGGGACGCTTCCAGTTCTCGCTGGAGAAGGCGAAGACGGTGAGGTATTCGATGTCGCGGGCGATGCAGGCCTGCACCACCTTGACAAGCGAGTCCACGCCCGCCTTGTGGCCGAAGAAGCGCGGCAGGAAGCGCTTCTTGGCCCAGCGGCCATTGCCATCCATGACGATGGCGACATGGCGCGGCGGCGCCGGGCGGTCCTGCGCCATGGGCAGCGCGCTCAAACCGCCAGGATCTCGGCTTCCTTGGCCGAGATCAGCTTGTCGATCTCGGCGATCACGCGGTCGGTGAGCTTCTGCACGTCGTCGAGGCTGCGGCGCTCTTCGTCCTCGCCGATTTCCTTGTCCTTCAGCAGCTTCTTGGCATGCTCGTTAGCGTCGCGGCGCAGATTGCGCACCGCCACCTTGGCATCCTCGCCGGCATTGCGCACGACCTTGGTCAAGTCCTTGCGGCGCTCCTCGGTCAGCGGCGGCATCGGCACGCGGATCAGGTCGCCCTGGCTCGCCGGGTTCAGGCCCAGGTCGCTCTCGCGGATGGCCTTCTCGATCTTGGCGCCCATGCCCTTTTCCCAGGGCTGGACGGAGATGGTGCGCGCGTCCAGCAGCGTCACATTGGCCACCTGCGAGATGGGCACCATGGAGCCGTAGTAGTCGACGCTGACCTGGTCGAGCAGGCCCGGGTGGGCGCGACCGGTGCGGATCTTCTGCAGTTCGCCCTTCAGCGACTCGACCGACTTGGCCATCTTGGCCTCGGCGTTCTTCTTGATGTCGGCAATGCTCATATTCGTTTCCTTTGCGGGACAGACCACCCGAGCGACAGCGAGTAGCTCTGTCCCCAACTGACTTGAACTGATTTAAACGTGCACCAGCGTGCCTTCGTCCTCGCCCTGCACCACGCGCCTGAGCGCACCGGGCTTGAAGATGCTGAAGACCTTGATCGGCAGTTTCTGGTCGCGGCACAGCGCGAAGGCGGCGCCGTCCATCACCTGCAGGTTGCGCGTGATGGCCTCGTCGAAGCTGATGCGCGAATAGCGCGTCGCCTCGGGGTTCTTCTTGGGGTCGGCGGTGTAGACGCCGTCGACCTTGGTGGCCTTCAACACGATCTCGGCACCGATCTCGGCGCCGCGCAGCGCGGCGGCGGTGTCGGTCGTGAAGAAGGGGTTGCCGGTGCCGGCAGCGAAGACGACGACCTTGCCCTCTTCGAGGTATTGCAGCGCCTTGGGGCGCACATAGGGCTCGACGACCTGCTCGATGGCGATGGCCGACATCACGCGCGCCGTCATACCTTCCTGGCGCATCGTGTCGGCCAGGGCCAGGGAGTTCATCACCGTGGCCAGCATGCCCATGTAGTCGGCCGTCGCGCGGTCCATGCCGACCGAGCCGCCCGCCACGCCGCGGAAGATGTTGCCGCCGCCGATGACGATGGCCACCTCGATGCCCATCTGCGTCACCTCGCGGACCTCCTGCACCATGCGGACGATGGTCGCGCGGTTGATGCCGTAGGCGTCGTCGCCCATCAGGGCTTCACCGGAGAGTTTGAGCAGGATGCGCTTGTACGCGGGCATGGTGTCCTCAGAAATCGGGGGCCTGTCGGTGGCCCGGAAGTTTAAAGGGCGCCAACTTGGCGCCCTTATCTGTCGCAAGAGTCTTTACTGACCCTTTGCAGCCGCCACCTGGGCGGCCACTTCGGCCGCGAAGTCGTCGACCTTTTTCTCGATGCCTTCGCCGACGACGTAGAGCGTGAAGCCCTTGACCGTCGTGTTGACCGACTTCAGGTAGGCGCCCACGGTCTGCTTGCCGTCGGCGGCCTTCACGAAGACCTGGTCCAGCAGCGAGACTTCCTTCAGGAACTTCTGCACCGAACCCTCGACCATCTTGGCGACGATGTCGGCCGGCTTGCCGGATTCGGCAGCCTTCTCGGTGGCGATCTTGCGCTCCTTCTCGACCAACTCGGCCGAGACGTCGGCGCCCGACAGGGCGGCCGGCTTCATCGCGGCGATGTGCATGGCCACGTCCTTGGCGGCGACGTCGTCACCCTCGAACTCGACGACCACGCCGATGCGGGTGCCGTGCAGATAGGTGGCCAGCTTGCTGCCGCTGTAGCGCTGGAAGCGGCGGATCGTCATGTTCTCGCCGATCTTGCCGATCAGGCCCTTGCGCACGTCTTCCACCGTCGGGCCGAAGCCTTCCTGCGCCAGGGGCAGGGCCGACAGGGCGGCCACGTCGGCCGGGTTGTGCTCGGCCACCAGGCCGGCCAGCGCGCCGACGAAGGCCAGGAAGGCGTCGTTCTTCGAGACGAAGTCGGTCTCGCAGTTGACTTCGATCAGCGCGCCGTTGCCGCCGACGACGGCCGAGGCGACGATGCCTTCGGCGGTGATGCGCGAGGCGGCCTTGCCGGCCTTGTTGCCCAGCTTGACGCGCAGGATCTCTTCGGCGCGGCCCATGTCGCCGTCGGCCTCGGTCAGTGCCTTCTTGCACTCCATCATCGGGGCGTCGGTGCGGGCACGCAGTTCGCCCACCATGCTTGCGGTGATAGCAGCCATTTCAGTTCTCCAGATTTCGGTTGGCAAAAGGGGCCTCGCGGCCCCTTTCAGATGCAGGGTCGAAAGGGCTCAGGCCTCTTCGGAGACCTCGACGAACTCGTCGCCGGCCGGGGCGACCGCAGCCAGCACGTCGGCGGTGGCATTGGCCTTGCCTTCCAGCACGGCGTCGGCAACGGCGCGGGCGTACAGGGCCACGGCCTTGGCGGAGTCGTCGTTGCCGGGAATGACGTAGTCGATGCCGATCGGCGAGTGGTTGGTGTCAACCACGCCGATGACGGGAATGCCCAGCTTCTTGGCTTCGGCGACGGCGATCTTGTGATAGCCGACGTCGATGACGAAGATGGCGTCGGGCAGCGCGGTCATGTCCTGGATGCCGCCGATGTTCTTTTCCAGCTTGGCGATGTCGCGCTGGAACAGCAGGGCTTCCTTCTTGATCGCGGGCTGGGTGCCAGCCTCGACCTGGGCCTGCATGTCCTTCAGGTTCTTCAGCGAGGTCTTGACCGTCTTGAAGTTGGTCATCATGCCGCCCAGCCAGCGCGAGTCGACGTAGGGCATGCCGGCGCGCTGGGCTTCGGCGGCGATGAACTCACGGGCCTGGCGCTTCGTGCCGATCATCAGGATCGTGCCGCGCTTGGCAGCCAGCGAGCGCACGAACTTCATCGCATCGTTGAACGCGGGCAGCGTCTTCTCGAGGTTGATGATGTGGATCTTGTTGCGATGGCCGTAGATATACGGGGCCATCTTGGGGTTCCAGAAGCGGGTTTGGTGGCCGAAATGGACGCCGGCTTCCAGCATCTCGCGCATCGTGACAGACATGGTCTTACCTCGAAGGTTGGGTCTAAAATCCGGCCCGAATTGCGCGATGTGAAACAAACGTTCGATCTTGTTTCGATCCGATCTGTTTCGACTTCATCGCGCAGCACCTTGGGTGGGCCGGTTTGCGATTCGTCTTGCCGCCGCACGAGAACACCCGGTGCAGTCAGCAAAACCCGACGAGTATATACCGAATCCATGCCTGACGACCTGAGCCGTGTGCTTGAGGGCCTGCGGTCGGGTCGCCTGAGCGCGGCCGAACTGCTGGACGAGAGCCTGGCCGCCGCACGCGGCCAGTCCTGTGAGCACGCCTTCATCCGCCACTTCCCCGTGCCGCAGCGGCTTGCGGCGCCCGAGACGCCGCTGGGCGGCCTGGCTGTGTCCATCAAGGACCTGTTCGACGTCGCCGGCCAGCCGACGACAGCCGGCTCCCGCGTGCTGGCCGATGCACCGCCCGCTGCGGCCGACTGCCCCGCCGTCGCGCGCCTGCGCGCCGCCGGCGCCACGCTGATCGGCCACACCAACCTGAGCGAATTCGCGTTCTCCGGCGTCGGCCTCAACCCCCACCACGGCACGCCGGTCAACCCGGTCACGCTGGCACTGGACGGGCAGCGCCGCATCCCCGGCGGCTCCAGCTCGGGCGCGGCCGTCAGCGTCGCGGCCGGCGCGGCCTGGGCGGCGCTGGGCTCGGACACCGGCGGCTCCATCCGCATCCCGGCGGCCCTGCAGGGCTTGGTGGGCTTCAAGAACACGGCGCGGCTGACGCCGATGGACGGCGCCATCCCGCTGGCCCGTTCGCTGGACACCGCCTGCGCGATCACGCGCTCGGTGCGCGACGCCGTGCTGCTGCACGAGATCCTGTCGGGCCGGCCGGTCGCGCGGCTGAACCGGCCGCTGGCGGCCTGGCGTCTGGCCGTGGCCCGCCCGCTGCTGCAGGACGACCTGGACGCCGGCGTCGCCACCGCCTTCGAGCGCAGCCTGACCGCGCTGCGCGCCGCCGGTGCCGACATCGTCGACATCGACCTGCCCGCCCTGCGCGATCTGCCACCGCCGCAGGCCCGCGGAGCCCTCGTCGCCGCCGAGGCCTGGGCTTGGCACCACGAGCTGCTGGCCCGCCGCGAGGCCGGCTACGACCCGCGCGTGGCTTGGCGCATCCGCCAGGGCGAGCGCGTCACGCCAGAGATCCTGCAGGTCGCCCTGGCCGCGCGCCAGCGCTACATCGCCAGCATGGAGGCCTCGCTGCAGGGCATCGACGCCGTGCTGTCGCCGACCGTGCCCGTCGTCGCGCCGCTGCTGCAGCCTCTTGTCGACAGCGACGAGAGCTTCTTCGCAGCCAATGCGCTGCTGCTGCGCAACCCCGGCCTGGTCAATGCGCTGGACGGCTGCGCGATCAGCCTGCCCTGCCAGCGCCCGGGCGAACTGCCCGTCGGCCTGATGCTGTGGGCGCCGGCACTGCGCGACGAGGCGCTGCTCAACCTCGCCCTCCTTCTCGAACCCCTTCTCCCGACTCACTGATGCGCATCGCCATCGTCGGCGCCGGCCTCGCCGGCGTCTGCACTGCCTACGAGCTGGCCGCGGCCGGCCACGCGGTTACCGTCTTCGAACGCCGCGCCAGCGTGGCCGAGGAGGCCAGCTTCGCGCCCAGCGGCCTGCTCGCGCCCGCCCTCGCCCTACCCGGCCTGCTGCCCGCCCGCAACCTGGGCACGCTGCGCTGGCGCTGGAGCCGCCGCCAGGCGCGCCGCAGCCCGGCCCAGGCCGCCCGCGAGGCTCAGGCCCTGCAGCTCGCCCGCCTCGGCCATCAGCGCCTGCAGGCGCTGCGCCGCGCGCTGCCGCTGGACGACGAGGCTGCCGACGGCGTGCTGATGCTGTTGCGCGAAGCCAAGCATCTGGCCGCGCTGCAGCCGCGCCTGGACGTGCTGGCCGCCGCAGGCCTGGCCGTGCAGGTCATAGACGCCGCGGCCTGTCGCCAGCGCGAGCCCGGCCTGAATGCCGAAGCGCCCCTGCATGGCGGCCTGGTGCTGGGCCCCGGCAGCGTCGGCAACGGCCGCCTCTTCGCCCAGCAGCTGCGCGCCCAGGCCCAGCGCTTAGGTGCAGCCTTCCGCTTCCACAGCCTCGTCACCGGCCTGCGCGCCGAGTCGCGCTCGGTGCTGCTCAGCCACGAGCCCACCAGCGCCGGCCCGGCGGCCACGCGGCGCGAAGCCGGCGACACCCAGCCCCAGGCCCTCTGCCCGCAGACCGAGTCCTTCGACAGCGTCGTGCTCTGCGCCGCCCAGGGAGCCCTCCCCCTGCTGCAGGCCGCGGGCCAGGCACCCCCCTTCGCGAGCACCAGCGACGCGACGCTGACACTGCCGCTGCGCGTGCTCGAGGCCCATCCCGAACTCGGCCCCCAGGCCGGCATGCTGGACGCGCGCGAGGGCATCGCCATCGCCCGCATCGGCCAGCGTGTGCGCGTCACCGGCCCGGTCGAGGCGGCCGACCACGCGCATCTGCACAAGGCGCTGCAGCACTGGCTCCCCGGCTGCGTGCAGCAGGGCCAGATGCAGGCCAGCACCCGCCAGCGGCTGCTGATGCCCGACGGCCTGCCCGTGGTGGGCGCCAGCGCCCTGCCCGGTGTCTGGCTGCTGCTGGGCCAGGGCGGCGAGGCCGGCCAGGGCTGGAGCCTGGCCTGCGGCGCCGCACGTGTGCTGGCGGACTGCCTCGCTGGCTTGACGCCCGAGCTGGACATCTCGGCACTGTCCGCCGCACGATCCTGAGGTGACACTGCCCCTCGCCCATCCTCGCACCGCTGAACGCGGGCGAGTCCGGTCGGTACCCCGCGGGGACGACGATGCTTGCGGCATTGAGCCGCAAGCACATCGCCAGCGCGGCCGGCTTGGGGCGGCCCGGCGCTCGGCCCGAAATCCACCCGCATCATCAGCTGCGGGTGAGATGCAGCACCATGGAAGATTGACATGCCCCATCTGCTGAACACCGACCGCTGCTGGCCACTGCACGACCTCGCCGCCACGAGGCGCTTGGAAGCCCGCGCGCTGGCCCTGCGCCCCGACCTGATGCAGGACGCCGGCCTGGCCGTCGCCAAGCTGGCCCTGGCGCTGCGGCGCGGCGACGGCCCGGTCTGGGTGGCCTGCGGCCCGGGCAACAACGGCGGCGACGGTCGCGTGGCGGCCCGGCTGCTACGCGAGCTGGGCATACCCGTCGTGCTGACACCCGACGAGCCGGCGCCCACGCAACGCCCGGCCCTGGTCATCGATGCGCTGCTCGGCATCGGCCTGAACCGGGCGCCGAGCGAAGCCCTGGCGGCCTCGATGGCCACCATGCAGGCCTGCGGCGCGCCCATCCTGGCCATCGACCTGCCCAGCGGCCTGCTCGCCGACACCGGCCAGCCCGCTGGCGCCGCCGCCGTGCGCGCCGACCACACGCTGACGCTGCTGACGCTCAAGCCCGGCCTCTTCACCGGCGAGGGCCGGGGGCATGCGGGGCAGATCTGGTTCGACGACCTCGGCATCGCGTCAGACGAGCCCGCCACTGCCGATCTGCTCGGCCCGCTGGAGCTGCGCGAACGCGCCGCGACGGCGCACAAGGGCAGCCAGGGCCAGGTGCTGGTCGTCGGCGGTGCGCCCGGCATGCAGGGCGCGACCCGGCTGGCCGCGCGTGCGGCCCTGGCCTGCGGCGCGGGGCGGGTCTACCTGGACCTGCTGGGCGCGTCCGCCACCGAGCCCGCCGACCCGTTGCGGCCCGAGCTGATGCGTGGCCGGCTGGCGGCGCTGCCCCAGGCCGTGGGCGTCGTCGGCTGCGGCGCGGGCGAGGCCATCGCGGCCGCGCTTCCGGAGCTGTTCGCCACGCTGCCGCGCCTGGTGCTGGATGCCGACGCGCTGAACGCCATCGCCACCGACCTGGCGCTGCAGGCAGGGCTGCGCGCCCGCCCGGCCGGCACGACGCTGCTGACGCCCCATCCGCTCGAGGCCGCAAGGCTGCTGGGCAGCAGCGCCAGCGCCGTGCAGGCCGACCGCCCCGCCGCGGCGATCGAACTGGCGACGCGGCTGGCCTGCACGGTCGTGCTGAAGGGTTCGGGCACGGTTATAGCGACGCCGGGCGAGCGCCCGGCCATCAACCCCAGCGGCGGCCCGGCGCTGGCGACGGCCGGCAGCGGCGACGTGCTGGCGGGCTGGCTGGGCGGGCTGTGGGCCCAGGCCCCGGCGGCCGGCGCCCACCGCATCGCCTGCGCCGGCGTGTTCGCACACGGACGGGCCGGCGAGGCGAACGGCGTGCTACGGGCCGGCGATCTGGTCGAACGCCTGGCCCGCGGCTGATCAGCGGCGCTTGCGCACCGGTGGCTTGGCCGCCGACTTCTTGCTCGCCTGGCTGGCCGCCTTGCGCGCGGCCTTGACCGGGTGCAGTGCCGCGACGGTGGCCTTGCGGCTCTTCTTCACGTCGCGGTCGGCCTGGCGCACATCATCAAGCGCCTCGACGGCGGTCTTGGGCGTGCGCTTCTTGGCCGGCGCCTTCGCGCCGGCCTTGCCCTGTGGCCGGGCCGCACCGCCACGGCCCGGCGCCCGCCCCTCCTCGCCCTCGCGGACGAGGCGGAAGTCGATCTTGCGGCCGTCCAGGTCGACGCGGCTGACCTGCACCTGCACGCGCGCGCCGGTGGCGTAGCGTATGCCGGTGCGCTCGCCACGCAGTTCCTGGCGCGCCTCGTCGAAGCGGTAGTACTCGCCGCCGAGCTCGGTGATGTGCACCAGGCCCTCGACATACAGCGCATCCAGCAGCACGAAGAGGCCGAAGGACGTGACCGCGCTGACGGTGCCGGCGAACTCCTCGCCGAGGCGGTCGCGCATATAGCGGCATTTCAGCCAGGCTTCGACGTCGCGGCTGGCCTCGTCGGCGCGGCGCTCGTTGGCGCTGCAATGGGCACCGACGACCTCCCAGCGCTCGGCCTCGTTGCGGGCCTCGGCCGGGTTGGGCGGCGCCGCGCGGCCGGGGCGCTTGGGCGCCTGCGGCACGTTCATCTTGGACGCGTCCAGCATGTAGCGCTTGTTGCCGAGCAGGGCCTTGATGACGCGATGCACCAGCAGGTCGGGGTAGCGCCGGATCGGGCTCGTGAAATGCGTGTAGGCCGGGTAGGCCAGGCCGAAGTGGCCGGAGTTGGTGCCGGTGTAGATGGCCTGCTGCATGGAGCGCAGCAGCATCTGGTGGATCTGCTGCGCGTCGGCGCGGTCCTTGGTGGCCTCGGCGAGCTGCTGGAACTCGCGCGGACTGGGGTCGTCGGAGACGCCCATGCCGATGCCCAGCGAGCGCAGATAGGCCTGCAGGGTCTGGCGCTTCTCGGGCGTCGGGCCTTCGTGCACGCGGTAGAGGGACGAATGCTTGCTGCCGAGGATGAAGTCGGCCGAGCAGACATTGGCGGCCAGCATGGCCTCCTCGATCAGCCGGTGGGCGTCGTTGCGGGTGCGCGGCACGATCTTCTCGATGCGGCCGTTGTCGTCGCAGACGATCTGCGTCTCGGTGGTCTCGAAGTCGATGGCGCCGCGGCGATGGCGCTCGGCCAGCAGCGCGCGGTAAACCTCGTGCAGATGCAGCAGATGCGGCACCAGCTCACGCCGCTTGGCGGCCTCGGGGCCATGCGTATTGCCGAGGATGGCCGCAACCTCGGTGTAGGTGAAGCGTGCATGAGAACAGATCACCGCCGGGTAGAACTGGTAGGCCGTGACCGTGCCGTCGGCAGCGACAACCATGTCGCAGACCATGCTGAGCCTGTCCTCGTAGGGGTTCAGCGAGCACAGGCCGTTGGAGAGCTTCTCCGGCAGCATCGGGATGACGCGGCGCGGGAAGTAGACCGAGGTCGCGCGCTCGTAGGCGTCGGCGTCCAGCGGCTCGCCGGGCTTCACGTAGTGCGACACGTCGGCGATGGCGACGAGCAGGCGCCAGCCCTCGACGGCCTTCTTGCCGCGCCCCGCCTTGTAGGGCTCGCAGTAGACGGCGTCGTCGAAATCGCGCGCATCCTCGCCGTCGATGGTGACCAGGGGCACGTCCCGCAGGTCGATGCGGTGCTTCAGGTCGGCAGCGCGCAACCTCTCGGGCAGCTTGGCCGATTGCGCCAGCGTCTCGGGGCTGAAGCGGTGTGGCACGTCGTACTTGCGCACCGCGATCTCGATCTCCATGCCGGGGTCGTCGATCTCGCCCAGCACCTCGACGACGCGGCCGACCGGCTGCGAGTAAAGCGACGGCGGCTCGGTCAGCTCGACCGCGACGACCTGGCCGGCGGCAGCATTGGCGATGCCGTTCTTCGGGATCAGGATGTCCTGGCCCATGCGCCTGTCCTCGGGCGCGACCAGCCAGACGCCGGACTCGAGCAGCAGGCGGCCGATGATGGGCCGCTTCTTGCGCTCGAGGATTTCCAGCACCTTGCCCTCGGGACGGCCGCGCTTGTCGAAGCGCACGACGCGCACGCGCAGGCGGTCGCCGTGCATGACGGTGTGGGTCTCCTGCGAGGACAGATAGATGTCCGAGGAGCCGTCGTCCGGGATCAGGAATCCATGCCCATCCCTGTGGCCTTGGAGCGTGCCTTCGATCTCGCCCAGCAGCCCCGTGCCGTCGCCGCTAGGCGAGGTATTTGCGTTTTTCAAGTTTTTGATGATATAGTCTCGGTTTTCCTGAAACGGCCCAGGACTTCAAGCGAAGTTTTGAGCACCTTGCCCAGGTGGCGGAATTGGTAGACGCACTAGTTTCAGGTACTAGCGGGTAACTCCGTGGAGGTTCGAGTCCTCTCCTGGGCACCAAACAGAAAAGGCCAGCACACAAGTGCTGGCCTTTGTCGTTTGGGGCCCAGGAAGCGATGTCCAGTGGACATCGCGGGAGGACGAGAAAGGCTTGGAGCCACGCTCCAAGCCGGGGTCGCGGGACGTGACCGAGTCCCCGCTGATGCGCCCTCGATGGGCGCTTCAGCGAGTCGTGGCACAAACCGAGCTTCTTCGATCCGCGCCACAAGCCCCATCCTCAAACAACGAACTTCTTCGCCAGCTGCTCCGGTCCCATGCCGTCGTACTCCTCGAAGGGCTGATGGATCCACGGCGAGGTTTCCAGCATCTCGCAGTAGTAGTCCGGCGTGTAGGCTGACACCTTCTTGGTCCAGAGCACGGCCGAGCGCAGCTCGGTGATCGCCGGCATGCCGCGCAGGCGCTCCACCACCGCCTTCAGCGTGACACCCGAATCGGCCAGGTCGTCCACCAGCAGCACGCGGCCGGCCAGCTCGCCCTTGGGCATGGTGATGTACTTGGCCATGTCGAGGCGACCCTGGATGGTGCCGGCCTCGGCGCGGTAGGAGCTGGTGGACATGATGCCCAGCGGCTTGTCGAACACGCGCGACAGCACGTCGCCCGGGCGCATGCCGCCACGGGCCAGGCAGAGGATCTGGTCGAACTGCCAGCCCGAGGCGTGGACCTTCAGTGCCAGCCGCTCGGTCAGCAGGTGGTACTCGTCCCAAGACACGTAGAGGTGCTTGCCGTCGTCGGTCAACATGGTGCTGTTGTCTCCGTGGTGTGATGGTGATCAGGCGGAATACGGATGGCGCAGCACGATGGTGTGCTCGCGGTCGGGGCCGGTGGAGACCATGTCGATGGGCGCGCCGATGACCTCCTCGACGCGCTTCAGATAGGCGCGCGCATTGGCCGGCAGCGCCTCCAGCGACGTGGCGCCGAAGGTGGTCTCGGTCCAGCCGGGGAAGGTCTCGAACACGGGCTCGCAGGCCTCGATCTCGTCGCCGTCCAGCGGCAGGATGTCGAGCAGCCTGCCGTCGAGCCTGTAGCCGACGCACATCTTGATCTCGGGCAGGCCGTCCAGCACGTCGAGCTTGGTCAGGCACAGGCCGGTGATGCCGTTGATGATGATGGAGCGCTTCAGCGCGGCGGCGTCCAGCCAGCCGCAGCGGCGGGCGCGGCCGGTGACGGTGCCGCGCTCCTGGCCGACGGTGGACAGGTGGTAGCCGACCGTGTCGGGCACTTCCCAGTCCAGCTCGGTCGGGAAGGGGCCGGAGCCGACTCGCGTCGTATAGGCCTTGGTGATGCCCAGCATGTAGTGCAGCAGCTGCGGGCCGACGCCCGCGCCGGCCGCGGCATTGCCGGCCACGCAGTTGCTCGACGTGACGTAGGGATAGGTGCCGTGGTCGATGTCCAGCAGCGTGCCCTGGGCGCCCTCGAACAGGATGTTCTGGCCGGCCAGATGGGCCTTGTGGATCATGTAGCCGACGTCGGCCAGCATGGGCTTGATCTGCTCGGCCATCTTCATGGCCTGCTCGAAGATGGGCTCGAACTGCAGCGCTTCGCCGTGCAGATAGCCGGCCAGCGCGAAGTTGTGCAGCTCCAGCAGCTCGCGCAGCTTCTTCGCGAAACGCTCGGGATGCTTCAGGTCCTGGGCGCGCAGCGCGCGGCGCGCCACCTTGTCTTCATAGGCCGGGCCGATGCCCTTGCCGGTGGTGCCAATCTTGCCGCTGCCGCTGCTCTCGCGCAGCGCCTCGCGCGCCTTGTCCACGGCGACGTGGAAGGGCAGGATCAGCGGGCAGCTCTCGCTGATGAAGAGGCGCGAACGCACCTCGACGCCGGCCTTCTCCAGGCGCTCGATCTCGCCCAGCAGATGGGTCGGGTCCACAACGACGCCGTTGCCGATGTAGCAGGCCACGCCGTCGCGCATGATGCCGCTGGGGATGAGCTGCAGCGCGGTCTTCACGCCCTTGATGACCAGGGTGTGGCCGGCGTTGTGGCCGCCCTGGAAGCGCACGACGCCCTGGGCGTGGTCGGTCATCCAGTCGACGACCTTGCCCTTGCCCTCGTCACCCCACTGGGTGCCGACGACGACCACATTGCGTCCACGCGCGGTTTGGCTTTGCATGTTGTTTGCCTGCATTGCTTGAGAAGGGGAAGGATCGCCCACGCCTTACAGCGCCCGGACGACCCAGTCAGCGTGCTCGCGAACCAGTTCGCGGTCACAGTCGAATTCATCGGCTTCGTGTTCGTGGCCGGGCAGCACGCAGACCACGGTCTCGCCCTGCTCGCGCAGCGCGCGCACGGCCTGGCGCAACGAGGCGTCCTCGCCCCAGGGCGCACGCACAGCGGCGCGCAGCGGGGTGGCGGGCACCAGCGTCACCAGCGTCTTCAGGTCCAGGCTGAAGCCCACGGCCGGGCGGCGGCGGCCGAACACGGCGCCCACCTCGTCGTAGCGCCCGCCGCGCAGCACGGCGTCGGAGCAGCCGGCGGCAAAGGCCGCGAAGCGGATGCCGGTGTAGTAGGCATAGCCCTGCAGGTCGGCCAGGTCGAAGCCGAGTCTGACCTCGGGGTGAACGGCCGTCAGATGGCCGGCCAGCCAGTCCAGGTCGGCCAGGGCCGCCTTGATCAGCGGGTGGTCGGGCAGGCGGCGCGCCGCCTCGGTCAGCACCTCGCGGCCACCGAACAGGCTGGGCAGCGTGAGCAGCGCATCACGCGTCGTCGCCGGCATGTCGGCCGTCAGCGTGGCCAGCACGGCCATGTCCTTGGCCGCGAGCGCGGCCGTCAGCGCCTCCAGTCTCTCGACGGACAGCTTGACGCCGTCGAGCACGCCTTGCAGCAGGCGCGCATCGCCCAGATCCAGCATGACGCCGGCGAGCCCGGCGCGGCGCAACGCGTCCAGCGCCAGGTCCTGCACTTCGAGGTCGGCTTCCAGGCCGGCATGGCCGTAGACCTCGACGCCGAACTGCAGCGGCTCGCGGCTGGTGTTCAGGCCGTCGGGGCGCGTATGCGCCACGGGGCCGCAGTAGCACAGGCGCGTCACGCCCTGGCGGTTCAACAGATGGGCGTCGATGCGGGCGACCTGGGGCGTCGTGTCGGCGCGCAGACCCAGCGAGCGGCCGGACAACTGGTCGACCAGCTTGAAGAGCTTGATCTCGCTGCCGCTGCCGGTACCGGAGAGCAGGGAATCGAGATGTTCCAGCAGCGGCGGGATGACGAGCTCGCAGCCGTAGCTGCGGGCCATGTCGAGCAGTTCCCTGCGCAGCTCTTCGATGCGGCGCGCCTGCGAAGGCAGGACATCGGCGATGTGCTCGGGCAGCAGCCAAGCAGAGGACATGGGCGAAGGCAGGCGGTTAAAAAAGGCATTGTACCTATGCCCTCCTCCGCGCAAGCCTCGCGAGCCTTCAGATCAGCGCAACCAGAGCAGCCCCAAAAGACCCATCAGGATGCTGGCCAGCCCGAGAAAGCGGATCTGGCCGTCGCTCATGGCCAGGATGCGGCTGAAGACCTCGCGCCAGCGCTGCGGGCTCAGGAGGGGCAGCAGCCCCTCGATGACCAGCATCAGCGCGCAGGCTGTCAGCAGCTCATTCACTTGTGCGCTGGTGCGGCGGCGGGAGCGGGACCGGAACCTCGCATTGCCTTGAAGAAGTCGCTGCTCGGATCGACGACCATCACGTCGCTCTTGGACTTGAAGCTCGCGCGGTAGGCCATCAGCGAGCGGTAGAACTGCGCGAACTGCGCGTCGCGGCCGAAGGCCTCGGCGTAGATGGCCGATGCCTTGGCATCGCCCTCGCCCATGACCTTCTGCGCGTCGCGGTAGGCCTCGGCGACGATGACTTCGCGCTGGCGATCGGCGTCAGCGCGGATCTTGTCGCCCTCGGCCGCACCCGTGGAGCGGGCCTCGGCGGCCACGCGCTTGCGCTCGGAGTCCATGCGGCGGTAGACCGAGTCGGTGATGCTGGACGCGAAATCGACCCGCTTGATGCGCACGTCGACGACCTCGATGCCGAACTGCTTGGCCTCGTCGGCCAGGCGCTTGCGCACGTCCTGCATGACCTTCTCGCGCTCGGTCGCCAGCACGGCCAGCACGGTGCGCTTGGTAACTTCCTCGTTGAAGGCGGCCTGCACGATGGGCGCGAGGCGGTTCTCGACATTGCGGATATCGGCGCCGCTGTTGCGGATGAACTGGCGCGGCTCGGTGATGCGCCACTTGATGAGCCAGTCGATGACCAGGCTCTTCTTCTCGGCCGTGAAGATGGGGCGGGACTCGGGGCTGTCGAGCGTCTGCACTCGGCGGTCCAGCAGCACGACGTTCTGCAGCGGCGGCGGCAGCTTGAACTTCAGGCCCGGCTCGGTGATGACTTCCTTGATCTCGCCGAGCGCGTAGACGGCGGCGAACTGGCGCTGGTCGACGATGAAGAGCATCGACGACAGCAGCATCAGCACGACGAGCGAGCCGGCGAGGATGGCGGCAATTCGGTTCATTCGGTGGGTCCTCGGTCAGCGGCCGTCGCGGCTGCGCTGGTTGTCACGGCTGCGCAGGTCGTTGGCACCGGGCAGCGTCGACGGGTCGGGCAGAACGCTGGTGGGCTGGGGCGGCGACACGGTGACCGTGCCGCTGCTGCCCTGCTGCAGCAGCTTGTCCAGCGGCAGGTAGAGCATGTTGGAGCCCGTGCGGCTGTCCACCATGACCTTGCTGACGCTGCTGTAGATCTGCTGCATCGTATCGATGTAGATGCGGTCGCGCGTGACCTGGGGAGCCTTCTGGTACTCGGCCAGCACGCTCTTGAAGCGCTGCCCATCGCCCTCGGCGGTCGCGATGACGCGAGCCTTGTAGCCCTCGGCCTGCTCGCGCAGCTTGGCGGATTCGCCCTGGGCGCGCGGGATGACCTCGTTGGCGTAGGCCTGGGCCTCGTTCTTGGTCTGTTCCTTGTTCTGGCCGGCCTTGAACGCATCCTCGAACGCCGACTGCACCTGCTCCGGCGGCTGTACGCTCTGCACGTTGACGTTCTTGATCAGGATGCCGGCCTTGAGGCGGTCGAGCTGGGTCTGGATGGACTTCACGAGCTCCGTGGCAATCGCGTCGCGCTGCTCGTAGAGCACCGAGTCCATCGTGCTCTTGCCGACGATCTCGCGCACGGCCGACTCGGCCGCCAGCGTGACAGCCTCCTTGGGCTCGCGGTTCTCGTACAGGAAGTCGCGCGCATCCTTGATCGTGTACTGCACGGTGAAGCGGATGTCGACGATGTTCTCGTCCTGAGTCAGCATGGACGAGTCGCGCAGGCCCGTCGCCGCCACCACGGAGTTGCGGCCCACGTCGACCTGCTGCAGCTGCGTGACCGAGACGATCTCATGCTGCTGCAGCGGATAGGGCAGGCGCCACTGAAAGCCGGCCTCGACGGTCTTGCTGTACTTGCCGAAGGACGTGATGACGCCCTGCTGGCCTTCCTGCACGATGAAGAAGCCGCTGGCCAGCCAGCCCAGCGCCACGACACCGGCGATCAGGCCGACGCCGATGCCCGCGCCCTTCATGTCGGGCGAACCGCCCGAGCCGTTGCTGCCGGAGCTGCCGCCGGGGCGGCCGCCGAACAGGCCCGAGAGCTTGCGGTTGAAGTCGCGCCAGAGCTCGTCCAGATCGGGCGGACCGTCGTTGCGGCCGTTGTTCAGCAAGCGGCCCGCAGCGCGTGCGACCGGCGTCAGCAGGCGCTGCGCCCAAGGGCTGCGGGACGGGGTGTGGGAAGTGCTGCTCATGCCTGTGAAGGGTCTGAGGGAAGGGTCTCGGGGTCCGACGTGTCGACGTCGAAACGTGGGTCCCGCTCGTCGGGAATCAAGGGCTGGGCCTGCATGGCCGCGGCGATCAGCTGGCGCAGCTCGGCCAGACCGCTGCCGTCCAGCGCGCTGACGAAGACGCGCGGCGTCGGCGCGGTGCTGCCGGCGGGCCGCAGCACCGCATCGACGATCTCGCGCGGACGTTGGTCTTCGGGCAGCAGATCCTGCTTGTTGTAGACCAGGATCTGCGGCACGTCGGCCGCGCCGATCTCGGACAGCACGCGCTCGACCTCGGCCATCTGCTCGTCCAGCACCGGGCTGGCGGCATCGACGACATGCAGCAGCAGGTCGGCGTCGGCCGCCTCCTGCAGCGTCGCGCGGAAGGCCTCGACGAGCTTGTGCGGCAGGTCGCGGATGAAGCCCACCGTGTCGGACAGCGAGACGCTGGCGCCGGCCTGCTCCAGGTAGAGCGAGCGGGTCGTCGTGTCCAGCGTCGCGAACAGCTGGTTGGCCGCATAGGCGCGTGCCTTGGTCATCGCGTTGAACAGCGTGCTCTTGCCCGCGTTCGTGTAGCCGACCAGGGAGACTTTGAAGACGCCGTTGCGCGAGCGCGAGCGGCGCTGCGTGCTGCGCTGGCGCTGCACTTGCTTCAGGCGCTCCTTGGTCTTCTTGATGCGGTCATAGATCATGCGGCGATCCAGCTCGATCTGGGCCTCGCCCGGGCCGCCGCGCATGCCGATGCCGCCGCTCTGGCGCTCCAGGTGGCTCCAGCGCCGCACCAGGCGCGTGGCCAGATATTGCAGTCGCGCGAGCTCGACCTGCAGCTTGCCCTCGTGGCTCTGCGCGCGGGCCGCGAATATCTCGAGGATCAGCGCCGTGCGGTCGGCCACCGGCACGCCGAGCACGCGCTCGAGGTTGCGCTGCTGGGCCGGCGAGATGGCCTGGTCGAACAGCACCGTGTGGGCCTGGTGGGCCTGCACGAGCAGCTTGATCTCGTCGGCCTTGCCGGAGCCGACGAACAGGGCGGCGTCCGGCGCCGGGCGGCGCGCGATGACCTTGGCGACCGGCGTGTCGCCGGCCGACTCGGCCAGCAGGGCCAGCTCGTCGAGGCTTTCGTCGAAGCCCTGCTTGGCGGATTGCCGACCGAAATCGACACCCACAAGAATGGCGCGCGCCGCCTCGGAGGGCGGCGTCGCGTTGTTGGCAGAGGTCGAGGACAAGGGGTGGGGATCAGGCGTCCGCGGGAGCGTCGCCGGCGTGGAAGTTGACCGCGCGGCCCGGCACGACGGTGGAGATCGCGTGCTTGTAGACCATCTGCGTCACGGTGTTGCGCAGCAGCACGACGTATTGGTCAAAGGATTCGATATGGCCTTGCAGCTTGATGCCGTTGACCAGGTAGATGGAAACCGGCACATGCTCTTTGCGCAGCAGGTTCAAAAAGGGGTCCTGCAAAAGTTGGCCTTTGTTGCTCATCGGTATGCTCCGAGTTATCGGGTGAGGGACTACGGGTAAGACCTTAACACACGGTCCCGCGGGAGCCGGCGGTCACCCTAGTTCTTTTCGGTGAACGGGTTCTTGGACGACCGCAGCTCGATCTTCAGCGGCGTGCCGACCAGCTTGTAGTGGGCGCGGATGCGGCCCTCGAGGTAGCGCTTGTAGACCTCGGTGACGCCTTCCAGCGCATTGCCGTGGATGACGACGATGGGCGGGTTCTGCCCGCCCTGGTGGGCATAGCGCAGCTTCGGCCGGGACAGGCCGGCGCGCTTGGGCTGCTGGTGCTCGACGGCCTCCTGGATCAGGCGGGTCAGCACCGGCGTCGTCATCTTGCGGTAGGCCGAGGCATAGGCGTCGGCCATCGCGTTCCACAGCGCCGACAGACCCTGGCGCTTCAGCGCCGAGATCTGGTGCACGGGCGCGAACTTCAGGAAGGCCAGGCGCTGTTCGATCTGGCGCTTCAGCGTCTCGCGCTGGTAGCTGTCGACGGCATCCCATTTGTTGACGGCCAGCACCACGGCCCGGCCGCTATCGAGGATGTAGCCGGCGATGTGCGCGTCCTGGTCGGTCACGCCTTGCGTGGCATCCAGCAGCAGCAGCACGACGTGGGCGTCGGCGATGGCCTGCAAGGTCTTGACGACCGAGAACTTCTCGATGGCCTCGAAGACCTTGCCCTTGCGGCGCAGGCCGGCCGTGTCGATGAGCTTGAACTTCTGGCCATTGCGCTCGAAGTCCACCGCGATGGCGTCGCGCGTCGTGCCCGGCATGTCGAAGGCGACGAGGCGCTCCTCGCCCAGCCAGGTGTTGATCAGCGTGCTCTTGCCCACATTGGGGCGGCCGGCAACGGCCAGGCGGATGACGCCGTCCTGCTGCGGGCCGGCGCCGAACTCCTCGCTGGTGTCCTCGAAGGGCTCCAGCACCGCGTCCAGCAGGCTGCGGATGCCCTGGCCGTGGGCCGAGGAAATCGGATGCGGCTCGCCCATGCCGAGCTCATGGAACTCGGCCAGCAGCGGCGACTCGACCATGCCCTCGGCCTTGTTGACGGCCAGGTGCACGCGCTTGTTGACGCTGCGCAGATAGCGCGCGATGTCGCTGTCGTGGGCCGAAAGCCCCAGGCGGATGTCGACGACGAAGATGACCGCATCGGCTTCGGCGAGGGCCTGCTTGGTCTGCTTGGCCATCTCCTTGACGATGCCGGTGCTGCTGTCGGGCTCGAAGCCGCCGGTGTCGATGACGATGAACTCGCGGTCGCCCAGGCGGCCGTCGCCATAGTGGCGGTCGCGCGTCAGGCCGGCGAAGTCCGCCACGATGGCATCGCGCGACTTCGTCAGGCGGTTGAACAGCGTCGACTTGCCCACATTGGGGCGGCCGACCAGGGCGATGACAGGTTTCATTCAGCCTTGATGGCGAACAGGCCGCCACTCTTGGTCGCGAACAGGGCCGTGTCGCCGAGCAGGGCCGCGGTGACGACCGCGGAGCCGTCCGTCGCGATGCGCGAGCGGGTCTTGCCGGTGTCGCGGTCCAGCAGATGGACTTGGCCTTCGAAGTCGCCGATCAGCACCTGCTTGGCCGACACGATGGGCGCGGAGAGCTTGCGCAACTGGAACTGGTCGGCCGACCAGGCCAGGTCGCCGTTGGCCAGCTTCCAGGCCGACAGGCGGTCCGACGCGTCGCCGGCGACGACGACCTGCTCGTCCGCGCCGATGCCGTTGGCGCCGCCGACGAGGCGGTTCCACACCGCGCTGCCGCGCTCGGCGTTCACGCAGCCCACCGAGGACTGGAAGGCACGGGCGCAGATCAGCTCGCCCTGGCGCACGGCCGGGCCGACCAGATCGGCCAGGCGCTCGACCTCATTGGTGCCGCGCGGCGTGGCCACGCTGGCCTCCCAGCGCAGATTGCCCTTGACCGGGTCGACCCCGGCCAGGCGCGGGCCCTGGCCGACGATCAGCGTGTCCTTGTAGGCCAGCAGCACGCCCGCCTTGGCCAGCGTCAGCGGCTCGCCGGGGCGCTTCAGTTCCCAGATCTTGCGGCCGTCCAGGGCGTCGAAGGCCAGCACCTGGCGGTCCAGCGTCAGCGCGAAGACACGCTCGCCCGCCACCAGCGGCGCGGCGACGACGGGCGTCGGCAGGGCCTTTTTCCAGACGACGCGGCCGGCGTCCAGCACGACCAGTTCGTTGTCACGGTTGACGACGGCAGCGTAGCGGCCATCGCTGCCGACGCCGGCCAGCAGCTTGGCGCCGGCCTCGCCGCGCCAGAGCTCGCGGCCATCGGCGGCAGCCAGGGCGCGCACGCTGCCATCGCTGCTGGCGACGACGAAGCGATCGCCCGGCGTCGCGATGCTGAGCGGGAAGTTGATGTTGTCGCCCTTGCTGCTCCAGACGACGCGGCCGGTCGCGGAACCTGTCAGCGTCTCGAGCACGGCGGGCTTGTTCTTGCTGTCGCCGAACCAGGAGTTCCACACCGAGCAGCCGGACAGCGACGCGGCGAGCAGCGAGATCAGGACGACGCGCTTCATTGCATGGCTCCCGCGGCAGCGGCTTCGACGACGGTGGGCACGCCCAGCGTCGCCAGCTTGGCCTCGATGACGCTGCGGTAGTTCTGGGTTTTCTCGATGCCGGCCAGCGCCTTCTGGTACTCGGCCTTGGCGGCGTCGCGCTTGTCCTGCAGCAGCAGCGCATCGCCGCGGCGGTCGGCCACCAGGGCGGCAAACTCGGGCGACTTGATCGCGTCCAGCGTCTTCAGGGCCTCGTCATAGGCCTTGGCATCGAGCTGCAGGCCGGCCAGGCGAAGGCGGGCGAGGTCGCGGTAGGGCGGCTCCGAGCCCTGCTCGGCCACCCAGGCCAGGCTCTGCTTGGCGTCGTCGGCCTTGCCCTTGTCGAGCTGCAGCCGGGCCACCTGCAGGCTGGCCTGGGCCGCATAGCCGGTGCCGGCGAAGCGGGCCTTCAGGTCGCCCGCGGCGGCCGTGGCCTTGTCGAGGTCCTGCGCGTTCAGCGCACGATCGAATTCGTCGTACATCGCGCCCGCCTTGGCGGCCTGGTCGCGCTGGTACCAGTTCCAGCCCTGCCAGCCGGCGAAGGCGGCCAGGGCCGCGGTCAGCACCCAGGTGATGAGATTGCCCCAGCGCTTCCAGAACGCTTTGACTTGTTCGAGTTGTTCTTGTTCTTCGAGGTCGAGATGCGATGCCATGAGGGAGACAGCTGTGCGGGGCAGGGCCCGGGATTATGCGGTGCGGAGCTCGGCGGCCCAGTCGGCCACCGAGGCGAGGGAACGCGTGGCCTGTTCGGCACTGCCGTCCTGGCTCTGGCGCAGGGGCTTGAGGCCGACCTCGCCGCGTGCGAGTTCGTCGCCGCCGAAGACCAGCGCGAAACGCGCGCCCGAGGCGTCGGCCTTCTTGAACTGCGACTTGAACGAGCCGCCGCCGGCATGCATCTGCACGCTCACGCCGGCGGCGCGCAACGCCTCCAGCGTGGGCAGGATGCGCGGCAGCTCGGCCGGCTCGGGCACGACGGCGTAGACGTCGGGCGCCTGCACGGGCGCCTGCAGGTTTAACGTCTCCAGCAGCAGCAGCAGCCGCTCCAGGCCCATGCCGAAGCCCACGGCCGGCGTGGCCTTGCCGCCGAGCTGCTCGACGAGGCCGTCATAGCGGCCGCCGGCGCAGACGGTGCCCTGGGCGCCCAGCTTGGCCGTCACCCACTCGAAGACGGTGAGGTTGTAGTAGTCCAGCCCGCGCACGAGGCGGGGATTGATGCGGTAGGCCAGGCCCACGGCGTCCAGCAGCGCGCGCACGCCGTTGAAGTGGGCCAGCGAAGCTTCGCCGAGGAAGTCCAGCAGCTTCGGAGCCCCCTCGGCCATGGCCTGCATGGCGGGGTTCTTGGTGTCCAGCACGCGCAACGGGTTGCTGTACATGCGGGTTCTAGCCTCCTCGTCCAGCACGTCCTTGTGCTGTTCCAGGTGGGCGATCAGCGCCTCGCGGTGGGCGCGGCGCTCCTCGGGCTGGCCCAGGCAGTTGATCTCCAGCGTGACGTCCTCGCCCTCCTTCAGGCCCAGCTCGCGCCACAGCGTGCGGGCCAGCAGGATGACCTCGGCGTCCACGTCGGGGCCGGCGAAGCCCAGCGCCTCTATGCCCATCTGGTGGAACTGGCGGTAGCGGCCCTTCTGCGGCTTTTCGCGGCGGAACATGGGCCCGACGTAGTAGAGCCGGCGCGGGCTGTCGCGCAGATAACTGTGCTCGATCATCGCGCGCACGACGCCGGCCGTGCCCTCGGGGCGCAGCGCGAGATGCTCGGCCTGGCCATGCTTGTCGGCGCGGTCCTCGAAGGCGTACATCTCCTTCTCGACGATATCCGTCACCTCGCCGATGCCGCGCACGAACAGCGCCGTGGGCTCGACGATGGGGACGCGCACATTGCTGTAGCCATAGCGCTGCAGCACGCCGCGCATCGCCGCTTCCAGCGCCTCCCAGCGCGCCGATTCCGGCGGCAGGATGTCGTTCATGCCCTTCACCGCTTGCAGCGGCTGGATCTTCTTGTTGTCACTCATGCAGTAGCCGTCGCGCCGAAGCGCTTCTCGATGTAGTTCTCGACCAGCGCATGGAACTCCTGCGCGATGTTGTCGCCGCGCAGCGTCATGGCCTTCTCGCCGTCGATGAAGACGGGCGCCGCTGGCGCCTCGCCGGTGCCGGGCAGGCTGATGCCGATGTCGGCATGCTTGCTCTCGCCGGGTCCGTTGACGATGCAGCCCATGACGGCCACCTTCATCTCTTCGACGCCGGGGTATTTGCTGCGCCAGACCGGCATCTGCAGGCGCAGGAAGTCGTCGATCTGCTTGGCCAGTTCCTGGAAGGTCGTGCTGGTCGTGCGGCCACAGCCCGGGCAGGCGGTGACGCTGGGGTTGAAGTGGCGCAGGCCCAGGGCCTGCAGGATCTCAAGGGCCACGACGACTTCCTGCGTGCGCGACTCGCCCGGCTGGGGCGTGAGGCTGACGCGGATGGTGTCGCCGATGCCTTCCTGCGCGAGGATGCCCAGCGCCACCGACGAGGCCACCGTGCCCTTGGTGCCCATGCCGGCCTCGGTCAGGCCGAGGTGCAGCGCGTAGTCGCAGCGGCGGGCCAACTCGCGGTAGACCGAGATCAGGTCCTGCACGCCGCTGACCTTGCAGCTGATGATGATGTTGTCGGGGTTCATGCCCAGCTCGCGGGCATAGGCGGCCGACGTCAGCGCCGACTCGACGAGAGCCTGGTACATGACCGGCTTCGCGTCCCAGGGCTGGGCGCGGCGGGCGTTCTCGTCCATGAACTGCGCGAGCAGCTCCTGGTCCAGGCTGCCCCAGTTGACGCCGATGCGCACGACCTTGTCGTACTTCATCGCCGCCTCGATCATCTGCGCGAACTGGCGGTCCTTCTTGTCGCCCTTGCCGACGTTGCCGGGGTTGATGCGGTACTTGGACAGGGCCTGGGCCATGGCCGGGTGCTCGGTCAACAGGCGGTGGCCGTTGTAGTGGAAGTCGCCCACCAGCGGCACGTCGATGCCCATGCGGTCCAGCTGCTCGCGGATATAGGGCACCTGCTCGGCGGCCTCGGGCGTGTTGACGGTGATGCGCACCAGCTCCGAGCCGGCGATGGCCAGCTCCTTGACCTGGATGGCCGTGCCGATGGCGTCCACCGTGTCGGTGTTGGTCATGGACTGCACGCGCACCGGCGCGTCACCGCCGACCGTGACCACGCGACTGCCCCAGGCCACGCGGGCCTGGCGGCTGCGGCGCGGCGCCGGCATCGCTTCGGGAATGATCGTTTCGCTCATCAATTCAACTCCAGACGGGCGACGTTGTTGTTGGCTCGGGCACCCAGGTCGACGGCCGCGCCGCGCCATTCGACGCGGGTGCCACCGACGTTGCCCACGCGCAGCTTGTAGGGCGCTGCGCCGCCGAATTCCTGCTGCTCGCCCGCGTGCAGCACGCGCGAGAACAGCACCTGGCCCTTGGCATCGGCGACCTCGACCCAGCTGTCCGCGCTGGCCGAGATGCGCAGCGCCTGGCCCGCGGGCACGGCGGGCGCCGAGGCCGGCTGGGCCACCACGTTGGGCGGCGGGGCGACGTCACGGACCTGCAGCGGCGTCGACGCAACGGGCTGCGGCGCGGATGCGGCAGCCGAGCTCGCGGCCTCGGGCACCGAAGCCGCCGCGGAAGCAGCCGGCGGCGCGGCGACGAACTCCACCGGGGCCGCGCTCGCGGCGGCGGACGCGGCGGACGCGGCAGGCGCCGAGGCCGCCGTGTCCCGCTCGGGCAGCCAGCCGGCCGGAATCCAGTGGACCGCCGCGGCGGCGATCAACAGCAGCAGCGGCCCCCAGACGACGGGCCGCGCCAGCAGGGCCAGCACACCGCCGTCGATGGCGCCTGCACCGCGCTCGCGGAAGGGCTGGTTCAGGCCCGGCCGCACGTCGAACTCGCTCGTGCTCGTGCGCGGCAGCAGGGCCAGCACGGGTGCCGGATCGACCTTGAGCGCCCGGCACATGGCCGTGGCAAGGGCGCGTGCGAAGGTGGCGTCGGGCAGTTCGTCGAAGCGGTCGGCCTCCAGCGCCTCCAGCTTGGCCTGCGGCACCTTGAGCATGACGGCCAGGGCCGCGATGTGCAGGCCGCGCTGCTGGCGCGCATTCCTCAGCCAGGCGCCGGCGGTGGTGGCGCTGCGTTCGTTGGCACGACCCTCGGGGATGGCTTCCATCTCGTCTCGTTCTTGTTGTCGCCGCGGCGGCGGCTGTCAGTCGTAGCGACCGGCGTCCAGCGCCTGGGTCTCGGGCGCCTGGGGGTACTTGCGGCGCAACTGCAGGGCGAGCTCGTCGACGGTGCCGGTGTTGCCGAGCCGGCGCTCGATGCGCAGCTGCAGCCACAGGCTCTGCGCATTGACCTGCTCGGGCTGCTCGTTGACCCGTTTCACATAGAAACGCGCCCGCTCCGACTCGTTGTTGCGGAACAGCACCTCGGCCAGGTTGACCGCGATGGCCGGGTTGCCGGCATCGAGCTCGAAGGCGCGGGCCAGTGTCTTCTCGGCCACCAGCATGCGGCCCGAGCGTGCCTCGCAGACACCCTTGGCCAGCAGCGTGCGCGCCGGGGCGCGGTAGCTCGGCTGCGCCAGGGCCTGGTCGAATAGCGAGTCGGCCGTGGGCCAGCGCTGCTGCTGGCACATGAACCAGCCATAGTTGTGCAGCGTGTCCGGGTCGTTGGGGTAGACGGCCAGCGCGCGGCGGAAGGCCTCCTCGGCGAGCTGGTTCTCGCCCATCGCGGCGTAGACCAGGCCGCGCAGGTTCACGGCCTGGCGCAAGTCGGGCTTGGCCTGCAGCGCGAGCTTGAGCTCGTCCAGCGCAGTGTTGAACTGGCCGCGCGAGAAATAGCCCTGGGCCAGTTCCAGATGGATGCCGGCGCTGCGGTCGGCGTCGGTCTGGTCGGAGTCGGTCTTGATCTCGCGGTCGGCGCCCGGGGGCGTGCCCGTGTTGGCGCAGGCGGCGAGCAGCACGGATACCAGGACGGGCAGCAGTCGCTTCATCAATGTCTCGGCGGTGGTCATCCTGCGGATTTGGCCACGTTCACGGGGGCCCTGACCATGCGGATATGCGCGCGGGTCCGGTCCTGCACCTCGCCGGCCAACTGGCCGCAGGCGGCGTCGATGTCGTCGCCGCGCGTCTTGCGCACCGTCGTCACGATGCCGGACTGAATCAACACCTCGGCGAAGGCCTGCACGCGCGCATTCGTGCTGCGCGTCAGGCCCGAGGCCGGGAAGGGATTGAACGGGATCAGGTTGATCTTGCAGTTAACACGATTCTTTACCAGGCGCACCAGCTCGCGAGCCTGCTCGGGAGAGTCGTTCACCTCCTGCAGCATGCAGTACTCGAAGGTGATGAAGTCGCGCGGCGCCTTCTCGAGGTAGCGGTTGCAGGCGTCCAGCAACTCGGCGATGGGGTATTTCTTGTTCAGCGGCACGAGCTGGTCGCGCAGCGGGTCGGTCGGTGCGTGCAGGCTGACGGCCAGCGCGACCGGGCAGTCCTCGCGCAGGCGGTCGATCATCGGCACGACGCCGGAGGTCGACACGGTGACGCGACGGCGGCTGAGGCCATAGCCGTGGTCGTCCAGCATGGTCCTGAGCGCCGGCACGAGCTGGTCGTAGTTCTGCAGCGGCTCGCCCATGCCCATCATCACGACGTTGGAGATGATGCGTTCATCGGTGTTCTGGCGCTTGCGCAGCGAATGCTCGGCGAACCACAGCTGGGCGACGATCTCGGCCGTCGTCAGATTGCGGCTGAAGCCCTGGTGGCCGGTCGAGCAGAAGCGGCAGCCGACCGCGCAGCCCGCCTGGCTGGAGATGCACAGCGTGCCGCGGTCGTCCTCGGGAATGAAGACGGCCTCGACCGCATTGCCGGCACCGACATCGAACAGCCACTTGACGGTGCCGTCCGCCGAGACATGCTCGGAGATGACGTCCAGGCCGCGGATGAAGGCACGGCCGCCGAGCTTCTCGCGCAGCGACTTGGCGAGATCGGACATCTGTTCGAAGTCCAACGCGCCCTTCTGGTGGATCCAGCGGAACAGCTGGGTCGCACGGAATTTCTTCTCGCCCAGTTGCTCGCAGTAGGCGGCCAGGCCTGGCAGATCGAAACCGAGCAGGTTGACCGCGTCCATACGAACTTTCTGGGTCGGGGTCACCGACCCCGTTGTGGGATCAGCGACCCGAGTAGACGTTCATGCCTGGGAAGAAGAAGGCCACTTCGACGGCGGCCGTCTCGGCGGCGTCGGAGCCGTGCACCGCGTTGGCGTCGATGCTGTCGGCGAAGTCGGCGCGGATGGTGCCCTTCTCGGCCTTCTTCGGGTCGGTGGCGCCCATCAGGTCGCGGTTCTTCAGGATGGCGCCTTCGCCCTGCAGGGCCTGGATCATCACCGGGCCGCTGATCATGAAGTTGACCAGGTCGTTGAAGAAGGGGCGGGCCTTGTGGACGGCGTAGAACTGCTCGGCCTCGACGCGCGACAGGTGGACCATCTTGGCGGCCACGACCTTCAGGCCGGCAGCTTCGAAGCGGGCGTAGATCTGGCCGATGACGTTCTTCGCCACGGCATCGGGCTTGATGATGGACAGGGTGGTTTCGATCGCCATGGTGTTCTCCTGATGGGGGCGTACTGGACAAAGCCTGCGATTGTAGCGGGCAGGGATGACCCTAATCAGGTCACCCCGCTGCCATCAGCGATGCCGGCCGCCGAAGCCGCCGCCAGAACGGCCACCGCCGCCGCCCTTGCCACCCCGGTTGCCGCCGCCACCACCGCCGCCGCGGCGCAGATAGGCGTCGCCGCCGATATAGCCCATGGAGGTCTGCATCGGATCGGGCTCGCGCGGGCCGCCCTTGTTGCCGCCACCCTTGCCGGGCTTTTGATTGGCCTGCTGGCTGCCGCCCGCGCCGAAGCCCTGCGGGATGCCGCGCTTGCCGCCGGTCGCATGGCGGCGATCGAAGGTCTGCTCCAGCGGGTTGATGTGGTGCGGGATGAAGTCGTCGTCGTCCTCATCGTCGTCGCGACGCTGCACGCGCTCCTCGCGCGGCGGGCGCGGCTGCTGCGGCTCGGGCGGACGGCTCGGGCGCGGGCCGACGCCGGCCTGGCGGCCGTCGGCGCGGCGGTTGTTGCGGTCCTTCGGCTTGCCGCCCTGTTGCTGCGACTGCTGGCCCTGGCTCTGGCCGCCGTTCGAGGTGTGACCGGCCAGGCGGCGGATGACACGCACGTCGTCGTCGCCCAGCTCGACCCAGACGCCGCGCTTGAGGCCGCGCGGCAGCACGACGGTGCCGTAGCGGATGCGGATCAGGCGGCTGACCACCATGCCGACCGCCTCGAAGAGCTTGCGCACCTCGCGGTTGCGGCCTTCGGTGATGACGACGCGGTACCAGCGGTTGGCGCCCTCGCCGCCGCCGTCCTCGATGCTCTTGAAGGACGCCGTCTGGCCGTCGACGTTGACGCCCTCCAGCAGCCTGGCGCGCTGCTCGTCGCTCAGCGAGCCCAGCACGCGGGCCGCGTACTCGCGCTCGACGCCGAAGCGCGGGTGCATCAGCTGGTTGGCCAGCTCGCCGGAGTTCGTGAACAGCAGCAGGCCCTCGGTGTTGATGTCCAGACGGCCGACGGACTGCCACTTCTGGCCCTGCACGCGCGGCAACGTGCGGAAGACGGTCGGGCGACCCTCGGGGTCGTTGAAGGTGGACACCTCACCTGTGGGCTTGTGATAGGCCAGGATGCGCGGGTTGGGCGGCGAGATGCGCACGCGCACCTCCTTGCCATTGACCCGCACGCGGTCGCCGAAGGAGATGCGCTGGCCGACATGGGCCACCTCGCCGTTGACCTCGATCTTGCCTTCGGCGATCCAGTCCTCGATGTCGCGGCGCGAGCCGACGCCGGCCTGGGCCAGCACCTTCTGCAGCTTGGGTGCATCGACGTCGGCGGCCAGCACGCGCTTGCCCTCGCCTTCGGCCTCATCGCCCTCGGCGGCCACCGGCTCGGGCCTCAGCTGGGGCGGCTCGCCGGCCGGCCCCTCGGATTCGGCATCCAGGCTGCCCGACAGCACATCGGCAAAGCGCGCCCCCGCGGCCTCGACCAGTTCGGGCGCCGCCACCGTGCCGGGCGGATCGCCGGCACCAACCGCCTGCTGCGCGTCGCCCTGGCGCTCGCCGCGCTCCTTGCGATTGCGCCGGCGATTGCGACGGCCACCCCGTTCGTCATCCCCGCCCGCGTCGCCTTCACCCTCCCCGCCTTCGCTCGCATCGCCATCCTGCTGCGCGGGCGCCTCGTCGGCGAGCGTGAAGATGGCAGCGGCGAGCGGCGCGACGGGCGCGGGCGCTTCGGCAACCGGCGCCGGTGCTGCATCGGCGGCCTCGACCGCCGTCTTGCGCGGCGCGCGCTTGCGGGCCGGGGCCGGCGCGTCCTCGGCCGGCACCGCCTCGGGAGCGGCGGCAGCTTCGCCGGCGACCACCTCGGCGGTCTTGCGGCGCGTCCGCTTCACGGGCGCGGCCACTTCGGTAGCCTCGGTCGGCTCGGGTGCAGCCTCGGCGGCCGCCTTGGCCGTCGTGCGGCGGCGCTTGGGCGCGGCGGGCGCCTCGGCGTCAACGGCGGGAGGCAGGGGCTTGTCTTGATCGGCGGCGTCGTTCATGCGGATTGGGGCTGGGGTTGTGGGGGCGTATCGCTGGGATCGGATGGGGGGAGCGCGGGCGTGCCGTCCGCGCCGAACAGGCTTTGCGTGGCGGCCACCTCGGTGGCCGCTGCCGCGACGGGAGCCTCGGCGGGCGCGTCGTCGGGGGCGTCGAGCAGCTGGCCCTGCAATGCCTCGAAGGCCGGGGGCTCGCTGCCGACTTCAAGCGCAGGCAGTTGCTCCAGGCTGGCCAGGCCCAGATCGTCGAGGAAGGCCTTGGTCGTCGCGTAGAGCGCCGGCCGGCCCGGTGTCTCGCGGTGGCCGATGGCCTCGATCCAGCCGCGGTCCTCGAGCTGCTTGACGATCTGGCTCGCGACGACGACGCCGCGGATGTCCTCGATGTCGCCGCGCGTGACCGGCTGCCGGTAGGCAATGATGGCCAGCGTCTCCAGCACCGCGCGCGAGTAGCGCGGCGGTTTCTCGGGGTGCAGCCGGTCGAGGTATTCGCGCAGTTCGGGCCGGCTCTGGAAGCGCCAGCCCGAGGCCAGCGCGACCAGCTCGACGCCGCGACCGTCCCAATCGCGGCTCAGCTCGTCGAGCAGGCCGCGCAGGCTGTCGGCGCCGAGCTCGTCGGCGAACAGGCTGCGCATCTCGCGCAGCGTCAGCGGCTGCGAGGCACAAATCAGCGCGGTCTCGAGGACGCGCTTGGCATCCTGGGTATTCATGAACTCAACTTCGCACCCTCAATGGGCAGAGCTCTGGCGTTGGCCCCGGGGCCTGGGCGCTCATCAAGCGCTCATCAAGCGGCTGGGGCGGGTCTTGCACCGGGCGCGGTCCTGGCCAACATGCGGCCGGGCGTGCCAGCGGATTCGGTCGGCGGCTTCCGGGTGGACTGCGATCCCGCAACGGGCTGCATCCATTTGATGCAGCGCTCAGGCACGACAACCTGCGCGCATTGTAGCCGCTCAGCCGGGCAGGTCGGCGGCACCGATCCCCGCCCAGGCCGAGGCCAGGTCGGCGGGCAGCGCGGCGACCAGCGTGATGGCCGCGCCGGTGATCGGATGCGTGAAGCCCAGGCGCGCTGCGTGCAGGGCCTGGCGCGACAGCCCGAGCGCCGGTGCGCCACCATACAGCGCATCAGCCAGCAACGGGTGGCCGCTGTGCATCAGGTGCACACGGATCTGATGGGTGCGGCCGGTGTGCAGCACGCAGTGCACCGCGCTGACCGGCCGCCCCTGCACATCGCCCACACCGAGCGGGAAGACGTCGGTGCGCGCCGGCTTGCCGAGGTTTGCGGGCGCCACCGCCATCTTCACGCGCGACACCGGGTCGCGGCGCATCGCCTTCTCGACGACGAAAGCCTCCTCGACCCGGCCCCAGGCCAGGGCCAGGTATTCGCGGTGCACCTCGCGCGCAGCGATCTGGCGCGTCAGCGCGGTCACGGCCTCCAGCGTCTTGCCGACGACCATCAGGCCGCTGGTGTCCTTGTCCAGGCGGTGCACGATGCCGGCACGCGGCAGGCTGGCCGCGGCCGGGTGATGGGCCAGCAGGCCGTTCATCAGCGTGCCCGACCAGTTGCCCGGCGCCGGATGCACGACCAGGCCGGCCGGCTTGTTGACGACCAGCAGGTGCTCGTCCTCGAAGGCCAGGTCAAGCGCCATCGGCTCGGCGCGGAAGGCGCGGCTCTCGTCGGTGGGCTGCAGCTCGATCTCGACGCGCTGGCCGGCGCGCAGCTTGTGGGCCGCCTTCTGCAGCGCCCGGCCGTCCACCAGCACGCAGCCGCGCTCGATCAGCGACTGCAGGTGGTTGCGCGAGAACTCTGGCGCCAGGCCCGTCAGCCAGCGGTCCAGGCGCTCGCCATGGCCCGCGGCATCGACCTCGGCCACGCGCCTCTCGGCGGCGCTCTCGGCGGCCGCAACTTCGCCGGCTTCGTCTTCCGGGTCGTCGAGACCCCCCGCCCTATACTTCGCGACCATTGTTCAGTGTGACCGGGCCGGCACTGCCACCCAGACTTCAGACATGTTTGTTGAGAAATTCAAGGCCGGCCGAGCCCTTCTGGGCACCTTCATGATGGCCGCCGCGCTTGGCCTGAGCGGCTGCGGTTCCACGTCCAAGGACGACCCGAACTCCCAGGCGGCGCTCGACAAATTGTATGCAGACGCCAAGGACGACCTGAACTCCGGCAGCTACGACCGCGCCATCAAGTCGCTCGAGAAGATCGAGGGCCGCGCCGCCGGCACGGTCATGGGCCAGCAGGCCACGCTGGACTTGGCCTGGGCCAACTACAAGAGCGGCGAGCGCGCGCAGGCGATCGCGACGCTGGACCGCTTCATCAAGCTCAACCCCTCCAGCCCGGCGATGGACTACGCCCTCTACATGAAGGGCATCGTCAACTTCAACGAAGACCTGGGCCTGTTCGGCCGCCTGGCCAACCAGGACGTCGCCGAACGTGACCAGCAGGCCTCGCGCGAGGCCCTGCTCGCCTTCCGGCAGCTGATCGAGCAATTCCCCGACTCCAAGTACGCCGCCGAGGCGACGACGCGGGTGAACTTCATCACCAACACGCTGGCGGCCTACGAGATCCATGTGGCGCGCTACTACTACAACCGCAAGGCCTATGTCGCCGCGGCCAACCGTGCGCAGTCGGCCGTGGCCGAGTTCCAGCATGCGCCCGGCATCGAGGAAGCGCTCTACATCATGGGCGAGAGCTACGACAAGCTCGGCCTGACGCAACTGCGCGACGACGCGCGCCGCGTGCTGGACAAGAACTTCCCCGACAGCGAGTTCGCCTCCAACGGCGGCAAGCGCAAGAAGCCCTGGTGGAAGTTCTGGTGAGCTGAATCGAACGGGCCGCAAGGCCCGTTCTCTTTTGTTCCGGGCCGTGCGCCGGGCCGCTCCCAAGCCGGCCCACCTGAGACTGCTGGCGGCTCGATGCCGAGAGCAACCTCGTCCCCTCGGGGGCTGAGGCCGGACACGGTGAGTCCAGTGGACTCGCCGTGCCTGCCGATGAGCAGCCGCTCCGTCGGCTGCGCGGTCTGCAAGACCGGTCAGACGCGCCCGCGTTCAGCGGGGCGAGACTGGACGAGGGGCTCCGTGTCAGGCCCGTTCTTCATTGAGGCGCTGCAACCATGCCAACGCCTCGGCCTCGTTGGCCACCGGCGTCATCGGCGGCAACGCAGCGCGCAGCCGGCGACCATAGTTCATGCCCGCCATGCGCGGGTCGCACACCACCAGCAGGCCGCGGTCGGTCTCGGTGCGGATCAGGCGCCCGGCGCCCTGCTTCAACGCGATCGCCGCCTCGGCGACGAAATATTCCGAGAAGGCATTGCGCCCATCGGCCTCCAGCCGCTTCACGCGCGCCTCCACCAGCGGGTCGTTGGGCGGCGGGAAGGGCAGCTTGTCGATGACGACGCATTGCAGCGCATCGCCCGGCACGTCGATGCCCTCCCAGAAGCTGGCCGAGCCGACCAGCACCGAGGCCGGGTTGTCGACGAAGCGCTGCAGCAGCACGCGCTTGGGCGCCGCGCCCTGCTGCAGCACGGCGATGGCATCGCCGCCCTCCTCGAAGCGCTCGCGCAGTGCGTCGGCCACGGTCTGCAGGTTGCGCAGCGTCGTCGTCAGCACGAAGGTGCGCCCGCCAAGCGCCCTTGCCAGGCGCGAAGCCAGCAGCGCGACGCTGGCCGGGTGGCTGGGCTCGGCCGGCTTGGGGAAGCCGCGCGGCACATAGAGCCGCGCATGGGCCGGGTAGTCGAAAGGGCTGCCGACTCGCAGCACCTCGGCGCCGGTCAGGCCGGCCGGCTCGGTGAACCAGGTCAGGCCCTCGTCGTCGCCCAGCGTGGCCGACGTGAACACCCAGGCCTTGGGCGGTCCTTCGAGCTGCTGCTGCATCGCGTCGCGGATGTCCAGCGGCGACTCGACGAGGCGGGCCGAATGCGGGCTGATGTCGATCCAACGCACGTCGCCCGGATCGGGCTCGGCGGAGAAGACCTTCGCCAGGTCGCGCAGTTCCTGGGCGCGCTCGCACAGCCGCGCGAAATCGGGCGCGGCCTCGCGCACGGCAGTCAGCGCTTCCAGCGCGGCGGCCGTGGCCTGCTCGACGCCCAGCAGCGCCGCCGCGAAGGCCGGCTGGGTCGCGCGCTCGCGCCAGCCGAGCTTGAGCGTGCCGCGCAGCTCGCGGCCCGCGGTGGCCAGCGGGCCGGCCGCGGCCAGGCGCAGTTCGCGCGCAGCCTTCTCGACGCCGGCATGCAGGGCCTGCCAGTCATGCACGCCACGCGCATGGGCCAGGCCCTGGGCCAGCGTGTCGCGGGCGAAGTCGATCAGCGCGGCCGTGCCCAGCAGCGTGCCGAGGAATTGCACGCCGGCCTCGGCGAGCTGGTGGGCCTCGTCGAAGATCGCGATCTCGACGCTGGGCAGCAGCTCCGCCACGCCGCTGTCGCGCAGCGTCACATCGGCGAAGAAGAGGTGGTGGTTGACGACGACGACATCGGCCTCCATCGCCTCGCGCCGCGCCTTCACGACGTAGCAGGCCTTCCAGTCGGGGCAGTCCTGGCCCAGGCAGTTCTCGCGGCTGGAACTGACGATGGGGATGATGGGCGCGCGCTCGTCCAGGCCGTCGATCTCGGCGAAATCGCCCGTCGTCGTGCCCAGCGCCCAGCGCTCGATGCGCGCCAGCGACAGCGCGGTGCGGCGGTCCGGGAATTCGCCGGACACGCGCGCCTCCTTCATGCGGTGCAGGCAGAGGTAGCTGCCGCGGCCCTTCAGCAGCGCCAGCCGCACGGGCGTGTTCAGCGCCTTCGTCAACCGCGGCAGGTCGCGCAGGAAGAGCTGGTCCTGCAGGCTCTTGGTGGCGGTGCTGATGAGGGCGCGGCTACCGGCCAGCAGCGCCGGCACGAGGTAGGCGAAGGTCTTGCCGACGCCGGTGCCGGCCTCGACGACCAGGGCCTGCCTGCGGCTCAGCGCGCGGGCCACGGCCCGGCTCATCTGCAACTGCGGCTCACGCGGCTTGTAGCCCGGGTCCAGACGCGCCAGCGGGCCATCGAAGTCGAAGGCGGCCTCGACGGCCTGTTCGAGTTCGTCGCTGGCGGGCGGGGTTGGAGGGATGGCCTGGTCGAGCTGGTCCAACCAGTCATCGATCTCAGGCGAGGTCATCGGGCTCCGTCGTGGCTTCCAGCCGGGCAATCATGTCGCGCAGCGCCAGGCGGCGCTTCTTGAGCCGCTGCAAGGCCAATTCGTCCACCGGCGACTGCTCGGCCAGGCGATCGATCATCGCGTCGAGGTCGGCGTGCTCGATGCGCAACTCGATGAGCCGCCGTGGCAGCGAGTGAAGTTGTTCATCCATCGGGGGGGTTTACGAGGGCAGAGCGCGCTGGGGCCAAAGCGAACGACCCAGTATAGTTTTCGGCATGCCTCCCACCGCCCCCGGATTCCGACTCAACGCCGCCACCGGCACCCATCGCGGGGACCGGGCCTACCAGCAGGACCAGGTGGCCGTCATCGCCCACCCCCGCATCGATGGCTGCGTAATGGGCATCGTGGCCGACGGCATGGGCGGCAAGAGCGGGGGCCGCAAGGCGGCCGACCAGGTCATCCTGACCGCGCGCCAGCTGTTCGAGCGCTACTCGCCCGAGGACGAATCACCCGCCGAGCTGCTCGGCCAGATCGCGTCCGAAGCGCATCTGATGATCAAGCTGACGGCCATCTCCGCCGAGGAGGAGCCGCACAGCACCATCGCCAGCTTCATCGTCACCAGCGACCGCTGCATGCATTGGATCCACTCCGGCGACTCGCGCATCTACTGGTTCCGCGGCGCCCGCCTCGTGAAGCGCACGATGGACCACTCCTATGTGCAGCGCCTGGTCGACGAGGGCCAGTTGACCGAGGCCGAGGCCAGCACCCATCCGCAGAGCAATCTGCTGACGGCCTGCCTGGGCACCGTGCAGGACCCCACGTCGACGTCGGAGCGCTTCGAGGGTCTGGAGGTCGGCGACACGATGATGTGCTGCAGCGACGGGCTCTGGCACTACTTCACCGCCCAGGAGCTGGGCAGCGTGCTGTTCAGCCTGCCGCCGCGCGAGGCGGCCGAACTGCTGGTCAGCAAGGCGCGCCAGCGCGCCCGGGGCGGCGGCGACAACCTGTCGCTGGCCATCGTCAAGGTCGAAGTGCTGGACTGAGGCTCAGCGCGGCGCCGACGCGCCGGAGGCCCCCGGCAGGGGCAGCAGCGCCGCCGCGGGTCTGGTCTTGCGCTTCTCGCGCACCTCGTGCTCGGCAACGCGCTGCCGCTGGCGCTCCTCTCGCTCCTGCAGCTGCTCGCGGCGCCTGGCTGCGCCGGCCGCGGCCCTGGCCTGCGCCTGCTGCTGCTGGCGCGCCGCCTCGTCGGCGCCCAGCGCCCGGGGCGCATGGGAGGCCGGCGTGGCGGGCACCGACGGCGGCGGGGCAGCGACGATGCGCTCGCGGCGCTGGCCTTCGTCCTGGGCCGCCGTGACATCGCGTTCGCGCACGCGCAGGGCCTGAGCCGCGGCGCGCGCGCGGCGCTCGTCGGCGGCCAGCTCATGCTCGCGTCTGACGAGGGGCTCCAGCGCCGCGTGGCGACGTACCCGCACCTCTTCCAGGCAGGAGGCCACAGCAAACTGCTGCTCGCAGGCCTGCGTCTCGCGCGCGAAGCGCTGCTCAATCGCCGCGCGCTGGGTGGCGACTTCGGCGCGAGTGGCGGGCTGAGCAACAGCGGCTCCGACGAGCAGCGAAAAACCGATCAGAAGGCCACCGCGCCAGCAGGTGGCCCCTTCCAGCGGCCACCGCGGGGCCGGCTTTGCCGGACCGCAGGTAGCGCCCCCTTCGAGGGGGCGCGCGAAGCGCATAGGGGGTGGTCTCATGTCAGCGAAGTATCGACCTCGCGGCGGGCCAGGGCCAGATACTCGGCCGAGCGCATCTCCTGCAGGCGCGACACCGTGCGCGGGAACTCGTGGGCCAGCGGGCCCTCGGTGTAGAGCTGCTCGGCCGGCACGGCGGCCGAGATGATGAGCTTGACGCGGCGGTCGTAGAGCACGTCCACGAGCCAGGTGAAGCGCCTCGCCTCGCTGGCCAGGCGCACCGGCATCTCGGGCACCTCGGACAGGATGATGGTGTGGAACTGGCTGGCCAGCTCCAGATAGTCGTTCTGCGAGCGCGGCCCGCCACAAAGCGTTGCAAAGTCGAACCAGACGACACCACCGGCGCGCCGCCGGGCATAGATCGCACGGTGCTCGATCATCAGCCTGCGGTCCTCGTCCTGGGCCTCGGCGAGGGACTCGAAGGCCTGCGTCAGCACCGCCTCGGTGTCGTCGTTCAGCGGCGTCAGGTAGAGGTTCATGTCCTCCAGCGTGCGGCGCCGGTAGTCGGTGCCGGCATCGACGTTGATGACTTCCAGATTGGCCTTCAGCAGCGCTATGGCCGGCAGGATGCGGTCGCGGTGCAGGCCGTTGGGATAAAGCTCGTCGGGGTGGAAGTTGGACGTCGTGACGATGGACACGCGGTTGCGGAACAGCGCGTCCAGCAGGCGGTGCAGGATCATCGCGTCGGTCACGTCGGCGACGTGGAACTCGTCGAAGCAGATCAGGCGGAAGCGTCGCGCGATGCGCCTGCCGAGTTCGTCCAGCGGGTCGGCGATGCCCTTGAGTTCCTGGAGCTCACGGTGCACCTCGCGCATGAACTCGTGGAAGTGCAGGCGCGTCTTGCGTGTCAGCGGAACGGCCTGGAAGAAGCAGTCCATCAGGAAGCTTTTGCCGCGCCCCACGCCGCCATACATGTAGACGCCACGCGGGATGGGTGGGCGCACCAGCAGCTTGGTCACCGCGTTGCCGCGGCGGGCCTTGTAGGCTTCCCATTCGTCCTGGCACCGCTGCAGGGATGCAACGGCGCGAAGCTGGGCCGCGTCGGCCTTGAAGCCGCGCTCGGCGAGGGTCTGCTGGTAGAGGTCGCTAACGGACGTCATTCTGAGAGGTCATCACGAAAAAAGGGGCGACTGTTCGGCCGCCCCTTGTTGTTTGCGCTGCTCGATCAGAAGTTCAGCGTGCGCTTGTCGACGGCCAGGGCCGCCTCCTTCGTCGACTCGGACAGCGACGGGTGGGCATGGCAGATGCGCGCGATGTCCTCGCTGGAGGCCTTGAAGGCCATCGCCATCGTGGCCTCGGCGATCAGCTCGGAGGCCATCGGGCCGATGATGTGCACGCCCAGGATCTCGTCGGTCGTGGCGTCGGCCAGGATCTTCACGAAGCCCGAGGTGTCGCCCAGCGCGCGGGCGCGGCCGTTGGCCAGGAAGGGGAACTGGCCGGCCTTGTAGCCACGGCCTTCGGCCTTGAGCTGCTGCTCGGTCTTGCCGACCTGGGCGATCTCTGGGCTGGTGTAGATGACCGACGGGATGATGTCGAAGTCCACGTGGCCGTGCTGGCCGGCGATGCGCTCCGCCACCGCCACGCCCTCCTCCTCGGCCTTGTGCGCGAGCATGGGGCCGCGCACGACGTCACCCACGGCCCAGACATTGGGCAGGTTGGTCTTGCAGTCGGCATCCACCTCGATGGCACCGCGGCCGTCGAGCTTGAGCCCAACGGCTTCGGCATTGAGGCCGATGGTGTTGGACACGCGGCCGATGGAGACGATGAGCCTGTCGCATTCCAGCTTCTGCTCGCCGCCCTTGGCGTCGGTGTAGTTGACGACGACACCCTTCTTGCTCGTCTTCACTTCGCCGATCTTGACGCCAAGCTCGATGGCCAGGCCCTGCTTCTTGAACAGCTTCGCGGCCTCCTTGGCCACGCCTTCGTCGACGGTGGGCAGGAAGTTGGGCATGGCTTCCAGCACGACGACCTCAGCGCCCAGGCGGCGCCAGACCGAGCCCAGCTCCAGGCCGATGACGCCGGAGCCGATGACGCCCAGCTTCTTCGGCGTGGCGGGGATGCGCAGCGCGCCGTCGTTGGACAGCACCAGCTCCTCGTCAAATGCAAGCCCGGGAAGCGCCCTGGCATTGGAGCCAGTGGCGATGATCACGTGCTTGGCGGTGATGCTCTCCTCGCCGGCCTTCAGCTCGTAGCCGCCATCCTTGGCGGCGACGAAGCTGCCGCGGCCGTGGAAGAAGCTGACCTTGTTCTTCTTGAACAGATAGAGGATGCCGTCGTTGTTCTGCTTCACGACGCCGTCCTTGCGGCCCAGCATCTTGGCGACGTCCATGCCGACCTCACCGGTGCTGATGCCATGGTCGGCGAAGTGCAGCCTGGCGTGCTCGAAGTGCTCGCTGGACTGCAGCAGGGCCTTGGACGGGATGCAGCCGACATTGGTGCAGGTGCCGCCCGGGGCGGGGCCGCCCGCTGAGTTCTTCCACTCGTCGATGCAGGCCGTGTTGAAACCCAGTTGGGCGGCGCGGATGGCCGCGATATAGCCGCCAGGGCCGCCGCCGATGACGACGACGTCGAATTGCTTGGTGCTCATGCGGAACGTTCCTTCTTGTTCTTAGATGTCGAACAGCAGGCGCGACGGATCTTCCAGCGCGTCCTTCATCGCCACCAGGCCCAGCACGGCTTCACGACCGTCGATGATGCGGTGGTCATAGGACATGGCCAGGTAGTTCATCGGGCGGACGACGATCTGGCCGTTCTCGACGACGGCACGATCCTTGGTGGCGTGCACGCCCAGGATGGCCGACTGAGGCGGGTTGATGATGGGCGTCGACAGCATGGAGCCGAAGGTGCCGCCGTTGGAGATGGAGAAGGTGCCGCCGGTCAGCTCGTCGATGGAGAGCTTGCCGTCCTTGGCCTTGGCGCCGAACTCGGCGATCTTCTTCTCGATGTCGGCGAAGCTCATCTGGTCGACGTTGCGCAGCACCGGCACGACGAGGCCGCGCGGCGAGCCGACGGCGATGCCGATGTCGAAATAGCCGTGGTAGACGATATCGTTGCCATCGACCGAGGCGTTGATGATCGGGTACTTCTTCAGCGCCGCGACGGCCGCCTTCACGAAGAAGCTCATGAAGCCGAGCTTGACGCCGTGCTCCTTCTCGAACTTCTCCTGGAACTTCTTGCGCATCTCCATGACCGGTGCCATGTTGACCTCGTTGAAGGTGGTCAGGATGGCGTTGGTGGACTGCGACTGCACCAGGCGCTCGGCGATGCGGGCGCGCAGGCGGGTCATGGGCACGCGCTGCTCCGGGCGGTCGCCGAGGCTGGGCTGCACCGGCGCGGCCACGGCCGGCAGGGGCTTGGCGACGGCCGGATTGGTGGCCACGGCCACAGGCGCGGCCACGGCAGCGGGCTTGGCACCGGCGGCCAGGGCATCGCCCTTGGTCACGCGGCCGTCCTTGCCGGAGCCGGCGACGTCGGTGGCGGCCAGGCCCTTCTCGGCCAGGATCTTGGCGGCGGCGGGCATGGCCACATCGCCCTTGCCGGCGGCAGCGGCCGGCGCCGCGGCGGCCTCAGGCGCGGCGGGGGCCACGGCCTTGACTTCCAGCGGGCTCACGCCCGGCTGCGCGTCGGTGTCGATGCGGGCGAGCAGTTCTTCGCTGACGACGGTCTCGCCGTCGCTCTTGACGATCTGCGCCATCACGCCGGCGCTGGGGGCGGGCACTTCGAGCACGACCTTGTCGGTCTCGATCTCGACGAGGATCTCGTCGATGGCAACGGCCTGGCCGGGCTTCTTCTTCCAGGTCAGCAGGGTGCCCTCGGAAACGGATTCGGAGAACTGGGGAACTTTGACGTCAACGATGGCCATGGTGGGAGGCTCCGTGTCTTCTATTCGGTTGTGTTGTGCAGGCGCGAACGCGCGCAGCGCCGGCGAAGGACGCTGCGCGAGCGGTCTTATTTGGTGAGGATGAAGCCCTTGAGCTTGGCAAAGGCCTGGTCAAGCAAGGCCTTCTGCTGCTCCTGGTGCAGGTGGGCGTAGCCGCAGGCCGGGCTGGCGCTGGCCGGGCGGCCGGCGTAGCCGAGCTTCTGGCCTTCGACCATGTTCTCGTGCACATAGTGCTGCACGAAGAACCAGGCGCCCTGGTTCTGCGGTTCATCCTGGCACCAGACGATGTCGGTCACGTGCGGGTACTTCTTCAGCTCGGCCGCGAAGGCCTTGTGCGGGAAGGGGTAGAGCTGCTCGACGCGCACGATGGCCACGTCGTGCGACTTCTTCTCGTCGCGCTTGCGCACCAGGTCGTAATAGACCTTGCCCGAGCAGACGACGACGCGCTTGACCTTGTCGGCCACGATGCCCTCGTCCTGCTCGCCGATGACGGTCTTGAACTCGCCCTTGGTGAAGTCCGACAGCGGCGAGGTCGCGTCCTTGGCCCGCAGCAGGCTCTTGGGCGTCATGATGACCAGCGGCTTGCGGAACATGCGCAGCATCTGGCGGCGCAGCACGTGGAAGATCTGCGCGGCATTGGTAGGCTGCACGATCTGCATGTTGTTGTCCGCGGCCAGCTGCATGAAGCGCTCCAGGCGGGCCGAGCTGTGCTCGGGGCCCTGGCCTTCATAGCCGTGCGGCAGCATCATCGTCAGGCCGTTGGAGCGGCCCCACTTCACTTCGCCGGAGGCGATGAACTGGTCGATGACGACCTGGGCGCCGTTGACGAAGTCGCCGAACTGGGCTTCCCAGATGGTCAGCGTGTTGGGCTCGGCGGCGGCGTAGCCGTACTCGAAGCCCAGCACCGCCTCTTCGGACAGGATGGAGTCGATGACGGTGAATGGCGCCTGGCCGTCGGCGACGTTCTGCAGCGGGATGTAGGTGCCTTCGTCCCAGTTCGCGCGGTTCTGGTCATGCATGACCGCGTGGCGGTGGGTGAAGGTGCCGCGGCCGCTGTCCTCGCCGGACAGGCGCACCGGGTAGCCGCTGGCCACCAGGGACGCGAAGGCCATGCTCTCACCCATGCCCCAGTCGACGTTGACCTCGCCGCGGCCCATCGCGGCGCGGTCGGCGTAGAGCTTCTGCACCAGGTTGTGGGCCGCGAAGTCCTTGGGGATGGCCGTCAGCTTCTCACCCAGGCGCTTCCACTCGGCCACGGGAATGGCGGTGTCGCAGCTGTCCGTCCACTTCTTGCCGAGGAAGGGCGACCAGTCGGTGGCGAACTTGCTCTTGAAGTTGGTCAGCACCGGGTCGACGGTGTGGCGGCCCTCGTCCATCGCGGCACGGTAGGCCTTGACCATCTCGTCGGGACCCTCCGCCGCCAGCACGGTCTGCGCGACCAGCTTGTCGGCATAGACCTTGCGCGTGCCGGGGTGGGCGGCGATCTTCTTGTACATCAGCGGCTGGGTCAGGGCCGGCGTGTCCTGCTCGTTGTGGCCCAGCTTGCGGAAGCAGACGATGTCGATGACGACATCCTTCTTGAACTCGGCGCGGTAGTCCATGCACAGCTGCATGGCCCAGACGACGGCCTCGGGGTCGTCGCCGTTCACGTGCAGCACCGGAGCCTCGATCATCTTGACGACGTCGGAGCAGTACCAGGTGGAGCGCAGGTCGCGCGGGTCGCTGGTGGTGAAGCCGATCTGGTTGTTGATGACGATGTGGACCGTGCCGCCAGTGCGGTAGCCGCGGGTCTGGGCCATCGCCAGCGTCTCCTGCACGACGCCCTGGCCGCCGAAGGCCGCGTCACCGTGCACCAGCACCGGCAGCACCTGCGCGCCGGCCTTGTCGCCACGGCGGTCCTGGCGGGCACGCACGCTGCCTTCGACGACCGGGTTGACGATTTCGAGATGGGAGGGGTTGAAGGCCAGGCTCAGGTGCACCGGGCCGCCCGCGGTGGACACGTCGGAGCTAAAGCCCTGGTGGTATTTCACGTCGCCGGCCGGCAGATCCTCGGCGGCCTTGTGCTCGAACTCGGCGAACAGGTCGGCGGGCATCTTGCCCAGCGTGTTGACCAGCACGTTCAGCCGGCCGCGGTGGGCCATGCCGATGACGATCTCCTGCACGCCGCGCTCGCCGGCGCGCTGGATCAGCTCGTCCATCGCGGCAATGAAGCTCTCGCCGCCTTCGAGCGAGAAGCGCTTCTGGCCGACGTACTTGGTGTGGAGGTAGCGCTCCAGTCCCTCGGCCGCGGTCAGGCGATCGAGGATGTGCTTCTTCTCGTCGGCCGTGAAGCTGGGCTTGCCGCGCGCCTTCTCCAGGCGCTCCTGCCACCAGCGCTTTTCGCCGGGGTCGGAGCCGTGCATGAATTCGGAACCGATGCTGCCGCAGTAGGTCTCGCGCAGGGCCTGCACGATCTGGCGCAGCGTCATCGTCTCGCCGCCGAAGTAGCTGTTCGCGGCGCTGAACGAGATGTCCATGTCGGACTCGGTCAGGTCGTAGAACGCGGGGTCGAGCTCGGGAATCTTGGGGCGTTCGGCGCGCTTGAGGGGGTCCAGTTCGGCCCAGCGGTTGCCGAGGAAGCGGTAGGCCGCGATCAGCGACTGGACATGGACCTGCTTGCGCGCAACGGCCAGGTCGGCGCTGCTGGCCTTGTTGGCGAAGGCATTGGCCTTGGCGCGTTGGGCGAAAGATTCGATAACCGGGGCATGGGCCACATCGCGGGCCTCGCTGCCATCGACCGCCGGCACATGCTGCAGCGCGTCGAAATAGGCGCGCCAGTTGTCCGGGACGGATCCGGGGTTGTCGAGGTAGGCCTCGTACATCTCCTCCACATACGGCGCATTGCCACCGAACAGGTAGGAGTTGGACCTGTATTGCTGCATCATCTTTCGCTCACCTCATACCCCGGCTTCCAGGGAGTTGGCTGGTTGAAGAACCTTCCGCGACACGGCTCGACCGATTGGCGGATTGCGACCCACCTTCGCTGTTGCCAGCAAAAGGGACGGGAAGGACCAAAGTCTCAAGGGGTCGAACTCTAGCACTTCGGGTTTGCCCGAGAGCAGCACGGGGTGCGACAAAGTTCACTGAGCCAGATCATGGAAAGTTGACTGGCTCGTAAACTTGCTGCCGCGACAGCCCCGAGATTGAATGGCTGCGCCACGGGACAACGAGGAATCCCACATGCAAGTCCAGGTCGTCGACTACCGCGCTGCCGACGCGGCCGAGAAGTTCACCCGCTCCCTGCACGAAACCGGCTTCGGCGTGCTGACCCACCACCCGATCCGCCAGGCCCTGGTCGAGAAGATCTACGCCGACTGGCTGGCCTTCTTCGACGGCGACGGCAAGCAGGCCTACGCCTTCTCCAAGGAGACGCAGGACGGCTGGTTCTCCACCGAGATCTCCGAAACGGCCAAGGGCTTCAAGCAGAAGGACATCAAGGAGTACTTCCACATCTACCCCTGGGGCCGCGTCCCGCCCCAGCTGAAGGAAGATGCGCTGACCTACTACCGCGAGGCCAACGCGCTGGCCGAGGAGCTGCTGGGCTGGGTCGAGAAGTACACGCCGCCCGAGATCGCCGCGAAGTACCGCGAGCCGCTGTCCCGCATGATCCAGGGCAGCACCAAGACGCTGCTGCGCGTGCTGCGCTACCCGCCGCTGACCGGCCAGGAGCCCGAGGGCTCGCTGCGCGCCGCGCCACATGGCGACATCAATCTGCTGACCATCCTGCCCGCCGCCAACGAGCCGGGCCTGCAGGTGCTGGGCAAGGACGGCGCCTGGCATGACGTGCCCTGCGACTTCGGCACGCTGACCATCAACATCGGCGACATGCTGCAGGAAGCCTCCGAGGGCTATTACCCGTCGACGCAGCACCGCGTCGTCAACCCGAGCGGCGAAGGCGCGAGGAAGAGCCGCGTGTCGCTGCCCCTCTTCCTGCATCCGCGTGACGACGTCGTGCTGAGCGACCGCTACACGGCGGACAGCTATCTGAACGAACGGCTGCGGGAACTGGGCGTCAAGACCTGACGTGGCTTGATGCCCTCGTCAGCACGAGGTGCATCGCCTGCGCCGTGCTTTCGCGCTCGGTAACGCGCCAACCCAGCGCAGGCAGATCGATGCCGGCCAGCAGCGATTCGCCGCTGCCGAGCAGCACCGGCGACTGGGCCAGGTGCATCTCGTCGATCGCGCCGGCCTGCAGGTACTGCCGGATCGTCGAGACGCCGCCGCCGATGCGAACGTCCTTGCCCGCGGCGGCGGCCTTGGCACGCCGCAGCGCGGCGTCGATGCCGTCGGTCACGAAGTGGAAGCTCGTGCCGCCCTCCATCTCCAGCGGCGGCCGCGCATGCCGGGTCAGCACGAACACGGGCACGTGGTAGGGCGGATTGGGGCCCCACCAGCCCTTCCAGCCGTCGTCGGGCCAGGGGCCGCGCACGGGGCCGAACATATTGCGACCGAGGATCCAGGCGCCGACGTTGTCGAAGCTGCGCGCCGAGAAGCCGTCGTCGGCACCCGTGCTGCCGCCCTCCAATCCCAGCACCATCTGCCTGAAAGTTCGCGTCCCGAACAGCCATCCGTGCAACTGCTCGCCGCCGACACCGAGTGGCCTGTCCAGGCTCTGGCCAGGCCCCGCGCCGAAGCCATCGGCAGAAAGCGTGAAAGCGGCGACTCTGACCTTGGACATGTGAACGCTCCGGCAATCCGCTTGGACCGTATCACGGCAGCGGGCGAAGATGCTGCGGTAGTAGAAGAAAGAGAAGGAACATGCGCATGCAGCCCGACGCGCGAGTCATCCGCATCCACCCCGACGCACCGCCCAAGCCGGCCCTCGGGCAGGCCTGCAATGGCTGCGGCGTCTGCTGCCTGGCCGAGCCCTGCCCGCTCGGCGTGCTGCTGAGCCGACGCTTCAAGGGCGCCTGCGTCGCGCTGCGCTGGGACGGCGCCCGCTATGTCTGCGGCGTGCTGACCGCGCAACCGCACGGCCTGCGCGGCTGGCTGGTGCGGCGCTGGATTGCCGCCGGCGCCGGCTGCGATTGCTCGCTGGAACCCGCGGGCAAGCCCTAGCGGATGCCGCGGGGGGCGGGGCTAGCATTTTCGGCTTCTGTCGCCCCGAGGAAGCCGCATGAAATTCGCTCTTCGACTCCTGCCCCTGCTCGCCGCGCTGACGCTCAGCACGGCCATCGCCGCCCCGTTGCGCTGGGCCGCACAGAACGACATCCTGACGCTGGACCCGCATTCGCAGGACCACAACACCTCCAACACCATCTCGGCGCATATCTACGAGGGCCTGACGCGCCGCAGCGAGACCTACCAGCCCGAGCCCGCGCTGGCGACCAGGTGGACCTATGTCTCGCCCACGCAGGTCCGCTTCGAACTGCGCCGCGGCGTGAAATTTCACGACGGCTCGGCTTTCACGGCGGACGACGTCGTCTACAGCTTCGACCGTATCCGCCAGCCGCTGGGCACCAAGCAGACCTATGTCTCCGGCATCAAGGAGGTGAAGAAGATCGACGAGCACACCGTCGACCTGCTGCTGGAGGCGCCGACGCCGATGCTGCTGCAGAACCTCGTCAACTTCAACATCATGAGCAAGTCCTGGTGCCTGAAGAACAACGCCGGCAGCATCGCCGACTACAAGGCCAAGGACGAGAACTTCGCCAGCCGCAATGCCGTCGGCACCGGCCCCTACCGCTTTGTCTCCTGGCAGCCCGACCAGGCGCTGAAGCTGGTGGCGAACAAGGACTGGTGGGGCACGAGCAAGGGCAATGTCACCGAGCTCACCTATCTGCCGATCAAGTCCGCACCCACGCGCGTGGCGGCCCTGCTGTCGGGCGACGTGGACATCGTCACCGACCTGCCGCCGGCCGACTTCTTCAAGATCAAGGAAGAGGGCAAGCTCAAGGTGCTTGAAGGCGCCGAGGTGCGCACCGTCTTCTTCGTGATGGACGAGGGCAGCGACGAACTGCGCGACTCCAACGTGAAGGGCAGGAACCCGTTCAAGGACAAGCGGGTGCGCGAGGCCATGAACCTGGCGCTGGACCGCGAGGCCATCAAGCGCAGCATCATGCGCGGCCTGTCGGTGCCGGCGGCGCTGATGGTGCCGCCCGGCGTCAACGGCTACGACACGGCGCTGGACACGCCGCTGAAGCCGGACGTCGACAAAGCCCGCAAGCTGCTGGCCGAGGCCGGCTACCCGCAGGGCTTCGAGGTGCCGCTGCATTGCCCGAACAACCGCTACGTCAACGACGAGCAGGTCTGCCAGGCGGCGGTCTCGATGTGGGCCAAGATCGGCGTCAAGGCCCGGCTGATCGCGACGCCCTTCGTCACGCACAGCCAGACCTTCCAGCGCGGCGAGTCGCCGCTCTACATGCTGGGCTGGGGCGTCACCACGTATGACGCCCAGTACGCGATGCAGGCCTGGGGCCACACGCGCAGCGGCGGGTCGGACGGCAACTTCAATTTCGGCAAGGTCAGCGACGCAAAGCTCGACGCGCTGATCCAGCAGATCAAGTTCGAGCCCGACGTGGCCAGGCGCAATGCGCAGATCCGCGAAGCCCTGCTGCGCATCCGCGACGAATACCTCTTCATCCCCATCCACCACCAGGTCCGGCCCTGGGCAATGAAGCCCAATGTGGACACCCTTTACCGCTCCGACGACAACTTCCAGGCGCGCTTCACGACGGTCCGGTGAGCGCGCCCGGCAAGGCGGCGAAGTGAAGGGATGATGCGGGGGTGAAACCTCCAGTCATCAATTTCTCGACGCTGCAGGCCGCCGTCGAGGTGGCCGCCACCCTCGCCTTCGCGCTGTCCGGCCTGCTGGCCGGCGCGCGCAAGCAGCTCGATGCCGTGGGCCTGTGCGTCGTCGCCGGCTTGTCGGCCTTCGGCGGTGGCACGCTGCGCGACGTGCTGCTGGACCGCCGCCCCTTCTTCTGGGTCGAGCATGCCGACTGGCTGTGGGCCCTGCTGGCGCTCAGCCTCGGCGCCATGCTCTTCCTGCGCCGGCGCCACCTCGCGCTGACCGAACGCGCCATCCAGTGGCCCGATGCATTGGGCTTGGGCCTGTTCACGGCCAACGGCAGCCTGCTCGCGCTGGACATGGGCATGCCGGCCATCGTGGCCGTGCTGATGGGCGTCATCACGGCCGTCTTCGGCGGCGTGCTGCGCGACATCGTCTGCAACGAGATCCCCGCCGCCTTCCACGACCACCGGCCCTATGCGCTGTGCAGCTTCGTCGGCGCCTGGGTGCTGGTGGCCGCCGTGCAGTTGCAGGCGCCGCAGTGGGCCGCCATCAGCGCCTCGGCCGCCACGGCGGTGCTGCTGCGCGGCTTGGCTCTGTGGACCGGCTGGATGCTGCCGGTCTGGCGCATCAACAGGCGCTGAGCACCTGCCGGCCCCGGGGCCTCAGTGCCTGTGCACCGAGCGCAGATGGGAGCCCGGCACGGCCGGCACCGCCGCCCCGCCCTCCTGGGCCGCGGCGGCCAGGCCGTTGAGGATGCCGCACTGGTCGGCCCCCTGGGCCGCGATGCAGCTCCGGCGCAGGTCCCTGAGCTGGGCCTCCAGCGCACGCAGCTCCTTGATGCGGCGCGAGACATGGCCGATGTGCTCGTCCAGCAGCGCGTTGACGTCGCCGCAATCGCCGCCCGGCGCGTCCTTCACCCGCAGCAGCACGCGCACCTCGTCCAGCGACATGTCCAGGCCGCGGCAGTAGCGGATGAACTGCAGCCGCTCCAGGTGCACGGCCTCGTAGACCCGGAAGCCGCCCTGGGTGCGCCCCGGCGCGGGCAGCAACCCCTCGCGCTCGTAGTAGCGGATGGTGTCGACGGCGGTCGACGAGGCGGCGGCAAGTTCGCCGATCTTCATAGCGGGCTTTCTGGCTTGGAGGGCATCGAGTCTAAGGACTTGACTCTGGAGTTGCTCCAGGGATTCCAATAACCTCAATCGCACGAAGACAAACCCATGAGCTCTCACCACCACCATGCCGGGCACCGCCATGAGCACCACGGCCACGACCATCACGACCATGCGACAGCGGCCTGCTGCCACGGCAATGCCTGCGCCGCTACGGCAGCCCCTTTTCCGGCGTCCGCCGCCAACGGCGGCCTGCTGCTGCGCATCCCCGCGATGGACTGCCCCACCGAGGAAGGCCAGATCCGCCGCGCGCTGGAGGGCTTCGCCGACATCCGCCGCCTGCATTTCGACCTGGCAGCGCGCGCGCTGAGCGTGGATGCGCCAGCCTCCTCGTGGCAGGCCATCAGTGCCGCCATCGCCAAGGCCGGCTTCAAGACCGAGATGCTGTCGGCGGCGCCGGCCGCCGAGGACACGGCCCAGGCCCAACGCGCCGAGTTCCTGCGCCTGCTGGCGGCGCTGGCCGTGGCCACCTCGGCGGAGCTGCTGCACTTCCTCGTGCCGGATGGCCTCGGCTGGCAGGCCATGGGCATGGCCGTGGCCGCCGTCGCCATCGGTTTGTCGGGCCTCGCGGTGCTGAGCAAGGGCCTCGCGTCGCTGCTGCGCGGCCGGCTCGACATCAACGCGCTGATGTCGGTCGCCGTCATCGGCGCCTTCGTGATCGGCCAATGGCCCGAGGCCGCGATGGTGATGGCGCTGTACTCGCTGGCCGAGTTGATCGAGGCCCGCTCGGTGGAGCGCGCGCGCCGCGCCATCACGGGCCTGCTGGCGCTGTCGCCCGAGCAGGCCGAGGTACGCCAGCCCGACGGCAGCTGGGCCCGCGTGGCGGCCAAGGCCGTCGCCGTGGGCGCCACGGTGCGCGTCAGGCCGGGCGAGCGATTTGCGCTCGATGGCCGCGTCACCGCGGGGCAAGGCGCCGTGGACCAGTCGCCCGTCACCGGCGAGAGCATCCCCGTCGACAAGGGCCCCGGCGACGAGGTCTTCGCCGGCACCATCAATCAGAGTGGGTCGCTGGAGTTCGAGGTCGGCAAGCCGGCCGGCGACACGCTGCTGGCCGGCATCATCCACGCCGTCGAAGCCGCGCAGGGCCAGCGCGCGCCCACGCAGCGCCTCGTCGACCGCTTCGCCGCCGTCTACACGCCGGCCGTCTTCCTGCTGGCCCTGGCCGTGGCCGTCGGCACGCCGCTGCTGCTGGGCTGGCCCTGGCTCAGCGGCATCTACAAGGCCCTGGTGCTGCTCGTCATCGCCTGCCCCTGCGCGCTGGTCATCTCCACGCCGGTGACGGTCGTCAGCGGCCTGGCCGCCGCGGCACGGCGCGGCATCCTCATCAAGGGCGGCGTGCACCTGGAGCAGGCGCGCAGGCTCAAGGTGCTGGCCCTGGACAAGACCGGCACGCTGACCGAGGGCCGCCCGCGGCTCGTCGCGCAGCGCGTGCTCGCCGCCGACCTGCCCGAGGCCCATGTGCTGCGCATCGCGCGCAGCCTGGCGGCGCGCTCCGACCACCCGGTCTCCCAGGCCGTCGCGGCAGGGCTAGACGGCGAGTCGCTGCCCGTGGACGGCTTCGGCGCCGAGCTGGGCCACGGCGTGCACGGCCGCGTCGACGGTCTCGACGTCGTGCTGGGCAATCACCGCTGGGTCCATGACCGCGGCCAGTGCACGCCCGAGCTGGAGGCGCTGATGCAGGAACATGAAGCCCAGGGCCGTACCGTGTCCCTGCTGGCGGACGACCGCCGCGCTCTCGCCATGTTCGCCGTAGCGGACACCACCAAGGCCAGCAGCCGCGAGGCGGTCGCCGAACTGCTGGCACTGGGCGTGCATCCCGTCATGCTGACCGGCGACAACCCGTCCACGGCCCAGGCCATCGCCAGCCAGCTGGGCATCGCCGACGTGCAGGCCAACCTGCTGCCTCAGGACAAGCAGCAGGCCGTCATCGCGCTGGGCGCCCGGGGGCCGGTTGGCATGGTGGGCGACGGCGTGAACGACGCGCCCAGCCTGGCCGCCGCGGCCGTGGGCTTCTCGATGGGCGCCGCCGGCACCGACATCGCCAAGGAGGCCGCCGACGTCCTCATCATGAACGACGACCTGCGCAAGCTGCCGCAGACGATCCGGCTCTCCAAGCGCACCTATGCGGTGCTGTGGCAGAACATCGCGCTGGCTCTCGGCATCAAGGCCGTGTTCTTCGTGCTGGCGGTGTTCGGCAGCGCGACGATGTGGATGGCGGTTTTTGCCGACATGGGTGCCAGCCTGCTGGTGGTGTTCAACGGGCTGAGACTGTTGCGCGGCCGCCCATGAAAAACGGCCGCCCGAGGGCGGCCGTCATGTCGAGGCGGCAGTCCTTCAGTTCAAGGCCAGGCGCTCGCGCGCCGCGGCGTATTCGCGCTTGAGCCGCGCCACCAGCTGGGCCGCCGGCACGACCTCGCGCACCGCGCCGATGCCCTGGCCGCTGCCCCAGATGTCCTTCCAGGCCTTGGCCGCGCCACCGCCGAAGTTCATCTTGCTCGGGTCGCTCTCGGGCAGGTTCTCGGGGTCCAGGCCGGCCGCGACGACCGATCCGCGCAGGTAGTTGCCGTGCACGCCGGTGAAGAGGTTGCTATAGACGATGTCGTCGCTGTTGCTGGCCACGATCATCTGCTTGTAGGCGTCGCTGGCGCGGGCCTCCTCGGTGGCGATGAAGGCCGAGCCGATATAGGCCAGGTCGGCACCCATGGCCTGGGCGGCCAGGATGGCGTCGCCCGTCGCCATCGAGCCCGACAGCGCCAGCGGGCCGTCGAACCATTCACGGATCTCGTGGATCAGCGCGAAAGGGCTCTTCACGCCCGCATGGCCGCCGGCGCCTGCAGCCACCGCGATGAGACCGTCGGCGCCCTTCTCGATGGCCTTCTTCGCGAACTTGTTGTTGATGATGTCGTGCAGCACGATGCCGCCCCAGGCATGCACGGCCTGATTGACGTCCTCGCGCGCACCGAGGCTGGTGATGACGATGGGCACCTTGTACTTGGCGCAGACCTGCATGTCGTGCTCGAGTCGCTCGTTGCTCTTGTGCACGATCTGGTTGATCGCGAAGGGCGCGGCGGGCTTGTCCGGGTTGGCGCGGTTGTAGGCCGCCAGCGTTTCGGTGATCTCCGCCAGCCATTCGTCGAGCTGCTCGGCGGGCCGGGCGTTGAGCGCCGGCATGGAGCCGACGACGCCGGCCTTGCACTGCTCGATGACGAGCTTGGGGTTGCTGATGATGAACAGCGGCGAGCCGATGACCGGCAGCGGCAGGTTCTTCAGGATGGGAGGCAGGGCCAAATTGATGTCTCCGGTCGGTTGAGGTCGGAGCACGCTGCGCGTGGTCCGACCCGCAAGGTCATCAGAATGCGTCGAGGCTCAGTTCGGTGACGCTGTCGGCGCCATCGACGATGGCGGCACGCAGCGACGCCGTGCGCGGCAGGATGTGCTCGGCGTAGAAGCGTGCGGTCGTGATCTTGGCTTCCATGAAGGCCTTGTCTGTCGCCAACGCGTCTTCCGCCACCATCAACGCACGCGCCAGCTGCCAGCCGGCGACGAGGTTGCCGGCCAGCATCAGATAGGGCACCGAGCCGGCATAGGCGGCGTTCGGGCTGGCCTTGGCGGAGGCTGCGATGAAGTCGACCACGGCGAGGAAGTCCTCGCGCGAGGCACGCAGGGCCTTCAGTACCGCGCGGGCGGCCGCGCTGTCGCGCTTGGCCAGTGCCGCCTCGGTGACTTCGATCTGGCCCGCGATGCCACGCGCCAGCTGGCCGCCGTCACGCGCCGTCTTGCGGCCGACGAGGTCGTTGGCCTGGATGGCCGTCGTGCCCTCGTAAATGGTCAGGATCTTGGCATCGCGGTAGTACTGGGCCGCGCCGGTCTCCTCGATGAAGCCCATGCCGCCGTGCACCTGCACGCCCAGCGACGTGACCTCCAGGCTCATCTCGGTGCTGTAGCCCTTCACCAGCGGCACCATGAAGTCGTAGAAGGCCTGGTTCTGCTTGCGGGCCTCGGCGTCGGGGTGATGGTGGGCCGCGTCGAAGGCCGCAGCGGCCGTGCTCGCCATCGCGCGGCAGCCCTCGGTCAGCGAGCGCATCGTCATCAGCATGCGGCGCACATCGGGGTGGTGGATGATGGCCGCGCTGCCGGCCACGGAACCATCCACGGGGCGCGACTGCACGCGGTCCTTCGCGTAGGCCGCGGCCTTCTGGTAGGCGCGGTCGGCGATGGCGACGCCCTGCAGCCCGACGCCATAGCGGGCCGCGTTCATCATGATGAACATGTACTCGAGGCCGCGGTTCTCCTGGCCGATGAGCTGGCCCACGGCGCCGGGGCCGGCGCCGTTCGCACACATCGCCGCCGTGCCGTCGCCGAACTGCAGCACGGCCGTCGGGCTGGCCTTGATGCCCATCTTGTGCTCGATGGACACGCAGTGCGCGTCGTTGCGCGCGCCCAGCGAGCCATCCGCATTGACGAGGAACTTGGGCACCAGAAACAGGCTGATGCCCTTCACGCCCTCCGGCGCGCCCGCCACGCGGGCCAGCACGAGGTGGACGATGTTCTCGGCCATGTCGTGCTCACCATAGGTGATGAAGATCTTGGTGCCGAAGATCTTGTAGCTGCCGTCAGGCTGGGGCTCGGCGCGCGTGCGCACCAGGGCCAGGTCGGAACCGGCCTGCGGCTCGGTCAGGTTCATCGTGCCGGTCCAGCTGCCGTCCAGCAGCTTGGGGATGAAGGTGGCCTTCTGCACGTCGCTGCCGGCGGTCAGCAGTGCCTCGACGGCGCCGTCGGTCAGCAGCGGGCACAGCGCGAAGCTCATATTGGCCGCCTGCAGCATCTCGGCACAGGCCGCGGCGATGGTCTTGGGCGCGCCCTGTCCACCGAACTCGGTCGGGTGCACCAGGCCCTGCCAGCCGCCTTCGGCATAGGCACGGAAGGCCTGCTTGAAGCCGGGCGTCGTCGTGACGACGCCGTCCTTCCAGCTCGAAGGGTTCTTGTCGCCCTCGAAGTTCAGCGGCGCGATGACGTCCTGCGTCAGCTTGGCACACTCCTCCAGCACGGCACCGGCCGTGTCCAGGCCGAAGTCGGCAAATGCGGGGACTTGATGCGTCAGCGTCTCCAGGCCAGCCAGATGCTGGATGTTGAAGAGCATGTCCTTGACGGGGGCTTGGTAACTCATTTGTTCCTCCTGGTGGAAACAAAAAGGGCGCCGCGACAGTTTCAGTCGGGCGCCCGGCAGTGATCGGCGCTGGGGTTGCTTACAGCGCGGCGACGAGTTCGGGCACGGCCGTGAACAGATCGGCCTCGAGGCCGTAGTCGGCCACCGAGAAGATCGGCGCCTCCGGGTCCTTGTTGATCGCGACGATGACCTTGGAGTCCTTCATGCCGGCCAGGTGCTGGATGGCGCCGGAGATGCCGCAGGCCACGTAGAGCTGGGGCGCGACGATCTTGCCGGTCTGGCCGACCTGCCAGTCGTTGGGTGCATAGCCGGCGTCGACGGCGGCGCGGCTGGCGCCGAGCGCTGCGCCCAGCTTGTCCGCCAGCGGCGTCAGCACTTCCATGAACTTGTCGTTGCTGCCCAGCGCACGGCCGCCCGACACAATGATCTTGGCGGCGGTCAGCTCGGGGCGGTCGCTCTTGGTGACCTCACGGCCGACGAAGCTGCTCTTGCCGGAGTCGGCGGCGGCAGCCACGGTCTCGACGGCGGCAGAGCCACCGCTGGCGGCGGCCGGGTCGAAGCCGGTCGTGCGCACGGTGATGACCTTGGTGGCGTCGGCGCTCTGCACTGTGGCGATGGCGTTGCCGGCGTAGATGGGGCGCTCGAAGGTGTCGGCAGCGACGACCTTGGTGATGTCGCTGATCTGGCCCACGTCCAGCAGCGCAGCGACGCGCGGCGCGACGTTCTTGCCAGCCGCGGTGGCGGGGAAGAGGATATGGCTGTAGCCCGGGGCCAGCGCGATCACCTGCGCGGCGACGTTCTCGGCCAGGCCTTCGGCCAGCGCGGCGGCATCGGCGTGCAGCACCTTGGCGACACCGGCGATCTGCGCAGCGGCCGAGGCGGCGGCGGCGGCGTTGTGGCCGGCCACCAGCACATGCACGTCGCCGCCCAGGGCGGCAGCGGCGGTGACGGTGTTCAGCGTGGCGGACTTCAGGGTGCCGTGGTCGTGTTCGGCAATGACGAGTGCGGTCATCTCAATGTCTCCAAATCCTAGTCAGTTGAGGACAGTGCTGGCGGCTGCGCCGCGAAGGTCTGTCCCGCAAAGTCTTTAAACGGCGCTCAGATGACCTTGGCTTCGGTCTTCAGCTTCGTCACCAGCGTGGCGACATCGGGCACCTTGACGCCGGCGCCACGCTTGGGCGGCTCGCCGACCTTGAGGGTCTTGATGCGCGGCGCCACGTCCACGCCCAGGTCGGCGGGCTTGACGATGTCCAGCGGCTTCTTCTTGGCCTTCATGATGTTGGGCAGCGTGACGTAGCGCGGTTCGTTCAGGCGCAGGTCGGTGGTCACGACGGCGGGCAGGCTCAGGGAGACCGTCTCCAGGCCGCCGTCCACTTCACGGGTCACGCTGACCTTGTCGCCGGCCACTTCGACCTTGGAAGCGAAGGTGCCCTGCGGCATGCCGGTAAGGGCGGCCAGCATCTGGCCGGTCTGGTTGCAGTCGTCGTCGATGGCCTGCTTGCCCAGGATCACGAGGCTCGGGCCTTCCTTGTCGACCAGGGCCTTGAGCAGCTTGGCGACGGCCAGGGGCTGCAGTTCGAGGTCGGCGGGGGTCTCGACCAGGATGGCGCGGTCCGCGCCGATGGCCATGGCCGTGCGCAGCGTCTCCTGGCACTGCGTGACACCGCAGGACACGGCGATCACCTCGGTGACCGCGCCTTTTTCCTTCAGGCGCACGGCTTCTTCGACGGCGATCTCGTCGAAGGGGTTCATCGACATCTTCACGTTGGCGATGTCGACGCCCGTGCCGTCGCTCTTGACGCGCACCTTGACGTTGTAGTCGACGACGCGTTTGACAGGGACCAAGACCTTCATCGAAAACTCCAGCTCGAATTGACGTAAACGTTAATTGGATTCTAAGGGGCGCTCGTCGCGGAGCCATGCCTAAAAAAGCACGATCGTTCTATTCTAGCGATAGGCCGGGTCGCAGCGGGCGAAGTCTTTGTGGGGATGCCTCTCGAAATCGTGAAGCTAGACTGCACGCGCCCATGCAGACTGACTCCCTCACACGCCGCGAGATCGGCGTCTTCGACTCCGGCGTCGGCGGCTTCACGGTGCTGCGCGAACTGCGCGCGCTGCTGCCCAGTGCCCGGCTGCGCTATCTGGCCGACACAGCCTACGCGCCCTATGGCAACCGCAGCCCGGAGGACATCCGCGCGCGCAGCACCGCGATCACCGAGCACCTGATCGAGCAGGGGGCCGAACTCATCGTCATCGCCTGCAACACGGCCACGGCCCACGCCATCGAGGCCCTGCGCGCCCGCTGGCCCGCCCTGCCCTTCGTCGGCACCGAACCGGGTATCAAGCCCGCCGTGGCGGCGACGCGCAACGGCTGCATCGGCCTGCTGGCCACGCCCGCGACCGCCGCGAGCGCACGGCTGCGGGCCCTGATCGAAAGGCATGCCGGGGCGAGCGAGGTCGTCGTGCAAGGCTGCCCGGGCATCGTCGACCACATCGAGGCCGGCGATCTCGACAGCACCGAACTTCGCGCGCTGGTCGCTCACCACTGCGAGCCACTGCGCGCTGCGGGCGTCGACACGGCCCTGCTGGGCTGCACCCACTACCCGCTGATCGAGCCGCTGTGGCAGGCCGCCCTCGGCCCGGGTGTCACGTTGCTGCACATCGAGACCGCCGTCGCCCGCCGCGCCGCTGACCTCTGGGCGCCAGGCCCCGAGTCGCCCGCGCTCCATATCGAAACCAGCGGCGACCCGGCCGCGCTGCGCGCCTGGGTCGAACGCGTGCTGGGCTGGCACGAGCCGAAAGTGCAGCGCTGGCCCGCCGCCTTGTGAATTTGGCGCTCAAGTCGGCGCCGGAACAGCCGATAGGCCGGGAATGGACATCGCCAATTCCGCCAACGTCAGCGCGGCCGTCAGCAACGCATCCAACGGCGCCCCTGGCACCGTTCAAGGCGCGGCCAGCACCCTGGTGCTCAGAAAGGCGCTGGACGTGCAGGCCACAAGCGCCATCGCTCTGCTCAATGCGCTGCCGCAACAGCCGGCCCTGGCGACGCAGGGCAGCGTGGGGCGCAACGTCAACACCTTTGCCTGAGCGGGACGGGCATTGAACAATGCCAGCCAGGCCGCATGGATGCTAGCCATGTGCTATGGAGACGGGTGTTCGTTCCCCCATTTGTTCCCCCACCGCCCTTTCGCTACCCCTTCGAACCTTGCGGTACGTCTTGATGACGATCGCCCACCAAAGACACTTTGCTTGCATCCACGCTGTGCGGTGAAGGAATCGGGACCGCCTGCAGGCTGACGCTTTGCACAAAGACCGCAGCACCTGGATAGGGAGGCTCGTTCGGAACGGGCTGAAAACCTCCGACGGTGATGCCTATGCCGAAGGAGGCTTCATAGAGACCTTCCTTTATTCCGTAGTGCTTGATCAGTACGGTGGTGAGTTCGGCGATCGTCAACGTCTGCTTCGCAGCTTCCTCGGGGGGGTTGGGAGTCTGTTGAGTGTTGCTCATGATCAATGCGTCGCTCGTGCTTGGACTGGGGTGTCCCTGAGAACCACCTCTTGAGCGGTGCCAGACTGCACGTTGACCTGCATCGACTCAATGACGACCTGCGGGACGGCCTTCTGCTCGACGGGCGTCGAGCAGAGCTTGACCACCGACAACTCGTTCAGTGTCATTCCCTTTGCACTGGCTTCCAGCGCCAGGGCCCGATGCTGGTCGGAGGTCATACGGACTTGGAACGCACCGCTGAACGGGCGGTCGGGCTCCTTACCCAACTGCGCGCACATCGCCAGGTAGTCGTCTACCGCCTCCTCAAACGCAGTCTGCAGCCCGTCGACACCTGGGCTGGTGAAAGTAACGAGGTCAAGGACATAAAGCACCTTCCCATGAAGGTACTTCGCCTCGAGGTCGACGTCGATCGACCCGATGTAGCCCCTGTACAGCTTCGTGGCGTTGGTCATTGGATGAAATTCAGTTCAATCAAAAAATCGCGTACCTGCGCGACCGCAGCTTTGTCCATCTCGGGCTGTGGATGCGGCTTGTGCAAGCTAATCACCCGCTGCGACCCAGCGTGAAAGAAACGACAACGTGACCCGGAACCTTGAACCTCCTGGAACCCCATCGAGACCAGCAGCGCCGCCATGTCCGCCCAACGCAAATCGGCGGGCGGCGGGCGGCGGAGCAGCTTCTCGATGGTCTTGTCGTGCTTTCCCATGTAACTTTAGACGGTCGGGCATTGTCAACCAAAAAATAGTTGACGCTGATTTGGGGGGCTTTTCGATTGTTGAGGAAGCGTGAACGTCCGAGTGCTTCGGCACAACTTCGCTTCCCATTTGGTCTTTTCCCGATGATCCACGACGGCGCCCCGTTACCCGGCTCAGGAGCGCGTTAGCCCCCGCACTTCAGGGGGACGCGTGGTCGAATCACTCGCCCTGTACAGAACCTGCAGCTTGTCGCCACCAGTGAAGGGGATCCGCGGAGAGCCTCCGCCCGTGCGTGGGAGCTTGGCCATAGAGTCAGCCACCGCCGTAGGGAATGGCCGCCACGGTCTCAACCACCTGTAAGCGGGAGGCGCGGCCTGGCACCACTGCCGCTGGTGTTGGGGATGCTGAGCACGGTCAGACTCCGGTGACTGGAAGTTCCATGCGTCGGATTCTGCATGTGATTGGAAGGGTAGGACGCCCCGAGTCAGGCGGGCACTGATGTCGGCCTCAGCCACAGCCGTAGATCACATCCTCGAGCTGACGGCGCGTCGCAAGGCCAGTCGCCTGCCGGAGCTCGGGCACGCATGTCTCAGGGTCGGCCATGGCCTGACCTAGGCAGGTCGCCGCAAGGCGCGTCATGCCGGCGTTCAATGCGCCGGCCATCGCCAGGATCTGGTGCACTTCCCAGTCGTCGGGTTCGCGGCCTTCTATCTGCAAAACGTCAGTGAACCGTCTCGCGAAGCCCACCACGAAGGCCTTTTCCTCTGCCTTGTCACCGGACATCTCGACCACGGCGAACTCGCGCGCCAGATTGCCCATCTCCGTTGATTGCATCTGGACCTCCGATGGAAAGGACGGCGACCCTAGCCGACCGCGGCAGGTTTCGCTACCGTCTGAGACATCGCGTCGTGCAGGCGGACTGGCCTCCGGTTGTATTCCGAGAAACGTACGGAACGATTGGCGAAGGTGACGGCTTTCCCGGCACCAACCTAACCCCTGAAAGGTTCCCCCAATGGCATCAAGCCAAGCAGAAAACGCCGCCGACAACCTCCTGGCGGAACTCATCAAGCATCAGCCCGAGCTGTTTCAACTCAGAGACTGCTCCCCAGAAGGAGGAAGGGCCCTCGGCGACGCCATCATCGCGCTCCGCCTGAAGCTGATCGACATGCACCAGTCGCAGGGCTGATGCGAGAGGGCGTCGGGCCACCTGGCGCCCTCTCCTTCAATGACGTTTGAGCGCCCCGTCCACTCATCAGGACATACCCTCGATCCGACAGAAGCCGGCGCAGGCCGTGGTGCAGCGTCTGGCAATGCGTGCTGCCGCCCATGCCCGATGACCGCAACTGCCAGCTGGATGGTTCGCGAGAGCGACCTAATCTGGCAACGGCTCTTGCACGATCGCCTTCCAACGGTCTGAACGCGCTGGCCGAAGCTGCAGGCCGACTGTCAGGGCTGAACCGTCTTCACAGCCACTGCGCGACCCCGCCATGGTGCGAGCAGGTTCCTCGGTGATGCTGGCTGAAGCTGTAGGTGCCGTCCCGGCACTGGGCCGTCGCACCATCAGGCGCAGCATCCCGCCGGTGCTGAGAGAATTGGAATTAGCCAGCATGTTTCACCTCTTCATCAGGTGGGGTCGTTGGTCAGGCCGGCCCAGGGCTCCTACCCCCTGGGTTCGGCCGCTTTGCCTCAGGACCGCTGAGGCGCCGGAGTCAGGTGTCGTAGATCTCTCCATCACCGTCAGGATCGTCGCGATCTGGGTGATCCAATCTGAATTCGTTAAGTTCGGGCAGCGCTGTAACCGGCAGCTCAAACGCACAGTAGCTGCAACGAAGGAATCGGTCGTTCGACGTGAATTCGATGAGATCCGCGGTGCAGCTGGGGCAGGTGAGATCGCCAACCGGACCCGGCTTCCGAGGTTCGGTTTTTGGCGCGTCGACGCGGTAAACCGCGTTGGTGATCGCATGGCCCAACTGGGCGTGAAGCGAACGGCCCGTGGGGCACAGAAACTCGAACCTGTTGAACGATGTCCTTAGCGCGCAGGCCGGGCAGTAAATTGGTCGCATGGTCACGCCGCCCTGAAATCGATCACCTTGGCGCCGGCCTTCAGCTGGTCCAGGTACTCGGCCCAGAGAACCATCATCTGCCGCCGCTGCTCCATGAACTCGGCGCGGTCGTAGGCCATGCCCAGGGGGCCGGACTTGCCGTGCGCGAGCTGAGCCTCGATGACGTCTGGTGACACGCCGGGCAGCCGCTCAACGATGAGCATGCGCGCTGCGTATTCCACGCGATCGCGGACACCGTTCCGCTGTGATGGCGGACAGCATTCCGCTGTGATGGCGGACACCGTTCCACGCTGATGGCGGACAGCATTCCAAACTGATCGCGGACACCGGGAGGGTGTCCTGAGTGACCCAACGAGGCATAGGCTGCCCGGCTTTTTGGCCGGGAGAGGCGATGCCCACACCAAGGGTCCTCATGAGCAAGATCAGACAAGCACTTCAACTGCTGGCCGACGCCAGCCTCAGCACCCGGCAGGTGGCCGCCGCTTTGGGCATCAGCAAGACCACCGTCAGCGAGATCGCGATGTATGCGCGCGACGCCGGCGTTGGGTGGCCCCAGGCGGCCACGCTCAGCGACGAAGAGCTGCAAGCACGGCTGTACCCGCCACCGCGGCCACGCAGCAGCACGCGGCGCGAGCCCGACTACGCATCGCTGCACCAGGAGCTCAAGCGCCCCGGCGTCACGCTGCAGCTGCTGTGGGAGGAGTACAGCGCGGGCGCCGGTGAGGCCGCCTACCGCTACAGCGCCTTCTGCGAGAAGTACCGCGCCTGGGCCAAGGGCCTGAAGCGCTCGATGCGCCAGATCCACCCCGG
>NZ_SMBU01000026.1 GCF_004342485.1 Roseateles saccharophilus
TGCGAGTCCCGTCCAATTCTTCGCGAGACAGCAGCCTTGACTCAACCTCGAATAGCTTGGGATCGCGAGCCGAAATCTACGCGGGACGTAACAGCTCATATCGATCGTCATGGCGCGGGCTCCCCCCAGCCTATGACGGGAGCTATCGGCGCCTACATGCGATTCGCCTACGACCTCTACGGCTTGAAGCACGCCGTCGATGTCCAGAAGCTGCTTATCGACCGCATCAAGCACCCTGAAACCTTTCCGGGCGCTATGTACGAGGTGCGCGTTGCCGCCGCACTGCTACGCGCAGGCTGCACCCTGGAGCTTCAGGACGAGACCGACCGACGTACAACCCACGTCGAGTTCATTGCCACGAACGCTCAGTCGGGCGCGACTTTTGCAGTCGAAGCCAAGCGGCGCGAAGGCGCCCGGATGAAAATCAACAGGCAGATGTACCGTGCTCTGAGCAAGCATTCAGAGCACCCACGCATCGTCTTCATTGACACGAACGACTGTAGGCTGGAACTGGGCCGAAATCGCGCCGCCCCAGTGGCGCTCGTGGAAGCTGAAGGACAGCTTGACCGCTATGAACGCGACCCCATCGGCAAGACGCTTCCCCAGGCGTATGTCATAGCCACCTTCGAGCCAGCGGAACACCACCTCGACGCCGTCGATCTACCGTCCGGCATGCTGCTATGGGGCTTCCATTTCGATGATCTGCGCCCCGGGCTGAAGACCTTGCTTCAGCAGGTCGAGATGAGACGGCGCCATTCGCCGATCTTTGCGCTGCTGGAGTCCATGGAGAAGCACCAACATGTGCCGGTTACTTTCGACGGCGAGGCCGATGCATATTTGGGCAGCGCTTCTAAGACACGCTTGAAAGTCGGCCAACGACTTGAGGTCCCTGGGCCCGATGGGACGCATATCGAGGTCACGCTCGAAGATGGCACGGTAGTGCCCTCGTGGAAGGCAGCATCGTGCGTTGTTCGCAGCGACGATGGGAAGAGGTTCATCGTGCAAGTTCCATTGACGGATGAAGACCTTCAGGCGTACGCGCAACACCCAGCTACCTTCTTCGGCACCGTTGATAGAAACGCCGGCCGCAAGCAGTTGAAGACAGCACTAGATGCCTTCGACTTCATATGGGAGAGCTGCAAGGACACCAAAAAGGAGGAGCTGCTGGAACGACTGAAGTCGGCGCCTGATTGGGCATGGCTCGCATCGCTTTCACAGCATGAGGTGGCGACCCACTATTGCGTGAGGATGGCGGAGAACCTGATGCACGAAATCGAAAACAGCGCTGCCGTGACAGGGCTGGACGGCCCATAGACTCCGTGTATCGCCCCACCGTCAAGGCAGCAACCGCCCCCGCACCAACCAGCGGCCGACCACGATCAGGAGCGCCGGCCAGCCGAGCAGCACCATGTTGACGACAAAGTTGGAGAGCATGCTGGAGTGGCCGGTGAAAGATTCCTGCGCGCCGTTCCAGGAGCCCCACAGCAGCACGGCGAGCCACAGCCAGGCCAGAAGGGCAAGCCGGTCCAGCCAGTCGCGCTGGCGCTTGGGTTGCTGAGCGTCGTTCATGTCGCCTCCGCCGGTTCGGTCCCGCTGATTGTGGACGGTAGGTCGCTCATGGCGTGAGCCGGCATGGCCGAATGGGCACAATCAGCCCAGCACCCCGCCCGCACCGCGATGCACTGGCTCCTCGCCCTGATCCTCAAGCCGTTCTTCGTCTTCGGCTACTTCATCGCGGTCGCGTTCAGCGAGGTCGCGGTGAAGAAGTGGATGCCGGAGTGCCGGCTCAAGCGCCTACTGCTGCGGCGCTGGTAGCGGAGCCGTGAGGCCAGCGGCCGGCGCTCGCATCAGCGCCGCACCCAGGGCCTGGTTCTTCGTGGCCTTCTGCAGCATGGCCTGCACCGCGGGCGACCCCACACCTTGCGACAGTCGCCTCACCGAGGCCGGGTTGTTGAGCAGCATCTGCGCAAGCTTCGGCAGCGCGACGACGCCGCCGGCGTACTTGGCAGCTTCCAGCGGATCGCCGGTCGCGGCGTAGGTGCCGGCGCCGGTGACGAGCCCGGGCAGGGCTTGCATGAACATGCGCGCCGTCGTGCCGCTGTTGGGCAGCTTGTCGGGCAGCACCTGGGCGCCGGCCTGCGCCAGGTTCACGAGATCCTGGGGCCCGTTGCCGTAGACCGAGAACGAGCGATTGCGGGCGGTGTTCAGCGCCGCCGCGAGCCTCTGTGGGCTGATGTTGCCGGTGCCGGTCTTGTCGACCGCGCGCTCGATGTTGAACATGTTCGCCATCTGGCCGCGCGCTTGGGAGAACGTTTGCTGGTCGGCGCCCGACAACGATGCGTTCATCGAGTCCATCAGCGTCGAGCGGGTCTGCCGGGCGAAGTGCGCCAGGTCGGAGTCGGCGCTCGACCCCATGCGATCCAGGTCCTTCTTGATGCCGTAGGCGACCTGGCCGTCGATGTTCCCTTGCCCGTCCATCGAGTCGACGATGCGGTTGATGATCTTCACCGCCGGGCCCTTTTCGCTCTCTGCCGCCGCGGCCTGCGTGGCGGCGAGCTGGTTCAGCGCCGGCATGTCGATCTGCACCTGGTTGCGCGAGAGCACGTCGCCGATCTTCGCGTTCAGCTGCCGGCGCGCGTCGCCCATCACGTCGGAGGTCGCTGCCGGGGCGTCCGCGCCCATGGTCTTGAGCACAGCCGCGTTGTAGGCCTGCTGCTGCGCGTCCCGCATCTCCTGCTGGCCGCCGGCCGTGAAGACGTTGTCGCTGAGGCTCGACCGTACGCGGTTCCAGAACGGTGAGCCGGTGGTCTGCGCCAGGTCGAGCGGAACGCCAGCGCCGCGCAGCGTGTCGACGGCCTTCTGCGCGACCGGCGTCAGCGCGTTCTGCACCGGGGTCGCCACCCGGCCCAGGCCAGCTGCGAGCGCCTTCCCGCCCGCGCCGCCGGCCGCCCCCCACAGCGTGTTCTCCACGCGGGATTCGTCGGAGGCCACCGGCTGCAAGTTCGCCAGCAACGCGCCACCGGCCGCCGCGGCCTTGTAGGTGCCCGGGTTCATGAGCTGCTGCGCGAGCGCCGCGCTGCGCGTCATGTTGGCCGCCTGAGCCCCCTTTGCGGCCAGACCCAGCGGCAGCAGCGTCGTGGCCAGGTTGCCGCCGATGTAGCCCGCCGTGCCGGCGCCGGTGCGCATCAGCGGCGCGTCGAGCTGCTTCGCGTAGTCGATGTCGGCTTGGGTCGGCAGCCCGAGCGTGTCGGCGAACGAATGCCCTGCCCCGCCGGTCACCAGATCGCTGACGCCCTTCTCCGGTGGCGCGATGGCCTCGATGCCATGGCGCAGCAGTTGGCCGCCACCTCGGCCGATGTCGACGACCGCTTTGCCGGCGCCGGCCATCACCTTCTGCCAGGTGCTCATGTCGGCCGTGGGGTCGTAGGGCGTCGGACTGGCTGAGTTCTGCGGCTGCGCTGTGGTGGTCGGCTGGCCCGTCAGCGCCGCGATCACCGGATCGACACCCTGCGCGGGCTGTCGGGCGCCCTGCGGGCCGCTTGCTGGGGCTCCTGCGGTGAGCGCCGCAATGACCGGATCGTCACCCGGCGCCGGCGCGCTGGGCTTGTCCATCGGCAGCATGCCGGCGTTGCCCTTGATCGCCTGGAAGGTGTTGGCCACCTTCGTCACATAGCCCTGCGTCTTCGGGCCCCAGTTCGCTGGGTCCGTGCCGCCGTGGTACGCGGCGACCGCGGCCTCCAGATTGCCCTGGTAGCGGTCCAGGTTCTGCCGCATCAGCGCCGCTGCACCAAGGATCGACTGCGCCGGGTCCGTCGGATCGACACCGAGCGCCTTGGCCGTGGACGGCAGGATCTGCATCAGGCCCACCGCGCCCTTGGGGCTGACGGCACCGGAGTCGAAGCCGCTCTCGACGTGGGCCTGGGCTCGCAGCAGATCCGGATCGACGCCGAAGCGCTGCGCCGCGGCCTGGAAAACGGGATCGAGGTTCGGCTGGGTCATTGCGGGATCCATCCCTGGCGCTTGGCGTAGGTGTACTTGTCGGCGAGCGCCGCACGGTCCGTTGCCGACATGGTCTTGGTGAAGTCCGCCAGCCGCGCCGGATCGAACTGCCTGATGGCGGACAGCTGATAGACCCGCGGGTCGAACATGCCGCGCCACGCGGTCTCGAACGCGCTCTGGTTCAACGGGGCGTTGCCGCTGCGCCCGGCCCACTGCTGCTGGGCGAGCGCCTTGGCCTGCAGCGCGAGCTCGCCACCCTTGCTCCACAGCGCGACGTCGCGCACCGCGGCGGGAAACATGCCGGCGTTCACGTTCGCGTTGATCTGCTGCTCGAGCTGGGCGTCGGTGCCCGTGCCGCCAGCGGCCTGCCAGCTGCGCTGCGCGTTCTGCGCCATGAACTTCTTGATCTCGGTGAAGCGGGCCACGTCGGACCTCGGATCGGCGCCGACGATCGACGCCAGTTTCGGCCCGATCGGGTTGTCGGAGAACGCGCCGAGCAGCTTGTTCTTCCATTCGGCCGTCGGGCCCGTCGCCACACCCTGCCGCGAGAGGTCGAGGATGTTGTCCAGCACGTTCGCCCTCGTCTGGCTGTCTGCGACTTGGCGCTGCAGGTCGTTCATGCGCGCCGCGCCGGCGGTGCCGAGATCGCCCTCGCCGGGCCCGAGCTTGCTGACGGGAGGCTGCGCGTTCGGCGCCTGGTAGCCGGAGAAGCGGCCAGGGTCCACGCCGCCAGCGCCAGGCGTGCCAGCTGGGCCACCGAGGGGCGCACCGGGCTGCTGCAGGTACGCGCTGCCCGGCACCATCGTCTCGCGGCCCGTCGACGGGTTGATGCTGGGGTACAGCGTGCCGCTGGTCTTGCCGGTGGCCTCGGCTGCGTTCTGCAGCTGCGTCACACCGGCGGCGCCCGCCATCGGCATCGCGCCGATGAAGTTGCCGCCCTGGTCATACGCCGGCACACCACCCTTCGGGATGTCGGGATTCCAGCTCTTGTGACCATCGGGGTAGATGCTCCAACTGCCGGGCCTGGCGTTCTCAGGTGCGATGTAGGTCTGCTTGCGCAGCCACGCGCCGACCACCTGCCGGCCAATGTCGGACTGCGGGTCAACGCCGACCGACAGCAGCGTCTTCGTGAGATCGGTGCGGTTGTCGGCGCGGGCGATGGGCGACTTGATGTAGGTCTGAGGATCGATCTGGAAGGCCAGCATCGCCTGGCGCGAGTCCATCCCGGGCATCGCCAGCGCGCCCCGGCTGCTGTAGTGAGGCCCAGGGACGCCGGACGGGCCGGGCGACGGGCTGTTGCTGACCTGAAGGCCGCCCGGGGTCGTGGGCGGATGCTGGTCTACGGCATCGTCTGGCTGAGGAAGCTGCTCTTGAGGCCCCGAGGCCGCAAGCGCGGCGCCGAGCTGCTGAGGAGCTGGGCCCTGCCCGCGGTCGTAGCGAGCGAAGTCGCCGGTGGTCGGCGGCATCGACGCTGCCTGCTGCTGCTGCTGCGGCGCGGGCGTCGTGTCCTGGCCATCGTCGCCCGGCTGCGGAGCAGACTGCGGCGCTTGCTGTTGCGCCGGCTGCGCGCCGCCCGTCGAAGCACCGCCGCTGCCATCGTTGAAAAGCTGGCCCCAGGATTGGGCGTTGCGGTTCCAGAGCTCGGCTTGCTTCTGCATGACCTGCTTTTGCATGTAGCCGGCCGCCAGCGCCTGGCCGAGCTTGACCAACCCATTGCCGATGCCGAGCCGCGGCACCACGCGGAGGTTCTGCGGCAAATCCGCCCCCATGGGTTGCATCGACTGCTGCATCAGCGCATCGGCGATGGCCTGCTGGCGCTGCAGCGCGATCTGGTCGGCGTAGCCGCCGGGGTTGTTCGGCGGCGTCGTGAACCAGACAGGAGTGGTGGGACCTTGTTGCGCCATGACGACCTCAGACGATGGATTGGCCAGGCGCCGGCACGACGCTCTGCCAGGGCAATGAACCCTGCACTTGGTTGATCAAGTTGTGCATCGGCGCCATCGGTGGAGCCTGATATTTGAAGTTCTGGAGCGCCTTGCCAAGGGCCTGACGCCGATCCGGGGTCAGCCAGTTCGATGACGAGTTGACGGGAGAGGATGTGCTCGCATCCAGGCCGCCGGGCCCGTAGTTGAGGCCCTCATGCGAGTAGTCGCCCAGTGCGCCAAGCCCGTCGGAAGCCGAAGGGGCATCCATGGCTGGTCCGTAGCCTGCGCTGCCGAACTGCGCCGCAGCATCTACCGAGGTGGGGACGTAATCGGCGGCACCTCCGACAGAGCCTGCTCCAACATCTCCAGCCGCTCCTCCGGCCGCCCCCAGCTGCCCCATGCCATACCCTCCGGCCTCGAAGGCCGCAATCACATGCGCGATGTCGTGCATCGTGCTGGCCGGCCCCGTGTTAATGCCGGCCGCGCGAGCCTGGCTGAAGGCGCTGCTGGTCGGGCCACCCATTTGGTCGACCAGCGGATCCCAGTGGGTGCCCAGTACGCCGTTCCAGACCTTGGTCGATGCCGGGTCAACAGCTCCGACGAGGGCGCGCGCCGGGTCGTGCATGAGCTGCTTCGCGATCTTCTGCAGGTTGAGCTGCTCGAAGGAGAGGTTGTCGCTGAGCCAAGACATTTGAAAAAGCTCCTTGGGTTGGTCAGTGCACGCGCCAGAGGCCGGCATTCGCCGAAAGGTAGGCCTCCAGCATCGGATCGGGGTTAGTGAGCCGCCAGAGCTCGCCACGCAACAGGTTTGCAAGGTCGTCCATGCCTTGCAGGTGCGCGGCGGTGTAGACCTGCACCAGTTTTTCCAAGCTCGGTGGCGCTACGTCGGCCGCGATGAACTGCATGTCGCCCACCTGCCCGTAGAGGGCGGCTAGCTCCTCGATGGCGCTGTGCTCGCGGCTCACGCGGCGGACTCCAGCTGCTTGCGAATCAGGCTCGCAACGGCATGGACCTCCGCCTCGCGGAAGGCCGGCCGCCTGCCGATCATCACGGGCAGGAGGCCCGCCCGTCCGCCACTGCCGTACCCGGCCAAGGAGGCCGCCTCCAGCAGCTCGAACGCGGCCGCCTGCGGCGAGAGCAGGCGGCTCGAAGTTGCGGCGGGTTGTTGGGCGTTCGTCATCTGCATGGCGTCAGTCCTCAGGATTGGCCTGCATCGTGAGCCGTGCTGCAGTGGCACCGCAATGCATTCCGGAACCTGTGACCACTGCGCCCTGGGGCGGCATGCCCCGAAGTTCCGGAGCAGGGTCCACGCTGGGGAGCTTCAGCTCGGCCGGCAGCGCCCAGCGCATGCGGTCACGGCCGGGCATCTGTGGCGGCGGGAAGCGGTCAGCCCAGGCCATGCGGATCAACGCGAGGTCGATGAGCGCCTGCTGCGAGTGGCTCGGGTGCAGCGCGCGCAGGATCTGCAGGGCTTGCTGTGCTGCCGGGCCCGGGAGCCACTCGATGCGAGTCTGGCGGGGCTTGCGGGGCATGCTCAGCGGTCGGGCCAGTTAGAGATCACCAGCACGCCGATGCCGGCCGCGGAGGCCTCGCGCTTGGCTCGCGCAATGAACGCGTCTTCGGTCTCACCGGGCTGCCGATCCCAGGACTGCCCGGCGCCGGTGATGATGCGATGGGCCTCCTCTTCGATGGTCCGGCACTGGTCGTCGAATCGACTGATGTGCACGATGGCGATGTCATCGGCGGCCGCGCGGCTGCGCTCCAGCGCCGCGATGCGTTGCTCAAGGCTGGTTGCCATTCTTGGCCTCCAAGGCCGCGATCCGCACGGCGAGTTCATCGGTTTCGATCAGCTTGGCCAGCGCGCCGAGCCCGGATAGCAGTTGGGCCGCCTGGCCCGGAGCGAGAGAGCCGCTGCCCGCGGCCGACAAGATCGCGCGGCCCTGCTCGGCCAGGGATTGCCCGTCGGGCAGGCTGATGATGGCCGGCTGCTCCGTGGCCTTCACAGGCGGCAGCACGCGCTCCAGCAGCAACCGCGCGGCCTGCGCATCGCCGGCCTTCGCCAGCTCGACCTGCTTCGCGATGATTGCGGGCAGGTGCCCGGCGATCTCGGCGCGCAATTTGGCAACCTCGCCATGCCCGGGCGTGCGGCCGGCTGGGTTCCCGCTCTGACCAGGCTTCCATGCGGTCGACGGAGGCTTGCGTTTCGGTGTCGTCATGTGCTTTCAATCTGCTCAATCAGACGGCGCCGGCCGAATCTAGGTGCAGCCCCGTCTCGCCGCTGTAGTCGACCAGGCGCGTGGGCCGGCGGTGCGATGACGTGCAGAACTGCTGACTGTCGCGATGGAAGAACAGCCACAGCTTCATGCGCTGAACGTCGCCGTTACGCTGCTTCTGCAGCTCCAGGCAGGCGTCGGGTTTGTCGGTCTCCGGGTCGCTCTCGTCGCGGCGCGCTGACCAGACCGTGAACACGTTGTCCGCGGCGTCGGTGATCTTGCTACTGCCGGCGACATCGAGCTTGCCCGGCGCCTGCGACTCGTCGCGGCCTTTGCGGGGATGCGCGATCAGGTGCACATGGACGCCGAATCGCTTGGCGAAGTCGGTGAGCTTCTGGACCGCCTGCTTCTGGGCGGTCATCGAGCCCGGGCCGTCTTCGGGCACGTCGGTCATCATCAGGCTGTCGATGACGAAGTGCCGCACGCCGTACCGGCGGCTCGCGTAGGCGAAGACCTCAAGGAGGCGCGCGATGGTGGCGCTGCCCTGCACGTTGAACAGCCACATGCGGTCGCTGAGCCACTCGCCGACAGCGTCGATGTAGGCCGGCGAGGGCTTGGCCAGGCCGGTCGCCTGCTTGACCAGGCGCTTGCCCTGCTGCGCCGGGTGCATCTCGCCGGAGAACACGCAGGCGCGCTCGCCCTGGTGGAGCAGACCCAGAAGGATCTGGTTGTTCAGCAGCGACTTGCCGTGCCCGTTGTATCCGGTCCAGACCGTGAGCTCGCCGGGCCGGAACTCGAACCAGTCGAACTCGCGCTGCCCCAGCAGCAGGCAGGGATCGCGGTGCGCGTTCGCCGCCGGATGCAGCAGCGCCTTCACCGCGTCCATGACGTCAGCCATGCGGGTCAGCTCGGCCGGGTCCAGCGGCTTGGCCTCCTTGAGCGCGTGGTGGAAGTCCTCGCCGCAGGCACCGTCCTGCAGCCACTGGTTGGCGTCCTTGGCGCCGAAGCGGACCACCTTGCAGCGCTCCAGGCCCAGGCGCTGACAGACCTCCGCGGCCCCTTTGCGGCCGGGGTCGTCATCATCGAAGCAGACCAGGATTTCGCTGAAGCGCTCCAGGCGCTCCCAGTCGGTATCGATCCACTGGTGGTTGCCGGCGCCGGCGTTGACCGACAGCGCCGGAATGCCGAACTGGTGCAGCGTCATCGCGTCGACCTCGCCCTCGGTGATGGCCACCACGCGCTGTCGGGGTTCGATCAGGTGCCAGCCGAACAGGCAGGGCTCGGCGCCGGCCTCCTGGCGCATGTCGCGCTTCTCGTCGATGTTGCGGTGCTTGACGTTGACCAGCTCGCCGTCGCGCAGGTAGGGCAGCAGCGCGTAGGTCTTGTCGTCGCGGATCTGCTCACCGACCTTGAAGGCCTCCACGGTCTCCGCACGTATGCCGCGGTCCGCCAGCCACGCAGCGACTCGGCCCGGTGCGCGTGTCGCGTTGCTGTGCAGCGGCCGGCGGTACTCCCTGCGCTCGCGCACCGGCATCGCATCGCGAATCCCCAAGTAGGCCTTGGCCTCGGTGATCGCTTCGGCCAGGGAGAGACTGCGCGCCGCGCACCACAGGTCGAGCAGGTCGCCGCCCTGCCCCGACGCGAAGTCGCGCCAGACACCGCGCTTGGCGCCGGTGATCCGCACGGACAGCGATTGGCCCTCCTCGCCCGACACGCTGCCAGCCTTCCACTCCGCGCCGTGTCGCTTGCCACGCGGCAGCAGGTACTCGGCCACCGTGTCGGCGCTGTCGGCCAGCTTCTGACTCAGCTCTGCCGCGTTCATGTCGGGTCTCCCACGAGTCGGAACTCATGGCGGCGGCGGGCCACAACGCTTTCGCGATCACGTTCAGCCCGGCGGTGATGAAGCCAGTCGACGAAAGCGCATATCGCCGTCTCATCGTCGAAGGCTTCAATCGGCGCTGCGCCACCATCGTCGACAAGCAGGATGCCGGCGCAGTCCGTGTGGAGCTCGCGAGGTCGGTCGGCCAGGTGCAGCGCTCGTTCTGCGCTCTTGGCCGCCAGCTCCTGCTGCCGCATCGTGCACGCATGGACCAGCACCTGCCAGACCCAGGTCAGGCTCGGGTGCGCGTCGCAGAGCGGCAACGTCCGCAGGAGCTGCTGACGCGCCTCGCCCGGCGCTGTGATGCTGAGGAGCGCAATTGCGTTCACCGCATCCACCTGGCCGGCCAAGTGCCACAGCTCTTCAGGCTTCGCGATCGAAACGGCGCCGGCACCGATGTCGGGGCTCATCGAAGGCTCTCCAGTTGACCGGCATCGGCCGACGCGGCCGCGGCGTTGAGACGCTCCGCTTCGTCCTCGGCTGCATCCTTGCAGGGGCTCTCCGCGACGCTCTGCAGCGATCCGCAGTCCGGCGCGCGGCAGACGGTGTGCCACAGGCCGTCGATGGCCTGGTGGGCGAAGTGGTGCGGCTTCATGCGGTCTCCAGTCGCCGGCCGTCGGCGAAGCGGTTGCTGGTGTGCTCGAAGCAGCCGGCGTTCTCGGCCTCGAAGCGGTTGGCGAAGCCAGCACTGAGCGCCCAGGCCGGCCGTGTGGCGTCGCCTGCAGGGCCGCCCGAGGACGCACCGGCAGCGCCGAGCTCGTCTTCCCAGCGGCGCCCGTTGAGCCACGTCGCCGGGTGCGGCACGTACTGGCCGCCATCGCGCTGCCACTGCTCGCTGGCCCGCTGTCGCTGGACGGCCTGCACCAGCATCGCGACCAGCTCCGGTCCGGCCTGCAGCTTCCCGAACGCCTTGAGCGCATCGGCCTTGCCGACCTTGCGGGGGTAGGCCGCCCAGAAGTCCGCGAACCCCGCCGGCTCGGCCGGCGAGCCCCGGGCTTTGCGCCGGGGGTTGAGGGAGTCCGGAGTCAGGTTAAGGGAGTCAGGAGTCAGCACGGTTTTGACCCCATTCATGGCGCATTCATCCCCTGAAAACCCAGGGCTAGCCTCGGGCTTGCCTGGGGTTTCGTCGTCATGCGACGAGGGTTCAGCCTCGGGCTCAACAGCCATGCCATCAGGCAAAAGCCCCAGGCTTTGAGGTGATGGAAGGACGCTTGCCGGCTCCTTGTGATGCGGGTTCTGGTGCCGGCGGAACTTCAAGATCTGGATCAGGCCGCGGCTGCCGTCGCTGTAGCGCAGGATGAACCCGTGCTGTGCCAGCTCGGCCAGCAAGGGATCGACCTCGACCGTGTCATAGGCAAACAGCTCGCCCTTGATGCGCTTGGGCCGGTCCTCGAGGCGCCCCTCGCGATCAGCGAGGGTCCACAGGCCGGCGAAGCAGAGGCGGGCCCAGCACGAGCACTCGGCGAGATCCTCGTTCTTGAAGAAGCCGGGTTTGAGGCTGCGAGCTCTTGCCATCAGCGCCTCCCGAACGTGCCACAGAGGGCCAGCAGCAGACAGTAGCCAGCACAGGTCAGGTTGCGCTGGTTCTGGGCGGCGGCCTCGCGGCGCTCCTCGAGCTCGTAGGCCAACAGCCAGAGCCTGGCCATGATCCGCGCGCGCAGCTCCTGCAGACCGATCAGACGGCCGGCCATCATTGCGCTGGCTCCTGCTCGCCCAAGACCTTCTGCAGATGCTTGCCCGGGTCGTTGATCGTGATCTGCTGCCCGCGAAGAGCGGCGAGAACCAGCGTGGCCAGCTTGGACGCGAGGTCGAGCGGCAGCGGGATTCCCTGACGCGCTTCGGCGATGGCTGCCAAGTCGGCGCGGGAGAGTTCGATGGTTTCGCCGCTGGACTTCTTGGTCTTACGCGGCATGGCTGGCCTCGCGCTGGGCCGCCAGAGCTTTGCGCTCAGCGTGCAGCCGCGTCACCAGACGACGCAGATCGTCATCAGTGGCGCCACCGATGCGCGCCTTGACGATGGCATCGACTTCATCATCCGGCCACGCTGACGCACGCGGGCCGATCTTGATGGGACTGGTCATCGTTCCCGCCGCGACGCACTCATAGTGCGTGGTGCGGGCCTGACCGGTTTGCGCCAGGACGGATTCGATTCGAAGCAAGCGAGCCATGCTGCGGGCCTTTCAAGGCTGCCCGGGGCCATCCCCGGATGCATGGCATTTGGCTGGGGAAAAAACCTACTTCGTAGTTCTTTCCTGAATCCACATCAGCACGTCTGCCCAATCGGCATCGCCAGCTACGCGCTCGTGCTCACGCAACTTGTTGGCCATACTGCTGCCCTTGGCATCCTTGTATGCGGCCAGTAGCGCCTCACCCGGATCAGCTCCCCTACTCTTCGCCTCATCCCACGAGGAAAGAAAGTTCTTCCACGGCCATCGCATTGCCAATGCGTTTGCGGCATCCCGCTGAGACTTCTTCGGCGTCTTGCTCCGTTGTTCACGCTCCAAGTCTGCTGCCAGGATGGCGTGCTCAACTGCCCCCCATTTCCGCTTGCGTCCGTCTTGCTTCACCTCCTTCAGCGCTGGGTGATGCTTCCGAGCGAACCACAGCGCCAGCAGGTACCAGCGAGACTCCCCCGCAGGCATTCCGAGTGAGTCGGCGAGCGCGTTCATCCGACGCAATTCTTCGTTTGCCCTGTCAGCAAGCAATTGCGACACGGTCGCTTGATCGTCGAGAAGCGCGGCAGCCAACAGCAGGTTCTGTTGAGGCTTCAGCCCGACGAGCTCTCTCTTTTTCGCCTTTTCTTTGGCCATGCGCTTCCTCGCGCTCAGACGGCACGCGCCGCCATGAACTCGATGGCCGTGCGGTCGCTTTTCTGCAAATTGCAGCGCTCGCACGCCGCCACGAGATTCAGCGCCTCGTCCGTGCCACCAAGGGCCCGTGGCAGCTGATGCTCGACATGCCAGGCGCCGTCTATGCGCAGCGGCGTGCCGCAGTAGGCGCAGCAGCCGCCCGAGCGCACGAACACATCGCGCCGGCGCCGCGATACCGGCCTCGGCGGCGGCTCCGACACGACGGACAGCTCCGCGTCCGACCACAGGCGTGGCTGCACCCAGCGCGGCTCGTCGTTCGCAACGCCAGTGGCGCGCAGCACGCGTCGCGCCCCGGCCAGGGCCTCGGTCTTGCTCTCGGAGATGGCCAGGATCCGGCCGGCACGCGGCTGGATCACCATGAACCGGACTGCGTGCAGGCCAGCGCTGATCGTGGGCTGTGTAGCGAGCTCGAATTCGCCCTGGCCGAAGATGCCACCCATGATCGGGCGGCGAAGCATTGGGGACGCGCTCATGAACTTCCCCCGAGAGTGCCGCGTTCGGCTTGAATTGCCGCGGCTGCCTCGCTGCACGCCTTGTTGCCGAGGCCATGGAGACGCCCTGCGAGTATGTAGGGCTCATCCCCACTGACACCCTCAAAGAGCTCCGCCGCAAGGTCTGACAGATCCAGGATTCGCATCAGCATTCCGCGCTTGGCGAAGCCAGAGAACTGGTTGCTTTCGTCGAGCAGCAGCGAGAGCAGTTCACGCTGCTCCGCCACGGCATCAGCGCCCAGTTGCCTGGCACCTGGGCCCAATGGCAGTTGTTCGATCTCCGATCGATCTGCGGTGATTTCAGCCATGGGGCACCTCCAGCGGCTTGCCGAAGACGATCTCGTAGCCCTCGGTGACTTCCAGCGCAATATCGCGGCCGAATCCGAGAAGCGATACCAGCGAGTTGCCGAGAGCCTCCACACGCATCAGCGCACCATGCCTGACGAACTCCGCGTCATCGGCATCTTCCTGCGCTCGAAGCATGGCAGCAATTGCGCCAACCTCCATGGCGGCATGGAAGCAAGCCTGGTCGCGAGCCTCGATCAGGTCTGGCGGCAGGGACGAAGGCTTCGCTGCCTTGTTGGATACAGTTTGGGTAGCCATGATTCACCTCTTCATCAGGTGGGTTGTGGTCAGGCCGACCGAGCGTTGCACCGCCCGGTTCGGCCGCTTTGCCACTGGACCGCAGTGGCCACGGTGCCCGGCTGCCGGCCGGGCGCGGTCAACGCTTGAAACGCTTCCAGATTCGGCGTACTCCGAAGTCGACCAACCCGACCACCGCAAAGCAGCCGATGAACATCGCGACGAACCCCAGCAGCGTCTGCCAATGCAGCACGGCGAGCACGATCACGATCAGTGCGATGCACAGAAGGGCGATGCCGGCTCCGGTGGCGAGTAGCAGAGGCAGTGCCCACAGCAGAATGACCGCCAAGACGATGCCACCCGCAATCTCAAGCATGGTCACGCCGCCCTGAAATCGATCACCTTGGCGCCAGCCTTCAGCTGGTCCAGGTAGTCCGCCCACAGGGCCATCATCTGCCGCCGCTGCTCCATGAACTCGGCGCGGTCGTAGGCCATGCCCAACGGGCCGGACTTGCCGTGCGCCAACTGAGCCTCGATGACGTCGGGCGACACGCCCGGCAGCCGCTCGATGATCAGCGTGCGGGCCATCGCGCGAAAGCCGTGCGGCGTCATCTCGCCGTTACCGTAGCCCAGGCGGCGCAGGGCCGCGCGCACCGTGTTCTCGCTCATGCAGTTCTCGCCGGTCAGCAGCGACGGGAAGACGTAGCGGCCGTGACCGGTGAGCGGCTGCAGTTCCTTGAGCACGGCCACCGCCTGCGGCGCCAGCGGCACCAGGTGCGGCCGGCCGTTCTCCTTCCCGTGGAGCGTGCGCTTCATCTTGGCGGCCGGGATCGTCCATAGGGCCCGTTCCAGGTCGACCTCGGCCCACTCCATGGCGCGGATGTTTCCGGGCCGCTGGAACAGCAGCGCCGACAGCAGGAGCGCCGCCCGCGTCACCGGCTGGCCAGCGTAGCTGTCGATGGCGCGCATCAGCTCGCCGGCACTGGTCGGCTCCAGCACGGCCGCCATGTGCTTGACCTTCACCGGCTGCAGGGCTCCGTGCAGATCGGGCGCCGGGTCACGCTCGCAGCGGCCGGTCTGGACGCCGTAGCGGAACACCTGGCCCGCGGTCTGGCGCAGCGTGTGGGCGGTCTCGATGGCGCCTCGCTTCTCGACCCGACGCAGAGCATCCAGCAGCAGCGGCGCGGTGATGTTCCCCATGGGCAGGGCGCCGATGTGGGGGAACAGATCCTTCTCCAGGCGCTCAATCCAGCGGGCGGCGTACTTCGGGCTCCAGCCGCCCTTCTTCGTCTCGAAGCACTCGCGGGCCACCGCCTCGAAGGTCTGGGCGCCGGCGGCCTTGCTGACGACCTTGGCGACCCGGCGAGCCTGGACGGGGTCTTCCCCTTCGCCGCGGGCCTTGCGGGCCTTGTCACGCCCTTCCCTGGCCTCCTTGAGGCTGACCAGCGGGTAGTTGCCCAGCGCCAAGCGCTTTTCCTTGCCGCCGAACCGGTACTTCACGAACCAGCGCTTCGAGCCGCTGGCGGCCACCTCCAGGTAGAGGCCGCCGGCGTCAGCGAACCTGGCCCTGGCCTTGTCGTCAGGGCAACTGGCATTGCGGCAGGCGGCATCTGTGAGCATGGGGAACAGGCCTTTGGGGGAACGCGTTCCCCCACTACGGGGAAATCAGCGATTCATTCCCCCATATGTTCCCCCTGTTCCCCCTGGCTGTAAAGGGCCATCCTCGGACATCCTCGAATGAAAAAGGCGCCTAAGTCGTTGAAATGACTAGGCGCCTTGGACGTTCTCGGACGTTGTCGGCCGTAAATTTGGCCTGCCCGGAGGGACTCGAACCCCCGACCTGCTGCTTAGAAGGCAGCTGCTCTATCCAGTTGAGCTACGGGCAGACAGAACATGTGATTATCAGATCAGCACGTTGATGATCGCGTTGCCGATGCCCATCAGCGCGGCGCCGGAGATCAGGCCGGCGCAGATCGGTTCCATGCCTTCGACCCAGACGCGGTGGCCGAAGCTGCCGGGCTTCTTGCCGTGGCGCAGGCCCATCAGCCAGAACAGCAGCGCGCCGACGAACATCATGAAGGTGGACTCGGGCGGCAGCACGACGCCCAGGCCTGTCGCGACGGCCGACAGCTGGAAGCGGCCCTTGGTCTTGATGCGCGCCACCTCCATCGCCACCGCGGCGAAGGCCGCCACGGCCATCGAGATCAGCACCGATGCGGGCAGGCTCTTCAGGCCCTTGGAAATGATGTCGGCCACGCCCTTCCATTGCAGCGCGGCGGGGAAGCCGAACTGGTCGGACACGATGCCGGCCGTGCTACGCACGCCGGACGCGTCCGGATGCAGGAACAGCAGGAAGAACAGCGGCACGCAGACCAGCACGCCGGCGATGTTGCCGATGACGTGGCCGATGGCCTGGTGGCGCGGCTTGCCGCCCAGCATGTAGCCGGGCTTGATGTCGGAAAGCAGGTTGGCGGCGTTGGACGAGATCTCGGCCGTCATGCCGGCGGGCAGCAGGTTGGCGGCCGGGTTGCTGCGGTCCAGCGCGCCCATCGTGAACTGTGTGATCTTGGACAGCGCGCCGGTGGGCGTCCAGGAGGTCAGCGCCATCGAGTTCGTGCAGATGATGCTGAGCACGAAGATCAGCGGCAGCGAGACGACGGCCATCCACAGCGGCACGCCGAAGAACAGGTGGGTGACGAAGGCCCCCAGCAGGCCCAGCGCGGGCACGCCGATATAGGAGATCCACAGCGGCACCTCGATGTGCCTGAGGATGTCGACGCCGTCGTCGGCGACCTTGGGTGCGCGCTTCTTGAACAGGCCGGTGAAGATCTCCGGCTTGGCCAGCAGCGACACCATCGCGCCGACCACCATCATCGTCACGCCCCACCACAGCGACCACTGGTTGACGATCTCCACACGGCTCAGCGGCACGGGCAGTCCGTTGGCGCCCAGGCGCGGGGCGATGTCGCCCATCTGGATCATCAGCGGCGCCAGCACGACGAAGTTGATGAAGGCGCCGAGGAAGCAGCTCGCCGCGATCGCCAGGCCCATCAGGCCGCCGACGCCGACGACGGCCACGTCCAGCGTCAGGCGCAGGCCCAGCGTGCGGAAGTCGGTGCCGAGGATGTTGGGGATGAAGCCCTGGGCCTTGGTGGCCCAGGCGTAGTAGTAATCGTCCAGGCGGTCGTGCAGGTACCTGGGCTCCTTGAGGCCGGCCCACTTGTCCAGCATCAGGACCTTGAACTGCAGCAGCTTCATCCAGCCGTCGCTGACGATGCCCTGGTAGAGGGCGGCTGCGCCGCTGACCCAGCCGAGCAGCTTGGCCTTGAAGACGCCCTCGTCGCCGTTGCCGTCATACAGCGAATCGAGCACGACGCCGCAGGCCCGGCCCTCCGGGAAGGGCGCCTGGTCTTCGTTGATGAAACGGCGCTTGAGCGGAAAGGCGATCAGCACGCCGATCAACGAAATCACGAGAATCCACACCATCATCTGCCACCACGGCGGGATGACGCCGGTTACCAGCATGTAGGCCGGCAGGCTGGCGATCAGCGACGAAGTCACATAGCCCGACGCGGTCGCGATGGACTGGGTGCAGTTGTTCTCGAGGATGGTGTAGTCCTTGGCCAGGCCGGCCGAGTGCAGGGCCCGGAACAGCGCGAAGGCGAGGATCACCGAGGTCAGGCCGACGCCCAGCGACAGGCCGGTCTTGGCGCCGATGTACAGGCCGGTGGCCGACAGCACGCCGCCGAGCAGGAAGCCCGTGAGGCCGGAACGCAGCGTCAGCTGGGCCATGTCGCCGCGGAAGACGTTCTTGAACCACCACTCGTCCTTCTGGGCGCGGGTCCAGGTGGCGATCTGCTCGTCGTTCAGGTGTTGAAGTGCCATGGGTCTCGGGCGCGGCTTGTGGCCGTGCCAGGGTTGCAGCAAAGGCCGGGATTGTCCCGGCCGACCGCTCGGTCGGCCCTAGGGATGCCCCAGGGTCTCGGCCCCGGGATGCGGGGCCTCACAAAAGCAAACCCGCCGTGGCGCAAGGCCAGCGGCGGGTTCCGAAGAGGTTTGGTCGGGGCGGCGGGATTCGAACTCGCGACCCTCTGCTCCCAAAGCAGATGCGCTACCAGGCTGCGCTACGCCCCGATCAAGCCCTCCATTCTATGTCAGCCGGCCTGCACGCCGCCTGGCCTCGCTCAGCCGACCGCGATGAGCCGCCCCTGCCCACTGATCAAAGCGGCCCGCACCAGTTCGCCCGGCTGCAGGGCCTGCACGGCGGCGACGTAGCCGCGCATCTGCTCCAGATAGGCCGGCTCGCGCTCCGGCGTCGCGCCGAGCTTGTAGTCCAGCACCCACCAGCTGCCGTCGCGCTTCTGCACGAGGCGGTCGATGCGCTGGTCGTCTGCGCCCTGCCCCACCGCCACCTCGTTGCCAGCCCAGAGCAGTTCGGCCGGGTCGAAGAAGGGCCGGCAGTCGGGGCTGGCGAGGATGGCCCGGGCCGCCTGTTCGTGCTGCTCGCGGGCCTTGGCATCCAGGCCGAAGGCCTGGGCCGATGCGGCCAGCAGCAGCTCCAGCGGCTGGGCCTGGCCCGGCGCGGACGCCCATTCGAGCACGCGGTGCAGGGCCTCGCCGACCTTGGCCTGGCGCTCGTTGCGAGCCGCGCCGTCACGCGCGGGCTGCGTGGCCGGCGGCTGCCAGCATGGCAGTGGCGCGAGCCGCGGCGCGGCGCTGTCGTTGCGGGCCGCGGCGTCCGGCGCGATGGGCCAGCGTCGGGCCAGCGGCTGCAGCCGGCCCCACCAGCTCGTGGCCTGGCTGCGGCCCGGCGTGTGGCTCAGCACGAGGGCGCGGCGTGCCCGCGTCAGCGCCACATAGAGGCCGTTGAGCTCCTCGCGCTCGCGCTCGCGGCGCTCCTCGTCGACCAAGGCCTGCAACGACTGCGGCGGCCTGGCCTCGGAGGCGAGGAAGGCGGCGCGGCACGGCGCGGCCTGGCCCACCGGCCAGTCCAGCAGCAGGCCCAGGGTCTCGGCCTTGGGCGGCGGCGCGTCGGTGTCGAGCAGGAAGACCACCTCGGCCTCCAGCCCCTTGGCGCCGTGGATGGTCAGCAGCTGCACGGCATCGGGCGCGGCGGCCGGCACGAATTTGACGGGGCGGCTCTTCAGCGCCCGCACGAAGCCGTAGAGCTGGGCATAGCGCCCGCCGTCCAGCTCCAGCGCGGCCTGCAGCAGGGCCTGCACGCTTTGCAGGCGCACGGCGGCATCGGCCGCCGGCACCGCGGCGGCGATGCGGGAAAGCAGTTCGCCCTCGTGGACGATGCGGTCCAGCAGCTCGTGCGGCGTGCATTGGCGGGCCAGCGCGGCCCAGTCGCGCAGCAGGGCCTGGGCACGCGCCAGCACCGGGCTGGGCGACGCGAGGCCCTGCAGCGCATCCCACCAGCGGCGGCGCTCTGCGGGCGGGTGGCCCAGCCACTCGGCCGTGCCAGCGGCCTCGGCCAGCACGAGCAGGTCGGCATTGGCGGCGCCGAACAGCGGGCTGCGCAGCGCATGGGCCAGGGACAGGTCGTGGCCCGGCGAGGCCAGCACGTCCAGCAGCGCCAGCAGGTCGGCCACGTCGGGCTGCTCGGCCAGCGGCTGCTCCTCGGGCGCGGCATGTGGCACGCCGGCTGCCGTCAGCGTGGCGCTGAGCTGGCGCAGCGGATCGCGCTTGCGGGCCAGCACGAAGAGGTCGCCAGCCCGCAGCTCGGGGCGGGCGCGCAGCAGGCCGACGATGGCCGCGCAGACCCGCTCGCACTCGGGCGCGCGCCGGCTGATCTCGGCCTCGTGGCGAGCCTCGGTCAGGCTGGGTCGCCAGCGCAGCGGGTCGGGCTCTTCGTCTTTGGGCGCAGCCGCGACTTCGCCGTCCAGTGACCACAGCCCGGCGAGTTCGTCCACCTCGGCCACCTCGGTGGTGTGCAGGCGAAAGCCCCCGTAGGCACCGGCGCGCTGGGCGCCGTCGAAAGCCGCGTTGACGGCGGCCAGCACCTCGGGCGCGTTGCGCCGCGTGTGGTCGCAAGCCAGGCGCACGCCGGCCAGGCCCTCGCAGACGAAGTCCTGCGCCGCGGCGAACACGCGCGGGTCGGCGCGGCGGAAGCGGTAGATGCTCTGCTTGGGGTCGCCGACGATGAAGACCGACAGCGGCGCACCGGCGCCCGCACCGGCATAGGCCGAGAGCCAGCCGTGCAGGGCCTGCCACTGCAGCGGGCTGGTGTCCTGGAACTCGTCGATGAGCAGGTGGCGCACCTGGGCGTCCAGGCGCTGCTGCACCCAGCCGGAAGTCTGCGCATCGGCCAGCAGGGCCAGCGCGCCGCGTTCGAGGTCGTTCATGTCGACCAGGCCGCGCTCGCGCTTCAGCACCTCGAAGGCGTCGACCAGCACCAGGGCCAGGCGGCGCATCGCCGCATGCTCGTCGGCGGCATGCTGCTGCACGATGGCTGCGCGCAGATGCAGCAGCTCGTCGCAGAGTTCGTCCAGGTCGGGGCTGGCGACGCCCAGCTTGCGCGGCTCGCCCTTCAACGTGAACAGCGCGGCAAAGGCGGCGTCGAAGTCCTCGGCCTGCTCCAGCAGCACGGCTGCGTCCTGGGCCTTCTTGCCCTTGGCCTGGCCCAGCTGGCGGGCCAGGGCCTTCAAGGGCTCGCGCAGATGCTCGAAGAACTGCTCCGGCGTCGTGCCCAGCAGCTCGACGGCACCCGGCAGGCTGGCCTCCAGCACGCCGGCGGCCTCGGCCAGGCGCAACTCGACGCGCTTGGCGAAGGCCCCCAGCAGCCACTCGCGCAGGTTGAAGCGGCCGCGCGACTGCGTCAGCGCCTGGAAGTCCGCGCGCAGGGCCTCGCTCGTCAGCACGGCCACGTGGAAGCGCCGCCACAGCGTGGGCATCAGCTCCTCCTCGTCCTCGACGAGCTGCAACTCGGGCGCGATGCCCTGCTGCTGCAGGAAGGCCAGCGGCGCCGCGCGCAGCAACTGCGAGAACCAGCCGTGGAAGGTGCGCACCTCGACGGCCCGGCCACCCCGCAGCAGCTCGGCCTGCAGCGTGGCCAGCCGCGGCCTCAGGGCGGCGGCCTCGTCGGCCGCGATGCCGCGCTGGCGCAGCGCCGCGAGCTGCTCGGCCTCGGGAGCCCGCGCGAATTCGGCCAGCCATTCGGCCAGGCGCTGGCGCATCTCGCCCGCCGCCTTGCGCGTGAAGGTGATGGCGACGATCTGCTGCGGCTCGGCGCCGGCCAGCAGCGCGCGCAGGATGCGCGAGACCAGCATCCAGGTCTTGCCGGCACCGGCGCAGGCCTCGACGACGATGCTGCGCGCGGGGTCGCAGGCCAGCGCGTAGAAGCGCTCGCGCGGGATGCGGTAGCCGTCGGCCCAGTAGGCGAGTTCGGTCACAGCGGGCTCCAATCATCTCGACGGCAAAGCCCGCGGGCCTCGCAGAAATCGCAGACCTTGCCTTCGCCCAGCGCGGGCAGCGGGGTTCCGTCGCGTATCGCCATCAGGTCGGCCTGCAGGCCGTCGCGCAGCGCCAGCGCCGTGTCACTGACGTCCTCGTGCGACAGCAGCTCCACGCCCTTGCCGTCGTCCAGCACGAGGTAGGCCGCGCGCAGCCCGGGCACGGCGTCGCTCAGCAGCGCATAGGTGGCGAGCTGGGTGTCTTCGAGCCTGGCCGCCACCTTGGCCTTCAGGCCCTTGGCGTCGCCGGTCTTGTAGTCCAGCAGCCAGGTGCCGGTGGGCGAGTCGTCGATGCGGTCGATGCGGCCCTTGACCATCAGCGGGTCCAGCGGCGCCTGGAAGGGCCGGGCTTCGCGGTCCAGCTCGCCGGCCGCATAGCGCTGGCCCGTGGCCTCGATCTCGGCCAGCCAGGCCAGATAGAGTGGGCACAGCCGCTCGAAGGCGGCCGAGAAGGGCAGGAAGTCGGCAGCGTCCAGCAGCGCCAGCTCGGCCGCGGCGGCGGCGCGCAGGGCGGCGTCGTCATCGTCGCCACGGGCTTCGTGGAAGCGCTTCAGCACCGCATGCAGCCAGGTGCCGTAGTCGCGCTTGCTCAGCTCCTGCTCCAGCTCGTCGGCCTCGCGCAGGCCCAGCAGCACGCGGCTGAAGAACTGGTAGGGGCAGTTGCGCAGCGCGTCGATGGCGCTGGCGCTCAACGCGGCGGGCAGGCGCCCGGCGGCGTCCGCCGCGGGTCGGACCTGGGGCCGGGGCGAGGTGTCGACCGGCTCGCGCTCGTCGAGCCAGGCCGGCAGCGCCAGGCCGGCCCTGGCCGCCGCGCCGGCAAGGCGCTCCAGCAGCGGGCTTGGCGGCAGCGGCTCGGCACCGGCGAAGGCACAACGCAGCAGCGTCAGCACCGGCGCGCGCAGCAGCTGCGCAAAGCCCTGCGCCTCGGCCTCGCGGCGTTCGGCCAGGCTGGGCAGGCCCAGGGCCGCTGCATCGGCGTCGGCCAGCAGCCCGGTCTGGGGGGTGACCGGCCCCAGCGTGGCGGCGTCGGCGCCGGGCAGCACGATGGCGCCGAAGGGCCGCAGCATCGCGCGGGCCAGCGGCGTGATGACGACCTCGGCGGCACCGACCTCCTGTGCCGGCTCGAACTGGGCGGACTCCAGCGTGTCGTCCACCCAGACCAGGAATTCATCGGGCCGCAGCCGCGTCTGCGCCAGCGCCGCCTCGTGGGCGCTGCCGGCCCAGGGGTTGCGCGAGATCCACAGCGTCTCCAGCAGCGCCTCGCCGCCCTCGACCTCGGCCAGCGGCGCGAGGCCGTTCAAGGCCTGGCCCAGCGCGACCAGCCAGCCGCCCAGCGAACGCGCGCCACCGGCCAGGGGCTCCAGCTGGCGGCGCGCGCGCTGCCAGAGCGCGCCCTGCGCCGGCGGCAGCATGGCGGCATCGAGCTGGGCGGCCTGGCGCCAGCCGAAGCGGCGGCAGCGCGCCTCCAGCGCCTCGACGTCCCAGCCCGCTGCCAGCGCCGATTTCATCCAGGCCAGCCAGTCGTCCAGCGCGCCACCGGCCAACGCCGCGCGCAGCAGAGCCATGACGGCGGCGGCGGCCGGCGTCGTCGCCAGTGTCCAGCCGGTTTCGTCATGCACCGGCAGGCCCTGGCGCGCCAGCAGGGCGCGCACGCGGCGGATGACGACGCGGTCCTGGGCCAGCAGGGCCACCGGCCGGCGGCCGGCGTTCAGGTGCTGGATGACGGCCGTGGCGGCCTGCGCGGCCAGGGCCTCGAAATCCGGCGCGACAGCCTCCTCCACCCGCGCCGAGGGCGTGAAGCCGGCCCAGGCCTCATCGAGGTCCAGGTCGGCATCCAGGCACAGGGCCGGCACGCCGCCGGCGAGCAGGCCTTCAGCCAGCGGGTCGGGCCCGCCGGCGCGCAGCCAGATCCAGGCGCTGGGGCGCAGCGCGAACAGCGTGTCGGTGGCCGGACGGCGCTCGTCCGCCGCCACCCAGGCCAGCGCGACCTGGGCCAGCGCGCGTTCCAGCAGGCCGGGGCCGGCGTCCAGCGTGGTCAGGCGCTGGCGGGCGGCATCGAGGAAGGCCGGGCGGGCCTCGGGTGGTACCTGGGCCGCGGCGCGTGCCAAGGCCTGGGCGGTGTCGACCAGGCGGGCCAGCGCCACGCGGTAGTCGCGCGGGCTGCTGCGCCGCAGCGGCTGGATCCAGCTTTGGCCGGCCAGCAGGCGGTCGGCCGTGAAGGCGTCGATGGCGGCGTCGCCGGAGAGCTGGTCCGGCGCGGCCAGCGCGCTCGGCCCCAGGGCCGAGGCCAGGCTGTGGCTGGTGCTGATGCGCGGCATCCAGCCGCCGCGGGCCAGGAAGGCACGGCGCGCCGGCACGAGCTGCTGGGCAAAAGGCAACAGCAGCACGGCGTCGCGCAGCGGCGCGCCCTGCCCGGCCAGCCAGTCGGCGCTGACGGCCGCGACGCGGCGCCAGAAGGCATCGATGTCTTCTCCGGCCACCAGGCCGAGCTTCAAGGCTTGCAAGAAAGGCCTCCCGCCCTCATGTCTGCCACTGCTTGGGTCACCCCGGCGACCGTCCGGGCAAAAGTGGCTATGTCACAATGATTTTGCCTATTCGGACGGCGCCGTCGCGGCGACCGCCAACCCTTTGAGGCCAAGGAACCCTCCCATGAGCAGCGAATTGATCAAGCATGTTTCCGACGCGTCCTTCGACGCCGACGTGATCCAGTCCGGCAAGCCGGTGCTGGTGGACTACTGGGCCGAGTGGTGCGGCCCCTGCAAGATGATCGCGCCCATCCTGGACGAGGTCGCCACCGGCTACGGTGACAAGCTGCAGGTCGCCAAGATGAACGTCGACGAGAACCGCGAGGTTCCCGCCAAGTTCGGCATCCGCGGCATCCCGACGCTGATGCTGTTCAAGGACGGGCAGCTCGCCGCCACCAAGGTCGGCGCCCTGTCCAAGGCCCAGTTGACCGCCTTCATCGACGCGAACCTATAATCGCGTCTGACTGCTGCGGCGCTTCTGGCGCTTCCCGGCGCCCCGCTGCAGCAGCCATAGCCAACACGCCCCGGGCGTCCTGGTCACGAACCAGACCCCAGCCAGCGTGGACTCGGCGCCCCCTCCCACCACAAAAGCTGTCGAATCCGCGTCGCTCGCCGTTTGAGCGACTGCTCATTCGGTCCTGTTCCGGGGCGGCCGTGGAATCGCCGTTGCGCCTTGGCTGGCGCCGCGGCCCCTGACGGGTGTTCACCCATGCATCTTTCCGAACTCAAAGCCCTTCACGTCTCCGCCCTCATCCAGATGGGCGAGGAACTGGAGATCGACAACGTCAGCCGCCTGCGCAAGCAGGAGCTGATGTTCGCCATCATGAAGAAGCGCGCCAAGGCCGGCGAGCAGGTCTTCGGCGACGGCGTGCTCGAAGTCCTGCCCGATGGCTTCGGCTTCCTGCGCTCGATCGAAGCCAGCTTCATGGCCTCGACGGACGACATCTACCTGTCGCCCAGCCAGATCCGCCGCTTCAACCTGCACACCGGCGACCTGGTGGAAGGCGAGGTGCGCGTGCCCAAGGACGGCGAGCGTTACTTCGCTCTCGTGAAGGTCGACCGTGTCAACGGCCAGACGCCCGAGGAGAGCAAGAACAAGATCATGTTCGAGAACCTGACGCCCCTGTTCCCCAAGGAACAGTTCAGGCTCGAGCGTGAGGGCTTCAAGGGCGAGGAGAACATCACCGGTCGCATCATCGACCTGGTGGCGCCCATCGGCAAAGGCCAGCGCGCGCTGATCGTCGCCCAGCCCAAGACCGGCAAGACCGAGATGATGAAGAGCATTGCCCATGCCCTCGTCGCCAACGCGCCGGACTGCCACCTCATCGTGCTGCTCGTCGACGAGCGCCCCGAGGAAGTGACCGAGATGATCCGCACCGTGCGCGGCGAAGTCATCAGCTCGACCTTCGACGAGCCCGCCGCCCGCCATGTGCAGGTGGCCGAGATGGTCATCGAGCGCGCCAAGCGCCTGGTGGAGCTGAAGAAGGACGTGATCATCCTGCTGGATTCGATCACCCGCCTGGCCCGCGCCTACAACAACGTGCTGCCCTCGTCCGGCAAGGTCATGAGCGGCGGCGTGGACTCCAACGCGCTGCAGCGCCCCAAGCGCTTCTTCGGCGCCGCGCGCAACATCGAGGAAGGCGGCTCGCTGACCATCATCGGCACGGCCCTGATCGACACCGGCTCCCTGATGGACCAGGTGATCTACGAGGAGTTCAAGGGCACCGGCAACTGCGAGATCCACCTGGATCGCCGCATGGCCGAGAAGCGCGTCTACCCGTCCATCCTGATCAACAAGTCCGGCACGCGCCGCGAGGAACTGCTGCTCAAGCCCGAGATCCTGCAAAAGAGCTGGATCCTGCGCAAGCTGCTCTACAACATGGACGAGATCGAGGCGATGGAGTTCATCCTCGACAAGATGAAGGCGTCGAAGAACAACCTGGACTTCTTCGACATGATGCGGCGCGGCGGCTGACGTCCACGCATCGACCCCGGAAACTCGCTACAATCGCGGGTTTTCCGCCCAGACACCCTGGAAAGTGCGTTGCCAATACCGGCGACGTGGCTCCCAACCTAGCCGAGAGGTTCCCATGAAAGAAGGCATTCACCCCAACTACCGCGACGTCGTCTTCGTCGACTTGTCCAACGGTTTCCAGTTCGTGACGCGCTCCACCGTCCAGACCAAGGAAACCATCGAGCTCGACGGCAAGACCATGCCGCTGGTGAAGCTGGAAACCACCAGCGAATCGCACCCCTTCTACACGGGCACGCAGAAGAGCGTGGACAACCTGGGCGGCCGCGTCGAGAAGTTCCGCAACAAGTTCGCTCACCTCAAGAAGTAATTCGTCGAGGCGGTCCCGTACCGCTTCCGAAAGCAAGGGCAGCCTCCAGGCTGCCCTTTGTCATTTCTGCCGCCTCGGCCGCACTTCGCCGTTTCTGCGTCATTTGTGCTGCATCATGCCGGCCGATCCGATCGAAGCTCAACGCGTGAACCTTCCCACCCCCGCCATCGTCGCCGAGCGCGGTGCCGTGCGCCTACCGCGCCTGGCGCTGATCCTGCTGTGCGCCGCCTATGTGCTGCCCGGGCTCTTCGGCCGCGACCCCTGGCGCAACGCCGACCTGACGGCCTTCGGCTTCATGGCCAGCATCGCCGAGGGCCGTGCCCCCTGGTGGCAACCCGCCATCGCCGGCATCCCGGCAGAAGGCGGCCCCCTGCCCTACTGGCTGGGCGCACTGGCGATCAAGGCCCTGCCCTTTCTGAACGCGCCGGTGGCGGCGCGCCTGCCCTATGCCTTCGTGCTGGTGGGTGTGCTCGTGGCCGTCTGGTATGCGTGCTTTCACCTCGCCCGCACCGAGGCCGCTCAGCCTGTGGCCTTCGCCTTCGGTGGCGAGGCCCAAGTGGTCGATTACGCACGGGCGCTGGCCGACGGCGCGCTGCTCGCGCTGATGGCATCACTCGGCCTGCTGCAACTCGGTCACGAAACCACGCCCGAACTGCTGCAACTGCTGGCGGTGTCGGTCTACCTTTATGGGCTTGCGGCGGCACCCTTCCGGCGCCCCCAGTCGCGCATCGCGGTGCTGCTGGCCCTGCCGGCGCTGGCGGTCAGCGGCGCGCCGACCGTGGCCTGCCTGCTCGGCGCGCTGGGTGTGCTGCTCAACCACCGCTCCAGCTACGAGGCGGCCAAGGCCCAGCGCGTGTGGCTGCTGGGCGCACTGACGCTGGCCGTGCTGGCAGCCTGGGCCTTCGACGGCTGGGCCTGGCGTGTCCGGGCCGAACTGGAGCCCGGTCCGCTGCTGAGCCTGCTGGCCTGGTTCTGCTGGCCTGCCGGCCCGATGGCGCTGTGGACGCTGTGGCGCTGGCGCCGCCAGCGGCTGCGCCGCCACATCACCGTGCCCGTCATCGCGCTGCTCGTGCCGCTGCTGGCCTGCATCACGATGGACGGCTCGGACCGCGCACTGCTGCTGGCCCTGCCGTCACTGGCCATCCTGGCCGCATTCGCGCTGCCGACCCTGACCCGCGGCTTCTCGGCAGCTGTGGACTGGTTCTCGGTCTTCTTCTTCAGTGCCGCGGCGCTGTTCTTCTGGCTGTACTACGTGTCCATGCAGACCGGCTGGCCGGCCCGTCCGCTGGCCAATATGCGCCGCCTGGCCGAGGGCTTCGAGCCTCGCTTCAGCCTGCTGGCGTTGGCGTTCGCCATCGTCGCCACGGTCGCCTGGCTGGCCCTGGTGCGCTGGCGCACCGCACGCCATCGGCACGCGCTCTGGAAAAGCCTGGCCTTGCCGGCCGGCGGCGTGGCCCTGGGCTGGCTGCTCGTCATGAGCCTGCTGCTGCCGCCGCTGGACTATGCACGCAGCAACGGCCCGCTCGTCGCCCGGCTCAAGCCCTACCTGCCGGCGACGGTGAACTGCCTGGCCGCGCCTGAGCAGACCCTGGCAACGCTGGCCGCACTGGAATGGCATGGCGGCTGGCGCGTGCAGGGGCGCGGCACGCTGGCCGGCACGGCCTGCAGCCACGCGGTCATCAACCCCGGGCAAGCCACGCCCCCAGGGTGGCAGGTCGTCGCCCATGTGAAGCGCCCGACCGACCGCGGCAGCAGCGCCGGCCTGGTGCTGCTGGCTCGTCAGTGATCTGACAGCGCGGCGCCGCTGAAGGCGGCCTCGTCGCCCAGCACCGAATCGCTGGCCAAACGCACACGAGCGGCCGGGAAAACGAGCCGAAAGCGCGAGCCCTTGCCGACCTCGCTCTCGATCATCAATTCGCCGCCATGGCGCTGCATGACGTGCTTGACGATGGACAGCCCCAGGCCCGTGCCACCGGTCTCGCGCGAACGGCTGCCGTCCACGCGGTAGAAGCGCTCGGTCAGGCGCGGGATGTGTTCGCGCGCGATGCCACGGCCGGTGTCGATGACGGTCAGCTCGCCGCTGCCGTCCTCCAGCAGGCGCCAAGCCACCTCGATCTCACCGCCGTCGGGCGTGTAGCGCACCGCATTGGTCACGAGGTTGGCGATGGCACTCAGCAGCTCGCTCTCGACACCGGCGAGCTCGACGCCGGTCTCCGGCTTGAGGCGCAGCGGATGGCGGCCGGCCGACAGGGCCTCGGCGTCGGCCGCGATGCGCAGCAGCAGGCCGTCCAGCGCAACCCAGCGGTCCGGCGCCGGGCGCGGGCTGCCTTCGAGCTGGGCCAGCGTCAGCAGGTCGGCGACGAGGGTCTGCATGCGTTGCGTCTGCTGGTTCATCAGCACCAGCACGCGGTCGCGCTCCACGGCCGTCAGCGGCAGCGTGTGCAGGGTCTCGATGAAGCCGGACAGCACGGTCAGCGGCGTGCGGATCTCGTGCGAGACATTGGCGACGAAGTCGCGCCGCATCGCCTCGGAGCGCAGGCGCTCGGTGATGTCCAGCGTCAGCACCAGGCGCTGCCCCTCGCCATACTCGCGCACGATGATGGACAGCGTGCCCGGCCCGCGGCCATTGCCCAGCACGAGGGGCTCGGCAAAGCGGCCGGCCTGCAGGTAGGCGACGAAGGCCGGCGCGCGCACGAGGTTGGTGATGCGCTGCTGCAGGTCGCGCTTGGGGTCGAGCGCGAAGTGGTCGGCCGCGACGCGGTTGCACCAGAGGATGTGCTCCTGGGCGTCCAGCATCAGCACGCCGTTGGGCGAGGCCTCGATGGCCGACAGGAACTGCTCGAGTTCGACGCGGCCGCGGGCCACCGCGCGGTCGCGGTCGCGCATCGCCCGCTCGACGCGATAGCCCAGCTCGCCCCAGAGGCCGGTGTCGCGCGGCGCGTTGTCCTGCTGGTTGCCGCGCAGCCAGCTCAGCAGACGGTGGCCACGCACGGCATCGAGCAGCAACAGCAGGCCGACGCCGGTGACGACGCCGACACCCAGGCCCAGGCCTTCGAAGCCGGTCGTCCCGCGCACCGCCGCACCCAACAGGAAACCGAACAACGCGGCCGCGAGGGCCTGCAGCAGTCGAGGCAACAACCAGGTCATGAACTGCGGACGGGACTCAGGCGGAGAGTGCGCTGGCTTGCTGGGTCAGCCGGTAGCCGGCGCCACGGACGGTCTCGATCATGCGCGCGCACTGCACCCGCTCCAGCGCCTCGCGCAGGCGCTTGACGTGGACGTCGATGGTGCGCTCCTCGATGAAGACATGGTCGCCCCAGACGCGATCCAGCAGCTGCGAGCGGCTGTGCACGCGCTCGGGATGGGTCATCAGGAAATGCAGCAGGCGGAACTCGGTGGGCCCGAGCTTGACCTCCACACCCTCGCGGCTGACGCGGCGCGTGCCCGGGTCCAGCAGCAGCGGGCCGACCTCGACCGCGCTGTCCAGCGCCTCGGGCGCCTTGCGGCGCAGCACGGCGCGGATGCGCGCCAGCAGTTCGTTGGTCGAGAAGGGCTTGGTGACGTAGTCGTCAGCCCCCGCATCCAGGCCGGCAATCTTGTCGCCCTCCTCGGCGCGCGCCGTCAGCATGATGACGGGCAGCTCCTTGGTGCGCGCCGCACCGCGCCACTGGCGGGCCAGGGCCACGCCGCTCTGGCCGGGCAGCATCCAGTCCAGCACGACCAGGTCGGGCAGCACGCGGTCCACTTCGTACTGGGCCGCGGTGGCGCTGCCGGCGAGGGTGACCTCGAAACCGGCGTGGCGCAGATTGATGGAGATCAGTTCGGCGATCGCCGATTCGTCTTCCACCACCAGGATTCGACTCATAAAAGCTCTCTTTCGAAAGTAGTGCCGTACCGAATGACTGTCGTGGAGCCGGCTTTGCCGGGCCACTGACAGTGCCCCCTTGAGGGGGCCGGCGAAGCCGGTAGGGGGTGGGCTATCGCACCATTGTTTCGACGGCTTCCGGCGTGTTGTGCCGGACGTCCTGGCCCTTGACCACATAGATGACGACCTCGGCCAGGTTCTTGGCGTGGTCGCCCACGCGCTCGATGGCCTTGGCGACGAAGACGAGGTCGATGGACGAGGAGATCGTGCGCGGGTCTTCCATCATGTAGGTGATGAGCTTGCGCAGCAGGCCGTCGAATTCCTTGTCGATCTCGTCGTCGTGCTTGAGCACGTCGAGCGCGCGCTCGACGTCCAGCCGGGCGAAGGAGTCCAGCGCCTTGCGCAGCTGGCCGGTGGCGAGCTCGGCCTCGAAGGCCAGGTCCGACATCGGCACGCGCAGCCGGCTGGAGACACCGCCGGACACCAGGCGCTGCACTGTGCGCGCGATGCGCGCGGCCTCGTCGCCGACGCGCTCGAGGTTGGCGATGCTCTTGCTGATGGCGATCAGCAGGCGCAGGTCGCGGGCCGTGGGCTGGCGCCGCGCGATGATGGTGGAGAGATCGCGGTCGATCTCGACTTCCATCGCGTTGACGCGGCCCTCACGGGCCAGCACTTCGTCGGCCGACTCGGCGCTGAAGTCGCTGAGGGCCTGCACGGCCTGGGCCACCTGGGCCTCGACGAGGCCGCCCATTTCGAGCACGCGCGTGGAGATGCCGCTGAGCTCGGCATCGAACTGGGTGGAGAGATGCTTGTCAACCATGGTGCCTCCTTGCGGGTCAGCCGAAGCGGCCCGTGATGTAGTCTTCCGTGTCCTTGCGCTTGGGCTTCATGAAGAGCTCGGCGGTCGGGCCGAATTCGATCAGGTCGCCCAGGTACATATAGGCCGTGTAGTCGGAGCAGCGCGCGGCCTGCTGCATGTTGTGGGTCACGATGGCCACGGTGTAGTCGCTCTTGAGCTCGTGGATCAGTTCCTCGATCTTGCCGGTCGAGATCGGGTCCAGCGCGGAGCAGGGTTCGTCGAGCAGCAGCACCTCGGGCTTGATGGCGATGCCGCGCGCGATGCACAGGCGCTGCTGCTGGCCGCCGGAGAGGCCGGCGCCGCTCTGGTTGAGCTTGTCCTTCACCTCGCTCCAGAGCGCGGCCTTCTTCAGCGCCCATTCCACGCGCTCGTCCATCTCGACGCGCGGCAGCGTCTCGAACAGGCGCACGCCGAAGGCGATGTTGTCGTAGATGGACATCGGGAAGGGCGTGGGCTTCTGAAAGACCATGCCGACCTTGGCACGGATCAGCGAGACGTCGTCGCGGCTGGTCAGGATGTCCTCGCCGTCCAGCAGGATCTGGCCTTCGGCGCGCTGCTCGGGGTAGAGCTCGAACATGCGGTTCAGCGTGCGCAGCAGCGTCGACTTGCCGCAGCCCGACGGGCCGATGAAGGCGGTGACCTTCTTCTCGGGGATGTCGAGGTTGATGTTCTTCAGCGCGTGGAAGCTGCCGTAGTAGAAGTTCAGGTTACGCACCGAGAGTTTGGCGCGCTCACCCAGCGAGGTTTCGATCTTGGCGTCCATGGGCCGGGTCCTTAGTGTTTGTTCTTGAAGAGCACGCGCGCGAGGATGTTCAACAGCAGCACGCCGACGGTGATCAGGAAGACCCCCGCCCAGGCCAGCTTCTGCCAGTTCTCGTACGGGCTCATCGCGAACTTGAAGATGGTGACCGGCAGGCTGGCCATCGGCGCGCCGACGTCGCTGGTCCAAAACTGGTTGGACAGCGCGGTGAACAGCAGCGGCGCGGTCTCGCCGGACACGCGGGCCAGCGCCAGCATGATGCCGGTGATGACGCCGGCACGCGCGGCCTTCAGCGTGATGGAGAGGATGACCTTCCACTTCGGCGTGCCGAGCGCATAGGCCGCCTCGCGCAGCGCATTGGGCACCAGGCTGAGCATGTTCTCGGTCGTGCGGATGACGACCGGAATGACCAGCAGGGCCAGGGCCAGCGAGCCGGCCAGCCCCGAGAAGCTGTGCATGCGGGCAACGACGACCGCGTAGACGAACAGGCCGACGACGATGGACGGCGCCGACAGCAGGATGTCGTTGATGAAGCGCACCGCGCTGCCGAGCCAGGTCTTCTGGCCGTACTCGGCCAGGTAGACGCCGGCCAGGATGCCGACCGGGGTGCCGACCAGCGTGGCCAGGCCGACCATGACGAAACTGCCGAAGATGGCGTTGGCCAGGCCACCGCCTTCGCCCTGAGGCGGCGGCGTCATCTGCGTGAAGGTGGCCCAGTTCAGACCGCCCATGCCGAGGTAGATGGTCTCGAACAGGATCCAGATCAGCCAGAACACGCCGAAGGCCATCGCGCCGAGCGACAGCGTCAGCGCGACGGCGTTGATGCGCTTGCGCTTGGCATGCCTGGCCAGGCGGCCGGCGTCGAGCTTGCTCATGTGCGGACTCCTTCGCTCTTCTTCAGGCGCAGCAGCAGCAGCTTGGAAATGGAGAGCACGACGAAGGTGATGACGAACAGCAGCAGGCCGAGGTACATCAGCGAGGCCTGGTGCAGGCCCTCGCCGGCCTCGGCGAATTCGTTGGCCAGCGTGGACGTGATGCTGTTAGCCGCCTCGAAGACGGACAGCGAGTTCAGCTGGTTCATGTTGCCGATGACGAAGGTGACGGCCATGGTCTCGCCCAGCGCGCGGCCCAGGCCGAGCATGACGCCGCCGACGACGCCGGTCTTCGTGAACGGCAGCACCACCTTGGAGACGACTTCCCAGGTCGTCGCGCCCAGGCCGTAGGCGCTTTCCTTCAGCATCGGCGGCGTGACCTCGAAGACGTCGCGCATCACCGAGGCGATGAAGGGAATGATCATGATCGCCAGGATGATGCCGGCCGACAGGATGCCGATGCCCACGGGCGGGCCGGACACCAGCGAGCCCAGCACCGGCACGCCGCCCAGCAGGGCCTGCAGCGGCTGCTGCACGAAGGTGGCCAGGATGGGACCGAAGACCAGCAGGCCCCACATGCCGTAGACGATGGAAGGCACGGCGGCCAGCAGCTCGATGGCGATGCCCAGCGGGCGCTTGAGCCAGCTGGGCGAGAGCTCGGTCAGGAAGATGGCGATGCCGAAGCTGACCGGCACCGCGATGAGCAGCGCGATGAAGGACGAGGCCAGCGTGCCGTAGATCATCACCAGGCCGCCGAACTTCTCCTGCACCGGGTCCCAGTCCGCGCTGGTCAGGAAACCGAGGCCATAGGCCTCCAGGGCCGGTGTTGCGCCGACGATGAGGGAGCCGATGATGCCGGCCATCAGGGCCAGCGTCAGCCAGGCAGCCCCCTGGGACAGCGCCGCGAACAGTGTGTCGGCCCAGGGCGCGACGCGGCGGCGCGGGGGTTGGGGGCTCATCGGCGCGGTTTGCGGCTGAGGTTCGCTTCGATCAGCACCTGCGCTGTCGGCGGGAAGGATGGCTGCCAAGGAACCTCCGGGGTCTGGAATGAAAGGGCGCCGTTGATGTGGCAAAGGCCCGGCGATGCCGGGCCTGGCTCAGCGCCTGGGGTTTACTTGTGGGAAACGACCTTGCCGGACGCGTCCTTGATCTCGCCCCACTGCTTGTGCACCAGTTCCTTCACGCTGGCAGGCAGGGGAACGTAGTCGAGGTCGTCGGCCATCTTGTCGCCATTGCCATAGGCCCAGTCGAAGAACTTCAGCACGGCGGCGGCCTGTGCGGGCTTGTCCTGGGACTTGAACATCAGGATGTAGGTCGGGTTGGTGATGGGCCACGAGGCCTTGCCCGGCTGGTCGGTCGTGATCTGGTAGAAAGTCTTCTTCCAATCGGCGCCGGCGGCGGCGGCCTTGAAGGCCTCGTCATTGGGGTTGACCCACTGGCCTTCCTTGTTCTTCAGCTGGACGAAGGTCATCTTGTTCTGCTTCACATAGGCGTACTCGACGTAGCCGATGGAGTTGGGCAGGCGCTGCACGAAGGCGGCGACGCCTTCGTTGCCCTTGCCGGCCGTGCCGGCCAGCCACTTGACCGTCGTGCCCTCGCCGACCTTGTCCTTCCACTCGGGGCTGACCTTGGACAGGTAGTTCGTGAAGATGAAGGTCGTGCCGGAGCCGTCGGCGCGGGCCACCGGGGCAATGGCAGCGTCAGGCAGGGCCACACCGGGGTTCAGCGCGGTGATGGCCGCGTCGTTCCACTTCGTGACCTTGCCCAGGTAGATGTCGGCCAGCACGGTGCCGGTGAGCTTGATCTGGCCGGCGGCAATGCCCTTGATGTTGACGACGGGCACGACGCCGCCGATGACGGTCGGGAATTGCAACAGGCCGTCCTTGGCCAGGTCTTCGTCCTTCAGCGGCATATCGGACGCGCCGAAGTCCACGGTCTTGGCCTTGATCTGCTTGATGCCGGCGCCGGAGCCGACGGACTGGTAGTTGATGCGGGCACCGGTGGCCTTGTTGTAGGCGTCGGCCCACTTGGCATAGATGGGGGCCGGGAAGGTGGCGCCAGCGCCGGTCACGTCCTGGGCCAGGGCTGCCTGGGCGCCGAACAGACCCGCCAAAGTGGAAATAAGCGCGAACGACTTGCTGACCTGGACAAAGTTCATCTGAGACACCTTCCGCTGAGCGGGTTTGACGATGACCGGCATCCTAGGGATCGAATGTGACGATTCGGTGACCGTCATCTGGGCCAAATGGCCATTGGAGCGCGCCAAACGCCCTCTGTGAAGTCATTCGGGCCGGTTTATGACAGCGTCATTTGACATTCACGCGGCCGTCACACGCTGCCGGAGGAGGGGATGAAGCCGCCTTTTGCGGCTGACGGCCAAGAAAAGGCCGCCTCGTCGGCGGCCTCGCTGCGGCTGTGCACCCCGAAAAGATCAGGCCGCAACGGCCTCCGCCAGCCGCTGGGCACAGCGCTGCGCCAGCGCGGCATCCGAGGCCTCGACCATCACGCGCAGCAGGGGCTCGGTGCCCGAGGCGCGGATCAGCACCCGGCCGCGGTCGCCGAGCTCGGCCGCGACGGCCGTCTGCTCCTCGGCGAGGCGGCTGCTGCTCTTCCAGTCCTGGCCGGCCGCCAGGCGGACGTTGATCAGCGTCTGCGGGAACAGGTCGACGCCCTGCAGCTGCTCCGCCAGACTGCGCCCGCTGCGGCAGACCGACTGCAGCACCAGCAGCGCACTGACGATGCCGTCGCCGGTCGTGTGCTTGTCCAGGGCCAGCAGATGGCCGGAGCCCTCGCCGCCCAGCTGCCAGCCGCGCGCGGCCAGCTCCTCCAGCACATAGCGGTCGCCGACCTTGGCGCGCACGAACTCGACATCGCGCGAGCGCAGCGCCACCTCGACGGCCATATTGGTCATCAGCGTGCCGACCGCGCCCGGAACCCGCAGGCCCTGGTTGAGGCGGTCCGCCACCATCACATAGAGCAGCTCGTCGCCGTTGTAGAGGCGGCCGTTGGCATCCACCAGCTGCAGCCGGTCCGCATCGCCGTCCAGCGCGACGCCGTAGTCCGCGCCATGCGCCTTCACGGCCTCGACCAGGGCGCCCGGCGCCGTCGCACCGACGCCCGCATTGATGTTGAAGCCGTCGGGCTTGCAGCCGATGGAGATGACCTCGGCGCCCAGCTCGTGGAAGACGTCCGGCGCGACGTGATAGGCCGCCCCATGGGCCGCATCGACGACGATCTTCATGCCCTTGAGCGTCAGGTCGGAGCCGAAGCTGTTCTTGCAGAACTCGATGTAGCGGCCGCGCGCGTCTTCCAGGCGCTTGGCGCGCCCCAGGCTGGCCGAGTCCACCCACTGCGGCGCCTCGTCCAGCGCGGCCTCGACGGCCAGTTCCCAGGCGTCGGGCAGCTTCTCGCCCTTGGCCGAGAAGAACTTGATGCCATTGTCCTGGAAGGGGTTGTGCGAGGCGCTGATGACGACGCCCAGGTCCTGGCGCAGTGCGCGGGTCAAGTAGGCCACGCCGGGCGTCGGCAGCGGGCCGGTCAGCAGCACATTGACGCCGGCCGAGGCGAAGCCGGCCTCCAGTGCCGACTCGATCATGTAGCCGGAAATGCGCGTGTCCTTGCCGATCAGCACCGTCGGGCGCTTGGCGGTCTTGCGCAGCACGCTGCCGACGGCGTGGCCCAGGCGCAGCATGAAGTCGGGCGTGATCGGGCTCTGGCCCACCGTGCCTCGAATGCCGTCGGTTCCAAAATACTTGCGGCTCATCGAGCTCTTCCTTCTATTCAATGGCTGGAATTGTCGCCGCATCGACCGCGGCCCAGACCTTGAGGGCGTCCACCGTTGCGGCGACATCGTGCACGCGCAGCACGTTCGCGCCGGCGCTGACCGCGCGCAGCGCCGCGGCCAGGCTGGCGGGCAGGCGCTGGTCCACAGGACGGCCGGTGATGTCGCCCAGCGTGCGCTTGCGCGACCAGCCCACCAGCAGCGGATGGCCCAGCTCGGCCAGGCGTCGCTGGCCCGCCAGCAGCCTCAGGTTGTGCTCGGCCTTCTTCGCGAAGCCATAGCCAGGGTCCAGCGCGATGCAGTCCGCGGCAATGCCCGCGTCACGCGCCGCCTGGGCGCGCCGCGCCAGGAAGGCGGCAACCTCGGCCACCACGTCGCCATAGCAGGCCAGATCCATCATCGACGCCGGCTCGCCGCGCATATGCATCAGGCAGACGCCCGCGCCGCTGCCGGCCACGGCCGCCAGTGCGCCCGGCATCTGCAGCGCCTGCACGTCATTGACGATGTCGGCACCGGCATCCAGCGCGCGCCGCATCACCTCGGGCTTGTAGGTATCCACGGAAACCGGCACGCCCAGCGTCAGGGCGGCGGCCAGCACCTTGTCGATGCGGGCCCACTCGCTGGCCGCATCGACATGCGGCGCGCCGGGCCGCGTGGACTCGCCGCCGATGTCCAGGATGTCGGCACCCTCCGCGACGAGCCTCTCGCAGTGGGCGATTGCGCCGCGGGCCTCATCGTGCCGGCCACCATCCGAGAAGGAATCGGGCGTCGCATTGACGATGCCCATCACGCGGGGGCGGCTCAGGTCGATGCGGAAGCGGCGGGTCTGCCAATGCATGGTCTTGAATGGAAAACGGGCCCGGTTTGAAGCCGGGCCCGTCGGTTCGGGAGGGGATCAGGCCGCGGCGGGGGCGCCGTCGGTGCTGACCGGCGGCGTGCCGCCCGTCGGGCCGCTGGACGCGGGCGGCGTGTCGCCGGGCGCGCGCGGCGGGCGGCCGGCCATGATGTCCAAGATCTGGTCGCGATCGATGGTTTCCCACTTCATCAGCGCGGCGGTCATGGCCTCGACCTTGTCGCGGTTGTCCTCAAGGATCTGCTGCGCCACGGCGTACTGCTGGTCGAGGATGCGGCGGATCTCGCCATCGACCTTCTGTTGCGTGCTTTCGCTGATGTTGGCCGTCTTGGTCATGCTGCGGCCGAGGAAGACCTCGCCCTCGTTCTCGGCATAGACCATCGGGCCGAGCAGCTCGCTCATGCCGTAGCGCGTGACCATGTCGCGGGCCATGCGCGTGGCGCGCTCGTAGTCGTTGGAGGCGCCGGTCGAGATGTCGTGGACGAACAGGTCCTCGGCGATGCGGCCACCGAACATGATGCTGATGCTGTTGAGCATCTGCTTGAAGTAGAGGCTGTGCTGGTCACGCTCGGGCAGCTGCCAGGTCACGCCCAGCGCGCGGCCGCGCGGCATGATGGTGACCTTGTGGACCGGGTCGGTGTTGGGCAGCAGCTCGGCGACAACGGCGTGGCCGGACTCGTGATAGGCCGTGGCCTTCTTCTCGTCCTCGGTCATGACCATGCTCTTGCGCTCGGGGCCCATGTAGAGCTTGTCCTTGGCGCGCTCGAAGTCGATCATCTCGACGAGGCGGGCATTGCGGCGGGCGGCGAACAGCGCCGCCTCGTTGACGAGGTTGGCAAGGTCGGCGCCGCTCATGCCGGGCGTGCCGCGCGCCAGGATGGACGCGTTCACGTCCTGGCCGATGGGTACCTTGCGCATGTGCACGTTCAGGATCTGCTCGCGGCCGCGGATGTCCGGCAGCGTCACGTAGACCTGGCGGTCGAAGCGGCCGGGGCGCAGCAGGGCCGGGTCGAGGATGTCGGGGCGGTTGGTGGCTGCGATGACGATGACGCCGAGGTTGGTGTCGAAGCCGTCCATCTCGACCAGCATCTGGTTCAGCGTCTGCTCGCGCTCGTCGTTGCCGCCGCCCAGGCCGGCGCCACGGTGGCGGCCGACAGCGTCGATTTCGTCGATGAAGATGATGCAGGGCGCGCTCTTCTTGGCCTGCTCGAACATGTCGCGCACGCGGGCCGCGCCGACGCCGACGAACATCTCGACGAAGTCGGAGCCCGAAATCGTGAAGAAGGGCACCTTGGCCTCGCCGGCGATGGACTTGGCCAGCAGCGTCTTGCCGGTGCCCGGAGGGCCGACCATCAGCACGCCGCGCGGGATGCGACCGCCGAGCTTCTGGAACTTCTGCGGGTCCTTCAGGAAGTCGACCAGCTCCTTCACCTCTTCCTTGGCCTCGTCGCAGCCGGCCACGTCGGCGAAGGTGACGGTGTTGTTGTTCTCGTCCAGCATGCGGGCCTTGCTCTTGCCGAAGCTGAACGCGCCGCCCTTGCCGCCGCCCTGCATCTGGCGCATGAAGTAGACCCAGACGCCGATCAGCAGCAGCATCGGCGTCCAGTTGATCAGCATGCTGATCAGGAAGCTCTGCTCCTCGCGCGGCTTGACGTCGAACTTGATGCCGTTGTTGCGCAGGTCGCCGATCAGGCCGCGGTCGAGGTAGGTGGCCGTCACGCGCAACTTCTTGCCGTCGGTGGTTTCGGCCAGGATCTCGGCGCCGCTGGCGCCGCCCTCGGTCAGCGTGACCTGCTTGATGCGGCGCGCCTGCACCTCATCGAGGAACTCGGAGTAGCCGATCTGGTTGCCCGGCGCCGTCGCGCCGCCGAACTGCTTGACGACCGCGAACAGCACCAGCGCGATCACGATCCAGACGGCGAATTTCGAAAACCATTGATTGTTCACTGCGACTCCTTGGCCCTGATGACCCAGCGCGGGTTTCAGGACAGTGGGGGCGATTTTAGGTGACGCAAGGGGATGAGCCCTGAGATCAACGGGGTTTCAATCCGATACCGACCAAGAATGTCTCGGAGGAGCGCTCCCGCGAGGCCTTGGGCTTGACCACCTTGACCGTCTTGAAGGTGGCGCGGAACAGGGCCACGAGTTCGTTGTAGCCGCTGCCGTGGAAGACCTTGGCCACCAGCGCACCCTCAGGCTTCAGGTGGCTGCCGGCGAAATCCACGGCCAGCTCGATGAGATTGGAGATGCGGGCGGCGTCGGTGGACGCGATGCCCGACAGATTGGGCGCCATGTCCGACACGACGACGTCGACCGGCCGGCCGGCCAGCGCGGCCTCCAGTTGGGCCAGCACCGCGTCTTCCTGGAAATCGCCCTGGATGAACTGCACGCCCTCGATGGGCTCGAAGTCCAGCAGGTCCAGCGCGATGATGGTGCCGTTGAGCTGCCCCACCGCCGCCCCACCCTGCCCCGCCTCCTTGGGCGCGAACCGGCGGCGCAGGTACTGACTCCAGGCGCCCGGCGTGGCGCCCAGGTCCACGACCACCTGGCCCGGGCGTATCAGCTTGAGCTCCTCGTCGATCTCCTTGAGCTTGTAGGCCGCGCGGGAGCGATAACCATCCTTCTGGGCCTGCTGCACATAGGGGTCGCTGACGTGATTGTTCAGCCACGCCTTGTTGAGTTTCTTGCTTTTGGTTTGAGTTTTCATGCCTACGGGATAATACGGGGATGCCTCAAATCAATCTGACCCCCGCCCAGCGCAAGGACAAGCGCGCCGATGCCCACCATCTCGACCCCGTCGTGATGATCGGCGGCGAGGGCCTGACGCCCGCCGTCGTGAAGGAAACCGACGCGGCGCTGAAATCCCACGGCCTCATCAAGGTCCGCGTGCTCGGCGACGACCGCGCGGCCCGCGAGGCCATGTTCGCCCAGCTTTGCGACGAACTGAATGCCGCGCCCATCCAGCACATCGGCAAGCTGCTGGTGCTGTGGCGGCCCATCCCCGAGAAGGCCAGGGCCGACCGCGAGGACGCGATGCCCGGCCCGCGCGTCGTGAAGATCGTCAAGTTTTCCAAGAGCGGCAATGCGCGCCCCCAGGTCAGCAAGGTCAAGGTCATGGGCAACGAACGCGTGACCCAGGGCGGCGAGGTCAAGCGCGCCAAGCGGCGCAAGCCCACCAGCGTCAAGAAGTCCTTCGCTGACTGATCCACGCGAGGGCCAGTACGGCAAGGCCCTTCACGCCGAAGAAAGCCAGCGAGACGCCGTGCAGCGCCGCGAAGGACGCGACGCCCACGCCGGCCTTGGCGCTCGCCATCAGCGGCTGCAGGCCGTAGTAGCCGGCGATGGTGCAGAACAGCGCGACGACCGGCAGCAGCAGGCGGGCCGAGAACTGGCTGGCCGAGGTACCCGCCTCCGCCGCGTCCCGCGCAAGGCGACGCTCGATCATCATCAACACCAGGCCCAATGCCAGGCTGAGCTGCGCCTCGATGGCGAACACCCGCGCCACATAGGCTCCCGCCTGCGCGCGTTCCAGCACGGCAAAGGCGCTTGGCGTGGCGACGAAGGCGATGCACAGCAAAAGGCCGCCCCAGAGAGCGGCCAGCAGGGCTTGAAGTTTCAGGAACATCGAAGGCTGTTGTAGTGCCTTACCGAGCGGCTGCCGCGGGGCCGGCTTTGCCGGACCGCTGGCGGCGCCCCCTTGAGGGGGCCGGCGCAGCCGGTAGGGGGTGGGTCATTCGTAGCGCACTTCGATGATTTCGTAGCGACGCACGCCGCCCGGAGCCTGCACCTCGGCCACGTCGCCAGCCTCCTTGCCGATCAGCGCACGCGCGATGGGCGAGCTGACCGAGATGCGGCCCAGCTTGATGTCGGCCTCGTCGTCGCCCGTGATCTGGTAGGTCACTTCGGCGCCGCTGGCCTCTTCCTCAAGATCCACCGTCGCACCGAAGACCACACGGCCGCCGGCATCCAGCGTGGACGGGTCGATGATCTGCGCCGCGGCGAGCTTGCCCTCGATCTCGAGGATGCGGCCTTCGATGAAACCCTGTTTGTCCTTGGCTGCGTCGTACTCGGCGTTTTCGCTCAGGTCACCCTGGGCGCGTGCCTCGGCAATGGCCTGGACGACGGCATGGCGCTCGACAGTCTTGAGTCGGTGCAGCTCGGCCTTGAGCGACTCGGCGCCGCGCTTGGTCAGGGGAATGGTCGTCATGTCAAAACTCGATGGGCAAAAGAGTTCCGCCGCAGCGGCCCAGGGGACCCGGACTGCTGCGGCGGAATTGTTGGATCGGAATTTTAGCTTCAACGTCACATCGCTGAAGCGAGATGAGTTTCCGCTGAAACGCGCGCGTTTCAGGCCAGCTCGGCGTGCAGTTCCTGCAGGGATTGCACGAGCAGGCCGTCCTGGTGCTTCATGCCTTCGACGGCGGCCTCGCAGCCCGCCATCGTCGTGTAGTAGGTCACGCGATTGGCGAGCGCCGCCTGGCGGATATAGCGGCTGTCGGCGATGGCCGTGCGGGTCTCGTCCACCGTCGTGAAGACGAGCTGGATGTCGCCGCCCTTGAGCGCGTCGACGATGTGCGGGCGGCCGTCCTTGATCTTGTTGATCAGCTTGACCGGCACACCGGCCTCCGCGATGGCTGCGGCCGTGCCCTTGGTTGCGACGATGCCGAAGCCCAGCGCATGCAGGTCGCGGGCGATGGCGACGGCGCGGGTCTTGTCGCTGTTCTTCACGGTGATCAGCACGTTGCCCTGGCGCGGCAGGCGCGAGCCGGCGCCGATCTGGCTCTTCAGCATCGCCTCGCCGAAGGTGCGGGCGGCGCCCATCACCTCGCCGGTCGAACGCATCTCGGGGCTGAGGATGGGGTCCACGCCCGGGAACTTGTTGAACGGGAAGACGGCTTCCTTGACGCTGTAGTAGGGCGGCACGACCTCGTGCGGCACGCGGCCGTTGCGGTCGCGCTGGTCCTTCAGCTTCACGCCGGCCATGCAGCGCGCGGCAATCTTGGCGAGCTGCTGGCCGGTGGCCTTGCTCACATAGGGCACCGTGCGCGAGGCGCGCGGGTTCACTTCCAGCACATAGATCGTGCAGTGCTCCAGGCCCTGGGTCACGTCGCCCTGGATCGCGAACTGCACGTTCATCAGCCCGACGACCTTCAGCGCCTTGGCCATGGCCGCGGTCTGGCGGCGCAGTTCGTCCTGCACTTCGCTCGACAGCGTGTAGGGCGGCAGCGAGCAGGCCGAGTCGCCGGAGTGGATGCCGGCCGCCTCGATGTGCTCCATGATGCCGCCGATCATCGTGTCGACGCCGTCGCTGATGCAGTCCACGTCAACCTCGACCGCGTCCTGCAGGAAGTGGTCGAGCAGTACCGGCGACTTCTCGGACACGCGCACGGCCTCGCGCATATAGCGCTCCAGGTCCTTGTCGCCATGCACGATCTCCATCGCGCGGCCGCCGAGCACATAGCTCGGGCGCACGACCAGCGGGTAGCCGATCTCGTTGGCCAGCGTGACGGCCTGTTCCTCGGTGCGCGCCGTGCGGTTGGGCGGCTGCTTCAGGCCCAGTTCGTGCAGCAGCTTCTGGAAGCGCTCGCGGTCCTCGGCGATGTCGATGGAATCGGGCGTCGTGCCGATGATGGGCACGCCGGCGCGCTCCAGGTCCAGCGCGAGCTTCAGCGGCGTCTGGCCGCCGTACTGCACGATGACGCCGGTGGGCTTTTCCTTGTCGACGATCTCCAGCACGTCTTCCAGCGTGACGGGCTCGAAGTACAGGCGGTCGCTGGTGTCGTAGTCGGTCGAGACGGTCTCGGGGTTGCAGTTGACCATCAGCGTTTCAAACCCGTCCTCGCGCATCGCGAGGGCCGCGTGCACGCAGCAGTAGTCGAACTCGATGCCCTGGCCGATGCGGTTGGGGCCACCGCCCAGCACCATGATCTTCTTCTTGTCGGTGGGCTGCGCCTCGCACTCGGCGCCCTCGCCTTCGTAGGTCGAGTACATATAGGCCGTCTGCGTCGAGAACTCGGCCGCGCAGGTGTCCACGCGCTTGTAGACCGGGCGCACGTTCAGCGCATGGCGGCGCTCGCGCACGGCATGCTGGTTGGTGCCCAGCAGCTTGGCCAGGCGCCTGTCCGAGAAGCCCTTGGTCTTCAGCAGGCGCAGCTCGGCCTCGCCCAGGGACTCGATGCTGCGGCCCTTCAGGTCGGCCTCGATCAGCACCAGCTGTTCGATCTGCGCGAGGAACCAGGGGTCCACCGCGGTCTCTTCAAAGATCTCGCCCAGCGTCATGCCGATGCGGAAGGCGTCGGCCAGGAAGAGGATGCGCTCGGGACCGGCCTCGCCGATCTCCTGCACGATCTCCTCGCGGTCGGTCGAGCGCTCGGTCAGGCCGTCGATGCCGGTCTCCAGGCCGCGCAGCGCCTTCTGGAAGCTCTCCTGGAAGGTGCGGCCCATGGCCATCACCTCGCCGACGGACTTCATCTGCGTCGTCAGGCGCGAGTCGGCCATCGGGAACTTCTCGAAGGCGAAGCGCGGGATCTTGGTGACGACGTAGTCGATGCTGGGCTCGAAGGACGCCGGCGTGGCACCGCCGGTGATGTCGTTCTTCAGCTCGTCCAGCGTGTAGCCGATGGCCAGCTTGGCCGCGACCTTGGCGATGGGGAAGCCCGTGGCCTTGGACGCCAGCGCCGACGACCGCGACACGCGCGGGTTCATCTCGATGACGATCATGCGGCCGTTCTTCGGGTTGATCGAGAACTGCACGTTGGAGCCACCGGTGTCCACGCCGATCTCGCGCAGCACGGCGAGCGACGCGTTGCGCAGCAGCTGGTATTCCTTGTCGGACAGCGTCTGGCTCGGGGCCACGGTGATGGAGTCACCGGTGTGGATGCCCATCGGGTCGAGGTTCTCGATGGAGCAGACGATGATGCAGTTGTCCGCCTTGTCGCGGACGACCTCCATCTCGTATTCCTTCCAGCCGATCAGGCTCTCCTCGATGAGCAGTTCGTTGGTGGGCGACAGGTCCAGGCCGCGCTTGCAGATCTCCTCGAACTCTTCCGGGTTGTAGGCGATGCCGCCGCCCGTGCCGCCGAGCGTGAAGCTGGGGCGGATGACCATCGGGAAGCCATTGCCGCCGATCTCGGCATGGATGCGCTTTTGCACGCCCCAGGCCTCTTCCAGCGTGTGCGCGATGCCCGACTTGGCCGAGTCCAGACCGATCTTGGTCATCGCGTCCTTGAACTTCAGGCGGTCCTCGGCCTTCTCGATGGCGACCTCGTTGGCGCCGATCATCTCGACGCCGTACTTGGCCAGCACGCCGTGCTTGTGCAGGTCCAGCGCGCAGTTCAGCGCGGTCTGGCCACCCATCGTCGGCAGCACCGCGTCGGGGCGCTCCTTGGCGATGATCTTCTCGACCACCTGCCAGGTGATGGGCTCGATGTAGGTGACGTCCGCCGTATCCGGGTCCGTCATGATGGTCGCCGGGTTGCTGTTCACCAGGATGACCTTGTAGCCCTCCTCGCGCAGCGCCTTGCAGGCCTGGGCGCCCGAGTAGTCGAACTCGCAGGCCTGGCCGATGATGATCGGGCCGGCGCCGATGATGAGGATGCTCTTGAGGTCTGTACGTTTCGGCATGGCGGTCTGCGCTCTTGGAACTTTTTAGAGAGTGGCCGTGGCCAGCTTGGCCCCGAATCCAACGAAAAGGGCACCGACGCCGGCATTGGCGGTGCTGGCCAGCCTGCGGCGCGCACGGAAGGCAGCGGCCAGGCGGGCGCCGGCAAAGATCAGCGTCGAGAGATAGAGGAAGCTGAGCACCTGGATGATGGAGCCCAGGATCAGGAAGGTCAGCGCCGGGCGCGGATACGCCGGGTCGACGAACTGGATGAAGAAGGACAGCAGGAAGGCGATGGCCTTGGGGTTCAGCAGGCTGACGACCAGGGCCTTGCGGAAGGGCTGGTTCGCATCGACGACACGCGGCGCCTCGTCTGCCTTGCCATCACCCCGCCAGGTATTGAGCGCCCCGCGCAGCAACTGCAGGCCGACCCATCCCAGATAGGCCGCACCCACCATCTTCACGACGAAGAAGATCTGCGGGCTGGACATCAGCAGCGACGCGCCACCGGCCGCGGCCGCCGTCATCAGCACCGTGTCGCCAACGAACACGCCACAGGCCGCCGTGTAGCCGGCGCGCACGCCGCGCTGCGCCGCGACGGACAGCACATACAGCGAATTGGGCCCGGGCAGCAGGATGATGAAGATCGCTGCCGCGATGAAGGTACCGAGGTCGGTGATGCCGAACATGAAGCCCTCCTCAGGACTTGCTCATCATGGACACGAAACGGTCGAACAGGTAGGCGATGTCGTGCGGGCCGGGGCTGGCCTCCGGGTGGCCCTGGAAGCTGAAGGCCGGCTTGTCGGTGCGCGCGATGCCCTGCAGCGTGCCGTCGAACAGGCTGATGTGCGTGGCGCGCAGATGGGCCGGCAGCGTCTCGGGGTCGACCGCGAAGCCGTGGTTCTGGCTGGTGATGCCGACACGGCCGCTGTCCAGATCCTTGACCGGATGGTTGGCGCCGTGGTGGCCGAACTTCATCTTGAAGGTCTTGGCGCCCGAGGCCAGCGCCAGGATCTGGTGGCCCAGGCAGATGCCGAAGACGGGGATGCCGGATTCGATCAGTTGGGCCGTGGCCTTGATCGCATAGTCGCAGGGCTCCGGGTCGCCGGGGCCGTTGGACAGGAAGACGCCATCCGGCTCCAGGTCGAACACGGCGCTGGCGGGCGTCTGGGCCGGCACGACGGTCACCTTGCAGCCGCGCGACGCCAACATGCGCAGGATGTTGCTCTTGACGCCGAAGTCGTAGGCGACGACATGGAACTTCGGGCTGGACTGCGTGCCATAACCGCTACCGAGCTTCCACTCGGTCTGCGTCCAGGTTTCAGCCTCAGTCCGGCTGACGACCTTGGCCAGATCCAGGCCGGCCATCGACGGCGCGGCCTTGGCTGCGGCGACGGCCGTGTCGATGTGGGCCTGGGTCAGCGCCTCGCCGGCGGCCAGCGCCAGGATGCAACCATTCTGGGCGCCCTGGGTGCGCAGAACGCGAGTCAGGCGGCGGGTGTCCAGGCCGGCGATGGCCACGGTACCCTGCTCGCGCAGATAGGCGTCAAGCGTCTTGCCCGAACGGAAATTGGACGCTCGGATCGGCAGGTCCTTGATGACGAGGCCTGCAGCGAAGACCTTGGACGCCTCGACGTCCTCTTCGCTGATGCCGTAGCTGCCGATGTGCGGATAGGTCAGCGTGACGATCTGGCGGCAGTAGCTGGGGTCGGTCAGGATTTCCTGGTAGCCGGTCAGCGCGGTGTTGAACACCACTTCGCCGACGGTCTGGCCCGTCGCACCGATGGACTGGCCTCGGAACACCGTCCCATCCGCCAGAGCCAGGATTGCTTGAGGGGGATGGAGCAGGTCGGTCAGCACAGGGGTCTCCGCAAGTAGGGCGCGTGCCCAGCATCGACCCGTCTGGGGACGGATCAACTTGAAGAAACCGAGGGGGTTTGGCGCCGGGCAGCGTGGGGTTCAGGTAAACCCATCGAGTATAGCCGACTGGGGGTTACTACGGAGGTTTCGTGACTGACTCGTGACGGTCAAAGTGCCGCGATGCCAGCCTTGGCGATCTCGACGTCCTCGCTGGACTTCACGCCGCTGACACCCACCGCGCCAATGCATTGGCCATCGACGAGGATGGGCACGCCACCCTCCAGCAGGCCTTGCAGGCCGGGCACGCTGAGGAAGGACACGCGGCCCTGGTTGATCATGTCCTCGTAGTTCTTGCTCTCCCGGCGGCCGAGCGCGGCCGTGTGCGCCTTGGCCGGCGCGATCTGCGCGGAGATCGGCGCGGCGCCGTCCAGACGCTGCAGCCACAGCAGATGGCCGCCGGCGTCGACGATGGCGATGCTGACCGCCCAGCCCTTGCCGGCGGCATGCGCCTCGGCGGCTGCGGCGATGCGTTTGACGTCTTCGAGTTCGAGTTGGGCTTGCTGTTTCATGGCCTTGATTTCCTGGGGATGGGCTCCAATGTAGCCGCCTGGCACCGGCCTAGAATCGGTGCGGTTTCCCATTCGTCCTTCGGAGGATCGTCATGAACGACAGCCTGCAAACCCAATACGGCTACGCCAACGTGGGCCTTGCTGCCGACCGTCAGCGCGTGCTGCGCAACACCTACTGGCTGCTGGCCCTGTCCCTGGTGCCCACGGTGCTGGGCGCCTGGATCGGCGTCGCCACCGGGGTGTTCCGCATGATGAGCCCGGGCATGAGCGCCCTGGTCTTCTTCATCGGCGCCTTCGGCCTGATGTTCGTCATCGAACGCACCAAGGAGAGCGCCGCCGGCGTCGCCGCCCTGCTCGGCTTCACCTTCTTCATGGGCCTGATGCTCTCGCGCCTGATCGGCTTCGTGCTGGGCTTCAAGAACGGCACCTCGCTGGTCATGACGGCCTTCGGCGGCACGGCTGCGGTCTTCTTCACGATGGCCAGCCTGTCCACCATCATCAAGCGCGACCTGTCGTCCATGGGCAAGTTCCTGGTCGTCGGCGCGGTGATCCTGATGATCGCCGGCATCGCCAACATCTTCCTGCAGTCGTCCGCCATGATGCTGACGATGCTGGTGATGTCGCTGGGCATCTTCTCGGCCTTCATGCTCTACGACATCAAGCGCGTCGTCGATGGCGGCGAGACCAACTACATCAGCGCCACGCTCAACATCTACCTGGACCTCTACAACGTGTTCCAGAGCCTGCTGTCCCTGCTGGGCATCTTCGGCGGCGACCGCGATTGATTGAGTTCTTGCGATAAAGCTGGAAAGGCGGCTTCGGCCGCCTTTTTCATTTGCCGGCCGGCGTGTAGTTCTTCAGCACGTAGGGCGCACTCAGCACGATGGGCTGGCCGATCTGGCCCAGTTGCAGCGCGAGGTTCACCGTGCCAGCGGCAAAGCCCTCCGCCGCCACGCCGCTGACGACGACGGCCTCCAGCTTGTTCGTAAGCGTGACCTGGCCGGACACCACGGCCGTGTAGGGCGCCGAGCCGAGCTGCAGCAGCATCGGAACAACCGCCTTGGCCTTTGGGTCCTCCGTGTCCAGCCGCGCCCACAGCAGGGCCTGCAACTTGTCGCCCTTGGCAATGTCACCCTGCAGCGGCATGACGGCACCGATATCCCAGGCATTGGGCTTGGCGCCGGCCAAGGCCACGCGCAGGCAGGTCCTGCTGGTGGTGGCGCAGGGCACCTGCTGGGTAGACTGGCCCTCGCCGTACACCGACCAGGCCGTCGCGCGCGGCGCGTTGATGAGGTAGTCCAACGCCGGGTCACGCGCCGGCGCAACTGCTGCCACGATTCGGCCAATCAACGCACCATGGATGGGCTTGACCCAGTCGTCGGCTTTCATGTCCCAGAGCACGAAGTCCGAGTCGAACTGCCAGTACGACCAGCCGAAGCCACGCGCCTCGGCGGCCCGCGCCACGGCGGCCGTCCAGGCCACGCGGTGATACATGCCAGCGCTTTCCAATGCGCCGAACTCGCCCATCAGGATGGGCCGCTTGTGCTGGTCGGCCCAGGCCTTGACCCGGTCCATGTCCTTCTGCAGCTTCTCCAGCTCGGCCGGCGAGCCCCAGGTGATGCCAGACAGCTTCTGGAACTGCGGCGTCCAGCTTGCGCCCTGGTGCGTGAACTCCATGGGCGTGTAGTAGTGGAAGGTCACGATGAGCTGCCGGTCGCTGTCGGGCAGGCGCAGGCTGTCCAGGTGGTCCAGCGAGTTCCAGAACTTGGGGCCGACGATGACCCGGCGCGTCGGGTTGGTCTCGCGGATGATGGCCAGGTTCTCGGCCAGCATGTCGTTCCAGATCGCGTCGGCGGCACCGTTAGGCTCGTTCAGGATCTCGAAGATCACCGCGTCCGGCGCGCCCCGGTAGCGCGGCGCAATCTGACGCCAGAAGGCCTGGAGCTGGGCGCGGCAGACGGCCACCTCCTTCGCACATTCGGTGAAGTTGTGCTCGTCAAGAATGACCTGCAGGCCGGCCTTCAGCCCCGCATCCACCAGGATGTCCAGCTGCTTCAGCCAGGCGGCGGGCAAGCGATGCTCGGCGTCCATGTGCACAAAGGCCTGGAGGTTGAGCCGGACGTGATCGAAGCCACCGTCGCGGATGGCCTGCATGTGGCGCGGCTGGAAGCGCGCCTTGGCGGGGTCGGTCCAGAGCGGGTCGTAGCCCACGATGTTGACGCCCCGCTTGGGCACGCTGGGTATGGCCGCGCCATCGGCCTGCGCATGGGCGCCGCCGATCAAGCCAAGCGCCAGCCAGGCGACGCCCAGCAGGCGGGCAAAGTTGAGTCGGGTGAACACGGGCGGCCTCCAGTCTCCAAGTCGGTAGCTGTCGATAAACACAACTAAACAAATTGTGTTTATCCATTTTGTCCACCTTGCCGAAAACGGCACCCCGGACTTACGCGAACACGCACCCGGCCCGCGCCGCCGTCACGCGGCGCGCATGCCTTCCCCTGCGGCCAACCTCAGCGTTCGAAGACCGCGACGCTCTCGACGTGGGCCGTGTGCGGGAACATGTTCACCGCGCTGGCCGCCGTGCAGCGGTAGCCCGCCACATTGACGAGCAGGCCCGCGTCGCGCGCCAGCGTGGCCGGGTTGCATGACACGTAGACGATGCGCTTCGGCGGCGTCCAGCCCGGCGCCAGCGACGGGTCCTGGGCGATGTCGGCCACGGCCTTGGCGAGGGCGAAGGCGCCCTCGCGTGGCGGGTCGATCAGCCAGCGGTCGGCCACGCCGTCGGCGGCCAGCAGCTCGGGCGTCATCTCGAACAGATTGCGCGCAACGAAGCTGGTCTTGTGCGCGAGGCCGTTGGCCGCGGCGTTCTCGCGCGAACGCTGCACCAGCGTCTCGCTGCCCTCGATGCCCAGCACCTCGCGCGCCTGCGTGGCCAGCGGCAGCGTGAAGTTGCCCAGGCCGCAGAACCAGTCGATGACGCGCTCGTCCTTCTGCACGGCCAGCAGGCGCAGCGCGCGGCCCACCAGCGCCGCGTTGATGTGCGGGTTGACCTGGGTGAAGTCGGTCGGCTTGAAGGGCATGGTCACGCCGAACTCGGGCAGGCCGTAGGCCAGCTGCGGGCCACCCTCGTCCAGCAGCTTGACCGTGTCCGGTCCCTTGGGTTGCAGCCACCACTGCACGCCATGCTTGGCGGCGAACTCGCGCAGCAGAGCGACATCGCCGGCCGGCAGTGGGTTCAGGTGGCGCAGCACCAGTGCGATGACCGCGTCGCCCATCGCCAGCTCGATCTGGGGCAGGCGGTCGCGTTCGGCCATGCCGGAGATCAGCTCGCGCAGCGGCAACAACAGGTCGCTGACGACCTTGGGCACGACCTTGCAGACCTGCATGTCGGCCACATAGCGGCTCTTGCGCTCATGGAAACCGATCAGCACGACGCCCTTCTTGGCCACATAGCGCACCGAGAACCGCGCCCGGTAGCGATAGCCCCAGGTCGGCCCCTCGATGGGCCGCAGCAGCACCTCGGGCTTGACCTTGCCCAGGTGCCAGAGCTGGTCTTCCACAACCCGCTGCTTGATCGCCACCTGGGCCCCGGCATGCAGATGTTGCATCTTGCAGCCGCCGCAGGCACCGGCATGCAGACCGAAATGCGGGCAGCCCGGCGTCACGCGCAGCGGGCTTTCCTTCTTGATCTCGGTGAGCTGGCCCTGCTCCCAGTTGTTCTTGCGGCGCGAGATCTGCGCCTTCACGATTTCGCCCGGCAAGGCGCCGTCGATGAAAACCACCTTGCCCTCGGCGTTGTGCGCCACGCCCTGCGCCTCAAGCTCGAGGCTTTCGACCTTGAGCCAATCCGTCGTCTGATTCATGGGGCCGAATTATCCCGGCATGGAACGAGCCCCTCGTCCAACGAGTACGTCGACCGATCCCCCAAGGGGATGCGGGCCGGCTTGGGGCGGCCCTGCGCTCGGCCCAGCCCCCTCAGAAGATCGAATCCCGATCCACCCCGTGGCGCATCATGTTGCGCTTGAGCTTGGCCAGCGCCTCGATCTGGATCTGGCGGATGCGCTCGCGCGTCAGCTTGAGGCGGATGGCCAGCACGTCCAGCGTCTCCGGCTCGCGGTCGGACAGGCCATAACGCCCCGACAGCACCTCGCGCTCGCGGTCGTTCAGGCTGGCCAGACCGTGCTGCAGCAGTTCCTCGACCTCGTGCGACAGGCGCAGGCCCATCGGGTCGATGGCCTGGTCGTCGGCGACGAGATCGAGCATGGACTCGCCGCCCTCGCCGCTGCGGTCCACCGGCGAATCGAGCGAACTCGGCAGCTCGGCATAGGCCAGCAGTTCCGCCACCTCGTCGACCGGCCGGCCCAGGGCCTGGGCCACGTCCTCCGCGCGCACACGGCCTTCGGCGCCCTGAGCGCTCTGCAACGCCTCCAGCGCGCGGCGCGCCTTCAGCACCTGATTGAGCTCGCGCACGATGTGCACCGGCAGACGCACGAGGCGGGCCTGGTGCATCAGCGCGCGCTCGATGCTTTGGCGAATCCACCAGCTCGAATAGGTCGAGAAGCGGAAGCCCCGCTCCGGCTCGAACTTGCTGATGGCATGCATCAGGCCGAGATTGCCCTCCTCGATGAGATCGCTCATCGGCAGGCCGCGGCCGAGGTAGTTCTTCGCGATGCTGACGACGAGCCTCAGGTTGTGCTCGATCATGGCCTGACGGGCGTGGAAGTCGCCGCCCCGCGCAGCCTGGGCCGTGTCGAACTCCTGCTGCGGCGTCAGCAGCGGCGTGCGGCGGATGTCGCGCAGATAGGCCTGCAGGGCATTGCCGAGTTCGACATCGTCGGCAGCGCTGCGCAGCACCTGGGCGTCTTCGTCCGGCGAATCGGCCGGCGGGCTCGCGGCCTCGGCACTGCCGTTCAGCGCCGACAGCATGACGCCGGGCTCGCCGCTGCCGTCATGGTGGCCGTTGAGTTTGGGCGCAGCGCGTTTCATGGCTTGTTCGCTGGCCCGGTGTGAAGGGTGTGCTTCCCGCCCGATCAGCGCGGGGGCAACAGCTTGGCCGGATCGACCGGCTTGCCGAGCTTGCGCACTTCGAAGTGCAGCTTGACGGTGTCACTCTCGGTGGAACCCATCTCGGCAATCCTCTGGCCCTTGCGTACGACTTGGTCCTGCTCGACCAGCATCGCCCGGTTGTGGGCATACGCCGTCAGGTAGGTGTTGTTGTGCTTGATGATGACCAAGTTGCCGTAGCCGCGCAAGCCCGAACCGGCGTAAACCACGCGGCCGTCTGCAACCGCCAGCACCGGGTCGCCCGGCTTGCCGGCAAAGTCCAGGCCCTTGTTGCGCTGGTCATCGAAGCCGGCGCTGATGGGCTGCGTGACCGGCCAACCCCAGGCGATGCCATCGTCTTCCGACGCGGACGAAGTGGAAGCCGCAGTGGCGGGCACGCTGGCCGCCGCCACCGGCGGCTTGACATCTAGCGGACGGGACTCGACCTTGGGCGCGGTGGCAATCGGCTTGGCCGTCACGGCCGACGGGTCGGCGCCCGGCGGCACGACGCGCAGCACCTGGCCGACCTCGATGCGGTTCGGGTTCTCGAGGCTGTTCCACTTGGCCACGTCGCGCCAGCTCTGGCCGTTGTCCAGCGCGATGCGGATCAGAGCGTCGCCGGGCTTGACGGTGTAGTAGCCGGGCTTGCCGGCGTTCTCGGCGCCGGGCGGCAGCTTGGCCTCGGGCGCGGGCGCAGAGGCCGCCGGCGACGCTTCGGCGGCCGACCTGGACTGCTGCGGATTGCGGTCCTCGACGGGCGCGCGATGCAGCGACGTGCCGCAGGCGCTGAGCAACAGCGAGGTGGAGAGGACGAAAAGGAAACGCAGGCTTGAGGGCATCGTGTGGCTACGGCACGTTGGAGGCCGACCCGATTGTGTGGCGCGATACGCCGACGGCCCCGTCAGACAACGCCGGATTTTAGGGGGACGAAGAGCACGGCCTCATGCTCGCTGCGGATCCAGCGCGAGACACCGGCCTCGACGACATGATCGAGCACGACCAGCACCTGGCCACGCCCGCCCGCCGCAGTCGGCGCGACCAGCCGCCCCCCAGGCGCCAGTTGGTCCATCCAGGCCTGCGGAATGTCTTCACCGCCGGCCGCCGCGATGATGCTGTCGAAGGGGCCGCTGGCCGAATGGCCGACGCGCCCATCCCCCCAGACCAGGCGCGGCGCACGCGGCAGGGCGACGCGCTGCAGATTGGCCCTGGCCTTGTCGTGCAGCCCCTGCAGGCGCTCGATGGACGTCAGCTGGCGCGCCAGCAGCGCGATGACGGCGGCCTGGTAGCCGCAGCCGGTGCCGATCTCGAGCGCGCGTCCGAGGGAGCCGCGCTGCCTGGCGCCCGCACCGGCGAACAGCAGACCGAGCATGTGGCCGACGACCGAAGGCTTGGAGATGGTCTGGCCATGGCCGATGGGCAGGGCCGTGTCCTCATAGGCCTGGGCGGCCAGCGCGCTGTCGACGAATTCGTGGCGCGGCACGGCGGCCATCGCGGCCAGCACGCGCTCATCGAAACGCCCTTCGGCCCGCAGACGGCCGACCATGCGCTCGCGCACGGCACCGCTGTCCAGCCCGGTACCGCTGGGCCGGGCCAGCCGCGCCGCATCGGCCGTGGCCTGGCGCAGATGGCGCTGCGGCATCAGCAGCTCGCGCTGCGGCGAGGCGGCAGACTTCAGGCTGGCCGGAAAGCGCTTGGGGGTGGACATCTAGAGGCCCAGGCGCTGCGCCCAGGAGCCCAGGGATGCATGCTCGGTCAGGTCCACCTGCAGCGGCGTGATCGAGACCAGGCCGTTGGCCGTGGCATGGAAATCCGTGCCCGCGCCGGCGTCCTTGGCATCGCCGGCCGGGCCGATCCAGTAGATGGTCTCGCCGCGCGGGTTGACCTGCTCGATGATGCCCTCGCTGGCATGGCGCCGGCCCAGCCGAGTGATCTTGCGCGGCAGCGTGGCTGCATCGGCCCGGTTGGGGATGTTGACGTTGAGCAGGAAGCCCTGGCCCAGGCCCCCGGCAATGACCTGCTCGACGACGCTGCGTGCCGTGCGCGCAGCCGCCTCCAGCTCGCCCCAGCCCTTCTCGGTCTGCGAGAAGGCGATGGAGGGGATGCCGAACAGATAGCCCTCGGTGGCCGCCGCGACGGTGCCGGAATAGAGCGTGTCGTCGCCCATGTTGGCGCCGTTGTTGATGCCCGAGAGCACCAGGTCGGGCCGGTAGCCCAGCAGGCCGGTCAGCGCGAGGTGCACGCCGTCGGACGGCGTGCCGCTGACGTAGCGAAAACCGTTGGCGGCGCGATAGACATTGAGCGGGCGGTTCAGCGTCAGCGAGTTGGACGTGCCGCTGGCGTTCTGCTCGGGGGCGATGACGTCGATCTCGCCCAGGCCCTCGCAGGCCTTCACGAGGGCCGCCAGGCCGGGGGCCAGATAGCCGTCGTCGTTGGAAATCAGGATGCGCATGATGGCCGATTGTAGGGAGGGCGTCACCTGCGAGACCGGGTGTAACCACCTTGATTCCTATCATCACCGCCTCACGAAACCAGGAGATTGACGATGAAGGCGTGGCTCTGCGAAAACCCGGTGGGCGTCGAGGCCCTGCAATGGCGCGAACTGCCGGCCCCGCCTCTGCCGGCCGGCCAGATCCGCGTGGGCATCCGCGCCGCCAGCCTGAATTTCCCTGACCTGCTGATCGTGCAGAACAAGTACCAGATGAAGCCGCCCCTGCCCTTCGTGCCCGGCACGGAGTTCTCCGGCGTCGTCACCGAGGTGGGCGAAGGCGTCAAGGGCTTTGCCGTCGGCCAGCGCGTCGCGGCCTTCGGCGGCCTGGGCGGCTTCGCGACCGAGGTCTGCATCCCGGACGCGCTGGCCATGCCGCTGCCCGACGGCTTCACCTTCGAGGATGCCGCCGCCTTCATTTGCACCTATGCCACCAGCCACCACGCACTGATGGACCGCGCGACGCTGCAACCGGGCGAAACCGTGCTCATCCTCGGCGCGGCCGGCGGCGTCGGCACGGCGGCCATCCAGATCGCCAAGGCGGCCGGCGCGCGCGTCATCGCCGCCGCCGGCAGCGATGCCAAATGCGCGGCCTGCAAGGCCCTGGGTGCCGACGCGGCGATCAACTACACGACACGGAACCTGCGCGACGAGCTGAAGGCGCTGACCGAGGGCAAGGGCCCGGACGTCATCTACGACCCGGTCGGCGGCGACCTGGCCGAGGCGGCCTTCCGCTCCATCGCCTGGCGCGGGCGCTACCTCGTCGTCGGCTTCGCCCAGGGCCAGATCCCGGCGCTGCCGCTGAACCTGGCGCTGCTGAAGGGGGCATCCCTGGTCGGCGTATTCTGGGGCGAATTCGCCAAGCGCGAGCCCGGCCGCAATGCCCGGATGCTGGCCGAGCTCGCCGCCTGGTACGCCGCCGGGAAGATCAGGCCGGTGCTGGACCGTGTCCTGCCGATGGAGCAGTTGCCCGCAGCGTTCGCCCGCATGGCGGCCCGCGAGGTCGTCGGCAAGCTGGTTCTTACCAATCCGTGAAGCCTGAAACGGGGGCGCACACCCCCGTGAACTCGCTGCGTTTTCAGGGGGCCGTGCGCTACATTCGGCGGTCGAATCGACAGCCGCCGTACCCGCGCCATGACCGTCAAAGTCCTCATCATCGAAGACAACCCCGTCGCCCGCAATTTCCTGTGCCGCGTGGTGCGCGAGAGCTTCAGCGATGCGATGGAGATCACCGAAGTCGGCGACCTCGAGAACGCGCGGCGCCAGGTGGCGAAGTCTGGCGGCAACCCGCCCGACGGCGGCTTCAAGCTCATCCTCGTCGACCTGGAACTGCCGGACGGCAACGGCATGGAGTTCCTGACCGAGCTCGCCGGCTCCACGGCCATCAAGATCGTCACGACGCTCTACTCCGACGATGACCACCTCTTCCCCGCACTGCAGTGCGGCGCCGATGGCTATCTGCTGAAGGAAGACCGCTTCGAGGTGCTGGTGGAGGAGTTGCAGCGCATCGTGCGCGGCCAGCCGCCGCTGTCCCCGGCCATCGCGCGCCGCCTTCTGTCGCATTTCCGCCCGCCGTCGAGCGACAGCGGCGCGATGCCGCTGAACTCCGGCTTCGGCTCGCTGTCGTCCTCGCACGCGCCCTTCGGCAACAGCCGCGGCGTCGCGCTGGACCCGCCGCCCGAGTGGGAGCGCCTGACGCCGCGCGAAAGCGAAGTGCTGACCTATCTGAGCAAGGGCTTCACGATCAAGGAGATCGCGAACCTGATGGGCATCAAGTGGTTCACCGTCAACGACCACATCAAGAGCATCTACAAGAAGCTCAACGTGTCCAGCCGTGCCGAGGCGGCGGTGCTGGCCTCAAAGCAGGGTCTGGTCTAGCCAGCGCTGCATCAGTCGCGCCAGCGCGGCCTTCAAACCCGAAGCCTCACGCGCCATCGCGGCACGCAGCGCGCCCGGCGCAATGCCTGCGTGCGTCAGTTCGTCGATATGGCCGACCAGCCACTGCTCGAATCGGGCCGGGTCGACCTCGGGATGGAACTGCAGGCCCAACGCCGCGTCATGCGGCGCGAAGGCCTGGTGCGGGCAGACCGGCGTCGCAGCGAGCGAGGCCAGGTCTGCCGGCAGCTCGAACTGGTCCCCATGCCAGTGCAGCATGGGCTGCGTGCCCAGTTCGGCCAGGGCCGTGCCCTGCCCCGCCGCGGTCAACGCCAGCGGCGCAAAGCCGATCTCCTTGACGCCCATCGGCCTCACATGTGCGCCCAGCGCCCGCGCCATCAGCTGCGCGCCCAGGCAGATGCCCAGCAGCGGCCGGTGCGAATCCAGCCGGCGGCGGATCAGCGCGACCTCGTCGACCAGCCACGGGAAGCGCTCCTCGTCCTCCACGCCGATCGGCCCACCGAGCACGACGAGCAGGTCCACAGTGCCAAGGTCGACGGCGGCGAAGTCGTCGACACCAGCCTCGTGATAGCGGACCTCGAAGCCACGCCGCTCCAGCAACGGCCCGATGAGGCCGAGGTCTTCGAAGGCGAGGTGGCGCAACGCGAGGACGGTCTTCTTCACGGGCCGCATCATCGCTGGGCCGCCCTGCGGCTCACGCCGCCGAGCGCAGCTTCACGGCGGGGAAATCGACCGGCGTCGCGAAGGCGATGTTCACGTAGTTGGTGAACAGGTTCAGCGCGACTTGGGCCAGGATCTCGACGATCTGGCCGTCGCCGAAGCCGGCGGCGCGCAGTGCGGCGACATCGGCGTCGCCCACCTGGCCGCGCTGCCCGATCAGCTCCAGCGCAAAGCGCAGTGCCGCGGCCGTCGCCGGGTCGGCCGACTCGCCCGCCTGGGCCGCGCTCATCTCGGCCGCCGAGGCACCCGCCTTGCGGCCCAGGGCCGTGTGCGCAGCCAGGCAGTAGTCGCAGCCGTTGCGGTCGGCCACGGCGACGGCGATCTGCTCGCCCAGACGGGCCGGGATCGCGCCGCCACCCAGCGCACCGAAGAAGCCCCACATGGCCTGCAGCGCGGCCGGCGAATTGGCCACCACGCGGAACATGTTCGGCGTGGTGGCGAAGGCGCCGTGCACGGCGTCCAGCAGCGCACGGCTGCCGGCAGGAGCGTCAGTGGCGGAAACGAGGGGAACACGGGAATTCATCGGAGTCACCTTTCGGTTGCAGTGGAGTAAGGCCTCCACTGTGGCCGCCATGCCGACACGAAAGGATCATTTCGTCCCCACTAGATATCCATTCGTCCCGTGACCGTCGAAGCGCCGCTGGACCGTCTAAGCCCGCTGTTCGAACGCTTCCGCGTGCGGGCCAGCCTCTTCCACGCCGGGCCGCTGTGCGGCGTGACGCATTTCGACGCCCGCCCCGGCCGCGGCTTCCTGCATGTGATGCGCAAAGGCGAGATGCAGATCCGCCATGCGGGCGGCAGTGGCCTCGTCGCATGCATTGCGGTGCGCGAACCCAGCCTGGTCTTCTACCCGCGGCCGCTGGCCCACGACTTCCACAACGCACCGGCCGAGGGCTCGGACTTCGTCTGCGCAACTTTGGACTTCGACGCAGGGGAAGCCCACCCCCTCGTGCAGGCCCTGCCGCCACTGGTCGTGCTGCCGCTGGCCCGCGTGGACGGCATCGCGGCAACGCTGGCTCTGCTGTTCGCCGAGGCCGAGCGCGTGCGCTGCGGCCAGCGCCTGCTGGCCGACAGGCTCTTCGAGGTGCTGCTGCTGCAGTTGTTGCGCTGGATGCTGGACCAGCGCGACGCGGCGCTGCCGCTGGGCCTGCTGCGCGGGCTGAGCGACCCGCGCCTGGCCCGCGCGCTGACCGCCCTGCACGCCCGGCCCGGCGAGGCCTGGAGCCTGGAGGGCATGGCGGCCGCGGCCGGCATGTCGCGCAGCCGCTTCGCGCTGGCCTTCAAGGAGGCCGTCGGCCAGACGCCGGCCGACTACCTGTCGCACTGGCGCCTGGCCATCGCCCGCGGCGAACTGCGCACCGGCAAGCCACTCAAGGCGCTGGCGGCGGAACTGGGCTACGCCAACGCATCGGCGCTGAGCCGGCGTTTCACGCAGCAGACGGGTCAGTCACCGCGCGCCTGGCTGCATCTCATCAAGATTGCGGACCCGACGCCGCGGCCGAGCCCCACGCAAACCGGATGTTGACTTAATGTCTGCCGGCGTTTTTGCTCTGGGAGCGAGGCATGGAACCAAGCAGAGCTTTGCCGGCTCGTCCGGCAACAGCACCGCAGACGAAACCGGCCTGGCTGCGCATGCGGGCTCGACTGAGGCTGGGCTTTGCAAGCCTTTTCCTCACCTGCCTGAGCCTGCCGGTGCTGGCCAATCTGGTCACGACCTCCTACACGGGCACGCTGACCGGCGCGGACGATTCGCTGACGGGCCAGATCGTCCTGAGCCTGTCCGGCGCGTCCACCGTGACCCTGCAGACCTGGGGTTTCGGTGGCGGCACCAATGCCGCCGGCGTCAATATTCAAGCGGGCGGCTTTGCCCCCTTCGTCGGAGTGTTCTCCGGCACCGGCGACAGCGCCCAAATTGTCGACGGCAGCTCGGACATCCTGAGCAACTACGGCGGGTATTCGGGCTGCCCGCCGGGGTCCGAGGCGACGATTGGCGCAGCCTCGGTTTGTGGCGATCTGCACATGAGCTTCGACCTGGGCCCCGGCGTCTACACGGTGCTGCTGACGAATGGGACCTATCTGCCCAATGCGGTGTTCGGCGGCGGCCAACTGGGTGACGGCTTCACCGACCTGAGCGGCGGCGTGTTCCAGACTTGCGTGGGCTTGGACTGTCTGGATGGCAGCGCCAAATGGGCGCTCGACATCGGCGTCACCGGGGTAACCGCCCTTGCGGAACCTGCAACGCCCATCCTGGGCGGACTGGCACTGCTCATCCTGTATTCGCAACGGCGCGGCAACTTCGGAAGAAGGTCCAGCTAGCCCGCGCGAATGGCCGCATTCAATTTCGACTTCGTGAAGGAGAAATGCGATGAACCGTCCCCAAAGCTATCGGCCCTTCCTGCTTGGCGCATTGGGTGCCTGCCTGGTGCTTGGATTCGGGCTTTCCCGTGACGTGCGCGGCGCGGCCGCAGCCTTGGTGCAGGTGACGAACACCGCGCTCAACCCCGTCATCACCAAGGCCGCGGACAATCCGGCACGCAGTGCCTTCGCGACGCGCGTGTTCCCCACCGTCCGCTCCGCCTCCTCGTTCGTCGTACCCGCCGGCAAGTACCTGGTGATCAACAGCGTCACCGGATTCAACAACGGCACCACGGCCTATGCGATTGCGGTCGACACATCATCTGGCGGCACTTACGGGGAGCAACAGATTCCCTTCGCGATCGCTACCCGGCCAGGCAGCTGGACCTATCTGCAGGGCGTGCCCGTCAACATCGTTGCCGACCCGGGCACGACCGTCTACATCTCGGTGGGCGACAGCGATTTCAACGACAGCGCAGGTGTCAACGTCGACGTCAGGGGCTACTACGTCGACGCCAGTTGAGGGAGCCGAACGGTGCCTTGGGCTCTCAGGGCGTGTTGCGCACCGTCACCGGCATCTGTGGCCGAGGCGTGCTCGCCTGAGCAGGGTCAGTCTGCTGCGATAGCGGGGGACGTTCAGCCGGGCCCGCCGTGCTCGACATTGCAGGATCGCTCCGGATGGCGAGCGGCGGGTGCGGCACATCCGCCGCCGGCACACCGACAACGATCGGCTGAGCAGGAGGCCGCTGGGACGGCTGCAATGACAGCGGAGCGAGCAAAGCCGGCACCGAGCTTGCCCCGATAGCGGCCGTGCCTGGCAACGCCACGGGGGGCCGGGCACTGATCCGGAGCGGTAGCGCCGAAGGTGGCGCCTCGTTCGGCCGATCGAGCCACAGCCAAATGAAGCCGAAAACCAGTGCCCCACCGGCCCCGAGTGCAATCCATTTGAAGTCGCTGCCTCTCATGCGCGCGCATCTTGGTCCGGCGGACACTACCAGTCAAACCGGCGATGTTCGAGCGTGCGGCCCGCCCGGCGCACCACCTGTTTTGGCCGACAAGCTGAACACAGGGGCGCGCGACCGCTGACAGCATGGGTGTGGCGCAGCGCGCGAGGTGATGATGCCCACGCCGCTGCGTCGGGGAACAGCTCTAGCTGCTCCCCGTTGGACGAACTCGATGGCGTGGGCATGACGCTGATCGTGCCCCCTGCGGACGGCGTGGATAGCTCGAAGCAGAGGTAGCTGCGGCGCATCGAAACGTCCCTGGCGATCTCGGGAATATCCGCCTCGTCTCCGGCCGTCTCCGTTCAGCTAACGATTCGTTTCAACTCGTTTGATGATGCCCGCACCTACGTCGCCAGGAGCTGGCCGCGTCTCTGCCTGGCGCGAAGGGCGCGAGAACGCGGAAGGCTATTTGCCCGCCAATTCCAGCCCACCGTCGCGTGTCCGCACGACCAGGTCAAGCAGCTTCGCCACCGCCCGTGCAAAGGCCTCGTTGTCGCCGGTGCGGAATACCCCGCTGACACGCAGCGTCCTCAACGCTTCCGAGTCGGCCACCGTGATCGGCACGTTGCTGTAGCGGTTCATGTCGGCCACGGCTTCGGCCAGAGTGACGTCATCCAGCACCGCGACGCCCCGCTTCCAGGCCAGCAGCGGGTCGAGCTGGGGCCGGTCAAGGCGCGTGCCTGTGAGCGCGGCACGCCCGCTGTCGAGGATCGCCTGGCCCACGCGCAAGCGCTCGCCGGGCGTCATGACAACCGGGCCGCTCAGCGCGCTCCGCACGGCGGCGTCCGAGCGTTGCACGATCACCCGGCCTTCAAACAACGTCACGCCAAAGGCGTCGCCACCCGCCTTCGCTGGCGGCGCGAATCTAACCAGGAAGGCCGTCCCCGTGGCGACGACCTTGGCGTCGGACACACTGACGACGAACGGCCGACTGGCGTCCTTGGCGACTTCGAACAGCGCCTCGCCGCGTTCCACCGTCACGGCGCGCAACGCGTCCGTCAGCTTCACGCGGACGTCTGTCGACGTGTTCAGCGTCAGCCGGCTGCCGTCGGCTAGCACGATCAGCCGCTGCTCGCCCACGCCGGTGCCGTAGGTGTCGTTGGGCCGAAGGTTCAATGCAAACAGGGCCACGCAGCCAAGCGCTGCGATGGCAAGCGCCGGGCGCCGGCCCTTCCCGCCGCCGTTTGCGTGACCTACCTGGTCTTCCGAGGGTGACGCAAGGATGTTGGCGCGCTGGATGCCGGCGACGTCCTGCCAGGTGTCGGTGCAGCGCTCAAACGCCAGGCGGTGGGCGGCCGACCGCGCCTGCCAGGCCAGGCATTCGCGTTCCATCACGTAGGAACGGCCGGGTCCATGCAGTCGGGCCAGCCACACGGCGGCCTCTGCCAAGATTTCCTGCGTGACGAGAGGCGGCATGTCACTTGCCGCCGGCGCCCCGGAGGCGTCCAACGGTTGCACAGCTACCAGCCTTCCATCCAACTGGTCAGGCGCAGGGTCGCCTTGGCAACGTGGTATTGCACGGTCGCGACGCTGATGCCGTGGAGCTTCGCGATCTCGGTATAAGGCAGGCCGTCGAGTCGATTGGCCAGGAAGACGTCGCGGGTCTTTTCGCTCAGCCGGCCCAGACCCTGGGTCAAACGAGCCATGCGCTCCCTGGCCAGCAACACGGCCTCGGTGGACGGGGTCGTGTCTATCAGCACCACGTCCTCCAGCAGCATGTGCTCGCCACGGCCAGAGTTCATGCGATGGGTGTCGATGGACAGGTTCAGCGCCGTGCGCATCAGGAAGGCCTCGGGCTTCTCGACGGGCTGCTTTTCGTCCTCATATCGGGCCAGCCGCAACCACGCCTCCTGAACCAGGTCCTCGGCCTCGTGCTCGGTACGTCCGCGACGCCGCAACGCACCCCGCACCCTTGCCAGCACGTCCTGCCAGTTCTTCAGGGGTCGGGCCGACATGGCGTTCAGGCGGCGCCTGCAAGCGAGGCGACAAATGCGCCTTGGCCATATGGCGCCGGACGCTTGCGGTCCCACCGGTCATGCAGCAGATCGCGATCCGCCCGTTGGAATACCTGGGCGATGAATTCAGCGGCAGCGACTTGGTCAGCAAACGGGGCCTGGCGCGCTACGACGCGCGACAGGCGAGCCTGCAGATGCTGCCCCGCGGCATCAGTCCATCGAACCGCACGTCGCATGCGAGGACCGAAAGCGCCGACCTCAGCGAGTTCCGCCGTGGTACCTCTGCCGACCCTTGGCCGGAGACCTGCCATCGCTTCGACAAGGCCGTCGTCGGCCGCGATGGCATTGATGCGTTCGACGCCTCGCTCATGGAGGTCCGCAGCTATCCGCTGGGCGGTACCCGCACCGTCATCTCGCCATGCGCCGAGCACCCCGAACTGGCCGTCCGTGAAGAACCCGAGTGCCCAGTGCCATTCGGAGGTCACGGCGGTTCCATCTTCGAACACCGGAATACGGAGCTTGCCGAACCGGACGACCAAATAGCGGCAGCAAAGCGCGCAGCTGAACCAGCGGCTGGATTCCCAGAAGAAGTAGGACATTGGTGACTCCCTGCTACGCACACGGGCCGAGACGAATGGAGCCCACGCGGATTACGGAACCGATCGCCTGCCTTAGGCGGTGACGATTCACAGAATAGACGTTTTTCGTCTATTTTTCCAGACGCAGCAAGGTGTCGGCCGCTCTGTGACGGCCGATGCAAAAAAACTTACATACCCAAGATCAACTGTTACTCCGCGAGCTGCTCGTCGAATCGCGCATCGCAGCGAAGCTGACTCAAGTCGAGCTGGCTGAAAAGCTGCAATGGGAGCAGACGCACGTAAGCAGGGTCGAACGGGGCGTCCGCCGTTTGGATGTGCTTGAACTGCGCCGATGGGTTGGCGCGCTGGGGATGTCGCTTCCAGATTTCATCGAGAAGTTCGAGCACAGGCTTGAGGCAAACACGCCTCCACGCCTGGCCATCAAGCGATGAGCTTGCGTAAAGGCACCACGTTGCCGGCAATGCTGGCGTCCAGGTAGTCGCTCCACGCCTGCATCATCCTGGCACGCTGCGTGAGGTACAGCGCATGGTTGTAGCTGGCCGAGACGGCGTCACGTTCTTGGTGAGCCAGTTGCAGCTCGATGTGAGAGTGGTCAAACCCCTGCTCATGCAGCAGCGTGGAGGCGATGCCCCGAAAACCGTGCCCCGTCATCCGACCTTTGTAGCCCATGCGCTCCAAGGCCTTGAGGATGGTGTTGTTGGACATCGGCTTCTTCGGATCGCGCTCGCCTGGGAACAGCATGGCCCTGCTGCCCGTGCTGGTGTGCAGCGCTTGCAGCAAGGTCACGGCCTGGGTCGACAGCGGGACGATGTGCGGCGTCTTCATCTTCATGCGCTCGGCCGGGATGTCCCAGCGCCCTGCGTCCAGGTCGAACTCCCGCCAGCGGGCGCCGATCAACTCGATGGTGCGCACGAAGGTCATGGCCATCAGCTTCATGGCGGCGCGCGTGATGGATGCGCCCTGGTAGACCTCGATCTTGCGCAGCAGATCGGGCAGCTCTTTGGCGTCGACCCGGGCGTAGTTCTGCTTCTTGCGTGCGGGCAGCACGTCGCCCGGCCGCACATCAGTTGCGGGGTTGCGGGAGGCCTTCCCGTGCGCGATGGCGTAGCGGAAGACTTGGCCGCAGGTTTGCATCGATCGCTTGGCGATATCCAGCGCACCGCGCGCTTCGATGCGCTTCATCATCGCGACCAACTCCGCCGCCCCGAGTTCAGCGATGGGGCGATGGCCAATGATGGGGAACACATCGCTTTCCAGCCGCCGCTGCACATACTCGGCATGGCGGCTTGAACGGGCCATCCTCCAGCTCTCCCACCATTTGCGAGCCACGGCCTCAAACGAGTCTTCCAGGCCGATGCGCTGCGCGACCTTCTCCTCCCGACGCTGGTCCATGGGGTCCGTGCCTGCAGCGAGCAGCTTGCGGCCCTCGTCCCGCTTCTCACGGGCCTTGGCGAGCGAGACGTCCGGATAGCCACCGATGGCCATCAGCTTTTCCTTGCCCTGGAAGCGGTACTTCCATCGCCAGAGCTTCGCCCCCTGCGGCTTCACCAGCAGGTACAGGCCCCGCTCGTCGCTCACCTTGAGCGGCTTGTCAGCGGGCCTGAGCTTCTTGATGGCGGTATCGGTCAGAGCCATGGGGACGCCTCCGAAAGGCTGCCGGAGGAAAGTACCCCCAGCTCGTCTTCAACGTACCCCCAACCGTACCCCCGCGAATCGCGGGCTGTCAACGGACGCCGCCGGACGTCCTAAAACAAAAAAGCCCATATCCACTGGGGAAAACGGGCTTTTTGCGATCCTTGCGGGACTTCAGAAGACGTCCCGAAACTGATCTTTGGCGGAGAGGGAGGGATTCGAACCCTCGGTACGGGGATACCGTACGCCTGATTTCGAGTCAGGTACATTCGACCACTCTGCCACCTCTCCTGAATCGGTACGCGTTGGTGCGAGTGAAGCCGGCCATTATAGCCAGCTTTTCGCCTTACCCGGCAACTCGGGCGCGCAGCGTGTCGACACCGCCCATATAGGGGCGCAGCGCCTCGGGCACCGTGATGCTGCCGTCGGCATTCTGGTAGTTCTCCAGCACGGCCACCAGCGTGCGGCCCACGGCCAGGCCGGAGCCGTTCAGCGTGTGCACGAGTTCGTTCTTGCCCTGGGCATTCTTGAAGCGCGCCTGCATGCGGCGGGCCTGGAAGGCGCCCATGTTCGAGCAGGAGCTGATCTCGCGGTAGGTGTTCTGGGCCGGCAGCCAGACCTCGAGGTCATAGGTCTTGGTCGAGCCGAAGCCCATGTCACCGGTGCACAGCAGCATCGTCCGGTAAGGCAGGCCGAGCTTCTGCAGCACGGCCTCGGCGTGCAGCGTCATCTCTTCCAGCGCGGCCATGCTGTGCTCGGGCTGTTCGATGCGGACCATCTCGACCTTGTCGAACTGGTGCTGGCGGATCATGCCGCGGGTGTCGCGGCCGGCCGAGCCGGCCTCCGAACGGAAGCAGGGGCTGTGGGCCGTCAGCTTGACCGGCAGCTCCTCGGCCTTCAGCACGCTCTCGCGTACGGTGTTGGTCAGCGAGATTTCCGACGTCGAGATCAGGTACTGCTCGCCCTGCTCGTCGTCGCCGCCGCGCAGCACCCAGAACATGTCCTCCTTGAACTTGGGCAGCTGGCCCGTGCCTTCGAGGATCTCGCGGTTGACGATGTAGGGCGTGTAGCACTCGGTGTAGCCGTGCTCCGTCGTCTGCACGTCGAGCATGAACTGCGCGAGCGCGCGGTGCAGGCGGGCGACGGGGCCCTTCAGGAAGCTGAAGCGCGAGCCCGACAGCTTGGCACCGGTCTCGAAGTCCAGGCCCAGCGGGGCGCCGAGGTCGACGTGGTCCTTCACGTCGAAGTCGAATGCGCGCGGGCTGCCCCAGCGGCGCACCTCGACGTTGCCGGTCTCGTCGGCGCCGGCCGGCACGCTGGCGTCCGGCAGGTTGGGCACGCCCATCAGCATCTCGTTCAGCTCGAGCTGGATCGCTTCCAGGCGCTCGGCGCCGGCCTTGAGTTCGTCGGCGATGCCGCCGACCTCGGCCATCAGCGCCGAAGCGTCTTCGCCCTTGCCCCGGGCCATGCCGATCTGCTTGGACAGCGCGTTGCGGCGGGCCTGCAGTTCCTCGGTGCGGGTCTGCACCGCCTTGCGCTCGGCCTCGAAGGCCTTGAAGCGCTCCACGTCGAGATAGGGCTGGGGGTTCTTGCGCGCGTTCAGGCGCTCGACGACGGTATCGAGGTCCTTGCGCAATTGGGTGATGTCGAGCATGAGGATCAACCTTCAGAAATCGGATACGAAAACGGCGCCGATGTCATCAGCGCCGCCGGATGCATGAGGCATCGGCGTCAGGATCGGGAGGAACTCACCTCGGCCATGGACTTGTCGCCCAGGCCCATGGGCAGCGGGAAGCGCACGTGCTCCTCCACGCCCGGCAGGCTGCGCACGGTGGTGGCGCCGAGCGCGCGCAGCCGGTCGATGACGGCCTGCACCAGCACGTCGGGTGCCGAGGCGCCGGCCGTCAGGCCCACGCGCGGGCGGCCTTCCAGCCACTCCGCCTTCAGGTCCGCGGCGGCATCGACCATATAGCCCGGCGTGCCCAGGCGCTCGGCCAGCTCGCGCAGGCGGTTGCTGTTGGAGCTGGTCGGGCTGCCGACGACGATGACGACATCCACCCGAGGCGCCAGCAGCTTGACCGCGTCCTGACGGTTCTGCGTCGCATAGCAGATGTCCTGCTTCTTGGGCTCGCGCACCTGCGGGAAGACACGCTTCACCTCGGCGAGGATCTCGGCCGCGTCGTCCACGCTCAGCGTCGTCTGCGTGACGACGGCGAGCTTGGTCTGGTCCTTGACGCTGACCTTGGCGACATCCGCGACCTCTTCGACGAGGAAGATGCCGTCGCTCAGCTGGCCCATCGTGCCCTCGACCTCGGGGTGGCCCTTGTGGCCGATCATGATGAACTCATAGCCCTCGCGGTGCAGCTTGGCCACCTCGACGTGAACCTTGGTCACCAGCGGGCAGGTCGCATCGAACACGTTGAAGCCGCGCGAGGCGGCCTCGCGGCGCACCTCCTGGCTGACACCGTGGGCGCTGAACACCAGCGTCGCGCCGGCCGGCACCTCGGCCAGGTCCTCGATGAAGATCGCACCGCGCGACTTCAGGTCGTTGACGACGTAGGTGTTGTGCACGATCTCATGGCGCACGTAGATGGGCGCGCCGAACTTGACCAGCGCGCGCTCGACGATCTCGATGGCGCGGTCCACGCCGGCGCAGAAGCCGCGCGGCTCGGCCAGCAGCACTTCCTGGGGTTGCACGACGGCGTCCATCACAGCACCCCGATCACTTGGACTTCGAAGCTCACCGGCTGGCCGGCCAGCGGGTGGTTGAAGTCGAACAGCAGGGCCTCCTCGCCCAGCTCGCGCACGACGCCGGCATAGCCGCCCGAGCCGTCCGGGCCGGGGAACTGCACGACGTCGCCGACGCTGTAGACCTCGTCCGGGTCGCCCAGCTGGCGCAGCAGCGTCAGCTTCACGCGCTGCAGCAGTTCGGGATTGCGTTCGCCGAAAGCCTCGCCGGGTGCCAGCTCGAAGCGCTCGTGCGCGCCCTCGGGCAGGCCGATCAGGCGCGCCTCGATGGCCGGCGACAGCTGGCCGGCGCCAAGGGACAGCGTGGCCGGCTTGTCATCGAAGGTATTGACGATGTCGGCGCCGTCCGGGCCCGAGAGCCGGTAATGCAGGGTCAGGAAGGACCCGGCCTGGATGGGGTTCATGCGAGGGGGATGCAAACGCTTGGCTAGACTGCGGCCGATTTTATGTCGCTGACCCACCTGCCCCCTGAAGCCCGCCCGCGCGAGAAGCTGCTCGCCCGCGGCCCGCAGGCGCTGGCGGACGCCGAGCTGCTGGCCCTGCTGCTGCGCACCGGTATCCAGGGCACGCCGGTGCTGCAGCTCGCGCAGAGCCTGCTGGACCGCTTCGGCGGCTGGGCCGGGCTGCTGGCGGCCAACGTGCAGGACCTCGGCAAGGTCAAGGGCCTGGGGCCGGCCAAGCGGGCCGAGATCGCCGCCGTGCTGGAGATCGCGCGGCGCTCGCTGAACCAGCGGCTGGCCGAGAAGCCGGCCATGAACGATGTCGACACGGTGAAGGCTTATCTGCGGCTGCAGCTCGGCGGCCTGGGGCACGAGGTCTTCGCCGTGCTCTTCCTGGACACGCAGCTCAAGCTGATCGCGATGGAGACGCTGTTCCAGGGCTCGCTGACCTCGACGACGGTCCATCCGCGCGAGGTCGTCAAGCGCGCGCTCGCCCTGGGCGCCGGTGCAGCCATCCTGGCCCACAACCACCCGAGCGGCCATGCCGAGCCCTCCCAGGCCGACGAGTTGCTGACCCACCAGCTCAGCCAGGCGCTGGCGCTGGTGGACGTGCGCGTCGTCGACCACCTCGTCGTCGGTGCCGGCGAGGTCGTGTCCTTTGCCGAACGGGGCCTGCTGTGAGCGCCGCGCCGGGTCGCCCCAAGCCAGCTCGCTCCCGCTCGGCGGGACAGGCCGCAGGCCGAAGGGCGCACCAATGACCAAGGTCGTCCGCAGCCTCGCCGACCTGAAGCCGCTGGCCCGCGAGCTGAGCGCGGCGCGGCTCGCCGCCGAGATCGAGCGTGAGCGCCGTGCCGCCGCGGCCCGGCTGGCGGAGCAGGAGAAGCGCGTCTTCGAGCTCAGCGTCGGCCCCGTCACGCCGCTGCGCCGTGTGGACCGCGTGCTGCATGCACGCGAGCGGCCCGCCCCCGAGCCGCGCCAGCGCGAGGCCGACGAGCGCGCCGTGCTGCTGCAGGCGCTGTCCGACGAGATCGACATCGACACGCTGCTGGACACGGACGAAACCCTGTCCTTCCGCCGCGACGGCATCGCGGCCGAGGTGGTGCGCAAGCTGCGCCGCGGCCACTGGGCGCTGCAGGCCCAGCTCGACCTGCATGGCCTGCGCCGCGACGCCGCGCGCGAGGCACTGGGCCTGTTCATCCATGACAGCGCCCGACGCGGCCTGCGCTGCGTGCGCGTCGTGCACGGCAAGGGCCATGGCTCGCCGGGCCGAGAGCCGGTGCTCAAGGGCCGCGTGCGGCGCTGGCTGGTGCAGAAGAACGAGGTGCTGGCCTTCGTGCAGGCGCGCGCCAGCGACGGCGGCGCCGGCGCGCTGATGGTGCTGCTGGCCGGCTCGCCCTGACGCTTCGCCCCCAGCCAGGACCGTGGCGCCGCGCCGACGCGGATGACCCGCCATTGACCCGCCGCGTTAGGCCGGGTTAGCCTGGACCAAACCCGCGGCAAACGCGCGACAACGGTTTCCCCTGCCACCACGAGGAGTCGTGCCCATGGAACTGTCCCGCCTTTCCCCTGCGCCCGCCCGCTTCACGGGCATCGGCGTCGTCATCGCGGTCCACATCGCCGCGATCACGGCCCTGAGCCTGGGCTTCATCAAGCCGGCAGCCAAGCCCAAGGAGCCGACGGTCCTGCTGCCGTCAATACGCAAAACACCGGAACCGCCACCACCGCAGCAGCCGCCGATCAGGGCCGCCCAGCCCATCATCCCGACGGTGCCGGTGCAGCCACTGCCTGCCCCCGATGAGCCCACCATCACGCCGGACCCGATCCGCTTCGACGGGCCGACAACCCCGACCACCGACGGCCCGACGGCCACCGGGCCGACCACTGTCGCACCACCTCCCGCCACCAGGTCTCAGACGCAGGTTTCTGCACCGGGCGCCGTGTGCTCGCTGATGCCGCGGCCGGAGGTGCCGGCCCTGAACTGGAGCGGCGAGGCCGTGCTGCAGGTGCTCGCCACGGTGCGCGGCGGTCGCGTCGTGGGCAGCGAGATCCGCGTCATGCAAGGGGCCCTGGACGGCAAGTCACGGCGCGCACTGCAGCACTCGGTGGAGGCCGCCCTCGCGGGCTACCAATGCCAGGGCGACGCGATGTTCCAGCAGGATTTCGCGTTCCGGCTCGACTGAGACGGCATCAGCCGCCGACGTTGCGCATCCAGTCGGCGGTGCCCGAGAAGGACTCGGCCAGGCGGGTTTGCAGGGCCGGGTCCACGCCCACCTCCCGCATCGCCTGGCCCATGCAGGCCAGCCATTCGTCGCGCTCGGCGATGCCGATGCGAAATGGCAGATGCCGCGCCCGCAGCCGCGGATGGCCGAAGCGGCCGACGTAGTGGTCGGGCCCGCCCAGCCAGCCGCACAGGAACCAGAACAGCTTGTCGCGCGCCGAGTCCAGCGAGTCGCCATGCGCCGCGCGCAGCCGGGCATAGGCCGGCTCCAGGTCCATCAGGTCGTAGAAGCGGTCGACGAGTTCGCGCACGCGCGCCTCGCCGCCTACCCATTCGAAAGCGGTGGCGGCAGGTTCAGCCAAGGAGCTTGGAGGCGAGCGCCTTGATGGCCTGGGCTGCGTCGCAGCCGGGGTAGTGTTCCAGCATCAGCTGGCGCTTGAGCACGGCCTGCTTCACGGCCGGATCGGCCTTGACCTCGGCCAGCAGCTCCAGCCGGAACCCCTGCCCCGGCGCCTGGCCGACGAAGCGCTGCAGCACCTGCTGCAACTGGCCGCAGATCAGCCTGCCCTCGCCGACGCGGTTGGCCTGGTTCACGAGCAGGCCAACCTGGCGGCGCTCCTGCTGCGTGGCCAGCACCTTGATGGTGGCGTAGGCGTCGGTCAGCGACGTGGGCTCGGGCGTGGCGACGACGAGCACATCGGTCGCCAGCGAGATCGCGAACAGCACGACATCGGAGATGCCGGCGCCGGTGTCCAGCAGCACCCAGTCGAAGCGCGGCTTGACCAGGTCGATGATGTGCAGCAGCTTGTCGCGCACCTCGGGCGTCAGTCGCGAGTACTCGACCATGCCTGAGCCGGCCAGCAGCACGGAGAAGCCGCCGGGCGCGGGCAGGATGGCCTGTTCCAGCGTCGCCTTCTCGGTGAAGACGTCGTGCAGCGTCAGCTTGGGGTGCAGGTTGAGCACCACGTCGAGGTTGGCGAGGCCGAGGTCGGCGTCCAGCACCAGCACCTTCTGGCCGCGCGCGGCCAGGGCTGCGGCGAGGTTGGCGGTGACGAAGGTCTTGCCGACGCCGCCCTTGCCGCTGGTGACGGCGAGGGTGCGGGCACCTCCGCGCGCGGCGCGCGGTGGCGACGTTGCGGGAGCAGCAGGATCGGGGGTGGTGCTCATGGGCTGTCCTGTTGCAGGTCTGAATTCAGGGGGGTGAACAACATGCCCTTTTCTTCGGCGCTGACCAGGGAGTCGATCTGGGGTTCCAGGCAGGCACGGTTGCGGCCCTCGGCCTTGGCTCGGTAGAGCTGGCGGTCAGCGCGCTCGGTCCACAGCAGCGACGACGAGCGCACCCACTGCGGCGCGAACGCGCCGCCCAGGCTGACCGTGACGCCCAGCATCTGGCCCGCCCCCGCCTCGATGCTGAGCTCGGACACGCGCTCGCGGACCCGCTCGGCGACGGCCAGACCGACATGGGTGGCGCAGTTGGGCAGGATGATCGCGAACTCCTCGCCTCCGACCCGGGCGACAAGGCCCATCGGCCGGACGGTCTGCGCGATGGCATAGGCCACCGCGCGGATGACCTGGTCGCCGGCCGCATGGCCGTGGGTGTCGTTGACCGCCTTGAAGTGGTCGATGTCGAGCAGCAGCAGCAAGGCGGCCTCGCCCGAGCGTGCGACGCGGTCGACCTCGCGGGACAGCGCCATCTCGAAGCTGCGGCGGTTCACGAGGCCGGTCAGCGCGTCCTTGCTGGAGATGTCGCACAAAGCGTCCAGCACGGCTTGCAGCCAGGCGGCGCTGTGCGGCGCCTCGTCCGGAAGCGGGGCACCCGCCTGTTGCAGCAACTGCAGGGCCTGGTCCAGATCCAGTGCAGCAGCGTCGATCATCGGTGGGGCGGGCTGGGGGTCCAAGAACAGCAGGCGGGGCCGGCGGATGGGGGCATTGTGGTTTCAGGGCAGTCTAGCAGCGGCCCGCGCTGGCCCCGGTCGTGAAACAGGCACGTTCCTGCGGGCTGTTTGCACTATGCTGGACCGGGCCGGGGTCGTACAAACGACCTGCGGTGCAGAATCGACGCGCCAACGCCAGACCTGCTGCGAGCACCAACAAATCTGATTATTGAGACATGCCCGCACCCGACCTCGCCCACGGCAGCGACTCCCTGGATCACGAGTTCAGCTTCAGCAAGGCCGACTTCGACCGCGTACGCGAGCTGATCTACAAGCACGCCGGCATCAGCCTGCATGACGGCAAGCATGCGATGGTCTACAGCCGGCTCTCGCGCCGCCTGCGCGAGACCGGGCACAAGAGCTTTGCGAGCTATCTGCAATGGCTGGAGTCTTCCAGCGGCCCGACCGGCGCGCTGGAATGGCAGGAATTCGTCAACTGCCTGACGACCAACCTGACCTCCTTCTTCCGTGAGGAGCACCATTTCCACGCGCTGAAGGACGACCTCAGGCCCTTCGTCGGCAAGGCCGTGCGCATCTGGTGTTGCGCGGCATCGACCGGCGAGGAGCCCTATTCCATCCTGATGACCTGCAGCGAGACACTCGGGTCGGGCGCCTCGGTGCAACTGGTTGCGAGCGACATCGACACCAATGTGCTGGCCACGGCCAAGCGCGGGGTCTACAACGCCGACTCCCGCGGCCTCGACGCGACGCGGCTGAAGAACTTCTTCATGCGCGGCACGGGCGCCAACGCCGGCAAGATCCGCGTCAAGCCCGAACTGCAGCGCTGGGTGGAGTTCCGCACGCTGAACCTGATGGACCAGCAGTGGCAGCTCGGCGACCCCTTCCACATGGTGTTCTGCCGCAACGTGATGATCTATTTCGACGCCCCCACGCAGCGCAGGGTGCTGGAGCGCATCCATCGCGTCATGCGTCCGGGCGGCCTGCTCTTCGTCGGGCATTCCGAAAACTTCACCGAATCGCGCGACCTGTTCAAGCTGCGCGGGAAAACCATCTACGAACGGGTCTAGAAATGAGAACACCCCCTAGTGGCTTCGCCGGCCCCCTCAAGGGGGCGCTGCCAGTGGCCTGGCAAAGCCAGTTCCACGGCAGCCGCTCAGTCATTCATCTCCTGGGACGTCAGTCATGCCAGGCGTCGTGGAACCACTGACATGAGCACCCCTCTCGCATCCGCCTCGACCCTCGGCAACCCCGCCGCGCTCGCCAAGGTCAACCAGCTCAAGGCCCAGCCCCGCAAGCAGGGCGAGGCCTCCTTCTTCTTCTACGACGCCCATTTCAAGAACGCGGCCGTCAAGATCCTGCCGGGCGAGTACTTCGTCGACCAGGAGGATCTGCTGGTGATGACGACGCTGGGCTCCTGCATCGCCGCCTGCCTGTGGGACCGCGTCGCGCGGATCGGCGGCATGAACCACTTCATGCTGCCCGAGGGCAATGGCGACTCGGGCCGCTACGGTTCCTTCGCGATGGAACTGCTGATCAACGAGATGATGAAGCGCGGCGCCAGCAAGGCGCGCATGGAGGCCAAGATCTTCGGCGGCGGCGCCGTCATCTCGGGCATGAACTCGCTGAACGTGGGTGAGCGCAACACCAACTTCGTCATCGACTACCTGAAGCTGGAGCGCATCCCCATCGTGTCCAAGGACGTGATGGACGTCTACCCGCGCAAGGTCTGCTTCCTGCCCGCCAGCGGCAAGGCCATGGTCAAGCGCCTGGCGCCGACGAATACCGATGCGCTGGTCCAACAGGACCGCGCCGCAATCCAGAAGGTGCAGCCCGTCGCCAGCAGCGGCGGCTCCATCGATTTGTTCTAAGAGAAGCCGTGAACGAACCCTTCGCGCCCGCTCATCCCGCCGCAACGCCGCCACTCGGCGTTGCAAATGCTCGCCGTAGCCCTAGCTACGGCTGCGCTTTGCGCCTTGACTGGCGACGCTGCGACGACCTGCTCGGTCGCGCAGGGTCCAATCACGGCTTCTAGGAGTCCAACGATGGCCAAGACCAAGGTCGTGGTGGTGGACGATTCGGCGCTGGTGCGCTCCATCCTCACAGAGATCATCAACCGCCAGCCCGACATGGAATGCATCGGCGCCGCCTCCGACCCCCTGGTGGCGCGCGAGATGATCCGCAACCTCAACCCCGACGTCATCACGCTGGACGTCGAGATGCCGCGCATGGATGGCCTGGACTTCCTGTCACGCCTGATGCGGCTGCGGCCCATGCCCGTCGTGATGGTGTCCACGCTGACCGAGCGCGGTGCCGAGGTCACGCTGAAGGCGCTGGAGCTGGGCGCGATCGACTTCGTCGCCAAGCCCAAGATCGGTGTAGCCGACGGCATCCGCCAGCTGGCCCAGGACATCACCGACAAGATCCGCATCGCCTCCAAGGCCCACATCCGCCGTGCCCCGCCGCCACCCGCGCCGGGTGCCGCGCCCGCCGCGCCGGTCAAGGCCGTCACGATGGCCAGCCTGGGCAAGGCCTCGACCGAGAAGCTCATCTTCATCGGCGCCTCCACCGGTGGCACCGAGGCGACCAAGGACGTGCTCGTCAACCTGCCCGCCGACAGCCCGGCCGTCGTCATCACCCAGCACATGCCGCCCGGCTTCACGAAGAGCTATGCGGCACGCCTGGACGGCCTGTGCAAGATCCGCGTGAAGGAGGCCCAGGACGGCGAGCGCATCCTGCCCGGCCACGGCTACATCGCCCCCGGCGGCCTGCACCTGACGGTGGAGCGCAGCGGCGCCAACTACATCGCCCGCGTACAGGACGGCGAGCCCATCAACCGCCACAAGCCCTCGGTCGAGGCCCTGTTCCTGTCCGCCGCCAAGGTCGTCGGCCCGAACGCCATCGGCATCATGCTGACCGGCATGGGCGCCGACGGTGCCCGTGCAATGAAGGTCATGAAGGACGCCGGCGCCTACAACTACTGCCAGGACGAGGCCAGCTGCGTCGTCTTCGGCATGCCGCGCGAAGCCATCGCGGCCGGCGCGGCCGACGAGGTGCTGCCGCTGAACCAGATCGCCGCCAAGGTGCTGGAGCGCCTGCGCGCGACGGCCGGCATGTCGATCAACCGCGTCTGACGCCGGCACGGGCCGGCGCGTCGGCTGGCGCCGGCGGCAGCAGGGGCTTGAAACCGTCGAGTGCCCTGGCCGTGGGCGGCACCCACACCATCCGGGCCGGCCTCGCGGGCTTGGCCCCGGCCACGATGGCCATGCCCGCCGCACGGTCGGCCGCGGCCGCCTTCAGCTCCGCATTCGTATCGGTGAGCGCCTGCGCGTTCAGGGCCAGGCCTTGCAGTGTCAGCACCGCCAGCGGCGTGAAGGGCAGTGCGGCGATCCAGCGAAGCAGCGTCTTCATGGGAACCTCCATTTGCGAATGCTGGTTATGCTATTGATCCAACTTCCATCGAAGAAGCGGTTAATTCTTCATTGCTTGGTTTGAATTACTTACCAACATGAGCTCGCTGGACCGTTTTCCGCTGCACTACCTGGCAGCCTTCCGTGCCGCGGCACAGACCGAAAACCTGCGCGCCGCGGCCGAAAGCCTGCATCTGACGCACAGCGCGGTCAGCCAGCAGATCCGCGCCCTCGAGGCCCGGGTCGGCTTCGAGCTGTTCACGCGCCAGGGCCGGCGCCTGGCGCTGAACCCCGCTGGCCAGGCCATGCAGCGGGCGGTGGCCCGGGTGTTCGCCGAATTGCAGGCCGGGCTGCTGGCCGCCGCCCAGGCCCATGGCAGCGCGGCCCAGACGCTGCGCGTGACCGCCCTGCCCTCCTTCGCGCAGCGCTGGCTGCTGCCACGGCTGCCGCGCTGGCAGGCGCTGCAACCCTGCATCACGCTGGAGCTGCATTCGTCGCAGCAGCTCGTGGATCTCGAACGCGAGGGCTTCCACCTCGGCCTGCGCATCGGGCGCGGCCCCTGGCCCGGCCTGGCGTCCGAGCCCCTGTTCCATTCGCCGCACATCGTCGTCACCGCGCCGGCCCTGGCGCAGCGCCTCGTGGGGGTGCCGCTCGAACTGCTGGCCCAGCAGCCCTTGCTTGGTGACGCCGACCTGTGGCGGGACTGGTTCACGCAGGCGGGCTACAAGGCGGCCGCCCCAAAACCGGTGGCGAGCTTCAACGACGCAGCCTTGCTCGGTCAGGCAGCCGAGCAGGGCATGGGCGTCGCACTGACGCGCGAGCTGTTTGCCGCCGACGCGGTGCTCGATGGCCGGCTGGTGCGCGTGTCGGCCCAGGCCATCGACGAGGACGCCTCACGCGACTATCAGGTCGTCTACCCCGAGGCCCTGCGCGACGACCCGGCCGTGCGCGCCTTCTGCGACTGGCTGCACGCCGAGATCGCGGCGCTGCAGCAGAGGCTCACAGAAACAGCTGCTGCAGATCGCTGAGGAAGTCGAAGCCGCGCTCGGTGGGCTGGATGCGCGCCGGATCGGCCTCGAGAAGGCCACGGGCGCGCGCCGTCTCCAGCGCGCCGGCGATGCTGGACGGCGGCAGGCCGGTGCGCTCGAGGAACTGCGTCACCGTGACGCCGTCCTTCAACCGCAGCGCGTTCAGCATGAACTCGAAAGGCAGGTCCTTGCGCGCGACCTCGTGCTCGTTGCTGACCTTGTTGTCCTGGGCCATGAAGGCGGCCGGCTCGCGCCAGCGCACCTGGCGCAGCACGCGATTCGGGAAGCTCAGCTTGCTGTGCGCGCCGGCGCCGATGCCGAGGTAGTCGCCGAACTGCCAGTAGTTCAGGTTGTGCGCGCAGCGGTGGCTCTCGCGGGCGAAGGCCGAGACTTCGTAGCGCGACAGGCCCGCGGCTGCCGTCTTGCGGGTGATCAGGTCCAGCATGTCGCTGGCGAGGTCAGCATCAGGCAGGCCGGCCGGCGTGCGCGTCGCGAACACCGTGTTGGGCTCGATGGTCAGATGGTAGATCGACAGATGGGGCGGATTGAAGGCCAGCGCGGCGTCCAGCTCGAGCGCCAGCTCGTCCAGCGTCTGGCCGGGCAGCGCATACATCAGGTCGAGGTTGAAGGTCTCGAAGGCGGCGGCCGCCTCGGCCAGCGCCTCGCGCGCCTGGCCCGCGCTGTGCACGCGGCCGAGCTTCTTCAGCTGCGCGTCGTCGAAGCTCTGCACGCCCACCGACAGCCGCGTGACGCCGGCCTGGCGGAAGCCCTTGAAGCGCTCGCGCTCGAAGGTGCCCGGGTTGGCCTCCAGCGTGATCTCGCAGCCCGGCTCCAGCGGCAGCCGGGCGCGGATGTCGGAGATCAGCTGGGCGATCTGCCCGGGGTTGAACAGGCTGGGCGTGCCGCCGCCGACGAAGATGCTGACGACCGGCCGGCCCCAGATCAGCGGCAGCGCAGCCTCCAGGTCGGCGCGCAGCGCGGCGAGGTAGGCCTCGGCCGTGTCGACCGCCAGTGCGCCATCCTTGACCTCATGCGAATTGAAGTCGCAGTAGGGGCATTTGCGCAGGCACCAGGGCAGGTGCACATACAGCGCCAACGGCGGCAGCGCGGGCAGCTGCAGCGTGCCCGGGCGCATCAGGTGGGTCAGCTCAGCCAAGTTTCCAGACCTCGCGCATCTGGCGCACGAGTTCGCCTGCGGCCAACGCACGGTGGCTGTGGATGTTCTTCTCAACCGGGCCCAGTTCGGCAACCGCACGGCATAGCGGCGGAATGAACATCAGCGGGTCATAGCCGAAGCCACCGGTGCCGCGCGGCGTCGTCAGGATGCGGCCGGACCAACGGCCCATCGCGACCAGCGGCTCGGGGTCGGCCGCACTGCGCACGGCCACCAGCGCACAGACGAAGCGCGCGCCGCGGTCCTGTGCGTCGTCGACACCGGCCAGTTCGCGCAGCAGCCGCTCGTTGTTGGCCGCGTCGCCCTTCTCGCCGCCGGCGTCCAGCGCATAGCGGGCCGAACGCACACCGGGCGCGCCGCCTAGGGCATCGACGCTCAGCCCAGAGTCGTCGGCCAGGGCCGGCAGGCCGCTGGCCCTGGCCGCATGGCGGGCCTTGGCCAGCGCGTTCTCGGCAAAGGTCTCGAAGGGCTCCTCGGCCTCCGCGATGCCGAGGCTGCCCTGCGTGACGAGTTCGATGCCCAGCGGCGCGAACAAGGCCTGCAACTCGACGAGCTTCTTCGCGTTGTTGGAGGCGAGGACGAGCTTCATGCTCATGCCTTCAGTGCCGCCTGCTGGGCCGCGATCAGCTCGCGGATGCCCTTGTCGGCCAGATCCAGCAGCGCGTTCATCTCGTCGCGCGTGAAGACGACGCCCTCGGCCGTGCCCTGCAGCTCGACGAAGCCGCCGGCGCCGGTCATGACGACGTTCATGTCGGTGTCGCAGGCGGAGTCCTCGGTGAATTCGAGGTCCAGCAGCGGCACGCCGTCGACGATGCCGACCGAGATCGCGGCGACCGCATCCTTGATCGGCGACGCGGCGATCTTGCCCTCGGCCAGCAGCTTGTTCACCGCATCGCGGGCCGCGACGAAGGCGCCGGTGATGGCCGCCGTGCGCGTGCCGCCGTCGGCCTGCAGCACGTCGCAGTCCAGCGTGATGGTGCGCTCGCCCAGAACGCCCAGGTCGAACACGGCGCGCAGCGAGCGGCCGATCAGGCGCTGGATCTCCTGCGTGCGGCCGCTCTGCTTGCCCTTGGCGGCCTCGCGGTCGCCGCGGGTGTGGGTGGCGCGCGGCAGCATGCCGTACTCGGCCGTGACCCAGCCCTCGCCCGAACCGCGCTTGTGCGGTGGCACGCGCTCCTCGACCGAGGCCGTGCACAGCACGCGCGTCGCGCCGAACTCGATCAGCACCGAGCCCTCGGCATGCACGGTGAAACCGCGGGTGATGCGCACGGGGCGCAGCTGGTTGGCGGCGCGGCCCGCGCTGCGCGTGAAGGTCTTGGTCATGGAGAAAAAAAGAGGTTAGCGACGGTTGGCGCCGCGGCCGGATTGGCGGATGACTTCGTTGATCTCGCGCACGGCGCGTTCGATCTCCTCGTCGTCCATCGCGGCGACGAGGTCGGCGTCCAGCGCCCCCTGGATGGTGGACGCGAAGCCGGAGTTGCCGAGGTTCTGCGTCGTGTCGCCGGCAGGGTCACCCTCGCCTTCCCATTCGACGGCCAGAACGGTGACGTTGTCGCTGCGCTCGCCGCCGCGGCGCAGCGCCTCTTCGACGAGCTCGGGCGCGGCCTCGGAGATGGCCTGGTCGGCCATCTGCTGGACGATCTCGTGATCCTCGACGCTGCCCCACAGGCCGTCGGAGCACAGCAGCAGGCGGTCCGCGGACTCCAGAGTGAGCGGCCCCTGGCAGTCGATCATGGGCTTGCCGGGGCTGCCCAGGCAGGTGAAGAGCACGTTGCGGTTGAAGGGCTCGTTGCCGCGCCCGACGCGGCCCAGCGCCTCCTGCAGCTCGGAATAGGAGTGGTCACGCGTGCGGGCGATCAGCTTGCCGCCACGCACGAGATAGAGGCGCGAGTCGCCGCAATGCGCCCACCAGGCCTGATTGCCCTGCAGGATGCAGGCGACGACCGTGGTGCGGGGCGTGTCGGTCAGGCCCTTGCTGGCCGCATAGCGCAGCAGCTGCTGGTGGGCGATGACGATGGTCTCCTGCAGGAAGCGCTGCGGGTCCTCGAGCACCGGCCGGGCGTCCTGCTGGAACAGCGCGGCCAGGGTCTGCAGCGCGATCTGAGCCGCAACCTCGCCTTCGGGGTGCCCACCCATACCATCGGCCAGCGCAAACAGGCCCGCCTCCCGCGTGTAGCAATAGCCCATGCGGTCTTCATTGGTCTCGCGACCGCCGCGGCGGCTGACCTGGAAGACGCTGAATCTCAAGCTTTGGCTCCGGACTTCAAGTTCTCAAGTTGCAGTTTGAGGCGCTCGCTGAAGCTGAGCTTGGTGTAGCGCCTTTCGGTCTCGCGGGCGAGCTCCTTCTGCAGCGCGAACACGCTCTGCGGCCGGGCCAGCGGGTCCAGCGACATGCACCACTCGGTCACTTCGAGCAGGTTGTCGGAGTAGACATTGCGCAGGCGCGACAGGCTCAGGGACAGGCGGTCCTTCTCCAGGCGCTGCGGCGCGTCGTTGGGCGGATAGCCCTGCATGCAGGCGTAGATGCAGGCGCCGATGGCGTAGATGTCGGTCCAGGGACCGAGCGAGCCGTCGCGGCGGTACATCTCCGGCGCGGCGAAGCCCGGCGTGTACATCGGGCGGATGAAGTTGCCTTCCTTGCTCAGCACCTCGCGCGCGGCGCCGAAGTCCAGCAGCACGGCCTTGTTGTCGTTGGTGATGAAGATGTTGGCCGGCTTGATGTCCAGGTGCAGCATCTTGTGCTGGTGCACGATGCGCAGGCCGCGCAGGATCTCGTCGAAGAGGCTGCGGATGGTCGACTCGCGGAAGACCTTGTCGCGCTTCATGTCGCGTGCGGTCACGATGAAATCCTGCAGCGTGTCGCCCTGCAGATAGTTCATGACCATGTAGACGGTCTCGTTCTCGCGCAGGAAGTTCAGCACCGAGACGACGCTGGGATGCGAAATCTGCGCGAGCGAGCGGCCTTCTTCGAAGAAGCTCTTCAGCCCGAGCCGGTACAGCGGCTGCTTTTCGGGCTTGACGCGGGGCGTCAGCTCCCCCGGGGAGCGCTCGGCAAGCGACGAGGGCAGATATTCCTTCAGCGCGACCAGATGGTGGTCGGGGTCCTCGGCGAGGTAGACAACGCCGAAACCGCCCGCCGCCAGCCGCTTGATGATCTGGTAGCCCCCAACCACCGTGCCTGCGGGCAAGGGCGCCGGCTTCGGCTTGGACATAATCGCGTTTTATCTGTTTCTACGAGTGCGAAATGCCAGTCTACAGCATGACCGGGTACGCCAATTCCCTGGCGCAACCCCCTAAAGCCGAAGAGGGCAACAGCACCATCCAGGCCAGTGTCAGCGTCGAATTGCGGTCGGTCAACGGCCGCTTCCTGGACCTGTCCATGCGCATGCCCGAGGAGCTGCGCGGCCTCGAGCCCCAGTTGCGCGAACTCATCGCCGCCCGCTTCAAGCGCGGCAAGATCGAGCTGCGCATCAACACCCAGCGCGAGGCCGATGGCGGCTGGCCCCAGCCCCAGCCCGAGCAGCTCAACCGCCTGGCCAGCCTGGAGGCCAAGGTGCGCGCCTGGCTGCCCCAGGCCGCGCCGCTGTCCGTCCAAGAAACGCTGAACTGGTGCAAGAGCGGCGGCAGCACGCCGGTCCAGCTCGACGCCACGACGCTGGTGGCCGCCAAGGCCTGCATCGACGGCCTAGCCGAATCCCGCGAGCGCGAGGGCGAAAAGCTGGTCGCCATCCTGACGGAGCGCATCAAGCGGCTGCGCGAGCTGGCCGACGAGGCCGAGCCGCTGCTGCCCGCCGTGGTGGCGCGCCAGCAGCAGCGCTTCCTGGAACGCTGGCAGGAGGCGCTGAACGCCACGGGCGCCCAGTCCAGCGTGCCTCAGGAAGCCCTGCAGGAGCGCGCACTGAACGAAGCCGCGGCGTTCGCGATCCGCATCGACGTGGCCGAGGAGCTGGCACGGCTACGCGCCCATCTGGACGAGCTGACCCGCCTTTTGAAGAAGGGCGGCGAGCTCGGCAAGCGCCTGGACTTCCTGATCCAGGAACTGCATCGCGAAGCCAACACCCTGGGCTCCAAGTCCGCGGCCCTCGAGCTGACGAACATCTCCGTCGAGATGAAGGTCGCCATCGAGCAGATGCGCGAGCAGGTGCAAAACATCGAATGAACGTCTCACGGCGTCTCATGCCGTCCCGCAGTTCGATGCTCGGCGCAAACCCGCAACGGTAGTCAATATCACGGCGTCCCAGGTCGTCTCACTGAAGCGCGCGGCTTCCGTGGGGTGAACTGCCGGCAGCTTGCCCCGGCGCAAGGCCCCTCGCGCGGCCCTCGACAGCCATGCCACCGCACGGCGCCGGATTCGACGCCGATCTTCAGTAGCGCTTCGCAGGCCGGCATGGAAACCGTCTCGTCAAAGCGCAACCATCTCTTGAGGTAGTTCACCGTCGCGTTGCTTGGTCCAGGTTTCCCGCAGCTCAAGAGGAGGGTCGCCCCATCGATCCCCCAACGGAGGTTTCTGTGGGTACAACACCAAAGCCGGTTTCTGATCTCTTGCTCAAGTCTTGGCTGAGCGCCGGGCCCGTCAACCGATCCGTCGGCGACGGACTGATGTTCGTCGCTTCCGAGGTGGGCGCCCGGGTCGGCAAAGCCTCCTGGATCCTCCGGTACCGCTTCGGCGGTCGCCAGAAGGAGAAGGTGCTGGGCCGCTACCCCGAGATCACGCTACGGACGGCCCGCGAGTTGGCCCTGCGCGACCGCGCGCAGATCCAGCAGGGCGTGGACGTCGCGGTGCAGAAGCGCCTGCAGAAGCTCCGCATCAGCGACGCCCATAACGTCGAGAGCCTCGCGAGCGCCTGGTACGAGAGGGACATCGCGCCAAAGTACAGGCGCCCGGAGGCGGTCGAACGAGCGATTCGGCGCCACATCGAGCCGGTGATTGGCAAGCTCCCGGTCGAGGTCGTGCGGCCAGTCCACATCGACGAGGTGCTGACCCGAATCGTCGCGGCCGGCGCACCCACCGTGGCCAACGACGTACGCCGATACCTGCTTCGGATGTTCCACTTTGCGGTCAAGCGCAAGTGGATCGACTCCAATCCGGCGTACGGCTTCGAAGTGGCCGACGCTGGCGGCACGGAGCAGGCGAAGAGCCGGTGGCTGCCCGAGGCAGAGTGGCGAACTCTGACCGCCCATCGGGCAGCCCTCCCATCCTGGATGGCCCGCGCCATCGGCGAAGAAGCAGCCCGTGGCTGATTCCTTCTTCGCACTGGACCAGCGCGAAGTCCTGGGGCTTGAACAACTATCTCCACAAGGCGCCGGACACTGAATCGGCGCGCTCGACGTGGCTCGAAAACGGAATCGTGGGTCGCCGGATGGGGGCAGCAGATGTTGCATTTGTACTCCATCCATTGACTTTCACCGTGACTAGGCCCCGGCGGCCACCCAAAGTGCCCCACTTATGGCCACTCAAACTGCTCCACCTGGCCGGGGTGAATTGACCCGTTGAACACGGTCGGTCAGGCGCCTCAGCCCTGACGAAGGCAGGACGTAACTTGCGCCCCTCAACGGAGGGGACTCACAAGGTGAACGTCTTGAAGCCACATCTACAAACCACGATCTGGACGCTCCTGCGCGCGGGCAACAGCCAGCGCGAGATCGAGCGCCGCACCGGCATCTCCCGCCACACGAT
>NZ_SMBU01000027.1 GCF_004342485.1 Roseateles saccharophilus
TCCCGCGATGACCGCGGCAGCGTTCTCACGAACGCCCCCAACGTTCCTGGGACATCAAGCCCTGGCAAGCCTCAGACAGCGACGGTCATAACACCGGGCCACGAATGCAGCGGAGCACAGGTCTGACTGGACAGCGAGGTCGGCGACAAGCGCTCTTGCCCGAGCCCCCTGTGATCCAGAGAGCTTCGCCAACGACTGCCCGTCGTGCAGCCCCACCTTCGAAGCCACCCATCGACCTCATCAACCCGTGCCAGCAGCGTGACAAGCTGCCCCGTCTGCAAGGCCACGCGATCTGCTGCTGCCGCGCCGCGGCACTGCATAGGGAAGCTCAGCTGGCCTGTCAGAACTGCGCGTGCGGGCAACTAGCCGTCTACTTGTCCCAAGAAGTCGCCTACAAGCCGCGCAAACGCCGCGGCATGCTCGATCTGAGTCCAGTGCCCGCAGAGTCCGAACAGATGCAAGCGGGCCTGCGGGATGAGTTCAAACAGCTTCTGGCTGGTGGCGACGGGAATTACCCGATCTTCTCGGCCATGGATCAGCAGCGTCGGATGAGGCAGCCGCCGGATGTCCTCCTCACGGCTGGCCATGGCATCCACCCATCGCTGCCTGGGCGCGGGAAACATGCTTGAGAACGCCTCCTGGAAACCGGGGCGGACGCTCGCCTGAAAGCGCAGTCGCGCCAGCTCGTCATTGACAAGGTTTCGGTCGTAGGCAAACACGTCGAGCAGATGGCGCATGTTTTCCAGAGAAGGCGTATAGCCCCACACTGCATCAAGCCCTGGCGTGATCTGGAACGGCACACCGACGCTGCCCATCAGCACGAGACGTCTGACCCGCTGCGGGGCGCGAATCGCCAGCGCCAGGGCCAGTGCGCCTCCGAAGGAGTTGCCAATCAGGTCAGTCTGCTCGATGCCCAGGGCATCCAGCACCGACAGCGCGTGGTTCACCCAGGACTCCATCGAATAGCGGATACCTGCCGGTCGATCCGTGTAGCCGAAACCGACCATGTCCGGCGCGATGACGCGGAAGCGCTTGGCCAACTCGGGCATGGTCAGCCGCCAATTGGCCCAGGCAGTCACGCCCGGACCGGAGCCGTGGATCAGAAACACCGGCTCGCCTTGACCGATGTCGTGGACGTTGGTGCCTATGCCCGCGGCATCGATTTGCCGGCCAAGCTCAGGATTGGGAGATGCGCCATGCATGGGTGGTATCTCGTGGACGCCGAAGGAAGGCGATGAAGGCCGTCCCAGCTCGGGCCGGCCTGCTCGCGCGGCGCGTGGGGCTCAGTTTCCGCCGCGCAGGTTCTGCACCTGGAACAGCTTGGGCGGGTTCTGCTTGGCGTCGACCTGACCCTTGAACTGGCCGGTCGTGCAGTGCTTGGACTGGACGTCGACCATGGAGAACGAATCGTCGATCGCGATGCCCGTGCCCTTGTTGATCGGCAGATGCGCGTCCGGGTGCGACTTGCCGATGGTCCAGCTCTTCCACAGCTCACCCTTGCGGTCGTAGATCAGCGTGCGGTTGATGTTGTAGACCTGCGCGTCGATGTGGAAGACGCGCTTGCTGATCGGATGCGCCGGGTTGACGGGCTCGGCCTCGAGCACGAAGACCTTGCGCAGCTGCCACGTGATGTTCGGGAAGCAGCCACCCTGCCCGCCGAAGTCCACGAACTTGTAGCCGTCCGCCTCCTTGAACTCGTCGGTCAACGCGAGCTCGTTGTGGTTGTAGTAGGGCATCAAGATGTTCTTGCTGCCCTTGTACGTCCACTTCATGTCGGACACACGGCCGTTGTAGCCCTCGAAGTCCTCGATCATCAGATCGGCACCGAGGAAGGCGTCGGTCGCCTGCCCGGTGGCCAGCCGCCGCACGCGTCGCTGGAAGCCCAGGTAGAGGTAGGCGTCGTCGAATTTCAGGTCGTCGTCATAGCGCTGGATCAACAGCTGCGTGTTCTTCAGATCCTGCGGCTCCTGCACCTGCACGTAGATGCCACGGAACAGCGCCGACGGGTTGGGGGTCACCTCGGGTACCGGCGCATCCTGCACACGGTGGCGGAAGTTCAGGAAGTGGAAGTCGAACTTGATCGTGCGCTCGACCTGGCCGCTCGTCATGTTGCGGTACTTCCAATAGAACGGGTCGATGGCGGCGTTGTCGCCCCAGTTGATGCCGTACTTGAAGTTCCACGCGATCTTCTCGCCCGCGCGCGGGTCGTCCAGGCGGGGCTCCTCGGGGAAGGGGCGGCCCGCCTCGAAACCGCTAATCTCGCCGTTCTTCGCACCGAGCTTGGACTTGTTCAACCCCTTGCGGGTCGCCTCGACATAGGCCTTGTTGAGCGAGAACTGCGTGGTCGGCCCGACCTTGATCTCGGTCCAGCCACTCTTGATGGCCATGTACATGCCGGCATCCAGCGCGTCCTTGAACTGCTCGACGTTGGCCTTGTTGATGACCGTGCCGACGTGCAGGCCCGGGAAGCTCGGCATGCCGTTCTTGTAGGGGTTGAACGAGGCGTCCACGTCGGCCTCGGTCGCGGCCGAAGCCACGGCAGCCAGGCCTGTGGCGGCAAGGAGTAGGGTCAGTTGCTTCATCTGGGTCTCCTGGATCAGAACTGGTAGCGTGCGGTGAAATAGAGCTCGTTCTCCTTCCACGCTGCCCCGATGGGGCCGGCACGGAAGCGTCCGAGCGGCTCGAGGCCACTGAGGCCGCGCGAGTACGCGGTCATCGGGTTCGCGTCCCCGTAGGGGGCCGTGAACGGCGCCCAGGGATTGCACGAGCGGCAGTCGTCGAACTTCCAGCGCTCGTCGTTGCTGCGCGTCTTGAAGTTGCCGCCGAAGCTGAGCTTGAGCTTGTCGCTGACTAGCCAGTCAATCTGCGGCGATGTGACGAGGGCGCGGGCGCGCACGTCGTAGGCCGTGATCAGCTGCGGGCTGATGCGGTCGCTGGCGAGGAAGGCCTTGATCAGCAGGGTGCCGATGACGTTGTCCTTCCAGTCGGGCATGCCGACGGTGCCCAGCGGTCCCTGGCGCAGCTCGTGGTCGAAGATGTGCTGGTAGAACAGCTGCGCCGAGATCAGCGTCGTTCGATTGGGGTTGATGAAGGGGATGAAGGTCGGCCGGTCGATGCCGATCACCGAGCGCCAAACCTTGTTGCGGGAGTACAGCTCCGGCCGCGCCGTGTTGGCGAACTCCTCACCCTGGGTCAGAGCCCCCTCGACGCGCACCGCCGCCTTGGCAGCCTCCCATTGCACATCCAGCGAACCGCCGACCAGGTTGACGCGCGGGTAGGCGACGTCGAACGCGATCAGGAAGGGGCAATGGCCGGTCCCGTCGTTGCAGGGCTGGCCCGTGAAGCCGTTCTGCGCCGCCTTGCCACCATGCAGCGAGGGCAGCTGCGAGCGGTAGCTCAGCGCGTTCAGCGAGAACGAGACGCCCTCTTGCGTCACGCCCTCGTACTTGACCCCGACCTGGGTGTTCTGCAGGTTCCACTTGGGCAGGTCGACATTGCGGATACCGATCTGCCCCGGACCGAAGTCGGTGGACAGCAGCACACCCGGGCCGACATTGGCGAAGTTGGACACGGTGCCACCGTTGTCCCAGAGGTTCTTCATGCCGCGGAAGAAGCAGCCTGCATCCAGGATCGTGTTCGCCGTGCCGCACTGCCCGAGGTTGTTGGGGCGGAACTTGTCGACGTTCCAGATCAGCTGCAGGTTGCGGTCCTGCATGCTCTCGCTGGCCCCCATGCGCCACTCCGCCTGCGCGATCCACATCGGTATGCGGATGTCCTGCAGCTCGTCGTAGATGTTGTTGCGCGAGTAGTCGACCGGGTTGACGACGTCCAGCACGCGAAACAGGTCGGTGCGCCCCCAAACAACCTGCTGGCGACCGAGTTTCAGGAAGAGCTGCTGGGTGCCGTCCAGGTCGACGGACTTGGTGACATAGGCCTCGCGCAGCGCGTCCCAGCGATCGTTGAATTCGGAGAACTCGAGCTGCCGGCGCGTCTTGTCGCCATAGCCGCCGAAGTCGACGCAACCGCGACTGTCGGTTTCGCAAGGCCGCACCGGCACCGCGAACTCAACGCCGCCGTTGGACGTGGCGTGCCAACGATCGCCCAGCAGGCGCAGGCCCGAGTTCGGGTTGTAGTGCGCGGCCGCCGGATTGGTCGCGTTGAAGCCAAAGGTATTGGCGGTCAGGCCGAGGCTGTCGACGACGGCCTTGTTGACGACGCCGCCACCATGGGGAAGCGGCGGCGGCCCCCCGGTCGAATCGAGATTGACGGCGCCACCGGCCTGGCGGCCGAACTGGTCACCGTTGAGGCGGTAGACGCCGTCGTAGCTGCCGCGCAGGATGGAATGGAAGGCCCAACCGGCGTCGAGCCGCTTGCTGGCCTCGATCTGCAGCGTGTTGCGGAACTTGGACAGGCCGACGGAATCGCCGGTCGCGTCCTTGCCGCGCACGCGGGTGTCGTTCTCGTAATAGACGTCGACCTTCCAGTCGCGGCTGCTGACGCTTTTGACGAAGTTGTCGCTCTCGCCAGGGCCTTCGGCCTTCGACGAGTCGACCGAGGTGGCCGAGGAGGCCGAGGAGGCCGAGGGCGTGGTCTGCGCATCAACCTGGGCCATGAAGCCACAGGTCGACAACGCGATCACGTGCAGCGGCCAGCGCCGCCGGGGTGTGGAACTCATGAATGTCTCCGTTGTTGTGATGGGCTGGATGCCCTGACGAGTCCTGCCTGAGCGCTCGCTCAGGCGACTGCCTCGGCCGGCCGCTCCATGGCGCCCGGCAACTCCTGACCCACCTCGGTGTCGCGGCCACCCTCGACGACGAAACGGGGTTTGAAGACGACGCACCACGCCGGCACGATCAGGATCGCGGCGATGGCGTTCACGACCAGCATGAAAGACAGCAGGGCCGCGGCGTCGGACTGGAAGCGCAGATCGCTGAGGAAGACCCACAGGATCACGCCCGCGGTCAGCGTCAGCGCCGTGAAGCTGACGGCGTAGCCCGTCGTGCTGACCGCGTTGATCGCGGCCTGCCGCACGTCGCGGACATGCGGCATCTCCTCGCGGATGCGGTCCATGAAATAGACCGCGTAGTCGATTCCCACACCGACGCCGACCATGATCACCGGCACCGTGTTGACGCTGATGCTGATGCCCTTCCAGCCCATGTAGGCGTAGGACAGCACGGTCGAGAACAGCATCGGCAGCACCATCAGCCAGCCGGCGTGCACCGACTGGTAATAGGCCATCACGACGACGAAGGCCAGCACCATGACCAGCGGCACGAGCAGCAGGTGGTCGGTGTGCAGAGCCTCGTTGGCCGCGGCGCTCACGCCGATGATGCCGCCAGCCGGCTCGAACTTCAGGTCCGGCACGCCGGCCGTCACGCGCCGTGCGGCATCGTGGGCCAGGGCCAGCGCGCGGTTGATGGTCTCGGCTTGGCGGTCCTTGTAATAGAACACCAGGTCGGCCTCGTTCTCGTCGGCGTTGACGAACTCCTTCAGCGCCCCGGGGATGGGGCTGGACGCGAGGTAGGCGAACATCAACCCGCCGACTTCATCGGCGGAATCGGGGATCTGCGCCCAGCGCGGGTCGTCGTTGTGCGTCAACCGGTTCACGACCCGGACCACCGTCGGCAGGGCCTTAGTGCCGCCGAGGTTGGGGTCGGCCAGCATCTCGGCCTGGAAGGCCTCGATGGCCCGCAGCACGTCGGGTCGCTTGATGCCACCCTTTTCGGCGGTGCCGGCGACGATGTGCAACTCCTCCGAGCCGGGGAACAGCCGGTTGATGGCTTCGGTCGACAGGTTGTAGGCGTGGTCACGGTGCAGGATGGGCGAGCCCGGCTCGGTCTCCCCCGTCTTCACACCAGCCGCCAGCTTGCCGCCCGCCAGCATCAGCAGGCCGGCGACGCACAGGATGGCGGTCGCGCCGCGCACGGTGCCGCCGCTGCGCGCCATGGCGGCGCCCAGGAAGGCACGCACCGCCTGGTTCTTGTTCGTCATCGCGCGCGGCTCGGGCAGCACCGTCAGCGCCAGGGGCACCATGAAGTGCACGGTGAAGATCACCGAGAAGGCCCAAAAGCCCGCCGAGATGCCCAGCTTCCTGTTGAAGGGCGCGGCACCGAGCACCATCACGCCGATGCCGATGGCGTCCACCGCGATGGCCAGCGATCCCGGCCGGAACAAGGCCTCCAGCGCATTGCGTGCCGCGCGCCGGCCGCTGTGTGTGATGGCCAGTTCCTCGTAGTAGCGCGCCACCAGCTGCACCCCGTGTGACATCGCGCGCGCTGCGATCAGGAAGGGGATGGGCATGGACAGCGGCTCCAGGTTGAAGCCCAGCCAGGACATGAATCCCAGCCCCCAGATCGACGACAGCGCAATGCCAAGCAGCGGCAGGAAGACACCGTAGAAGCGCCGGAAGTAGGCGATCAGCAGGGCCGCCAGCAGCGCCAGCGTGTAGAACAGGATGGCGACGATCTGGTTCAGGTAGGTGTAGACATAGCCCGTCAGCACCGGATTGCCGGTCAGGTAGATCTTGTGACCGGGCGTCGCCAGCTCGGCCTGCAGCGCCTGCAGGGCGCCGAAGGTCTTGGCGTAGTCGATCTCTCCTTCGTTGAGCTGAGCCTTGATGAGTACCGCCTTCAGGTCGGGCGAGACGAGCAGGCCGTAGACCTGCGGGTTGGCCATCACCTTCCGGCGCAGCTGCTCCAGCTCTTCGACGCTGTGGTGCGGCTGCCGCGCGTCGTAGTAGGGCTCGGAGGCGAAGCTGCCCTCCTCCGTGAGGTGGACATGGCGTGCCGTGCGGTGCGTCAGGCTGCCGACGAGGTTATGGTTCACGCTGGGCAGGTTGTCCACGCCCTGCGTCGCTCGGTGCAGCAGGGCCAGCGTCCTGTCGTTGAAGACCGTGCCCTGCTCGACCTCGATCGCCATCACGATCTGGTTGGCGCCGCCGAAGTTCTCCTTCACGCGGTTGTAGGTCTGGATGTAGGGGTGATGCTGTGGCAGCAGATCGCTGAAGTCCGTGTAGATGCGCAGCCCCGGCAGCCGGGTGGCAAAGCCCAGCGTGACCGCCAGGATCAAGCCCAGCACGATCTTCGGGTTGGCGAAGATCCATTCCTCGGCACGCACGAGAGCGCGCAGCAGTTGTCGTGCAGCCGTTTTCATCGGACCTCCGCCGCATCGGTTGTCGTCTGCGCGACCTGGGCCGGCAGGTGGATGACGTTCAGCGCTCCCGCGGCCCCGGCGACCACCATCGAGCGGCCGTCGAGCGCGGTACCCGCGGACAGATAGGCCGGGATGGCCTGCCCATGCTCAAAGGCCTGCCACTGCTCGCCCTTCAGCTTCACCATGCGGCCGCCCGCGCCCAGGCCGTAGAGCTCATCCGCCACGCGCAGCAGCGCATACATCGGCACGCCGGACTGGTTGGGCTGGTTGGTCCATGTCCGGCCGCCATCGCGCGTGCGCTTGATGGCGCCCGCCAGGCCCGAGACCCAGCCGTTGCTGGCGTCGGTGAACAGCGCGGCGTAGGGATAGAAGTCGCCCTGGATCTTGGGCTGCGGCTGCCAGCTCGCCCCGCCGTCCGCGCTGGTCACCACGGCCCCGAATTCGCCAGTGATGACCGCGCGGCGTTCGTCGATGAACTGCACGGTGGTCAGGATGGCGTCGTCGCCAAGATCGCGGGCCTGCCAGCTGCCGCCCCTGTCGGCGCTCCACAGGATGCTGGTGCGCGCGCCCACGGCCCACAGCCGGTTGAGCGGATCGCAGGTCAGCGCCAGCAGGTCGGTGCGGGTCGGCACCTGGCGCATCGCCCATACGCCGCCCTCGGCGGGCAACACCCAGACCTTCTTGTAGAAGTCCAGCGCCGCAAAGCTGCCGTCCGGGCAGGCCGCCACGGCCAGCACCGACGACGGCTGGGGCAGCACGTGCCGTACCCAGTTCGTGCCGCCGTCGGCCGACGTCAGGATGACGCCGCCGGCCGCACCGGCCACGACGCGGCTGCCGTGGTTCGCCACCGTCTGGAAGGTGTCGTAACGCTGCACGGGTTTGCCCCGCTCGGCCTGCACGCCGGCCCAGTCGGGCGCCGGGATGCAGCCGGTCAGCATGGTCAGTGAGGCACACAGCCACGCGACGCGCGTGGCCTGCCCCCTCGTCGGTCTCGATTCCATCGTTGTCCCCTCAGCACGGACGGCACCTGCCGGCCCGAGGTGGCTGATCTCGCCACGCTTGTTCAATTCGTCAACCTGCGGGCAGCAGCTGATGCGCCCACCCTGAAAAGCGCAAAGCCCATGCCAAGGCCGCCAAGTGCTTGATTCGTATCGCTTCGGTCGCAGGTCCCGCTCCGCACCCCGGGGACTCCCGCATACCGAGCTGAGCATTTGCTGCACTGCCGCTTGATCAAATGCTCAATTCGGCGGCGGCCCGCCCGCGCCGGGCGGGGCCCAGGAAGCAGAAGGCCCGCCGGCTGCTCGAGGCAGCGGGCGGGCCGATGGTCGGTCGTTCGGGAGGTTGATCGGTCGGTCGATCAGGCGCAGTCGAATGCGGTCGAATGCGATCGAGCGTGGCTAGCGACCGAGATCTTTGGCGCTGACGCCAGCGATTCCCCAGTTCTCCTTGGGCACCTCGGTGATCCAGACTCGCACGTTTTCCTTGGGTGCGCCTACAGCCTCGGTCAGCGCCTGGGTGACCTTTTCGATCACGGCGCGCTTCTGCTCCGTCGTGCGGCCTTCGATGAGATAGATCTGCGCAAATGGCATGGCGGTCTCCGTGGGGCTCAGACGAAGCGCAGGCTGGTCGAGCCCAGGCCCTGCACGCTGAGCGTGATCGAGTCGCCGGCCTCGACGGACACGGCCTCGGTGATGCCACCGGACAGGATCAGGCAGCCGGCCGGAATCTCCTGGCCGCGGCGTCCCAGGTGGTTCGCCAGGGCCGCGATCGCCGCGGCCGGATGGCCGAGCACCGCCGCACCGGCACCGAAGGCCACCGGCTGCCCGTTCTTGCTCAGCACGATGCCGGTGGTGCGCAGATCGACATCGGCGACCGGCCGGGCACGGCCGCCAATGACGAAGCGTGCCGCCGACGTGTTGTCGGCGATGACGCTTTTCAGGTCGAACTTGAAGTCGCGGTAGCGGCTGTCGATGACCTCGATGCCGGGCATGACGAAGTCGGTCGCGGCCAGCACCGCGCCGATGTGGCAGCCCGGCCCCTTCAGCGCCGTCTTCGTGACGAAGGCAATCTCGGGCTCGACCTTGGGATGGATCAGCCCCGACACCGCGCATTCGCCGCCGTCGGCGATCGCGTAGTCGTCGGTCATGAAGCCGAACACCGGCGTGTCGACGCCCATCTGCTTCATCTTGGCAAAGGAGGTCAGGCCGGCCTTCAACCCCACGACACGCAGGCCACGCGCCAGCTTGCGGCGGCGGATCTCGTCCTGGATGGCGTAGGCGTCGTCCCAGTCCATGCCCGGGTGCTCGTCGGTGATCTTGGGCGTGTCGCGGGCCTCGAGCTGGCAGGCCTCGAGGTGGGCCGCCAGGTCGGCGATGGTGGCGGTGTCGAGCTTCATGCAGCCGCCTTCTGCATCTGGGCGCTGCGCTCGCGCGCCAGCGTCATCGCCGTGTCTTCGATCATGTCCTCCTGGCCGCCCACCATGCCGCGCCGGCCGAGCTCCACGAGGATGTCGCGCGCCGGCACGCCGTACTTGGCCTCGGCGCGCTTGGCGAACAGCAGGAAGCTGGAATAGACGCCGGCATAGCCCAGCGTCAGCGAGTCGCGGTCGACACGGATGACGTGGTCCATGATGGGCAAGACGAGATCCTCGGCGACGTCCTGGATCTTGAACACGTCCACGCCGGTTTCCATGCCCATGCGCGCGCAGACGGCGATGAAGACCTCCATCGGCGTGTTGCCGGCGCCGGCGCCCAGGCCGGCCGCCGCGGCGTCGATGCGCGTCGCGCCGGCCGCCACCGCAGCCAGCGAGTTGGCCACGCCCATGGCGAGGTTGTGGTGGCCATGGAAGCCGATCTCGGTCTCGGGCCGCAGCGTCTCGCGCACGGCACGCAGCCGCACCGTCACGTCGTCGGGCAGCATGTGCCCGGCCGAGTCGGTCACGTAGACGCAGTTGGCGCCATAGCCTTCCATCAGCCGGGCCTGCTGGACCAGCTTCTCCGGGCTGGCCATATGGGCCATCATCAAAAAGCCCACCGTGTCCATGTCGAGCTTGCGCGCCATCTTGATGTGCTGCTCGGAGACATCGGCCTCGGTGCAGTGGGTGGCGACTCGGATGGTGTGCACGCCGAGGTCCTTGGCCATGTGCAGGTGCTCGACGGTGCCGATGCCCGGCAGCAGCAGGGCCGAGACCTTGGCCTGCTTCATCAGCGGAATGACGGCGCCAAGGTACTCCTCGTCGCTGTGCGCCGGAAAGCCATAGTTGACCGAGCTGCCGCCCAGGCCGTCGCCGTGGGTGACCTCGATCAGCGGTACACCGGCGGCATCCAGGCCGCTGGCGATGCGCCGCATCTGGTCCAGCGTCATCTGGTGGCGCTTGGGGTGCATGCCGTCACGCAGCGTCATGTCGTGGACGGTGATCTTCTTGCCTTGCAGATTCATGGGGGTCTCCAATGCTTAGGGGCACTCAGGCCGGCACGGCATGGCGGGCCGATGCGCCGGCCAGCATGTCCTCGGCGAACATCTCGGCGGTGCGGGCTGCGGCGGCGGTCATGATGTCGAGGTTGCCGGCGTACTTGGGCAGGTAGTCGCCCAGGCCCTCCACTTCCAGGAAGAGGGAGACGCGCTTGCCGTCGAAGACGGGGCCGTTGACCAGCTTGTAGCCGGGCACGTACTTCTGCACCTCGGCGATCATGGCGTGCACGGAGGCGGTGATGCGGGCCTGGTCGGGCTCCTCGTCGGTCAAGCAGTGCACCGTGTCGCGCATGATCAGCGGCGGCTCGGCCGGGTTGATGATGATGATGGCCTTGCCCCGGCGGGCACCGCCCACCTTCTCGACGGCGCCGGCCGTGGTCTTGGTGAACTCGTCGATGTTCTTGCGCGTGCCCGGTCCGGCGGAGCGGCTGGACACGGTGGCGACGATCTCGCCATAGGCCACGGCCTGCACACGCGACACGGCGGCCACCATCGGGATGGTGGCCTGGCCGCCGCAGGTGACCATATTGACGTTCATCTCGCCGCGGCCGATGTGCTCCTTCAGGTTCACCGGCGGCACGCAGTAGGGGCCGATGGCGGCGGGCGTCAGGTCGATCATCATGACGCCCAGTGCGTTCAGCTTGGCGCTGTTCTCGGCATGCACATAGGCGCTGGTCGCGTCGAACGCGATCTGGACGCCGTCAGCCTCCACATGGGGCAATAGGCCGTCCACGCCATCGGACGTCGTCTTCAGGCCGAGCTCGCGGGCTCGCTTGAGGCCATCCGACTCCGGGTCGATGCCCACCATCCACACCGGCTCCAGCACAGGGCTGCGCATCAGCTTGGCGAGCAGGTCGGTGCCGATGTTGCCGGGCCCGATGAGGGCGCATTTGATCTTCTTCATGGGGTATTCCTATCACTGCGAAGGTTGCAAGCCGGGCGTTCCTCAGTGGAAACGCACCGAGCAGCCGCCGAGGCCGCCGACCGTCATGCGGAAGTGGTCGCCGGCCTGGGTCGGCACCATGGCGCCGAGGGCGCCCGACAGCACGACCTCGCCGGCCTTCAGGCCGATCCCGAGGCGCCCCAGCGTGTTGGCCAGCCAGGCGATGGCGTTGACCGGCGAGCCCAGGGCGGCGGCGCCGGCGCCGGTGACGACCACCTCGCCGTTCTTCTCCAGCACCATGCCGCACAGCGACAGGTCGATGCGGCGCGGGTCGACGGCGCGGTCACCGAGCACGAAGACGCCGCAGGAGGCGTTGTCGGCGACCGTGTCCTGGATCTTGATCTTCCAGTCGCGGATGCGCGAGTCGACGATCTCGAAGCAGGGCATGACGCATTCCGTCGCCGCCAGCACGTCGGCGTTGCTCAGGCCCGGGCCCATCAGGTCGCGCTTCATGATGAAGGCGATCTCGCCCTCGGCCTTGGGCTGGATCAGCGTGCTCATCGCGATCGACTCGCCGTCCGCGACGATCATGCCGTCCAGCATGTAGCCGAAGTCGGGCTGGTAGACGCCCAGCATGTTCATGACGGCGCGCGAGGTCACGCCGATCTTCTTGCCGACGACACGCTCGCCGTCCTGCAACCGGCGCGCGATCATGCGCTGCTGGACCCGATAGGCGGCGTCAATGTCGATCTCGGGGTGGCGGCTGGTCAGCGGCTCGACGACACGGCGCTCGCGCAGCGCGGTGTAGAGCTCGTCGCCGAGGCCTTGGATGAGGCTGTCGTTCATAGCTTGATGCAGATGTTGCGGAGCTCGGTGTAGAACTCGAGCGAATGGACGCCGCCCTCGCGGCCGATGCCGGAGGCCTTGGCGCCGCCGAAGGCGGTGCGCAGATCGCGCAGGAACCAGCTGTTGACCCAGCAGATGCCGACCTCGACCTGACGGGCCACGCGGTGGGCGGTGCCGAGGTCGCGGGTCCAGACCGTGGTGGCCAGGCCGTAGTCGGTGGCATTGGCCAACCGGATAACCTCGTCCTCGGTGTCGAAGGGCGCGATATGGCAGCAGGGACCGAAGATCTCCTCGCGCACGACGGCGGCGCTCTCGGGCAGGCCGGTCCAGATGGTCGGCTGCACCCAGTGGCCTTCGGCCAGGGCGCCGGCCATCGTCGGCACGCCGCCGCCGGTGACGACGGTGGCGCCCTCCTCGACCGCCTTGCGGTAATAACCCAGCACCTTGTCGCGGTGCTCGGCCGAGATCAGCGGGCCCAGGCCGACGCCGGGCTCTTCCGAGGGGCCGATCTTCAGCGCCTCGGCCTTGGCCTTCAGCGCGGCGACGAACTTGTCGAAGATGGGCCGTTGCACATAGACCCGCTCCGTGCCCAGGCAAACCTGGCCGCAGTTCTCGAAGGCGCTGCGGGTGATGCCGGCCACGGCCTTGTCGAAGTCGGCGTCCGCGAAGACGATGCCGGCGTTCTTGCCGCCGAGCTCGAAGCTGACCGGCCGCACGCCCTTGGCCGCCGCGGCCATGATCGCCTCGCCGGTGCGCGTCTCGCCGGTGAAGGTGATGGCGTCGACATCCGAGTGGCGGGTCAGCGCCTCGCCGGCCGAGCCGGGACCGAAACCATGCACGACGTTGTAGACGCCGTGTGGGATGCCGACCTTCTGCATGACCTCGCCGAGCAGCGTGGCCGTGGCCGGCGTTTCCTCGGAGGGCTTGACGACGACCGTGTTGCCACAGGCCAGCGCCGGGCCGACCTTCCAGGTCATCAGCAGCAGCGGAAGGTTCCAGGGGCAGATCACGCCGACGACGCCGACCGGGCTGCGTACCGCGTAGTTCAGCGCCTGGCCGCCGTCGGGCGTCGTCATCTCGAAGCTCTCGGCCGGCACGTTCTTGATCATGTCGGCAAAGACCTTGAAGTTGGCTGCGCCGCGCGGGATGTCGATGTGCGAGGCCAGCGCATAAGGCTTGCCGGTGTCGGCCATCTCGGCCTGCAGGAAGTCGTCGAAGCGGAGGTTGATCTCGTCCGCCACGGCGTAGAGCAACTCGACGCGCTTCGCGACGGACATCCGGCCCCACTCACCCTGTAGCGCGGCACGGGCCGCGCGGACGGCCGCGTCGACCTCAGCCTTGCCGGCCTCGTGCACCTGGCCGATGACACGGTTGTCCACCGGCGCGCGCTTGTCGAAGGTCTTGCCCGTGGCAACGAAGTCGCCGTCGATGAAGTTCAGGAACTGTTTCATGATGGTGGCCTCAGGTCACGACGCCCAGGAAGCTCTCGTTGAGCTTGCGGTCGTGATAGAAGATCGCGCGCCCGAGCTCGTCGTCAGTCCAGGTCAGCGTCGGCCGGTCCGGGTAGTGGATGTAGCCGCCGGAGAAGACCTCGTTGCGGTTGCCGCTGGGGTCGAAGAAATAGATGGTCTCGCCGCGCGTGATGCCGTGGCGGGTCGGGCCGATGTCCAGCGACACGCGCTTGCGCGTGATGATGTCGGCCGCCTTCAGCACCTCGCCCCAGTTGTCGAGGATGAAGGAGGCGTGGTGGAACTTGTTCTTCTCCGGGCTGCGGATGAAGGCCACGTCGTGAGGCTTGTTGGAGCAGGTCAAGAAGGCGGCGATCTGCAGCCTGTCGGGCCCGGCGACCACCTGCTCGGAGAGACGGAAGCCCAGCACGTCCATGAAGAGCTTGACCGTGCCGTCGAGGTCGTCGCCGTAGAGCAGGCAATGGTCGAAGCGCGTCGGCGACATGCCCTTGAGGCCGTCCGGGTAGATCTCGGGGTTCTCCAGCGGCATGCCGTTGCCGACCTTGTCCTTGTCGGCGAACAGCTCAACGACATGACCGGTCGGCACCGTGAAGCGGAAGCGCTCGCCGGTCTTCAGCATCTCGCCAGCCTCGACCCACTTCATGTCGGTGGCCAGGCCGCTGGCCTTGACGTCTTCGGCCAGCTTCTTCAACGTGGCCGGCGAGTCGACGCGAAAGCCCATGAAATCCATGCCGGCGGTATCGGCCTCGCGCAGCACGACGCTGTGGTGGTCGTGCTCGTCCCAGGCCTTGAAGTAGACGCGGCCCTGCGGGTCTCGCGCCACCTCCCAGAGGCCGAGCACGTCGCCGTAGTGGCGGACGGCCGCCTCCAGGTCGAGCACGCGAAGTTGTACGTGGCCGGGTCTCAAAACGCCTGTCAGTGCCATGGTGTGTCTCCTGTGGGTTTATCGGTTGGGGTCAGGGTCGGAAGGGCTGCCCTTGGCGAGGGCAGCCTGCAGGAATCCGGTTTCGGGGCGGCCGCGCTCGATGCAGCGCGCCAGCTTGTCGACCGCGCTCAGGCGCAGGTCGCTGCAGGGGTAGGCGCGGCAGGCCAGGACTAGGCCGGCGGCCTCGTCCTCGGCGCTGATGTGGCAGCGGCTCATCTTGTCGGTACGCACCTGGCCGGTCTCGATGCGCACCTTGCAGACGCCGCAGCCACCGCCGCGACAGCCGACGGGAATGCCGCGACGGGCCAGCGCCTCCATGCCGGCCAGCAGCGTGGCGCTGTCGGCGCATGCATAGCGCTCCTCGGTATTGGCGATGTCGACCTGGTAGGGCATGGCCGGGCTCGCCTCAGAGGCTGCGGAACAGCGGGCTGCGCGGCGCCGCGCTGGCGGCATCCGACGCGGTGAAGAACTTCTCGATGTAGATGTCGCGCTCGAACAGCCGGCCCTGCATCAAGGTTTTCAGGCTGGCCTCGATCATGGGCGGCGGTCCGCACAGATAGGCCTTGTGGCCGCGGAAGTCGCTGGCGAACTGGGCCTTCAGCGCTTCGTGGGCGTAGCCACGTGCGCCGCGCCAGTCGCTGCCCTCGGGCAGGTCCGACAGCACGGGCACATAGGCGAAATTGGGACGCTGATCGGCCAGGCTTTCGAAGAGCTCGCGGAAATAGAGCTCCTCGACGTTGCGCGCCCCCTGCACCAGCGTGATGGGCAGGCGGCAGCCCTCGGCCAGCAGGTCCAGGATCATGGACTTGAGACTGGACAGGCCCGAGCCGCCGGCGACGAAGATCAGCGGCAGCTGGGCCGACTTGCGCACGAAGAAGCGGCCGCTCGGCGCGGTGAAGTTCAGCGTCTGGCCGACCTGGAGCTCGTCGTGCAGCCAGCCGGTCGCACGGCCGCCCGGCACGCGGCGGATATGCAGTTCGACGAGTTCCTCGCCCGGCGCGCTGGCCACCGAGAAGGCACGCGCGCCGTCGACGCCGGGCACCTGCAGCATCAGGTATTGCCCGGCCTGGAAGGGCAGCTCGCGATCCGGCCGCAGCCAGAGGCCACGGATGGTCGGCGTCAGCATGCGCGCCTCGACCAGCTCGGCCCGGTAGTCCGCCAGCGGCAGGAACTGCGCGTCGGGGTCTTCGTCGATCTCGGCCTCGATGACGAGGTCGGTGCGGGCCATGGCGCAGCAGGCCAGGATGCGTCCCTCGTCGCGCTCGAAGTCCATCAGCGCGAAGCTGGACGCATCGCCATGCTCAAACTCGCCCTCGAGCACTTGGACCTTGCAGGTGCCGCAGACGCCGTGGCCGCAGGCATGGGGCAGCCAGACGCCGGCGCGCAGGCAGGCGTCCAGCACCGTCTGGCCCTCGCGCGCCGGCACGGCCTGGCCCAGCGGCTCGATGGTGATGTGCGTGCTCATGTCAGCCCCTGCGGTGTTCAGCTGCGCGAGCCCTGGATGCCATGCAGACCCGGCGTGCGAAAACGCAGGATCGCCTTGTGCACCAGGCCGTTGTCCGCGAGGGACTTGGCCGGATCGGGCTTGAAGGGCTTGCCGGAATCGGTCCACAGGGCCTGACCCCAATCGATCCGGGCGAAGTCCGGGTGGCTGCCGTAGACGCCGGGCAGCACGTCGCTGAGCAGCGCGCCGAAGGGCATGGCGGGCGGCAGCGGCAGGGCCACCGGGGCGCAGAACAGCAGATGCTCGTCCCAGCAGATGTAGAGCAGGCGGTTGCCGTGGAACTTGTCCTCGGTGTCCTGCACGGGGCCGGCATAGCCGGGCTTGAGGGCGACGACGGCCATAGGCGTCTCCTGAAAATCCAGTGTTGAAAGAGGCGCGGCTCAGGCCGCCTTGACGTCGGGCTGCGCCAGAGACTGGCCCGTCCAGCGTTCCCAGTTGGCGCGGTCCGGCGAGCTGTCGAAGTCGCCGCTGTCGGCGCCCGGGGCCAGGTGGTAGTACTCCAGCACCTTGGCCAGCGGGTTGAAGCCAGGCACGGTGGGATCGGTGCCCTCCGGGAAGCAGTTGCCCTGGTAGATCTGGTGCACCGGCAGCCAGCTCTGCACATACTTCTCGGGCTCATGCTCGAAGATGTCCTTGCAGCCGTCCGAGCAGAAGTGGTACTTCATGCCGTGGTAGCTGGTCTCGCGCAGGCTGATGCGCGTCGGGTCGTCGACCTCGGTGAAGACGCAGGGGACCTGGCAGGTCTGGCACAGCATGGGCAGGGTGTTGTTGCGCCACATTGCGCCGTTGCGGCGCTCATGCTCGGCCAGCCACTCGAAGCGCGGGCGGTAGAGCTGGTCGAAGCTCTCTGGATACTTCTGGCTCAGCCAGTCGAGCTCGTCGGGGCGCGGCACCCAGGTGTTGAAGTCCGCGGCATGGCCGTAGTTGTTGAAGGTGGCCCAGGCGATGTGGGAGAGGTGGGGCTTCTCGGCCTGGGCGACCTCGTGGTACTTCGGCATGCGGATGCCGTAGCGACTCAGGTCCTCGAACAGCGCCCCGCCGTTCTTCTCGAAATACATCTCCCAGGCCTCGGACCAGCTCATCACGCGCTTGGGCAGCATGTAGTCCATCATCATGGCCACCAGCGTCAGCAGGCGGTAGCCGCGCCAGAACCACTTGTCGATCCAGCGCTGGATGATGGGCACGTTGTCCGGGTCCTGCTCGAGCATGAACTTGACGACCTCCAGGCCCAGCGTCATGTGGCGCGACTCGTCGCTCTGCGCCGAAAAGCCGAAGGTCACCGTCGCCATGTCGCCGTTGAAGGCGGCGCCGCTCATGAAGGGCATGAACAGCAGATTGGTCAGCACGTACTCGAAGGAGAAGGAGATCGCAGTGATGAACTCGAAGGGCCCGGCCGTCATCGCGTCCTCGAAGTAGGACTTGGGCACCGACAGGTACCAGACGCGGTCGTGCATGTACTGCGGGTCGTGCAGTCCGTTGAAGTAGCGATTGAAATGGCTGATCGTGTGGAACTGCGTCTGCGCATGACGGAGTTCGTCGATGGACTGCATCTGGGCCGCCACGCGCGCACCGACGCCGCGGAAGGCGCGTCCGGCCATCGCGTAGCCGCGGTGGGCCGCGTACTCAAGCGGCGACACACCGGTGAGGAACAGCTTGAGCGTGTTCAGGTAGCGCGGGTCGCTGATGTTGAACTGGCCCTGGTTCTGCTGGAACGCGTCGATGATGGCGTAGAGCTTCTTCTCCTTCTCGCCCTGGAACTTCCAGTAGGCGTCCATCGTCAGGCGGAAGGGGTCCTCCCATTTGTCCCAGTCATGAATCTTGATGCCTTCGAACTTGTCGTAGGGGAAGACGTCGTCCATCGCCTGGTAGCTGGTCTCCCAGCCCAGGCCGCGGGTCATCATGGCGTAGCGCTCCTTGATGCCGAGGCGCTTGGCGGTCTTGGTGGCTGTCTGATTCATCGTGGGTCTCCGTGGATTTGTTGTGTGGGCGCTCGCAAGTCCGGGCTCAGCCGCGCCGGCCCCACTGCAGCGAGAACTCGTCGTCGGTCTCGTCGATGTTTCCGGATAGCGAGATCAGGCTCAGGTGGAGCTCCTGCACGTCCCAGCGGCGACCGAGGCGCTCCTCGACCGAGTCGCGGCGGATGACGAGGCGCCCGGGCGCGTCGACCTTGACCATGGCCGGGTACTCCTGGACGCTGGCCTCGGGGTTGTCGGCCACAATGGCATCGACGATGCAGCGCGACACGTCGTTGCTCAGCAGCGAGATAAAGACAGGCGCGCGCGAGGCGGCCGGGATGGCGGTGGAAGTGTTCATCGGGAGGCTCCGGCTTCAGGCCTGCAGGCCCATGCGTTGGATGCGGGTGTCGAACTCGGCGCGTACGGCGGCCAGCGCCGCAGGGGCCTGGTCGCCCAAGGCCAGGCGGGCCAGCGGGTCCAGCGCCCGCTGCACCTCGTCACGCCAGCCGGCGATCCAGCTGACCAGCCTGTCCTTGTTCGCGGGCGACTCGTCGGCCGCGGTCTTGACGGTCGCATCCACCCAGCGCGCCGTCTCGGCATACCAGTCGCCCATGAATTCGGTCAGCATGGCCAGCGCATTGCCCGTCCGGGGGCTGAGGGCGTCGACGTAGTGGCGGTAGATCAGCGGGTAGAGCAGCCCGTCAAACACGAGGTTCTGCGCGACGAAGAGCTCGAACCAGTCGCGCGTGACGAAGAGGTTCTCCATGACGCGGCGCACGCCCTGCCAGGCCGGCTCGGCCAGCCAAGCCTGCCGGCCCGCGTCGAGCGCGGCACCTTGGTTGAGGTCGAGCAGCAGGCCGATACGCGACAGGTACTGCGCGATACCCAGGCGGTCCATGGCGGCGAAGTTGCAGGCCTGGGTCACCGCCGTGCCATAGCCATAGCCGCAGCAGTAGGTGTTGTTCATATTGCCGCCCCACTCGTAGTGGCGCAGCGGCACCAACACCTGCGTCAGCGACTCGCGCGTCGCCTCGTCCACATTGCCCAGCAGGTTGCGCTTCTCGGCAAACTCGAACTGCTTGTCGGTGCCCTCCTGCTGCTTGGCGCGCGCCATGGTGTAGACGCCGTAGTAGAAGTGGCGCGGGTCTTTGAAGACATACCAATCGGCCATGACAATGGCCGTGCGGCGCGGGTCGTAGACATGGCGGTCCGGTTCCCACAGCGGCCGGTAGTGCCAGTTGGTCGTCGGCTGCATGTCGAAGGTGGCCTCCTGGTAGCGCGAGGCTGCCTTGTCGGCGCCCAATCGGCGCGCGATATGCGAGAAGGTCTGGCGAATTGGCTGGATATCGGTGGTCTTGATGTCGACTTGCACTTGGGTCTCCTGCTGTCGTTATGGGCGCTCCGGGGCGCGTCAGTGGTCCAGGCCCGGCTCTCCGTAGCGCCACTTCATGCGCTCGTAGTCGAGTCGGGCGCCCTCGTCCGCGCTGAGATGGGTGACGCCGTGTAGGGCGCAGAACTGGCTGAACTGCTCGAAGCTCAGCACCAGCTCGACGGCCAGCTCAGGGTCGCCGATGGCGAACTCGAACTCCACGAAGCGAGCGCCGGCTGTGCCGGTCACGCGCACGAAGCAGGGCTGACCGGTCAGCACGGCTGCCGAGGCGGAACGCTGGGATGCGGGGCGCGGGCTCACTTGTTCAATCCATCAGGTTGCAGACGATGGGGCTGTCGTCCACCCTGAAGAACGCAACGGCCATGCCAGGCCAGCTAAGTGATTGATTTTCCTGAGGCAAGCGGCGGGGCACCGCGGTATCCGGGGGATGTCCCGGATGCCCAACTCGTCACTTGCTGCAGTGCAGCTTGATCAATTGATGAAGCAGGCGATGCCGGCGGCGCTCCCGCGCCCCGGGCACCGACCTCAGGCGGCCGGCAGGCCTTCCTTCTTGAGCCGATAGGCCAGTTGGGGGCGCGTGATGCCCAGCAGGCGAGCGGCCTGCGAAAGATTGCCCTTGGCCCGCTGCATGGCCAACTGCATCAACCGCTGCTCGAGCGAGGCCATGTCGATCTTCTGCTGCAACACCTGATCGCACAGGCCATCAAGTTCGGTCCCCGACGCGCTGGCCACGTGGCCCAGGGCGTTGAGCTGCTGTTCGGGCACCTGGGCCGCGCCGTGGCTCCACAGATGTGCGGATTCGATGGCTCCGCCATCGGGGGCCAGCAGCACAGCACGCTCGATAGCGTTCTCGAGCTCACGGATATTGCCGGGCCAGGGCTGGCTCAGCACCTCGCGCATCGCGCGGTCCGTCAGGCCGCTGAAGCGCTTGCCGTAGAGCTCGCCGTACTTCTCGAGGAAGCGGTTGACGAGCGGCGGGATGTCGGCCACGCGCTCGCGCAGCGGCGGTATCGTGATCGGGAAGGTGCTGAGGCGGTAGAACAGGTCGCTGCGGAACTTGCCGGCCTGCATCGCCTGCTGCAGGTCCACGTTGGTGGCCGCGACGATACGGACGTTCAACTTGACCGGCTGCTCGGCGCCCAGGCGCTCGATCTCGCCGGTTTGCAGCACGCGCAACAGCTTGACCTGGGTCGCCAGCGGCAGGTCGCCGGTCTCGTCGAGAAAGAGCGTCCCGTTGTGGGCCCGCTCGAAGCGCCCTGCCCTGGCCATGTGGGCCCCGGTGTAGGCGCCCTTCTCGACTCCGAACAACTCGGCCTCGATGAGGTCGGCCGGGATGGCGGCACAGTTGACGGCGATGAAGGGGCCACCGGCGCGCGGGCCGTTGTCATGCAGCCAGCGGGCAAAGACCTCCTTGCCGACGCCGGTCTCGCCGAGCAGCAGAACCGTGATCGCGCTCGGCGCGCCGCGCTTCAGCAGCTCGAAGGCCGCGCGGAAGCCCGGGGACACGCCGACAAGATTAGTGTCGTGCTCGCGGCGCGGCTGCACGGTGCGCAGGTGCTCAAGCCCTATGCTGTAGTCGATCAGTCGCTCGCCGATGCGGCGTGGTCTGAAGTAGTCCACATACTCGTCGTCATGCCAGTCCTCAGCCGGCTGACCGACGATGCGGCAATGGCTGTCGCCCATGCTGTGGCACTCGGTCTCCCTGAAGACGATCAGGCGTCCGACGAAGGCACTTGTATAGCCCGAGGCGTAGCCGATCTGCTGCCAGCACTGCGGGTCATCGCCATAGCCCAGGTCGCTGACATGGGCGTCGCACTCCCAGGAGTTGGTCCAGAGAAACTCGCCGAAGAAATGCTTGGTCTTGAGGTCCAGCTCCGTGTGGACCTTCTCGACACGCACGGCACCCTCGATCGAGTGCAGCTGCGGACCGAGCATGAAGGCCTTCTCGCAGGGCATGCCGGCGCGCATCTCCTTGACGGCGAGTTCACCGTCGCGCTGCCCCGAGGCAAAGCCCATGCGGACCAAAAGACCACGGGCCCGATCAACGCCCAGCGAGTCGAACAACTCCCGGCGCAATTCGGCCAGAGCTCGCGTATGCAGCAGCATCATGCGGTGCTCGTTCAGCCAGATGTGGCCCGAGGCCGCATTGAAGCGGAGCATGGACAGGAGTTCACCCACGTCTTGTCCCCATCGTTATTTGTGCAATAGCGGTCTGCGCCACTCGCCCCAATGCTACAGGACGACCTCTTCGGCCGCCCGCGCCTGGCATTCAAGCGGGAGCCTCGTCCGATACGCGCGACCACTCCCCATGCGGCCCAGCTTCCTTGCACGAGCGCCCTGCGGGGTTCGTTGCGGGGCTTCAGTCACTGGGACCTGTGGACCGTCAGGGGCTTAGCGTCGACATCGACGTTCAGTTGAATAGCGCACTATTCAGGCGGCCTGCAAACTAGCGACGTGCGGCCGCAGACATCCCAACACGGCAAACAGACGCGCCCCAAGTGCATCAAACGCTCGCACCTGCGCCGCTTCCCGGCGATCACGAACATAGGTCCTACGCACCCGGCTTTCGATCTTGTGATTCAAACACTCGTCGATCACGTCGCCACTGACGTCTAGGCCGGCCATCATCGTCCCGGCGGTGCGACACAGCTCCGGCCCACGCTTGCGCGACCTCGTCACCTCAGCCGCTCGACAACGCGCTGAAAACCACCGTCTTTAAAGTTGCCCGGCGATACGTAACCGCTCAGCGGGCTTGCGCATTCGATGAATTCCGAGCCAGCCAAGGCCGGCTCCCACCAAGCCTTGCATCGAAGCACGACGAGCAGGGCTCCCCGACGCCCTGCAGCACTAACTTCGCTCAGGATGCGATTCGACGAAGGCAGCTTCGTAACCGCAGACCTGGGGAACTTGACACTAGCCCAGGGATCCAGCTGCACCATCGCTACACGCTGAGCAACATACTGAGCCCCAAACTTATCGACCAATAGCCGTAAACGCTGACGCGTCCAGTGGTAGCCGCCTGCCGGGGCGTCCGGATGCAGGGAGGCCAGCGGCCATCCGTCGCGCCCCCATTCGTCACAGCCGTCGGGGCAAACTGTCAGATCAGGCGAATAGGCCGGGTTGGCCAGGAGCAGCACAACTGGAGCTGTCGCTAGATTTGACGTTGGCACCGCGGCTCCGGTGCGCGTGTGCAAAACATGCAGTGGATTTCGATCAACGTTGAAACGCGCGATTGCATCAGCGTCAATTTCCCTCGCCTCAGCGGCGGTCAAGGCTGGGTGCACGGACATCCCTTCACGGCTCAGCGATTGCAGAAACGAGTGGCCATAGCATTGGAGTTAGTCCGGTCTATCGAACGGCAGTCGGGCTGCTTTGGTCACCGGCGCTTCAAGCAGGTCGGTTGTTGCTGCCACAAAGGACGGCTTCATACCGTCACCATGAAGACGGCGCTCGGCCGCGAATGACGGCACCCGTAGCGGATTCAAACGGTCGGCTGCGCAGCAGTCTTTTCAGCCAGCCAGACGATCTGCAGCTTCTTGCATTCCGCTGAAGATGGCATTGGCGAGTTGAGCATCAAACGCCTGGGGCAACTGTGCGCACACCGTGGCGATGACTTCAGGCACTTGGTCGACCGTCTCGGCGATCAGACGCGCGGCATCGCGGCCATCCAGCGTCAGGATGCCGTGGCGTGCTCCCAGAGCGATCCAGTGCCGACGCAGGATGTCCCTCATCTTCCAATGAGCGCTCTTCGAGCGCACAGCCATGGCCATCTTGGCTCTGAACGTTGACATCCTGGCTGGCCCCTCCCCGAGCACCGGGTAGGCTGACAGCACGTCATACAGCGGCGTCAGTTGGTATCGCCCACCGGGGCGCAGGAACAGGCTGAAGTTCTTGGCGTGGCCGTCGGTGGCGCACAGCATCCAGAAGATCAGCTGCGCCTTGAAGAAGTTGCGCCGGTCCTCCTCGCGAGTCATTGAGCCGTCAAGGACGTCGAGGATGCGATCCATGCCCGGCCCGCCGTCCACCTCGTACTTCGCATCCGGCGCCACGCCGGTGGCCTGGCACATGTCTTCCTGCGGCAGGCGGACAAGGCGTTGGTCGCCGGACGGATGCGTCCACCAGGTGCGGTCAAAACGCTCCACGACCAACACCTTGACGTCTTCGAACTGCAGCGGATGGCAGGTCGCCACAGGCAGCCCGAACTCGCGCAGGATCAGCGAGCACAGCCACTCGTTCTCGACCGAGCCGCGCATGTCGAGATTCATGCCGCCGATGAGGCCCAGCGGCAGCTTAAAGATGTGCGTCGTCGGTGTACCACCGCGCGGTAGGCACCACTGCCCTTCGTGCAGCAGCAGCGCCGTCTTCTCCTGCGCGCCGGCGATGGAGATGCGGAAGTCGTCGTCATCCCGCCAGCCCAGCGCATTCGACGTCGTCGTGCCACGCAGGATCTGGGCGACCTGGGCTTCGCTCAGCACCTCGGCCTGCAGGGACGACGTGCCGGCCGAGATTGCATCCTCCGGCAGGATCTCCAGCGCGCCCACGCAGTCTCGGCCGATCTCGGCCAGCAGCTCGAATGCACCTATCGAGCCGGTGTTGAATCGGCGCGCCAGTCGTTCGCGGATCTCCTTGCTGTCCGGGAGCAGGTTCTCGAAGTAGGCGCGGACCTTGGCTCCACGGTGCGGCGCGTTGCCCGGCGTGAAGGGCAGCGAAAGCGAGAGCGACCTCCCCTGCCCTGACTGCGTCCAAGCCAGGTCGTACTGCAGCACATCGGGTGCGTTGGGGGCCAGGCTCCAGGTGCCAACCCGCGCACCGTTCATCCAGAGGCCCTGCGCGCGGGTGTGGGAGCGGCGACCCATTGGGGTTACCAGGCCGGCTTGTCGGTAGACGAGCTGGAGGCGGTGGAAGCTAGCGGCGGCTTGCCAAGCGCAACTTCCACACCAAGGATGTTGAACAACCTCAGCAGGCGTGCAGCCCCCACCTTGTCGGCATTCCTCTCCATCGCGGAATAGGTCTGCTGCGAGACGCCCAGCCGCAAAGCCACCTCTTCCTGCGTCAGGCCGGCTTCCTTGCGGAAGGCCTGCAACAGGGATGACAGCTGATCGGGCGTACGGACGATAAACTGGGGCATACAAGTTCTAGGCTGTAAATCTAATTTACAGCTTTTGACGTGTATGTTCAGTCTACATATCGCAGGCAGTAAATTCAATGCACAGCTTACAAGCTGTGAGCTTCCTGCACCCAAGCCCGCGGGAGGCACAAGGCGCGCTACTCGAGCTTTTGCAAAGCAGCAAGCGCCTGCCGTCTCTGCGGCTTAGATGCTCGATGGAAAGCCAAGATCATCTGCGCCATCTCGTCAGCATCGCAGTAGAGAAACGCAACCGGGACCTGAAGCACGTCTGCCAAGCGCATTGCAATCTGGAAGTCCGGGGCGTGAACGCCTTGCTCGTAGCGGTTGATTCTGGTTGACGCCACGAACTCGTCCAGCCCAGCTTCGATACCCAACTGCTTCTGGCTCATCCCAAGCGCGAGCCTCGCCTCTTTGAGGCGCTTGCGCCAGACATCCGATGAGCCCTCATTTGTCGCAGACATGTTGCTACGAGAGTCGTAGCTTTCGTAGAATTCGACTACTACGACTTTCGTAGCTGTCGTGTGTTCTCCAGGCCTAGACCTCAAGAGGGTCCAGCTTGGATTTCGCAGTGACCCGCCTGGAGTGACCTATGTCCTACTTCTTCTGGGATTCCGCCGACTGGTTCAGCAGCACCCTCTGCTGCCGCTACACGGTTGTGCAGTTCGGCAAGCTTCAGCTTCCGATGCGGATCGACGGGGTGCCCACCACCGCTGGTTGGCACTGGGCGCTCGGCCTCTTCACGGATGGTCAGTTCCAGGTGTTCGGCGCCTGGCGCGATGACGGCCCTGAGACGCCTCAGCGCATCGCCTTGGACCTCCATGACCGCGGGTTGGAGCGGGTTCAGGCACTGGCCGCGGACGACGGCCTTGTGGCCGCCATGAGAGTCCGGCACCCCAAGCTCTGCGAGCGCACCGTAGCCGAACTTGTCGAGTCCGGCGCCGTCAGCTATCGCATGCGGCAGGCCATCCGCTGGACCGACACCGCCACGCAGCGCCTTCAGGAACGAATGTCGCGCGCCGCGAAGAAGTACGGACCGTTCGCCGATCACGCAGCAGCAGCCGACTTCCTCGCGCAGGCCTTCCAGCGCGCAGACCGGGATTTGCTGGCGGACTACTGGGAGCGTGCCAAGCCAGCGCCGTATGGCGCCGGCGCTGCGCCCCGTGTCCTGGTCCGAGCGGTCTGACTGCCATGTCAGCCCGCCTTATGAAGAACTGGCAGGAGGTCTTCGCGAGAGTCCGCGGCGTGTTGCGGCGCCGTGGACGCACCGAACAGGAAGCGGAGGACTTGACGCAGGAGGCGTGGCTACGGATGGTTTGCTACGAGGATGAGCGTCAGCCCGTCGACCAGCCGGAGGGGTTCCTGATGCGCACGGCGCTGAACCTGTCCTACGACGCGTATCGGTCGAACGTGAGCCGCGGAGAGCACGTCGAACTGGAGCATGCGGTATTGCTCGACACCGCGCCATCGACCGAAGCGGTCGTGCTGGCCCGGGAGCGCACGGCTCGCCTGGAGGTGTGCCTGGGCCGTCTGCCCGCAAAAACCCGGGACGTCTTCCTTGCCAGCCGCCTCGAAGGTTTGCCCTACACCGAGATTGCCAAGCTCTACGGCCTCAGCGTCTCCACGGTGCACCACCACATTGCCCAGGCCACCTTGCGGCTCACGACATGGATGGAAGGCTGGTAGGTGCGACCGCCTGAAGCTCCCGCCGAGGGAGCACGAAGCGAGCCGCTCGTCACCCAGGCCATCGCGGCGGAAGCTGCGGTCTGGCTGGCCCGCCTGCATGGCCCCTATCGATCCCGCGCGATGCAGCGTGAATGCCTGGCCTGGCAGGCCCGGTCTGCCGCGCACCGCCTGGCCTTCGAGCGCTGCACGGACACGTGGCAGGAGGTGGCCGGCGTGAGCCGGGCGCGGATTCAAGCGGCCGTCAGCGAACCGCGTCGCACCGACATACGCACCGGCTGGCCTGGCGGCATGGCACTGGCATTCGCGACGCTGTGTCTCGCAGCCGGGTTTGCCGTGGTCCTTTGGCCGGGCGGCACCTACAGCACCGGCGTGGGCGAACAGCGGTTGGTCGTGCTGGACGACGGCAGCCGCATGACGCTGAACACATCGACCGAGGTTCGCGTCCGGCTGACGGAGGCGCAGCGGGCCGTGACGGTCAGGCAGGGCGAGGCGCTGTTCGAGGTGGCGAAAGACGCCAGCCGGCCGTTCGTCGTGAGCGTGGCCGACGCCCAGGTGGTCGCCACCGGAACGGCCTTCCTGGTTCGATCCACGCCGCCACAGCAGGCGACGCGTGACGCCTTCGGCGTGACGCTGTTGGAAGGGCAAGTGGTCGTGCAGCGAGCTGAGGGCGTCGCGCAGAGCGCGCTCAGCACCCCCGTGGTCATGGCACCAGGCGATCGCTTGCGTGTGGGCCAGTCGCCCGGCACTGCGCGCCAGGCACCCGCGCAAGCGCGCGTGGACCGCCCCAAGCTCGACCAACTCCTGGCCTGGAAACGTGGCGCTGCCATCCTCGACAACACCCCGTTGCCCGAGGCCATCGCCGACCTGAACCGCTACAGCAAGGTGCAGATCACCCTCGCTGATCCAGAGGCGATGAGGGCGCTGCGCATCAGCGGATCGTTCCGCACGGGTGACAACAAGGCCTTCGCGCAGGCTGTGGCGAGACTGTTTGGTTTGGTTGTCAAATCGCGTGACGGTGGGTTTGAGCTGAGCGCCAGTTCATCGGGCGCCGCCTCCGTACTCAGTGGAGTTGAAACGGATCGTTAGCCCGGTGGGACGGCACGAGACGTCGCTGTTCGTCCTGGGACCGCCTAGGACGTTTTGACGCACTAGGCGCACCGCTGCTTTGGGCTATTCACGTCACCTGCAGACGGGCCTCGCCCGTCTCAAGTGGCGCGAGCAGCAGGTTCAGCTCCGTCGTGCTGAACTTGGTCAGAGCGGCGCCTTCGTCGCGCCCAAGCAGCCCATCGGCCAACGCCTTCTTGCGCGCCTGCAGCTCCAGCATGCGCTCCTCGATGCTGCCCTCGGCCACGAGCTGGTAGACGAAGACCGGCTGGTGCTGGCCAATGCGGTGGGCGCGTGCGCTGGCCTGGGCCTGCACGGCCGGGTTCCACCAGGGGTCGACGTGGATGACCGTGTCGGCCGCCGTCAGGTTCAGGCCCACGCCGCCGGCCTTCAGGCTGGCCAGCAGGATGGGCACCTCCTGCGCCTGGAAGCGCCGCACCACGTCGCCGCGGGCCGAGGCCGCCGTCTGCCCCGTCAGCCGCAGGTGCGGCAGGCCGAGTTCGGCCAGCAGCGCGGCGATCAGGTCCAGCATCTCGGTGAACTGCGAGAACACAAGCAGCCGCCGGCCCTCGGCGACGAGGTCGGGCAGGTGCTCGCGCAGCCATTCGAGCTTGGCGCGCTCCACGCCCGGCGGCGTCTGCACGCCCTTGAGCAGCAGCGGGTCGCAACAGACCTGGCGCAGCTTCAGCATCGCGTCCAGCACGCTGATGAGGCTGGTGGGCGTGAAGCCGTCGCGCACCAGGATACGCCTGACCATGTGGTCGGCCGCGACGCGCACGCTCTCGTAGAGCTGCTTCTGCTGGCCGACCAGCGGCACGCGCCTGACCAGCTCGGTCAGCGGCGGCAGCTCGGTGGCCACCTCGGTCTTCAGGCGGCGCAGGATGAAGGGCCGCACGCGGGCCGCCAGCAGGCGCGCGCGGGGGCCGTCGCGGTTGACCTCGATGGGCTTGCGCCAGTGGCGCGCGAAGTTGCGCGAGTCGCCCAGCAGGCCGGGCATCAGCAGGTCGAACAGCGACCACAGCTCGCCGAGGTGGTTCTCCAGCGGCGTGCCGGTCAGGGCCAGGCGATGGCGGGCATCGAGCCGGCGCAGCGCGCGGGCGGCGCGGGCATGCGCGTTCTTGACGGCCTGGGCTTCGTCGAGGATCAGCAGATGCCAGGGCTGGGCAGACAGCGCACGCAGGTCGCGCCAGACCAGGGAATAGGTGGTCAGCACGACGTCGGCGTCAGCGAAGCGAGCCCCGGCCGCGCGGTCGGCGCCATGCCAGGTCTGCACCCTCAAGCCCGGCGCGATGCGGGCGGCCTCCTGCTGCCAGTTGAACAGCAGCGAGGTCGGCAGGATGACGAGCGCGGGCCGGTCCAGTCGGCCGGCCTGCTTCTCGACCCAGAGGTGGGCCAGCGCCTGAGCCGTCTTGCCCAGGCCCATGTCGTCGGCCAGGACACCCGCGAGCCCCTGCTCGCGCAGGTATTGCAGCCAGGCCAGGCCGTGCAGCTGGTAGGGGCGCAGCGCCAGGCCCAGGCCGGGCGGCTGCGGCAGGGCCCCGGGCGCGCCGGCCGCGAGCAGGCGCCGGCCCAGCGCCTCCAGGCCGGCGTCGCCGTGGATCTGCCAGCGGCCGGGGGCTTCGTCCTCGATGCAGCGGATGCGTTCCGCATCCCATTCATTGAGGCGCAGCGGCAGGCCCTTGTCCAGCTCGGCCGGCTTGAGCAGGTCCAGCAACGCCAGCATCATGGCCTTCAGCGGCGCGGCCGGTGCATGGAAGCGCCGGCCGCCCGGCGCGCGCAGCGACACGATGGCGTCGTCCTCGATGGCACCTATGGCGACGGCGTCCAGCCAGCGCTTGTCGCGGCGCAGCAGGTTGGCGATCAGCGGCGCGAGGTCGAGCCGCTTGCCCTCCACTTCCATGCCGAGGCTGACCAGCCAGGCGCCTTGGCGACGCTCCAGGCCCAGGCCCTGCACGCGGCGGCTGGGCCTGGGCGCCTCGGGTGCTTCTTCGGCCAGCTCGAGCTGCCAGCCGCTGACGAACTGGCTGTGGTGGGCGAAGCCCGGCTCGGTGTTGACCTGCCAGCCCTGGGCCAGCAGCTCCGGCACGCTGTCGGCATGGAAGTCACCGAAGAACTCTTCCTGCACCAGGGTCCACAACGAGGCGCCCAGCGGCTGCGGCGCACCGCGCCACTGCAGCAGGGCCGGGTCCAGCGGCACGAGGCCCAGCTTCTGCAGCGTCTGCTCGGCCTCGGTATCCCGCTGCGCCAGCATCGCCACCGTCACCTGCTCGCCGCGCGGGCCGAGGGGGCCGCGCGGGCGCAGGCCGAGCAGGCCGTCGCCGCGCGTCAGCGTGCGCAGCGTGAGTTGGGGCGGTGCGGTGGGCATCCCGACAGTCTCGCAGCCCGCGAGGCCGTCGCGAGGCAGGCCCGGCTCAGCTCGGGCGCAGGGCTGCGCTCAACTGGTCCGACACCTCCGCCCAGTCCGAATCCTGGCCGACCGCGTCGCGCAGGAACTGCGCCTGCGCGGCGGTCCAGAACGGCGCGTCCTCCAGCCTCACGCCGCCTGGCAGAGGTGTGTGAGAAGCGATGAAGCGCCCGATCGAGGCCGGGTCATTGGCCAGGCCCAGCTGGGCGAAGAGTTCGCTGAAACGGTGGAATCCGGCATCCATCAAATCCAAGCCTCATGCAGAAGGATGTGCGGCGGGGCCGCAAGGCGCCCGCCCCTATTCGGATCGATCGTACGAGAACTGGATGCCCGCGGTGCCGCCAGTCTCGATGAACAGGCTGATGAAGGCCGGCACGGTCTCCTTGCGCTGCCAATCGCGCTGCAGCTCGCAGAACAGCTGCGGGACGCTGATCATCCGGCCCCCGGCCTGCTCGATGCGGCGCAGCGCCATCTCGTGGGCCGTGACCGAGGTCCCGCCGACGGCGTCGGCGACCACATAGACCTCGTAGCCCGCGGCCAGCGCATCGAGCGCCGGGAAGGTCAGGCAGGCCTCGGTCCAGAGCGCCGTCATGATCAGCTTCCTGCGGCCGGTGGCCTCGACCGCCTGGCGGAACTCGACGTCCTCCCAGGAATTGATGCTGGTGCGGTCATAGGTCGGGAAGTCGCCCAGCACCTTGTGCAACTGCGCAATGGGCGGCTTGTTGAGCCCGGTCTTCACGTTGACCGTCGAATGCACGATAGGCAGGCCGTAGGCCACCGCCGCCTTCGCGGCGCCGACGATGTTGTTGACGAGCAGCTGCCTGTCCATCGATGCGATGGAGTTCACCTGCACCGGTTGGTAGTCGATGATGATGAAGGCGGCGTTCTTCGGGGTGAGCAGCGCGTCTCGGGCCGGATCGCGTATCGCTTCGCTTGCCATGGGATCTCCTCGTGGGTGATCTGGCATGCGGACGCCGGCATGCCTCGGTGGCTCGCGGCTGGAGCCGAGGGCCATCCTAGGCAGGCCGGCAGCGCCTCACAACGCCAAACCCGGGACGAAGGCATGGACATGCCTGCGCCGCGGGCCGGGCAGCGCGGCCCGGTCTCAGTCGCCCTCGCCGCCCAGCGGCTTGAGCTGCCGCCCGGCCGGCAGCGCGCGCAGGTATTTGAAGGTGCCGGTGGCGTGGGCGCAGAGCTTGTCGCTGGCGCCGAAGACCGAGCCCTCGCAGAAGGCCATCGTCGTCGAGCGGTGCAGCAGCCGACCCACCGCGCGCAGCTCACCCTCGCCGGGGCGCATGAAGCTGGTCTTCATCTCCACGGTCACCACGCCGGGCCCGAGGTCGGGCAGGTGCCGGTTCACGCTGCGCGCCGCGTGCGCCATCGCCACGTCCAGCAGCGTCATCACGACGCCGCCATGAGCCACGCGCCAGGAGTTCAGGTGCTGCTCGGCGATGGCGAGCCGCAGCTCGGCCTCGCCGTCGCTGACCGAATGCAGCTCGAAGCCCAGCTGCTGGACAAAGGGGATGTGGACCGGGAATTCCATGGGCCGTCAGTTTCCATGAACGGCGCTGACGCCGCCGTCGATGGCCAGGATCTGCCCCGTGATGTGCTTGCCGGCCTTGGACGCGAACAGCAGGGCCGCGCCCTTCAGGTCGTCGTCGTCGCCGAGGCGGTTCAGCGGCGCATGGGCGGCCATCTTGTCGGCGCCCACGGAAGCCAGCAGGCCCTGGGTCATTTTGCTCGGGAAGAAGCCCGGCGCCAGCGCGTTGACGGTGATGCCATAGGCGCCCCACTCGCCGGCCAGTGCGCGCGTGAAGTTCACGGCCGCGCCCTTGCTGGTGTTGTAGGCGATGGTCTTCATCGCACCCGAGTTGCCCGACAGGCCGGCGATGGAGGCCACGTTGATGATGCGACCTGACTTGCGCGGGATCATGCTGGCCTTGGCCACCGCCTGAGCAAACACGAAGAGGCTGCGGATGTTCAGGTTCATGACCTTGTCCCAGGCCTCGATGGGATGCTCCTCGGCCGGGGCGCCCCAGCTGGCGCCGGCGTTGTTGACGAGGATGTCGATCTGGCCCAGGCGCTCCATCGTCTCGGTGACGACGCGCTGCACGTCCTCGTCCTTGGCCGCATCGGCGGCGATCCAGCGTGCATCGATGCCACGCGCCTGCAGGTGGGCAGCGGCCTCCTCCAGGTCGGCCGCCTTGCGCGAGGTCAGCATGATCTTGGCGCCGGCTTCGCCGAGTGCCTCGGCGATCTGCAGGCCCAGGCCGCGCGAGCCGCCTGTGACGAGGGCCACCTGGCCCGTGAGGTCGAAAAGGTCTTGGACTTTGGTGCTCATCGTGTGTCTCCGGTTCAGAAGTATTCGGGCTTGATCTCGCGGCACAGCAGCTCGCGCCGTGCGACGACGTCCAGCCAGGCGCCGATCTTGGGCAGTTCGTAGGCGAAGAAGTAGCGGGCCGCGGCGCGCTTGCCGTGGGCGAAGTCGCTGTCACCGCCCACGGTCAGCGCCACGTCCAGCCAGATCCAGGCCAGCACCGTGTGGCCGAAGGCCTGCATGTAGGGCGTCGCGTTGGCCAGCGCCTCCTCGGGCTCGCCGGTGCTCCATGCCTTCTTCGTCGCGCCGCCGACCTGGGCGAGGGCCGCGGCCAGCTGGTTGGCCTCGGGCGCCCAGCCGGTCTGCATCGCGCGGGCTATCGTCTGCTGCATGCGCGCGGCCAGCGCCGCGAGCGAAGCCCCGCCCTGCTGCACGACCTTGCGGCCCAGCAGGTCCAGCGCCTGGATGCCATGCGTGCCCTCGTGGATCATGTTCAGGCGCTGATCGCGCCAGTACTGCTCCACCGGGAAGTCGCGCGTATAGCCGTAGCCGCCCAGCACCTGGATGGCCAGCGAATTGCCTTCCAGGCACCACTCGCTGGGCCAGCTTTTGGCGATCGGGATCAACACGTCCAGCAGGGCCTGCGCCTCGGCCTTGGCGTCGCCCGTGTTCAGCTCGTCGACCAGGCGGGCGCAATACAGCTCCAGCGCCAGGGCACCCTCCGCGTAGCTCTTCTGCGCCAGCAGCATGCGGCGCACGTCGGCATGCTCGATGATGGGCCGCTGCGGGCTGGCAGAGTCCTTGCCGGCCGCCGTCATCGGCCGGCCCTGCGGGCGCTGCTTGGCGTATTCCAGGCTGGCTTCAAACCCGGCATAGCCCAGCATCGTCGCGCCCAGGCCCACCCCGATGCGCATCTCGTTCATCATGAAGAACATGCAGCGCAAGCCCTCACCGGGCTTGCCGACGAGGTAGCCGACCGCACCGGCCCGGCCGCCCGGCATATGGCGGCCCTCCCCGAAATTCAGCAGGCAGTTGGTCGTGCCGCGGTGGCCCAGCTTGTGGTTCAGCCCCGCCAGCGCGATGTCGTTGCGCTCGCCGGTCAGTTGGCCATCAATTCCTACCATCTGCTTGGGCACGATGAAGAGGGAGATGCCCTTGGTGCCGGGCACTGGCTTGCCATCCGGCCCCGGAATCTTGGCCAGCACCAGGTGGACGATGTTCTCGCGCAGCTCATGCTCGCCACCCGAGATCCACATCTTGTTGCCGCGCAGGCGGTAGCGCGCGCCCAGCGGGTCGTTCTCGTCTTCCAGTTCGGCACGCGTCATCACGTCGGACAGCGATGAACCCGCCTGCGGCTCGGACAGGCACATCGTGCCGAACCATTGGCCGGCGAGCAGCGTCTTCGCGAAGACCTCGCGCTGACGTTCGCTGCCATGCTCCATCAGCAGGTTGGCGTTGCAGGTCGTCAGCACGGCGTAGGACCCGGCATGGACGTTGGCCATGCTGACGAAGGCGTGGGCCGCCGTCTCGACGAGGCAGGGCAGCTGCATGCCACCCACGTCGTAGTCCTGTGCCGCGGCCAGCATGCCGGAGTCGACCAGCGCATTGACGGCATCCAGCGTCGCCGCGGGCAGGTGCACGCGCTCGCCATCGAAGCGCGGCTCCTCGATGTCCATCAGCCGGTAGAAAGGTGCGAGCTTCTCGCGGGCGATGCGCTCACTGGTATCGAGCACGGCGCCGAAGGTCTCGCGCGAGTGGTCGGCAAAGCGCTCGCGGGCCGTCAGGTCGGCCGCGCGCAGCCAGTCGTAGAGCAGGAATTCCAGGGTTTCGCGCATTGCTGCTATTCCTGTTTCGTGACGGCCATGGTGCCGCTGGCCTTGGCCACGAGCCTGCGCTCGCCGCCCGTCGCCACCGCGTACACCTCGGCCTCGGTGAAAGAGACTTGTCGGCCGGGTTTGACGACCCAAGCCTCGCATTCCAGCCGCTCACCGCTGGCGCCGCGCAGCAGGCTGGTCTTGAATTCGGCGGTCAACACCCAGTGGCCGTCGGCGGCACAGGTCTGGGCCGCAGCGCCCATCGTGTGGTCGGCCAGCGCAGCGATGACGCCGGCATGCACGACGCCGGTGTGCTGGCAGTGCCGCTTCTCGATGGTGATCCGCGTCCATACCCGGCCGGGATCGACAGCCGTGGGCTCCACGCCCAGGTCGGCCATGAAGGGCGCCGAGCGGAAGAAACCGCGCAGCGTGTCGAGGTCGACCTGCATCTCACTCGCCCTGCGAGAGCTTGACGATGGTGCCCTGGGCCACGGCGCAGAGCTTCTCGACGCCATCCTGCACCGCGAACACGTCGCAGCGGCAGACGGCCTGCGTGCGGCCGGCATTGACAGCCTCGGCACGCGCGATCAGCAGCTCGCCGACGGCGGGGCGCAGGTAGTTGATCTTGTACTCGCTGGTCAGCGCGTCGGACGCGAAGGCCGTGCCGCCGGCGAAGGTCAGCGCGTTGTCGGCCAGATAGCTGAGCACGCCGCCATGTGCGAACCCGTGCTGCTGCTGCAGCTCGGGCCTGAGCGCCAGCCGCAGCTCGACGCGGCCCGGCGCCACCGCGCCGATCTCCACGCCGAGCAGGCGGCTGAAGGGCTGCGAAGCGAGGATGTCCGCGCCGCGCCTGAGGAAAGCCTCTTGGCTCACAGCACCTCGAACACGCCGGCCGCGCCCATGCCGCCGCCGATGCACATCGTCACGCAGACGCGCTTGGCGCCGCGGCGCCGGCCTTCGATGAGGGCATGGCCTGTCAGGCGCTGGCCCGACACACCGTAAGGGTGGCCAACGGCGATGGCGCCGCCGTTGACGTTGAGCCGGTCCATCGGGATACCCAGCGTGTCGGCGCAGTACAGCACCTGCACGGCGAAGGCTTCGTTCAGCTCCCAGAGATCGATGTCGGCAACCGTCAGGCCCAGCTTCTTCAGCACCTTGGGCACGGCGAACACGGGGCCGATGCCCATCTCGTCTGGCTCGCAACCGGCCACCGCAAAGCCCAGGAAGCGGCCCAGGGGCTTGAGGTTGTGCGTGGACGCGTACTGCTCGCTGACCAGCGCGCAGGCGCCAGCGCCGTCGCTGAACTGGCTGGCATTGCCGGCAGTCACCAGCCCGCCGGGCACGGCCGAGCGCAGGTCCTTGATGCCTTCGTAGGTCGTGCCCTCGCGCAGGCCCTCGTCGGCGCTGACGGTCACTTCCTTGCTCATCAGGCCCATGACCTTGTCGGCCACGCCCATGGTTGTGGTGACGGAGATCATCTCGTCATTGAACTTGCCGGCGGCCTGCGCCGCGCAGGCCTTCTGCTGGCTGCCGGCGCCATAGTGGTCCATGCGCTCACGCGAGATGTTGTAGCGCTTGGCCACGTTCTCGGCGGTCTGCAGCATGTTCCAGTAGATCTCGGGCTTGAGCTTCATCAGCGCCGGGTCGACGATCATGTGCTTGTTGGCCTCTTGCTGCACGCAGGAGATGCTCTCGACACCGCCGGCGATGTAGACATCGCCCTCGCCCGCGATGATGCGTTGCGCCGCCATCGCGATGGTCTGCAAGCCGCTGGAGCAGAAGCGGTTGATGGTGACGCCGCTCACCGTGATGGGCAGGCCGGCGCGCAGCGCGATCTGGCGGGCGATGTTGCTACCAGTGGCGCCCTCCGGCGTGGCGCAACCCATCAGCACGTCCTCGATGGCGCCGGCCTCGATGCCGGCCCGCTCGACGGCGGCCTTGACGGCATGGCCGCCCAGCGTCGCGCCATGGGTCATGTTGAAAGCGCCCTTCCAGCTCTTGGCAAGCGGGGTGCGGGCGGTGGAGACGATCAGTGCGTTGCTCATGTCTTGATCCTTGTTCGGTAGGCCGGGGGCTTAAGTGAAGGACTTGCCTTCAGCCACCAGTCGGGCCAGCAGCGGCGCCGGCGTCCAGAACGCGCCGTCGTCCATCGGGTTCTTCGCAAAGCGCTTCATCGCCTGCACGACGTTGAAGAGGCCCAGCGTGTCGGCGTAGCACATCGGGCCGCCGCGCCAGATCGGGAAGCCGTAGCCGGTGAGATAGACCATGTCCACGTCCGAGGCGCGCTGGGCGATGCCCTCCTCCAGCAGGTGGGCGGCCTCGTTGACGAGGGCGAACACCAGGCGGTGCACGATCTCCTCATCGCTGATGTCGCGCGTCTTCGCGCCGATGGCCTCGCGGTGCTTCTTCAGCATCTCGTCGACGATCGGCGACGGAATGGCGTCGCGCTTGCCGGGCTGGTAGTCGTACCAGCCGGCACCGGTCTTCTGGCCGAAACGGCCCAGCTCGCACAGGCGGTCGGCGCTGGCCGAATACTTCATGCCGGGCTTCTCGACATAGCGGCGCTTGCGGATGGCCCAGCCGATGTCGTTGCCGGCCAGGTCGCCCATACGGAAGGGGCCCATCGCGAAGCCGAACTTCTCGACCGCCTTGTCCACCTGCTGCGGGCTGCAGCCCTCGTCCAGCAGGAAGCCGGCCTGGCGGCTGTACTGCTCGATCATGCGGTTGCCGATGAAACCGTCGCAGACGCCGGACACGACGGCCGTCTTCTTGATCTTCTTGGCCGTCGCCATCACCGTGGCCAGCACGTCCTTGGCGGTGGCCTTGCCGCGCACCACCTCCAGCAGCTTCATCACATTGGCCGGGCTGAAGAAGTGCATGCCCACCACGTCCTGCGGACGCCTGGTGAAGGCCGCGATCTTGTCGACGTCCAGCGTGGAGGTGTTGGACGCCAGGATGGCGCCGGGCTTGGCGACCTCGTCCAGTTGCTTGAAGACGGCCTCCTTGACGCCGATCTCCTCGAACACCGCCTCGATGATGAGGTCGCAGTCCTTCAGGTCAGCGTAGTTCAGCGTCGGGCTCAAGAGCGCCATGCGCTGGGCGTACTTGTCTTCCTTCAGCTTGCCCTTCTTGACCTGGGCCTCGTAGTTCTTCCTGATGGTCGCGACGCCGCGGTCCAGAGCTTCCTGCTTGGTCTCCAGGATGGTGACGGGAAGACCAGCGTTCAGGAAGTTCATCGAGATGCCGCCGCCCATCGTGCCGGCGCCGATGACGCCGACCTTGGCGATGGTGCGCAGCGGCGTGTCCTCGGGCACGTCGGCGATCTTGCTGGCCACGCGCTCAGCGAAGAACAGATGGCGCAGCGCCTTGGACTCGGGCGTCACCATCAGCGCCGCGAAGCCCTCACGCTCGGCGCGCATGCCGTCGTCAAACTTCAGCTTGACCGCACCGGCCACCGCCTCCAGGCAGCGCAGCGGCGCCGGGAAGTTCTTCGACATACCACCCACCATGTTGCGGGCGAACTGGAAGTAGGCGTCGGCATTCGGGTGGCGGGCCTTGAGGTCGCGCACCTTGGGCAGCGGGCGCTTCTCGGAGATCTCTTCGGCGAACTTGACGGCCGCGCCCACCACGTCGGCATCGACGACCTTGTCGAACAGCTTCTGGCCCGGGACCATGGCCAGCATCTGCGCCTCGACGGGCTCGCCGCTGACAATCATGTTCAGCGCGGGCTCCACGCCGAGGGCGCGGGGCAGGCGCTGCGTGCCGCCGGCGCCGGGCAGCAGGCCCAGCTTCACCTCGGGCAACGCGACCTTGGTGCCGGTCTGCGCGACACGGTAATGGCAGCCCAGCGACAGCTCCAGGCCGCCACCCATGCAGACGCTGTGGATGGCCGCGACGATGGGCTTGCTGCAGTTCTCGACCAGCGAGATCAAGCTCAGCAGATTGGGCTCGGCCAGCGCCTTGGGGCTGCCGAACTCCTTGATGTCGGCACCGCCCGAGAAGGCCTTGCCGGCACCGGTGATGACCAAGGCGGCGATGGCCGGATCGGCCTCCGCGCGCTCCACGCCGGCCGCGACGGCCGAGCGAGTGGCAAGACCCAGACCGTTGACCGGAGGGTTGTCGAGCGTGATCACGGCAATGCTGCCGCGGACTTCGTAATGGGCTGTCATGGGCACGACCTCGGTTGACGGGCCATGCCGCGTCTCCTGCAGCCGGCCCAGAAATAGAACGACCGTTCGATTCTAGGCAGCGGTCCGGGCGCAGTCTTGTCCCGGCAGTGACAAGGCTGTTTCAGCGCCTCACTCGGGGTTGCGACGCAGCACCACGGTGTCCTTGAAGGCCTGCGGCCTTTCCTTGGCCGCCTGCGGGTTCAGCTTGGACTCGGCATACAGCCGCGCCGCTTCGGCCGGGTCCTGCACGGGTTCGGGCGCGGGCGCCGGCCGCGGCGCGGGGCGCACCGCCAAGCGCAGCTCATGGCATTCGCGCTGCAACTGCTCGATCTGCTTGCGCGCCTGCGTGACCTGCTGCGAAATCTGCTGGCGCGCCTGCTCGACATGCAGCAGGCGCTGATGCTCCTGCTTCATGCGGCGCGACAGCCAGGCGAACACCGCGCCCGCCCCCAGCACCAGGCCCAGCACCAGGCTGCCCAGCATTTGAATCGTTTGGCTGTTGTCCATGGCTTCTCCCCTGGCTTCCTTATCCCTGCAAATGTATAGGCCAGGGGCCGCGGCGCGTCGACCCCATCCGCGAGGCCAAGGGTTTCCCACGAGTCGCCGCAGGGCGCGGCGCTTGGGCGGCCCGCCCTGCCTGCTGCGCGTGCTGTCACTGCTGCTGGTCTGGCACACCCGCCGCCTGCCGCTGGACCCCCGCTTCAGGCCCGACACGCCAGGCCGCCACAATGCGGCCCGCCATGCCAAGCTTCATCGTCAACCTCTGCACCGCACCCGAGCGCCGCGCGATGTGGCGCCTGCTGCTCGCCGCCCTGCTCGTCGTCATCACCTGGCTCGCGCTGATCCCGGCGCCGCCCAAGATGATCACCACGGGCTGGGACAAGTCCAACCATGCCCTCGCCTTCGCGTCGCTGGCCTTCGCCAGCGCCTGGGCCATCTGGCCGCGGCCGCGGCAGTGGCCCTTCCTGTTCATCGCCGTGCTGGCCTATGGCGGTGCCATCGAGATCGCGCAGAGCTATCTGCCGCCACGGGAGGGCGACTGGTTCGACCTGCTGGCCGACGGCGTCGGCGTCTCGCTGGGCCTGCTGCTGGCCTGGCCCATCTCGGCCAGCACCCAACGCCGGCGCTGAGGCAGGCAGCGCGCAAGTTCCCTTGCAGGCCGTGAGGTCATCCCCGGGGAACTGACACACCGTTGGCAGCAGTTTGCGCTACGGTTGGCCCCCATGTTGACCGACTTGCTCCGCACCACACGTGCCCGCACGCTGGCCCTGGCCGCACCGCTGTCGAACGAGGACGCGCAGCTGCAGTCCATGCCCGACGCCAGTCCGGCCAAATGGCATCTGGCCCACACGAGCTGGTTCTTCGAGGCCCTGGTGCTGCAGCCCCATCTGCCGGGCTACTGCGTCTTCGACGAGCGCTGGCCCCGGCTGTTCAACTCCTATTACGAGAGCCTGGGCCCGCGTCATGCGCGCCCGCAGCGCGGCCTGCTGAGCCGGCCCTCGCTCGACGAGGTGAAGGGCTACCGCCGGCATGTCGACGCGGCCCTGGCCGACCTGCTGCCGTTCGCGTCCGACGCGGCCCGCGCGCTGATCGAGCTGGGCTGCCACCACGAGCAGCAGCACCAGGAACTGCTGCTGACCGACATCCTGCATGCCTTTTCGTGCAACCCTTTGCTACCGGCGTATCAGCCGCAGCGGCCCGAGCCGGCCCGAGCGCCGGCCCAGGCCTGGTTGAAGCACCCGGGCGGCGTCATCGACATCGGCCACACGGGCGCAGGCTTCGCCTTCGACAACGAAGGCCCGCGCCACCGCGTGCTGCTCGAAGCCTTCGAGATCAGCAACCGCCTCGTTACCTGCGGTGAGTACGCCGACTTCGTCGCTGCCGGCGGCTACCGCGAGCCGCTGCTGTGGCTGTCGGACGGCTGGGCCACCGTGCAGGCCCAGGGCTGGCAGCGGCCCTTGTACTGGCAGCAGGACGGCAGCGTCTTCGGCCTGCATGGCGTGCAGGCGCTGGACCCCGATGCCCCGGTCACGCAGCTGAGCTTCTACGAGGCCTGCGCCTTCGCCGAATGGGCGGGTGCGCGGCTGCCGACCGAATTCGAGTGGGAGGCCGCGTCGATATTGCCGGGCTTCGAGCAGGCCGCAGACCCGGCCTGGGGGGCCTGGCAATGGACGCGCTCGGACTATGCCCCCTATCCCGGCTTCAAGCCGGCGGCCGGCGCCGTGGGGGAGTACAACGGCAAATTCATGGTCGGCCAGCAGGTGCTGCGCGGCGGCAGCCTCGCGACACCGGCCGGCCATGCGCGACCGAGCTACCGCAATTTCTTCCCGCCGGCCGCGCGCTGGCAGTTCAGTGGACTGAGGCTCGCACGATGAAACCAGGAGTCGAATGGGGCCAGCCCCGCACCTGCACGGACAACGAGCAGTTCGGCGCCGACCTGCACGCCGCGCTGGTCCGCACGCCCAAGGCCATCTCGCCCAAATACTTCTACGACGAGGCCGGCTCGCGCCTGTTCGAGCAGATCTGCGAGCTGCCCGAGTACTACCCGACGCGCACCGAGCTGGCCCTGCTCGAGGCCCATGCGGCCGACATGGCCGAGCAGTTCGGGCCGGGCGTGCAACTCGTCGAATACGGCGCCGGCGCGCTGCGCAAGGTGCGCCTGCTGCTGGACGCGCTGCCGCGCGACGGCGCGCAGTTCGTCCCCGTGGACATCTCCGGCCCGCACCTGCTGGCCGCCTGCGATGCGCTCGCGGCCGACTACCCCGGCCTCGCCATCCAGCCGCTGGTGGCGGACTTCACGCAGGCCCACACGCTGCCACCCTGTCCCGACGGCAGCCGCCGCGTCGGCTTCTTCCCCGGCTCCAGCATCGGCAACTTCACGCCCGCCGAGGCCGAGGCCTTCCTGCGCCTGGCCGCGGCCGAACTGGCCGGCGGCGGCCTGCTGATCGGCATCGACCTGGAGAAAGACCACGACGTGCTGCACGCCGCCTATAACGACGCGGCCGGCGTCACCGCGGCCTTCAACCTCAACGTGCTGGAGCGCGCCCGCAAGGAGCTGGGCGCCGAGTTCCCGCAGGGCGGCTTCGAGCACCTGGCCTTCTACAACCCCGCTTACCGGCGCATCGAGATGCATCTGCGCGCGACGCGGCCGCTGGAGTTGCGGGTCGGCGGCGAAGCCTATGCCTTCCGCGAGGGCGAGACGCTGCACACCGAGCATTCGCACAAGTACACGGTGTCGGGTTTCCAGGCCATGGCCGAGCGGGCGGGGTTCAGGCCGGGCAAGGTCTGGATGGATGCGAACCGGTGGTTTGCGGTGCTGTGGCTGGAGGCGGCGGGCGGTTGAGGCTACGGGTGCAACGCGCGAATGGCGTAGGGCGGGTCGCGCCCCACCCTACTCGGCTGGGTTAGAGGTCATTCAGATCGCTAGCCGTTCCCGCACGCCGTTCGACGCCATATCGGCGCCCCGCCCGCGCATGACGATCTCGCCACGCTGCATCAGCAGATACTGATCCGCCAGCTCAGCAGCGAAGTCGTAGAACTGCTCGACGAGCACGACAGACAGGCCCTTGTCGTGAGCGAGATGCCGGATGACGCGGCCGATGTCCTGGATGACGTTGGGCTGTATGCCCTCGGTGGGCTCGTCCAGCAGCAGCACCTTCGGCCCCGGCGCGAGCGCGCGGGCGATCGCGAGCTGCTGCTGCTGGCCGCCGGACAGGTCGCCGCCGCGACGGCCGCGCATCTTGTCGAGCACGGGGAAAAGCTCGAACAGCTCCCGGGGCAAGGGCGTGCCGGCGGGCTGGCTGCTCAGGCCCATCTGCAGGTTCTCGATGACCGACAGCCGCCCGAAGATCTCGCGGCCCTGCGGCACATAGCCCAAGCCGGCGCGCACACGCTGGTGGGTGCGCAGCTTGCCGATGTTTTCGCCGGCCAGCGCGATGCTGCCGGACGTGACGGGCACGACGCCCATCAGGCCCTTCAGCAGCGTCGTCTTGCCGACGCCGTTGCGGCCCAGCACGACGGTGATCTCGCCGGGCTTCAGCCCAAAGCTCAGGCCGCGCAGGATGTGCGAACCGCCGTAGTGCTGGTGCAGGCTCTCGACGGTCAGGATGTCATCGGCCAAGGTACACCTCGATCACCTTCTCATCCGATTGAACCTGCGCCATCGTGCCTTCGGCCAGCGTCTGCCCTTCATGCAGGACCGTGACCATGCGGTGCGCGCCCGCCAGCGTGCCGACGAAGGCCATGTCGTGCTCGACGACGACGAGGGAGTGCTTGCCCTCCAGGCTCAGGAACAGCTCGGCCGTGCGTTCGGTTTCCTCGTCCGTCATGCCGGCCACGGGCTCATCCAGCAGCAGGAGTTTCGGGTCTTGCGCCAGCAACATGCCGATCTCCAGCCACTGCTTCTGGCCGTGGCTGAGCAGGCCGGCGACGCGGTCGCTGTCGTCGGCCAGATGGACGGTCTTCAGCAGCTCGCCCAGGCGGTCGCGCTGCTCGCCGCTCAGTCTGGCCCGCATCGCGAAGCGGGCGCGGCGGTCGCCGGCCAGGGCCAGCTCGAGGTTCTCGGCCACCGTCAGCGCCTCGAAGACCGTGGGCTTCTGGAACTTGCGGCCTATGCCCGCGCGGGCGATCTCGGCCTCGTTCATCAGGCGCAGGTCGAGGTTGCTGCCGAAGAAGATGCGGCCACTGTCGGGCCGGGTCTTGCCGGTGATGCAGTCCATCGTCGTCGTCTTGCCGGCACCGTTGGGGCCGATGACGCAGCGCAGCTCGCCCACGCCAACGGTGAAGCTCAGGCCGCCCAGCGCCTGAAAACCGTCGAAGGCGACCCTGAGGTCTTCGACATACAGGGCCACGCCCTGGTTGAAGACCGGCTCGCCGGCCGTCGCGATGCGAGTCAGCGCGCGGGCATGGGCCTCGGCGCCGGCTTCAAGAAGCTCCGGCGTCATTTCTTGAACCTCCGCGCCAGCCCCATCAAGCCCTGAGGCAGGAACAACGTCACCGCGATGAAGAGCCCGCCGAGGATGTAGAGCCAGCCCTCGGGCCACCAGGCCGTGAAGACGGACTTGCTGCCGTTGACGAAAAAGGCGCCCAGCACCGGGCCGATCAGCGTGCCGCGCCCGCCCACGGCGGCCCAGATGGCCATCTCGATGCTGGCCGCCGGGCTCATCTCGCCGGGGTTGATGATGCCCACCTGCGGCACGTAGAGGGCGCCGGCCAGCGCGCACATCAGCGCGGAGATGACATAGGCGCTGAGCTTGAAGGCGACGGGGTCGTAGCCCAGAAAGCGCACGCGGCCCTCGGCATCGCGGATGGCCTGCAGGATGCGGCCCCAGCGGCTTTGCGTCAGCGCCCGAGCGACGAGGTAGCAGACGATCAGCGCCACGCCGCTGGCCACGCACAGCGCCACCTTCATGCCCGGCGTGTTCAGGGAGTAGCCCGCGATGCGCTTGAAGTCGGTGAAGCCGTTGTTGCCGCCGAAGCCCGTCTCGTTGCGGAAGAACAGCAGCATGGCCGCCACGGTGAGGGCCTGCGTGATGATGGAGAAGTAGACGCCCTGGATGCGCGAGCGGAAGGCGAACCAGCCGAACACGGCGGCAATCAGCCCGGGCACGGCCAGCGCCAGCACGAGCTGGGCCGCGAGCGAGTCGCTGAGCGCCCAATGCCAGGGCAGCTCCTTCCAGTTCAGGAAGACCATGAAGTCCGGCAGGTCCGACTGGTACTGGCCCTCGCGGCCGATCTGGCGCATCAGATACATGCCCATGCCATAGCCGCCGAGCGCGAAGTACAGGCCGTGCCCCAGCGACAGGATGCCGCCGAAGCCCCAGATCAGGTCCAGGGCCAGCGCGCAGATGGCAAAGCACAGGAACTTGCCGAGCAGGCCCACGTAGAACTCGCTCAGATGCAATGCATGGCCTGGCGGGAAGGCCAGGTGCAGAAGCGGCACGAGCAGCAGCAGCACCGCCACAACGATGAGTGCAGCACGCTTCATTCGACGCTCCGGCCCCTGAGGGCGAACAGGCCTTGCGGCTTCTTCTGGATGACGAGCACAAGCAGCATCAGCAGCGCGATCTTGGCCAGCACGGCGCCCTGCCAGCCCTCCAGCAGCTTGGACAGCACGCCCAGGCCCAGGCCCGCGTAGACGGTGCCGGCCAGCTGGCCGACGCCGCCAAGCACGACCACCATGAAGGCATCGACGATATAGCTCTGGCCCAGGTCGGGGCCGACGTTGCCGATCTGGCTCAACGCGCAGCCCGCGAGGCCCGCGATGCCGGAACCGAGTGCGAAGGCCAGGGTGTCGACCCTGGCCGTGTTGACGCCCACGCAGGCCGCCATGCGGCGGTTCTGCGTGACGCCGCGCACCATCAGCCCAAGGCGCGTCCTGGCCAGCAGCAGCGCCATGCCGCCGAGCACAAGGCCCGCGAAGGCGAGGATGGCGAGGCGGTTGTAGGGCAGCGTCAGGTTGGGCAGGAGCGCCCAGCCGCCGGACAGCCAGGCCGGGTTCTCCACCGCCACGTTCTGCGCGCCGAACAGGCTGCGCACGGCCTGCATCAGCACGAGGGAGATGCCCCAGGTGGCCAGCAGCGTCTCCAGCGGCCGGCCATAGAGCCAGCGGATCACGCTGCGCTCCATCGCCGCGCCCACCAGGGCCGCCGCGATGAAACTGGCCGGCAGCGCCAGCCACAGGTAGTAGTCGAAGGCGGCCGGCGCCCAGGCGCGGAAGGCCTGCTGCACGCTGTAGGTGGCATAGGCGCCCACCATCAGCAGCTCGCCGTGAGCCATGTTGATGACGCCCATCAGGCCATAGGTGATGGCCAGGCCCAGGGCCACGAGCAGCAGCACCGATCCCAGGCTGAGCCCGGAGAACAGCAGCTGGGCGCGCTCGCCCCAGGCCAGGCGCGAGGCGATGGCGTCGGTGGCCGCCTGCATGGCCGCCCGGGCGCCGGGGTCGGTCTCGGCCGCCAGCTTTTCCAGCAGCAGCGCGCGGGTCGCGGGGTCGGCACTGCCGGCCAGCTCGGCCGCCGCGGCACGGCGCTGGCCCGGGTCGGTGGACGACAGCTTGGCGCCGGCCACGAGCGCCCCCAGCTGCGCACGCAGCCCGGCATCGCTCTCGGCCGCCAGCGCCTTCTCGAACAGCGCGAGTTTGGACGTGTCGGCATCGTCGCGCAGCGTCGCCAGCGCCTTGGCACGCGTGTCGCTGTCCTTGGACAGCAGATCCAGCCCGGCCAGCGCCGCATCGATCTCACGGCGCATGCGGTTGTTCAGCATCGGCTCCTCGGCATCCGCCGGCGCCGCAGCGCCCTCGGCGATGACGAGGGCCTGCCCGCCCTTCACCCTCACGCGGCCATCCTGCAGCGCATGCAGGAAAGGCCCGAGCGACTCATCCCCCGCCGCCAGCGCTTGCTGCAGCGCCGCGACGCGGTCGTCACCCTCCCCCGCCGCGATGCGCGAGGCCAGCTCGGGCGACAAAGCCCAGGCCGAGCAGCCCAGCAACGCGAGCAAGCAACCCAAAAGAAGTCGTTTGATCATGAAGACCCGCGCGAACAAAACCAGCGCCGCACGAAGTGCGCGCGCCCCTCAAGCAGCCGCCGTGGAACTGGCTTTGGCTCCGGCATCACATCGCTGCGCGATCTGAGCCTTCACCGGAGCGCAAGCGCTCTGCCAGGCCACTGGCGGCGCCCCCTGGGGGGTGGCGCCTTGGCGCCTCGGGGGGGGGGTTATCTCGTGGGTTCGTCCTTCTTGCCCTTGTTCTCGGGGATGTAGGGGCTCCACGGCTGGGCCTTGACCGGGCCGGGCGTCTTCCACACCACGTTGAACTGGCCGTCCGCCTTCACCTCGCCGATGAAGACCGACTTGTGCAGATGGTGGTTCTTGGCGTCCATCGTGGACGTGATGCCCGACGGCGCCGTGAAGGTCTGGCCGGCCATCGCGGCGATGACCTTGTCGGTGTCGGTGCTGCCGGCCTTCTTCACGGCCTGGGCCCACATATTGATGCCGATGTAGGTGGCCTCCATCGGGTCGTTGGTCAGTGGCTTGTCCTTGTGGCCCGGCAGCCCATGGGCCTTGGCGTAGTCGCTCCACTTCTTGATGAAGGCGTCGTTGGCCGGGTTCTTGATGGACATGAAGTAATTCCACGCCGCCAGGTGGCCGACCAGCGGCTTGGCATCCACGCCGCGCAGTTCTTCCTCACCCACGGAGAAGGCCACCACCGGCACGTCGGTCGCCTTCAGGCCCTGGTTGCCGAGCTCCTTGTAGAAGGGCACGTTGGAGTCGCCGTTGATGGTGGACACGACGGCCGTCTTCTTGCCCTCGGCAGAGAACTTCTTGATCTTGGCGATGATGCTTTGATAGTCGGAGTGCCCGAAGGGGGTGTACTCCTCCATGATGTCCTCGTCCTTGACGCCCTTGCTGTGCAGGAAGGCGCGCAGGATCTTGTTGGTTGTGCGCGGGTAGACGTAGTCGGTGCCCAGCAGCACGAAGCGCTTCGCACCGCCGCCGTCCTTGCTCATCAGGTACTCCACCGCGGGGATGGCCTGCTGGTTGGGCGCGGCACCCGTGTAGAACACGTTCTTGCTCAGTTCCTCGCCCTCGTACTGCACCGGGTAGAACAGCAGCGAGTTGGTCTGCTCGAACACCGGCAGCACGCTCTTGCGGCTGACCGAGGTCCAGCAGCCGAACACGACGGCGACCTTGTCCTGGCTGATCAGCTGCTTGGCCTTCTCGGCGAACAGCGGCCAGTTGGAGGCCGGGTCCACGACGACAGGCTCCAGCTTCTTGCCGAGGAGGCCGCCCTTGGCGTTGATCTCGTCGATGGCCATCAGCACCGTGTCCTTGAGCACGGTCTCGGAGATGGCCATCGTGCCCGACAGCGAATGCAGCACGCCGACCTTGATGGTGTCGGCGGCAAAGGCGGCGGGGGCGAACAGGCTGGCGGCAGCGGCCAGCGCGAGAGCGGAACGGCGAAGCATCGGTATTCCTCCGGGTTGGGTGTAGAGGGGTCGGGTAGCCGAGTCCGCAGAGCGCAAGCCCCGTGCCAGCCCATGCACTTCGTCACGCCCGGCCGCGCCCCGCCGAGGCGCACGCTTACGGCCCATGACAGCCCTGTCGCGGTGCAGGGCGCCCCTTTGGTGTACCGCAGCAATCGGTCTTTGCACGAAAAACGGGCCGGCCACGCCCCGCTTTGTGGCCGGCATAAGCCCCAATCGCCGCGCGGCGGCCGGACCGGGACAATCGCGCGCCTCTGCGGCAGTCGGCAGCCCCCTTGAGTCACACAAGCTTACGCAACTCGTACAAAACGCAAGACGGGGCGCGCCGTGCCGCCCCCAAGATGCGCTGCATGCTGGCGTTGGCGGTGTTGCCCTGGTGTTGCGCAGCCCTCGCGGCCAGCGCGCCCCTGCCTGCGCCGGTGGACGGCGCGGGCGAGTTGAACGTGCTGCACTGGTGGACTTCCGCCAGCGAACGCGCCGCGGCCAACCATGTGGCCGCGCGCATGGCCGAGAACGGCCTGAAATGGGTGGACGGCGCTGTGGCCGGCGGCGGTGGCGGCCCCGCCATCAAGGTGCTGAACGAGCGCATCCTGCGCCGCATGGCGCCCAAGGTGGCGCAGCTCAACGGCCAGTCCATGACCGAATGGGCCGACATGGGCCTGCTGCTTGAGCTGGACGGCGTGGCGGCCAAGCGCAACTGGTCCAAGGTGATGTTCCCGCAGGTCATGGCGCAGGTGACGGTGCACGGCCATGTCGTCGCCGCGCCGCTGGGCATCCAGCGCATCAACAACCTCTACCTGAACAAGGCGGTGTTCAAGCGCCTGGGGCTGGAACTGCCCAACGACTGGGACGGCCTGGAGCGCGCCGCCGTGAAGCTGCGCGCCGCCGGCATCACGCCGGTGGCCTTCAGCGACGAGCCGTGGCAGGTGGTCACGGTCTTCGAAGCCATGCTACTCAGCGAGGCCGGCCCCGCGCTGTACCGGCGCATGCTGGAGCAGCGCGACCTGTCTGCCTTTGACGACCCGGCCCTGGCACGCGCGCTGCAGCGCCTGCGCAACTGGCGCAACCTGGCCCAGCCCGTGGGCGCCACCACCGCGCCGGGCGAGCGCCCGTGGACCGATGTCGTGGCCGACTTCGCCAACGAACGCGCCGCCATGCTCATCACGGGCGACTGGGCCCGCGGCGAGCTGGGCGCGATGGGGCTGGAGGGCGAGCGCGACTTCAGCTGCAAGGCCGTGCCGGGCACTGCACAGGCGCACCTGTACAGCATCGACACGCTGGCCATGCTGGCCGGCAACGGCGGCTCCCAGGCCGACCAGGAAAAGATGGCCGAGCTGCTCGGCAGCGCCACGCTGCAGCTGGGCTACAACCGCATCAAGGGCTCCATCCCCGTGCGCCGCGACGTGCCGGTGGACGAGCTGGACCCCTGCGCCCAGGCGTCCTTCCACCTCTTCGCCAACCCGAACACGCCGCGCGTACCCAGCCTCGTGCACCGCATGGCCTTCGGCGAGGTTGGCAAGAACGCCATCATCGAAACCGTCCACCGCTTCGCGCTGGACCCGACCCAGACGCCCGCCGCCGCCCAGCGCAAGCTGCAGGGCCTGCTGCGCGCGCTGGCGCCCAAGACGAAAGCTGTTCCATGACCCCGCGCAAAATCCTGATCGTCGACGACGACCAGAAAATCCGCAGCCTGCTGAAGACCTATCTCGAGAAGAACCAGTACGACGTGCTACTGGCCCACGACGGCGCCAGCTTCATGGCCGAGTTCGAACGCCACCGCGACGAGATCAGCCTGTGCATCCTCGACGTGATGCTGCCCGACACCGAGGGCTTCACGCTGTGCCAGTCGGTGCGCCGCCGCTCCGAGGTGCCCGTCATCATGCTGACCGCCAGCGCCGACGAGACCGACCGCATCGTCGGCCTGGAGCTGGGCGCCGACGACTACCTCGGCAAGCCCTTCAACCCGCGCGAGCTGCTGGCGCGCATCAAGGCCATCACCCGTCGCGCCGGCCAGGACAAGCCCCGCGAGCCGCGCTACTACGACTTCAACGGCTTCACGCTGGACCTGCTGGAGCGCAGCCTCATCGACCCCGACGGCACGGCCACCGCGCTGTCGGGCATGGACTTCCAGCTGCTGAAGCTGCTGGTGGAACACCCCGGCGAGGTGCTGGACCGCAGCCGCCTGGCCGAGGTCACGCGCGGGCGCGACCTGGGGCCGCTGGACCGGTCGCTGGACGTGCAGGTCAGCCGCCTGCGCCAGCGCCTGCAGGACGACGGCAAGCAGCCGGCCCTGATCAAGACCGTGCGTGGCTCGGGCTATGTGTTCTCGACAACGGTGACCTCGCGGCATGGCCCCTGACCTGGCCGACGACGCGAGCTCGCCCGCGCCGCTGCGCGGCTGGCCCAAGCGCTTCGCGAGCTTCCTGTTCGACAGCCTGCAGGGCCGCTTCGTGCTGGCCATGCTGGGCGGCCTCGCCCTCGTGCAGCTGGCGGTCAACCTCGTCTGGTACAGCCAGATCGAGCAGCGCGTGCGGCGCCAGACGGAGCTGGCCGCCCACCACGTCGCCAGCGGCGCCATCGGCGCGGTGCGCGCGCTGCGCGAGCTTCCGGCCGCCTACCGGCCCCTGCTCATCGAGCAGCTGCGCACGATGGGCGGCACGCGCTTCCTCGTCTTCTTCAACAACGCTGAGGTGGCCGTCGCCCAGCTGCCTGGCCAGCCCATGGCGCGGATGCTGGAGCAGCAGGTCACGCAGGAGCTGACGGCCCAGCTACCCAAGGACACGCGGCTGCGCGTGGCCCTGGCCTCGCCCATCGCGCTGGGCGTGTCGCCCGGCGGCGCGCTGCTGGGCGACCTGCCCGAGAGCTGGGTCGAGCCCTCGCTGATCACCGCCGAGCGGCCCGCGCCCTTCCTCGTCATCCAGGCCGAGACCGAACCGGGCCAGTGGCTCTACCTCGGCAGCACCCTGCCCGACCCCTATTTCCTCGAACAGCTGGAGTTCTTCACCTGGCAGCGCCTGACCCCGCAACTGCTGGCACTGGGCCTGGCCGTGGGGCTGACGCTGATCGCCGTGCGCGCCATCACGCGCCCGCTCGCCGGCCTGAGCCAGGCGGCCGCACGCGTGGGCCGGCGCGTAGCGCCGAAGCCGCTGCGCGTCAGCGGCACCCAGGAGGTGCGCCAGGCCATCGAAGCCTTCAACGACATGCAGGAGCGCATCCGCCGCTACATCGGCGACCGCGAGCGGCTGTTCGCCTCCATCTCGCACGACCTGCGCACGCCTATCACGCGTCTGCGGCTGCGCAGCGAGCTGCTGGACGACCCCGCCGTGCAGGACGAGTTCCACGAGGACCTCGACGAACTGGACATGATGGTCAAGACGGCCCTGCAGATCGTGAAGGACACCGACATCCACGAGAACCGCGCGCCGCTGCGCATCGACCTCGTGCTGCAGAAGATGGTGCGCGACGCGCGCATGGGCGGCCACAAGGTCGAGCTGGAGTGCGAGGCGCTGACCGTCTTCGGCAAGCCGCTGGCGCTCAAGCGCGCCATCGGCAACCTACTCGACAACGCGATGTTCTACGGGGAAGGCCAGCAGCAGCCGGTGGAGGTGGGCATTGCGCCCGGCGAGGACGGCATGGTGCTGGTGACCGTGCGCGACCACGGCCCCGGCGTGCCCGAGGCCGCGCTGGCCAGGCTGGGCCAGCCCTACATGCGGCTGGAACACGGCGCCGCGATGCGCAAGGAGGGCCTGGGCCTGGGCCTGTCCATCGTCCGCGAAATCGTCGGCGACCACGGCGGCACGCTGCGCTTTCGCAACCACCCCGAAGGCGGCTTCGAAGTGCGCCTGGCTCTACCGGCGGGCTGACTGTGAGCCCCTCGCCCAAGGAATACCTTGGCCGGTCCCCCTAGGGGACGGCGATGCTAGCGGCATCGAGCCGCAAGCACGTCGCCAGCGCGGGCCGGCTAGGGAGCGGCCCGGCGCTCGGCCCGCCAAGTGCACGACCCAAATGACCACTTGATATGACCGCACCGAAACACATCGCCATCATCGGCGGCGGCACCGCCGGCTGGATGACGGCCAACCTGCTGCGCCACCGCTGGGCCCGGCTCGGTATCGACGTCACGCTGATCGAATCGGCCGAGATCGGCACGGTCGGCGTCGGCGAGGGCTCGACGCCCTATCTGCGCCGCTTCTTCGCGACGTTGGGGCTGGCCGAGCGCGACTGGATGCCGGCCTGCGACGCCACCTACAAATGCGGCATCCGCTTTCCCGGCTGGAGCCGCGTGGCGGGCTACGAGAGCTACGTCCATCCCTTCTTCAACGAGGCCGACCGGGAGCTCGGCAATCAGTTCTTCACCAATGCCTGCCTGCGCCGCCGCGGCCAGGCGGCCGACGCCAACCCACAGGACTTCTTCCTCGCCGCCGAGCTGGCCCGCCAGCGCCGCGCGCCCCTCTACGCAGGCGAAGGGCCGGGCACCGACTACGCCTACCACTTCGACGCCGGCAGGCTCGGCGCCTTCCTGCGCGGGCACGCCCTCGGCCTGGGGGTGCGCCACATCGTCGACACGGTCGCGCGCGTCGAGCGGCACGAGGGCGGCGACATCGCCGCCGTGCAGTTGAAAGGCGGCACGCGCATCGCCGCCGAGCTGTTCGTGGACTGCAGCGGCTTCAAGGGCCTGCTCATCAACGAGACGCTGGGCCAGGCCTTCCTGCCCTATCGCGACAACCTGTTCAACGACCGCGCCATCGCGATCCCGACCGCGCTGGTGGAGGGCGAAGACCTTCCCTCCGAAACCGTGTCCACCGCGCTGCGCCACGGCTGGGCCTGGCAGATCCCGTTGACCACGCGCTACGGCAACGGCTATGTCTACAGCTCGGACTTCATCGGAGACGACGAGGCCGAGCGCGAGCTGCGCGCGCACCTCGGCGCCGCGGCCGAGGGCGCGAGCGCGCGGCGGCTGCGCATGCGCGTGGGCCGCGCCGACAAGCACTGGTCGCGCAACTGCGTGGCCGTCGGGCTCTCGCAAGGCTTCATCGAGCCGCTGGAGGCGACGGCCCTGATGCTGATCCAGTTCAGCGTCGAGGGCTTCATAGACGCGCTCGAAGGCAACGGCTTCGAGCCCGGCCGGCGGGACGCCTACAACCGCCGCGTCAACGAGATGTTCGAGGGCGTGCGCGACTATGTCGTCGCCCACTACCAGCTCAACACGCGCAGCGACACCGACTACTGGCGGGCCAACCGCGCCAACCGCCACATCTCCGACCGGCTCGCCAGCCTGCTGGACGTGTGGGATGGCGGCGGCGACTTCGAGGCCGAGCTGGAGCGCCACGGCTCGGCGTTGATGTATCTGCGGCCGTCCTGGTATGCGCTGTTAGCGGGAATGGGGCGCTTTCCGGCGGAGCTGCGGCCGGCGCCGCAATCAGTCACGGCTAGCCAGGCCAGGGCACGCCTGCACCAGATGGCAAGGGCATTCAGCTCGCACCGCAGCCAGTTGATGGGCGGGTGAGGCGGTCGGGAAAGACGCCTCTCGTTCAGCCGCGTCGGCAACAAACTGACCTGCTGGGCATTGGGTGTACCGAGCGTCGCTTTAGGCCGGTCAGAGTCATTCGCCGCTCGCCAGCTGAATGTCAGCGGCAGCGTTCAGCGGTCGTTCGACGCATGCCGGCGTCGACGACTGCTTCACCTTCGAGACCGGGTACTCGCCGGCTGGTGGGTACAGCTTGGCCCCGAATGACCGGTCGCGGCTCGGGCGAACTGGAACTCACGACCCTGAGCGGACCTAGAAACTGCGGAATTCGGCGCCTGCCTGCAGTCGGTCGGTCTCGACGTTCGATCTTGGGAGTACCTCTTGCGGCATCACCGCTCCCAAGGCACAACGACTCCGCCCGGAGCCGGCGGCCTCAGGGCGCCTGACATGTGTTCCGATGCGCCGTCCTTGTCAGCAGCCCTAGGCCCCAGCCTACGTATCGGCCAATCGATTTCACCCTGCAGACTCTTCGGGCGAGAGAGACTCGTCAGGTGACAAGTACAACTTGACCCGGCTGGTCGTCCAGGTGGCGACACCCGTGCCGAAGAAGTCGGCGTCTTCGGTCCAAACGGGGCAATCCAACATCAATGCACAGGCCAGCGCTGGCCAGTCGTCGGCATCGCGTTCCCCTATGCGTGCGAGGGCGCGTTGCTCAAATGACCGGTACATCTCTGAGTCCAGCGGGCGTACCACGGCCTCAAGTGCGTCGAGCGTGGCGAGGGCAGCCACGCCGTCGACACCTCGCTTCTCCAACAATCCGGGGAGGTATTTGCGCGCTTCGTCGAAGGCGGTGTCCGGAGCAAAAAAGCTCACGTCAGCTAGAGACTCCACGATCAGCTCGCGCACACGCTGCCCCAGAACAGCGCGGATCAAGATGTTGGCATCGAGGACGATGGCGCGCTGCCTCATCGCCTGATCACGCAAGCTTCGAACGAACGTCAGTCTTGCTCTGCTGCTTTGTGCCTGCCTTACGCGCAGCCTTGAACTCCGATGCAACCTCGCCGACGTCGACCGCCCTGGCAGCCAAGAGGCGATCCAGCTCGGCTGCTGCCTTCTTCAGCGCGACGACATCGGCTTCGGACTGGCCGTGTGTCGGGATGAAGTAGCCCACCGTTTGGCCATGCCGGGTGACCGCGACAGGTGTGTCTGACGCGATGAACTCGGCAAGCCCCGCGCGAAACTCACGAATGCCGACCCTTGCGCTTTCCATGTTGAACTCCATGAGCATCTTGCGTGCTGGGCATTGTGGATCAATGTGTACACAAAAGCAAGAGGAGGGATGGAACCTGGCTGGCGGGACGGCCAAGCGACGTGAGCCGTCTCGTAGCCGCCTGTCGTGAGCGGCCGCAGATGGCCGAGGGCAGCCCTAGCACTCAGACGATAACAGCCGTTGCTGAAGCTTCGAGAGCAGTTCCGGCTCGCGGAGCGTCAGGCCGCATACGCAGTTGGCTGGGTCGCGTACCGCAGGGCCAACAGCATCGAACGCCGGACAGTCCGGGTCATGCTCCGCATAGGAGTCCAAGAACGTTCGGATTTCAGTGACCAGGGGATCTTCGATTGCACTCATAGCCACAGGCTACCTGGGGTTCCCGAAAGCCGCCATCGACGACCGGCGGCTCGTGGCCGGGTGCGAACGGATGGCGTCGGCACCGTCAGCGGTCATCAATGTTGGGGATGAAATCGACCTGAGGCAATCGGCCGCCGTGCGGCTCCCGCTGACTGACCGGTTTGTATGAAGCCGGCGAACTGGCAATCCCGGCCACAACCTGCCGTTCGCCGGCGGCTGCTTTGCGGCCGTCAAATCACTGTGGCCATGAACCGCCAGGCGGATCATCGTCCGCTTGCTTACGGCGACATTGCTGACCGAATCACTGGAGAATCTGTGGTCGGTACTCTAGAACAACTGTCGCGACCGGTCGCTAGGCCTTCCCGTGCGCTTTGAGCCAGGCGTCGAACTCGAGCGGACGCAATCCGAATCGGATTGCGCTGTCAGGATTCGTTGCAGCGATCTCGTCAGCAACCATGTATTGAAAGCGCTCACGATCTTCGGCTGGGACGTCCTCAGGCACGTGCAGTGCGATGGACTCCACATCCGCCGGCAGATCAGCTTGCACCACACCCTTGATGGTTGCTCCGATCTGGCGACGGTAGCGATTGCGGAACGGGTCGGGCGGCCGGAGCGATTGCTTGGCGGCCGTGTACTGCTGGCACGATCGCTCGTACGCAAAAAGGAACACGTCGCGAAGCAAGTCGACGCGGTTCAGCTCGTACACCCCGAGCGCCGCATCGACATACGCGTTGACCGGTACGTCAATGAACGAAAGCGGGCACAGGTTGGCCTGTATGAGCGGAATGTTGGCTGCCAAGCGTGAGACGCGCTTGTTCACGTCCATGAACGGCTGCAGGTACGGCAACTGCACCATCAGGAACAGCGCCTGTTCGAAGGGATCGAGGATGGCTGCCGCCTTCTCGATGAGCATCCCGAATTCGGCTTCGATCGCTAGGCCGGAGGCTAGCGGCTTGTAAACGCTTCCCGCGATCTCCACGCCGCGATCGCGCAACCTTCCGACGTCGGCGTCGTTGCGCATCAGGCCATCGGAGAGGAGCGCATGCAAGCTCTTGATCGCGCTTGGATTGACCGTAGTGCAAGACGCATCGTGCACAAGGAATTCGATCGCCTCCTTGTGGTTCAGGATCATCTGGGTCTCGATCGCTGCCTTGCCCTCCGCGGCTTGGCCTTTCTCGAGCAGCTGCATCGTGTCTAGACGACTGTAGGTGTTGCCTTCTAGATGCGACGACGCGTAGGACAGGTCGATCAGCAGACGATCGAGAATGTCGTTTGCGAACGTGCCAGCAGCCGGCACGGTGTCCGCGGGGGGGCTTCCCATTGCCAGCAGCCCCTGGCGCAGCTCTTGACTCAAGTAGTACGTGACGTTGGGCTCGTAGTTGTCAAGGAGTCCTTCCTCATGGCCGACCGGCTTGCGCAAATGTGCCGGCAGCCGCACTGCGTCGCGGATGCTTGCCCCGGCCTCGGATACGCGGATGTATGGCTCGGTGACTTGCAATCCCAAGCGCTGGGTTCCAGGACGGGAGCCTGGTGCGAGCTTCAGTGCATAGCGCGCGCCACGCTTTTCGCCGTGGCGTTCGACCAGCTGATGCGCGGTGAGCTCGTTCAGCCAGCGCTGCAACGTTCGGCGTGCAGGCGGAGGAATCAGTAGCCGCTCAATGCCGTCGATCGCCACAGCCGGCAGAGGTGGCGCCGGGATCACGGCAAGAAGGCGCTGCTGCCGTGGGTCGGCTAGCACGGCTTCTTGCGAACGCTGGAGAGGGGTGGGAGAGATCGGCATTGAAGTCGCGAGAGTTTCTTGCGCCAGTTAGCGCCATCCTGAGCGCCATCGATTGGTGGCGTAGATATCAATTATGCGCCAAATAGCGCCATTTTGAACGCCTGGCAGCGGTGTCAGCGCACGCGCACCACTTGTCCCGTTAGGCGATTCCCAGCAGCCCATACGTCAGCTTTCCGGTAAGCACGCGCGGCTTGTTTCTATTTCCGCTATGGGTCGGGTGCGGAGATTCACGGCGCCAAACAGTGGCCGTTCGGGTCGCCGTCGGTCAGACCACGGCGCCGGCGTCACCTGCCACGCCGAAACCTGCCGTGGCCGCCGCCATCAATATCGCGCAGCAATGACCGTGGTGTGTCCGACACCGTGAGCCTGGCTGCCGGGACCGGCAGACGGCTCCCGCTGCAAATCAACCGGCCCCAAGAGCCGCGACGCGGCCTGAACTCATTGCATGGCGGCGCTGAATTCCGCACCCATCGTGCGGCGCACGCGGCATGCCATTGGAATGCCATGGCCGGCGCCGTTGCGTGGAATCTGGGCTGGCCGGACCTTCACGCTCAATGACGCGACGCCCAGCCGCCGGCTCACCAGCGCCTGCGCTTGCTGCCAAACAAGGCATAGAACAGGATCAGCCCGTACCAGGGCAGCATGACCCAGTAGCCGTGCTGCGGGCCGCTCACGTCGGCTAGGTGGCCGTAGAGCATCGGAATGAGTGCGCCGCCCGCGATACCCATGATGAGCAGGGCCGAGCCCGCGGCGGTGTACCGGCCCAGGCCTTCAAGGGCCAGCGGCCAGATGGACGGCCAGACCAGCGCGTTGGACAGGCCCAGCAGCGCGAGGCAGAACACCGTATCCGGCACGGCCGGCACGCCCGCCCAGCCCAGCAGGGCCTGCGACAGGCCGCTGCCGGTCGCCGAGCTCAGCGCGATGCCGCTGGCGAACAGCAGGCCCGTGACGGCCGAGGCGACGAGGGCCATGCGCTGCGACAACCAGCGCGGGATCAGCGCGACGCCGAGCAGATAGCCCAGCACCATGAAGCCCATCGTGTAAGACGTCAGCACGCCATAGTGCGCCACGCCGAGCTGGCGGCCGTAGAGGCCGATGGTGTCGCCGGCGATGACCTCGACGCCCACATAGCCGAACAGCGCGATCGCGCCGAGCACCACCTGCGGATGCTGGAACACGCCCCAGCGCCTCACTTCACCGGACGGCGCATCGGCCGCCTCCAGTTCGGGCTCGCGCAGCGACGAGAAATGGATCAGCCCCATGAACAGCACGAGGCCCGCGGCCATCACGGCATAGGGGAAGACCAGGCGCTGGGACAGCTCGCTACGCAGCACGTCGCGGCCGGCGGCGTCCAGCGCCGCGAGAGCCGAATCGGAGAAGCGCTCCATGCCCGACAGGATCAGCGCCGTGAACACCAGGGGCACGACGATGCCGGCGCCCTTGTTGAACAGGCCCATGATGGAGATGCGCATGGCCGCGCTCTCGCGCGGCCCGATGCAGACGATGTAGGGGTTGATGGCGGTCTGCATCAACGTCATGCCGCTGGCCAGCGTGAACAGCGCGAGCAGGAAGACCGGGTAGGCCCCCGAGCGCGCGGCCGGGATGAAGGCCAGCGCGCCGGCGGCCATGACGCCCAGCGCAACGGTCATGCCGCGCTTGTAGCCGATGCGCGCCAGGATGGCCGCGCTCGGCAGCGCCATCACCGTGTAGGCGATGTAGAAGGCGAAGGCCACCCACAGCGCCTGGAAGTTGTTCAGCTCGCAGACGATCTTGAGGAAGGGAATCAGCGAGCCGTTCAGCCAGGTGACGAAGCCGAGGATGAAGAACATCAGCCCGATGAAGATCATGGGCAGCAGCACGCCCTGGCCTGCCGGAGATGTAGGTGTTTTTGTGTGCATGAACGCAGCGCAACGAAAGGCGACGGATGAAACGCGGGACGAGCGCCGGGCCGCCCCAAGCCGGCCCGCGGGCGATGCGTGCGGCGCAACGCCGCACGCATCGCCGTCCCCTCGGGGGGCCGGTCAGCCTCGCCCGCGTTCAGCGAGGCGAGGCTGGACGAGGGGCTTCAGAACTTCGCGCGCACGCCCAAGCTGTAGCGCGGCCCGTTCTCATAGACGCCGATGGGGATGCCGTCCACGGTGTTGGAGCGGATGACCTCGTTGTTGAGGTTGACGGCGCTCGCGTAGACCGTGATCTTGTTCGTCACGTCCCAGCTCGCCGAAGCGTCCCACTGGCCGTAGGCCGCGTTGACGACCTGGCCGCCCATCTCCACGTCGCCATAGCTCTTGGAGCGGTAGTTGTACGAGATGCGCAGGCTGATGGAGCCCTGCTCGTAGTAGCCGCTGAAGTTGAACTGGTCGCGCGAATTGCCCAGCACCTTCAGGTGGGGCTGGCCCGCCACGGCGCCGGCCACGGCGTCGGTGTAGGTGTAGTTCACGACGGTGCCGAAGCCGCTGTGGCCGAAGGGCTGCTGCCACTGCAGCTCGAAGCCCTTGATGTCGGCGCCGTTGTCGGCGTTGTAGGGGCGCTCCACCGTCAGCGTCTCGCTGCCCACCTGTTCGGACTTGGAGGCCTTGTAGGTGAAGGTGTCGAGCTTCTTCACGAAGAAGGTGCCCGACAGCAGGGCCGCGTCGGCGTAGTACCACTCGGCGCCGAACTCGGCCTGGTTGGCATGCACCGGCTTGAGCATGGGGTTGCCGGCGTAGGCCTTGCTCAGCACCGTGCCGTCGCGGCGCAGGCCGGGGCTGAGCAGGTCGAAGGTCTGGCGGGCCATGGTCTTGCCGATGGCGCCGCGCAGCACCACTTCCTTGCTCAGCTCGTAGATGGCGTTCAGGTTGGGCAGCGCGTCGGTGTAGCTGTTCTTCACGCTGGTGGGCGAGAAGCCGCCGGTGGCATTGCCGAGGAAGCCTTCCGAGGTCTGCTCGGTGCGCACCACGCGCAGGCCGAAGTCGCCGCGCAGCTTGCCGGCCGCGAAGTCGGCCCTGCCGTAGACGGCCGAGATGCGCTCGTTGATGCGGTAGTCCTCGTTGGGCACGTCCTTGTAGGTCATGGCCTTGTCGAACATCGGGATGCCCTTGCTCGCGACCAGGCCGTCGTCGAACCAGGCGTACTGCGTCAGTGCGTCGCTCGTGGCCGCGGCCTGGCTCAGCAGGGGCGACGGGCCGCTGGACAGGTCGGCCAGCGAGAAGGACTGCCAACCCGCCGAGCCTGGGCCGGCACTGCCCTGGGTGCGCGTGTTCTTCAGCGTGTTGTCGCGCAGCTTGGCGCCGAACTTCACCGCGGTGATGACGCTGTTGTCGATGTCGAGGGTCACGTCGCCCTGGGCGTAGTTCTCCCGGCCTTCCATGCGGCGCACGCGGTCGTCGCCGGACTTCAGCGTCAGCGCCTTGGGGTCGAGCGGGCTGATGTCGAGGTACTTCACGCCGTAGTGGTCGGGCCCGAGGCTGATGGTCGTGCGCGTGTCGCCCTCCATCCAGAAGTGGCGGTCATGCGAGCTGCCGCCCTCGCTGGACGTGGTGCCGAGCTGGCCGTGCAGCTTCCAGTTGCCGGCCTGGTAGCTGCCGTCGAGGTCGGCCACGCGGGACTTGATGTAGGACTGGCGGTAGATGGGCTCGAAGGACACGCCGGTCTTGGGCCCGACCGTGCCGCCCACCAGGGCCTTGCTGCCGTCGGAGGTGGAGATGAACTTCGGGTCGGTGACGCTGATCACGCCGCCCACCGCCAGGCCGCCGGCCTGCCAGAGGTAGTTCTGGTTGTTGTTGTTCATCTTCATGTCCGAATCCATCAGGTTCAGGACGATGTCGGTGGCCGGATTGGGCTGGAACTGCAGGGCCAGGTTGGTGGTCGTGCGCTCGCGCTCCTGGCGGAAGATGGCCGAGCCGCCGCCCCAGGACGCATAGGCATTGGTGACGTTGCCGTTCTGGTCCTGGATGTCGTACTTGCCGTCGGAGAACTGCTCCAGGCCGTCGCGGCGCATATGGCGCTTCTGGCTGCTGATGGCCAGCAGCACGCCGAAGGTCTTGGCGTCGTTCTTCCAGTTCAGCAGGCCCGAAAGCTGCGGGTCGGTCTTGCCCGGCAGCTTGCTGTACATGGCCTCGGCCGCGGCCTGCACGGTGAGCTGGTCCTTGAAGGCCAGGGGCCTGCGTGTCTTCACGATGACGAGGCCGCCGATGCTGCCTTCGTCCAGGTCGGCCGACGGGCTCTTGAACACGTCCAGGCTGCCGACGATCTCGGAGGGCAGCACGTCGTAGTTGAAGCTGCGCGTCTGCGGCTCGTTCAGCCACCACTCCGACGAAGCCACGGCCTGGCCGTTGAGCTGCGTCATGTTGAGGTTCTTGTCCGTGCCGCGCACGAAGATGGCCTTGCCCTCGCCCCAGATGCGGTCCACCGAGATGCCGGGCACGCGCTGCAGCGAGTCGGCCACGTTCTTGTCGGGGAACTTGCCCACGTCCTCGGCGCTGATGGAGTCGACGATGTTGCCGGACTCGCGCTTCTCGGACAGGTTCTTCTTCAGCGTCGCGCGCACGCCGCGGATCTCGACGGTCTCGAGCTGCTGGGCACCCGCTGCGGGCGCGGCCTCCTGGGCGAGGGCTGGCGCGACGGCTGCGCTTCCCAGCGCCAGACCGATGAGATGGGGCAAAAGGTTCTGCTTGAAGTGAGGCTTGGCCACGTAGGTGCTCCTGGGCAACGAGTTCTGTCGGACAACAAGGCGCCGTAGCGGCGGTGCAACCGCCGGGTCGGGCGCGACTCGGAAAGACCAGGGGCCGGCTTGTCTCCTGTGCTCGGCCCCTGCTCAGTGCCGGCAATCTAGCGGGGCCGGCAACGTCCTGCGCAGGACGTTGCGCTTTGTTGGACTTCATTGCGCCGACGTTACGAAGGCGCAAGACAGCCTCAGGTCGCAGCCAGGATGACGCCGTCGCAAGGCCCGAAGCCAATGCGTCGGAAACCGGGCTTCTCGGCGAACGCACGCAGGCCGAGCTGGTCGCCGTCGAGCACGAAGGTGCGCTGCTCGCCGTTCGGCAAGGTGATCGACTGCTTGCCACCCGCGGTCAGCTCCAGCAGCGAGCCCGACTCGGCCTGGGTCGGGCCGCTGATGGTGCCCGTGCCCAGCAGGTCGCCCGGCTGCAGATTGCAGCCGTTGCTGGCATGGTGGGTCAGCATCTGCGCGAGCGACCAGTAGGCATGGCGCAGGTTGGAGCGCGAGAGGCGCGTCGGCGCGCTCATCGAAGGCGTCTTGAACCAGACCTCCAGCTCGATGTCGTAGCTCGCATTCGCGCGGTGGGCAGGCGAGTCGAGATAGGGCAGCGGCTGCGGGTCTTCGGCCGGCCGCGTGAACGGGATGCGGAAGGGCTCCAGCGCCTCCATCGTGACGATCCACGGCGAGATCGTCGTGCCGAAGTTCTTGGCCAGGAAGGGGCCGAGGGGCTGGTACTCCCAGGGCTGGATGTCGCGGGCGGACCAGTCGTTCAGCAGCGTCAGGCCGAAGGCGTGCTCGTCCGCCTCGTCGATGCCGAAGGGCTCGCCCAAGGCGTTGCCGGGGCCGACGAACAGGCCCAGTTCCAGCTCGCAGTCGATGCGGGCACTGGGCTTGAAGACCGGCGCCTCGGCGTCCGGCGGCTTGACCTGCCCCTTGGGCCGGCGCAGCGCCGTGCCGCTGACGACGATGGAGGAGCTGCGACCGTGGTAGCCGATGGGCACCCACTGGTAGTTGGGCAGCAGCGGGTTGTCAGGGCGGAACAGGCGGCCGATGGCGCGGGCGTGATGGATGCCAGTGTAGAAATCGGTGTAGTCGCCGATGCGGCAGGGCAGCGTGAACTCGGCCTGGGCCTGGGGCACGAGCTCGACCTCGGGGGCGCCTTCCTTCAACGTGTCGAACAGGCGATGGCGCAGCGCGCGGCGCTCGCTGCCGGGGCGGGCCATCAGTGCGTTCAGGTCGGTGATGCCCCAGGCGGAGAGGTCCAGGATCTGGTCGCCGATGCCGACGCCGACGCGCCAGGGCTCCGGCGTGCCGGCGCGGCGGAAGGAGCAGAACGGCAGGTTCTGCAGCGGGAAGTCGGTGGCCGGGTCGTTGGCCGAGGCGACCCAGGAGAGGGCCGCGGGATCGTGGGTGTGGTCGATGTGGCTCATGCTTTGAATTCGTCCTTCAGGCCCTGCCAGCAGTCGGCGTAATTGCTCTCCAGCGGCGCGTCGTGCAGCGCCCAGCTGGTGGGCTTGAGAAGCCAGCGGGTCTCGAACATGAAGGCCAGCGTGGCCTCCAGCTTGTGGGGCTTCAGGTCGGCGTTGCTGGCCTTGTCGAAGGCCTCGGCGTCGGGGCCGTGCGGCACATAGCTGTTGTGCAGACTGGCGCCGCCGGGCTTGAAGCCCTCGGGCTTGGCGTCGTACTGGCCCAGCACCAGGCCCATGAACTCGCTCATCACATTGCGGTGGTACCAGGGGGGCCTGAACGTGTCCTCGGCCACCATCCAGCGCGGCGGGAAGATGACGAAGTCGACATTGGCCCAGCCGGGCGTGTCGCTGGGGCTGGTCAGCACCGTGAAGATGCTGGGGTCGGGGTGGTCGAAGCTGACGGTGTTGATCGTCATGAAGCGCGCCAGGTCGTAGCGGCAGGGCACGAGGTTGCCATGCCAGGCGACGACGTCGAAGGGGCTGTGGCTCTGGGTGGCGCGCCAGAGCTGGCCGCCGTGGCGCTTGACGATCTCGTACTCGCCGGCCTCCTGCTCGTACCAGGCCACGGGGGCCTCGAAGTCGCGCGGGTTGGCCAGGCCGTTGGAGCCGATGGGGCCGAGCTCGGGCAGGCGGAAGGAAGCGCCATGGTTCTCGCAGACATAGCCGCGCGCGGGAACGTCCAGCGGGTCGACCTTGAAGGCCATGCCGCGCGGCAGCAGCGCAATGAAGCCGGGCGCGACCTCCAGCCGGCCCAGCTCCGTCGTGATGAGCAGCCGACCCTGCTGGGGCACGAGCAGCATCTCGGCATCGGCGTTCACGAGCGCGCGGCGGCCCATGGCGCGCGTCGCGACATAGGCCAGCGCACCCATGCCGCCGACACCAACCTCGCCGTTGACCGCATAGCTGCGCAGCCCGTCGACGAAGTCACCCTCGCCCTGCAGCGGCGTCGGGCCCCAGCGCAACGGGTCGGGCGGCGCGGACTCGCCGGCGGCGGCGCCGCTCTTCCACAGCGCATGGGCCAGCGGCTGGTAGCCACCGACGACGGCTGCGGGCTGGCGGCGGTAGAGCCAGGTGCGCTGGTTCTGCGCCCGCGGCGCGGTGAAGGCGCTGCCGGACAGCAGCTCGGCGTAGAGGCCATGCGACGCACGCTGCGGGCTGTTGCGGCCGATGGGCAACGCGCCAGGCACGGCCTCGCTGCTGTGCTGGTTGCCGAAGCCCGTCAGGTATTTCAATGAGGTCAGTTCAGTCATGGTGTTTGTGGGCCAGTTCGAAGGCCTGCCTAAGCACTTCGCGGTCGCCGATGTGGTTGCACAGGATCAGGGTCAGCCGCGCGAGCCAGTCGGCGGCCTGCTCGTCGCCCAGGTCGGCCTGCGCGGCGATGAGTTCGGCGTAGAAGGCATCCGCCTCGTCACCGAAATTTGGGGTCAGGTTCAATTGGGTCATTCGGGCCTCCCATGGGCGCGCGCCACGGCCGCGTGGACGGCCGCGGCATCGAAGGCATGCCAGCGCGCCGCAACGATGGCGTCGGGCCGCACGAGGTAGAGGCTGCCCGGCCGTGCGCCATAGCGCGTGGCCGCCAGGCCCTCGCCCGGCAGCGTGATGAGCCTGACACCCTCCACCGCCACCGGCCAGCCAAAGGCCAGCAGCGCAAAGTCGCCGGCCAGGGCTTCGCAAAGCCAGCCGCCCTGCTCCAGCGGCGCGTCGGGCGCCGGGAAGCCGGGGCTGGGGCCGCCCGCCCAGACCTGGTCGTCCAGCGTGCTCAGCGGCGAATCCACATGCTCGGTCGGCAACGAGAGCCGGCCGCTGTTGACCAGGGGCTTGGCGAACTCCGTGTGCTCGGCAAGGTCCAGCGCGGCCTTGCGCAGGCGCCGGCTGAGCAAGCTCTTGGGGCTGATGAAGTCGGTGGCGCGCGTGGAGTGGCCGATGTTGTCGTCGGCCGCCTCGATGCGCTCGAACTCGTAGCTGTCCAGCAGCACGTCGCCGCCCTCGCCCCTGAGCACCGCGGCGAGCTTCCAGCCGAGGTTGTCGACGTCCTGCACGCCGCTGTTGGCGCCGCGCGCGCCGAAGGGCGAGACCTGGTGGGCCGCGTCGCCGGCCAGCAGCACGCGGCCGACGCGGAAACGCTCCGCGCGCCGGCAGGCGAACTGGTAGATGGACGACCAGGCCAGCTCGAAGGGCGCGCCGTCCAGCATCGCGCCGACGCGCGCCTTGATGCGCTCGGGCTGCTTCTCGGCCTCGACGTCGGCATCGCGGCCGAGCTGGAAGTCGATGCGCCACAGGCCGTCCGCCTGCGCATGCAGCAGCACGGACTGACCGCGGTGGAAGGGTGGGTCGAACCAGAACCAGCGCTCGGGCCGGGCCGGATCGAGGCCACGCGGCCGGGCGCCGGGCGCGAGGGTCACGTCGGCGATCAGGAAACGGTCCTCGAAGACCTGGCCCGTGAACCCCAGGCCCAGCATCGCGCGCGTCGGGCTGCGCGCGCCGTCGCAGGCGACGACCCAGTCGGCACGCATGTCGAACAGACCATCGGGCGTGCGCACGTTCAGCGTGACGCCTTCGCCATCCTGCTCCAGGCCGATCAGCTCGTGCCGGCCGCGCAGCTCGATACGCGCCTCCAGCTGGGCGGCGCGCACGAGGCGGGCTTCGACCTGGTCCTGCTGCAGATTGACCATGGCCGGCATCTTGTGGCCGGCCTCGGGCAGCAGATCGAAGCTGTAGGCCTCGCGCTCGCCGTGGAAGACGCGGCCGCGCTGCCAGCGCACGCCCTCGCGCGCGACGGCCTCGCCGACGCCGAGGCGGTCGAACACCTCCAGCGTCTTCTTGGCCCAGCAGACCGCGCGCGAGCCGCTGCCGATGTGGTCGCTGTCGTCGATGACGACGACGGGCACGTCGCGCCTGGCCAGGTCCAGCGCCAGCGTCAGCCCGACCGGGCCGGCACCGACGACGACGACCGGCCGGCGCTGCGGCTGGCCGGAGCGCTGCTCCAGGCTCTGGTGGTAGGGGTAGGTCGGGAGCTGCATGGCTCAGGCTCCTTCCAGCGCCTTCCACATTTCGACGTCGCGCTCGGCCGTCCAGATGCGCGGATGGGCGGTGCCGCCGGCTTCGTCGTAGGCACGGGTCACGTCGAAGGGCATGCAGTGGTCGAAGATGACCCAGTGGCCATACCTGGGCCGCAAGGCCGCCATCGTGCGCTGGTAGACGGACTTCAGCTCCTCGCCCGCCTTCACGCCGGCCTGCACGGCCGCGTACAGCTCGCTGACGAAGGCGCGCGTGCCCGCGAGGCCCACGGCCACCTGTTCCACGCCCTTCAGCGCCGGGCCGCGGCCGGGCACGAGGGCGGCGGCGTCCAGCGCGGCAATCGCGTCCAGCGTGGCCGGCCAGTCCTCGAAATGGGCGTCGCCGCAATAGGGCGTCGCATCGAACTCGACGAGGTCGCCGCTGAACAGCACACGCTCGCCGGGCAGCCAGGCCACCGTGTCGCCGGCCGTGTGGCCGCGGCCGGGCGAGAACATCTCGACCTTCACGCCGCCCAGGTCCAGCGTGAGCCGGCCCGAGAAGCTCAGCGTCGGCCAGGTCAGGCCAGGCGGCACGGACTCGACATTGCGGAACAGCCGCGGGAAACGGCCGATCTCGCTGGCCTTGTCCTGCTCGCCGCGCTCCTTGATGAGGGCCAGCGTGGCTTCGCTGGCGATGACCTGCTCCAGCCCCTCGGCCTTGAAGGCGGACGCCCCCAGCACCCGCACCGCGTGGTAGTGGCTGAGCAGCACGTACTTGATCGGCACGCTGCTCACCTCGCGGATGCGGCGGATCACGTCGGCCGCCATGACGGGCGTGGCCTGGGTATCGATCACCATGGCCGCGTCGCGGCCGATGACGATGCCGGTGTTGGGGTCGCCCTCGGCCGTGTAGGCCCAGGCATGCTCGGACAGGCGCTCGAAGCTGACCTGCTTTTCTTCCAGGTCGGCTTGCGAGGCAAAGGCTTTCGCGGTCATCGGCTGTCTCCGGTTGTCGTTGAGTTGAATTTAACCTATTACAAATCAATTCAGCAATATAGAATTTTCAAATGGACAACGCCAAGACCCCAAGAGGCATCCAGAGCATCGAGGTCGGCGGCCAGTTGCTGCTGGCCCTGGCCCACCAGGGCCGGCCGATGGCGCTGAAGGACCTGGCCCGCGAGGCGGGCATGGCCCCGGCCAAGGCCCACCCCTATCTGGTGAGCTTCATCAAGCTGGGCCTGGTGGAGCAGGACGGCGGCAGCGGCCCCTATGGCCTCGGCCCGCTGGCATTGCAGCTGGGTCTCATCAGCCTGCAGCAGTACGACCCGGTGCGGCTGGCCACGCCGGTCATCGAGGAACTGGCCCTGCAGCTCGGCCACACGGTGGCGATGGCGGTCTGGGGCACGCGTGGCCCCACCATCGTGCGCGTGGCCGAGGGGCCGACGCCGGTGCACGTCAGCATGCGCCACGGCACGGTGATGAGCCTGGCGGGCACGGCCTCGGGCCGGCTGTTCGCAACGCTGCGGGCGAAGGACGCGGCGTCGCTGGGCGAGCCCCTGCCCGACGCCGCCACGACGGCGGCCGTGCTGGAGGCCGGCATGGCGACCTCGCGGGACGGTGTGGTGCCCGGCGTCAGCGCCGCAGCGGCGCCGGTCTTCGATGCGTCGGGGCGGCTGGTGCTCGCGCTGACGGCCATCGGCCCGAGCGCGAGCTTCGATACCGCCGCAGGCGGCCCGCTGGTGGCCGCACTGCGCGAGGCGGCTGGCCTGCTGTCAGGCCGGCTGGGGTATCGAACCTAAGAGACTCAGGGCAGCTTGGCCAGCATCGCGGCCTCGGCGGCCGGGCCCCAGAACAGCGGATACAGGCTGCGCGAGGTCGACATCGCCTCGGGGCGGCCACCCAGCAGCGCGATCTGCTCGCGGATGGTGTCGAAGTCGATGCTCATCAGCACGGCCGGCGCATCGACGCGCGGGTTGTGCCGCGGCGTCGTATAAGGCAGCAGGCCCAGCCAGCGGCGGTAGAAGGCCACGTGGCGCGGGTTCACCTCGATGACCAGGCGCTTGCAGCGCGCCCGGCGGTGGGCGTGCAGATAGCCCAGGTGGAAGATCTGCGCGAGCACGCGCTTGGACTCGGGGGCATGGCGATCCACGGCCAGGCTGCCGAACTCGCAAAGCGTGATGCCCGCCGCCCGCCATTCGGCCAGTTCGGCCGCGAACAGCAGGTCGGTATGCAGGCCGCCATGGCCATCGAAGCGCACGCTCATCGTGCCGATGGTGCGTTCGCCGTCGCGCGCCGTGCAGACGACGTCGCCATCCTCGTTGCGGCTGCTGAAGCGTTCGCGGGTCAGCAGGCCGCGGTCGCTGTAGCGGCGCTCGACGAGGTCGAGGGCATCCCCTTCGATCGCGCCGAAATCGCTGTTCAGCTCCAGCGGCGGTCCACCGAAGGGGTTCAGCGGGGCGCGCTGGCTTTCTTTGAAGAAGGGGATCATCGACTGCATCCTTGGCTGGGGCTCAACACGCCGGACTGGGGAGTCTAGGGATTGAAAGGTGATTTTTCCCGATCACTCACACACCGATACACATAAATCACCGCCCTCGCGGGGTTTACCCACCCCCTAGAAAGGCGGTCACGGCGGCCTTGAAAGCGGCCGGATGCTCGACTGGCCCCAGGTGCGAAGCGCCTTCGAGCAGGCACAGCCGCGCCCGCGGGCCCTGGCCGAGGCCATGCCGCGGGCACCCGGGCGGCACGGCGCCTTCCAGCGCCCCGCCGATGACCAGGGTCGGCCCGGCTCAGCGAGCCAGCGCGCCGCGCAGGTCGGCGTCACGCACCGCGGTACAGGCTGGGCATAGGCCGCCGGGCCTGAACCCGCAGGGTGTCGCGCAGCGCCGCCTCGATATCGGGGCGGGCTGCACGCAGCCCGGCATCGACGTAGCACGCCAGCGCGGCAGCGGCGAGGGCGGCCATGCCACCGCCGCGCACGGCCTCGATGTAGGCGCCGATGGCGGCGCGCGAGGCCATGGTCGAAGTCGTCCAGGCGGTCCTCGTCAGGAGGTCGGGGCATGGGCGTCTCCGGGAGCGGGGCGCAGCAGAGAAAAAGGCCACGCTGGGCGTGGCCTCCGGGCAAGCGCCGCGGGGGTCAGGCCGCGTACCGGCCCGCCAGGCGGTTCATGTTGCCCATCGACAGGCGGTGCATCTCGATCAGCGCGATGAGGCCGTTGCGGTGCAGCTGCAGCACCTTGTCGTCGGCCAGCTCGGCGTACTTCTTCTCGTCCAGAGCCAGGAAGCCTTCGACGTCGATCTTCTCGCCGCTCGGCAGCGTGGCCTCGAAGCGCATGTCGCGCAACAGCTCCATCTCGACGAGCAAATTGCAGATCAGGCGGGTGCGCTCGGCTTCCTGCTCGAAGTTCTCCAGGAAGCCCTTGGCGTTCATCAGGAACTCGCTCGGCTGGCCGTCCTTGAACAGGGCCTCGCCGGTCGTTTCATTGAAGCCGGCCCACTTGCCGTCGAAGCAGACGGCGAGGTTGTCGGCATTGCCGTCCAGGCGGGCCATCGCGAAGGGGTAGCGGCGCACATAGGCCGGCACATAGCCGCCCGTCCACTTGTCGCCTTCGACGTAGAGGTTGGAGCCGGGCTTCAGGCCCAGCACGGCCAGCGGCGCGACAGCGGGCTTGCCCTCGGGGCCGCCCTCGCCGGCACGCACGAAGACGATGGGGTATTCCTTGCAGGCGTCACCGAACTCGACGGCGGCGAGGAAGACCGAGTTCTGGTCGGCTACGCGGCTGACGACGGCCTGGCTCGTGTCCAGCTTCAGGTTCTTGTGGGCTTCGCGGTCCAGCGGCTGCAGTTCGCCATACATCGGGGGGTTGCTCATGTTTTCTCTCCAGGTTCATCGGCCAGACGACTGACCAGCACTTTGTCCACACGCTTGCCGTCGAGGTCCACGACCTCGAATCTCCACGCGTCCCACTCCACGACATCGGTCGTGCGCGGCAAGCGCCCCAGCAACAGCATGATCATGCCGGCCAGGGTGTTGTAGCGCCCACGGTCCTCTTCGGGCAGTTCCTTCAGGCCCAGGCGGTCCTTCAGCTCGGGCACGGGGATCAGGCCGTCGATCAGCCAGCTCCCGTCCCCGCGCTGCACCGCCCAGGCGTCGCCATCGCTCGGGGCGTTGAATTCCCCGGCAATGGCTTCCAGCACGTCGCGCACGGCAATCACGCCCTGCACCTCGCCGTATTCATCGACGACGAAGACCAGCGGCGCGTCCGACACGCGGAAATGTTCCAGCAGCTCCATGCCCGACAGCGTTTCGGGCACGAACAGCGGGGCCTCCAGCCCCTCGGTCAGGTCCAGCGCCTGGCCGTCCAGCAGCCGCGCGAGCAGGGCCGGCGCCGAGGCCACGCCCAGCACGTCGTTCAAGCCGCCGCGGCAGACCGGGTAGCGGCTGAAACCATGCTCGCGCAGCACGGCCAGCACCTCGGCCGGCTTGGCCTCGGCGTCCAGCCAGGCGATCTCCGCGCGCGGGATCATCATCGAGCCGATCTGGCGCTCGTCCAGGCGGAACACGTTGCGCACCATCTGGTGCTCGTGCTCCTCGATGACGCCGGCGTCCAGGCCTTCCTCGAGGCTGGCCGCGATCTCCTCCTCGGTCACGCCGCGCGCGCCCCTGTTGCGCAGGCCCAGCAGGCTCAGCGTCGCCTCGGTCGAGAAGCTCAGCGAACGCACCAGCGGGCGTGCCGCGATGGACATGAAGTTCATCGTCGGCGCCACCAGGCGCGCCACCGTCTCGGGGTAGATCTGGCCGATGCGCTTGGGCACCAGTTCGCCGAAGACGATGGTCAGCAGCGTGATGATGACGACGACCAGGGCCGTCGCGGCGATGTCGGTCGCGTGCGGATTCAGGCGGAAGGTCTCGGTCAGCCAGTGCGACAGCGGGCCGGAGAAGGCCGCGTCGCCGACGATGCCGTTGAGCACGCCGATGCCGGTGATGCCGATCTGCACCGTCGACAGAAAGCGGGTGGGGTTGTCGTGCAGGTCCATCGCGGCCTGCGCACCGCCCTCGCCGCTTTCCACCATCACCTGCAGCCGCGCCTTGCGACTTGCGGTCAAGGCCATTTCCGACATCGCGAACAGGCCGTTGAGAAGGATCAGAAAGAGAACGAGAGCGGTATCCATCGAAGGCGCCCGAGCGGGAAAACCCGGGGCGCGGGAGGCAAAAACGAAGCCCGGGAGACTATCAGATGGGCATGACAGCGCCCATCGCATATTCCCGAGGGCGATGCGGGCGGCCTTAGCATCGCGTCCTTCATCTCCGGCCACACATGAACTACCTGATCGGCGACGTCCAGGGCTGCTGCGATGCCCTCGAACGGTTGCTCGCCCTCATCGACTTCTCTCCCTCACGCGACCGGCTCTGGCTGCTCGGCGACCTCGTCAACCGCGGGCCGCAGTCGCTGGCCACGCTCAGGCGCCTGCAGGCCCTCGGCGACGCCGCGAGCTGCCTGCTCGGCAACCACGACCTGCACCTGCTCGCCATGGCCCACAGCGTGCGCCACACCCACCGCGGCGACACGCTGGACGACATCCTCGCGGCGCCCGACCGCGAGGCCCTGACCGACTGGCTGCGCCGGCAACACCTGGCCCTGTTCGAGGCCGGCTGGCTGATGGTGCATGCCGGCGTCGTGCCGCAATGGAGCCGCGACGACGTGCTCGCCGCCGCCGCCGAGGTGCAGGCCGTGCTGCGCGGCCCGGACCTGCCCGACTTCCTGCACGCGATGTACGGCAACGAACCGGCCCGCTGGGCCCCCGACCTCGCCGGCACCGCAAGGCTGCGCTTCACGATCAACGTACTGACCCGGCTGCGCTTTTGCACCGCCAACGGCACGATGGACTTCAAGACCAAGGACGGCGCGGGCGCCGCGCCCAAGGGCTTCATGCCCTGGTTCGACGCACCGGGCCGCCGCACGGCCGACGTGCCCGTCGCCTTCGGCCACTGGTCGACGCTGGGCCTGCTGGAGCGCCCCAAGCTGCTCGGCCTGGACACCGGCTGCGTCTGGGGCGGCCAGCTCACCGCGGCGCGCGTGGACGGCACGGCGCGCGAGATCATCCAGGTGCAGTGCGAACAGGCGCAGAAGCCGGGCGCCTGAGCCCCGTCCCTTAGAATGCGCCGCCCTCGGAAGCGTGGGAGAGTGGTTTAATCCAGCGGTCTTGAAAGACTTTGCTTCAAATACAAGTTGCTGATTTGAAAAGACTTTTCCATCTTTTTGATCATGCAAAGACTTGCAAAGTCCGCCCAAAACTGGGATGACGGCCCTGCCCGGCTACACTCCATAGCCAGCCCAGGAAGCGTGGGAGAGTGGTTTAATCCATCGGTCTTGAAAGACTTTGCTTCAAATGCAAGCCACTGATTTGAAAGGATTTTTTCTTCTTTTCAATCGTGCAAAGACTTGCAAAGTCAGCCAAAAGCAGGCGCGTTCCTGCCGCCCGGCTACACTCCACAACTGACCCAGGAAGCGTGGGAGAGTGGTTTAATCCATCGGTCTTGAAAACCGACGAAGGCGGAAGCCTTCCGTGAGTTCGAATCTCACCGCTTCCGCCAGCACGCCTCAAGTCCGTGTAACGCTTTCTTCAAGAAAGCTGACCGCGTCCAACAAATGGGCACCATTTTCCGGACGTGTCGTGTCGCGCGATGTTCGCGCAGACCTCTCTCGACACTCGGTCGACAGCGCTAGGCCTTTGGCTTGATCGTCTTCGTGGACGGCGGCTTCGGCTTGATTGGACGATCCTGGCGCGCGCCCTTCGCTGCCTTGCTACCTGCGTCGTCCGCCTGCGTCCGAAGCTGCGCAGCTTTCGCGGCTGCCACCGCTGCTCCAGTCCTTAGCTGTTGCTCGCGCCTCTTGTCCGCGCTAGCGATCTCGATTTCTTCCAGTCTCATCCTGTCCTCCTGCTACACGTATTTAGCAGCGTTGAAGGGGCCTGGACCCAAACCTGCGGAGTTCGTCTCCTCTAGCGACATAGAGAGCGCAAGAACGCCACAGCGCACCGGAAAAACAGTCAGAAACGCTGGTAGCCTCGCCGCGTTTGGCTTGCGCTTGATGCTGGATAAAAATACAGTATAGCGATCTAACGCCGTGGCGTAAGCAGCAATGCAGGCCACGGCTTTTTGCCGTGAAAGCATGGCCCTTTAGAGGGCCTCCATAACGAGAGACCCAGAATGGCATACGAGCAGTTGACGCGCGGAGACTTGATCCGCTTGCTCGAACAGCACGACGCAGAGCGCGCAGAGGCGGGTAAAGACGGCATCATCATGTCGTACACGGGCCGTACCGCACCGTGGCAGATCATCCGTCAGGTCAAACCCAAGCTCACCAAGATCCACCAGCGTGCATCGGTGGGCGACGCGCAGGCGCAGGGGCAGAACATCATCATGGACGGCGAAAACCTGTCGGCCATGGTGACGCTCTACAAGTACCGTGGGCAAATCGATCTGATCCTCACGGACCCGCCGTACAACACAGGTGAAGACTTTCGCTACAACGACAAGTGGGACAAGGACCCTAACGACCCCGACCTGGGCGACGTTGTGCCCAAGGAGGATGGCTCGCGCCACTCCAAGTGGCTGCGCTTCATGACCCCCCGCATCTGGATGATGCGCGACATGCTGAAGCCAGGCGGCGTCATTGCGATCTGCATCGATCATCGAGAGCTGTATCGCCTGCGCACGCCGCAGTGGCTTGGATCGGCGCACCGTGCGGCGTTGGCGCGACTGGCTGCACGCGCGCGATGCTCAGTTCGCCTTCGTTCTACGTG
>NZ_SMBU01000028.1 GCF_004342485.1 Roseateles saccharophilus
TGACGTGTCGGTCATCTCGGCGCTGCCGTCCACCTTGTAGCTCATCGTCGTTTCTTCAGGGACACCTGGCCCGCATGCGGGGTTGGGTTGCTCAGTGGCCAAGGCTCTGCTGTTGAAGGCGCGATGAATCGCCCAGGGCGGCATGCGGCCATGAACCGTCTCTCGCCGATGCCGGGTTTCGCGTAGGCTCTGCGCCCATGACGAGTCGCGACTTGCTTACGGACGCCTCAAAGGCGCTTGGCCTGGAGCGACAGCTCACTCTTGTTGAGCCGCATCGTTACCAAGACATTCTTGAACGCATCATTTCCGTTCGAACTTTGCTTCCTAGGCGTGCAACAAACGCGCTCTGGTGGTGGGAGTCGCTCCGTGAGCCCGTCGCTAGCTTCCAGCCGAACGCCCCATTGCAGGCGCTTCATCTGCTAATTCCGCGGGACGAGGTCGTTTGGTTCGTGGTCGAAGAACTCACCGGCTCCAAGAAGCACGGCAATTTCTGGCTCTACGAATCCACGGTCGACGTGATCTACGCTGCACTTGGGGAAATGCCGCACGTCGAGTACTACATCGTTTCAAAGAATTGCGACTGGCTGATTTGCGAGAACCACCACGGCTTGCTCATCGCAAGTGGTGAAGAGATGGCAACCAAGCTCTCCAAGTTGTCAAGACAGCTTCATCCGACCTCCACCAGCCGCTCGGCTGATCGGTGACGTTTAGCGTCTGCTAACGGGCGACCAAATCAGCGAAGTCGACGGCTGCTCAGGGTCGAAAGCCGTCCCAGCCACTCCCTACCGCCCCTACAACTGCCCCGGCGCATCGTGGTCCGCCAGGCTGGGCCGCAGCGCATGCTCGCCTGCCTGCATGCCCTCGTGGTGGCTGAGGTAGAGGGACACGTCGTAGTGCTCCAGCCAGCCAATGGCCTTGAGGCGGTCCAGCACCGGGCCCTTGACCTCGGAGAACTCCAGCCTCAGGCCCTCGGCCGCCAGTGCGCCGCGCAGCTCCTGCAGCGCCACGAGGCCCGACACGTCGATGTGGTTGACCGGCGCCATCAGCATCAGCACGCGCTGCGGCTCGCCGACGCCGCGGCGGTGCTCGCGCACATGGGCCAGCACGACGTCGACCAGGCCGCGCGCGTTCGTGAACACCAGGCTCTCGTCGATGCGCAGGCCGACGACCTCGGGCCGGCATTCGACGGCGAAGCGCTCGACATTGCGGAAATGCTGGGTGCCCGGCACGCGCCCGATGCGCGCGACATGTGGCCGCGCGGTGCGCTGGATCAGCAGCGCGACGGACCCGACGACGCCGATGGCCAGCGCCGCGCCAATGCTCCACAGCAGCACGGCCGCCGTGACGGCCGCCATCAGCAGCCCCTCGGCCCGCGCATAGCGCCAGGCCTCGCCGTAGTGGCCCAGCGTGAAGCCGCCCAGCACGGCGACGACGATGGTGGCCGCCAGCACCGGCTTGGGCAGGTGGGCCAGCGGCCCGGCCAGCATCAGCATCGCAAGGAACATGAAGCCGGCGACGAAGACCAGGCTCCAGCGGCTGTGCGAGCCGGCCTCGTGCAGCAGGATGCTGCGCGAGAAGCTGCCGGCCACCGGCATGCCGCCGGTCAGCGAAGCGACGACGTTGGCCGCCGCCAGGCCGCGCAGCTCGGCCGCCGGCAGCAGCTTCTCGCCGCGGCGCTGCGCGAGCGACTCCGACACGGCGAGGCTGGACACGAAGGCCATCAGCGCGACCAGGGCCGCGCTGGGCAGCAGTTGCAGCCACAGCGCCGCGTCCGGCGGCGGCAGGCCCAGCGGCACGGCCAGCGACGGCAGCGCGCCGACCTGGGCCACGCCGCCAGAGGCCGGCGTGAAGGCCGACAGCAGCATCGCCGTGACCAGCAGGAGCAGCGGCGCCAGCCGCGCCAGCAGCTTGGAGCCCGCGCGCCGCGACAGCAACAGCAGCACGATGGCCACGCCGCCCCAGGCCGCGCTGAGCGGATTGAGGCCGCCATGCGGCGCCGAGCGCAACAAGTCGGGCAGCGTGAAGCCGGTGGCCGCGCTGCCCAGCAGCACGGGCAGCTGACCGGCCGCGATCATCAGCGTCGCGCCGTTCTCGAAGCCGCGCAGCGCCGGCACCGACAGCAGCGAGGCCAGCGCATCCAGGCGCAGCAGCGCGGCCAGGCCGAGGACGCCGCCCACCTCGGCGGCCAGCACCAGCGCGCCGGCCTCTGCCGACACGCCGGCCGGCAGCCCGCCCAGGGCCTGGGCGATCATCAGCGCCAGCACCGCCACCGGGCCCAGGCCCAGTACCGGGCTGGAGCCCAGGGCCGCATAGGCCAGCAGCGGCAGCAGGCTGGCGTACAGGCCCACCTGCGGCGGCAGGCCGGCCAGCATCGCGTAGGCCAGACTCTGCGGGATCAGCAGCACGGCAACGACCGCGCCGGCCATCAGGTCGGCGCGCCAGTGCGAGGTCTTGTTGTCCATCAATCGACCTTCGCGCCCGACACCTTGACGACCCGCGCCCACTTGGCGGTTTCCGCAGCGATCAACGCGGCGAACTCGGCCGACGAGCCGCCGCCAGCGACAGCGCCCTGGCTGGCCAGGCGCTCGCGCAGCGCCGGCGTGTTCAGCGCCGCGGCCGCCTCGCGCTGCAGGCGCGCGACCTGCTCGGCGGGCTGGCTGCTGGGGGCCAGCAGGCCGAACCAGGAGCTGGCCTCGTAGCCCTTGAGCGCGGGGCCGCCGGCCTCTGCGATGGTGGGGAGATCGGGCACGGCCGGGCTGCGCTGTGCGCCGGTGACGGCCAGGGCCAACAGCTTGCCGGCCTTGATCTGCGGTAAGGCGGAGGGCAGGTTGTCGAACATCAGGTCCATGTTGCCGGCCACCAGATCCAGCAGGGCCGGGCCCGAGCCGCGATAGGGGAAGTGCAGCATGTAGCTGCCGGTCATGCTCTTGAAGAGCTCGCCGGCCAGGTGGATGGAGGTGCCGTTGCCGCTGGAGGCCATGTTGAGCTTGCCGGGGTTGGCGCGCGCGACACGGGCCAGGTCGGCGACGCTCCTGATGCCATAACGCGCCGCGTTGGCGGGGTTGAGCACCAGCACATTGGGCACCGCGGCGACCAGCGTGACGGGCGCGAAGTCCTTCACCGGGTCGTAGGGCAGCCGCGGGTAGAGAGCCGCGTTGATCGCGTGCGTACCGACCGTGCCCATCAGCAGCGTGTGGCCGTCGCTGGCCTTGGCGACTTCGGCCGCACCGATGTTGCCGCCGGCGCCAGCGCGGTTCTCGACGACGACCGGCTGGCCCAGGCGCTGCTGCAGCTCGGGCGCCAGCGCGCGCGCCAGCAGGTCGGTGGTGCCGCCGGGCGTGAAAGGCACGATGAGGCGGATGGGCCGGCTCGGCCAGGCGGATTGGGCGAAGGCGGGCAGCGCGAGGCTGGTTGCGAGCGCGGTGATCTGGCGCCGATTCAATGCCATGGCGGTCTCCTCTCGGTCATGGGGTTCAGCGGTCGACTTTCACGCCGGACAGCTGCGCGATCCGCGCCCATTTGGCGGTCTCGGTGGCGATCAGCGCGGCGAAGTCGCGCGCGCCACCGCCCTGGGGCTGCAGGCCCAGCGCGTTCATCTGCTCGCGCAGCCCCGGCTGGGCCAGCGCGGCGGCGGCGTCGTGCTGCAGGCGCGCAATCTGTTCGGGCGGCTGGCTGGCGGGCGCGAACAGGCCGACCCAGGCGCTGGCCTCGAAGCCCTTCAGCGCCTCACCGCCGGCCTCCTCGACGGTGGGCAGGTCGGGCAGGCTGGGGCTGCGCCGTGCACCCGCCACGGCCAGCGCGACGAGCTTGCCGGCCTTGATCCGCGGCAGGGCCGAGGGCAGGTCGTCGAACATCAGATCCATATTCCCCGCAATGACGTCCTGCCGTGCAGACGCCACGCTGCGGTAGGGATAGTGCAGCAGATCGATCTGGCCCAGGCGCTTGAAAAGCTCGCCGGCCAGGTAGGCCGGGCTGCCGTTGTCGCCCGATGCGATGTTCATCCGCCCTGGCCTTGCCGCAGCGACACGCAGCAGGTCGGCGACGCTGCGCACGCCCAGGCTGCGCGCGACGCCGACGTTGACGACGAGCACAAGCGGCGCGCCCGCGATGAGGCCGATGGGCGCGAAATCGCGCACCGCGTCGTAGGGCAGGCGCCGCGACAGCACGGGGTTGATCGCATGCGTGCCGACGGTGCCGATCAGCAGCGTGTGGCCGTCGCTCGCGCCGGCGACCTCGGCGCAGGCGATGTTGCCGTGGGCGCCGGGCTGGTTGTCGACAAGGACGGGCTGGCCCAGGCCGCGCTGCAGCTCCGCCGCGAACAGCCGCACGACGAAGTCGGCTGCGCCGCCAGCCCCGAAGGGCAGGACGAGGCGCAGCGGCCGGTTCGGCCAGGCGGGTACCGCGCCGGGCTGGGCGCCGGCGCGCGACGCGGCAGTACCGGCCAGCCACAGCAGCAGGCTGCGGCGCGACGGAAGCCCCGGCCTCATGCCGGCCCCAGCAGCAGCTTCAGGCGCACCTGGCCGTTCAGGCAGGCGGCGTCGAAGTCCTGCAGCAGCGAGGCCAGCAGGTCGGCATCGGGGGCGTCGACGGCAGTGATGCCGACGGCGCGGTTGCGGCCCTCGGCCTTGGCCTTGTAGAGCACCATGTCGGCCCAGTTGACGGCCTGCTCCCAGTGCAGGCGCAGGCCCGGGCCGGCCGAGCCGCCGAGCGGGAAGCTGGCGAAGCCGATGGAAACGGTGACGCGCAGCGGGCCCTCGCTCGTCGGGATGGGCTCGACGCCGATGCCGCGCAGGATGCGCTCGGCCATCTGGGCGAGGTCGCTGCCGGGCAGCTCGGGTGCGAAGACGAGGAACTCCTCGCCGCCCCAGCGCACGACGAGGTCGGTGTCGCGCACGGCGGCGCGGATGCGGCGCGCGACCTCGACGATGACGGCGTCGCCGGCCGCGTGGCCATGCCAGTCGTTGACGTTCTTGAAGTGATCGATGTCGATCATCATCAGCGCGCCGTGGAAGCCCTCCGCGCGGCTTTCGGCGTCGGCCTCCTGGCTGCGCTGCTCCATGACGGCGAGGAAATGCCGCCGGTTGGACAGGTCGGTCAGCGGGTCGCGCTCGCTCTGCGCGCGCAGCAGGCTCTGGTTGGCCGTGAGGCGGGCCTGCGCGCGCCGCATGCGCAGCAGCGTGACGGCGATCAGCCCCAGCGACAGCAGCAGCAGCGCGCCGACGGCGATGCCGACCTGCTGCGCGAGCTTCTGATTCTCGAGCTGCTGGTCCTTGAGCTGGCCGTCGCGGGCCAGCAGGTCGAGGTCGCGCTGCTTGGCGGCGCTGTCGTACTTTCGGCGCAGCTCCTCGAGCGCGGAGGCGCGGTTGCGCTCGTTGGCGCGGGCGTTCAGGTCGCGCTCGCCGGCGAAGGCGGCCAGCGCCTCCTTGTACTGGCCGGCCTCGGCCCAGGTGTCGCCGAGCTCGCGCAGCTCGCGGGCGCGCTGCGCGAGGGCGGCCGGGTCGATGCCGAACTCGCCGACCTTGGCGAGTTCCTGGCGCGCGGTGTCGAACTGGTGCAGCTTGATGTGGGCGACGGCGAGGTTGTGGTGCAGCAGGCGTTCGAAATAGCGGTCGTGGAAGCGCTGCAGCACCGGCAGCGCCTTCTGGCCGACGGCCAGCGCCTCCTTCAACTGGCCCTGGTGCATATAGGCGTCGACGAGGTTGGAGCGCATCATGGCGGCGAAATGCAGGGCCCCGGCCTGCTCGGCCAGCAGCAGCGCCCCCTCCAGCGCGCTGCGCGCGGCGCCGATGTCGTTGGCGCGGCGCTCGACGACGGCCTGGGCGTTGCGCACGCGGGCGCCGGCCAGCGGGTCGCCCTGGGCCTCGACCTCGGCGGCGTGCAGCTCGGCGCGCGCCGCGTCGCCATGCTCCTGGGCCTGCAGCACGGTGGCCAGCAGGCCCAGGCTCTGCACGACCAGGTATTTGTCGCCACCGGCCCGGGCCAGGGCCAGGCCGCGGCGCGTGCTGGCCTCGGAAGCGACCAGCTCGCCCTGGCTGGCCTGGTCGCGCTGGATGATGCGCAGGGCCTCCCAGGCACTGCGGAAGTCGCAGCCCAGCTCGCGCACCGCGCGCATCTCGTCGCCGGTCGGGCAGCGGGCATCCAGGCCACCGAGGGCGCGCGCGGCCAGCGCGCCGCCGGGCTTGCCAGCACGCTCCTGGGCCAGGGCACGCAGCAGCCAGCTGCGGTCCACGCCATCGGGCCGGCCCATCAGCTGCACGGCGACGGCATCGGCCGCCTCGAGCTGGCCGGCAGCCAGCAGCACGCGGCCGCGCGCCAGCAGCCAGGCGGCCTCGCGCGGCTGCCCGGGCTCGGCCTGGGTCGGCCAGCGCCGCTGCAGCTCGGCGAGCATGCCGTCGGGGTCGTCGAAGGCGCGGCGCGTGAGGTCGGCCAGCCAGTTGTCCTCGCTGGCCGGGTCGGGTGCGGTGACGGGCGTGGCCGGCACGGCGGCGGCCAGGGCCAGGGCCAGGGCCAGCGTGGCGATCAGGGTGCGGCCGGGCTGGTTCATGCGCTCGCGGCGGCGCTGGAGCCGCCGATCTGGATTTCGCCGGCCGCGCGCGCGGCGGCGGGGCCGCTGAGCAGCTGCAGGCCAACGAGGCCTTCGCTCCAGGCGGACTCGATCCGGGCCGTCAGCTGGGCGGCTGCCAGCGCGTCCTCGGCCTGGATGCGGTCGACGCCATAGGCCTTGTTGCGGCCATGGGCCTTGGCGAGATACATGACGGTGTCGACGAGGTCGATGGCGCGCTCCCAGGACAGGCGCAGGCCGTAGGGCGGGATGGGCAGGCTGACGAAGCCGATGGAGGCGGTGACGTCGATGTCGCGGCCCTCGTGGCGCACCGGCCGGCCGCCGATCAGGTCGAGCAGGCGCTGCGCGAGCTGGGGCGCGAACATGCCTTCGCGGGTGCGCGCGACGATGAGGAACTCCTCGCCGCCCCAGCGCACGATGAGGTCGTCGTCGCGCACGGCCTGGCGCAGCCGCTGCGCGATCTCGACGAGGACGGTGTCGCCGGCCGCATGGCCGAAGCCGTCGTTGATGCGCTTGAAGTGGTCGATGTCGATCAGGAAGACGCTGGCCGACAGGCCGCCCTGGCCGGACAAGCTCTTGATGGCCGCCTGGAAATGGCGGCGGTTGGCCAGCCCGGTGAGCGGGTCGGTCTCGCTCTGGCGCTTCAGCGATGCATTGCTGTGGGCCAGGGCCTCGTTGGTGCGGCGCACGCGCCGGAAGGCCTGCCAGAGCAGGCCCAGCGACACGACGACGCAGCCGCCCAGGGCCGACCACAGCGCCAGCGCGAGGTTGCGCTGGTGGACCTTCTCTGACTTGAGCGCGTTGTCGCGGTTGAGCAGCTCGATGTCGCGGGCGCGCTGCTCGGCGTCCTGGCGCTCCTGGGCCTCCAGCAGCAGCTTGCGGGTCTCGTCGCGCAGCACGCGGTCGCTCAGGCGGCGGTGCTCGCGGTAGGCCGCGACGGCACCGGCCAGGTCACCGGCCCGCTCCAGGTACTCGCCCAGCTCCTTCCAGCCGGCCGACGCATAGGCGAGCGCGCCCTGCTGCTCGTCCAGCGTGGTGGCGGCGCGCACGTCGTCGCGCCCCTCGGCGACGCGGCCCATCGCGATCTTGGCCAGACCGATGTTGGCGCGTGCCACGCTCTCAGCGCCGGTGTTGCGTGCCGCGCGCGCCAGCGGCAGGGCCTGCTCGGCCACCTCCAGCGCGCGCGCCGGGTGGCGCTGGTGCAGGTGGTAGTCGGCCAGGTTGGCGAGGTTGAGGGCGCGCACCGAGTCGGCGCCGGCGCGCACCGCCTGGTCGAGGGCGTCCGACCAGGCCTGCAGCACGATGTCGGGGTCGCCGCCCTCGTCCGAGTACAGGATGCCGCGCATCGTGTAGACGCGGTTCAGCGTCATCGGGTCGGGGTCCTTCTGGGCCTCGGCCAGGGCCTGGGCGGCGATCTGGCGCGCCCGCGCCGGCGTGTCGGCACGGTAGGTCGTGAAGGCGAGGTCGATCAGGGCCAGGGCCTGACGCCAGGGCTGGCCGAGCTGCTCGGCCAGGCGCAGCGCCGCATGGCCATAGCCCAGCGAAGCGTCGAGCTCGCCGGCGTCGCCGCTGATGGCGGCGAGCTGGTGGTAGTAGCGCCAACGGTAGACCGCCCCGGCACCATTGACCTGGGGCCCGTCGACCGCCAGCAGCAGCTTGCGCGCCTCGCGCAGGTCGCCGTTCTGGCGCACGTATTCGGCATCGATGCTGGCCGCGGCGACCGCAGCGGTCGCGCGCAGCCCGCCGTCCGGCCAGCGGCGCAGCTGCTCGGCCAGCTGCTCGCTCAGCGCGCGGTCGCGGCTCAGCGCGGCGAGCAGGCCACGCAGCGCGACGACATCGAGCTGGGCGGCGCTGCCGGCGGGCAGGGCTTCGCCACGCGCACGCAGCTCCTGCGCGAACTGGGTGGGGCGGGCCAGCGCGGCGCGCTCGATGCGCTCCAGATCCTGGGCCAACACGGCATCGGTCGGCGCCGACGCGCCGGCCGCCGGGCCGGCGGGCGCGCTGCCGCCGCCGCGCGAACAGGCGGCCAGCAGCGCCAGCGCCGACAGCGCCACGCAGAGCATGAATCGGGAAGCCAGGGATCGGTGCATCGCAGCGGCGGGTGCAGGGGGAGGTTGGCCCTCCGGCCGGATTTCAGCGCGGTTCAGCATGCCAGGAGCACGATTCACTGAAAAGTCCGTTCAAATTGCACGCGCAAACGCTGTCAGCCCACCTGAGCCACCTGCCCCTGGTAGCCGCGCGGCACGGCGCCCAGCAACCGCCGCGTGTACTCCTGGCGCGGCGCCGCGACCAGCTCGGCCGTGGCGGCCTGCTCGACGACATCGCCGTTCTGCATCACCAGCACCTCGTCGGAGATGAACTTGACGACGGCCAGGTCGTGGCTGATGAAGATGTAGCTGAGGCCGAACTCGTCCTGCAGATCCTTCAGCAGGTTCAGCACCTGGGCCTGCACCGACACGTCCAGCGCCGACACGGCCTCGTCCAGCACCAGCACCTCGGGCCGCAGCGTCAGGCAGCGCGCGATGGCGATGCGCTGGCGCTGGCCGCCCGAGAACTCGTGCGGGTACTTGGCCATCGCGCCCTCGTCCAGGCCCACGCGCCGAAGCAGCGCGATGGCCGTGGCCTCGCGCTCGGCCGCGTTCGCGCCGATGCCGTGGATCTCCATCGGCTCGCGCAGCGTCTGGGCGATGGTGAAGCGCGGGTTCAGCGAGGCATAGGGGTTCTGGAACACGACCTGGATGCGGCGGCGCATCTGCTGCCAGTCGGCGCCGTTCATCTTCAGCAGGTCGCGGCCGTCGAACAGCGCCTGGCCGCCCATCGTGCCGCCGCCCTGCTCGTGCAGGCGCAGCAGGGCCAGGCCCATCGTCGTCTTGCCCGAACCGGACTCGCCGACGACGCCCAGCGTGTGGCCACGCTTCAGCTGGAAGCTGACGCCCTTGACCGCCTTGAACTCGCGCCGGCCGAACAGGCCGTCCTTCAGCCAGAAGCTCTTGTGCAGGCCACTGACCTCCAGCACCACCGGGGCATCCGGGTCCTTGGCCTTGGTCTCGGTGGCCGCGCTGCGGCCGGCAATGTGGTCGTCGATGACTATCAGCCGCGCCGGGTTGCCGGCCAGCGACGGCCGGCAGGCCAGCAGGGCCTTGGTGTAGGCGTCCTGCGGGTCGTTGAAGATCTTCTCGACCGGCGCGTTCTCGCGCACCTGGCCGTGGCGCATCACGACGACCTGGTCCGAGATCTCGCCGACGACGCCGAGGTCGTGCGAGATGAAGAGCAGGCTCATCTTCAGGCTCTGCTTGAGCCGCGCCAGCAGCTCCATGACCTGGCGCTGGATGGTCACGTCCAGCGCCGTCGTCGGCTCGTCCGCGATCAGCAGCTTCGGGCTGCAGGCCAGGGCCACGGCGATCATCACGCGCTGCTGCTGGCCGCCCGACATCTCGTGCGGATAGGCCTTCAGCCGCCGCTTCGGTTCCGGGATGCCGACCTCGTTGAGCAGCTCCTCGGCACGCGCCAGGGCCTGGCGGCGGCTCAGGCCCATATGCTTCATCAGCGGCTCGCAGATCTGCGTGGCCACGTCGAAGACCGGGTTCAGCGAGCTCATCGGGTCCTGGAAGACGCAGGCGATGTCCTTGCCGCGGATGGCCTGCAGCTCGCGCGTGCTGCTGTGCAGCAGATCGCGGCCCTGGAACAGCACGCGGCCCTCGCGCTCGGCGTTGCTCGGCAGCAGGTTGAGGATGGACATGGCCGTCACGCTCTTGCCCGAGCCGGACTCGCCCACCAGGGCCACCGTGCTGTTCTCCGGCACGTCGAAGCTGACGCCCTTGACGGCCAGCTGGCGCTGCATGAGGCCGTCGGCCTTGCCCATGCGGAAGGCGACCTTGAGGTCCTGGATGCTCAACAACATAAATGCCTCAGTCAGTTGGGGTCAGAACTACTCGCTTCGCTCGGGCGGTCTGACCCGCAATTACTCAAGACCTCGCAGCTTCGGGTCGAGCGCATCGCGCAGCGCATCGGTGAACAGCGCGAACGCGGTGACGAAGACGGCCATGAAGGCGGTCACGGCGGCGAGCTGCCACCAGTAGCCGAGGATGAGCTCGTTCTGCGCCTCGCTGAGCATCGTGCCCCAGGAGACCTGGTCCACGCCGACGCCCAGGCCCAGATAGCTCAGGATGACCTCGCTCTTGATGAAGCCGACGACATGCAGCGACAGCTGCACCAGCGCCACATGCGACACATTGGGCAGGATGTGCCTGAACATGCGCGACCAGGGGCTGGCGCCTATGGCCTCGGCCGAGCGCACGTATTCGCGCACGCGATGCTTGATGAACTCGGCACGGATCAGGCGGTAGATGCCGGTCCAACCCGTGAGCGCGAGGATCAGCACGACCGAGCCGACACCGCGGTGCACGACGGCCGCGAACGCGAAGATCAACAGGATGTTGGGAATGGCCGTGAAGACGTTGTAGACCCACTCCAGCGCGTCACCCACCTTGCCGCCGAAGAAGCCCGACAGCGCGCCCAGCACGGTGCCGATCAGCGTCGCGGCCAGGGCCGCGGCCAGGCCGACGAAGATGGACACCTCGGCGCCCTTGACGACCTTGGCCAGCACGTCGCGGCCGAGGCGGTCGCCGCCGAGCGGCAGGGTCTCGGACTTGGGCGTCTCCTCGGTCTTGAAGGCCTTGGCGCGCTCGGCCCATTCGGCATAGCGGGGCGCCAGCGGGTCGATGTCGGACAGGTCGACGTTGGGGCCCTTGGGCGCGACGATGACGCCGGTGTCCTCGGGCGGCTGCGGGCCGACGACGGTGGGAGGCGCATTGGGCACGCCGACCTCCTTCTGCCAACCCGCGGCGACGATGCCGGCCGCGGCCAGCAGCACCAGCACGAGAAAGGCGGCGACGATGCCCATCGACGCGATGCCGACGCGGTCGGTCTTCAGGCGCCGCCAGGAGGCGGCCCAGACGCCGCCGGAAGAGGAGAGGGTCGCGCTCATTTCAGAACGACTCGCGGGTCGGCGAGCTTGTAGAGCATGTCCACGACGAGATTGACGGTCATCGTCAGCATCGCGAGATAGATCGCGAAGGCCTGGATGACGGGGTAGTCGCTGCGGTTGACGGCCAGCAGCAGTTCGCGGCCCAGACCCGGGATGGAGAAAAAGACCTCGAGCAGGAAGGAGCCGACCAGCACGCCCGGCAGCAGCACGGACACATTGGTGAGGATGGGGATCATCGCGTTGCGCAGCACGTGGCGCAGCAGTACGACGCCCTCGGTCATGCCCTTGGCGCGCGCGGTGCGCACATAGTCGTGGCCGATCTCGTCGAGGAAGAAGCTGCGGTACAGGCGGATCTGCGGCGCCATCGACACCATCACCGCGACGAGCACGGGCAGCGGCGCATAGGTGGTCAGGTTGGTCCAGTGGTTGCCCGTCCAGCCCTGCACCGGGAACCAGCCGAGGCGGAAGGCGAAGACGTACTGGGCCAGGATGACGTAGACCAGCAGCGACACCGACACCGCCACCGTCGAGCAGATCATCACGGCGCGGTCGGTCAGGCTGCCGCGCACGGTGGCAACGGCCAGCGCGAAGGGCACGGCCAGCAGCACCTCGAGGAAGAGGATGGGCAGCGTGATCGTCAGCGTGGCCGGCAGGCGGGTGGCGAACAGGTGGCCCACCGGCTCCTGCGTGGCCCAGCTCTTGCCCCAGTCGAAGCTGACGATCTGCTTGACGAAGATCCACAGCTGTGCCCAGACCGGCTTGTTCAGGCCGAGCTGCTCGCGGATGGACTGGATGGTCTCGGGGCTGGCGTTCAGGCCGGCCAGCGCGACGGCCGGGTCGCCGCCGAAGTACTTGAACAGGAAGAACACCAGCAGCACGACGCCGACCAGGGTCGGGATCATTTGCCACAGGCGACGGATCAGATAGGCCGCCATTCGGGACTCCAGCGGGGCTCCAGAAATTGCAAACCCCGCCGAAGGGAGCGGGGTGGCGAGGAAAGCGGGGCGGAGTCTATGCGAGCACCGCGCTTCCGCGGACTGCCGGTTTCACTAGACTCCGCGCTTTTCCAGCCCCGCCCCCTCCCCTGCTCATGAAGCTCGCGTCCCTGCTGACCGCCCTGCTGCTGGCCTGCGCCGCGACGGGCGCGCACGCCGCCGACAAGCTGCTGCGCTACGCCTTCCGCGTGGCCGAGACCGGCTTCGACCCGGTGCAGGTGTCCGACAAATACTCCAAGGACGTGATCGCCGGCATCTTCGACGCGCCGCTGGAGTACGACTTCGGCGCCCGCCCCTTCACGCTGCGCCCGGCCACGCTGGCGGCCATGCCCGAGGTCAGCGCCGACTTCAGGACACTGACCTTCCGCGTCAAGCCCGGCATCTATTTCTCCGACGACCCGGCCTTCGGCGGCAGGAAGCGCGAGCTCGTCGCGCAGGACTATGTCTACTCCCTCAAGCGCCACTACGACCCGCGCTGGAAGAGCGGCAACCTCTATCTGCTGGAGAACGCCAGGATCCTCGGCCTGTCGGAGCTGCGCCGCGAGCTGATGAAGGCCGGCAAGCCCTTCGACTACGACCGCGAGGTCGAGGGCCTGAAGACGCTGGACCGCTATACCTTCCAGATCAGGCTGGGCCTGGGCGACCCGCGCTTCATCGACAACTTCGCCGACGCCGGCACCTTCGGCGCGGTCGCGCGCGAGGTCGTCGAGCGCTATGGCGACCACATCATGGAGCACCCGGTCGGCACCAATGCCTTCCGGCTCGCGCAGTGGCGGCGCAGCTCGCGCATCGTGCTCGAGAGGAACCCCAACTTCCGCGACCTCCGCTATGCCGAGAGCGCGCCGCCCGATGCCGATGCGCGGCTGCAGGCCGAGGTGGCCGCGCTGCAGGGCCGCAGGCTGCCGCTGGTGGACCGGGTGCAGATCGACGTCATCGAGGAGAACCAGCCGCGCTGGCTGTCCTTCCTGCGCGGCGAGTTCGACGTCATCGAGGAGGTGCCGCAGGACTTCGCCGGCGAGGCCATGCCCCGCGGCCGTCTCGCGCCCCACCTGGCCCGGCGCGGACTGCACATGCAGCGCTACCCGCGGGTGGACGTGTGGGTCAGCTACTTCAACATGGAGGACCCGGTCGTCGGCGGCTACACGCCGGAGAAGACCGCGCTGCGCCGCGCGATCAACCTGGCCGTGGACCTGGACCGGGAGATCCGCCTCGTGCGCCGCGGCCAGGCCGTGCCGAGCCAGGGGCCGGTGCCGCCGATCGCCTATGGCGGCTCGCCGAGCTTCAAGACCGAGATGAGCGAGTTCGACCCGGCCAGGGCCAAGGCCCTGCTGGACCTGTATGGCTATGTCGACCGGGACGGCGACGGCTGGCGCGACCTGCCCGACGGCGCGCCGCTGCGCATCGAGTACGCGACCCAGCCCGATGCGCAGAGCCGCCAGCTCATCGAGCAGTGGCAGAAGAACATGGACGCCATCGGCATCCGCATGAGCTTCAAGGTGGCCAAATGGCCGGAGAACCTGAAGGCCTCCAGCGCCGCCAGGCTGCAGATGTGGGGCGTGGGCTGGACGGGCACGACGCCCGACGGCGACACCTTCCTGGCGATGGGCTCCAGCAAGTCCAAGGGCGCCGCCAACCGCGCGCGCTTCGACCTGCCCGCCTTCGAGGCGCTGTACAACCGGCAGAAGGCCCTGCCCGACGGCCCCGAGCGCCTGGCCGTCATGCAGGACGCCCAGCGCCTGCTGGTGGCCTATGCGCCCTACAAGTTCCACGTCCACCGCATCTGGACCGACATGGCCCAGCCCTGGGTCAAGGGCTATAGCCGCAACCTGTTCGTGCGCGACTTCTGGAAATACGTCGACATCGACACCGACGCCAGCCCCAAGGCCCACCGATGAAACCCCTGCTCGCCGCGCTCGCCACCTGCCTCGCCCTGCTCGCACCGGCCCGCGCGGCCGAGCCCGCCGCGACGCCGGTCAAGACGCTGCGCTATGCGCTCAAGGTCGCCGAGACCGGCCTGGACCCGGCCCATGTGTCCGACATCTATTCCCGCACGCTGACCAGCCACATCTTCGAGGGCCTCTACACCTACGACCCGCTGGCGCGGCCGACACGCATCGTGCCGCTGATCGCCGCCGGCGAGCCCGAGACCAGCGCCGACTTCAGGACCTTCACCATCCAGGTCCGCCCCGGCATCTATTTCGCCGACGACCCGGCCTTCAAGGGACGGCGGCGCGAGGTCACCGCGGCCGACTTCGTCTACAGCATCAAGCGCTTCGCCGACCCGGCCAACAATTCGCCGGCCTGGCCGAGCTACGAGGAGATGGGCATCGTCGGCCTCAACGAGCTGCGCGAGAAGGTGGACAGGTCGGGCAAGCCCTTCCCCTACGACGCCGAGGTGGAGGGCCTGAAGGCGACGGGCCGCTACACGCTGCAGGTCCGCACACGCGAGGCGCGGCCACGCCTGATCGAATCCGTCTTCGCCGGCAACGACCTCTACGGCGCCGTCGCGCGCGAGGTGGTCGAGTTCTACGGCGACAAGATCTCCGAGCACCCGGTCGGCACCGGCCCCTTCATGCTGAAGGCCTGGCGGCGCAGCTCACAGCTCGTCTTCGAGCGCAACCCGGGCTACCGCGAGCGCCGCTACGAGGCCAGCCCGGCGCCCGGCGACGCGGAGGCCCAGGCCATCTACACCCGGTTCAAGGGCCGCCGCATCCCGATGGTGGACCGCGTCGTCGTCGACATCATTGTCGAGAACCAGCCGCGCTGGCTGGCCTTCCTGAACAACGAGCACGACTTCATCGAGCGCGTGCCCGAGGACTTCATCACCCAGGCCGCGCCGGCCCGCAGGCTCGCACCCAACCTCGCCAGGCGCGGCATGCACGCGGTGTTCACGCTGGCACCCGACTCGACGCTGACCTGCTTCAACCTCGACGACCCCGTCGTCGGCGGCATGGCGCCGGCCCGGGTCGCGCTGCGCCGCGCGATCTCGCTGGCCTACGACACGACGCGCGAGATCCAGCTCGCGCGCCGCGGCCAGGCCGAGCCGGCGCAGTCGCCGCTGATGCCCGGCACCAGCGGTTTCGACGCCAGCTTCAAGAGCGAGATGGGCGACTACGACCCGGCGCGCGCCCGCGCTCTGCTCGACATGTATGGCTATGTCGACCGTGACGGCGACGGCTGGCGCGACCTGCCCGACGGCAGCCCCCTCGTCATCACGCGCAACACCGAGGCCAACTCGCTGAGCCGCGCCATCGACGAACTCTGGGACAAGTCGCTACGCGCGGTCGGCATCAAGCTGCAGCTCAAGGTGCAGCAGTGGCCCGAGAACCTGAAGGCCGCGCAGTCCGGCCACTACCAGATGTGGCCCGTGGTCTTCTCGGCCGCCCAGCCGGACGGCATCGGCGCGCTGCAGTTCTACTACGGCCCGGCCATCGGCACGCAGAACCTGGCACGCTTCAAGGACGCCCGCTTCGACGCGCTCTACGACCGCATGCAGGCCCTGCCCGACGGCCCCGAGCGTGAGGCCCTGTTCCGCGAGGCCAAGCGCATGACGGTGGCCTACATGCCCTACAAGGTGCACGCCCACCGCGTCATCACCGACATCGAGCAGCCCTGGATGAGCGGCTTCTACCGGCCGCTGTTCTGGCAGGACTTCTGGCAGTTCGTCGACATCGACGCCGCCAGGCAGCCTGTCCGATGAAAACACCGCGTGCATCCCATCGTTTCGACGGCCCGTCGCAAGCGGCTGGCTCGCATGTGCACGGCCGCTAGGCTTCACCCCATCAACACCGCAAGGAGCATGAAATGAACGACGCAGAAGAACTCAACAAGCTGGCCGACCTGCACGCCCGCGGCGTGCTCAACGACGAGGAGTTCGCCAAGGCCAAGGCCCGCGTGCTGAGCGGTTCGACCGCGAGCGCCGCCGGCGCAACACCCGGCCCCAATGTCGGCGCCGTCAACGGCCTGCGCCGCAGCCGCATGGACCGCTGGCTGGGCGGCGTCTGCGGCGGCATCGCCCGCGCGACGGGGCTGGACTCCTGGGTCTGGCGCCTGATCTTCACGGTGCTCTTCCTCGCCTTCGGCAGCGGCATACTCCTCTACATCCTCCTCTGGATATTCGTTCCGGAGGAATAACAGAGGCCGCAAGGCCGACTCCTCAAGCGACTGCCACGGAACCGGCTTTGCCGGGCCGTCGGCAGTGCCCCCTTGAGGGGGCGGCCGTCAGGCCGTAGGGGGTGGTCTCATGAAACAGCTTGCGGGGCTAGACGCCAGCTTCCTCTATCTGGAAACACCGCAGATGCCGATGCATGTCGGCGCGCTGCATCTGCTGGAGCTGCCCGTCGGCTACGACGGCGACTATGCCGAGGACCTGCGCGAGCACATGCGCGCCCGCATGCCGCTGCTGCCGGCCCTGCGCCGTCGGCTGCTGGCGATGCCGCTGGGCCTGTCCAACCCCGGCTGGGTGGACGCCGAGCCCGACCTCGACGAGCACATCGTGGAGATCGCCCTGCCGAATGTGAACGGTCAGGGCAGCGGCATGGCCGAGCTGGAGGCCCAGGTCGGCCTGCTGCACCCGGTGCTGCTGGACCGCAGCCGGCCGCTGTGGAAGTTCCATGTCTTCACCGGCCTCGAATCCGGCCCCGAGGGCCAGCCGCGCGTGGCCCTCTACACCCAGCTCCACCATGCCGCGGTGGACGGCCAGGCCGCGGTCGCGCTGGCCCAGGTCATCCTCGACCTCAGCCCCGAGCCCCGCGCCATCGACACCCTCGCCGCGCGCGGCCGCAGGCGCGGCCAGCTCGGCACCGTCGGCATGCTGCGCGCGGCGGTCGGCCAGCAGTGGAAGCAGACCGTCAAGCTGGCGCGCTCCCTGCCCAACGCGGCCACCATCCTCGGCGGCATGGCGGTCAAGTCCCTCGGCGGCGCGGCGGCCGAGGCCTCGGTGGACAAGCTGCGCACGCTGCTGTCCAGCGTCGCCGAGCAGACCACCGCCGTCGTGCGCGGCAGGAAGTCGGTCGCCAGCCTCGGCCCCGCGCCGCGCACGCGCTTCAACGTCAGCCTGTCGGCCACGCGCTCGTTCGCCGGCGTCACGCTGCCGCTGGCCGATCTCAACCGAACGCGCAAGCGCCACGGCGCGAGCCTGAACGACGCGGTGCTCTTCGTCATCGGCGGCGCGCTGCGACGCTATTTCGCCAAGCACGGCCCGCTGCCGCGCCGCAGCCTGATCGCCGCCGTTCCCGTGTCCACGCGCGCGGCCGGCGACACCACGTCCAACAACCAGGCCACGATGACCTTCATGAGCCTGGGCACGCAGCTGGGCGACCCGGCCGAGCGCCTGACCCATGTGATGGCGTCCAGCAAGGCGATGAAGGCCCAGATGGCCCAGCTCAAGAGCCTGATGCCGACCGACTTCCCGTCCATGGGCATCCCCTGGCTGATGCAGGCCGGCGCGATGCTCTACGGCCGCGCCAGGGTGGCCGAGAAGCTGCCCGTCGTCGCCAACGTCGTCATCTCCAACGTACCGGGGCCGCAGCTGCCGCTCTATCTGGCCGGCGCGAAGATGCTGACCAACTACCCCACGTCCATCGCCGTGCACGGCCTGGCGCTGAACGTGACGGTGCAGACCTACAACCAGTCGCTGGACATCGGCCTGATGGCCTGCGGCGAGGCCCTGCCCGAGACGGCCGAACTGGCCGCCTATGTGGAGGCGGCCTTCATGGAGTTCCAGGCCCTGCCCGTGGCCGAGGCGGCACCCGCGCCGGCGCCCACCGCGAGGAAGGCTGCGGCGAAGAAGGCCCCGTCCAAGAAGGTGGCGGCCAAGAAACCCGTCGCCAAGGCGACACCCCGGCCCCGGGCAAGCACGGCCCGCAGGAAGGCCGCCGCTGGCTAACAATGGCCGGGCCCTGCCCGACCCCGTTTTTTCCGCATGTCCGCCTCCCACTCGCCGCGCCCGTCTTCCCGTTTCCTGCACTGGCAACAGCCCGCCACCCTGCCCCACCCCGACTGGTCCGACCTGCGCGCCCCCAACGCCTGGCTGCTGATGCTGGAGGGCCGCGCGCCCTGGGAGTACGCGGCCCTGCTCACCACCATGCCGTGGATGAAGAAGCTGCCCCAGGGTGATGGCCATCCCGTCCTCGTCTTCCCGGGCCTGGGGGCGCACGACTTCACCACGGCTCCGCTGCGCGCCATGCTGGACTCCCTCGGCTACGCCACCCAGGGCTGGGGCCAGGGCTTCAATTTCGGGCCGCGCGCCGGCGTGCTGGAGCAGATCAAGCACGACCTGCAGGCCCTGTACCGCCGCCACCACCGCAAGGTCAGCCTGCTGGGCTGGAGCCTGGGCGGCATCTATGCCCGCGAGCTGGCCAAGGAATGCCCGGAGCTGACGCGCTGCGTCGTCACGCTGGGCACGCCCTTCACCGGTCACCCGCGCGCAACCAATGCCTGGCGTTTCTTCGAGATGGTCAGCGGCCATGCGTCCGACGACCCCGAGCTGATCGAGGCCATCCGCCAGCCGCCGCCGGTGCCGACGACCTCCATCTACTCCAAGAGCGACGGCGTCGTCGCCTGGCGCTGCAGCGTCAACGAACCCTCGCCGCTGGCCGAGAACATCGAGGTCCAGGCCAGCCACATCGGCCTGGGCGTGAACCCGATCGCGCTGTACGCGCTGGCCGACCGGCTGGCGCAGCCGGAGGGGCAGTGGCAGCACTTCGAGCCCAAGGGGGTGAGGCGGTGGTTCTACCGGACGCCGGCCGGCCCGAAGACGGCATGACGCGCGCGGCGCCAACGACCTTTTCGATCCGCTGCTACTGCTCGGCCGTGAGCCTGCAGGCCGACGCGCCCCCGACGAGCGTCGTCCATTGCCATTGCGGCCAGTGCCGGCGCCTGAGCGGCGCCGCCTTCACGACCTGGGTGAGCTTCCCGAGGGCCGCCCTCGCCACCGGCAGCCACGAGGCGCTGAGCGCCTTCCGGGCCACGCCCAACGTCAGGCGGCATTTCTGCCGCATCTGCGGCTGCCACGTCTTCTCCGAGGACGCCCGCCTGCCGACGATCCTGGGCGTGCCCGCGGGCGCGCTGGGGGACGGGTCGCCCGAGCTGCGGCCCAGCGCCCATTACTTCGTCGATCACAGGGCGGCCTGGCATGCCCTCGGCGACGAGCTGCCGCGGTTCGGCGGCGAGTCCGGCGTGGAGCCCTCTGCCGCGTCGCGCAACTCGCGGTAAGGTAGCGCCCTCAACCCGGACCCCGACCATGCAACACCACACCCTCGCCGCCGCCGATGACAAGGCCGCCGCCAAGAAAGACGCCCCCGAGAAGATGGAAGAGCAGCTGCTGTTCAAGAGCCGCTTCGTCATGGTCTTCGGCGAGATCGACGACAAGATGGCGCTGGCCACCTGCCGCCGCCTGCTGGCGCTGAGCCAGGAGTCGGAAGCGCCGATCACGCTGCTGATCTCCTCGCCCGGCGGCCATGTGGAGAGCGGCGACGCCATCCACGACATGATCCGCTTCGTGCGCGCGCCGGTGACGACCGTCGGCACCGGCTGGGTCGCCAGCGCCGGCACCCACATCTACCTGGCCGCGCCCAAGGACAGGCGCCTGGCACTGCCGAACACGCGCTTCATGATCCACCAGCCGGCCGGCGGCGCCGGCGGCCAGGCCAGCGACATCGCCATTCAGGCCCGCGAGATCATCCGCACCCGCGAGCGCATCGCCGCCACCATCGCCAAGGAGACCGGCCAGCCGCTGGAGCGCGTGGCCGCCGACATCGAGCGCGATTTCTGGATGAGCACCGGCGAGGCCATCGAATACGGCCTGGTGTCGCGCGTCATCGAGAAGCAGGCCGACCTGGGCTGATGACGGTGCCCCCACGTCGGCTTCGCCTCCTGCCCCCCGCGGGGGCGTCTGCGCCCTTGGGGCGGCCCGGCGGTCCCTGATGCAGGTCAGCGCCAACGGCGTCCGCATCGAGGTCGACATCCACGGCCCGGACAGCGGCGAGCCGCTGCTGATGATCATGGGCCTGGGCATGCAGCTCATCGCCTGGCCCGAGGGCCTGGTGGACGAGCTGGTGGCGAGGGGCTTTCGCGTCATCCGCTTCGACAACCGCGACGTCGGCCTGAGCCAGCCCTTCGACCAGTTGGGCCTGCCCAACATCCCGCTGGCGGCGCTGCTGCACACCTTGCGGCTGCCGCTGAAGGCGCCCTACCAGATCGCCGACCTGGCGCGCGACGCGGTCGGCGTGCTGGACGCCTTGGGGCTGCCCAAGGCCCATGTCTGCGGTGCGTCCATGGGCGGCATGATCGCCCAGCACCTGGGCTTCGCCCACGCCGGCCGCGTGAAGAGCCTGACGCTGATGATGACGACCAGCGGCGCGCGGCAACTGCCCAAGGAGAGCCTGAAGGTGCGCCGCGCGCTGCTGTCGCGACCGCGCCCCGGAAGCACGCCGGAGCAGAAGCTGGAGAACGTGCTGGACCACTACGTGGGCCTGTACGGCGTCATCGGCAGCCCGGCCTACCCGCCCGAGCCCCGCGCGCTGCGCGAGCGCATCGCACGCGGCGTGCGGCGGTCCTTCCGGCCGCAGGCGGTGGCGCGCCAGCTCGTCGCCATCGCAGCAGACTCGCATCGCGCCGCGCGCCTGCCACGCATCACGGCGCCCACCTTGGTCATCCACGGCGAGGCCGACGCGCTGATCCCGGTGGCCGCCGCGCACGACCTGGCGCAGCGCATCCCGGGCGCGCGGCTGGAACTCATCCCCGGCTGGGGCCACGACCTGCCCGAGCCGCTGTGGCCGCGGCTGGCCGACGCGGTGGCGCGAAACGCCGGGCTCTGAGCACCCCCGTCAGGACAAACCGCGGCGACGGCCCTGAAGTGTCAGCGCGCGCCACGCGCCTCGGCCTTGATCTCGACGCTGCTGCGCTGCCGGTCCTCGCCCTCGACGGTCAGCGTCAGCGGCACCGTCTCGCCGGCCTGGATGGGGCGCTGCAGGCCCATTAGCATGACGTGGTAGCTGCCCGGCTTCAGCGCCACGGCCTGGCCGGCCGGCAGCGGCAGCGCGTCGACGGCGCGCATCTTCATGACGCCGCCGTCCATCTTCATCTCGTGGATCTCGACCACCGCCGCCAGCGGCGAGCTGACCGCGACGACCTTGAGCGGCCGGCTCGCCGTCAGCTGCATGAAGGCGCCGGTGGTCTTCTGCGGCGCGACGGTGGCGCGCACCCAGGCGTCCTCGACCTTGACGGGGCTCTGGGCCTGGGCGGAGAGCACGGTGGCGAGCAGGGCGGCGGTGATGAGCAGGCGGGGCATGGCGGTGTGTCGGCAGCAACGGGAGCCGCCATTGTGCGCAGCCCGGCCGCTTGACCCCACTGTCCATGTGTACTATCGTACTAGTACACATAGTCAGACAGCCATGGAAGCCGCGCACTTCGTCCAGATCAACACCGGCTCGCCCGAGCCCATCTACCGCCAGCTCATCGAGCAGGTGCGCCGGCGCATCGCGGCCGGCCAGCTGAGCGCCGGCGACGAGATCCCGTCGGTGCGCGAGCTGGCCCAGGCGCTGGCCGTGCACCCGATGACCATCTCCAAGGCCTATTCCATGCTGGAGATGGAGGGCCTGCTGGAGCGCCGGCGCGGCCTGTCCATGGTGGTCGCGGCCCAGCACCGGCGCGCCCAGCCGCCGGCCTCGCGCATCGAGCTGCTGCGCCCCGCTCTGCAGAAGGCCGCCGACGAGGCCCGCCAGCTGGAGCTGCCGGCGGCCGAGGTCATCGCCCTGTTCACCCAACTCCTCACCGAGAGCCAAGCATGACTGCCCACTTCCCCCACACCGAGACGCCCAGCGCCGCGCTGGCGGGCGTCAGCCTGAGCTACCCCCGCGGCGACGCCGTGCTGCGCGGGCTGGACTGGACGCTGCTGCCCGGCCAGGTCGTCGGCCTGCTGGGCCGCAACGGCGCGGGCAAGACGACGCTGCTGGAGACCCTGCTGGGCCTGCGCCAACCGCAGGCGGGCCAGGTGCAGCTGTTCGGCCAGGACGTCATGCAGCTCGACGACGCGGCGCGCGCCCGCATCGGCTATGTGCCGCAGAGCAGCGACCTGTTCGAGGCCTTCACGCCGGCCCAACTGCTGGCCTATTTCAGGAGCTTCTACCCGCGCTGGAACGAGGCCAAGGTCGAGGGCCTGCTGTCGCGCTGGGACATTGCGCGCGACAAGCCCATCCGCAAGCTCTCGGGCGGCCAGCAGCAGCGCCTGTCCATCATCCGTGCGCTGGCCCACGAGCCCGACCTGCTGGTGCTGGACGAGCCCGTCGCCAGCCTGGACCCGGTGGGCCGGCGCGACTTCCTGCGCGAGCTGGTCGACCAGGTGCTGGACCGCGGCACCACCGTCGTGTTCTCGACCCACATCCTGTCCGACCTGGAGCGCGTGGCCTTCAACCTCGCCTTCCTCAGCGAGGGCCGCATCGCGCTGCAGGCGCCGCTGGACGAGCTGCTGGAGCAGGTGCGCGCCTTCACCGGCAGCGTCACCGAGCTGGCGGGCCTGTTCGCGCGCCTGGGTGCCCAGCCGCTCAAGCGCACGCCGCTGGAGGCCGGCCGCGAACGCGTGCTGGCGCGGCTGCCGGCCGGCGTCAGCGCGCCGCTGGACGCGCAGGCCGTCAACCTCGAAGACCTATTCGCGGAGCTGACCTGATGAACGCCGCCACCTCCAGCCAGATGCTGCTGGCCTTCTGGCGCCAGCGCGACCACGAAGCGCCCTGGGGACGGCGGCTGCTGCTGGCACTGACGCTGCTGGGCCTGGGCGCCGCCCTCTACGCCGCGCCCGGCCTGTGGCCGACGGTGCTGGCCGGCAGCGCCGCGCTGGCCCTGGCCGCGCTGTGGACGGCCGTCGCCGGCAGCCTACTGCTGCAGAACCACCCGCATGCCGCTCGCTTCGTGCCCGGCCATCTGCAGCGGCTGCGCGAGCTGGCGCTCGCGGCCTGGGCCGCGGTGACGCTGGCCTGCACGCTGCTGCTCTGGCTGAGCCTGTCGCGGCTGCCGCCTTTCCCCGCGCTGCTGCTGATCGTCGCAGCCACGCTGGCGTTCACGGCCTGGGCGCTGCGTGCCTGGATGCTGTGGATGCTGCTGTCCTTCGGGCCGGCGCTGTTCTTCGGCTTCGGGCTGGACCGGCGCCTCGCGCCGCTGTGGAGCCTGCTGCGCGAGCTGTGGGCGGCGCAGACCGCGACGGTGGCGGCGCTGTGCCTGCTGGTGCTGGGCTGGTCCATCACGCGGCTGTTCGGCAACGGCGACACGGCGCACAGCCAGGGCTATGCCCGCCGCGCCCGCATGCGGCGCGCCTCGCGCGACGGCATGATGGGCAACCGCGCCGGCCTGGCCACCTTCGGCCGCCCGGGCGAGTGCCTGGGCCAGCCGTTCGAGCGCGCGGCCTCGGCCTGGCTGCGGCATGTGCTCGCCCGGGCCCGGGCCACGCCCGCCAGCGTGCTGCAGCGGGCCGAGATCGTGCTGCACGGCCAGCAGCACTGGCTGCGCCAGGGGCTGGGCGTGCTGGTGGCGCTGGCCATCACGGCGCTGAGCTTCGGCCTCCTGCTTGCGATGGGCGGCCTGGGCCCGGACAAGGCCTGGGCGCAGGGCGCCTTCGGCATGGCCATCGGCGTTGCGAGCGCGGGCTTCAACCCGAGCTTTGCACTGCCCAATATGCTGTGGCAAAGCCGCCGCGAGCAGGCGCTGTTGAGGCTGCTGCCGGGCATGCCGCAGGGCACGGCGATGAACCGCGGCGTGGCCTGGCTGCAGCTGCGCCATGCGCTGCTGGCGTGGACCCTGACGGCGCTGACCCTGGGCCTGCTGGCCTGGGCGGCTGACGACCTGGCCCTGCTGTGCCTGGCCTTCGGCGCGCTGCCGCTGAGCGCCAGCTGGCTGCTGCGCGCGCCGGCCCGCATGCAGGCACCGTCGTCGTGGACCGCCGTGCTGCCGATACTCGCCTTCCTGCTACTGGCCTGGGGCATGTACGCCGCCAACAGGAAGCTGGACGTGCCGCTGGCGGCGCTGCTGGGCGCCAGCGTGGTCGCCAGCCTCGTGCTGGGGCTGTGGCGCTGGCGCGTGGTCTGCCGCGCGCCGCAGCCCCTGCCGGCGGGCCGCCTGGGCTGAAAACGCGCCGCCCCGCCAGCAATCGCTCGAAAAGAGGCAACAAATCGCGCGGCTGGCAAGGCGGCTGCAAGCTCGCAACAGGTCAAGGTGGCAAGCTGCCGCCGCCTGAGCGATGCTAGCCCCCATGCCGATGACGACCGCCCCCGACTCCTCCACCGATGCCACGCACTCGCCCGCCCGCCACGGGCTCGCGGCGCTGACGCTGGGCGCCATCGGCGTCGTCTATGGCGACATCGGCACCAGCCCGCTCTATACGGTCAAGGAGGTGTTCACGCCGGCCACCGGCGTCGCCGTCGCGCCGGACGCCGTGATCGGCTCGATCTCCGCCATCGTCTGGGCGCTGATGCTGGTGGTCACGCTGAAATACGTCATCCTCATCCTGCGCGCCGACAACCGCGGCGAGGGCGGCGGGTTGGCGCTCACGGCCCTGGCTACCCAGGCCGTTCGCAACCGCCCCGGGCTGCGCCGCTTCCTGCTGCTGATGGGCGTGTTCGGCGCGACGCTGTTCTATGGCGACAGCGTCATCACGCCGGCCGTGTCGGTGATGGGCGCCATCGAGGGCCTGGAAATCGCCAGCCCGCAGTTCACGAGCTATGTGCTGCCGCTGTCCCTGGTCGTGCTGGTGCTGCTATTCGTCGTGCAGAAGCACGGCACCCACGTCGTCGGCCGCATCTTCGGGCCGGTCATCCTGCTGTGGTTCGGCGTGCTGGCCGTGACCGGCTCACTGCAGATCGCCCAGCAACCGGCCATCCTCGGGGCGCTGAACCCCTTGCGGGCGCTGGAGTTCCTGGCCGGCCGCGGCTGGCAGGTCTTCGCCGTCGTCGGCGCCATCGTGCTGGCGCTGACCGGTGCCGAGGCGCTGTACGCCGACATGGGCCACTTCGGCGCCAGGCCCATCCGCGTCGCCTGGACGGGCATCGTCTTCCCGGCCCTGGTGCTGAACTACCTCGGCCAGGGCGCGCTGCTGATCGGCGACCCGGGCGCCATCGACAACCCCTTCTACCGCCTCTTCCCCGCGCCGCTGGTACTGCCCGCCGTCGTGCTGGCCGCGGCGGCCGCCGTCATCGCGTCGCAGGCCGTCATCTCGGGCGCCTACTCGATGACCAAGCAGGCCATCCAGCTCGGCTTTCTGCCGCGCATGCCGGTGCGCAACACCTCGGCGGCCGAGGCCGGCCAGATCTACATCGCCAGCGTGAACTGGGCACTGCTGGCCGGCGTCGTCGGCGCGGTGCTGCTGTTCCGCAGCTCCTCGGCGCTGGCCGGCGCCTACGGCATCGCCGTCACGCTGACGATGTTGATCACGACGGTGCTGACCTTCTTCGTCATCCGACACGGCTGGCGGCTGCCGGCGCCGGTGGCCTGGGGCGCGACGGCCTTCTTCCTCGTGCTGGATACGCTGCTGGTGGCCGGCTGCGCGATCAAGATCGTCGATGGCGGCTGGTTCCCGCTGGCCCTGGGCGGCCTGCTCTTCGTGCTGATGAGCACCTGGGCGCGTGGCCGCAAGGCCTTGCAGGTCCACCTCGCCGACGAGGGCCTGCCGCTGCTGCCCTTCGTCGAGAGCCTGCATAGCTTCGGCGACGCCGAGCGCCCGCGCGCGGCGCGCACGGCCATCTACCCCGTCGCCAACCCCGAGCTCGTGCCGCCGGCCCTGCTGCACAACCTCAAGCACTACCAAGTGCTGCACGAGCGCAATGTCGTGCTGACCGTGACCTTCTGCGAACGGCCCTATGTGCCCGAGGCCGAGCGCCCCCACCTGGAGGCCCTGGCGCCGGGCTTCTGGCGGCTGACGCTGACCTATGGCTTCATGGACCAGGTCGACGTTCCGGCCGCACTGGCCTCGTGCAGCGCCAAGGGCCTGCAGACCGAGCCGGCCGAGACCAGCTACTTCCTGAGCCGCGAGACCCTGGTGCCGCGCGCCGGCATGGTGCACTGGCGCGAGTCCCTGTTCGCCACGATGAGCCGCAATGCCAGCAGCGCGGCGGACTACTTCCGGCTGCCGGGCAACGCGGTGGTCGAGCTCGGCACCAAGGTGCAGCTGTAGGCCGGCCTACTGCCGGATTTCCGGCTCGGCCAGCTGGGCCAGCAGCTGCAGGGATTCCTGCCAACCCATATAGCAGGCCTCGGCCGGGATCACGGCCGGGATGCCCTCCTGCCTGACGTGCATCTCGGTGCCGCAGAACACCGCCCTGAGCTCGACCGTCGTCGTCATCTCGCCGGGCAGATTGGGGTCGTCGAAGGCCGCCGTGTAGCGCAGCTTCCGGCCCGGCACGAGCTCCAGGTAGCGGCCGCCGAAGCTGTGGCTGGCGCCGGTCGTGAGGTTGGTGAAGGACATGCGCCAGCTGCCGCCCAACCTCGCGTCCATCTCATGGACCGTCCCCATGAAGCCATGCGGCGGCAACCATTTGGCCAACGCGGCGGGCGTCGTGAAGGCCCGGTAGACGCGCTCGGGCGGGCAGCGCAGCACGCGATGCAGGGTGACGGTCTGGGTCATGACAGGACTCCTACAGCGGAAGCTCGGTGAAATACCGGCCGCCGTGGAAGATCAGCGGCTGCGCACCGGCGCGGGCCATGCAGCGCTCCACCTCGCCGACGAAGATGACGTGGTCGCCCTCTTCGTACTGACTGCGGTTGGCGCATTCGAACGCGGCCACGACGCCTTCCAGCACCGGCGCGCCGCCCGCGCCCTCGCGCCAGGCCACGCCGGCAAAGCGGTCGATGTCGCGCATCGCGAAGCGCTGGGCCAGCTCCTTCTGGTCAGCCGCCAGGATGTTGATCGCATAGTGGGTGCCGCGCGCGAACACCGGCAGCGAGCCGGCGCGGCGCGCCAGGCTCCACAGCACCAGCGGCGGGTCCAGCGACACGGAATTGAAGGAATTGGCGGTGAGGCCGACGAGGCCGCCGTCCGCCGCGCGCACGGTGATGATGGTCACGCCGGTCGCGAACATGCCGAGGGCGGCGCGGAATTGCTGGCTGTCCATGCCGGCATTGTCGCCAGTCCGGCGAAGCACAATGCCGGCATGGACGCCGACTTCACGCTGACCGACCTCGACCTGCCCCATGCGCCCGCCGGCTGCGCCTGCTGCGCGCCGCGCCTGAACCGCCGCCTGTTCACCGGCCTGCTCGGCGCAGGTGGCGCCATGGCCTTCGTGCCGGCCTGGGCGCGCGAAGGCGTGGACGTCGGCCCCAAGAGCAAGTTCGTCGGCCTGATCTCGGCCGAGGACATCGAGCGCTCCGGCACCCAGCAGTACGCGCAGATGATGAGCCAGGCCGCCCAGCAGCGTGCGCTGGCGCCGATGCAGCACCCGCAGCTGCAGAGGCTGCGCTATATCGCGCAGCGCATCATCCCGTTCAGCTACGAGTGGAACGAGCGCGCGCGGCAGTGGAAGTGGGAGGTCAACCTGCTCGGCAGCCCCGAGCTGAATGCCTTCTGCATGCCGGGCGGCAAGATCGCCTTCTATTACGGCATCCTCGAGAAGCTGAAGCTGGAAGACGACGAGGTCGCCGCCATCATGGGCCACGAGGTCTCGCACGCGCTGCGCGAGCATGCGCGCGAGCGCATGGGCAAGTCGACGGCGACGCAGGTGGGCGCGGGCGTGCTGTCCGCACTGCTCGGCCTGGGCAACCTCGGCAACGCGGCGCTCAACGCCGGCAGCCAGCTGCTGGGCCTGAGGTTCAGCCGCGAGGACGAGACCGAGGCCGACCTCGTCGGCATCGAGCTGGCCGCGCGCGCCGGCTACGACCCGGCCGCCGCCGTGCGGCTGTGGGAAAAGATGATGGCCGCCAACAAGGGCGCGCCGCCGCAATGGCTGTCCACCCACCCGGCCAGCGAGACGCGCATCCGCGACATCCAGGCCAACCTGCCCAAGGTGGCCGGCCTCTACGAGCGCGCGCCCAAGCCGGACAAGCGCTTCCCGGTGGCGCCGCCGCTCAGGTCGCGGCCGCAGCAGGCGCCGGACAACTGAGCCTCCAGGCCGGTCACCAGCGGGCCGGCAGGGCCTTGAGGCGCTGGTACTCGCCGGCGGTGACCCGACGCAGATAACCGCCCAGTTCCAGGTCCTTGACCAGCTTGGACACCATCTCGCGCGAGCAGCCCAGGCGCTGGGCCATGCCCTGGTGGGTCAGCGCCAGGTGGCGGCCGTCGCCGGTGGTTTCGTCGACGAGGTTCTTCAGCCGGCCGTAGACGTCGTTCAGCGCCAGCTGCTTGGTCGACAGCGTGGCGGCACGCGCGCGGCGGATGACCTTGGTCAGCAGCTCGAAGGCGAACTCCGGGTGGTCGCTGATGTGGGTCAGCAGGCTGGCCCGTGTGACCATGACGAGGCGGCTGGCTTCCTCGGTGATGACGCTGGCCGAGCGCGGCCCGCCGTCCAGGCTCATCTCGCCGACGTATTCGCCGGGGCCATAGACGCCGTAGGTAATCTCGCGGCCGCGCGCGTCGCTGCTGTAGGCACGCAGCGATCCGGAAAGGATGAGATAGAGGTTGTCGCCGATCGAGCCTTCCTCGATCAGCACGACGCCCCTGCGGTAGCTGCGCGCCATGCCGCGCGCGGCAAGCAGGCGCAGCGAGGGCGGCAGGAGCAGGAGTTCGGTGTCGGAAGAGGCGTCGGGCATCCGGTCAGTGCAGCGGGCAAGAGGCCCGCGGCGCGCCGGAATGTTAGCCCCTCGTCCAAGGATTGCCTTGACCGGCCCCGGGGGGACGGCGCTCCGCCCGAACGCTTGATTAGGATCAGTTCACCAGCTTCGCCGGCCGCAGCGACGACACCAGCGGCGGCAGCAGCGCCAGCTGGCGCATCAGCTCGCCGATGCTGTCGGCCCCGCTCTTGGCGCGGATGCTCTGGATCTGGCTGCGCACCGTAGAGATGGCCACGCCCTGGCGCTGCGCGACCTCGGTGGGCTTGACGCCGTTGGACAGGGCCTTGAGCACCTCGGTCTCGGCCGGCGTGAGCTGGTAGCGCAGCGCGAACCACTGCGCGGCCAGGTCGCCGCAGAGCTGGCGGCGCTCCAGGATCAGCAGCACGGCGGCCTGGCTGACGTCGCGGTTCAGCGGCACGACGACGACGTTGGCGCGGCCGCATTCGGAGCGATCGTCACCCAGGCGCAGCAGGCAGCGCCGCCCGCCGGATTCGGCACCCGCCAGCGCCTCCGCCAACGGCACCGCGTCGGTCAGCAGCCGCGCGCGCAGGTGCTGGCCGACCATCTCGAGCGGATGGTTTTCCTGCAGCGACGCGCGCGCCGCGAGGTTGGTGTGCAGAACCCGGGCTGCCCCGTTGAGCAGCACGACGCCGTGATCGAGCTCCTCGAGCACCAGGCCCAGCCACTGGCTGGACAGCGAGGCCGCCGCACGGCGCTCGCGAGGACGGGGGCCGGGTGCCTGGCCCGGCTGGACAAACTCGGACAGAAACATCGCAGCACTCCTCGACCCGCCGATTGCGAGCCATCCTCAAAGCGTAGGAGAGCATGTTTGACCTTGGTCGTAAATGTTGCGGGACGTGTTTGTGAACGAATTACGGCGGCGCGTGTCTCAGGCGCCGGAACCGCCAACATAGGGATTGTGTTGACGCTCGTGACCGATGCTGCTTTCGGGGCCGTGGCCGGGGATGAACACGGTGTCGTCGCCCATGGGCCAGAGCCGCTCGCGGATCGCGTCGAGCAGCTGCTGGTGGTTGCCGCCGGGGAAGTCGGTGCGGCCGATGCTGCCGGCGAACAGCACGTCGCCGACGAAGGCGCGCCGGGCCGAGGCCGAGTGGAAGACGACGTGGCCGGGCGTGTGGCCCGGGCAGTGGCGCACGGCCAGCGTCTCCCGGCCGATCTGCACCGTGTCGCCGTCCTCCAGCCAGCGGTCGGGCGTGAAGCCCTCGGCCGGCGGGAAGCCGAACATCTTGCTCTGCTGCGCCAGGCCGGCTATCCAGAACTGGTCGCCGGGGTGCGGCCCGATGATGGGCAGGCCCTGCTCGCGGGCGAGCTGGCCGGTGCCGCCGGCATGGTCGATGTGGGCATGCGTCAGCCAGATCGCCTTCAGGTTCAGGCCGCGCTCGCGCACGGCCGCCAGCAGCCGCGGCAACTCGCCGCCGGGATCGATGACGGCGGCGTCCTTCGTGACGTCGCACCAGACGAGGGAGCAGTTCTGCTGAAAGGGCGTGACGGGGAGGGTCAGGTACTGGAGCATGTGGCATTGTGTTCGCCGCACAACCGCACCCGGACGACCACCCCGAGCCATGACGATTTCGCACCTTCCCATCCTGCTGGCCCTGAGCCTGGCGCTGGCCGCCTGCGGCCAGGCGCCGCCGCGCCCCGACGAGATCGTGCTGCCGCGGCAGCAGGCCTGGGTCGACGGCCGGCGCGTCGACTATGTGACGACGGACATCTCCGATGCGGCCATGGCCGCCCGGCTCGGCGTCAACCATGTGCCGCGGCTGCGTGACGCCATCGGCAGCGGCCGGGCCTCGGTCACCGAGCGCGTCTACAAGTTCGCCGACGGCAGCCAGATCAGCATCTTCCCGTCCGGCCCCGCGGCCCAGGGCGCGCCGCGGCCGGACCCGAACTACAGCCCGCTGTGGCGGCTGGTGCTGGTGACCTGGAAGCCCGGCGCCGCGGCGCGCGAGCTGCGCTCGGAAGAGGCCGTGCTGGAGGCCGCCGAGGCTGGCGAACTCGCGCTGGCGGTGACCGACATCGTCGTCAACTGCCCCATCACCCGCCCCGCCGAAGGCCCGGCGCTGCGCGGCGTGCGCTGAATGCCGACCAGCAGGGCCAGGCCCGGCACGCGGCGCAGCAGCCGATAGCCGGCGGCGCAGACCGCGAAGGTCAGCGCGATCAGCGCCAGCGCCTCCAGGCCCCAGGGCAGGCCGAGGGGTTTCAGCGCCTGCGTCAGCAGCACGATGACGGTCTGGTGCAGCACATAGAAGCAGAACACCGCCGCACTGGCCGCGCGCAGCCGCGGCGACTCGACGGTGAAGGCCCGCTGCGCCCAGCCGCAGGCGGCCAGCATGGACCACCAGCTCATGCAGGCCCACAGCAGGCGCTGCGCCGCGAGCACGGATGGCAAGGGAGTCACATCGGCATAACGGGCGAAGTAGGCGACCAGCAGCGCCCAGCCGCCCAGGGCACCGGCCAGTGCCAGCCAGCGCCACCGCAGCGCGGCCGGCCACAGGCCGGCGGCCAGCGGTGTGCGGCTGGCCCAGCCGAGCGCGAACAGGCCGCCGTATTGCAGGTGGTTGTAGAGATCGTGCACGAGGTCGTGCGTGCTCGGGTGATGCGGGAAGACCAGGGCCCGTGCCAGCGCCAGCGGCAGGGCCGGCAGCAGCAGCCAGCTCCAGCCCGGCAGGCGCGGCGCGGGCACGCGACCGCGCAGCAGCGCGGCCAGCCCGACGCCGAGCAGCGCGTACAGCCACAGATAGGGCAGGAACCAAAGGTGGTTCCAGGTCGGCACGCTCATGCAGTCGCTGCCACGGCAATACCTGCCGCCGTGCAGATAGGCCCACCAGAAGTCCAGGTAGCCACCATTGCCGGGCAGCTGGGCCGGCACCTTGGTCAGCACCTCGAAATAGGCCTGCGGCGTGACGATGACGGCCATGCCGAACAGCAGCGGCAGCAGCAGGCGCAGCGAGCGGTCCTTCACCGCGCCCCAGGCGCCACGCCGCGCCATCAGGCCCTGGCAGGCCGCGCCGGCGATCAGGAAGAGCAGCCCCAGCCGCCAGGGCGCGGTCAGCAGCATGAAGGGCTCCAGCGTGCCGCTGGCCGCCGGGCTCTTCACATGCCAGTCCCAGCTGACGTAGTACATGCCGACGTGATAGGGGATCAGCAGCGCGAACGCGGCGGTGCGCAGGCCATCGAGAAAGGGCAGGCGGGTGGCGGTGGTGTTCATGGCCGCCAGCTTCGCGTTGCCTCCCGGCGCGCGCCAGCCGGCTGGGGCGAAGCGCGCGGCTCAGGGGGCGAGTTGATCGAGCACCGCGCGGTGGCCGCGCGACACGCGCAGCGTGGCGCCGCAGGCCAGCATCAGCACGGCCTCGCCGCTGGGCAGGCGCTCGATGCGCCGCACATGCGCCGGGTTGACCGCGTGGCTGCGGTGCACGCGCAGGAAGCGCGCGGCCCAGCCGGGACGCTGCAGCGCATCGGCCAGCGTCGCGCGCTCCAGCAGGCTGCGCGGCGGCAGGTGCAGCTCGACGTAGTTGTCGGCGGCCGAGATCCACTGCACGTCAGCGAGCCGCAGGCGTTCGCCCTCCACCCACCACTCGCCGGGCGGCGCCGCGGGCCGCGCGATCAGCTCGCGCGCGCGGGCCAGCGCCGCGGCCAGGCGTTCGGCCGTGTAGGGCTTGAGCAGATAGTCCAGCGCCGCGAGCTCGAAGGCCTGCAGCGCATGCTCGGCGTGGGCCGTCGAGAAGACCACACAACGCACGCCGGCCTCGCGCAGCGCCGCAGCCAGCTGCACGCCGTTACCGCCGGGCATCTCGATGTCGAGCAGGGCCAGGTCGGGCGGCACGGCCAGCGCATGCACGAGGGCCAGCGCCGCGGGCGCGTCGGGCGCTTCGTGCAGCTCGGCCACATCGGCCTCGGCCGCGAGCAGGCGGCGCAGCCTGGCGCGCGCGGCGGGTTCGTCGTCGACGATCAGGACTCGCATGGCAGGTCCAGGTGCAGGGCCATGCCACTGCCGTCCGGGCCGAACGCGATGCGGGCCGCATGGCCGTAGCGGCCCTCGATCCGCTCGTGCAGATTGCGCAGGCCGAGGCCGCCGTCGGGATCGGGCGGCGATTCGGGCACCGGCGTATCGCCATGGTTGCTGACGCTCAGGTGCAGGCGCCCGCCCGCTCGCCTCGCGACGACGCTGACCGTCACGCGGCCGCGGTGCCGCGCAACGTCGTGCTTGACCGCGTTCTCCACCGGCGCGAACAGCAGCAGGGCCGGCAGCCGGCAGGCGCCCGCCCCCTCCTGCGCCTCGATGTGCACGACCAGGCGTTCGGGGCCGAAGCGGGCCTGCATCAGCTCGAGAAAGGGCTGCACCAGGGCCAGCTCCTCGCGCACCGAATGCTCGGCGCGCTGCTGCGCCGCCAGCGTCTGGCGCAGCAGGTCGGCGAGCTGGCAGAGCAGCCGGTCGGCACGGGCCACGTCCTCGTACATGACCGAGGAGATCAGGTTCAGCGTGTTGAAGAGGAAATGCGGCTGCACCTGGTCGGCCAGGCGTGCGAGCTGCAGTTCGGCCAGCTCGCGGCGGGCGCGCTCCAGCTCCTGCGCACGCGCCGCCGCGGCCTGCGCCATCCAGACGCCGCGTGCGATCAGGCAGAAGCTGATGTAGGTGACCGCGTCCTTGCCGCCCTCGTAGACCAGCAGCGTCGGCAGCGGGTCGGGGTGGTAGTCCACGCCCACGAGGCCGTAGACGAGCAAGCGCAGCCCGAACATGCCGCCGACATGCAGCAGGCTGAATGCGGGCAGCGCCAGCGCATGCACTGCCATTTGCCGCGGCCAGGGCTGGCCGCGCAGCGCGCCCACCAGAGCGTGCACGCCCAGCGCCAGCAGGCCGATGACGGCGACCGAACTGAACTCCCACAGGAAGGGCTCCCAGGGCCGCGTACCGCCGCCGAGGCGATAGGCCTGCAGCGCCGACGTGCTCAGCAGCAGGCCGACGACGGCCAGCAGCGCGATGTAGGGCAGGCGCCAGCGGCGCGCGAGGAGGGGCATGGCCGCGAGTGTGCCGCGGTCAGCGGGCACGGGGCCGCCGCTCACCCCACGGGGCCAACGGCCGGCCCCAGCAGATTCACTGCGCGGTCAACTTGGCCGCGAAGGCCTTGTGCACCGCCAGCAGCGCGCTGGCGCGGCCGGTCTGCACCTGCACCAGCGCGTCCTGCGCGGTCAGCCGGTCCTGCTCGGCGCTGAGCAGCGCGTAGAAGTCGGACACGCCGGCCTCGTAGCGCTTCAGGGCCAGGTCGCGGGCCCGCGTCGTCGCCTCGGCGGCGGTGGCCTGGGCCGCGGCCTGCAGTTCGGTCTCGCGCAACGTGGAGAGGCTGCCCTGGGCGTCCTGCAGCGCGATCAGCTGGGCCTGCTCGGCGGCGGCCACGGCGGCGTCGAAGCCGGCGCGGGCGGCCGTCTCCTCGGCCTTGCGGGCGCCGAAGTCGAGGAAGTTCCAGTTCAGCGCGCCGGCGATGGAGTGGATCTCGGTGGCGCTCTTGAACAGGTTGCTGGTGCTGGCGGCGCTCCAGCCGATCTGGCCGGTCAGGCCCAGGCTGGGCCAGCGCGCGGCCCAGGCGACGTGGGCACGCGCAGCGGCGGCCTGGGCGCGCACGGCCGCGGCCTTCACGTCCGGGCGGGCAGCGAGCAGGCCGGCCGGATCGGGCAGCGTGCCGAGGCTGACGAGGCGGGGCTCGGGCATGGCGGGCAGCGGGTCGCTGTCGGCCTTGTCACAGTCGGCCGGCGCCTGACCGCGCAGCACGTCGAGCTGCAGGCGCGTCAGGCAGGCGGCGTTGCGCAGCGCCGGCACGCTGGCCGAGGTCTGCGCCACCAGCGCCTCGGCACGGGCCTGGTCGACGGCTGTGCCGCGGCCGGCGCCAACACGGGCCTTCACGAGGTCGAGCAGCTGGTTCTGCACGACCAGGGCTTCCTTGGCGAGTTTGAGGCGCTGGCCGAGGCCGATGAGCTGGGTCTGCAGGTTGAGCGCGGTGCCGGCCAGGCTGAGCTGGGCGGCATCGCGGTCGAGCGCGGCGCTCTCGGCGTCATAACCGGCCGCCTGGGCGGTGGCGGAGGCGCGGCCCCAGAGGTCGACTTCCCAGCGCGCCGTCGCATTGACGCCGTAGCTGTTGAAGTTGTTGAACTGGCCCAGGTCGTTGGCGGCGCGCTGGCGGCTGGCGTTGGCGCCGAGACCGACGGTGGGCAGGCGCTGGGCGCCGGCCGAGTCGGCCAGCGCTTGGGCCTGCTTGAGGCGGGCCGCGGCGGCGCGCAGGTCGCGGTTGTTGGCCAGCACTTCGTCGACGATGCGCTGCAGCTGGGCGCTGTCGACGAAGGCGGTGGTCATCGTCGCGGCACCGGGGTTGGCGGCGGGCGTCTGGGCGAACTTCTCGGGAGCGAGGTTCTGGGGACCGGGCGGCAAGGCAGGCCCGGCGCAGGCGGCCAGCAGCGCGGCGGCAGCGAGAGGGGTCAGGCGGATGAGCATGTCAGTGGCCCTCGTTCTTCGTCGTGGGGGCGGCGTCATCGATGCCGGGGTGGAAGGCATGGGCCGAGGCGTCGATCTGGGCGTGCAGCGCGGCAGCGCGGGCGCGGCGCTTCGCGGTGCTACTGCGCAACAGGCTGTAGAAGACCGGCGTCAGGAAGATGCCGAAGAAGGTCACGCCCAGCATGCCGGCGAACACGGCGATGCCCATCGCGCGGCGCATCTCGCTGCCGGCGCCGCTGCCCAGGATCAGCGGGACGACGCCGGCGCAGAAGGCGATGGAGGTCATCAGGATGGGGCGCAGGCGCAGGCGGCAGGCCTCGATGACGGCGTCGTACATGGACTTGCCGTGCTCCTCCAGCTCCTTCGCGAACTCGACGATCAGGATGGCGTTCTTGCAGGCCAGGCCGACGAGCACGACCAGGGCCACCTGCGTGAAGATGTTCAGGTCCCCTGCCTGCATGAAGGGCGGGAAGTGCGACAGCCAGACGCCGAACAGCGCCGACAGGATGCACATCGGCACGATCAGGATGATGGCCAGCGGCAGGCTCCAGCTCTCGTACTGCGCGGCCAGCACCAGCACGACGAGCACGACGGAGAACATCAGCACGGCGGCCAGCGTCGGGATCTTGACGCCCAGCCCCGGGACGGTCACGTCGCGGGTCAGGCGGTCCTGGTAGCTGAGGTCGGTGAACTCGTAGCCGAAACCACGCGGCAGGGTCTTCAGGATGCGCTCGATCTCACCCTCGGCCTGACCCGACGAGAAGCCGGGCTTGGGCGCGCCGTTGATGTCGGCGCTGGGGAAGCCGTTGTAGCGCGTGACACGGGTGGGGCCGAAGGTGGGCTCCACGCTCATCAGCGAACCCAGCGGCACCATCTGGCCGGCGTCGTTGCGGGTCTTGAGCTGGGTGATGTCCTCGGCCTTGGCGCGGAAGGGCGCGTCGGCCTGCACGATGACCTGGTAGGTCTTGCCGAACTTGGTGAAGTCGTTGACGTAGAGCGAGCCGAGGTTGATCTGCAGCGTGTCGTAGATGGAGCCGAGCGGCACGCCCATCTGCTTGGCCTTCACGCGGTCCACGTTGGCGAACAGCTGGGGCACGTTGATGTCGTAGTTGGAATAGGGCGTGCCGATGCTGGTGCCCGGGTTGCCGTAGATCTGGCCGAGCGAACCCCAGACCGCGCCGTACAGGGCCTGCTCGCCCTGGCTGCTGCGGTCCTGCACCTGGATCTTGAAGCCGCCGGCGATGCCCAGCCCGTCCACCGGGGGCGGCGGCAGCACGAACATGCGCGCGCCCTGGATCTGCTGGATGGCCCCGTTGACCTTGCCGAGGATGGCTTCCTTGCTCTTGTCGCGCGAGGTGCGCTCGTCGAAGCTGTCCAGGCCGAAGAAGACGATGCCCTCGTTGGGCGCGGCCGAGAAGCCGGCGCTGGACAGGCCCGGGAAGGCGACCGAGTCCTTGATGCCGGGCACCTTCAGCGCGATGTCGCTCATGCGGCGGATGACCTCGTCCGTGCGATCCAGGCTGGCGCCGGCCGGCAGCTGGGCCACGCCGATCAGGTACTGCTTGTCGGGCGCGGGCACGAAACCGCTCGGGATGCGCGTGAACATGAAGCCGGTGGCCGCAAGCAGCACGAGGTAGACACCGACGGCCATCGACTTGCGTTTCAGGATGCCGGTGACGCCGCGGCCGTAATCGGACGAGCGGCGCTGGAAGACGCAGTTGAACCAGTGGAAGAAGCGGCCGAAGACCTTGTCCATGGCCTGCATCAGCCGGTCCTTGGGCGCGTCATGCGGGCGCAGCAGGATGGCCGCGAGCGCGGGCGACAGCGTCAGCGAGTTGAAGGCCGAGATCACCGTCGAGATCGCGATGGTGACGGCGAACTGCTTGTAGAACTGGCCCGACAGGCCCGGCACCAGCGTCAGTGGGATGAACACCGCGCACAGCACCAGCGCGATGGCGATGATGGGGCCGGAGACCTCCTGCATGGCCTTCACGGTGGCGTTGTGCGGCGTCAATCCATCCTGGATGTTGCGCTCGACGTTCTCGACGACCACGATGGCGTCGTCCACGACGATGCCGATGGCCAGCACGAGGCCGAACAGCGTGAGCGTGTTGATCGAGAAGCCCAACAGCAGCAGCACGGCGAAGGTGCCGACGATGGACACCGGCACGGCGACCAGCGGGATGATGGACGCGCGCCAGGTCTGCAGGAAGATGATGACGACGAGCACGACCAGGCCGACCGCCTCGAACAGCGTGTGCACGACCTTCTCGATGGAGGTCTGCACGAAGCGGGTCGGGTCGTAGACGATGCTGTAGTCGACACCGGCGGGGAAGCTGGGCTTGAGCCTCTCCATCGTCTCGCGCACATTGTTCGAGATCGCCAGCGCATTGGAGCCCGGCGCCTGGAACACGGCGATGGCGGCGGCCTCCTTGTTGTTCAGCAGGCTGCGCAGCGCGAAGGTGCCGGCGCTGATCTCGACGCGGCCGACGTCCTTGACCCGCACCATGGCGCCGGTCTTGGTGTCGCTACGGACGATGATGTTGCCGAACTCCTCCTCGCTGGCGAGGCGGCCCTGCGCGTTGATGGCGAGCTGGAAGTCCGTGCCCTTGGGCGATGGTGCGGCGCCGATGACGCCGGCCGCAACCTGGGTGTTCTGCTCGCGGATGGCGCCGACGACCTCGGAGGCCGTCATGCTGCGGCTGGCGAGCTTCTGCGGGTCCAGCCAGATGCGCATCGCGTAGTCGCCGGCGCCGAACATCAGCACCGAGCCCATGCCGGGCACGCGCAGCAGCTCGTCGCGCACGTTGAGGTTGCCGTAGTTGCGCAGGTAGAGGGCGTCGCGCGAGTTGTCCGGGCTGACGAGGTGGACCACCATCGTCAGGTTGGGGCTGCTCTTCTCCGTCGTCACGCCGATCTGGCGCACGATGTCGGGCAGGCGGGGCAGCGCGCGGTTGATGCGGTTCTGCACCGCGGTCTCGGCGGCTTCGGGGTGGGTGCCGATCTTGAACGTGACCGTCAGCGTCATGCCACCGTCGCCGGTGGCCTGGCTGTCGAAATACAGCACGTTCTCGAGGCCGTTGATCTGCTCCTCGAGCGGCGTGGCCACCGTCTCGGAGATGACGCGCGGGTTGGCGCCGGGATACTGGGCGCGCACGACGACCTGGGGCGGCGCGACCTCGGGATATTCCGAGACCGGCAGCAGCGGGATGGCCAGCGCGCCGATCAGGAAGATGAAGAGGGACAACACGGTCGCGAAGCGCGGCCGGTCGATGAAGAAGCGTGAGATGTCCATGGCAGGGGCCGCCTTTGCTTACTTCGAGGCGGCAGAAGCCGGAGACGGGGCCGCGCCCGGAGGGCCCTGCGGCGGCACGGGGAAGGGCATGCCCTTGTCATCGACCTTGAGCACCTGCGGCGTGACCGGCGCGCCGGGGAAGGCACGCAGCAGGCCATCGACGATGACCATTTCGCCGGCCTTGACGCCTTCCACGACACGCATGCCGTCGACCAGCGCGCCCGGCGTGACCGGGCGCGGCTGCACGATGTTGTTGGGGCCGACGACGAGGACGATCTTGCGGGTTTGGTCGGTGGTGACGGCGCGGTCGGGCACGACGACACCCTGGTAGCTGGCGCTGCCGCCGAGCTTGATGCGGGCGTACAGGCCCGGCGTGAACTGGCCGCCCTTGTTGTCGAACACCGCACGCGCGCGGATGGAGGCGGTGGCGGGGTTCAGGCGGTTGTCGACGAAGTCGAGCTTGCCGGTGTGCGGGTAGCCCTCCTCGTTGGACAGGCCCATCTGCACGGCCACCGCATCGCGCGACACGAGCTTGCCATCACGGGCGGCACGCATGTACTTCAGGTAGGTGGCCTCGCTGGCGTCGAAATAGGCATAGACCCTGTCGCTGGAGACCAGCGTCGTCAGCACCGGGTCGCCGACGCCGACGAGGTTGCCGGGCGTGACGTTGGCGCGCGAGGTGCGGCCGCTGACCGGGGCCGTCACGTTGGCGTACTCGACATTGAGCCGGGACTGCACCAGCGCCGCCTCGGCGGCTTTCTGGCTGGATTCGGCCGAGCGCAGCGTCGCGCGCAGCTAGTCGATCTCCTGCGGGCTGACGGCATTCACGCTGACCAGCTTCTCGGCGCGTGCAAGGTCGGCCCTGGCGAGTTCGGCCTGGGTCTTGGCGGCTGCGACCTGGGCCTCGGCGCGGGCCACGTCGGCCTTGAAGGCGCGGGCGTCGATGCTGAACAGCGGCTCGCCCTTCCTGACGAGCTGGCCTTCCTTGAAGCGCACCGCCTCGACGGTGCCGGCCACCCGGGCGCGGACGTCCACCGTGTCGGGCGCCTCCAGGCGTGCGGTGAACTCGTCGAACTCCTGCACCTCGCGCTGCGTGGCGGGCGCGACGGACACGGGCGGCGGCCCGCCGGCGTGGCCGCCGGGACCTCCCGGCTGCTGGCCACAGGCGGCAAGCAGGACGGCGGCGAGAAGGGGGCTCAGGTTCAGCGCCAGGCTTTTGTTGATCATGGAGGGCTCCGAATGCAAGCGGGCGACTGTAATCAGATCACCCCGACGCTGACTACCGCCAACCTGAAACCCCTGCGCGCTGCTGACATTGCTTGTCAACAGCCGCCGTCTGGGTACAAAAAAGCCGCCCGAAGGCGGCTTTTCAACGTAATCAAGTAACGGCCGACTCAGTGGACACCGTGCATCTTCTTCTTCATCCAGGGCGTCAGCAGCATCAGCACGACGCCGGCGCCGATGGGGATGGCCGTGAAGATCAGGAAGAAGACCGACATCGAGTAGTGGTTGGAGATCTCATCGATGTAGGAACCCGTCTTGCCGGCCAGCCAGTTGGCGATGGCCGTGTTCAGGAACCAGACGCCGAACATCAGACCCAGCAGGCGCGTGGGTGCCAGCTTGGAGATATAGGACAGGCCGACCGGCGACAGGCAGAGCTCGCCCATCGTGTGGAAGAGGTAGGCCAGGCACAGGAAGGCCATGCTGATCTGGGCCGTCTTGGCGCCCGCCGGGATGCCGGCCGAGCCATAGGACAGCGCGGCGAAGCCCAGGCCCAGCAGCACCAGGCCGACGCCGAACTTGACCGGGCCGGCCGGGTTCCAGTGCTTCTCCCACATCTTGGAGAACATCGGCGCCAGGATGACGAGGAAGAAGCTGTTCAGCACGCCGAACCAGCTCGCCGGCACCTCGGACTGCTCCAGCGCGAACTCGCGGCCCAGCATCCAGACGACGAGGCCCCAGATGACCGCGAAGGCCAGCGCCAGCAGGCCGTTGGCCAGCAGGTAGCGGCTGCCGGTGCTGCGGTTGAGCTTCCACAGCAGCCAGGTCAGGATCATCGCGGGCAGCACCGTCATCAGCGAGTTGACGACCTTGAACGCGAAACCGCTGGTGCCGACCAGGCTGCGGTCGGTGTAGTCGGCCGCGAAGATGGTCATCGAGCCACCGGCCTGCTCGAAGGCGAACCAGAAGAAGATCGTGAAGAAGGAGAAGACGACGATGGCCTTCAGGCGGTCTGCGACGACATGGGCGGGCGCCTCGTCGGCCGCCGTCACGGCCGCCTTGGCGCGGTCCTCGGCCGTCGGCGGGCTGCCGATGTCGCCGAAGAGGTGCTGGCTGAAATAGAACTGCAGCGCGCCCAGGATCATGAACAGGCCAGCCAGGCCGAAGCCCAGGTGCCAGGACACCTTCTCGCCGATGTAGCCGCACAGCAGGATGCCGAAGAAGGCGCCGGCATTCACGCCCATGTAGAACAGCGTGTAGCCGCCGTCGCGGGCGTTGTCTTCCTTGGGGCCGTAGAGCTGGCCCACGATGGCCGACACGTTGGGCTTGAACAGGCCCGTGCCGATCACGACCAGGCCCAGGCCGATGTAGAAGCTCGGCACCGTGTTCAGGAACATCGAGATATGCCCCGCCGCGATGACGAAGCCGCCGACGACGACCGCGCGGCGCGTGCCCAGGTAGCGGTCGGCCAGGTAGCCGCCCAGCACCGGCAGCAGATAGGCCATGCCCGTGTACCAGCCGTACAGCGAGGTCGCATCCGCCCGGTTCCAGCCCCAGCCGCCCTTGGCCGCCTCGGACACCAGGAACAGCACGAGCAGGCCGCGCATGCCGTAGTAGGAGAAGCGCTCCCACATCTCCGTGAAGAAGAGGACGAAGAGCTGGTTGGGCTGGCCGAGGATGGCAGCCGACGCCTGGCGGGGCGCCGCGTGGCCGGACGCGGCCGGGTTGGCCACGGGGGAGGTGGTAGTCACGTCAATCGTTCCAGGTGAGCCCCACCGGGTGGGACGGGGCGGTCGGGGCGGGCGGTAGCCCGCGGCGGAAGGCCGGAATTGTCCGGCCTGGCGTGCGCTTTCCGCCGCCGGCCGACCCAGGGATTGCCCTGGGTGGCCTGGCCCGGAATCAGGGCGCCGCGGCGTGCGGCACGCCGCCGCCGGCCACGACGACGGGCTCGCGCTCCGGCAGGATGTAGACGAGGCCGCCGGCGCCGCTGCCCAGGCTGGGCAGCACGACGCCCTCGAAGAAGGCCGGCTCGACGACGACGCAGCCCAGCGTGATGCGGTGGTCCTGCGGGTTGGCGGAGGCCAGCCGCTCGGGTCGGCGCTCGCGCGCCGGCGCCGGGCGCAGCCGGTGGATCGCGAGGCTGGCCTCGTAGTCGATCCAGACGATGCGCTCGCCATGGATGTTGTGGCCCGGTCGGGCCTCGAAGCGCCCGGCCGGCGTCGTGCGCTCCTGGGTGTTCAGGGCTTCGGGGGCCTTCCCCCGCGAGCCCGGCGCCTGCGCATCCCCGGGCGTGAGCCCGAGCAGCGCGGCCGTGCGGCCCAGCAGGCGGCCGTCGGCGGCATAGACCGACAGTGTCGCGGCACGCTTGTCCACGACGGCGAACGGCCGGCCGTCACCGGCGTCATTCGCGTCCGGCCTCGGCGCAACGCCCTGCGCCGCCGCGCCCGCGCCCCACATGGCCATGATGCCGAACACTCCGGCCCTGGCCCGGCCCGCCCAATTGCTGCCCACTCGCTGCCCCGTTTGGTGGCGGCGGCGCAGCCTCGCGCCAGCCTTGCAGGCAGTCTAGGAAGGCGGCCGTGCCGCACCCAGGCAAGGAGTTCACGGTTTGGCGCTGTTACCGCGGCGCGGGATGGCCTGGGCCAGCACCGCCGGGGCGGCAGCGGGGAAGAAGGCCGTCAGCGCGCGGGTTTCGGGCAGCACATAGACGACGCCCCGGCCATGGCCGAGTTGGGGCCAGACGATCTGGTCGAAGAAGGCGACCGGGACGTTGATGCAGCCCCAGCTGATGCGCTTGTCGGCCGCCGACGGCGTGGCCAGACGCTCCAGGCGGCGCTCCCTGGGGTCGGTGACGCGCACCCGGTGCATGGAAACGGCGGCCTCGTAATCGACCCAGACAACCTCGTGGCCGAGCGAGTTGCGCCCGGGCGTCGATTCGAAGCGGCCCGCCGGCGTCGTGCGCTCCTGGGGCCGGATGTCGTCGATGGCCTTGTGGCCGATGCCGGTCACCGAGAAGTCGCCAACGGCGTAGCCGAGCAGCACGGGGCTGGTGCCGAGCAGCCTGCCGCCCGCGGCGAAGACGTAGACCCGCGCACGGCGCTTGTCGACGATGGCGAAGGCGCGGTCGCCGTTGTCCGCCTCGCGCACCGCCCAGGCGGCGACCTGGGTCACGTCGCGCGGGGCGCGCACGTCGCCGAAGTCCAGCCGGCGCACCAGCGGCGACGCGGCCGGTGCTGCGGCGACGCGCTGCGCAGCAGCAGGCGCAGGGTGGCGCCAGAGGGCGCCGCCGAGGAAGGGGAAGAGCGCGGCCAGCACCAGCGCGGCGATGAGGCCGCCCTGGCGCAGGCCGGCAAGGATGTCGCGCCGCTGGCGGGCGGCGGCAGCGGCGTCTGCGGGGCGAGCTCCGGGGCCCACGGTTCTGGGAATGGAGTTCGCCAAGAGGCCTTGGGCCTCAGTTGCGGTCGGCCTTGGGCGCGGGCTCGCTGCGCTGCGGCTCGGGAGCCGGCGTGGCGGGCATGCTGTCCTGCGCGGCGGGCTTGGCGAGCGGATCGCTCGGCGTGGGCTGCGCCGGGTTGGTGCTGGGCTGCTGCTGGGCCTGCGCGGCATCGGCCTGCGGCATCGCGTTCGGGTCGGCGGCCGGCGGGGTTTCCTCGCTGGCCAGGGGCATCGCGGGCTGGGTGTCCGCGGGGGGCTGGTCTTGCGACTGAGCAAAGGCCAGGCCGATGCTGGTCACGAGGACGGCCGCGGTGACGGCGCTGGTGAGGGTCTTGAGCTTGGACATCGGGGACTCCTTTCAAAGCGGACGGGCCGGCCCTGGCGGCCGGGGGGCGGGACCAGGCTTTGACCGGCTGCCGACGACTCTAGGACCGTGGCAGTGCCGATGACGTCGGCCCCAGGGCCGACGTGCTGTAGGAATGCCCCGACACGGGTAGCGGCTGGTTACGCCACCCCAGGGAAGGCCTCAGCCGGATGCAGCGGGCAGCCAGAGCGTGACCGTCGTGCCCGCGCCCACCTGGGAATGGACGGCAAGCCGGCCGCCCAGGACCTTGAGGGTTTCCTTGACGATGGCCATGCCCAGGCCGCTGCCCGGGATATTGCCCGAGTTGTCGGCGCGGAAGAATCTCTCCCCGACGCGGGCCGCATGTTCCGGTGTCATGCCGATACCCTGGTCCGATACCGCGATGCTCACGGTGGGGGTGGCGCCGCCTTCTTCGGACAGGCCGTGTATGCGGATGCTGCCGCCCCGCGGGGAATATTTGACCGCGTTGCTCAGGACATTGACGAATACGGCCCGCAGCTTGCTGCGGTCACCCATCACCTGCGGCAATGCCGCCGGAATATCGACCAGGAGTGGCCAGCGGGCCGCGTCCAGCTTCATCGCCTCCAGCACCTCGTCGACCACCTCGGCGGCCGAAATCTTCTCGATGTTGAAGTCTTCGCCGCGCCGCGCATCGATGCGGCTCAGGTCCAGCAGTTCGTTGATGATTTCGATCAGCCAGGCCGTCTGCTTGTGGATCGACGTCAGTATTTCGCGCAACGTCTTGCTGTCGACGTTGCGGCTGAGCACGAGCTCGCTGAACCCGTAGATCGTGGTCATCGGCGTCCGCAGTTCGTGGGCGGCGTGGGTGAGGAACTCGCTCTTCATGCGATCCACCTCGGTCTCGTGGGTGATGTCGCGGACATAGAAGAGATGGCCGATGGCGGCCGAGTCGCCGCTGACGCCCTGGATCTGCAGCACCCTGGGATTGGGCTTCTGCAACTCCAGCGTATTCCTTCGCGCGCCGCCCCCAGCGTCATAGAGTGGCTCGGAGCAGCTCTCGAATCCCGACCAATGCTCGGCATTCCCGCCGCGGCGGCGGATATGGCCCTCCAGTTCCGCGAGTGGCCGCCCGATCACCTGTTCGGCCGAGAGTCCGAGCATGGACAGAAACGCCGGGTTGGCGAATCGAATCTCGCGCCGCTGATCGCAGCACACCAGGCCGTCGGGGCACAGCTTGTAGATGGCCGAGATTTCCGCGGTGCGCTCGTCGACCAGGATCTCCTCCCTGTAGGTCATGCCTGTCGTCAGCAGCATGAGCGCGCCGAACAGGCCGGCGCCGAGCGTGCCGGCCACCAGCACGGCCCAGCTTTGCAGGCTGGCGTTCGACCGGGTGTATTTGGCCGTGGGCGTGATGCGCAGCTGATACTCCCGGCCGCCAAACTCGATCTTCTGGCTGTATTCGATCGGGCCGCGCGGCGCGGCGAGACCGCCGTGCAGCATCTCGCCCGAGCGAACGTCGGCCAGGGCCAGCTCGACGAGGGCGTCCCGCGGCACGAAGGCCGACACGAAATCCCCGATGCGAATGACGGTCAGCACCAGATCCTGAGCCGGCGTGTTCACCCGCTGCAGCAGCAGGGTGCCCATCTGCGAGCCTTTTTCCTGGACCAGCTTGATCGGCTCCGTGGCAACCGGTTTCCCGCTGGCCAGCGCCTGGGAAATGGCCGCCGCGCGGGCAGGGTTGGAGAACAGGTCGAAACCGACGGCCTTCTCGTTGCCCGGCAGCGGCTCGACGTAGGTGACCGGGAAATAGGCCGGCCGTTGCGCCGCAGCAATCATCTTGCCGGCGTCGCTGCGCTCCCGGATTTCGAACTCCGGCATCGTTGCCCGCTGTTCCTGCTCGAACCCGGCACGCCGCGTCAAATGCACATGCGGTATCCACTCGATGGCCTGCAGCATCGGGAAGCGGCCCAGCGCCGGCTGCACATAGGCTTTGAATTCGACCCGCGAGACATGCGTGCTCGCCTTGGAGAAATAGGTTTCCAGCTGCTCCAGCAGATAGGCCTGCTCGTCGAATCTCTCCTGCAGGCGCACGGCGATGCGGCCGGCCTCGTAATTGAAGGCCTGCTTCTGCCGATCCAGTTCGGTGGCGCTGGATCTCTGGTAGGCCAGGACGGCCAGGGCCAGGCACAGCACGGTGGTCGACACCACCAGCAGGCGCCGCCGGCGCCAGGCAGCAGCAGGCTTGCCGCAGAAGGCCAGCACCAGCGGAAAGAACACGACCACGCCCAATGCGTCGGCAATCCAGCGCGTCGCCCATTGCTCCCGGACGCCATCGCCTCCCGCGAGCCCGAGCGCGACCAGGGCGATCACGGACAACGTGGCACCGACCAGCGCGGCCAACGGCGCGATCAGCAGATAGCGCCCGATCTGGCGGCCTTCGTCGAGCGCCGCGTTCGTGCCGAGCACCTGGCGCAGCAGCCGCCCGCCGATCAGCGCCTCGAGGACGGCCGCCGATGTGAGCAAGGCGGCCGCGAGTGCGCCGCCCGTCCCGGGTCCAGCATGACCCCATGCCAGCACCAGCGCGCCCAGGGCGATCCAGGGCACCGCTGACCGGCCCCACAGGTAGACGGCGGCAACGCCGATGCCTGCGGCGGGAAAGACACCTGCCGTTTCAACGGGTGGCAGTGCCAGCAGCAACCCCAGCTTGCCGGCGACGAAATATGCAAACGCGAGCCACATCCCCCATCGGATATGCCCGACCCAAGCGGGATAGCGTTTCAAGGCAACTCCTCTCGAACACGGCACCCGTCCAGGGGCCATGCGCCCCACGGAGTCAGTACACCGGCGGTCTGGTCATCGCACACATCACCGCAACGCAGGCCCCACGGACAAGCCGCTCCCCCCCGCGCCACGCTCTCGAGCACCCCACGGCCTGCGATCGGCCCGACCCGGCCGTCACAAGCGCATCCCCACGGAACCGCCCTGTAATCGGGCGCCACATCTGGTGTCAATTGAAACAATAACATCAGATTTATCAAATATCAATCCGCGCTGAGGGCAAAGCCATGCGGCGGCGGACCTCTCGACCGTGCGCGAGGCAGAAGTCACGAAGAAGAGGTGGCGCGTTGTGCGGCCGGCGCCGCGGGCAGCGCCGGGTTACAGCGCGAAGTCGTAATCGATGCTCAGCGGCGCGTGGTCGCTGAACATCTCGCCGGTGTAGATGGCTTCCTTCTTCGCGAGCGCGGCGACGCCGGGCGTGGCGAGGTGGTAGTCCAGCCGCCACCCGACGTTGTTGGCGCGCGCCGCGCCGCGGGCGCTCCACCAGGTGTATTGCTCGGCGCGGTCGTTCAGCGTGCGGAACACGTCGACCAAGCCTGCGCCATTCGCGCCCCCGTCGAAGAGCCGCGTCAGCCAGGCCCGCTCCTCGGGCAGGAAGCCGCTGTTCTTCTGGTTGCTACGCCAGTTCTTCAGGTCGATTTCCTTGTGCGCGATGTTGACGTCGGCGACCAGGATGAACTCACGCTCGGCCTTCAGCGCCATCAGGTGGGGGTAGAGGGCGTCGAGGAAACGGAACTTGACCTGCTGGCGCTCCTCGCCGCTGGTGCCGCTCGGAAAGTAGACGCTGATGAGGCTGAGCTTGCGGCCGGGCTTGTCGAAGCGCTTCTCGATCCAGCGGCCCTCCTGGTCGAACTCCGCAATCCCGAGGCCGGTGACGACGTCGCTCGGCGCCTCCTTCGTGTACAGGCCGACGCCCGAGTAGCCCTTCTTCTCGGCGTAGTGGAAGTGACCGGTCAGCCTGCCGCAGCTCGGGAACTGGCTCTCGACGACGTCGGCCTGGGCCTTGAGCTCCTGCACGCCGACGGCGTCGGCCTTCTGCTTGGCGAGCCAGTCGAAGAAGCCCTTGCTGGCGGCGGAACGCACGCCGTTGAGGTTGGCGGTGATGAAGCGCATCGGAAGTTGGCGGATTGACAGCGTCCCGTCAGTATCGCTTGCAGCGAAAGCACAACACCGAGGGGCTTTGCCGTCCCGCGAACGGGACGTGATCTTTACTATCCCGTAGCAATCAAGAGGCATGCCGACAAATGCCCTCCGGCCCTCGCCCCCTTGTTCGTCCTACCCGTCAACCCGAGGATCACCCATGCCGAAACACCGCATTTCCCCGACCCTGCTCGCGCTAGCGCTGGGCGCGGCCTTCCCGATGCAGGCCGCCATGGCGCAGACCGCGCCGGCGCCCGAGGCCAAGAAGGATGTCAACCAGCTCGAAGCCGTCATCGTCACCGGCAGCCGCCGCGCCGAGAACCTGAAGGACGTGTCGCTGTCGATCTCGGCGATCAAGTCCGAGGAACTGGACACCTACAACGCCAGCGGTCAGGACGTGCGTGCGCTGTCCGGCAAGGTGCCGAGCCTGAACATCGAGTCCGACTACGGCCGCACGTTCCCGCGCTTCTATGTGCGCGGCCTGGGCAACACCGACTTCGACATGAACGCGTCCCAGCCCGTGGGCCTGGTCTATGACGACGTCGTGCAGGAAAGCATCGCGCTGAAGGGCTTCCCGGTCTTCGACATGGAGCAGGTCGAGCTGCTGCGCGGCCCGCAGGGCACGCTGTTCGGCCGCAACTCGCCGGCCGGCGTGATGAAGTTCGACTCCGCCAAGCCGACCAAGCGCCTCGAGGGCTATGCCAACTTCAGCTACGGACGCTGGAACTCCGCCAACCTGGAGGCCGCCGTCAACGTGCCGCTGAACGACGACTGGCAGATGCGCGTCGCCGGCATCGCGCAGCACCAGGACAACCGCGTCCACAACCCGCTGCCCACCGGGACCAAGGATCTCGAGGGCTACAACGACAAGGCGCTGCGCGTGCAGGCGGCCTACAAGAACGGCGGCTTCTCGGCCCTGCTCAAGGTCCAGGCCCGCGACTACGCCGGCACCGCGACGACCTTCCGCGCCAACATCATCAAGCGCGGCACCAACGACCTCGTCGACGGCTACAGCGATGGCTACTACCCGACCGACGGCTACAACAGCCAGACGCTGAAATCCAGCGAGGTCAGCGCCCGCCTGCGCTGGGACTTCGACGGCATGTCGCTGTACTCGATCACCGCGCACGACCAGGCCAAGTTCTACAGCCGCGGCGACGTGGACGGCGGCTTCGGCTGCCGCTTCTGCAACATCCCGGACGGCCCGAGCTACCCCGGCCAGCCGGCGCTGATCCCCTTCGACGCACAGACCGCCGACGGCATCCCCTATCTGCGCCAGACGACGCAGGAGTTCCGCCTGCAGTCCAACACCGGCGACCCGCTGCAGTGGATCGGCGGCCTGTACTACTTCAACGAGAAGCTGCAGGTGGACAGCTTCAACTTCGACAGCTTCACCGCCGGCGGCCCGCAGAACGGTTACGCGGTGCAGCACCAGGAGGCCAAGTCCTGGGCCGCGTTCGGCAACGTGAAGTACGCCGTCACGCCCGCCCTCAAGGTCACGGCGGGCCTGCGCTACACCGACGACAAGAAGGACTTCGACGCGCAGCGCACCCAGCACCCCACCCTGCCCAACATCGCCCTCGTGACGGCCCACCCCAAGTCAAGCAACTGGAGCTGGGACCTGAGCGCGAACTACAGCATCGACAAGTCCACCAGCGTGTTCACGCGCGTCGCCACCGGCTACCGCGCGCCGTCGATCCAGGGCCGCATCCTGTTCTTCGACGCATCCAGCGTCCCGGCCGGCACGTCGCCGATCTCGATCGCCAACTCCGAGAAGGTGCTGTCCGTCGAAGCCGGCTTCAAGGCCGACCTGCTGGACAACACCGCCCGCATCACCGGCACGGTGTTCAAGTACCGAGTGAAGGACATGCAGCTGACCGCCGGCAGCGGCTCGATCAACCAGAACCGCCTCGTCAACGCGGCCAGGGCCGAGGGCCAGGGCTTCGAGATCGACGGCCAGGCCATCATCGCGCGCGACTGGCGCACGACGCTGGGCCTGTCTTACAACGACACGGAGATCAAGGACCCCAACCTCTACGTCGCGCCCTGCGGCAACGCCAACTTCCAGTTCCTCCAGGCCAACACGGGCTGCACGGTGACCAATGCCGCCGGCCCGAACGGCACCGTCAGCATCAACGGCAACCCGCTGCCGCGCGCTCCGAAGTGGGTGGCGAACTGGACGCTGAAGTACAGCACCGAGATCGGCAACGGCGAACTGACCGTGCTGACCGACTGGGCCTACAAGGACAAGTACAACATGTTCCTGTACGAGGCCAAGGAGTACACCGCCAAGGCGGCGCTGGAAGGCGGCCTGCGCGTCGGCTACGGCTGGGCCAACGGCAAGTACGAGGTGGCGGCCTATTCGCGCAACATCACCAACCACCGCCAGATCATCGCCGCCATCGACTTCGACAACCTGACCGGCATCGTCAACGAGCCGCGCAGCTACGGCGTTCAGTTCAAGGCCTCTTTCTGACCCCGCAAGACGCCATGCGGGCCTGACCCGCGACTCGGTGAAAACCAGCGACGGCCCGGCCCCTTCCAGGGGCCGGGCCACTTTTTTTGACCTCTAGAATCTTCAGGCATGTCAGCCGCGCCCACCGATTCCCTCGCCCAGTCCTTTGTCGCCTTTGCCGTCGAGGCGGGCGTGTTGCGCTTCGGCGAGTTCAAGACCAAGGCTGGCCGGCTCAGCCCCTATTTCTTCAACGCCGGCCTGTTCGACGACGGCGCCAAGCTCGGCCGCCTGGCCAGCTTCTACGCCGAGCGCCTGATCGCCTCGGGCCTGCCCTTCGACATGATCTTCGGCCCGGCCTACAAGGGCATCACGCTGGCGGCCGCCGTCGCGATGGAACTGGCCCGCCGCGGCCACAACCTGCCCTTCGCCTACAACCGCAAGGAAGCCAAGGACCACGGCGAGGGCGGCACGCTGGTCGGCGCGCCGGTGCAGGGCCGCGTGCTGATCATCGACGACGTGATCTCCGCCGGCACCTCGGTACGCGAGTCCATCCAGATGATCGAAGCCGCCGGCGCCAAGCCCTGCGGCGTCGCCATCGCGCTGGACCGCCAGGAAAAGGCCGCCGAGAACGGCGTCGACAGCGAGCACTCGGCCGTGCAGCAGGTGCAGCAGCGCTACGGCCTGCCGGTCGTCGCCATAGCCGGCCTGGCCGACCTGCTGGCCTATCTGGACGGCGCGCCCGAGCTCGCCTCCCACCGCCCGGCCGTGCTGGCCTACCGACAGCGTTACGGAGTCTGATGCGCCACCTGCTCGTCGCCGGCCTGCTGTTGTTCGCGTCCGCCTCCTGGGCCCAGGAGGCCTCGCCGGGCAAGGGCATCTACACCTGCACGACGCCCGACGGCCGGCGGCTCACCAGCGACCGCCCCATCCTCGAATGCACGTCGCGCGAGCAGCGCGTGCTCAATGCCGACGGCTCGCAGCGCGCGACGCTGCCGCCCTTCCTCAGCCCCGAGGAACGCGCCGCCAAGGAAGCCGCCGACCGCCGCGCCGCGGCCGAGCGCCTGGCCCAGCTGGACGCCGCCCGCCGCGACCGCACGCTGATGCAGCGCTACCCCAACGAGGCCGCCCACCAGCGCGCGCGCAGTCTGGCGCTGGACGACGCCAACAAAGCCACGCGCATCTCCGAACACCGCATCAAGGACCTCGGCGCCGAGCGCAAGCCGCTGCTGGACGAGGCCGAGTTCTACAAGGGCAAGCCCCTGCCGGCCAAGCTCAAGCAGGCGCTGGACGCCAACGACGCCAGCGTCGAGGCGCAGCAGGTGCTCATCGAGAACCAGAAGGCCGAGATCGTGCGCATCAACTCGCGCTTCGACGCCGAGCTGGCACGGCTGCGCAAGCTCTGGGCCGGCGCCGCGCCGGGCTCGCTGCCACCGCTGACCGAGCAGCCGAAGCCGGCTGCCAAACCCGCCGCCCCGAAGTAGCGGCGGGGGGCTCGGCCGTCAACCGAGCTTTTTCTTCAACAGCTCATTGACGAGCGCCGGATTGGCCTTGCCCTTGGTCGCCTTCATCGCCTGGCCGACCAGCGCGTTGAAGGCCTTGTCCTTGCCGGCGCGGTACTCGTCGACCGATTTCTGGTTGGCGGCCAGCACCTCGTCGAGGATGGCCTCGATGGCGCCGGTGTCGCTGACCTGCTTCAGGCCCTTGGCGTCGATGACGGCGTCGACGTCACTCGCCTCGCCGCTCCAAAGCGCTTCGAACACCTGCTTGGCGGCGTTGTTCGAGATCGTGCCGTCAGAGATGCGGGCGATCAGCCTGGCCAGCAGCTCGGGGCTGACAGGCGCGGTGTCGATCTCGCCGCCCGTGGCGTTCAGCCGCTTGCTGATCTCGCCCATCACCCAGTTGGCCACCAGCTTCGGAACCGCACCCGCGGCCTTCGCGGCCTCGTAGTAGCGCGCCGTGGGCAGGCTCTGCGTCATCATCGTCGCGTCATAGGCCGGCAAGCCATCGGCGCTCTCGAAGCGGGTGGCCATCACGGCCGGCAGCTCCGGCATCTCGCCCTTCACGCGCTCCACCCAGTCCGCACCGATGACCAGCGGCGGCAGGTCGGGGTCGGGGAAGTAGCGGTAGTCGGCCGAGTCTTCCTTGCTGCGCATCGCGCGGGTCTCGCCGGTGTCAGGGTTGTACAAGACCGTGGCCTGCTGGATCTTGCGGCCGTCCTCGATCTCGTCGATCTGCCAGTTGACCTCGTAGTTCACCGCGTCGACGAGGAAGCGGAAGCTGTTGAGGTTCTTGATCTCGCGGCGCGTGCCGAAGGGCTCGCCGGGCTTGCGCACCGACACATTGACGTCGCAGCGGAACGAGCCTTCCTGCATATTGCCGTCGCAGATACCCAGCCACATCACGAGAGCATGCAGGGTCTTGGCGTACTCGGCCGCCTCGGCGCCCGAGCGCATGTCGGGCTCCGAGACGATCTCCAGCAGTGGCGTGCCGGCGCGGTTCAGGTCGATGCCGCTTTGCCCGTGGTAGTCCTCGTGCAGGCTCTTGCCTGCGTCTTCCTCGAGGTGGGCGCGGGTCAGGTTGACCTTGTGCCTGACGTCGCCGACGAAGAACTCCACCGCGCCGCCCTGCACCACCGGGATCTCGAACTGGCTGATCTGGTAGCCCTTGGGCAGGTCGGGGTAGAAGTAGTTCTTGCGCGCGAAGATGGACAGCGGCGCGACCTTGGCGCCCACGGCCAGGCCGAAGCGGATCGCGCGCTCCACCGCCGCGCGGTTCAGCACCGGCAGCGTGCCCGGCAGGGCCAGGTCCACGGGCGAGGCCTGGGTGTTGGGCGCCGCGCCGAAGGCGGTCGAGCTGCCGCTGAAGATCTTGCTCCGCGTCGAGAGCTGGACGTGGTTTTCGAGGCCGATGACGACCTCGTAGCCGCGGATGAGTTTGGGGGTGGTGGGCATGTTCAGATCGGACTCCGCAGAGCCGCCTCAAGGAGGCCGACGCCCCCTCGGGGGGCAGCGAACAAAGTGAGCGTGGGGGCCATCAGATTCCTGCGGGCGCGGCGAGATGCCAGTCGGTCGCCTGCTGGAGGGCATGGGCCGCATGCAGCAGCTGCCCTTCCTTGAAGTAGTTGCCGATCAGCTGCAGGCCGACGGGCATGCCGCCCGCGCCGCTGCCCACCGGCACGCTCATGCCGGGCAGGCCGGCCAGCGAACCGGGCAGCGTGAAGATGTCGGCGAGGTAGGCCTGGGTCGGGTCCTCGGCGCCGGTGCCGGCCTTCCAGGCCACCGTGGGCGCCACCGGGCCGGCGATCAGGTCGCACTGCGTGAAGCACTGCTGGAAGTCGTCCGCGATCATGCGGCGCAGCTTCTGGGCCTGCAGGTAGTAGGCGTCGTAGTAGCCGTGCGAGAGCACATAGGTGCCGATCATGATGCGGCGCTTGACCTCGGGGCCGAAGCCCTCGGCGCGCGTCTTCTTGTACATGTCGAGCAGGTCGTCGTAGTTCGCTGCGCGATGGCCGAACTTGACGCCGTCGAAGCGCGAGAGGTTGGAGCTCGCCTCGGCCGGGGCAATGATGTAGTAGACGGGGATGGCCAGCTCCGTGCGAGGCAGGCTGACGTCCACCAGCGTCGCGCCCAGCTTCTCCAGCTCGGCCAGGCCGGCGCGCACCGCGGCATCGACGTCGGCGGACAGGCCGGCGGGGAAGAACTCCTTGGGCAGGCCGATGCGCAGGCCCTTGAGCGGTTGCACCGCCGTGGCGCCCTCGCGGGCGGCCAGCATCTGCGCGTGAAAGTCCTGCGGCGGCTGGTTCACGCTGGTCGCGTCGCGCTCGTCGAAGCCGCTCATCGTCGACAGCAGCAGCGCGCAGTCCTCGGCCGAGCGGGCCATGGGGCCGGCCTGATCCAGGCTGGAGGCGAAGGCGATCATGCCGTAGCGGCTGCACACGCCATAGGTCGGCTTGATGCCGGTGATGCCGCAGAAGCTGGCCGGCTGGCGGATGGAGCCGCCGGTGTCGGTGCCGGTGACGCCGGGCACCAGGCGCGCCGCCACGGCCACGGCCGAGCCGCCCGAGGAGCCGCCGGGCACGCGGCTGCGGTCCCAGGGGTTGTGGGCCGGGCCATAGGCACTGTTCTCGTTGGCCGAGCCCATCGCGAACTCGTCGCAGTTCAGCTTGCCCAGGCTCACCATGCCGGCGGCATTGAGCCGCGCCACGACGGTGGCGTCGAAGGGGCTGCGGTAGCCGGCCAGGATTTTGGAGCCGGCCGTCGTCGGCATGTCGGCCGTGACGTAGATGTCCTTGTGCGCGATGGGCACGCCGGCCAGCGCAGCGGCGCTGCCGGCCGCCAGCGCCGCATCCGCCGCGTCGGCGCGGGCCAGGGCGCCATCGGCATCGACGTGCAGGAAGGCGCCCAGCGCCTCGTGGCTGCGGATGCGCGCCAGCAGGTCCTGCGTGGCCTCGCGGCTGGAGACGGCACGGCTCCTCAGGGCGGCGGCCAGCTCGGCCACGCCCATGTCGTGAACGGGTTTCATTCGATGACCTTGGGAACGAGGAAGAGGCCGTCCTCGACGGCCGGGGCGCTGCGCTGGTTGAGCTCGCGCTGGTTGCTCTCGGTGACCACGTCGTCACGCAGGCGCAGCTGCACCTGCTGGATGGCCGACAGCGGCGTGTACAGCGGCTCGACGCCGGCGGTGTCGACGGCGCTCATCTGGTCCACGATCTTGAAGAAGCCGTTGAGCTGTTGCCGAAGCGCGTCGGACTCGGCCGGCTTCAGCTCCAGCCGCGCCAGATTGGCAATGCGGCTCACGTCGTCAGGGGTGAGGCTCATGAAGGGTTTTCAGATGTAAGCCTGGGGCCAGAAACCTAGTGCTGGCGGGCTAAAAACAGGGGGGTTCGGTTATTATCGCTGCCCATCTTCATGGCCTTCGGGGCTGCCCCCTCAGCGACTGATTTCGTCGCCAGCCGGGCGGCCTCGCTGCTTTAAGCACCCCCCATCTTTCGGGCCACGCCCCGCCGGCGAGGCTCCCAGCGCCACACCATGTTCGCCTCCCTGCGCCGCTATTTCTCCACCGACCTCGCCATCGACCTCGGCACCGCCAACACCCTGATCTACGTGCGTGGCAAGGGCATCGTCCTCGACGAGCCCTCCGTCGTGTCGATCCGCCACGAGGGCGGCCCCAACGGCAAGAAAACCATCCAGGCCGTCGGCCGCGAGGCCAAGGCCATGCTGGGCAAGGTGCCCGGCAACATCGAGGCCATTCGCCCGATGAAGGACGGCGTCATCGCCGACTTCACGGTCGCCGAGCAGATGCTCAAGCAGTTCATCAAGATGGTCCACGACTCGAAGACGTTCAAGCCGTCGCCGAGGATCATCATCTGCGTGCCCTGCGGCTCCACCCAGGTGGAGCGCCGCGCGATCCGCGAGAGCGCGCTGGGCGCCGGCGCCAGCGAGGTCTACCTGATCGAGGAACCGATGGCCGCCGCGATCGGCGCCGGCCTGCCGGTGGCCGAGGCCTCGGGCTCGATGGTCGTCGACATCGGCGGCGGCACCACCGAAGTGGGTGTCATCTCGCTGGGCGGCATGGTCTACAAGGGCAGCGTGCGCGTCGGCGGCGACAAGTTCGACGAGGCCATCATCAACTACATCCGCCGCAACTACGGCATGCTGATCGGCGAGCCCACCGCCGAGGCGATCAAGAAGAACATCGGCAGCGCCTTCCCCGGCTCCGAGGTCAAGGAGATGGAGGTCAAGGGCCGCAACCTCTCCGAAGGCGTGCCGCGCAGCTTCACGATCTCGTCCAACGAGATCCTGGAAGCCCTCACCGACCCGCTGGACCAGATCGTCAGCGCCGTGAAGAACGCGCTGGAGCAGACGCCGCCCGAGCTGGGCGCCGACATCGCCGAGCGCGGCATGATGCTGACCGGCGGCGGCGCGCTGCTGCGCGACCTGGACCGCCTGCTGGGCGAGGAAACCGGCCTGCCGGTGCTGGTGGCCGAAGACCCGCTGACCTGTGTCGTGCGCGGCTGCGGCATGGCGCTGGAGCGCATGGAGCGCCTGGGCAGCATCTTCACCTCCGAATAAGCAGCCAACGCGCCCCGCGCGCCATGCCCCTCGGCACCCTCGACCGCTCCCCGCCGCCGTTCTTCCGCCAAGGTCCGTCGGCGCTGACCAAGCTCGCGCTGTGTTCGGCGCTGGCCCTGCTGCTGATGGTGGCGGACGCCCGCTTCAAGCTGATGCTGCCGGCCCGCGCCGCGCTGGCGCTGGTGCTGCAGCCGGTGCAGCGCCTGCTGCTGGTGCCGGTTGACGCCTGGGAGAACGCCGGCGACTACCTGCGCGGCACCAAGCGCGCGATGGCCGCGGAAGACCTGGCCAGGCGCCAGCTCAGCGCCCAAGCCGAACGCCTGTCGCGCGCCGAGGCCCTGCAGGCCGAGAACGAGCGGCTGCGCAAGCTGCTGGGCCTGCAGCCGGCGCTGGTGGTGCCGACCCTCGCCGCCGAGGTGCTGTTCGAGGCGCCCGATCCCTTCTCGCGCCGCGTCGTCATCGACCGCGGCGCGACCCAGGGCGTGGCGGCCGGCTCGCCCGTCATCAACGAGGCCGGCGTGCTGGGCCAGGTGACGCGCGTCTACCCACTGTCCGCCGAGGTCACGCTGCTGACCGACAAGGACGCCGCCATCCCGCTGCTGAACGCCCGCACGCAGATGCGCAACGCCGCCGCCGGCCGTCCGGACGGCGCCGGCATGGAGCTGCGCTTCCTGGCCGCGAACGCCGACGTCAAGGTCGGCGATCTGATGACGACCTCGGGCCTGGACGGCGTCTACCCGCCGGGCCTGCCGGTGGCCAAGGTCACCGTCGTCGAGCGGCGCGGCGACTCCAGCTTTGCGCAGGTGCAGCTCACGCCCATCGCCCAGCCGGACAGCGCCCACCATGTGCTGGTGCTGCAGCCGATGGACCGCCATATCGCCGCCAGGAAGGAGGCCGAGGTGGCCGCCGCCGCCGAGGCCGCCTCGGCGGCCGAAGCCAAGGCCAGCGCCCGCGAGAAGCGCAAGTCAGAGCGCGCCGAGAAGGCCGCCGCGAAGGCTTCGGGAGCCACGCCATGATCATGCCGCGCGCGGCCGAGAAGCTGCTGCTGCCCGCCAACCCCTGGTTCATCGCCCTGACGCTGGCTCTCGCGCTGATGATCGACATGGTGCCGCTGGGCCGCATCGCCGCGATGCCGGACGTGCTGGCCATCGTGATCGTGTTCTGGGGCGTGCACCAGCCGCGCCGCGTCGGCGTGCTGTGGGCCTTCGTGTTCGGCCTCTTGATCGACGTGCACGACGGCGCCGTGCTGGGCCAGCATGCGCTGGCCTACAGCGGCCTGAGCTTCGGCGCGATCACGCTGCACCGCCGCCTGCCCTGGTTCAGCCTCGGTGCGCAGTCCGTCCAGGTGCTGCCGCTGTTCTTCGCTGCGCACGCGCTGGCGCTGATCGTGCGGATGATCGTCGGCGGCATGTGGCCAGGCTGGGGAGTTCTGCTGGCACCGATGTTCGAGGCCGCGCTGTGGCCCGTCGCCAGCGTGCTGCTGCTCGCCCCGCAGCGCCGCGCGCCCGACCGCGACGCCCACCGCCCCCTGTAAACCGAAGTGGTCGTCCTCAAGAACCTCCACCAGGAGCTGTCGCGCTTCCGGATGCGCGTGCTGGCCGCGGGCGCCTTCGTGCTGTTCTGCTTCGGGCTGCTGGTGGCCCGCCTCGTCTGGCTGCAGGTCGTGCAGTACGACAGCTTCGCCGAGCGTGCCGAGTCCAACCGCATCGCCGTCGTGCCCATCGTGCCCAACCGCGGCCTCATCAAGGACCGCAACGGCGTCGTGCTGGCCAGCAACTACTCGGCCTACACGCTCGAGATCAACCCCGAGAAGGTCGTCGACCTGGACGCCACCATTGAGGCGCTGGGCCAGGTCATCGAGATCCAGGCCCGCGACAAGCGCCGCTTCAAGCGCCTGCTGGAGGAGGCCAAGCACACCGACTCCCTGCCCATCCGCACCAAGCTGACGGATGAGGAGGTGGCCCGCTTCACCGCCCAGCGCTTCCGCTTTCCGGGCGTCGAGATCAAGGCGCGGCTGTTCCGCTCCTACCCGCTGGGCGAGGTGGGCGCCCACCTGATCGGCTACATCGGCCGCATCAACCAGGCCGAGAAGAAGGCCATGGACGACTGGGAAGACGAGGACATCGCCAACTACCGCGGCACCGAATACATCGGCAAGCTCGGCCTGGAGCAGGCCTACGAGAAGGAGCTGCACGGCACGACCGGCTTCGAGCAGGTCGAGACCAGCGCCGGCGGCCGCGCGGTGCGCCGGCTCGACCACAAGCCGCCCACGCCCGGCAACACGCTGAACCTGTCCATCGACATCAAGCTGCAGGCACTGGTCGAGCAACTCTTCGGCGAACGCCGCGGTGCGCTGGTGGCCATCGACCCGCGCAACGGCGAGGTGCTGGCCTTCGTGTCCAAGCCCACCTTCGACCCCAATCTCTTCGTCGACGGCATCGACGCCGATTCCTGGCGCGAGCTCAACGAGGACATCGACAAGCCGCTGCTGAACCGCGCACTGCGCGGCACCTATCCGCCGGGCTCCACCTTCAAGCCGCTGATGGCCATGGCGGCGCTGAACACCGGCAAGCGCGACCCGCACCTGGTCATCCAGGACAACCTGAGCTTCAGCTTCGGCGGCCGCACCTTCGGCAGCCCCGAGACCGACCGCGCCGGCCCCAAGGACATGCGCCTGGCCATCGTCACCTCGTCCAACGTCTACTTCTACGGCCTGGCCAACGACATGGGCGTGGACCTCATCCACGACCAGCTCGAGCCCTTCGGCCTGGGCCGCAAGACCGACATCGACCTGCAGGGCGAGGTCACCGGCGACCTGCCGTCCACCGAGTGGAAGCGCCGCAAGTTCAAGCGCCCCGAGCAGCAGAAGTGGTACGCCGGCGAGACCATTTCTCTGGGCATCGGCCAGGGCTACAACAACTTCACGATGCTGCAGATGGCCACGGCCTACTCGACCATCGCCTCGGGCGGCCTGCGCTTCAAGCCTCGCCTGGTGCGCGACATCGAGGACGTCGTCAAGCACGCGGACCGCCGCGTCGCCAGCGACGCGCTGCCAGCGCTGCCGCTCAAGCCGGCCGACGTGGCCATCATCCACAACGCGATGAACGGCGTGACGCTGGAGGGCACCGGGCGCCAGGTGTTCCAGGGCGCGCCCTACCTGAGCGCGGGCAAGACCGGCACGGCCCAGGCCGTGGGCCTGAAGGCCGGCGAGAAATACAGCGCCATCAAGGCCGACGAGCGCAAGCGCGACCATTCGCTCTACGTCGGCTTCGCGCCGATGGACCATCCCAGCGTCGCGCTGGCCGTCATCGTCGAGAACGCCGGCTGGGGCAATGCCTCAGCGGCGCCCATCGCGCGCCGCGTCTTCGACTACCTGCTGGCGGGCCAGTATCCCAGCGAGGAAGACATCGCGAAGACACAACTGGGCCAGTCCTTCACGCCCATCGGCACGCCGCGCCGGGCGGTCGACGTGCCCTTGGCCGGTCAACCGGGCCAGGCGGCGTCGGTGCCCGCTCCTGCGGCATCTGCTGCCTCGGCCCCAGCTTCGGGAGCCTCGCGATGACCGTCATCGAACGCCCGCCCCTGATGAGCCGGCTGCGGCCTTGGCTCAGCGGCTTCGACATCCCTCTGCTGCTGGCCGTGCTGTGGTTGTGCGCCTGGGGCCTGCTGTGCATGTACTCGGCCGGTTACGACAACGGCACGCGCTTCCCCGACCACGCCCGCAACATGGTGCTGGCCCTGGGCCTGATGTTCGTCGTCGCCCAGGTGCCGCCGCAGCGGCTGATGGCTCTGGCCATCCCGCTTTACACGGTGGGCGTCATGCTGCTGGTCGCGACGGCGCTGTTCGGCGTCACGAAGAAGGGCGCGACGCGCTGGCTCAGCATCGGCGTCACGCAGATCCAGCCGTCCGAGCTGCTCAAGCTGGCCGTGCCGCTGATGCTGGCCTGGTGGTTCCAGAAGCGCGAGGGCCTGCTGCGCTGGCCCGACTTCATCGCCGCCTTCGCGCTGCTGCTGCTGCCCTTCCTGCTGATCGCCAAGCAGCCCGACCTCGGCACCGGCATCCTGGTGCTGGCCGCGGGCCTGTACGTGATCTTCTTCGCCGGCCTGCCCTGGAAGCTCATCGTGCCGGCCTTCGTCATCGGCGCCGCCGCCGCGACGGCCCTGGTGCTCAGCGAGGACAAGATCTGCGAGCCCGACCTGACCTGGCCGGTGCTCAAGGACTACCAGAAGCACCGCATCTGCACGCTGCTGGACCCGAGCAAGGACCCACTCGGCAAGGGCTTCCACATCATCCAGGGCGAGATCGCCATCGGCTCCGGCGGCGTGACCGGCAAGGGCTTCATGCAGGGCACGCAGACGCACCTGGAGTTCATCCCCGAGCGCACGACGGACTTCATCTTCGCGGCCTTCGGCGAGGAGTTCGGCCTGATGGGCGCGCTGGCCCTGCTGGTCGGCTTCACGGCGCTGATCCTGCGTGGGCTGATGATCGCCTCCGACGCGCCCACGCTGTTCACGCGGCTGATGGCCGGCGCCGTGACGCTGTCCTTCTTCACCTATGTCTTCGTCAACATGGGCATGGTCAGCGGCATCCTGCCCGTCGTCGGCGTGCCCCTGCCCTTCGTCAGCTATGGCGGCACGGCGATGGTGACGCTGGGGCTGAGCCTCGGCCTGCTGCTGTCGATCGCGCGGGTCAGGAAGCTGGTCAAGACCTGAGCGCCGGGGCGGCCGCCACGGCCGGGAAGCGGATCGTGAACCGCGCCCCCGGCCCCTGGCCGTCGGGCGACTCTCCGCCCGCCGCGCGGCGCAGGCGCGTGTCGTCCAGCGTCAGCTCGGCCTCGTGCTGCTGCACGATCTCCTGCACGATGGCCAGGCCCAGGCCCGAGCCTTCCACGCCACTGCCGAGCGACCGGTAGAAGGGCTGGAAGACTTTCTCGCGCTCGCCCGGCGCGATGCCCGGCCCGGTGTCCTCGACCTGCAGCACGACGACCTGGCCGAACGGGTCCTCGACGACGCGCACCGTGACGACGCCGCTGGCCGGCGTGTACAGCAGCGCGTTGTCGACGAGGTTGCGGATCAGCTCGCCGATCAGCACCGGCTGGCCCAGCACGCGCAGCCGGCTGTCGTCCGGGCTGACGCCGTCGTAGCCGAGGTCGATGCGCCGCTCCAGCGCGCGCGGCACGAAGTCGCGCACGGTGTCGATGGCGATCTCGGCCAGGTTGACCGGCTCGCGCTTCATGGCCTGCTCGGCGTCCTCGGCGCGCGCCATCGACAGCAGCTGGTTGACCATGTGGGCCGCGCGCTCGCTGGCACGCGCGATCTGCGCCAGCGAGCGCTTCATCTCGTCGGGCGAGGCCCGGCCGGCGTCGATCTCGCGCTGGATCAGCTCGGCCTGGGTGCGCAGGCCGGCCAGCGGCGTCTTCAGCTGGTGGGCCGCGTCGGCGAGGAAATGCTTCTGGCGGCTCATCGACGAGTCCAGCCGCGCCAGCAGGTCGTTGATCGCGCGCACCAGCGGCGCGACCTCGTCGGGCACGCGTTGCTCGTCGATGGGGGACAGGTCCGAGCTCTCGCGCGAGCGGATGCGCCGCTGCAGCTCGTTGAGCGGCGATATGCCACGCGCCAGCGCCAGCCACACCAGCAGCACCGCCAGCGGCAGGATGACGAACTGCGGCAGGATGACGCCCTTGATGATCTCGTTGGTCAGGCGCGCACGCTTGCCCAGCGTCTCCGCGACCTGCACCAGCATGGTCTTGGTCGAGCCGGCCTGGCCCTCGGGCGCGACCCAGAGATAGGCCACGCGCACGGCGTCCGTGCCGACCTCGTCGTCGCGGAAGTGGATCTCCCAGGGCACGACGGGCGCGTCCTCGACCGGCACCGGCAGCGTCGAGTCGCCGCTGAGCAGCTCGCCGCGCAGGCCCAGCACCTGGTAGAAGACCGTGTCCGACGCGTCCGCGCGCAGCAGCGCCGCCGCCTCGGGCACCAGGGCATAACGGTCGCGTCCCTTGGTCGGCGCCTCGGCCGCCGCCACCTGCAGGCCCAGGCTGCGCGCCGTCTCGCCCAGCTCGCGGTCATAGGGCCGGCTGGCGATGCCCTGCGCCACCAGCCAGGTCAGCGCCACGCTGATCGGCCAGATCAACAGCAGCGGGGCGAGCATCCAGTCGAGGATCTCGCCGAACAGCGAGCCCTGCTGCGGGCTGGCGCCGTCCTTGGTCGGCATTTACGAGGGGATTTTCTCTAGGCAGTAGCCCAGGCCGCGCACGGTGGCGATGCGGATCGGCCCCTGCTCGATCTTCTTGCGCAGCCGGTGGATGTAGACCTCGATCGCGTTGTTCGAGACCTCCTCGCCCCACTCGCACAGGCGCTCGACGAGCTGGTCCTTGCTGACCAGGCGGCCGGCGCGCTGCAGCAGCACCTCCAGCAGCGACAGCTCGCGCGCCGAGAGTTCCAGCATCTGCTCGTTGATATAGGCCACGCGGCCGGTGGCGTCGAAGGTCAGCGGCCCGTGCTTGATGAGACTGCTGGCCGTGCCCAGGCCGCGGCGCGTCAGCGCCCGCACGCGCGCCTCCAGCTCCTGCAGCGAGAAGGGCTTGGCCATGTAGTCGTCCGCGCCCAGGTCCAGCCCCTTGACGCGCTGCTCCACGCTGTCCGCCGCCGTCAGGATCAGCACCGGCATCGTCGAGCCGCGCGCGCGCAGCTTGCGCAGCACCTCCAGCCCGTGCAGGCGCGGCAGGCCGAGGTCGAGGATGACGAGGTCGAACTCGTGGGTCGCCAGCGCCGTATCGGCCTCGGTACCCGAGCTGACGCGGTCCACCGCATAGCCCGAGGCGCGCAGCGCCCGCAACAGCCCATCGGCCAGCACTTGGTCATCTTCGGCAATCAGGATGCGCATCGTCTTGTCTCCTCGGCCGATGTTATGTGTTGCGCGGGTGGCTCACGTCATGAGCTAGCGACTGCCTAGGATGCTCATCAAGCCTGGGGACAAACCACTGTACAAACATACAGATTGCCCCATAATTCAGCCATTCTTTGGAGAACTGCATGGACGCCCCCGTCAAAGCCCTGAACACCGAAAAAGCCAAGGCCCTGCAGGCCGCACTCGCCCAGATCGAGAAGCAGTTCGGCAAGGGCTCCATCATGCGCCTCGGCGAAGGCGAGGTCATCGACGACATCCAGGTCGTCTCCACCGGCTCCCTGGGTCTGGATATCGCCCTGGGCGTCGGCGGCCTGCCGCGTGGCCGCGTCATCGAGATCTACGGCCCCGAGTCTTCCGGCAAGACCACGCTGACGCTCCAGGTCATCGCGGAAATGCAGAAGATCCAGGGCACCTGCGCCTTCATCGACGCCGAGCACGCTCTGGACATCCAGTACGCCCAGAAGCTCGGCGTCAACCTGCAAGACCTGCTGATCAGCCAGCCCGACACCGGCGAGCAGGCCCTCGAGATCGTCGATGCGCTGGTGCGCTCCGGCTCGGTGGACCTCATCGTCATCGACTCGGTCGCCGCGCTCACGCCCAAGGCCGAGCTCGAAGGCGAGATGGGCGACCAGCTCCCCGGCCTGCAGGCCCGCCTGATGAGCCAGGCCCTGCGCAAGCTGACCGCCACGATCAAGAAGACCAACTGCACGGTCATCTTCATCAACCAGATCCGCATGAAGATCGGCGTCATGTTCGGTTCGCCCGAAACGACCACCGGTGGCAACGCGCTGAAGTTCTACGCGTCGGTGCGCCTGGACATCCGCCGCATCGGCTCGATCAAGAAAGGTGAGGAGATCATCGGCTCCGAGACCAAGGTCAAGGTCGTCAAGAACAAGGTCAGCCCGCCATTCAAGACCGCCGAGTTCGACATCCTCTACGGCGAAGGCATCAGCCGCGAGGGCGAGATCGTCGATATGGGCGTCATCCACAAGATCGTCGACAAGTCCGGCGCCTGGTACGCCTACAACGGCGAGAAGATCGGCCAGGGCAAGGACAACGCCCGCGAATTCCTGCGCGAGAACCCCGACATCGCCCACGAGATCGAAAACCGCATCCGCGAAGCGGTCGGCGTCGCCCCCTTGGGCGAGGCCGAGGGCACGACTGACAAGGCGTGACCGATGCGGCTTGATCAAAACCGCATCCGCGAAGCGGTCGGCGTCGCTCCCCTGAGCGAGGCCGAGGGCGCCGCCAAGGAGTAACCCGGCTCAGGCTGTATGGCGATTCGCGCTCCTCTGTCGCTGAAGGCTCGCGCCATCGGGCTGCTGGCCCAGCGCGAACACAGCCGTGTCGAGCTGCGGCGCAAACTGCTGCGGATCGAGCAGCAGCGCATGCGCCGCGCGCAGGCGGCCAGCGATGCCGACGAAGAGGCCGCGCATCCGTCCGCGCCGGACGATGCGCCCGAAGCAGGCGCCACCGCCGTCGATGCCCTGCTCGACAGCCTCGCCGCCGACGGGTATCTGGACGAAACCCGCTTCGTCGAGTCCCGCCTGCATGCGCGCGAGGGCCGCTTCGGGGCCCAGCGCATCCAGCAGGAACTGGCCCAGCATGGGCTCAAGCTGGATGCCGAACAGCAGGCGACGCTGCGCGCCACCGAGCTGGAGCGCGCCCGCGAAGTCTGGCTGAAGCGCTTCGGCACGGAGCCGTCCCGGGAGGCCAGCGAGCAGGCGCGCCAGACGCGCTTCCTGCTGGCACGGGGGTTTGCCCCCGATGTGGTGCGCCGCTTGCTGAGGGCCTAAGCGCCCCTTGACCGAGAGCGCAGCGGTAGTTTTCACCCTCCGTGCTACATTGCCGGCTGCCCAAAAATGAGGGTTCACCCGGTTACAGGCGCATTTGCACCCCGTGCAAGGCGGCTGCGAAAGCGGGTCGGCCCCGTCCCGGCATCAGCCGGGTTGTTTCGCCAGATCCCCCGCCATGCCCGCCGCCCCATCCTCCGTCCCGCGCCGCCCACTGCACCGCCGCGCCCTCGATGTGCAGGTGTTCGCGCGCGATGACGGCCTGTTCGACGTCGAAGCAAGCCTGACGGACACCAAGACCCACGACGTGCCGCTGGCCGGTCTGCCCCGCAAGGCGGGCGAGCCCATCCACCAGATGCTGCTGCATCTGACCGTCGACACCACGCTGACCATCGTGGCCGCCACGTCCGAGACGCTGTGGATGCCCTACCCCGGCGCCTGCAACGAGCACGGCGACGCTTACGCCCGCCTGGTCGGTCTGAGCCTGATGAAAGGCTTCCGTCAGGCGGTCCAGGAACGATTGGCCGGCACGCGCGGCTGCACCCACCTGACCGAGCTCTGCCAGATCCTGCCGACGGCCGTCATCCAGGCCATGGCCGGCTCCGTCATCGACACCCGCGAGGGCGATGCGGCCGGCAACCCGCCCTTCCAGCTCGATCGCTGCCACGCACTGCGCCGCGACGGTGAAACCGTCGCCAAGTTCTACCCCCGCTGGCATCTGACGCCGGCCGCGACTGCTTCCTGACTTCCCCGACCCGAGAGACCCAGCCATGAAAATCCACGAATACCAGGGCAAAGAAATCCTGCGCCAGTTCGGCGTGCCGGTGCCGCGCGGCATCCCGGCCTTCACCGTGCAGGAGGCCGTCGAAGCCGCCCAGAAGCTGGGTGGCCCGGTCTGGGTCGTGAAGGCCCAGATCCACGCCGGCGGCCGCGGCAAGGGCGGCGGCGTCAAGGTCGCCAAGACCATCGACGACGTGAAGGAAAAGTCCGAAGCCATCTTGGGCATGCAGCTCAAGACCCACCAGACCGGCCCCGAGGGCCAGAAGGTCCGCCGCCTCTACATCGAGGACGGCGCCGACATCGGCAAGGAGTTCTACATCTCGCTGGTCACCGACCGCGCCACGCAGAAGGTCGCGCTGATCGCCTCCAGCGAAGGCGGCATGGACATCGAGGAGGTGGCCCACAGCACGCCCGAGAAGATCATCACCGAGATGATCGACCCGCTGACCGGCATCACGCCCGAGCAATCGAAGAAGGTCGCCGCCGCCATCGGCATGGCTGGCCACACGGTCGACCAGGCCGTCGACCTGTTCGCCAAGCTCTACAAGTGCTACATGGACACGGACGCGTCCCTGGTGGAGATCAATCCGCTGAACCGCGACAGCAAGGGCAATCTGATGGCCCTGGACGCGAAGTTCAACTTCGACGCCAACGCGCTGTTCCGCCACCCCGAGATCGTCGCCTACCGCGACCTCGATGAAGAAGACCCGGCCGAAATCGAAGCCTCCAAGTTCGACCTCGCCTACATCTCGCTGGACGGCAACATCGGCTGCCTGGTGAACGGCGCCGGCCTGGCCATGGCCACGATGGACACCATCAAGCTGTTCGGCGGCGAGCCGGCCAACTTCCTGGACGTCGGCGGCGGCGCCACGGCCGAGAAGGTGACCGAGGCCTTCAAGATCATGCTGAAGAACAAGAGCGTGAAGGGCATCCTCGTGAACATCTTCGGCGGCATCATGAAGTGCGACACCATCGCCGAAGGCGTCATCACCGCCTGCAAGGCCGTGAACCTGCAAGTGCCGCTGGTCGTGCGCATGAAGGGCACCAACGAAGAACTGGGCAAGAAGATGCTGGCCGAGAGCGGCCTGCCCATCATCGCCGCCGACACGATGGCCGAAGCGGCCACCAAGATTGTTGCGGCCGTTGCTTAAAGCCCAGGAGTAAAAGACATGTCGATCTACATCAACAAAGACACCAAGGTCATCACCCAGGGCATCACCGGCAAGACCGGCCAGTTCCACACCCTGGGCTGCCAGGCCTATGCCAACGGCAAGAACGCCTTCGTCGCGGGCGTGAACCCGAAGAAGGCCGGCGAGAAGTTCTCCGAGATCCCCATCTACGCCACCGTCAAGGAAGCCGCCTCGCAAACCGGCGCGACCGTCTCGGTCATCTACGTGCCGCCCGCGGGCGCCGCTGCCGCGATCTGGGAAGCCGTCGAGGCCGACCTGGACCTGGCGATCTGCATCACCGAAGGCATTCCGGTCCGCGACATGCTGGAGGTGCGCAACAAGATGAAGGCCAAGGAAGCCGCCGGCGGCAAGCGCACGCTGCTGCTGGGCCCCAACTGCCCCGGCCTGATCACGCCCGAAGAGATCAAGATCGGCATCATGCCCGGCCACATCCACCGCAAGGGCCGCATCGGCGTCGTCTCGCGCTCCGGCACGCTGACCTATGAGGCCGTGGCCCAACTGACCGAGATCGGCCTGGGCCAATCGTCGGCGGTCGGCATCGGCGGCGACCCGATCAACGGCCTCAAGCACATCGACGTGATGAAGGCCTTCAACGACGACCCGGACACCGACGCCGTCATCATGATCGGCGAGATCGGCGGCCCGGACGAGGCCGAAGCCGCCCGCTGGTGCAAGGCCAACATGAAGAAGCCCATCGTCGGCTTCATCGCCGGCGTCACCGCCCCTCCGGGCAAGCGCATGGGCCACGCCGGCGCGCTGATCTCGGGCGGCGCCGACACGGCCGATGCCAAGCTCGCCATCATGGAAGAGTGCGGCTTCACCGTCACGCGCAACCCGTCCGAGATGGGCAAGCTGCTGAAGGCCCTGCTGTAATCCGGGCCTCGACCCCACAGAGAGCCGCCGGGTACGAGCCCGGCGGCTTTTTTATTTCTACGACATGGACCTGCTGAACGCCGCCTTCCTCATCGCGCTGCTGAAGATCATCTGGGTCAATGTCCTGCTGTCGGGCGACAACGCCGTCGTCATCGCACTGGCCTCGCGCAACCTGCCGGCCACGCAGCAGCAGCGGGCTATCGTGCTCGGCAGCGGCGCCGCCATCGCGCTGCGCGTGGTGCTGACCCTGTTTGCCGTGCAGCTGCTGCAGCTGCCCTGGCTGAAGCTCTCGGGCGCGGTACTGCTGCTGTGGATAGGCATCCAGTTGCTGGCCGACAACGACGACGGGGCCGATGTGCACGCCCACACGACGCTGTGGGGGGCCGTGCGGACCATCCTGATCGCCGACCTCGTCATGAGCCTGGACAACGTCATCGCCGTCGCCGCCGCGGCCAACAGCGCGCCCGAGGGCATGCGCCTGCCCCTGCTCGTCATCGGCCTGGGCCTGTCCATTCCGCTGATCATCTTCGGCAGCACGCTGCTGCTGAAGCTGATGGCGCGCTTCCCGGCCCTCATCACCCTGGGCGCGGCCCTGCTGGGCTTCGTCGCCGGCGAGATGGCGACGACCGACGCCGCCGTGCACGACTGGCTCGACACCCATCTGCATGACCTGGACTACGCCGTCAGCATCAGCGGCGCGATCTTCGTGGTCGCCGTCGGCCTGGCGCTCGGCCGCCGCGCCGCTCGCCAGTCCACCTAAGATCCGCCGTATGGCAAGCAGCGGCAAATCCGGCGGCTTCTGGCAGCGGCTCGTCGGCCGCGTGGCCGGCACGGCAGACGTGCCCCCCGACGAGGCTTCGACCCAGCCCGCCGAGCACGAATCCGAGGCCCCGCCGACGCGGGCGGACGCCGCAGCATCGGGATTGCAGGACTACGATCTCGGCGCCGAGATCGGCCGGGGCGCGATGGCCGTCGTCTACAAGGCTACGCAACGCTCGACCGGCCGCCAGGTCGCCGTCAAGCGCCTGGCGCTGAGCCGCGAGTTCTCGGCCGAGGACCTGGCCGACGTACGCTCCCGCTTCATGCGCGAGGCCCGCGCCGCCGGCGCCCTCGGGCACCCCGACATCCTGCAGGTCGTGGACGCCGGCCAGGACGGCAACGACGCCTGGATCGCCCTCGAATACGTGCTCGGCCGCGACCTCAGCCTCTTCACCAGGCCCGGCCAGCTGCTGCCGGTGCGCGAGGTCGTACAGATCGGCGTGCGCCTGGCCCGCGCGCTGGCCTATGCGCACAGCCAGGGCGTCATCCACCGCGACATCAAGCCCGCCAACGTGATGCTGGACCGCGTCAATGGCAGCCTCAAGCTGATGGACTTCGGCATCGCCCGCGTCGGCGACGGCAGCCGCACGCGTACCGGCCTCGTCCTGGGCACACCGTCCTTCATGTCGCCCGAGCAACTCGCCGGCCTGACCGTGGACGGGCGCAGCGACCTCTACTCGCTGGGCGTGCTGCTCTACCAACTGCTCAGCGGCACGCTGCCCCACCGCAGCGAATCGATGGCGCGGCTGATGCAACAAATCGCAACCGAGCCGGCGCCCGACGTGCGCACCCGGCGCCCGGGGCTGCCCGAGTCCCTGGCCCTCGTGCTGGCCCTGGCCCTGGAAAAACGCCCCGAGCTGCGCTACGGCAGCGGCGAGCAGATGGCCCGCGACCTCAAGGCCGTGCTCGCCATGGATCTGCAGTCCGAGCCCGGCGCCCCCGACGCGGCCGCGCATCAGGAAGCGACCTTCGCACAAACATTGCGCTTGACGCCGGGGGAAGCAGGGCAGAATCCTCGCTCCTCCGCCGAGCCCCCTGAGCCATCGAAAGCCCCATGATCCTGGAGTTCTTCAGCGCCACCGACGTGGGCCGCGCTCGCGACAACAACGAAGACTCGGTCGCCCTGGACGAGGCCGCCAGGCTGATCGTGCTCGCCGACGGCATGGGTGGCTACAACGCCGGCGAAGTGGCCAGCCAGATGCTGACCAGCTTCATCAGCACCGAACTGGGCCGCTGGCTCAAGGACCCCGGCCGCGAGGCCCGTGCCGGCGAGGTCAGGCGCGCGATGGACATCTGCGTGGACAACGCCAACCGCGCCATCTTCAACGCCGCCAACACCAACCCCCGCTACGCCGGCATGGGCACGACCCTGGTGCTGGGCGTCTTCCGCCCCGAGGGCCTGCTGCTCGGCCATGTCGGCGACTCGCGCGCCTACCGGTTGCGCGCCGGCCGGCTGATGCAGATCACGCGCGACCACTCCCTGCTGCAGGAGCAGATCGATGCCGGGCTCCTCACGGTTGAGGAAGCCGCCTTCTCCAGCAACAAGAACCTCGTCACGCGTGCCGTCGGCGTCGAGGACACGGTACTGATGGAGCTGCACCTGCACGAAGTCCAGGCGGGTGACATCTACTTACTCTGCTCGGACGGCCTCTCGGACATGCTCGACGGCGACACGCTGGCGCAGCTGCTGAACGGCAATCCGGCCTTGCCCGAGGCTGCGCAGGCGCTGATCAACGCGGCCAATGACAACGGCGGCCGGGATAACATCGCGCTCATCCTGGCCCGAGCCGAGGGCCGCCAACGTACCGAAGGACGGGGCTGGTGGCCCTTCGGTCGACGTGGCGGTAACTGACAGACTCCCCTGCCTACCGAGTCGCGGCACGAACAACAGAACTTGAGGTCATACATGGGCAAACTGGTGGTTTCGCTCGACGGCGTGGTGATCAAGGAGGTACAGATCACCAAGGACAAGACCACGCTCGGTCGGCGGCCTTACAACGACATCGTCATCGACAACCTCGCCGTCTCGGGCGAGCACGCCGTGTTGCAGATGGTCGGTGCCGATGTCTTCATCGAAGACCTCAACTCCACCAACGGCACCTACATCAATGGCAAGGCCATCAAGAAGCAGTTGCTGGCCGACAACGACACCGTCGAGATCGGCAAGTACAAGATCAAGTTCCTGTTGAACGGCGGCGGCGACTACGAGAAGACGATGATCCTCAAGCCCGGTTCCGGCGCGCCGCCGAACCTGGGAATCACCTCCTCTTTCGGCGCCCTCGGCGGCGCGGCGCCCATCGGCCCGGCCTCCATCAAGGTGCTGACCGGCGCGGCGGCCGGCCGCGAAGTCGCACTGACCAAGGTCGTCACGACGCTGGGCAAGCCCGGCGTGCAGGTCGCCTCCATCACCAAGCGCCCCACCGGCTACGTCTTCGCCCACGTCGAAGGTCAGCACCGCCCCAGCGTCAACGGCATCCCGCTGACCGGCGAATCGATCGCGCTGCGCAGCGGCGACCTGATCGAGCTGGCCGGCACGCAGATGCAATTCGTTCAGGGCTGACACCGGCCGCGGGCCCGCGCAGCGGGCGCCGTGCGCCGTGTGTGATTTCCTCACGATAGCGGCAGGCCTAACTCGGTAATCCGACCGTCCGCGGGCAGCGGGTGCTGCGTACATTCTTGGCTCTGCCTCGCCCGATGCGAGGCCCCCGAATCCGAGCCACGCACCGCATGAACATCCGCGTCCTGGGCTGCTCCGGCGCCATCGCCGCCGGCTACAAGACCACCGCCTTCCTGCTTGACGACGATGTCCTCATCGACGCCGGCACCGGCGTGGGCGACCTGCCGCTGGAAGCGCTGGCGGCGGTCGACCACATCCTGCTCAGCCATTCGCACCTGGACCATGTGCTGGGCATCCCGCTGCTGGCCGACGCCGTGCTGCGCCTGCGCGCTGCGGCCGCCCGCCCGCCCGTGCAGGTCCACGCGCTGCCCGAGACGCTGGCCGCACTGCGCCAGCACATCTTCAACGGCGTCATCTGGCCCGACTTCACCGCGCTGCCCAGCCGCGACGCCCCCGTGTTGTCCCTGCACCCCTTCCAGGTCGGCGAGCGCCTCGACCTCGGTGGTCGAATCATCGAGGTCCTGCCCGCGGCCCACACCGTGCCGGCGGTCGGCTTCGCCGTCGATGGCGGCGCGGCGGCCTGCCACGCCCACTGGGTCTTCACCGGCGACACCGGCCCCAACCCGGCGCTGTGGCGTCGTCTGGCCGGGATGCGCCTGTCCCATCTCGTCATCGAAACCGCCTTCAGCGACGACGAGGCCGAGGTGGCCCATGTCAGCCGGCACCTCTACCCGACCGAGCTCGGCCGCGAACTCGCGCAACTGGCCGGCAGCGTCGACGTGCGCATCACCCACATCAAGCCCGGCGAGGTCGATGCCGTCATGCAGGGCATCCAGGCCCTGCAAAGCCCGCACCGCATCAGCGCGCTGGCGGCAGGGCAGGAGATGGCGATCTGAGCAGCAAGCGGCAAAGTCGTAACAACGGCGCCCGAGGGCGCCGTTTTTCATGCCTGACGTTTCTTGCCCACTGGCGCCCGGCTGACACGATGCGTCAGGCCGAAGTGACGATTTTTGTCAGGACCGGGCGCCATCAGCGCCAGAACGTGCGCTTTCGCACGCCGAGAACGGCCCGAAAAGGTGGCACGCCCCCTGCATCAAGGGGTATGCCCTCCTCCCCACTCATTCTTTCCGGAGTATCGACATGCAACTGAAGCAACGCGCCCAACAGGGCTTCACCCTGATCGAACTGATGATCGTCGTGGCCATCATCGGCATCCTGGCTGCTGTGGCGATTCCGCAGTACAAGGACTACACGGCCAAGGCCAAGGTCGG
>NZ_SMBU01000029.1 GCF_004342485.1 Roseateles saccharophilus
CTGCCCTCAAGCGCCGTGCCGCTGCCCTGGGCTACCAGATCAATCCGATGGAGGCAGTCGCATGAACGACCGTCCTCAGTTCTGTTTCTTGTGAGTCCATCAGGGACTGTAGCGACTGGGCGCGCATACGCCGCTGCAGAGTCCGATCGGCATCGTGCGCTTGGCCGACCGCACGCTGGCGCTGGCCGCGGAACTGCTGATGGGGCTGATGCGAGAAGCGGCGGAGCACCACATGGCGCCGCTGCCTTGATGGCTCGACCGGTCGCCGAGCCTGCGCGGCCTGCTGCCGGTGCAGCCACGCGGCCCCGGCCCGAGCGGGCTGGCCGAATCGCCCGGCGTCCGCGATCCGGGGCGCTTGAAAGCACAAGGGAGGCCGCGGCTTCCCTTGTCGTTCATGGCTTCACCGGCCTCGGGTAGGGGCCCGGCTTCACGGCCTTCACGGGTTCGGCCGCGATGCGCCGCTGCAGTTCGGCGATCGCCGCGTCCAGCTGCGCGTCCTGGCCCAGGAAGGTCGCGCGCGGCGGGTTGTCGACCTCGATGTCGGGCGTCACGCCCACGCCCTCGATGAGGAAGCGGCCGTCGGCGTCGATCTGGCCGTCCTCGGCGGCGCGCATGATGCCGTTGTCCAGCAGGCGGTTGCCGTCGGACAGCCACACTCCCGCGCCCGAGCTGCGCTTGCCGATGACGGGGCCGATCTTCAGGCGCTTGAAGCCCTCGGAGAAGGTCTCGCCGTCGGAGTAGGTGTCCTCGTTCATCAGCACGACCGTGTGGCCGCGGTAGACGTTCTGCATGTTGGCATAGATCGGCGCGCCGGCCGGCGAGCGTGGCTGCCAGAAGGCCCAGGCGCGGCGCAGCAGCTTCTCGAGGATCCAGCTGTCGATGTTGCCGCCGTTGTTGTAGCGCACGTCGATGATGAGGCCGTCGCGGTCGGTCGCGGCGTAGAACTCGCGCACGAAGTCGGCGATGTCGGCCGGCCCCATCGCGCGCAGGTGCACATAGCCGATGCGGCCCTGGCCGGCGGCCTCGACGGCGCGGGCGCGGCTGACGCGCCAGTCGTTGTAGCGCAGCTGGTTCTCGCGCAGCTGGGCCACCGGCGTGACGATGCGCTGCACCGTCTTGCCGCCGGGCTGCTTCACGTCGATGAGGACCTGGCGGCCGGCCTGGCCGCGCAACAGTTCGAGCAGATGGGGGGCCTCGGCGGTCGGCCGGCCGTTCAGCGCGGTGATGACGTCGCCCACCTTCAGGCCCAGGCCGGGCGCGGCCAGCGGCGCGGCCTCGGACGGCAGCTCGGGGTCGGCGGCATAGATGGCGTCGATGCGCCAGCCGTCGGCGCTGCGCGAGAAGCGCCCGCCCAGGCCGGCGAGGCCGGGCTCGTCGGGTGAGGGCCGCGTGTCGCCCGGGGCGACCTGGCTGTGCAGGGCGCCGAGCTCGCCGACCATCTCGGCCAGCAGCTCCGCGAGCTCGTAGCGGTCGGTCACGCGGTCCACCAGGGGCTCGTACTTGGCGCGCACGGCCGCCCAGTCCACGCCGTGCATGTGGACGTCGTAGAAGTGGTCGCGGTGCATGCGCCAGGCGTCGGCGAACATCTGCTTCCATTCGGCGCGCGGCTGCGTGGCGATCTGCCAGTCGCTCCAGCGCACCTGGGCCTTGCCCAGCTCGGCCGGCAGCTTGGGCGCCGCGTCGACGATGAGCACCTCGGGCGCGGTGCCGGCCTGGTTGCGCACCAGCATCAGCTTCCTGCCGTCGGCGCTCATGTCGTAGTCGCGCACGTCGCTGGCGAGGGTTTCGGCCGGGCTGCCCTGGTTGTCGATGGCGACGGACTTGAGCTGGCTCTTGTCGTCGAGGGCGCGATCCAGGAACCACAGCCGCTTGCCGTCGGTGTGCAGCGCGCGGTAGTCGCCGGGCGGCACGGGCAGTTCGTGCAGGCGCTCGGTCAGGCCATCGAAGACGATGGCGGGCCTGGCCTTCTTGTCGGGCGCCTTCTTGCCAGCGTCGCCGGCCTTGCTCTCGGCCATCTTCTCGGCCGGGGCCTCCAGCTCGTCGCGGGCCGCGAAGGGCGAGCGCAGGCCCGGCTGCAGGGCCAGCGCATAGAGCTTGCTGCGCGAGCCGAAGAAGGGGCCGGCGTTGCGGTCACCCCAGGGCGCGCCGCCGCCGGTGGTCACGAAATTGCGCCTGGACGCGAGGTAGAGCCATTGGCCGTCTGGGCTGAAGGCGGCGGCGTCGCTGTCGTAGCGGTCGCTGGTCAGCGTGTGGGTGCGGCCGTCGGCCACGCTGTAGAGCTGCAGCTGGCTGCGGTCGACTTGGCGCAGCGGGCGCGACCAGACCAGGGCCTGGCCATCGGGGCTCCAGGCCAGCAGCTGGGGCGGGTCGCCGACCGTGCCCTGGGCGATCTCGCGCGTGGCCGTGGCGGCCGGCGCTTTCAGTTCGCCTTTCAGGTCGGTCAGCCAGATGCGGCCCTCCTTGTCGGTGTGGGCGATCCAGCGGCCGTCGGGCGAGGGCAGCAGGTTGCGGCGCTGCGTCGTCGCGCCGCCGGTGATGCGTTCGGGCCGGCCCGTGCCATTGGCCGCGAAGCGCCAGATCTCGGTCTCGCCGCTGAAGTCGCAGATGCCGAACACGCTCTTGCTGTCGGCGCTGAACTCGGCCTTGCGGCAACGGCCGTCGGCCGGCTGGGGCAGCTCGGCGCGACGCAGCGCCTGCACGCCCTGGGTGGCGAGATGGCCGCGCGCCGCGAGCAGCGCGCGCTCGCCGTCGGGCGCGAAGGCCGTGTCGGTCAGGAAGTCCTGTGGCTTCTTGATCCAGCGCTCGCGCTGCTGGTCGAAGTCGCCACCGAGAGCGATGTCGAGCTTGCGCGGTTCGGCCGCTTGCGCGTTGTCGGCGAGGTCGACGAGGTAGAGGTCGGCGCCGAGCGCGTAGACGACGCGGCTGCCATCGATGGACGCGTGGCGGATGTCCCAGCCCTTGTGCGCGGTGTGCCGGCGCAGGTCGCCGCCCTGGGCGTTGACGCTCCAAAGGTTGACCGTGCCGTCGCGGTCCGACAGGAAGGCGATGCGCTCCCCGGTGCCCGCGCGGTAGGGCATGGGCCGGCGGTCGTTGTTGCTCTCGGCCAGCAGCGGCCGGGCCTCGGCATTGCCTGCCAGGTCCAGCGCCCACAGCCGCGCGATGGCGCCGCCGCGGTATTGGCGCGCGTTGTCGCCGCGCAGGCCGCTGCGCGTGAAGTACAGCGTCTTGCCGTCGGCGCTCAGCGCGCCGTCGCTGGCCTGGCCCACGGGCAGCTGGCGGCGCCGGCCCGTGTCGGCGTCGATGGCGAACAGCTGGCTGCCGGGCCGGCTGTCCAGGCCTGTATAGACAATCTCGCCGGCCACCGTGAAGCCCCAGGCCTTCATGCCGCCGCCCTCCCAGGTCAGCCGCTTGGGCACGCCGCCGGCGGCAGGCATCAGATAGAGCTCCGTGCCGCCGTCGTACTGGGCCGTGAAGGCCAGCCAGCGGCCGTCGGGCGACACGACGGGCTGGCTCTCCAGCCCCGGGTGGGTGGTCAGCCGCTGGGCCTCGCCGCCCTGGGCACCGACGCGCCAGAGGTCGCCCTCGGCGACGAGGTAGACCTGGTCGCCCCGCAGCGCGGGCTGGCGATAGAAGCCGCTGCTGCCGGCCCAGGCGCTGGCGGCGCAGAGTGCGGCAAGGGTGGTGGAAAGGGCGGCAAGACGGAAACGGTGCATTCGGCTCTCCTGCAGGAGGCGCGATTGTGTTGGCCGGGGCGGCAGGGGCGATTCGTCACAGCGGGTGAATCCGGAGCGGCAGTGGCCCGCGTAGAGCCTCCCAGATGCCAAGCCGGCATCACCTCACAAAGGATGCCCCTCATGAAAGCTCGTCTCACCCGCAGCGCCCTGGGCGCGGCGCTGCTCTGCCTGGCCTGCGCGGCCCAGGCCTCCAGCCATCGCGAAGCCCCCTTCATCACGACCGTGCCCAAGGTCGATGCGACCGACTTCTACATGTTCCGCAGCTACGAGCCCGGCCGCGACGGCATGGTCACGCTGATCGCGAACTACCAGCCGCTGCAGGACGCCTACGGCGGCCCCAACTATTTCGCGATGGACCCGAACGCGCTGTACGAGATCCACATCGACAACAACGGCGATGCCAAGGAAGACCTGAGCTTCCAGTTCCGCTTCAAGAATTCCCTGACCAACAACGGCAACGGCCAGACGCTGACGATAGGCGGCCAGCAGCAGTCCACGGCGCTGAAGCAGGGTTCGGGCACGGTCAGTAGCCCCAAGGACCCCAACCTGTCGACCATCGAGCAGTACAGCGTGACCCTGGTGCGCGGCGACCGCCGCTCCGGCAAGGCCGTGCCCATCACCAATGCGGCCAACGGCAGCGCCATCTTCGACAAGCCGGTGGACAACATCGGCCCCAAGACCATCCCGAACTACGCGGCCTATGCGGCCCAGCACCTCTACACGGTCAACATCCCGGACTGCCCGACGCCGGCCCGCCTCTTCGTCGGCCAGCGCCAGGACCCGTTCGCCGTGAACCTGGGCACCATCTTCGACAACGTGAACGTGCCGCTGTCGGCCATCACCTCGCGCGCCAACATCGGCGCCTTCCCCAACACCATCGGCGACAAGAATGTCACCACGCTGGCCCTCGAGGTTCACAAGGACTGTCTGAAGAGTTCGCCCAGCGGCGACGACGTCATCGGCGGCTGGACCACGGCCAGCCTGCGCCAGGGCCGCCTGCTCAATCCCAAGCCCGCTGCGGGCCTGCAGGCGAACGAGAAGGCGGGCGGCGCCTGGGTGCAGGTGTCGCGCCTGGGCATGCCGCTGGTGAACGAGCTGGTCATCGGCCTGAAGGACAAGGACGGCTTCAATGCCTCCAAGCCCAAGGACGACGCCCAGTTCGCCGCCTATGTGACCAACCCCACCTACCCGCAGGTGCTGGCCAATGTGCTGAACGGCGGCGCCGGCGCGCCGACCAACTTCCCGCGTACCGACCTCGTCACCACCTTCCTGACCGGCATCCCCGGCGTCAACCAGCCCAAGGGCGTGGTGGCCTCGGAGATGCTGCGCCTGAACACCGCGACGGCGCCGGTCGCCTTCGCCCAGCAGAACCGGCTGGGCATCGTCGGCAGCATCCGCGACGGCGGCACGGACTTCGCCGGCTTCCCGAACGGCCGCCGCCCCAAGGACGACGTGGTGGACGTGGCGCTGGTGGCGATGATGGGCGGCCTGTGCATGGCCAACGGCACGACCAATGCGTTCGGCTTCGGCGCCGCCTGCACGCCGGCCGCCGTGCCGCTGGGTGCCACCTCGCTGGAATTCCACGACGGTGTCGACCAAGCCACCGTGCCGCTGCTGCCCGGCTTCCCCTATCTGAACACGCCCATCCCGGGCGCCAAGTGAAGGAGTCCGCCATGCGAACACTTGTCTCGGCCACGGCGGCGCTGGCCGCCGGCCTGGTGCTTGCCGCCTGTGGCGGTGGCAATTCGAGCGACGGCGGCATGACACCGCCGCCGGCGCCGCAGGACGCCACGGCGGTGCCCGGCAGCGCCATCGCGTCGGCCGCCGCGATGGTGAGCTACCTGGGGGCACTGCAGCTCCAGGACGTCGCAGAGCCGCTGACGCTGCCCAGCGTCGACGCGGCCGTCAGCGAGACCGACGAGCCTCTTCCGTTGTCGTGATGAAGCGCCTGCTCGCGTCGCTGCTGGCAGGCCTTGCGCTGACGGTCTGGGCCGAGCCCTTCGTGCCAAAGGACGACGCCGAGATCGTGCAGCGCCTGCCCTACCGCATAGCCGCGGCCGAGCGCGCGCGCCACGCGGCCCTGGCGCGCGACCCGGCCCAGCTGCCGCTCGCTGCCGCTGCGGCGCGGGCGGCCTTGCAGCGCGCCCGCGTGCACGGCGACCCGCGCGAGCTCGGCGTGGCCCAGGCCGCGCTGGCGCCCTGGTGGGCCCGAGCCGACGCGCCGCCCGAGGCCGTGCTGCTGCGCGCCCGCGTGCTGCAGGCCCGCCACGAGTTCGATGCGGCGCTGGTCGACCTGCACGGCCTGCTCGCGCGCGCCGACCTTGCCGATGCGCTGCGCGCCCAGGCCCTGCTCGATGCCGCCGCCCTGCACCAGCTGCGCGCCGAGCTGCCCGAGGCCCGCGCGCTGTGCGGGCTGCTGCAGCCGCTGGCCGCGCTGCCGGCCACGGCCTGCCTGGCCGAGCTGGCCAGCCTGTCCGGCCAGGCCGTTGCCGCCGCGCAGACGCTGGCCCATCTGAACCCCGGGCGCGGCCTGCCTCCGGAACCGTGGCTGGCGCTGATGCGCGCCGAGCTGGCCGAGCGCCTGGGCGACGAGGCCGCGGCGCCGGCCCTGTACCGGCTGGCCCTGGCCGGCGAGGACGAGGTCTATACCCGTGCCGCTTGGGCCGACTGGCTGCTCACCCGCGGCCGCGCCGCCGAGGCGCTCGCGCTGCTCGAACGCGGCCCCGATGCCGAGGCCGACGCGCTGCTGCTACGCCGCGCCATCGCGCTGCGCCAGCTCGGCCGCGCGACGCCGCTGGAGGCGCGCCTGCGCGAGCGCCTGGCCGCCGCCGAGCGCCGCGAGCCCGGCCGCCACGCGCGCGAGCAGGCCCGCTTCGCCCTCGACGTGCAGGCCGAGCCGCGCGAGGCCCTGCGCCTGGCCCGCGCCAACTGGGCCATGCAGCGCGAACCGGCCGATGCGCTGCTGCTGCTGCGCGCGGCACTCGCAGCCGGCCGCGACGGCGACGCCACTCGCACGCAGCTCGCGCGCCAGCTGCGCGACAAGGGCTGGCAGGATGCACGCCTCGCCGTCCTCGACCGGAGCTTTGCGCCGTGATCCGTCTGCTGTTGCTGTCGCTGCTGCTGTTCTGCACCGCGGCCAAGGCCCACCAGTCCAGCGAGGCCTATCTGAGCTATCGCGTGGCCGGCGCCGAGGTGGAGCAGCGCCTGGACATCGCACTGCGCGACCTCGACCGCGACCTCGCGCTGGACGCCGACGGCGACGGTGCACTGAGCTGGGCCGAGGTGCGCGCGCGTTGGCCCGACATCGAGCGCTTGGCGGCCGAGGGCCTGCGGTTCACGGCCGACGGCGCCACCTGCACGCTGCGGGGTCGCGCGTCGCCCCAGCTCGACGAACACAGCGATGGCAGCTATGCCGTGCTCATCAGCCGGTGGCAATGCCCGGCGGCGGTGCGGGAGCTGCAGATCGACTACCGCCTCTTCGCCGCCACCGACGCCGGCCACCGCGGCCTGGCGCGTATCGTGGGCGCGGCCGGTGAGCCCCTGGTGCTGGTGCCGGGCACCGGCGTGCAGAGGCTGAGCGCGGCAAGCCGTGGCTTTGCTGGCTTTGTCGTCGAGGGCATGGCCCATATCGCCGGCGGGCTGGACCATGTGCTCTTTCTCGTCACGCTGCTGCTCGTCGCCGTCTGGCGCCGCGAGGGCGGTGGCTGGGCGCCGCGGGCGGGCGCGCGCAGTGCCTTCGCCGAGACACTCAGGTTGGTCACCGCGTTCACGGTCGCCCACTCGATCACGCTCGGCCTCGCGGCCAGCGGCCTCATAGCCCCGCCGTCGCGCTGGGTGGAGTCGCTGATCGCGCTGACCGTGCTGCTGGCCGCGCTGGACAACCTGCGCCCCTTCGTGCCGGGGCCGCGCTGGAGCATGGTGGCCGTGTTCGGCCTGGTGCACGGCGTGGGCTTTGCGGGGCCGTTGAAGGACCTGGGCCTGCGCGGCCAGGAGCTGGTGCTGCCGCTGCTGGGCTTCAACCTCGGCGTGGAGCTGGGCCAACTGGCCGTCGTCGCGCTGCTGCTGCCGGTGGCGCTGGCGCTGCGGGGGCGCGCTGCCTACCGGCGCTGGATCGTGCAGGGTGGTTCCAGTGCCATCGCGGCCCTGGCCACCCTTTGGCTGGCCGAGCGCAGCCTGGCGCTGAACCTGCTGCCCTGATCAGCCCGCGGCAATGCCGGCCGCGACCTGCCCGGCCGGCACATGGGCCGCTGCGCTCTCGACGTGGCCGGCCTGGTCGTCGAAGAAGAAGTCGGGCTCGAACTCGCGCAGGAACTCGCCCTTGGCCAGACCGCCGAGGAACATGGCCTCGTCGACCTCGATGCGCCAGTCCATCAGCGTGCGGATGGCGCGCTCGTGGGCGGGCGCGCTGCGCGCCGTGACCAGCGCGGTGCGGATGCGCATGCCCGGCTCGTGCTGCAGGCGCTGCAGGGCCTCCAGCACCGGCTTGAAGGGGCCGGCCGGCAGCGGCTGGCGGGCGCGCTCGCTCTCGTGCTCGCGGAAGGCCGCGAGGCCGTCGCGCTGGTAGACCTGCTCGGCCTCGTCGGAGAACAGCACGGCGTCGCCGTCGAAGGCGATGCGCAACTCGCCCGGATGCTCGGCCGAGGCCTGGCGCGACAGCGGCATCACGCGCGCCGCGGCCACGCCGGCGGCAAGCGCCGAGCGCACGTCGGCCTCGTTGGTGGACAGGAAGAGCTGGGCCGACAGTGGCCGCAGATAACGCCACGGTGCCGCGCCGCGCGTGAACACGCCGCGCTCGATGCCCAGGCCGTAGTGGGCCGCCGAGCGGAACACCCGCATGCCCGAGATCGGGTCGTTGCGCGACAGCACGACCACCTCGACCCGCTGACCCGAGCCGGGGCCGCCGTTGTTGAAGGCCAGCAGCTTCTTTACCAGCGAGAAGGCCACGCCGGGCAGGGCCGGCTCGTCCAGGCGCTGCTGCTGCAGGGCCATGTAAGCATGGTCGTCCTCGGCCTCGAAGACCTCGTTCTCGGCCTCGAAATCGAACAGCGCGCGCGAGGAGATGGCGACGACGAGCTGACCGGAAAGCGAGGCTGGCATGGCGGCCGATGATAGGGCTCGACGGCCGTGCGCCGGCTTCCTAGACTCGCCGCCTCGACAGCTCGAAAGGCTTCTTCGATGCGCTTTGCCTCCGCCCTGATCCCCGTCGTCGCTCTGGCGGCTTGTGCGTCCACCAGTCCGTCAGTTGTGGCGCCCGTCGTGCCCGCCCTGACCGCCAGCCTGCAGCCGCCGGCCGGCCAGGTGCTCGTCACGCAGGCACTGGCCAGCGGCGTGCAGATCTACGACTGCGCAGCGAAGGCCGATGGCAGCGGGCCGGCCTGGATCTTCCGCGCGCCGGAGGCAACCCTGGTCAGCCGCACAGGCAAGCCGCTTGGCACGCATTACGCCGGCCCGACGTGGGAGGCGCTGGACGGCAGCAAGGTCGTCGGCCAGGTGAAGGCCAGTACACCCAGCCCTGCGCCGGCCACGGCCATCCCCTGGCTGCTGCTGAGTGCCAAGAGCAACAGCGGTGCCGGCGTGTTCGCCGACGTGCGCAGCATCCTGCGCATCAGCACGGAGGACGGCGTGGTGCCTGATTCGCCCTGCACCGCCGACATCCTCGGCGCATCGCTACAGGTCTTCTACAAAGCAACCTACCTCTTCTATCGCTGACACCCGCCCCCAAGGCGCGCGCAGCGCCGCCGCCCCTCCAGCGGCCGCCGTGGATCCGGCTCTGCCGGTCCACCAGCGGCGCCCCCTTGAGGGGGCCGGCGAAGCCGGTAGGGGGTGGTCTATTTCACCCAGGTGTTCAATTGGATGATCGGCAGCAACACCGCCAGCACGATCATCAGCACGATGGCGCCCATCGCGACGATGAGCAGCGGCTCCAGCAAGGTGGCCGCGGCCATCGAGCGGCGCTGCACCTCGGTGCCGAGCTGGCGCGCGGCGCGGCCCAGCATCTCGGGCAGCTGGCCGGTCTGCTCGCCCAGGCGGGCGAACATTGCCAGGATGCCGGGGAAGCGCTTCTTGCCGGCCAGGGCCGAACCCAGCGGCGCGCCTTCGCGCACCTGCACCAGGGCGTCCAGCGCGTCGGCCTGCATCGCGCGGTTGGACAGGGTCTCGGCCGCGGCCTGCAGAGCCTTCAGGATGGGCACGCCGGCGCCGGCCAGCATGGCCAGCGTGCCGGCGAAGCGCGCCGCGTTGTAGCCGCGGGCCAGCCGCCCGAGCAGGGGCAGGCCGAGGACGCCAGCGTCGAAGCGCAGCCGGAAGGCCGGCGCCTTCAGTGCCTGGCGCAGCCCGAGGGCGGCGATGACGAGGCCGATGAGCATGGCCCAGCCCCAGCTGCGCACGAAGTCACTGATGGCCAGCATCGCGACGGTCAGCGCCGGCAGTGCGCGCTTGGAGCTGGTGAACACGGTCGCGATCTGCGGCACGACATAGGTGACCAGGAAGATCACGATGAACACCGAGATCAGGGACACGATGGCCGGGTAGGCCATCGCGCCGACGAGCTTGGCCTTCAGGTCCTGGCGCTCCTCCAGGTCGTCGGCGAGCTTCTCCAGCACCTGGCCCAGCGCGCCGCTCTGCTCGCCGGCCGCGACGACACCGCGGTAGACCTCGTCGAACTCGCGCGGCGCCGAGGCCAGCGCGCGTGCGAAGGCCGAGCCGGCATTGACCTCGGCCTTGAGCTGGCTGATGAGCTCGCGCTGCTTGACGTCCTCGCTCTCGTCGGCCAGCGCCGTCAGCGCGCGCTCGATGGGCAGGCCCGAGCCGACGAGGCCGGCGAGCTGGCGCGTCCAGACCGCCAGGGCCGTCGGGCCGAAGACGCGGCGCGTGAAGCGGCTGCCTTCCTGGGCACCGTGCTGCTGCACGGTCTCGATGGCCAGCGGCGTGAGGCCCAGGGCGCGCACGGCGGCCCGCGCGGCGCGCGGATTGTCGGCCTCGATCAGGCCGCTGGTCTGGCGGCCGGAGTTGCTGAGGGCTTCGTACTTGTAGGCCGGCATCCGGTCACTCTCTTGTGACGCGCAACACTTCTTCCAGCGAGGTGACGCCGGTGGCGATCAGGCGCTCGCCGTCCTCGCGCATCGAGCGCAGGCCGTTGGCTTGCGCCGCGGCTTCCAGCTCGCTCTCGGCAGAGCGGTTGTGGATGAGGCCGCGCACCGCGTCGTTGGCCACCATCAGCTCGTAGACGCCGGTGCGGCCACGGTAGCCGCTGTGGCCGCAGGCGTCGCAGCCCACCGCATGCCAGTGGCCGTCGGCGCCCAGCGTGCGGCAGTTCGGGCAGAGCTTGCGCACCAGGCGCTGGGCCAGCACGCCGAGCAGCGAGCTGCTGAGCAGGAAGGGCTCGACACCCATGTCGGTCAGGCGGGTGACGGCGCTGGGCGCGTCGTTGGTGTGCAGCGTGGCCAGCACGAGGTGGCCGGTGAGGGACGCCTGGATGGCGATCTGCGCGGTCTCGTAGTCGCGGATCTCGCCGATCATGATGACGTCCGGGTCCTGGCGCAGGATGGCGCGCAGGGCCTTGGCGAACGTCAGGTCGATCTTGGCGTTGACTTGCGTCTGGCCGATGCCGGGCAGCTCGTATTCGATCGGGTCCTCGACGGTCAGCACATTGGTCGTGCTGGTGTCTACCGTCTGCAGCGAGGCGTACAGCGATGTGGTCTTGCCCGAGCCGGTCGGGCCGGTGACGAGGACGATGCCATGCGGCTGCTGCACCAGCTTCTTGAAGGCAGACAGCACGCTGCCGTCCATGCCCAGGCCTTCGAGCGTGAACTTGGATTCGCTCTTGTCCAGCAGGCGCAGCACGGCGCGTTCGCCGTGGGCGCTGGGCAGGGTGGACACGCGCACGTCGATGGCGCGGCCGCCGATGCGCAGCGAGATGCGGCCGTCCTGCGGCAGGCGCTTCTCGGCGATGTCGAGCTCGGCCATGATCTTCAGCCGCGAGATCAGCGCCGCATGCAACGCGCGGTTGGGCTGCACAACCTCGCGCAGCGTGCCGTCGACGCGAAAGCGCACCGAGCTGCTGCGCTCGTAGGGCTCGATGTGGATGTCGCTCGCGCCGTCCTTGGCCGCCTGGGTCAGCAGCGCGTTCAGCATGCGGATGATGGGCGCGTCGTTGGCGGCTTCCAGCAGGTCTTCCACGGCGGGCAGGTCCTGCATCATGCGCGACAGGTCCACCGCGCTCTCGACCTCGCCGACGACGACGGCGGCGCTCGATTCGCTGCCGGCATAGGCCGCGTGGATGCGTTCGGCCAGCGAGGCGGCGGCCTCGGCCTCGAGCCGGTCGACCGCGTACAGGCGCTGCACCTCGGACAGCGTGGCCAAGCCGACCTCGGGCGCGGCCCACAGCGTCAGCGCGCTGCCGTCGTCCTCGAGCAGCACGCAGTTCGCCTTCGCGAAGGCGTAGGGCAGGGGGTGGCGGATGGCGGCCATCGGGCTTACTGCTGCTGCGGTTGCTGCGGGGCGACCTTGCCGGCCGGCAGCTTGGGGTCGGGCAGCACCGGCGAGCCGGTGTCGGGCAGCAGCAGGCTCTTGCCGGGCTGCAGGTCCTGCTGCACGGCACGGATGCTCTCGTAGCGGTCCATCGACAGCTGGCTGGCGCTGTCGGCCGTGCGCAGCACGACGGGGCGCAGGAAGACCATCAGATTGGTCTTCACGCGCTTGCGGCTCTTGCTGCTGAACAGGTTGCCGATCAGCGGGATCTGGGACAGGCCCGGCACGCCGTCGTCGCCGTCGCTGTATTCGTCCTTCAGCAGGCCGCCCAGCACGATGACGTCGCCGTTGTCGACGACCACGCTGGTCTCGATGGCGCTCTTGTCCAGCGTCGGGCCGTTGGTGCTGCTGCTGGTGCCGGACACGACACTGGAGTTCTCCTGGTAGACCTGCATGCGGATGGTGCCGCCCTCGCCGATCTGGCTCTTGATCTTCAGCGTCAGGCCCACGTCCTTGCGGTCCACGGTCGTGAACGGGTTGACGGTGCTGGTGCTGGCCGTGCTGCTGGCATAGGAGCCGGTCACGAAGGGCACGTTCTGGCCGATGACGATGCGGGCCTCCTCGTTGTCCAGCGCGATCAGGTTGGGCGTGGACAGCACGTTGGCGCCGCTCTGGCTCTCCAGGAAATTGGCCATCGCGCCGAGCGTGTAGTGGCTGCCGAATTTCTTCAGCACGCCCAGGTTCAGGCCCGCGGGGGCCGAGCTGGAGCTCAGCGCCGAGGTCACGCCGGAGGTGCCGCCGGCCACCGCCGCCGTGGCGGTGATGATGTTGGACAGGCCGGTGCCGAAATTGGTGCCGGCGCCGGTGATGCTGTTGCTGCCGCTGGTGCCGAACAGGTTCTGCCATTGCACGCCGAACTGGCCGGCCTTGGTGTTGTCGATCTTCACGATCAGTGATTCGACATAGACCTGGGCGCGGCGCGCGTCGAGCTGCTCGATGACGGCACGCACCTGGCGGTACAGCGGCTCGGCCGCCGTGATGATGAGCGAATTGGTCGACGGGTCGGCCTGCACGAAGCCGCCGGTGCTGGGGCCGGAGGACTGGCTCAGCGGCGAGGTGGCGGCCGTGGAGTTCATGCCGCCCTGGGTGCTGGCGTTGCCGCTGGCGCCGGTCAGGCTCTGGTTGGCATTGCCCAGCGCGTTGCTGGTGCTGGTGCCGCTGAAGCTGGTGCCCGAAGTGCTGCCCGAGCTACCGCTGCTGCCGCCCGAGGCCGCCGCGCCGAAGGCCGCGCGCAGCACGGTGGCGAGCTTGGTGGCGTCGGCGTTCTTCAGGTAGACGACGCGGATGTTGTTGCCGCCGTCGGTGCCGGGCTGGTCGAGCTTGTCGACCATGGAGCGCACGGCCGCCAGGCGGGTGGGGTTGCTGGCGCGCAGGATCAGGCCGTTGGAGCGCGGGTCCACCAGCACGTTGACCGCGCTGCTGCCCTGGCCGGGCACGGCCGCGCCGGCCGTGCTGCCGCCGTCGGCCAGGCGCTGCACCAGCGGCGCGAGGTCGGCCGCGACGGCATGCTTCAGCGGCACGATCTCGATGTCGCTGGTGCCCGGCGTGTCCATCGCCGCGATGATCTTGGCGATGCGCTGCAGGTTGTCGGCGTAGTCGGTGATGACCAGGCTGTTGTTGCCCGGGTTGGCGTTGATCGTGTTGTTGGGGCTGATCAGCGGGCGCAGCACGGCGACGAGGTTGTTCGCGTTCTCGTGCTGGATGCGGAAGATCTGCGTCAGGATCTGGTCGCCGCGCACGGTGCTGGACTCGACGGCGACGGAGCCGGCCTGCAGCTTGGCGTCGGGCTCGGGCAGCACCTTGAGCAGGCCCGCCGTCTCGACGACGGTGAAGCCCAGGCCGCGCAGTGCGGCGAGATAGTTGCGGTAGGCCTCGGCCACCGACACCGGCTGTTCGCTGTAGACCGTGATCGTGCCCTTCACGCGCGGGTCGATGATGATCTGGCGGTCCAGCATGACGCCGATGGCGCGCGTCACTGCTTCGATGTCGGCGTTGACGAAGTTCAGCGTGACGGGTGAGCTAGCCTTGACGGCTGGACCCTTGGCGCGGCCGCGTTGGATGGTGGCGCTGTCGGGCTGGGCCTGCGTGGCGCTCGTGGCCAGCAGCAGCGCGGAGATCGCGGCGACGACGGCGGTGCGTGGGAGATTCATGATCATCCGATCGTCAAGACGGAGCGCGCCCCCTGGCGGCGTCCGATGATGTTCAGCAGGTTGTTCAGCGCTTCTTCGCGGCCCGGCGCGGCGCCGGCCTCGCCGACGAAGCGGCTGTTGCCGCCGCTGTTCAGCGTGCCTGCACCCGAGAGCTGCAGCGCGCCTTCCAGCGTCTGCAGGCGCACATTGCTGACGCCGGCATTGCCCGGGTCGGCACTGACGCTGAGGCGGTAGCTGCCCAGCGGCGCGACGGTGGACACGCGCGAGGACAGGTTGAGCAGGTCGAGCTGCAGGTCGCCGAACTGGCGCCAGCGGCCCTGCACCGATTCCAGTTTCAGCTCGCGTGCCGACAGGCGCAGCGAGCCACCGAGCTGCAGCGTGTTCCAGGGCGTGCCCAGGCCCGCGAGCAGGCCGGCCGGCAGCCGCGCGAGCCAGTCGGCGCGCGTGTCGACGCTCAGCTCCAGCCGGCCGAAGCCGGGCTTGATGCCGATCAGCAGCTCGCCGTTGATGCAGCAGTCCTGCTGGGCGGCGAGCTGCAGGCCGAGCCCCTTGAGGCTCATCTTCCAACGCAGCCGGCCGGGCAGGGCGGAGGCGTCGCGGCTGCCGGCGCCGCCGGTCAGCACCAGCATGCCCGAGCCGTTCCAGACGCTGCCGCGCGTGTCGACGATGAGCAGGTGCTCGCCGGTGGCCGAGGCCAGCGCGCGTGCCAGCCAGCTGGCCGGCGCGAACGCGACGAGGGCCAGCGCCAGGCCGACCACGGCGCCGGCGATGCTCCAGCGGCGCGACGTGCCGTGGCGCACGCTGCGGGTGCCGGCGGCCTGGTAGGCGCCCAGCACCGAGTCGCCCATCAGCGTGGACTGCGGCGTGGCGGCGGGGGCGGCGGAGCGGTGGAACCAGGGCATCAGGCGCCTCCCAGGGTCAGCACGAGGCTGCCCGAATAGCCCTTGGGGCCGCGCGTCAGCTGGGCCTCGACGGGCCGGGCGCGGGCGGCCGAGCGCACCTCGCCGAGCCAGGCCTGCAGGGCCTCGGGCGCGATGCCCGTCAGCGTGACGACGGCGCGCTCGCCAGCCAAGTTCATGTGCGCGGCCGGGCCGAGGTGCTCGACGGAGGCGGTCAGCGCGGCCTGGGCCTGGGCCGGCGGTACGGCGGGCGCACTGCGCAGCGCATGCACCTCCTGGGCCTGGGCCTGCATCTGCTGCAACTGCAGGTCGAGCTTCTCGAGCTCGGCCGGAGCGGTCTTCAGCGTGCGCAGCGCCGGCGCGAGCAACAGGCTCCAGGCCAGCACGACGCCGAGCAGCGCTGCAACCGCCTGCAGCGCAAGGCGCTCGCGGTCTCCGAGCGCCTTCCAGTACGTCAGCACCTGGGCCCGGGCCTGCCGGATCTGGGCGGCCAGGCCGGCGGCGCCCTTGGGGTTGCGAAGGGCGGCCATCAGCTGCGTCCTCGGGCGCTGGCGCGGCTGATGGTCAGCTTGCCTTCGCCAGCGTCCAGCTGCCAGCCTTCGCTCTGCAACTGGGTTCGGAAGTTGTCGATCTGCGGCTGGCTCCAGCCCTGGGCCGACACAGTCAGGCGGCCGGGCTCGAAGGCCAGCGCCTCGGTGGGCGGGCGGTCGCCCGGCCAGGCCGTGGCGGCGGCGGCGAGCAGGGCTTCGAGATCCTGCTCGCCGAAGCTACCGGCGCCGGCGCGCAGCAGGTCGAGGTTCTTCTGCATCTGCACCGGCGGGTCCAGCGGGTCGTGGATCTGCGGGAAGGCGTCGGTCAGCGTGGCCGAGATGGCCGCGCGCCTGTTCTTGACGGCGCTGTTCTGCCGCCAGGCCCAGAGGTTCAGGCCCAGCAACTGCACGAGCACCAGCGCGGCGATGCCGTAGCGCACCGGCCGCCAGGGCTTGCGCATCAGCGCGCGCGAGACGAGGCGCAGTGCGCGTGCGCCGCGGGCGCGCGGGGCCAGGTCGAACTGGCGCAGGTTCCAGGCGCTGTCCACGACGGCCAGTGCGCGCTGGGCCGGCGTCTGCACGCCGACCGTGGTGCCCAGCCAGCGCTCGGCCACCGTCGCGACGCCAGGCGTCGCCGTCCACTGCGCCGCGTGCACGAGGCCGGGCGGGAAGAACTGGCGCGCCAGGCCGCCGTCCAGCGGCAGTGTTGCGACGCCGTCGGCATGGCTCCAGCGCAGCGCGACGCCGTCGGGGCCCGATTCGAAGAAGTGGCCGCGGGCGGGTTCGTCCGGCCAGGCTAGCGGCGCGACGCGGTCGACGAAGACCTGGGCGGCGTCGAGCTGGGCGAGCTGTTCGGCCAGCCAGGGCCGCGACGTGACGGCGACCCAGGCGGTGTCGCCGCCGACGGCGTCGGGCTCGAGCGCGAAGTGCAAGGCCTCGGGCTCGTCGAGCAGGGCCTCCTCCAGCTTGCCGGCCAGGGCCGCACGCATCTGGCGGCCGGCGCGCGGCAGCTCGACGCGGCGCCAGCTGATGTCGGACTCGGGCATGACGGCGACGACGGTGTCGGCCGCCGGTAGCCGGGCCAGGTCGGCGCGGCCCTCGCGCAGCAGCTGGCGGCCGTCGGACGTCAGCGCGTAGTCGTACTCGCGCGCCGCGTTCGCGCGCTGCGCATCGGCTGCGGGCGTGGCTTGGCCCGGCGCGCGCAAGCGCGGCCGGGGAGGCAGGAACAGCAGCAGCGTACTCATAGGGTCGGGTGGGCGCGGCGCATTCTAGGAGTGGGCCATGAAGGTTCCAGCTCGGATCAAGGACTTGCGGTGAAGATCTGTTGCTGTTTCGAGATCAGGGCTTGTCCCGATCCAGCAGCTGGTTGATGCGCTCGCGCGCAAGGATGTTCATGTGCAGACCGTCGCGCTCGATCAGCGAGCGCTGTTCGAGCTGGCGTTCGTCCAGGCGCAGCCGGCCGGTGACGATGAAGAAGGACGAGTCCACCGACGCCCGCCCCGCATCGATCTGCACGCTGGCCGGCAGATAGGCCTTGGCGTCGTCGACCTTCTGCAGCGGGCTGGCCTTGCGGCCCTGCACGAGGCGCTCGGCCGAGGCGAGGTCGACGCCGTCGAACAGCGCCGCGATGACCTCGCGCGGCGCGGTGTTCAGGTTGACGGCCGTGAGCTTGGGCAGCAGCACGACATAGGGCTGCAGCCGCGCGATGGTGTCGGCGTCCAGGCCCAGCCAGCTGAGCTCGTCCACGCCGGCGGGGCGCAGCGGGCCACTGTCGCTGACTGGCGTGCTGCCGACCCCGCTGGCCGATGAGCTGGCGGCGCTGGCCGCGTCGGGGAAGGCCGCGCGTAGGCCGGCGATGATGACGCCGGCAGTCCCCGGTGGCGCATTGACCTGGCTGCACAGGCGCTCCAGCACGCGCTTCTCCAGCTCCGGCACCTGCGGGCCGCCGAGCAGGCTGCGCAGGTTGTAGCGCGACTGGGCGTCCTCGATGCTGCCGGACAGGAAGGCCTCGGGGCCGTCGTCGGTGGTGGCGCTGCTGTTCTCGGTGGCCAGGAAGGTCGACAGCCGTGCCTCGGCCAGCGGCACGGCCCAGGGCTCGCCGAGGTGGTCGACGGGCTTGTTGCGGTTCTGCTTGGCGTCCTCCAGCAGGATCAGCCGCGCCCAGTCGAGCGCGCCCTGAAGGATCCAGGTGCTCTGCGCGCGGGCGCGGTCGGCGGCCTCGATCTGCACGGCGCGGTATTGCTGCCAGACCATGCCGGCCGCAAGGCTGGCGATCAGCGTGACGATGATCATCGCGGTCAGCAGCGCCGCGCCGCGCTGGTGCGGTCGTTGCGTCATCGAGCGGTGACCTCGAGTTCGCGCGTCAGCGTGCCGGCCAGGCCGCTGCCCTCGGCGAACTGCATCGCGATGCGCAGGCCGCTGGGCACGGGCTGGGTCGTCGCCTTGGGGTTGACGGGGCCGGCGTTGGCATTGGCCGCGGTGCCGGTGGACTGGCAGTTGCTCCAGGCATTGCCCCAGTAGCAGTGGAACTGCCAGGCGGCCACGCCGTCGAAGGCGCGCAGCGCCGGGTTGCGCTGGGCCAGTTGCTGCAGGCCGCGCTGGCGCTGGTCGGCCAGGTCCTGCACGGTGCGCAGGGCCGGGCTTTCCCAGCGCCACAGGCTGCCTTCGCGCAGGCTCCAGACGACGACCTGCAGGCCGGCCGGAGCCTGGCGGGTCAGCACCAGGCTGCCGCCGTCGAAGGCCAGCGGCTGCACCGTGCTGTGGCTGTCCTGCAGCGCGCGCAGGTCGGCTTCCCACTGCGCCAGCACGGTCTGCAGCCGCGCCGTCTGGGCCAGGCGGTCCTGGGCGATTTCGCGGCTCTTCACGAGGGCGTCGATGCCGCGCCAGGCCATCGCCGCCATCGTCGCCATGACGACCAGGGCGACGAGGACCTCGACGAGGGTGAAGCCAAGGCGGCGGCGCATTAAATCTTGCCCATGATGGTGGACAGGCTCAGCACGGGCTGGCCCTGGTCGTTGGCGATGGCGGCATCGACGCGGCGGAAATTCGGGTTGGGCGTCGGGCTGACCTTGAGCTTGCCGTCGTAGTTGCGGCCCAGTTGTTCGCAGCTGAAGGGCGATTCGCCGATGTCGGGGAACTGCTGGGTCAGGCGCAGCTCGGTCAGCAGGTTCTCGGCGCACCACTGGGCGGCACTGACCTCGGCCAGGCGTTCCGCATTGGCCGTCAGCGCGCCGGCGGCCTTGATGCCGGCGCCGAGCGCGATGGCAACGATGACGAGGGCGACCAGCACCTCGATCAGCGTGAAGCCGCGCGTGCCTCGGATCGGCTTCATTGCGGGGCGACGACGTCGAAGGCCGACAGGCCGTCGGTGCCGAGCACGAGGGACTGGTCGCCCAGCTGCAGGCGCAGGCGCTGGGCCGGGATGATGGGCTCGGGGCCGAGGCTGACGCCGGGGTTGGCGGCTGTCGCATTCTCGACCTGCACGGCCACCGGGTCTCCCAGCCAGCGCGTCGGCAGCTGCAGCGTGCGCGGCAGGCCGTCGAAGCGGAAGTCGTCGCCGCTCTTCAGGCCCTTGGGCACCCAGCTCACGGTCAGGCCGGAGGCGCGGCTCTCGGCGCGGGCGGTCTCCAGCAGAGCGGCCAGGCGCTGGGCCTCGCGCTGCAGCTGCAGCTCGGTGGGGTCGCGCAGCGACAGCGTGACCGTCGCGCTGACGATGGCGATCAGCGCGACGACGACCAGCAGTTCGATCAGCGTGAAGCCGCGACGGGCGCGGCCAAGCTCACTGCCAGGAGCCGATGTCGGCGTCACGGCCTTCGCCGCCGGCGCGGCCGTCGGCGCCGAAGCTGTAGACATCGACCTCGCCCTTCACGCCGGGGTTGGCGTACTGATAGGGATGGCCCCAGGGGTCGTTGGGCAGCTTGTCGAGGTAGGGCTTCCAGTTCGCCGGCGGGGTGCCGGCCGTGGGCTTGTGCACCAGTGCGTCCAGGCCCTGCTCGGCGCTGGGGTAGCGCTGGTTGTCGAGCTTGTAGAGCTTGAGGGCCTGCATCAGGTTGTTCACGTCGGTGCGCGCCGCGGTGACGCGGGCGTCCTCGGCGCGGTCCAGCACGCTGGGTACGACCAGGGCCGCCAGGATGCCGATGATGACGAGCACGACCAGCAGTTCGATCAGCGTGAAGCCGCGGGTGAGGAAGGAGCGACGCATGGCAGGCATTGGGAGCACAGGGCTGCGGTGAGCGGGCCATCATAATGGGCCATGCTTGCTCGAATGATGGCGTTTACGGTGTGGCTGCTGCTCGGTGGCTCGGTGGCCTACTGGGGCCTGCAACTGCTGGCGCGGCCGCTGCCGATGCCGGAATCGGTGACGCCCGCCGGTGAGTTGCGCGCAGCCCAGGTGGACCTGGGCCGGCTGCTCGGCGTGACGGCAGCCGAGGCGGCGCCCGAGCCCGAGACGCAGTCCGTGCGGCTGCGACTGCTGGGTGTGGTTGCGCCCAAGAATGCCAGTGCCGCCGAGTCTGGCGAAGGCCTGGCATTGATCGAGGTGGACGGCGTGGCGCGCACGGTGCGCGTCGGCGCCGTGGTGGACGGCGAACTGCGGCTGGTGCGCGTCGATGCGCGCAGCGCCAGCCTGGGTCGCGTGGGCCAGGCGCCCAGCCAGGTGCTCCAGATCAGCCCGCCCGCGGCGCCGTCGACCGGTTCGCTGCCGCCGGCCACGCCTTCGCCCGTGGTGCTGGGCGGCAACCCACCGGGCATGAACGTGGGGCCGCCGGCGCGCACGCCCCTGCCTGCGCCGGTGCCGGGGGTGTCGCCCTCGGTCTACGGCATGCCGCTGGCCGCGTCGGCCAGCAATCCGCAGGAGTAATCAGGCCGGCGTCAGGCGCCGAGCGTCGGCAGGTCGGCGCCGGCTTCGGGGCGTGCCGTGAGGCGGGCCTCGGCGACTTCGTGCAGCTCGGTCAGCAGGGCCGCGGCGGAGCGAATCATGGGCCAGGCCAGCGCGGCACCGGTGCCGTCGGCGCTGTCCATACCCAGCTCCAGCAGGGCCGAGGCGTGGAACAGGGCGAGGGCCTCGTCCAGGCCGCGATGCACATGGCTGCGGCAGAAGACGGCGTAGTCGGTGACCGGTGCGCAGATCAGCGACGCGAGCTTGAGCGCGGCGCAGGCGGCGATGCCGTCGACGATGATGAGGCTGCGCTTGCTGGCCGCCACGAGCATGGCGCCCACCATGACGGCCAGTTCGTGGCCGCCGAAGGCCGCCAACAGGTCCATCGGCTCGCGGGCCTCGCGGTGGCGGGCCAGCGCGCCATGCAGCACGTCGAGCAGGTGGACGAGGTCGTCCTGGCGCATGGCCGGGCCGGAGACGACGAAGTCGCGCACGGGCTGGTCGGCCAGCCGTGACAGGATCAGGGCCGCGCATTCGGCCGAGCCCTGGCCCAGGCCGGCGCAGGCCAGCACATTGCCGGGCAGGTTGTCAGCGATCTCCATGCCGACGCGCACACCGGCGTGAGCCTGGTCCAGGCTCATCGCGTGGGCGGTGCGCGCATTGCGCGTGCCGTGGGCGACCTTGCGGGCCAGCAGGCGTGCGTGCGGCGGGAGGTTCTCGGCGACGCCGCAGTCGACGACCGTCAGGTGCAGGCCCTGCAGGCGGGCAAACACCGACACCGGCAGTTGGGCGTGCAGGGCCATCTGCACCTGGTCCTTGGTGGCGCGGCCCCATTGCGCGCCGACGCCGTCGACGACGATGCCGTGGTCGGCGGCGAACAGGGCGAGCACCGGGTCGCGGAAGCGCGGCGTCAGGCTTTTCTGCACGAGACCGAGGCGCACCGCCAGCGGCTCCAGTTCGCCGAGACCGCCAGCGATGGCTGAGCGGCGGTCGACGCGGTCGCGCAGGGCCTTTTCAAGCTCGGGGTTGGCGGTGGGGGAGATCAGCGACTGTTGGGCAACGGTCATGGCGCGGGCGGATGCAAACCCCCGGATTTCAACTCAAGCCAGGAACAAGCGGTAGACCGGGTTGGCGGTTTCGTCCTCAAAGGGGTAGTTCAGGCCGGCGAGGAAGTCGCGCAGCGCCGCGGCATCGCCGCGCGGCACCTGGATGCCGACGAGGATGCGGCCGTAGTCCGCGCCCTGGTTGCGGTAGTGGAAGAGGCTGATGTTCCAGTCCGGGTGCATGCTGGACAGGAACTTCATCAGCGCGCCCGGCCGCTCGGGGAAGACGAAGCGGTAGAGGCGCTCGTCGCGCGCCAGCTCGCTGCGGCCGCCGACCATGTGGCGCACATGCTGCTTGGCCAGCTCGTTGCTGGTCAGGTCCAGCGTTTCGAAGCCGGCCTTGGTGAAGGTGCGCGCGAGTTTGGCCGCGTCGTCGGGCTTGGTGGTCGCGACGCCGACGAAGATGTGGGCGACCTTGGCGTCGGCGATCCGGTAGTTGAATTCGGTCACGCTGCGCGGGCCCAGCAGCTCGCAGAAGCGCTTGAAGCTGCCGCGCGCCTCGGGAATGGTGACGGCGAACAGGGCCTCGCGGTGCTCGCCGACCTCGGCCCGCTCGGCGACGAAGCGCAGGCGGTCGAAGTTCATGTTGGCGCCGCAGGTGATGGCCACCAGGGTCTGGCCCTTGGCGCCCGTCGCCGCCACGTATTGCTTGGCGGCGGCGACGCTCATTGCGCCGGAGGGCTCCAGGATAGAGCGCGTGTCCTCGAAGACGTCCTTGATCGCTGCGCAGACGGCATCGGTGTCGACGACGATGTAGTCGTCCACCAGCTCGCGGGCGATGCGGAAAGTCTCCTCGCCGACCAGCTTGACGGCCGTGCCGTCGGCGAACAGGCCGACATCGCTCAGCGTCACCCGCTTGCCGGCCTTGACCGAGCGCAGCATGGCGTCGGAGTCGGTGGTCTGCACGCCGATGATCTTGATCTCGGGGCGCAGCGCCTTGACGTAGGCGGCGACGCCGGAGATCAGGCCGCCGCCGCCGATGGCGACGAAGATGGCGTCGATGGGGCCGGGGTGCTGGCGCAGCAGCTCCATCGCGATGGTGCCCTGGCCGGCGATGACGTCGGGGTCGTCGAAGGGGTGGACGAAGGTCAGACCCTGCTCGCGCTCCAGTTCCAGCGCATGGCCATAGGCGTCGGTGAAGCTCTCGCCGAACAGCACGACCTCGCCGCCATGCCCCTTGACCGCGTCGACCTTGACCTGGGGCGTCGTCACCGGCATCACGATGACCGCCCGGCAGCCGAGCTTCCTGGCCGACAGCGCGACGCCCTGGGCGTGGTTGCCGGCCGAGGCGCAGATGACGCCAGCGGCGCGCTGCTCGGCCGTCAGGTGGGCCATCTTGTTGTAAGCGCCGCGCAGCTTGAAGCTGAAGACGGCCTGCTCGTCCTCGCGCTTGAGCCAGACCTTGTTGCCCAGGCGCCTGGACAGCTTGGGCGCGGCGGCGAGGGCGGTCTCCCGGGCCACTTCATAGACCCGGGCGTTCAGGATGCGCTGCAGATAGCTGCTGCCGGGCGGCAGCATCGCGGGCACCTGGGATGAGGCCTTGGTCACAGGCGGACGGCGGCGCGATGGGGCGCTCATCGGGTCTCCATGGAGTCTTGTTGCGGCGCCGCATGATAGGGGAGCCCCCTCATGCGGCGCCGCCTTCCGCCTTCGGCGAAAAAAAACCCGAGCTCTTTCAAGCTCGGGTTGAATCCACCATGGAGGCGGTGGAGGAGACAATCGGTGCGAAAGCGTTTTCGCTTGGTTGGCAGTTTAGCGCCGAGTTATGCTGCGCTGCAATATTTTTCTGTGAACGAATTGGAGCTTTGCCTCTAGAACGCTATGGAATGCACTGTCAGTTGGTTGGGGGCCGAGGGGCCGAGCGGCATGAGCTTCGTCGCCGAGACGGGCAGCGGTCATGTGCTGTCCATGGACGGCGCGCCGGATGGCGGTGGGCGCAACCTGGCGCCGCGCCCGATGGAAACCGTGCTGGCCGGCACCGGCGGCTGCACGGCCTATGACGTCGTGCTGATCCTGAAGCGCGGCCGGCACGATGTGCGCGGCTGCAAGGTGGTGCTGAAGGCCGAGCGTGCGACCAGCGACCCCAAGGTCTTCACGGCCATCCATTTCCATTTCGTCGTCAGCGGCAGTGCGCTGAAGCCGGAGATCGTCGAGCGCGCCATTGCGCTGTCGCACGAGAAATACTGCTCGGCGACCGCGATGCTGGCCAAGACCTCGGCCATCAGCACCTCCTTCGAAATCGTCGAGGCCTGAACGCTCAAACGTGGTGCGCCACGGTCGTCATGACCCTGGCCGCCATGCGCATCAGGCCCCTGATCGGGGCGGGCAACGGCAGGGCGCCGGCAGCCTGCGCAGCGTCGGCATGCTCGGCCTCCTCGCGCTTCATCTGGTCGACGATGACGCGCGACGCGCCGTCGCCAGCCGGCAGTCGGTCGAGGTGGGAGGCCAGGTGGGCCTCGACCTGGCGTTCGGTTTCGACGACGAAGCCCAGGCTCCATTTGTCGCCGGCCAGCCCCGCCAGGCTGCCCCAGGCAAATGCGCCGGCCCACCAAAGCGGTGCGAGATGGCTGGTGTGGGTGCCAAGTTCGGCGACGCGTTCGGCCGTCCAGGCCAGGTGGTCGAGTTCCTCCTGCGCGGCCTTCTCGAAGTGCTGCCGCAACGCATCACTGTGGCTGAACAGCGCCTGGGATTGGTAGAGCGCCTGTGCGCATATCTCGCCGACGTGGTTGACGCGCATCAGTGCCCCGGCCTCGCGCACGGCTTCCTGCGGCAACTCTGCGGGCGCGAGGCCCGCTGCAGGCGACGGGCGCGCCGCCCGAGCCGTCGTGAAGACCGTTCGCAGGCCGTCATCGAGCGCCGCCAGGCAGCGGTCGGCCAAGCTGCGATTGCGAAAATGAGGTGTGCTTGCTGGCGGTTGCATTCAGAAGATAAATGTTTCGATGACGAAGCCGTGACAGTGACGGTGGCGTTGCGGCCTTGCAACGACAATACACAATTTCATATCCGTAAATTCCCGAACGGGCAAAACCTGTAGTGGAATACGCCCACTTCCTCAAGGAGGTGAGTCGTTGTGCCCTGTTCGGTCGGCGACCCGGATGAATACCTAGGAGTATCGAATGAAGAAAGCTCTGATTGCCCTGGCCGTCCTCGGTCTGACCGGCGGCGCTGCCGTCGCGCAATCCTCGGTCACCCTGTTCGGTGTCATTGACGCCGACATGAAGTACGTCAAAACCGGCGACCTCAAGCTGAAGAAGCTTGATTCCAGCGGCCTGAGCACCAGCCGTTTCGGCGTCAAGGGCGTGGAAGACCTCGGCGGTGGCCTGAAGGCCGGTTTCTGGCTGGAGTCCGAAGTCGGCGTCGACAAGGGCGACACCGGTAGCCAGTCCGCCTTCTGGGGCCGTCGCTCCACCGTCAGCCTGATGGGCGATTTCGGTGAAATCCGCCTGGGCCGCTACAAGACCGCGACCAAGCTGCACATCGAAGACTTCGATCCCTACGCCGCGACCGGCCTGGGCGACGTGACCAAGGTGTTCAGCAATGGCCTGGGCTCCGGCGCCACCACCTTCTCGCGCGCCGACAACATGGTCAGCTACGAGACCCCCAGCGGTCTGGGTGGTTTCTATGGCGCTGCCGACATCGCCGCGGGCGAAGGCAACAACAACAACAAGGAACAGGACGTTCGTCTGGGCTACAAGGACGGCCCGATTCACGTCTCTGCCGCCTTCTCCAGCACGGGCGCGAACACCAAGTACAAGGTGTCCAGCGTTGCCGGTTCGTATGACTTCAGCGGCATCAAGCCCGCCCTGATGTACACGACCACCAAGTTCGGTTCCGCCGAGATCAAGGCCGTCACCGCCGCCCTGACCTGGAGCCTGGGCCAGGGTCAACTGCAGACGTCGTACACCGACTCCAAGGCCAATGACGCTGCGCGTCTGGTCTCTGGTGTCGACAACGCCAAGCTGTTCGCGATCGGCTATATCTACAGCCTGTCCAAGCGCACCTCGCTGTACACGACCTTCTCGCAGATCGACAACAATGGCGGCGCCAAGTACGTCGTGTCCGGCGCTCCCGCCGCGACCGCCGGTGGCCAGAAGTCCAGCGGCTTCGACGTCGGCATGCGCCACAGCTTCTGATCCCGCGCGGCCTTTGGCCGCCCGCATCAGTCAAGCCGCCTTCGGGCGGCTTTTTGTTGCCTGCTTGATCTGTCTCATTCGGGACAGGGGAATTGCTGTGGAAATTCCACAACAATACCGGCGAGATGGCTGGGTCCTTCGCTGAGAATGAGCCGGTTCAGATTTCTAAGCAGGAGACAAAGTCGATGAAAAAAGCAGTTCTGGCCATCGCCGCACTGGCCGCTTGCACCTCTTCCGCCTGGGCCCAGTCCAGTGTGACCCTGTATGGCATCGTGGACGCCGCTGCGCGCTACTACACCAATACTGATGGCGCCAGCAATCTGGCTCCCAAGCAGCTCGTCCCCGGCGGCATGTCGCAGAGCCGCCTGGGCGTCAACGTCACTGAAGACATGGGTGGTGGCCTCAAAGCCCTGGTGAACATGGAGCACCGCCTGAACTCGGACACCGGCACCGTTGCGGCAGCCGATTTCTGGCGTCAGGTCTGGGTCGGGCTGCAGTCCAACGACTTCGGTCAGGTCCGCATGGGTCGCCAGTACAACGTGCTTTTCGATATCTACACGTCGACCTACGCTTCCTTCCGCTATTCGCCCTACATCGAGGCCTTCAAGCCCGAGATCGTGATGTCGGCCGGTGCGCGCCAGAGCAATATGGTCAAGTACCTCGGCCAGGTGGGCGATGTCTATGGCGAGATCCAGGTCAGTGCCGGAGAGAACACGGTCAGCGCCGACAAGAGCATTGGTGGCTTGCTGCGCTACAACGACGGCACTTGGGGCGCTGGTGGTGCCTACTTGCAAGTGACGGACATTGCCGGCAGGAAGATGAAGGCCACGACGGTGGGGGCCTCCTACACTTCGGGTCCGCTGTATGCCCATGTATCCTGGGCCAACAATAAGTTCGACGCTGGCACCGGCGTGCTGCAAGCCGGCTTCACCGCGGGTTGGGGCTTTGGGCCCCAGCTCACCGCTGCGGCTTCCAGCGTCAGCACGCGCGACATGTGGATGACCGGCCTGACCTATCAGTTGACCCCCCAGCTGAACCTGGGTGCCAACTACTGGCATACCACCCAGGCAGCTGCGGTCGGTACCGGCCTGCCTGACAGCAAGGCCGACCAGCTCGCGTTCGTGGCCGATTACGCCTTCTCTAAGCGTACGGATGCTTACTTCGAAGCCGATAACACCCGCTTCAGCTCTGGCGGCGCGATCCGCTTCAGCAACGGTGCTACATCGCGTACCGGCGTCATGGTCGGTCTGCGTCACCGTTTCTGATCTTCGGGGCATTCGATCTAGTAGCGGGCCGCCTTGAGCGGCCCGTTTTTTATGGTGGGGCGCCGCCTAGCGTCGGTCTAGGGCTTATCCTTTTGCCCGGCTAGGGTGCCCCGGCCATGATGCCCGCTCTGATTCGCCCGGCCCGGTTGGGGTGGAGTTCACGAGATTCATGCTGGTCTTCATCCTCCGCCGCCTGGCCCAGGCCCTCGTCGTCATGCTGTCGGTGGCCTTCATCGCCTTCATGCTGTTCCAGTTTGTCGGCGACCCGGTCACCAACCTGCTCGGTCAGGACGCGACCGAGGAGCAGCGCAGCGCGCTGCGCAAGGACCTGGGGCTGGATCAGCCCTTCCCGGTGCAATTCGCGCGCTTTGCCGTGAATGCGGCCCAGGGCGAGTTCGGCATCAGCCTGCGCCAGGGGCGCAAGGTGTCCGCGCTGATCGTCGAGCGTTTCCCGGCAACGCTGGAACTCGCCGTCGTCGCCGGCCTGATTGCCCTCGGCCTTGGCATTCCCCTTGGCGTCTACGCGGCATTGCGGCGTGGCAAGGCGAGCGCGCAGCTGCTGATGACGGCCACGCTGTTCGGTGTCAGCCTGCCCAACTTCGTCATCGGCATCGTGCTGATCTGGGTCTTCGCGGTCGAGCTGAAGTGGCTGCCGAGCTTCGGTCGCGGCGAGGTGGTCGCGTTCGGCGCCTGGACCTCGGGCCTGCCGACGCGCGACGGCCTCTTGCACCTGATCCTGCCGGCGTTCACGCTGTCGGCCTTCCAGCTGACGCTGATCATGCGCCTCGTGCGCGCCGAGATGCTCGAGGTGCTGCGCACCGACTACATCCGCTTCGCGCGTGCCCGCGGGCTGACGAATCGCAGCATCTACTTCGGCCATGCGCTGAAGAACACGCTGGTGCCCGTCATCACGATCACCGGCCTGCAACTCGGCTCGCTGATCGCCTTCGCCATCATCACCGAGCAGGTCTTCCAGTGGCCCGGCATGGGCCTGCTCTTCATCCAGGCGGTGCAGTTCGCCGATATCCCCGTGATGGCGGCCTACCTCTGCCTGATCTCGATGATCTTCGTCGTCATCAACCTGGGCGTCGATCTGCTCTATTTCGCCGTCGACCCGCGCCTGCGCGTCGAAGGCAAGGTTCATTGACGTGGCAGTCGACGCCAATCCCAACCCCACACCGTCGGCCTCTGCGCTGCGCGGCTTCTTCGGCGGCGATGTCTGGCATTCCTTTCGCACGTCGCCGGTCGCGATGCTGGCCGCCGTCATCGCAGCCACGTGCTTTGTCTGCGCGCTGTTCGCCGAATTCGTCGCGCCTCACAACCCCTTCGACCTGGCGACGCTGGAGCTGATGGACTCGCTGAAGCCGCCGGCCTGGATCGACGGTGGCGAGTCCAGATACCTGCTCGGCACCGATGGCCAGGGCCGCGACATCCTGTCCGCGCTGATGTATGGCACGCGCATCTCGCTGCTGGTGGGCGTGGCGTCGGTGCTGCTGTCCTTGCTGATCGGCGTCAGCCTCGGCCTGCTGGCCGGCTTTGTCGGTGGCCGTGTGGACGCCCTCGTCATGCGCGTCTGCGATGTGATGCTGTCCTTCCCCTCCATCCTCGTCGCGCTGATGATCAGCGGCGTCGGCCGCAGCCTGTTTCCGCATGCGCCCGACGCGCTGGCCTTCATCGTCCTCGTGTTGGCGATTGCGCTGACGGGCTGGGTGCAGTACGCGCGCACGGTGCGCGGCTCGACACTGGTGGAGCGCAACAAGGAATATGTGCAGGCGGCCCGCGTCATCGGCGTGGGCTCGTTGCGCATCATGCGTCGGCATGTGCTGCCCAACGTGCTCGGGCCGGTCCTCGTGCTGGCCACCATCCAGATCGCGTCGGCCATCATCACCGAGGCCACGCTGTCCTTCCTCGGCGTCGGCGTGCCGGTCACGAGCCCATCGCTGGGCACGCTGATCCGCAATGGCAACGACACCCTGTTCTCGGGCGAGTGGTGGATCACCGCCTGGCCCAGCCTGATGCTGGTGTTGATCACGCTCAGCGTGAACCTGCTCGGCGACTGGCTGCGCGACGCGCTCAACCCGAGGCTGCGATGACTGCACCGCTGCTCGAAGTCAGCCACCTGCGGGTGGAGTTCCCGACCCGCCATGGCACGTTGCTGGCGTTGGACGACATCTCGTTTGCGATTGCGCCGGGCGAGATCCTCGGCATCGTCGGCGAGTCGGGTGCCGGCAAGTCGCTGACGGGTGCGGCCATCATCGGCCTGCTCGACCCGCCGGGCCGCATTGCCGCAGGTGAGATCCATTTGGCGGGCCGTCGCATCGACAACCTGCCCGACGAACAGATGCGCCGCGTGCGCGGCCGCGAGATCGGCGCCGTCTTCCAGGACCCGCTGACTTCGCTGAATCCGCTCTACACCGTCGGCCGGCAGTTGGTCGAGACCATCACGACCCACCTCGACTTGACGGCTGCACAGGCGCGCAGGCGCGCCATCGAACTGCTCGCGTCCACCGGCATCCCGGCGCCCGAGGCGCGCATCGACCACCACCCGCACCAGTTCTCCGGCGGCATGCGCCAGCGCGTCGTCATCGCACTGGCGCTCGCGGCCCAGCCCAAGCTCATCGTCGCGGACGAGCCGACGACGGCGCTCGATGTCTCCATCCAGGCGCAGATCATTGCGTTGCTGAAACGGGTCTGCAAGGAGCAGGGGGCGGCGGTCATGCTGGTCACGCACGACATGGGCGTCATCGCCGAGACCTGTGATCGCGTCGCGGTCATGTATGCCGGCCGCATTGCCGAGACCGGCCCGGTGGCCGACGTCATCCACCGCCCGGCCCATCCCTACACAGTGGGCCTGATGGGTTCCATCCCGGCCATGGACGAGGACCGCGAGAGCCTGCTGCAGATCGATGGCGCAATGCCGCGGCTGACGGCCATTCCGGGCGGCTGCGCGTTCAATCCGCGCTGCCCGCATGTGTTCGACCGCTGTCGCGTCGAACGGCCCGAACTGGAGGTGGTCGGCGCGACGCGCGCAGCCTGCTGGAGGCCCGTCACGCCGGAGGCCGTCCAATGAGCGCCCCGCTCGTCGAGGTGCAGGACCTTGCCAAGGTCTTCGACGTGTCACCGCCCTGGCTGAACCGCATCGTCGAGCGCAAGCCCAGGGCCTTCGTGCATGCGGTCGATGGCGTGTCGTTCTCCATCCAGCGCGGCAGGACACTGGCCTTGGTGGGTGAGAGCGGTTGCGGCAAGAGCACGGTGGCGCGCCTGCTGGTGGGCCTGCACGGGGCGACGCACGGCGCGGTGCGCATCGATGGCGAGGACATCGCCAGGACGCTGGCCGGCCCCGGTGCGCTAAAGCTGCGCCGTCGTATGCAGATGATCTTCCAGGACCCCTATGCATCGCTGAATCCGCGCTGGAAGGTGCTGGACATCGTCGCCGAGCCGCTGCGCGAGCATGGCCTGGTGGCGAGCGCGGCCGACGCGAAGGCGCGCGTCGGCAAACTGCTCGACGCCGTGGGCCTGAACCCGGCCGATGCCGATAAGTTCCCGCACCAGTTCTCCGGCGGCCAGCGCCAGCGCATCTCCATCGCGCGGGCGCTGGCGACACAGCCTGAATTCCTGGTCTGCGACGAACCGACGTCGGCGCTGGATGTTTCGGTGCAGGCCCAGGTGCTCAACATCATGAAGGACCTGCAGCGCGAGCAGGGTCTGACCTATCTCTTCATCTCGCACAACCTCGCCGTCGTGCGCCACATGGCCGACGAGATCGGCGTCATGTACCTCGGCCGCCTCGTCGAGGTCGCAGACAAGACCGAGCTGTTCGCCAAGCCCAGGCACCCCTACACGCGCATGCTGCTGGACGCGATTCCCGACATCCACATGAGCGGTCGGGCCCGCACGCCGGTGCAGGGTGAGGTGCCGAACCCGCTTCAGCCTCCGAACGGCTGCAGCTTCCACCCGCGCTGCCCGCTTGCCGACGAACGCTGCCGGCGCGAGCGACCGCCGTTGCTGGAGATCCGGGGTGTTCGCGTGGCCTGCCACGCGGTGGAAGAGGGCAGGGCGGGCTGATCAGCGCGCTGGCGCCGAGGCAGGCGCAGTAGCCGCGGCGGACACCGGCTTGGGCAGTGTCAGCGGCCCCTTCTGGCCACAACCCGCAAGGGCGGTAAGGGTGATCAGCAGGGCGGCGAGGCGCCCACCTACACTGGTGGCAGTCTTTTTCATCTGCGCCAGTTTATGTCCCTGTCAGACGCCGACTACCACGCCAAGGCCCATGCGCTGCTCGCCCGCATCGAGGCACAGATCGATGCCTGGCTCGAGGGCGACGTGGTGGACATCGACACCCATCGCACGGGCGGCCTGCTGGAACTCGGCATGCCGGGTGGCAGCAAGATCGTCATCAACACCCAGCCGCCGCTGCAGGAGATCTGGCTGGCCGCGCGCGCCGGCGGCTACCACTTCAAGTGGGACGGCTCGCAATGGCTGGACCGCGAGGGCCAGGAGTTCTGCCTGCGGCTGTCGCGCTGCGCCAGCGAGCAGGCCGGGCAGGTTTTGACATTCGCTGACTGAACGGCCGCTTTGTAGGCGACCTGCCTTGCCGAGTGGCTGCTGTGGAACCGGCTTTGCCGGGCCACTGGCAGCGCCCCCTTGAGGGGGCTGAGGCCGGACACAAAGAGTCCTGAGGACTCTTTGTGCTTGCCGAAGGCCAAGGCCTCTGGCCTTGGCACGGCGAAGCCGGTAGGGGGTGGGCCGGCCCCTAGCGTTTGAAGAGGTCGAGGATCGACTTCTTCTCCTCGTCCGTGGCTGCGCCCGGCACGTTCGGCTCGTTGGACAGCTCGCGCACGCCGCTCGTGCCCGAGTACTCCTCGTAGAACCATTCGCCGTTTACGTTGACGACGCCCTCGGGAGGCGCCACTTCGTCGACGGCCTTGTTCTTCAGCGCGTACTGCATGTACTCGATCCAGACAGGCAGGCTCAGGCCGCCGCCGGTCTCCCGGTCGCCGAGCTTGCGCGGCTGGTCGTAGCCGATCCAGACGACGGCCGCGAGTTCCTTCTGGTAGCCGGCGAACCAGGCGTCCATAGAGTCGTTGGTCGTGCCGGTCTTGCCGTAAATGTCGGGGCGCTTCAGAGTGGCCTGGGCGCGCGCCGCCGTGCCGCTGCGTGTGACCTCCTGCAGCAGGCTGCTCATCATGAAGGCGTTGCGCGGTTCGATGGCGCGGGCGTTGTCGGTCAGCGTCGTCGGCAGGGCTTCGTAGAGCAGCTTGCCCTTGTTGTCGGTGATCTTCGCGATGAGCTGCGGGTTCACGCGGTAGCCGCCGTTGGCGAACACCGAATAGGCCTGGGCCATCTGCATCGGCGTCACCGAGCCGGCACCCAGCGCCATCGTCAGGTAGGCGGGGTGCTTCTCGGCCTCGAAGCCGAAGCGCGTGATCCAGTCCTGCGCATAACGCACGCCGATGGAGTGCAGGATGCGGATGGACACCATGTTCTTGGACTTGGCCAGCGCGGTGCGCAGCGGCATCGGGCCTTCGAACTTGCCGTCGTAGTTCTTGGGTTCCCAGGGTTGGCTGCCGGTCACGCCGGCGTCGAAGAACAGTGGCGCGTCATTCACGACGGTGGCAGGCGTGAAGCCCTTCTCCAGTGCCGCCGAGTAGATGAAGGGCTTGAAGCTGGAGCCGGGCTGGCGCCAGGCCTGGGTCACGTGGTTGAACTTGTTCTTGTTGTAGTCGAAGCCGCCGACCATCGCGTGCACCTGGCCGTTGCGCGGGTCCAGGGATACGAAGGCGCCCTCGACCTCGGGCAACTGGGTGATGGTCCACTCGTTGCCGTCCTTCTGCTTGGCGCCCTTGACGACGCGGATGACGGCGCCCCGGCGGATGCGGGTCTTGGGGTTGCCCTTGTCCGACAGGCCCGAGGTCGCGGGCTTGAGGCCGTCGCCGGTGATGGTGATGCCCTCGCCGCTTTGCAGCACGGCGGTGACCTTCTTCGGGTCGGCCTCGAGCACGACGGCGGCCAGCAGCTCGTCGTTGGCCGGGTGGTCGCCCAGGGCCTCGGCGATGCGGGTGTCCAGTTCCTTGGCGTCACCGGGCAGGTCGGCGTAGGCCTCGGGGCCGCGGTAGACCTGACGCTTCTCGTAGTCGAGGATGCCGCGGCGCAGTGCGCGATAGGCGGTGTTCTGCTCGGCGCTGTTCAGCGTCAGGTAGACGTTGAGGCCGCGCGAATAGGCCTCGTCGCCGTACTGGTTGAAGATCAGCTGGCGCGCCGCCTCGGCGACGAACTCGGCGTGCGAGACGGACTCGTTCACCGGCCGGATGCGCAGCTTCTCGGCCTTGGCCTCGTCGCGCTGCTCCTCGGTGATGTAGCCGGTCTCGTACATCCGCTCGATGATGTATTGCTGGCGGATGGCGGCGCGCTTGGGGTTGTTGATCGGGTTGTAGGCCGACGGCGCCTTGGGCAGACCGGCCAGCATCGCGGCCTCGGCCACGCTGATCTTGTCCAGCGGCTTGCCGAAATAGACCTCGCTGGCCGCCGCGAAGCCGTGCGCGCGGTGGCCCAGGAAGATCTGGTTCATGTAGATCTCGAGGATCTTCTCCTTGGGCAGGGCCGCCTCGATCTTCAGCGCCAGCAGGATCTCGTAGATCTTGCGCGTGAAGGTCTTCTCCGTGGACAGGTAGAAGTTGCGCGCCACCTGCATCGTGATGGTCGACGCGCCCTGGCTGCGCGACTCGCCCACATTGGCCAGGCCGGCCCGGATCACGCCCAGGTAGTCGACGCCCCCGTGCTGGTAGAAGCGCGCGTCCTCGATGGCCAGCACCGCCTCCTGCATGACCTTGGGGATCTGCTGGATCGGTAGATAGCTGCGGCGCTCCTCGCCGAACTCGCCCAGCAGCACGCCGTCGCTGGACAGCACCCGCATGGGCAGCTTGGGGCGGTAGTCGGTCAGCCCGCTGATGTCCGGCAGGTTGGGGTAGGCCAGCGCAAGTGCCAGCCCCAGCAGCAGGGCCACGGCAGCCGCGCCGCCGGCCAGCAGCCCCAGGCCCCACAGTGCCAAGCGGGCCAGGTGCTTGCCAGTGGTGGAGGGGGGCTTGCCGGCGGTGGCTGCGGTGGAGGGGCTGGGCGCAGCGGATCGGGGCATGTCGTTCATGTGCCGGCAGGGCGCGCCGTTGGGCGCGTGGGGAAGAGGCGGCGGATTATAGGAAGCGCCATCGTCGGGCCGTCTATACGAAGAAGGGTGTCAAACGGTGTGTCATACGACCGCTTCCTATGTGTTTTTCAGGAGCTTGCAAGCTGGTTGATTCGTGTATGTTTAGCAACGTGGCGTTACCAGCTCGCGCCGGATTTCCGTTCGGCGTCAACGGCTTTGCTGCTAGCATTCAAGTAACTTATTAATAGTCCGATACGTTGCTCGCGTGTCGGGGACAAAGGGCATGGGAATACTTGACGCACTTTTGGGTCGCAAGCACCCTCCCCTGATTGGCCTGGATATCAGTTCCTCCAGTGTCAAGCTGGTGGAACTGAGCCAGACCAACGGCGGCGAATTCGTCCTGGAGCGCTTTGCCAGCGAGCCCTTCGAGAAGGGTTGGATCGCCGACGGCCAGATCGAGAAATTCGACGAAGTGGCCGATGCCGTGCGCCGCGTCGTCGCGCGCAGCGGCTGCAAGACCCGCGATGCGGCCCTGGCCATGCCCCAGTCGGCCGTCATCACGAAGAAGATCATGCTGCCGGCGGGCCTGCGCGAGGAGGAGCTCGAACTGCAGGTCGAGGCCGAGGCCAATCAATACATCCCGTTCTCGCTGGACGAGGTCAGCCTGGATTTCTGCGTCATCGGCCCGAGTCCGACATCGGTGGGCGACGTCGAGGTGCTGATCGCCGCGTCGCGCAAGGACCGCGTGCAGGACCGCCAGGGCCTGGCGGAGGCGGCCGGCCTGCGCCCCGTCGTGCTGGACATTGAGTCGCACGCCTCCCGCATGGCCATGGGCCGGCTCGTCGCGGCCCTGCCCAACGAGGGCAAGGACGCGCTGGTTGCGCTGTTCGAGATCGGTGCCGACACCACCAGCCTCAAGGTGCTGCGCGATGAGGAACTGCTCTACGACCGCGACCAGTCCTTCGGCGGCTCGCAGCTGACCAGCCTGATCTCGCGCCAGTACGGCTTCTCCTTCGAGGAAGCGGAGCAGAAGAAGCTGGCCGGCGATCTTCCCGAAGACTACGACGCCAGCGTGCTGAACCCCTTCGTCGACAGCCTGTCCCAGGAGATCGGCCGGGCGCTGCAGTATTTCTTCACCAGCACGCCCCATCACAAGGTGCATTACGTGATGCTGGCCGGTGGTACGGCCACGCTGCCGGGGCTGAAGGAGCGCGTGACCGACCTGACCGGCTTCGCCTGCATGGTGGTCAATCCCTTCGAGAACATGGCCCTGGGCGCCGCAGTGCGGGAGTCCAAGCTGCGGCGCGAGGCGCCGTCCTATCTGACGGCCTGCGGCCTCGCGATGCGGAGGTTCTTCCAGTGATCCTGATCAACCTGCTGCCTTACCGCGAAGAGCGGCGTAAGCGGCGTAAGACAGCCTTTTTCGCCGGCCTCGGGCTGGCTGGCCTGGTCGGTGCCGGTTTTGTCGTCGCGGCCTATCTGTTGCTGGAATTCCTGACGCAGGAGCAGCAGGCGCGCAACCAGTACATCCAGAGCGCGGTCGCGCAACTGGAGGCACAGATCAAGGACATCGCCAACCTGAAGGCCGAGATCGAGTCGCTGAAGTCGCGCCAGAAGGCGGTGGAGGACTTGCAGACGGACCGCAACACGCCGGTGCAGTTGCTCAACGACCTGGCCCGGCTCGCGCCGGAAGGCATTTACCTGACGGCCATCCGCCAGGACAACAAGCTTGTCACGGTCAGCGGCCTCGCGCAGACGAACGAGCGTGTGTCCGAGTTCCTGCGCAACGTGTCGCGCAACTCCGAATGGCTGGAGAAGCCGGATCTCATCGAGGTCAAGCTCGCCACCGTCAGCACCAACACGCGGGACCAGCGCCGTCTGCTGGATTTCTCGATGAAGGTTTCGATCAAGGTGCCGCCGACCGAGGCGACGCCAGGCATGCCGGCAGCTTCCGGCCCGAAGAAGACCTGATCGACCATGGCCATCACCACGCCCAAGATCAACCTGAACGCCTGGTTCGCGGAAGTCGCCAGCCAGTTCCAGGGGCTGAACCCCAAGGAACCGGGCCAGTGGCCTCTTGCCCCCAAGCTCGCGGCCTCGCTGGCCGTCATGGCCGCCGTTGCCGCCGCCGGCTATGTGTTTGTGCTGTCCGATGTGCAGGCGGGCCTGGATGCCGAGGTGGCCCGCGAACCCCAGTTGCGACAGGACTACAAGAGCAAGCTGGCCCAGGCCGTCAACCTTCCCGAGCTGCGCAAGCAGAAGAGCCAGGTCGAGGAATACGTGACCCAGCTCGAGAAGCAGCTGCCGGGCAAGGCCGAGATCGATTCGCTGCTGTCCGACATCAGCAGTGCTGGTGTCGGGCGTGGCCTGCAGTTCGAGCTGTTCCGTCCGGGCCAGGTGCTTGTCAAGGACTACTATGCCGAGCTGCCGATCGCGGTCAAGGTGTCGGGCCGTTATCACGACATCGGCGCCTTCGCAGCGGACGTGGCCAACCTGTCGCGCATCGTGACGCTGCACAACCTCGTCGTCGTGGCACCCGCAAGTCGTGATTCGACAGGTTCGCTCAGCATGGAGGCCACCGCGCGCACCTATCGCTATCTCGATGCGTCGGAAGTCGCCGAGCAGAGGAAGGCCAATGCCAAGGCGGCTGGAGGCAAGAAATGAGGCGCCTGCTGATTCCCCTCACGGTGCTGATGCTGGTCGGCTGCGGCAGCGACATCGAGGAGCTGCGCCAGTGGATGGACCAGCAGCGCAAGGAAGCGAAACCCAGCGTCACGCCTCTTCTGCCGCCCAAGAAGTTCCTGCCTCAGCCCTATGAGGCGGGTGCGGGCGTCGACCCTTTCAGCGCGCAGAAGCTCAGCGTGGCGATCAAGCAGGAAGCGGCGCAGCCGAACTCGCTGCTGACTGCCGAGATCAACCGCCGCAAGGAACCGCTAGAGGCCTATCCGCTGGACAACATGAGCATGGTCGGCAGCCTCACGCGCGACAAGCAGCGCTACGCGCTGCTGCGCGTCGACAGCCTGCTCTATCAGGTCAAGGCCGGGGACTATCTCGGCCAGAACTTCGGCCGCATCACCAAGATCAGCGAGACCGATATCACGTTGCGAGAAGTCGTCCAGGACGCTGCGGGCGAGTGGATCGAGCGTACCAGTACCCTCCAGTTACAGGAGAAGGGACGATGAAGACATTGCAGGAGAACAAGTCGATGGGTCGTGGCTGGTTGCTGGGATTCACCCTCGCTCTGTTGGGCGCGCCTGCGGCCTGGGCCGCCCCCCAGATCCAGGCGATCAACATGAGCCAGCAGGCGGGCGTGGACGTCGTCCGGATCGAGTTGAGCGAGCCGCTCGCGGCCGTGCCTACGGGGTTCACGATCCAGTCGCCACCGCGCGTCGCGATCGATCTTCCGGGCGTCGGCAATGCGATGGGACACAACGCGATCGAGCTCAACCAGGGCAATCTGCGCTCGGCCAACGTCGCCCAGGCCGGGGATCGTGCGCGTGTCGTGCTCAACCTGCGTCAGGCCTCGAACTACCAGGCCAGGCTGGACGGCAACGCGCTGGTGATTTCGCTGGGCTCCGGTGGGGCACAGCAAGCGCAGCAGGCGCCCGGCGAGCCGGTGCATTTCGCCCAGAGCCTGAACGCCGCACCCCAGGCATTGCGCGATATCGACTTCCGTCGTGGCGCAGAGGGCACGGGCCGCGTCATCGTCAACCTGCCGAGCAACCAGGTCGGGGTCGATATCCAGCAGCAGGGCCAGAGCCTGGTCGTGGAATTCCTGCGTTCCAGCCTGCCCGAGAATCTGCGCCGCAAGATCGACGTGACGGACTTCGGCACGCCGGTGCAGATGATCACGACGACCCAGACCGGCGACCGCGTGCGCATGGTCGTCGAGCCCAAGGGCAACTGGGAGCACAGCGCCTACCAGAGCGACAACCAGTTCGTCTTGGAGGTTCGGCCGCAGAAGGTCGACCCCAACAAGCTGACGCAGGGGCCAGGCTTCGCGGGCGACAAGCTGTCGCTGAACTTCCAGAACATCGAAGTCCGCGCGCTGCTGCAGGTCATTGCCGACTTCACCAACTTCAACGTCGTCACCAGCGACACCGTGACCGGCAGTGTCACGCTGCGCCTGAAGGACGTGCCATGGGACCAAGCCCTGGACATCATCATGCAGGCCAAGGGCCTGGGCCTGAGAAAGTCCGGCAATGTGCTGTGGATCGCGCCCAAGGACGAGTTGGCCGCCAAGGAGAAGCTGGACCTCGAATCCAAGGCGGCGATTGCTCAGCTCGAGCCTGTACGCAGCCAGGCCTTCCAGCTGAATTACGTCAAGGCTGAAGAGATCGCCAAGAGCCTGAATGGCCAGGCTACTGGCACCAGTGCTTCATCAAGCTCCAGTTCCAGTTCCGGCACGAAGATACTGTCTGCGCGTGGCAGCGTGTTCTTCGAACCTCGCACCAACCAGCTCTTCGTGTCGGACATCCCGAGCAAGCTCGAGGAGATCCAGGCCATGATCGCCAAGATCGACGTGCCGGTGCGCCAGGTGCTGATCGAGGCGCGCATCGTCGAGGCCAATGACAAGTTCGGCCGCTCTCTAGGCGTCAAGCTCGGAGCCAACGATCTGCGCGGCCAGCAGGGAGGCATCCCTGGCTACAGCGTCGGCGGTGGCAACTATGTGACCATCGGCGGCAACTACAACGGCGTCGGCTCGCAGACCAACCAGGGCGTGACGGCCAACTACAACAATACGCAGTTCATCAACCTGCCCGCCAACGTGTCTTCCGACAGTTTCAGTGGTGGCACGGCGGCTCAGATTGCACTTTCGTTGTTCAGTGCAACGGCCAACCGCTTCCTGAACCTGGAATTGTCTGCGCTCGAATCCGACGGCAAGGGCAAGGTCGTGTCGAGTCCGCGCATCATCACGGCGGACCAGGTCAAGGCCGTCATCGAGCAGGGCGAGGAACTGCCCTACCAGGTCGCCACCGCCAGTGGCGCGACTTCCATCGCCTTCCGCAAGGCCAACCTCAAGCTCGAGGTCACGCCGCAGATCACGCCGGAGGGCAGCGTCATCCTGAACGTCGACGTCAACAAGGACAGTCGCGGCACGCTGACGCCCCAGGGCTATGCCATCAACACCAAGCATGCGCAGACCCAGGTGCTGGTCGAGAACGGCGGCACAGTCGTCATCGGTGGCATCTATACCCAGGACGAGGGTGAGACGGTGAACAAGGTGCCGCTGCTCGGGGACGTGCCGCTGCTGGGCAACTTGTTCAAGAACAAGGTCCGCACGTCCAGCAAGACCGAATTGCTGATCTTCCTGACGCCCAAGGTCGTCAGCGAGCGTACCGCGGTGCGTTGAGAGCAATCTTTAAATTGACGTGTGCCGGTGCCCACGGTTGGCGACGCACGGGAGCGATGGAAATGACGAAGTTTGATGTTTGGAGCTGGCGCACCGGGCGTGTGCTTTTGGCGGGCGCGTTCGCACTTGCCCTCGCCGCCTGCGGTGGTGGTGGCGGTAGTGCGGGCACGCCGACGATCGGGCCGGGCAGTGGTGCGTCCAGCCCATCGAGTGCCGCCAGCGCTGTTGCGGCCGATCTGGTTGTCGTGCTGAACAAGGCGACGATGACCAACTCCGGTACCGATTCGATCACCGCCACGGTGACGTCCATTGACTCCAACCGGGCGGCAGTCGGTGGTGTCCCGGTCAATTTCAGCGTCGACTCCAACGCAGTGGTGACGCCGAGTGGAACCGCCACCGATACCAGCTCCGGCACCTTGACCGCGAAGATCACTCAAGGTTCGGACACTACGGTGCGGCAGGTGAACCTGACCGTGAAATCGGGAGCGGTTTCGCGAGTGGTGGCCTTCAACGTTGTTCAGACCTCGTCGTCGACGAATCCCCAGGCGAGTGATCTCAACCTGGCGCTGAGTGCCACGAGCATCGATGACTCCGGCAGCAAGACCGTTGTCGCGACCGCGACGGCCGTGGATGCGAATCGCAACGCCTTGTCCGGCATCCCTGTGCAGCTGGCGGTGTCCGACAGCAGTGCTTCCATCGTCGTGCCCTCGACTCAGACCAATGCAGGCGGCCAGGTGAGCGGCACCGTCAGCATCGGCCAGGATCGAACCAACCGCACGATCACGGTGACCGCAACCAGCGGCACCCTCGTCCGCACGGCGGCCTTCCAGGTCACCGGTGCGAAATTCACGCGGGCAACCCCATTGCCCGCGGTCGTTTCGACAGGAGCGGCGGCTACCGTTGCCTACACGCTGTCGGACACCAACAGCAACCCGCTTGCGGGCGTGCCCATCAGCGTCTCCGGCGCCGGGATCAGCGGCCAGTCAGGCAAGACCGATCTGAACGGTGGCTATATCTTCAGTTACACGGCGCCAAATACACCGGGCGCGAGTCTCGCGATCACCGCCCAGGCGGGAGGGGCTGACCCCTCCGTCGTGACTGTGACCATCCCGGGCGGAACGACGACATTGCCGGCCGCAACGACGCCGGTTTCCACGACGCTGAACCTCTCCTCGAACGTGGTGTCGGTGAACAGCGGCCAAAGTAACAACCAGGTGGCCATCAACGCGTTTTTCCGGGATGGCAGCAACGCGCCTATCCCCAATGTGCGCGTGCTGTTCGGCGTGAACGGCGACAACCAGACCGGCACGATCGGCTCCGGGAACACCACGGTGCTGTCGGACGCTTCCGGTACGGCATCGGGCACCTACGCGCCGGGTTCCGTCAGCAGCCCCACCAACGGTGTCGCGATACTCGCCTGCTGGAAGACGACCGATTTCGCCTCCGGGGACAAGGCTTCCAACTGTGCTGCAGCGGGTGGCCAGTTGCTGACGACGAATCTGACCATCGTCTCCAACCCGGTCTCGATCTCCATCGGCACGGATAACACCATCTCGTTAGGTGCTTCGTCGCTGACCTATGTGAAGAAATACGTGGTTCTCGTCGTGGACTCTGCCGGCAATCCCAAGGCCGGTGTCCAGGTCACCCCGTCCGTGGATCTGGGCGGTTTTGGCAAGGGCTACTGGAAGTACAACCTTGCCACTCAGGTCTGGGAACGGTCGCCCGACTTCGGTGCGCTTGGCTTGTTGGCCGCCACCTGTCCCAACGAGGACTTGAATCGAAATGGCGTCATCGACGCGGGTGAAGACGTCAACGGTAATCAGCAGCTTGATCCTCGCAAGTCCGATGTGTCGGTGACATTGGTCGGGTCAACCACGACCGATGCCAACGGCGTCGCGGTGCTTCAACTCGAGTACCCGCAGAACATGGCAAGCTGGGTCAAGTACAAGATCACGGTGACGGCTGCAGGCGTGTTGAGCCCACCCGCGTATTTCCCTCAGGGACAGCCGGTGAGCCTGCCGTCGCAGTCGCTGGCTACGCTGCTGGGCAGCGGCGTGTCGGCGCCGGTCGAGAATTATCTGTATACCTACGACTGGTTGCCGGTCCGCGCTTCCGACCTTGGCTCGGCCACGGTACCGCCGGCGTTTGTACACAGCCCGTATGGCGTCGCAGCCGACTGCACCAGCACCAGGTAATGTGATTGCCCTGGTCGGCATGCCGGGTGGTGGCAAGTCCACCGTCGGCCGACAACTGGCACGCCAGATCGGCGTGCCTTTTGTCGATTCGGACCATGAGATCGAGCAGCGCGTCGGCGGTAGCGTCCGGCAGTTCTTCGAGCGGCACGGTGAGGAAGCCTTCCGCGACGTCGAGTCCGAGGTCATCGCCGAGTTGCTGAAACGACCGGGCGACTGCGTGCTCGCCACGGGCGGCGGCGCGGTGCTGAGGGAGCGCAACCGCGAGTTGCTGCATGCCGGTGCGACCGTGCTCTATCTGCGCTCGACGCCCGAGGATCTGTTCCGGCGCTTGCGGCATGACTCGACCCGGCCGCTGCTGCAGGTGGCAGACCCGCTGGCTAGGCTGCGCGAGCTGCATCACCAGCGCGACCCGCTCTACCGGCGCTGCGCCCACTATGTGCTCGAGAGCGCCAGGCCCTCGGTGCATGCCCTGGTCAACATGGCGCTGATGCAGCTCGAATTGGCCGGGCTGCTGGATCCGACGCGGGTTGCGGCGACCGTCGGTGCCGAGCCAGTCTGACACTGCCCGGTCGATGGCAGCTTGACGGCAGACGAAGGGGGCGGCTCTTACACTTGGCCGCATGGCCGCTACCGACACCGTCCGCATCCTCCTGCCCGATAACCGCAACTACGAGATCCGCATCGGCTCAGGACTGCTGGACGCGGCATCGAGTTGGCAGGGGCTGCCCAAGGCGGGGGCGGCGGTCATCGTCAGCAACGAGACCGTTGCGCCCCTGTACGCCGAGCGCCTGAAGAGCCAGCTGCGCGCGGTCTACCCGCGTGTGGATCTAGTCGTCCTGCCCGACGGCGAGCAGCACAAGGACTGGGCCAGCCTGAACCGGATCTGCGATCACCTGCTTGGCGAGGCGCTGGACCGCCGGACCGTGCTGTTTGCGCTCGGTGGCGGCGTCATCGGCGACATGACGGGGTTCGCCGCGGCCATCTACATGCGCGGCGTGCCTTTCGTGCAGGTGCCGACGACGCTGCTGGCCCAGGTGGATTCCTCCGTCGGCGGCAAGACCGCGATCAATCATCCGTTGGGCAAGAACATGCTCGGCGCCTTCTACCAGCCCGAGCGGGTCATCGCCGACCTCGACAGCCTGGACAGCCTGCCGGACCGTGAGCTGCGGGCTGGCCTCGCCGAAATCATCAAGTACGGGCCCATCGCCGATGCCGGCTTCCTGTGCTGGATCGAGGACAACCTCGATGCCCTGCTTGCCCGTGACAAAGCGGTGCTGGGCTATGCCGTACGGCGCAGTTGCGAGATCAAGGCCGATGTCGTTGGCCAGGATGAGCGCGAGCAGGGCTTGAGGGCGATCCTGAACTTCGGTCACACCATCGGCCACGCCATCGAGGCCGGCCTGGGTTATGGCGCCTGGCTGCACGGCGAGGCGGTGGCTTGCGGCATGGTGCTGGCGGCCGACCTTTCGCAGCGCAAGGGCCTGATGCCGACCGCATTTGTCGGGCGGCTGCGCGCACTGATCGAGCGCGCCGGCCTGCCGGTGCGCCCGCCCAAGCTCGGCGCAGAGCGCTATCTGCAGTTGATGCGCGTCGACAAGAAGGCCGAGGCGGGTGCGATCCGTTTCGTCCTCATCGAGGAGCTTGGACGTGCGGGGCTGCATGCGGTGCCGGACGCCCTGATCGCCGAGACGCTGGCTGCGTACGGAGCGGCCTGATGCGCGGCACGCGCCTGGCATGCGCCGCCGACCCGGCGCGCAGCCGTGGTCGCCGTCTGCCCGAGCCGGCGGCACCGACACGCAGCGTGTTTCAGCGCGACCGCGACCGCATCATCCACAGCACGGCCTTTCGCCGCCTGGTCTACAAGACCCAGGTCTTCCTGAATCATGAGGGCGATCTGTTTCGGACCCGCCTGACGCATTCGCTCGAGGTGGCACAGCTGGGACGCTCCATTGCACGCAGCCTGCGCCTGGAAGAAGACCTGGTCGAGGCTGTGGCACTGGCCCACGACCTGGGCCACACGCCCTTTGGCCATGCGGGCCAGGACGTGCTGGACGACTGCATGCGGGCGCATGGGGGCTTCGAGCACAACCTGCAGTCGCTGCGCGTTGTTGACAGGCTCGAGCAGCGTTACCCGGATTTCGACGGACTCAACCTCTGCTTCGAGACGCGCGAGGGCATCCTCAAGCATTGCTCGCGGCGCCATGCCGAATTGATCGAGGCGGGCGAGCCGGGCGGCATCGCGACGCGCTTCCTGCACGGCGGTCAGCCCAGCCTGGAGGCGCAGCTCTGCAATCTCGCCGATGAGGTGGCCTACAACGCGCATGACGTCGATGACGGCGTGCGCTCGGGCCTCATCGCGCTGGAACAGCTGCTGGAGGTCGAACTGGTGCGTGAGCATTGGCGGTCGGCGCTGGACGCTCACCCGACGCTAACTGGCAAGCGCCTGTTGTTCGAGACCATCCGTCGGATGTTGTCGGCCCAGGTCTACGACATCATCGATGCCACGGCGGTGGGGCTGGCGCAGGCCTCGCCCGCCGACGTCGACGCGGTGCGCCTCTGCGAAAAGCCATTGGTCCGCTTCAGCCCGGCTATGCGTGAGGCGAGCACTGCCTTGAAGCGTTTTCTTTTCGCCAACCTCTACCGCCATCCCCAGGTCCGGTCCACCCGGGCCAGGGCCGAGGAGGTGTTGCGCGATCTTTTCAACGCCTACACAGCGGATGTGACGCAACTGCCGCCGGACTTCGCCGAGCGCCCGGACCGCGAACGCGCCTGTGCGGACTACATCGCCGGCATGACGGACCGGTTTGCCATCCGCGAGCATCAAAGGTTGACGGGCAAGAGCTTGTTCTAAAAATGGGGTCGGAGTCGATTATGCTAGGAGCTTCGCTCCAGGCGCATCGTCGTCAAGGATCTCTTCATGGCACGCCTCCCACGCCTGATCCTGGCCGGCCAGCCGCATCACGTCATCCTCCGCGGCAATAACCGTCAGGCCATCTTCTTCAGTGACCTCGACCGGCAACAACTGCTGGCCACACTGGCGGAGGTCGCGGCGCAATACCGAATCGCCATCCACGCCTATGTGCTGATGGACAACCATCTGCATCTGCTGCTTACGCCGTCAGCCGCGGACGACCTCAGCCGCATGATGCAGTCCCTCGGGCGGCGCTATGTCGGCTGGTTCAATGCCCGCCACAAGCGCAGCGGCACGCTCTGGGAGGGGCGCTTCAGGGCAGGGTTGATCGAAGGAGAGCGCCATCTGCTGGCCTGCATGCGCTACATCGAGCTGAATCCGGTGCGCGCGGGGCTATGCGCGGAAGCTGCGCAGTGGCCCTGGTCGAGCGCGGCACATCACCTCGGTCTGACCCGCGGCGCACTGGTCACGGAGCACGAGATGTATTGGTCGTTGGGCAATACACCCTTCGAGCGCGAGCATGCCTATCGTGAATTTCTCGCGAACGGAGTGTCCCTGTCGGAGCTGGCGGACTTCACCGACGCTGCGCTGCGCGGGCGGCCAGTCGCCAGTGAAGCATTCCTGAAGCCGCTGGCAGCCGACCATGAGGCCGTGATCGTCAGGCGGCCCCGAGGCCGGCCGCGCAAATCTCCGTTGACGACCGCTCAGCGGGACGCATCTGTTTAGTCATGACTATGGCACCATTTATTTTTAACAACAACGAATGAAAATTATTAATTGACTCCGACCCCATTTTAATCAAGTTGCCGCATTTGTTGCGCTGCAGTACGCTCCCGCCCTGTTGTGTTCCAGGAGGGCGCCATGAGCCACGCCGCGCAGATTCAGTCCGAGATCCAAGACCTCAGCCAACACGGGCTCTACCGGCCGACGAATGAGAAGGACGCCTGCGGCCTGGGCTTCGTCGCCCATATCAAGGGCCAGAAGGCGCACAACATCGTCCAGCAAGGCCTGAAGATCCTCGAGAACTTGGACCATCGCGGCGCGGTGGGCGCCGACAAGCTGATGGGTGACGGCGCGGGCATCCTGATCCAGATCCCGGACGAGTACTACCGCGAGGAGATGGCCAGGCAGGGCATCAACCTGCCGCCGCCCGGTGAGTACGGCGTCGGCATGATCTTCCTGCCCAAGGAGCATGCCTCCCGCCTGGCCTGCGAGCAGGAACTGGCCCGTGCGATCAAGGCCGAGGGCCAGGTCTTGCTGGGCTGGCGCGACGTGCCGGTGGACCGCGACATGCCGATGTCGCCGACGGTGCGCGAGAAGGAGCCGGTGATCCGCCAGATCTTCATCGGCCGCGGCCCGGACATCATCGTGCCCGATGCGCTGGAGCGGAAGCTCTACGTCATCCGCAAGACGGCCTCCAGCGCCATCCAGGCGCTCAAGCTCACGCACAGCCGCGAGTACTACGTGCCGTCGATGAGCTGCCGCACGGTCATCTACAAGGGCCTGCTGCTGGCCGACCAGGTCGGCAAGTACTACCTGGACCTGGCCGACCCGCGCGTCGTCTCGGCCATCGCCCTGGTCCACCAGCGCTTCTCGACCAACACCTTCCCCGAGTGGCCGCTGGCCCATCCCTACCGCATGGTCTGCCACAACGGCGAGATCAACACGGTCAAGGGCAACTTCAACTGGATGCGCGCCCGCGAAGGCGTCATGAAGTCCCCCGTGCTGGGCGACGACCTGAAGAAGCTCTACCCGATCAGCTTCGAGCACCAGTCCGACACGGCCACTTTCGACAATGCCATCGAGCTGCTGACGATGGCCGGCTACCCGCTGGCCCACGCGGCCATGATGATGATCCCCGAGGCCTGGGAGCAGCACGAAGGCATGGACGAGCGCCGCCGCGCCTTCTATGAATACCACGCCGCGATGATGGAGCCCTGGGACGGCCCCGCCGCCATGGCTTTCACCGATGGCCGCCAGGTCTGCGCGGCTCTGGACCGCAACGGCCTGCGTCCGGCCCGCTACTGCATCACCGACGACGACCTCGTCGTCATGGCCTCGGAAAGTGGCGTGCTGCCCATCCCCGAGGCCAAGATCGTCAAGAAGTGGCGCCTGCAGCCCGGCAAGATGTTCCTCATCGACCTGGAGCAGGGGCGCATCGTCGATGACGAGGAACTGAAGAATCAGTTCGCCAACGCACGTCCCTACCGCCAGTGGATCGAGAACGTCCGCGTCAAGCTCGACGACATCGAAGTGCCCGACGCGGTCCGTCCCGGCTTCGCGACCACGCTGCTGGACCGCCAGCAGGCCTTCGGCACGACGCAGGAGGACATCAAGTTCCTGCTCGCCCCCATGGCCGCCAACGGCGAGGAGGGCATCGGCTCGATGGGCAACGACTCGCCGCTGGCGGTGCTGTCGAGCAAGAACAAACCGCTCTACAACTACTTCAAGCAGCTCTTCGCCCAGGTCACGAACCCGCCGATCGACCCGATCCGCGAAAACATCGTGATGTCGCTGAACAGCTTCATCGGCCCCAAGCCCAATCTGCTGGACATCAACGCCATCAACCCGCCGATGCGGCTGGAGGTCAGCCAGCCCATCCTGGACTTCGACGACATGGCGCGCCTGCGTGGCATCGAGGCACCCACGAACGGCAAGTTCAAGCCCAGCGAGCTCGACATCACCTACCCGCGCGACTGGGGCCGCGCCGGCGTGGAAGCCCAACTGGCCTCGCTGTGCGCCTCGGCCGTGGACGCCATCAAGACCGGCCACAACATCCTCATCATCACGGACCGCCACCTCGGCGCCGACCGCATCGCCATCCCCGCGCTGCTGGCCCTGTCGGCCGTCCATCACCACCTGGTGCGTGAAGGCCTGCGCACGACGGCCGGCCTGGTCGTCGAGACCGGCACCGCGCGCGAAGTGCACCACTTCGCCGTGCTCGCCGGCTACGGCGCCGAAGCCGTCCACCCCTATCTGGCGCTTGAAACGCTGGAGGCGATGCACGACGAGCTGCCTGCCAAGCTGAGCGCTGAAGCGGCCCGCTACAACTACATCAAGGCCGTGGGCAAGGGCCTGTCCAAGATCATGTCCAAGATGGGCATCTCGACCTATATGTCCTACTGCGGCGCGCAGATCTTCGAGGCCATCGGCCTGAAGGCGGACTTCGTCGAGAAGTACTTCCGCGGCACGGCCACCCAGGTCGGTGGCATCGGCGTGTTCGAAGTGGCTGAAGAAGCCATCCGCATGCACGAGGCCGCCTTCGGCGACGACCCGCTGCTGGAGAGCATGCTGGACGCCGGTGGCGAGTACGCCTGGCGCAGCCGCGGCGAAGAGCATATGTGGACGCCCGACGCCATCGCCAAGCTGCAGCACGCGGCGCGTTCGGGAAAGTTCGAGACCTACAAGGACTACGCCCAGCTCATCAACGACCAGAGCAAGCGCCACATGACGCTGCGCGGCCTGTTCGAGTTCAAGTTCGACCCGAGCAAGGCCGTGCCGCTGGAAGAGGTCGAGCCGGCGGCCGAAATCGTCAAGCGCTTCGCCACCGGCGCCATGTCGCTGGGCTCCATCTCGACCGAGGCCCATGCCACGCTGGCCGTCGCGATGAACCGCATCGGCGGCAAGAGCAACACGGGCGAGGGCGGCGAAGATCCGGCCCGCTACCGCAACGAGCTCAAGGGCATCAAGATCGTCGGCGGCAGCAAGGTCGGCGACGTGCTGGGCCACAAGATCATGGAGGCCGACTACGAGCTGAAGGACGGCGACAGCCTGCGCTCCAAGATCAAGCAGGTGGCCTCGGGCCGCTTCGGCGTGACGACCGAATATCTGGTCAGCGCCGACCAGATCCAGATCAAGATGGCCCAGGGCGCCAAGCCCGGCGAGGGCGGCCAGCTGCCCGGCGGCAAGGTCAGCGAGTACATCGGCTTCCTGCGCCACTCGGTGCCGGGCGTGGGCCTCATCAGCCCGCCGCCCCACCACGACATCTACTCCATCGAAGACCTGGCCCAGCTCATCCACGACCTGAAGAACGTCAACCCCAAGGCCGACGTGTCGGTCAAGTTGGTGTCGGAAGTCGGCGTGGGCACGGTGGCCACCGGCGTTGCCAAGTGCAAGGCCGATCACATCGTCATCGCCGGCCACGATGGCGGCACCGGCGCCTCGCCCTGGTCGTCCATCAAGCACTGCGGTACGCCGTGGGAACTGGGCCTCGCCGAGGCGCAGCAGACCCTGGTGCTGAACCGCCTGCGCGGCCGTGTGCGCGTGCAGGCCGACGGCCAGATGAAGACCGGTCGCGACGTCGTCATCGGCGCACTGCTGGGCGCCGATGAGTTCGGCTTCGCCACCGCTCCGCTGGTGGCCGAGGGCTGCATCATGATGCGCAAATGCCACCTGAACACCTGTCCGGTGGGCGTGGCCACGCAGGACCCGGTGCTGCGCAAGAAGTTCACCGGCCGCCCCGAGCATGTCGTCAACTACTTCTTCTTCGTCGCCGAGGAAGCGCGCCAGATCATGGCCCAGCTCGGCGTGCGCAAGTTCGACGAACTGATCGGTCGCAGTGACTGGCTGGACACCAGGAAGGCCATCTCGCACTGGAAGGCCAAGGGCCTGGACTTCGCCCGCATCTTCCATCGCCCCAGCGTCCCCGCCGAGGTCTCGCGCATCCACAACGATGTGCAGGACCATGGCCTGGAGCGTGCGCTCGACGTCAAGCTCATCGAGAAGTGCCAGCCCGCCTTCGTGAGTGGCGAGAAGGTGCAGTTCATGCAGGAGGTGACGAACGTGCGCCGCTCGGTCGGTGCGCGCCTGTCCGGCGAGCTGATCCGCCAGCGGCCCGAAGGCCTGCCCGACCACACCATCTTCATCCAGATGGAAGGCACGGGTGGCCAGAGCTTCGGCGCCTTCCTGGCCCAGGGCATCAGCTTCTACCTGATCGGTGACGCCAACGATTACACCGGCAAGGGCCTGTCCGGCGGCCGCGTCGTTGTGCGCCCCAGCATCGACTTCCGTGGTGACGCGACGAAGAACATCATCGTCGGCAACACCGCCCTCTACGGCGCGACGCGCGGCGAGGCCTTCTTCCGCGGCGTGGCCGGCGAGCGTTTCGCGGTGCGCCTGTCGGGCGCGACGGCCGTCGTCGAAGGCACGGGCGACCATGGCTGCGAGTACATGACCGGCGGCACCGTCGCCGTGCTTGGCAAGACCGGCCGCAACTTCGCGGCCGGCATGAGCGGCGGCATCGCCTACGTCTATGACGAGGACGGCCACTTCGCCAAGCGCTGCAACACCGCCATGGTCGCGCTCGAGAAGCTGCTGCCGGCGCATGAGCAGGAGGCTGGTGTCGACAAGGCCATCTGGCACCGCACCAAGGGCGTCGATGGCACGGATCGCGAACAGCAGACCGACGAGGCCATCCTGAAGAAGCTGCTGGAAGACCACCACCGCTGGACCGGCAGCCAGCGCGCCCGCGACATCCTCGACCACTGGGCCGAGTCGCGCGCCAAGTTCGTCAAGGTCTTCCCGAACGAATACCGCCGCGCCCTGGGTGAGATCAACGCCGCCAAGGAAGCCGCCACCACCATCGCGCAGGCCAGGTCGCCAGCAGCAGCCAAGGTCTGAAGTCGAAGTATTTGTGGGACAGACCGATCGAGCGAAGCGAGTCGCTCTGTCCTCAACTGATTAAGGAAAAAACATGGGCAAGGTCACCGGCTTCATGGAGTACGAGCGTCTGGAAGAGGGCTACGAGCCCGTCACCGCTCGCGTCAAGAACTACAAGGAATTCGTCATCGGCCTGAACGTCGAGCAGGCCAAGCAGCAGGGCGCGCGCTGCATGGACTGCGGCACGCCCTTCTGCAACAACGGCTGCCCGGTGAACAACGTCATCCCGGACTTCAACGACCTGGTCTACAAAGGCCGGCCCGAGGATTGGAAGAACGCTATTCACGTGCTGCACAGCACCAACAACTTCCCCGAGTTCACCGGCCGCATCTGCCCCGCGCCCTGCGAGGCGGCCTGCACGCTGAACGTCAACGATGACGCGGTGGGCATCAAGTCCATCGAGCACGCCATCATCGACCGCGCCTGGGCCGAGGGCTGGGTCGCTGCCCAGCCGGCCAAGGGCAAGACGGGCAAGAAGGTCGCCGTCGTCGGCGCCGGCCCGGCCGGCCTGGCCGCAGCCCAGCAACTGGCCCGCGTGGGCCATAGCGTCACCGTGTTCGAGAAGAACGACCGCGTCGGCGGCCTGCTGCGCTACGGCATCCCGGACTTCAAGATGGAGAAGTCCCACATCGACCGCCGCGTCGAGCAGATGAAGGCCGAGGGCGTCGAGTTCCGCACCAGCGTGATGGTCGCTGCTCTGCCTGAAGGTTCCAAGGTCACCAACTGGGCCAAGGAAAGCATCAGCGCCGATGAGCTGAAGGCGCAGTTCGACGCCATCGTGCTGACCGGCGGCGCCGAGCAATCCCGCGACCTGCCCGTGCCCGGCCGGGAGCTGTCCGGCGTGCACTTCGCGATGGAGTTCCTGCCCCAGCAGAACAAGGTCAACGCCGGCGACAAGCTCAAGGGCCAGATCACTGCGGCCGGCAAGCACGTCATCGTCATCGGCGGCGGCGACACCGGCAGCGACTGCGTCGGCACCAGCAACCGCCACGGCGCCAAGAGCGTGACCCAGTTCGAGCTGCTGCCCCAGCCGCCCGAGGTCGAGGACCGCCCGCTGACCTGGCCCTACTGGCCGATCAAGCTGCGTACCTCGTCCAGCCACGAGGAGGGCTGCGAGCGCGAGTTCGCCATCGCCACCAAGGAATTCATCGGCGAGAAGGGCAAGCTCACCGGCGTGAAGACCGTGCGCCTGCAATGGCAGGGCGGCAAGATGACCGAGGTCGAAGGCAGCGAGCAGATCCTGAAGGCCGACATCGCCTTCCTGGCCATGGGCTTCGTGTCGCCGGTCGCGACCATCCTGGAGGCCTTCGGTGTCGACAAGGATGCGCGCGGCAACGGCAAGGCGTCGACCGAAGGCTCGGGAGCCTACAAGACCAATGTCGACAAGGTCTTTGCTGCCGGCGACATGCGCCGCGGCCAGAGCCTGGTGGTCTGGGCCATCCGCGAAGGCCGCCAGGCGGCGCGGGCGGTGGACGAGTACCTGATGGGGGCGACGACGCTGCCGCGTTGAAGCGCCGTTGCTAGTAAATGACTGACGGGTCGTGCCTTGAAGGGCACGACCCGTCGTTCTTTGGATCGCCGTACGGGCTGTCGTCAGTTGACGATGATCTCGCGCACGTTCAGGCGTTTGATGCCGATCCCGGGCGACTGCTTCAACTGCGGATTCAGCATCCCGCCCGTGCTCGTACCTCCCACCAGGCTGAGCTTGCCAACACCGTTGACGTTGCGGCTGATGAAGCGCAGGTCGGTGATGATGCCGGTGAAGTTGCTGGCGTAGCAGTTGCTGTCGGTGGTGTTGAGGGCGCAGTAGCCAGAGCCGAGATCCAGCACATAGACCCGACTCTGGCCGTCAGGCGAGCAGGCATCCGTCGAGGTTGGCGATGTGGCTGCGAAGGCCACAGTGCCGTAGAAGGACGTGGAGTCGGTCAGTACGCGCCAGCCCGAACCGCCGGCGGACACACCAAGGTCGACATACCAGCCCAGCTGGCTACGCAGGTCCAGCAAGGTCTGTGTCGTGAGTGAAGTTCGCGCGGCCAACTGCGCAACGGTGATCGGAAATGTCACTCCCGTCGGCAAGCTGGATGTCGTGCCGCTGATGCTGCCATCCTGGCTGAACGCAGCATTGGTGCCGTCCAGGATCGCGAAGAATCGCTGAGATTGGGTGCTGCTGATGTCGCTCTGGTCCAGCATGCGTCCGGAACCGATGGTCACAAAGCGCAGATTGGTGCGTGGTTGAACCACCGGCAGCGGCTTGGTGGTGATGGGCACAGCGCTGCCGTCCGACGCGGTCAGCATGGCAAAACGGATCGGGGTCGGGTAGCTGCTGCCGCTGCCGCCGGTCACGTCCAGGCGCCAGATGCTGCCCAGCAGGTCGCCGCCGTAGATGGCGTCCGCATAACCGTCGGCGCCGTTCAGTACGAAGGCGTTGATGTGGGCCATACCGCTCTGGTTGGTGCTGGAGCAGGCCGGCGAGCAGGGCGCGGCGACCTTCTCGAGCAGAGCGCCATTGCGTGGGTTGATGAAGAAGAAGTAGGCCTTGCCATCGGCGTTGTTGTAGCCCGAACCGGCGATCACGACCCAGCCGTATTTCCGGGTCTTGGTCACGATAGGCTGGCCATAGGTGAAGCCCAGTGCGCTGTCCGAGAACTCCCACAGCACCTTCTGTGCGGCGGTGCCTTCGCTTGTCACGCTGGCGGGGTTGGTGACGTCGATCGCGTACAGCGCCTTGCCGCCTTTGCCTAGGCCGCCGATCAACAGCGTTCGCCAGTCGGCCGTGCCCGTACCACCGGAGGTGCGGCCGAAATCGACGTCCGCCATTGTCGGTGTGGCGTCTGCCAGGTAGTGGTGGACGAAATTGGGATTGCCTAGCGAGGCTAGGCCGTCAACGCTGGGGTAGCCAGTCGGGCCGCTGATGACGGCATTGGGCACGTAGGCCCAGAGCTCCTTGCCCGGAGAACTGCCGGACAGCGTGGTGCTGGTGAGGCTGCCATCGATGGCGTGCAGCAAGCCATCGTTCGCCGCCGCGTAGACCATGGGTGCACGGTTGGCATAGGTCGACTTGAAGGTGTCGTAGCCGGGGTTGAATGCGCTCGAGTACGGGAATGCCGGCGAACCCACTGGAACGGTCTTGGCATTGACGATGTCGCCCAGCAGGTTGGTGCGGTCGCGATAGGCGTGGGTCGAGCCGCTAGCTGTCGAAGACACCTCGTTGCTGCGATCGCCGCGGATGTAGTTGAGGAGGGTCGCCGCGGTGTTTCCGCTGCCGTATGTGGGTGTCAGCGCAGTGACCTGGCTGGTGGCCAGCGAGGCCGTGCGGAAGGCAATGCCCGCATTGGTGCTCGGGTTGTAGGTCACGATGTTGCGGCCGGTATCCCAGCCGGTGCCAGAGGCCTGGCTCATCAGCGTCGTGCCGAAGTTCCACTGAGCCGTCGAGGTCGGGGCACCCGAGTTGGCGTCGAAGCTGGTCTGCGACGCGATTACGTCGCCGACCCAGTATTTCGAATCGTACTTGGCCGCATAGGTGGACACTCCCAACGTGGAAACCTGTGGCTGCGAGGTCGAGAAGGACGTCGAATAGGCGGCCAGCTTGGTGGCGATGCTGGAGAAGGCCTTGGCGAGGCCACTGACCATCAGGCTAGCCTGCCCCGCCGTGTAGAAGTTGTCGGGTCGGGGGCTGCCGTCCGGCATCACGTCGGTCGTGGTGGACCACCAGGATTTCGTCGCGGCGTTGTTGGCGAACTGAGACGCCGTGGCCGTGGCTGGCGTGAAGCTGGCCGGCGGGTTGAAGCCACCGTATTTCGCCGTCAGATAGAACTGGTTATTGGGCTTGAACACCTGGTACTCCATCACGTCCAGCCAGTAGGTCTGGATGTTCTGGATGCCTGGCAGGTCGGGGCGGATGTCGTTGGTGTTGGCCCAGTAGGCCAGACCGGCCATCAGCGCGCCATTGTTGTTGCAGCAGGCAGGGGTGTTGATGCCTTGCAATGTGCCGAGCGAACTGCCCATGCCCTGTAGAACGCCGACCTTGTTGGTCCAGTCGACCGCATTCATGGTGGTGTCGTTGGCGACTTCGATTGGCTTGGCCGGTTCGGAGGCGCCAGTAGCGCCAGGCAGATTGCGGTCGGCGTGCGTGTTCACGTCGCCGATGCCGAGGATGAAGTTGCGTTGGCAGGAGTACTGGATGGGATCGTCCCAGGACGTGATCACCGGGAAATTGTCGACATAGGTGGTCTTCTGTGCCGTCGTGGCGCTCGACATCGAAGTCCAGGCGCTCACGTTACCGAGGTTGCGGAAGTAGCGCTGTACGGCGTAGTACATCTCGCTGACGTTGTCGTAGGTCTTGTAGGTGTGCGTGCTACCCAACTCGCCGAAGTTGTTGAGGTAACCCGTCACGCCGCTGTTGCTAACCGTCACACCCGTGGCGGTAGTCGTGGCGGCGGCGTCGACGGGATCCGGGTTGGCGATGAAGATGCCGGTGGCGGGATCCCATTCGGCCTTCGGGTTCGTCACGGGCGAACTGCCTGGTACAGGCATGGTGGGGCCGATGAATTTCTGCCGCGCGCGCATTACGCCGCCGTCGCGCTGCAAGTTGCTGTCGTTCAGGTAGCCGAACGCGCTGAAGCGGATCCTGTCTGAATACTGCTGCATCAGCCCGGTGGGCTTGTAGGAGTTGCCGCCGTAGAGGGCGCAGTTGCTTTCGAGCCCGCCCGCAGCCGGGCTGGGGTCGCAGACCTTGACGCGGATGAACATCTCGTAGAGCGTGCCGTTGCTGTAGGCCGCGCCCGGGTTGTAAGGCGTTGCCGTATTGGTGTAGTTCGGGCTCGGCACGCCGCTTGTCGACGTCATGAAGCGCATCTTGTTGCCCAGGGACCAGATGCGCGTGGCGATACCGGCGGCCGTGCCGAAAGGAGTTGCTCCCGAGACGGCGGTCGAGCCCGAAACCGAGCTGTCAGGGAAGTTGCTGGTGCTGCCCTGGTTGGAGCCCCAGGCCTTTTCGAGCACGGTGAGGCTGGTCGTGTCGGTGACGCGATATCCTCCCGTCAAGGCCCAGCGGAAGGGGTCGATGGTTTGCATCGAGGCCCAGTTCAGGTAGTTGCCGCTCCATTTGCCGCTGCAGGTCCGGTTGGTGGCAGCGCCGGCGGGGTAAAAGTAGTTGTCGATGCCGGTGCCGTCGGTGTAGCGGTAGACATAGCACTTGTTCGGATCGAAGTAGCCGATGTAGGTGTTGGCGGACGAATACGTCCGGTTGGAGTGGGCCACGCTGATGGCCGTTGGGTATTCGACCGACAGCGCGAGTGCCACGTTGCCGGGCACGGACACGCTGGTGAACACGGGTTGGTCGGAGAGCCGAACCTGTGCGTGCGTTGCGCGGGCGGCGATCAGTGTGCCAGCGGCGATCACCATCGCCTGAAGAAGTAGGAGCCGGGAGTCGCGTTTCATGGGGCACCGTTTCAAGTCGGAGGGCGTCAGTTGGCCGTGAAGGTGGACTGGTAGAACGACAGGGTGTTGCGCGGGCCCTTGACGCGCACGCTGACGCGGTAGATGGCCTGCGGCGTCACGGCCGACGGATTGCTGCTGTTGGCCGCGCTGCTGTTGTTCTGCGCGCTGATCAGCTCCGTGGAGGCTCCGCCATAGACGATGTCGTTGAGCATCGTGCAATTGGCGGGTGAGCAGGCGCCGGCACTGGTGGCCATGCGGTCAACGACGTAGCGGATGCTGATCTTGAGGTCCGACACCGTCAGATCGTTGGACGTGCTTCCTACTGCGGCGAAGGCCGTGTCCGAACCTAGCAGAGCGAGCGGGATGCCCTGGGGATTGCTGGGCAGGAGGACCGCGCTGTAATTGCCCGCAGGCAGGTTGCCGTTGCGGGCGTTCACGTCGGCCAGCACGCCACCGGTGCGCACGGCGTCGAGCGCTGCCTGAACGGCACGCTCGGCCTGATTGGTCATGTCGCGCTTGAAACCGATGTTGCCGATGCCAAGCTGGCTGGAATTCATGGAACGCGAGATCGCAACCGCGCCGATCAGCATGATGACGAGCGTGATCAGCGCGAACACGAGCACGATGCCGCGCTGTGTGCGACCGGTGGGATGGGACAGGGCAGGGCGGTGCATAGCGGGGGCGCTTCAGAAGCGCGAGTTCCTCAGCGGCACGGTGAATTCCACCGCGCGATAGCGTTGGTTGGTGGTGCCCGTCGGCACGGTGTAAATGTGGCTGAGCGTGTCGCCGAGATCGCCGAACAGCGTCAGCGAACCGGCGGTGACGTCGTCCCTGGATTGCTGGTCACTCCGGATGATCAGCCCGACCCGTACCGCGAGGATGTTGCCGAGGGCGGTCTGGGCCGTGCTCGTGCCGTTGGTAAGCGCTGCCGCGGTGTAGCCCGCCGCCGTGGGCAGAACCCAGGTATCGACGGCACTGCGTGCACCGGTCGAGTCGACTCCGTACAATACTCGCAGATCCACCACGCCCTCGACCAGCGCCAGCGGCGTTGTACCTGCGAGCCGGAGCAGGTCATAGCTGACCAGCTCGTTGTTGGTATTCAGGCCGATCAGGTGGAAGCGGGGCCGGTTGCCGGTCACATTGCCCAGCACGCTGACAAAGGCTGTGCCACTGGTGTTGCTGTCGGCGAAGCTTGTCAGTGCCACGCCGGCGATGGTGTCTGCGGCATAGGTGCCGCCGAAGGTGAGGGTCGGGCTGGTGCCGCCTGCGAAGCCTGTGCTTACCTGCTGCAGCATGCATCGACCGGCCTGAGTCAGCAGGACCAGGTCGCCCCCGCGCATGCCCAGCGTGTTGCTCAGTTGCACCTGGCCCGCCGTTGCCGACTGCGGCGCGACGGCCTGTGCCGCCTCGCTCAGGCCCGAGTTGCCCGTCGACAGCATCAGCACGTCGGAACCGTTCGCGCCGGCACCTGCGAAGACGACGACCGGCGCAATCACATAGGTTTGGGAAATGCTGTCGAACGGGGCCGGGAAGGCTTGCAGGCTTGGAAGCAGCTGCGTGTTGTTCAGCGACGCGACCAAGGGGCAGCCCCAGTTGGTGGAACCCACCAAGCCCGCGCCCGCGTTGCGAAGTTCCCTGTCGAGCAGGAAGGATGAATAGGCGACGTTGTTGGACAGCTCGTTGCTCGAGCTGACGCCGCGGCGAATGTCTTCCTGGCGCGCCACCATCGTGCTGATGACCAGCACCAGCACCAGGCCGATGGCGAGCGACACCATCAGTTCAGGCAGCGTAAAGCCGTGCGGATGGGATCGGCGAGTCATGGGATGACGTCGGTGACGTATTGATGGTTGTCATTGGCCGCGCCGTTGGATTGGACGGGGCGCCAGGTGATGGTGATGCGAGCGCTGCTGCCGGCGGCGCTCGCGGTCACCGTGCCGACGCCGTTGGGCAGCCCGCCGTTGCCCGGATCTGCGACCTTGGTTGCCCAGTTGTCGACGACGGACTGCGGCAGGTCGACGGTATTGGCGTTCACGATCGTTGCCGCCATCTCGCTGGCCAGCAATGCAGCGCGCTGGCCGTCCTCGCTGCCGATCGATGCCCGCAGCATCTGGGTCTGCAGGGTCATCATGCTCAGCAGCCCGAAGGAGATGATGAGTACGGCCACCAGCAACTCCAACAGAGAGTAGCCGCGAGCGCTGCGTCGGGTGGGAATGGGCATCATGATCAACGGCAGCCGTCAGGCGCCGTGCTCGCCTTGTCGGGATCGCACACTCGGATGGAGCCGGCCATGCTGACGTTGAGTTGCAGGCGCCGGTCGCTGCCGCTGCGCTGCACCAGATAGCTGGCCGTGGCTGCCGTGCAATCGACGCCGATGCTTGCCGGGTTGGAAACCGTCGTCTGCCGACCGTCGGCACCGAAGCACAGGGCTGTCGAGGATGCCGTGATCGTGACGCCCTCGCCGACGTCAGGGAGGGCGCCGCATTGCACGGCTTCGGCGGCGATCGACTGGAGCAGGTCCGGCACCAGGCGCGCCTGCCAGTAGGCGCCTGAGGCAGTTGCCGTGGCATTGATGTCGCAGACGCGGCTGCCGGTCATGAAGACGACGACCGTGTTCGACCGCCGTTGCGCCTCGGTTTGCGCCACATGCAGGCCGGCCTGGAGCGCATCGGCCACGGCGCGCATGCGCGCGTTGCTGACCCAAGTGGAAAGACTGGGCAAAGCTAGGGCAGCCATTACGACCATGATGCTGATAGCCACCAGCATCTCGATCAGGCCGAAGCCGGCACTGGCGGCGCGCTTCAGCACGTGTCCCCCTTCTTCATGATCCATTTCGTGGCGCAGGCGCTGCCCCAATCCGTCGGCAGTGCCGTGGTGGCGTGCACGTCCTGCTGGTTGATGGTGTAGGTGAAGCCGACCATCGGCCCGCTGCCGACCGCCTGCAGCGTGAATTGGGTGTTGTCAGGCGTGCCCGAGCAACTGATCACGAAGCTGCCGAAGGTTCTGGCCGATGCAGTGGCGTTGTTGCAGGGGGAGACGAAGGTTCCAGTATCGGCATAGGTCCGGTTGTCCTGGAAATACCGCTCCATCTGCGCCCTGATCGTGGAGAGCCCCGTGCTGGCGTCGGCCAGCCTGCTGCGTGACACGTAGTCCTTGTATTGCGGCAGCGCCACCGCGGCCAGGATCGCGACGATGGCCACCCCGATCATCAGTTCGATCAACGTGAAACCTCTGGCGGTGGCGTGACGGTGTTGGCGTGGCATGGCGGCGCTTTGAATGGCAGTTGGCATTGATTTTGACGTTATGTTTGGGGGCGCTTGGCCGTTCATCGCTCAGCGGCAAGCGTTGGTCGCGGCAGAGGCGCAATTCGTGAACTGGCACACGCTTGCAGCCGTGTCGCATGGTGTCCATGGGTTGACGTCTGCAAGCAGACGTAACCAGGCTGGGCCGACTGTCGCGCCTGCGGCGCATTTGACGGCATCTTTCCGGGCTTCCCCGGCGGCAGGCCGGAGGGGCTTGGTGTTTCCCCTATCATGGCGCCCTTTGTTTCCGCCCGGCCTCGGCCCGCCTGCGTGAATTCCACTTCCACCGCTCCCCTGATCGAACTGCGCAACGTCAGCTGCGGCTACGGCGATCGCGTGATCCTTGACGGCGTCAACCTGAGCCTCGAGCGGGGCAAGGTGCTGGCGCTGATCGGCACCTCGGGCGGCGGCAAGACCACCGTGCTGCGCCTGCTCGGCCGCCAGTTGCGCCCGCTGTCGGGCCAGGTGCTGTTCGACGGCCAGGACCTCGCGCCGCTGGACCTGGACGGCTTGTACGCCGTGCGACGGCGCATGGGCATGCTGTTCCAGTTCGGCGCGCTGTTCACCGACCTCAGCGTGTTCGAGAACGTCGCCTTCCCGCTGCGCGAGCACACCGACCTGCCCGAGGCCATGATCCGCGACCTCGTGCTGATGAAGCTCAACGCCGTCGGCCTGCGCGGCGCGCGCGACCTGATGCCGAGCGAAGTGTCCGGCGGCATGGCGCGGCGCGTGGCGCTGGCGCGTGCAATCGCGTTGGACCCCGACCTGGTGCTCTACGACGAGCCCTTCGCCGGCCTGGACCCGATCTCGCTGGGCGTGGCCGCACGGCTGATCCGCGACCTGAACGATGCGCTCGGGCTGACCAGCGTCATCGTGTCGCACGACCTGCACGAGACCTTCGGCATCGCCGACCAGGTGGCCATGATCGCCAACGGCCGGGTCGTCGCCCAGGGCACGCCGGACGAATTGCGCCACAGCAGCGATCCGCTGGTGCATCAGTTCGTCGGCGCCGAGGCCGACGGGCCGGTGCGCTTCCATCAGCCGGCCCGGCCCGTGGCCGAGGATTTCGGGGTGTCGGCATGATCGCTTTTGCTGCGCGCATTGGGGCCGGCGTGCGGCTGACGCTGGCCGATGTCGGCGCCGGCGCGCGGCTGTTCTTCGCGCTACTGGCCCGCTCGCCCAGGGCACTGGCGCGCTTCGTCCTGGTGCGCGAGCAGGTCTTCTATCTGGGCAACCGTTCGCTGTCCATCATCGGGGTGTCGGGCCTGTTCGTCGGCTTCGTGCTGGCGCTGCAGGGCTATTACACGCTGCAGCGCTATGGTTCGGCCGAGGCCGTGGGCCTGCTCGTCGCGCTCAGCCTGGTGCGCGAACTGGGGCCGGTCGTCACCGCGCTGTTGTTCGCGGGGCGGGCGGGCACCTCGCTGACGGCGGAGATCGGCCTGATGAAGGCCGGCGAGCAGCTGACGGCCATGGAGATGATGGCGGTGGACCCCGTGCAGCGGGTGCTGGCGCCGCGTTTCTGGGGCGGTTTCATCGCGATGCCCTTACTTGCGGCAGTTTTCTCGGCCGTTGGCATCATCGGCGGCTGGCTGGTGGCGGTGCCCCTGATCGGCATTGACTCCGGTGCCTTCTGGTCGCAGATGCAGGGCGGCGTGGAAGTGTTCGCGGACGTCGGCAACGGCGTCATCAAGAGCCTGGTTTTCGGTGTGACGGTCACCTTCGTCGCGCTGCTGCAGGGCTATGCCTGCAAGCCCACGCCCGAGGGCGTGTCGGCGGCCACCACGCGCACCGTCGTGCTGTCGTCCCTCGCCGTGTTGGCGCTGGACTTCATGCTGACCGCGATGATGTTTTCGATTTGAATGGAGTCAGGGAGTACACATGCAAGCCTCTCGACATGACGCCTGGGTGGGTTTCTTCGTGCTGCTGGGCGGCGCGGCGTTGCTCTTCCTCGCGCTGAAGGCCGGGAATCTGCTCAGCCTCAATTTCGACGCGACCTACCAGGTGTCGGCGCGTTTCGACAACATCGGCGGCTTGAAGCCGAACGCCGCGGTCAAGAGCGCCGGCGTGGTCGTCGGCCGCGTCGAGTCGATCAGCTTCGACGACAAGACCTTCCAGGCCAAGGTCGTCATCAACCTGACCAAAGGCGCGCTCTTTCCCAAGGACAGCTCGGCCAAGATCCTGACCTCGGGCCTGCTCGGCGAGCAGTACATCGGCCTGGAGCCGGGTGCGGACGAGAAGAACCTCGCCGGCGGCGACGTCATCAAGCAGACGCAGAGCGCCGTCGTGCTGGAGAACCTGATCGGCCAGTTCATCAACAGCAAGGCGGCCGACATGGGCAGTGCCGCCCCCGCTTCGGGGAGCAAGCCGTGAGCCGGCTGGCGCGCTGGTTCTTGCTGCTGGCGCTGGCGCTAGGCCTGGCCGGGTGCCAGACGGTGCAGCGCGTCGGCGACAAGCTGCAAGGCGCGGTCGACAAGGTCATGGGCTCCAAGGGTCAGAAGCTGGACCCCTGGGAATCGTGGAACCGCAAGGTCTTCGCCTTCAACGAGAGCCTGGACGAGCATGTGCTCAAGCCCGTCGCCAAGGCCTACTCCGAGGTCGTGCCGTCGCCCATCCGCACCGGCATCGACAACTTCTTCGGCAACATCGGCGACGCCTGGTCTGCCGTGAACCTGCTGCTGCAGGGCCGCTTCAAGGCGGGCCTGGACCAGGGCATGCGCGTGGCCGTGAACTCGACCTTCGGCTTCGCCGGCCTGCTCGACATCGCCACCGAGGCCGGCCTGGAGAAGAACAGCCAGGACTTCGGCAAGACGCTGGGCAAATGGGGCATGGGCACCGGTGCCTACATCGTCTGGCCGGTGTTCGGACCGTCCTCGGTGCGTGACTCCATCGGACTGCCCTTCGACTGGAAGGCCTCGCCGGCCGTCATCTTCGACGATGGCAAGAAGAAGGCGCTCGTCCTGGCGCTGAGCGCCGTCAACACGCGCGCCAACTTCCTGCGCGCCGGCGAGATGCTGGAAGGCATCGCGCTGGATAAATACACCTTCTACCGTGACGCCTACCTGCAGCGTCGCGGCAGCTTCGACGATGACGACGCGGTCGAGGTGCTGGTGCCCGGCAGCGGCGCTTCCGCGCCTGAGCCGGCCGCCTCCGAGCCTGCATCCGCGCCGACGCGGTGAACCGAAACCCGGGTTCGCGCGTTGAGCGACGGTCCCTGTTCTGAGAAAGCGACATCATGACAATGCTGACCACCCTGCGCCGCCTGCTGGGCGTGACCACCCTGGGCCTGGGCCTCGTGCACGCCGCCCACGCGGCCGACGCCAGCGCGCCCGACCTGCTGATCCGCCAGCTCTCCCTGGAAACTATCGAGGCCGTCAAGGCCGACAAGGACATCCAGGCCGGCAACATCGCCAAGATCATCGCCCTGGTCGACACCAAGGTGATGCCCTATGTGAACTTCCAGCGCATGACGGCCTCGGCCGTCGGCCGCTTCTGGCGCCAGGCCACGCCCGAGCAGCAGGGCCGCCTGCAGTCCGAGTTCAAGACCCTGCTGATGCGCACCTATGCCGGCGCGCTGACTCAGGTGAAGGACCAGACCATCGGCCTGAAGCCGCTGCGCGCCCAGCCGGGCGACACCGAGGTCGTCGTGCGCACCCAGATCATGGGCAAGGGCGACCCGGTGCAGCTCGACTACCGTCTCGAGAAGGTCGGTGCCGAGTGGAAGATCTACGACGTGAACGTGCTCGGCATCTGGCTGGCGGACCAGTACCGCAACAGCTTCGCCCAGGAGATCGGCGCCAACGGCATCGACGGCCTGATCAAGAGCCTGGCCGACAAGAACGCCAAGGCCAGCGCGCCGGTCGCCGCGAAGAGCTGATGTTGAGCGGCCTGAAGCTGCCCGCCCGGCTGCGCATGGACGGCGCCCGCGCCGCCTGGGCGCAGTTGTCGCCGGCCCTGCGCGCCGAGGCCGCCCAGGTGCTGGCCGCTGCCGGCCGCGAGGTCAGGCTGTCGGCCGCCGAGCTCGCAGACTTCGACTCCTCGGCGCTCAGCCTGCTGCTGTCGGCCGCGCGCCAATGTAGCGAGCAGGGCGCTACGCTCAAGCTCGAAGGCGTGCCCGACAAGCTGCGCGAACTGGCCCGCGTCTACGGCGTGGCCGAGCTGTTCTGGCCGCCAGCGGCAGCCTGAGCCTCGTTCAGCCTGCGTAGCGTTTCGCGCGCAGGTTCTTCTTGATCTCCTGCAGCATGGGCCGCAGCTGCTGGCCCAGCTTCAGGGCCACGCCCGTCGTCAGGATGTCCACCGCGATCAGGTGCAGCAGCCGCGACACCATCGGGCTGTAGCGATCGAAATCCTCGGGGTGGTCCACGGCCAGCAGGATCTGGCTGGGCCCCAGCGCCAGTTGCGCCAGCGGCGAGGCGCTGGCCGTGATGATGATGATGGTCGCGCCCTTCTTGCGCGCGATGTCGGCCGCGTCCAGCAGGTCGCGGCTGCGGCCCGAGTTGCTGATGATGACGGCGCAGTCGCCCGGCTGCAGCATCGTCGCGCTCATCAGCTGCACGTGGCCATCGCTGGTCGCCACCGTGTTCACGCCGAGGCGGAAGAACTTGTGCTGGGCGTCCTGGGCCACGATGCCCGAATTGCCGACACCGTAGAACTCGATGCGCTTGCCGTGGCGGGCCGAGTCGGCCAGCGCTTCGATGGCGCGCTCGAAGGCGTGGCCGGCGGCGTCGTTGCGGTAGTGCAGCAGCGCGCTCACCGCGTTGTCGACCACCTTGACGATGATGTCCTGCGGCTTGTCGTCCTCGTCCACCGCCCGGTGCACGAAGGGCACGCCCTCGTTCACGCTGCCGGCGAGCTTGAGCTTGAAGTCGGCCAGGCCGTCGTAGCCGACGCTGCGGCAGAAGCGCACGACCGTGGGCTTGCTGACGTGCGAGCGGTCGGCCAGCTCGCTGACCGGCAGGCTGGCGAAGCTGCGCGCATCGGCCAGCAGCAGCTTGGCGACGCGCTGCTCGGCCGGGGGAAGGGCCGGCAGTGCGGCCTTCACGCGCTCAAGAATGCTCATTGCTCTTCCGCCCATGCAAAGCCGTCACGCGCGACCAGCGCGCTGGCCGCGGCCGGGCCCCAGGAGCCGGCGGCGTAGGGGCGCGGACCGTTGCCGTCCTCGGCCCAGGCGTCGAGGATGGGCTCGACCCAGCGCCAGGCCTGCTCCTGCTCGTCGCTGCGCACGAAGAGATTGAGGCGGCCAGCGATGGCGTCCAGCAGCAGGCGCTCGTAGGCGCCGACGCGCTGCGTCGCGAAGGCCTTGTCGAAGTCCAGGTCCAGCGACACCGGCGTCAGCTGTTCGCCAGGGCCGGTGCCCTTGTGAGCCAGCAGCTGCAGTTCCAGGCCGTCCTCGGGCTGCAGCTTGATGACGAGGCGGTTGGGCAGGCTGGCGCCCGGGAAGATCTGGTGCGGCACGGGCCGGAAGTTGACGACGATCTGCGCGTCGCGGGCGGCCAGGCGCTTGCCGGTGCGCAGGTAGAAGGGCACGCCGGCCCAGCGCCAGTTCTGCACCTCGGTGCGCAGGGCCACGAAGGTCTCGCAAGTGCTGTCCTGCGGCACCTTGACCTCCTCCAGATAGCCCGGCACCGGGTGGCCGCCGCACATGCCGGCGCGGTACTGGCCGCGCACGACGTCGCGCGCCACGCTCTCCTGCGTGAAGGGCTTGAGGGCGCGCAGCACCTTGAGCTTCTCGTCGCGGATGGCGTCGGCGTCGTTGCTGGCCGGCGGTTCCATCGCGATCATCGTCAGCAGCTGCAGCGCATGGTTCTGGATCATGTCGCGCAGCGCGCCGGTGTCGTCGTAGAAGGCGCCGCGGGTGCCCACGCCGAGCTGCTCGGCCAGCGTGATCTGGATGTTGGCGATGCTCTCGCGCCGCCACAGCGGCTCGAACAGCGCATTGCCGAAGCGCAGGGCCATCAGGTTCTGCACCGAGGGCTTGCCGAGGTAGTGGTCGATGCGGAACGCCTGGGCCTCGGCGAAGACGCTGCGCACCGCGCGGTTGATCTGCTGCGCGCTGGCCAGGTCGTGGCCGAGCGGCTTCTCGAGCACGACGCGCACCTTGGCGTGGTTCAGACCCACGGCGCCGAGCTGCTGGCAGATGCCGGTGAAGAGGTGCGGGCTGGTGGCCAGGTAGAGCACGACGGTGTCGGCGTTGCGCGCGTCCAGCCAATCCTTCAGGCCCTGGTAGTGCTCGGGCTGGGACAGGTCCATGCGGCGGTAGTGCACCAGGGCGGCGAAGCGCTCGAACTCCTCGTCGCTCGGGCGCTTGCCGGCTTCCACTTCGCGGAAGCGTTCCTTCAGCCATTCGCGGTAGCGCTCGTCGGACTGGTCGTCACGCGCGACGGCGAGAATGCGACCGCCTTCGGGCAGCTTGCCGTGCCGGAAGGCCTGGAAGAGCGCGGGCATCAGCTTGCGCCACGTCAGGTCGCCGGTACCGCCAAAGAACACGAGATCGAAAGACATCTGCGGGGTCTCCAGGCCAGCGCCTCGTGCGAGGCCGCTAACCGTTGTGTAACTAAGTTTCGTGAAATACTATGCAGCAGTTTCTTCACCGGGTCAATCCGGAGCGCATTCCATGAACCAGCTCGACCAGCTCAAGGCCTTCACGACGGTGGTGGCCGACACCGGCAACTTCCTGCAACTGGCGCAGTTCGCGCCGCGCGATGCGACGACCAATCCTTCGCTGATCCTGAAGGCGGTGCAGTCGCCCGATTACGCGCCGCTGCTGAAGGAGACCGTCGCGGCCCACCGTGGCAAGGCGCTCGACGAGATCGTCGATCAGGTCCTCGTGCGCTTCGGCCTCGAGATCCTGAAGGTCGTGCCGGGCCGCGTGTCGACCGAGGTCGATGCGCGCCTGTCCTTCGACAAGGCCGCCAGCCTCGCGCGTGCGCGACGCATCATCGGCCTGTACGAGGCTGCCGGCATCTCGCGTGACCGCGTGCTGATCAAGCTGGCTTCGACCTGGGAAGGCATCCAGGCCGCGGCCGAGCTGGAGCGCGAGGGCATCCATTGCAACCTGACGCTGCTGTTCGCATTCGCGCAGGCGGTGGCCTGTGGCGAGGCCAAGGTGCAGCTGATCTCACCCTTCGTCGGCCGCATCTACGACTGGTACAAGAAGTCGGCCGGCAGCGGCTGGGACGAGGCGGCGCAGGCCGGCGTCAACGACCCCGGCGTGAAGTCGGTGACGCAGATCTATGCCTACTTCAAGCAGCACGGCATCAAGACCGAGGTCATGGGTGCGAGCTTCCGCAACATCGGCCAGATCCAGGCGCTGGCCGGCTGCGACCTGCTGACCATCAGCCCCGACCTGCTCGCGCAGCTGCAGGCCAGCGATGCCAAGCTTGAGCGAGCACTCGATGCGGCCAAGGCGCCCGCGATGCCGGCCGTCCATCTGGACGAGGCGGCCTTCCGCTTCGCGCTGAACGAGGACGCGATGGCGACCGAGAAGCTGGCCGAGGGCATCCGGCTGTTCGCCGTCGACGCCGGCAAGCTCGACAAGCTGATCCAGGAAGCCTGAGCATGACGACGCGCTGCGACCTCTCTCCCGTCTGGGCCGAACTCCAGGCCCATTACGCCGCGAGCGGTCGCGGCTTCGACATCCGCACGGCCTACAAGGCCGATGCGGGCCGCTTCGGCGCGCTGTCCTTCGAGGCGCCCGAGGTTTTTGCCGATCTATCCAAGAACCGCGTCGATGAGCCCACGCTGACCCTGCTGCTGAAGCTGGCCCGCGACTGCGGCCTCGAAGCGCGGCGCGACGCGCTGCTGCGTGGTGACCCGGTCAACACGACCGAAGGCCGCGCGGTGTTGCACATGGCGCTGCGCGCGCCGGCCGGCAGCGATGTGCCCTTCAACCTTGAGGTGCAGGCCTCGCTCGATGCGATGCTGGCTTTTGCTGAGGGCGTGCGCCGTGGCGAACGGGGCGAGATCACCGACGTGGTCCACATCGGCATCGGCGGTAGCGACCTCGGCCCCGCCATGGTCGTGCAGGCCCTCCAGGCCTTCGGTCGCCGCGACCTGAGGCTGCACTTCGTCTCCAACGTCGATGGCCACGACCTGGCCCCGGTGCTGGCGGGCCTGGATGCTCGGCACACCCTCTTCGTCATCGCGTCCAAGACCTTCACGACGCAGGAGACACTGGCCAATGCGCAGGCGGCCAAGGCCTGGTTCCTGGCGGCCGGCGGCACGGACATCGCGCGCCACTTCGTCGCGACGAGCAGCAACACCGCCGCCGCCGCCGCCTTCGGCATAGCCACCACCTTCGGCTTCTGGGACTGGGTAGGCGGCCGCTATTCGCTGTGGTCGGTCATCGGCCTGCCGATCGCCATCGCCGTCGGCGCCGACAACTTCCGCGAACTGCTGGCCGGCGCGCATGCGATGGACCGGCACTTCGCCGGCACGCCGCCGGAGCGCAACCTGCCGGTGCTGCTGGGCCTCGTCGACATCTGGTACCGCAACTTCCACGGCTTCACGAGCCGCAGCGTCGCGCCCTACCACCAGGGCCTGCGCCGGCTGCCGGCCTATCTGCAGCAGCTGGAGATGGAGAGCAACGGCAAGGGCGTGGACCTGGATGGCAATGCGTTGTCCATGGGTACCTCGCCCGTCGTCTGGGGCGAGGCTGGCACGAATGGCCAGCATGCCTATTTCCAGATGCTGCACCAGGGCACGGACGTGATCCCGGTCGAGTTCATCGCCGTGAAGCATCCCAACCATGGCGTCAGCGGCGAGCTGGCCGAGAAGCTGGCCGACCAGCATCGCAAGCTGCTGGCCAACTGCCTTGCGCAGAGCCAGGCGCTGATGCAGGGAAAGACGGCCGCCGAGGCGCTGACCGAGAAGGCGCCGACGGCCTCGGCCACGCTGGACCGCGAGGTGCTGGCCCGCCACCGCAGCTTCCCCGGCAACCGCCCGAGCACGACCCTGGTGCTGGACGCGCTGACGCCGCGTTCGCTGGGCGCGCTGATCGCCCTCTACGAGCACCGCGTCTTCGTGACCGGCGCGCTCTGGGGCATCAACAGCTTCGACCAATGGGGCGTGGAGCTCGGCAAGGCCCTGTGCAACCAGCTGCTGCCGCGTCTGGACAACGGTGATACGACGGGCCTGGACGGCTCCACGGCCGGCCTGCTGGCGCGGCTGCTGGCTGCATGAAGATCGTCTTCGACTTCGGCGGCGTGCTGTTTCGCTGGCATCCGGCCAGTTTTCTGGCGCGCATGTGGCCGCACCGCATCGAGACGCTGGAGCAGGGCGCCCAGGCGGCGGCGCAGTTCTTCCAGAACTATGGCGGCGACTGGGGCCTGTTCGACCAGGGCCTGATCGGCGCCGACGAGGTCGTGCGCCGCATCGCGGCGCGCACTGGCTGGCCGCTCGGCGACGTGGCCGCCGTCGTGCGCGCGGTGCCGGACGAGCTGATGCCCATCCCGGCCAGCGTCGTGCTGATCCGCGACCTGCGCGCGGCCGGGCACAGGCTGCACTTCCTGTCCAACATGCCCGAGCCGTTCGCGGACCATCTGAGCCAGGCCTATCCGCTGGACGAGTGGTTCGAGTCCGGGCTGTTCTCGGGCCGCGTGAAGCAGATCAAGCCGGGCGCCGAGATCTTCGCGATGGCCGAGAGGCACTTTGAGGCCCGGCCGGAGGATCTGCTCTTCCTCGACGATCATCCGGTCAATGTCGACGCGGCGCTGGCGCGCGCCTGGCAGGCCTTTTTGTTCACCGATGCCGCGAGCGCGCGGCGCGAACTGGTTTCCCGCCGCCTGCTCAATGCATGAGCGGTTCGCCGCCGGGCCCGAGTTCGTCGGGGTCCTGGGGCGGTGTGGCGGGCACGCGGAAGCTCTCGCTGGCCCAGGCGCCCAGGTCGATCTGGCGGCAGCGCTCGCTGCAGAAGGGGCGCCATTTGTTGCCGGGCGCGAAGATGCTGTCGCCGCCGCATTGCGGGCAGCGGACGACGCGCGGCTTGACGGCTTCCGCACTCATCATGCGCACAGCGTCAGTTCGAAGCCCGTGTCCTCGGGTGCCAGCTTGAGCCGGCCTTCCTCGTCCTGGCGCATCAGGCGAATGGACACCATCAGGCGGTGGCCGGAGATCTCGGGAATCAGGCCCAGGCTGGGGTCGATGCGCATGCGCAGCAGCTGGTAGACGCGGCCGGCGGGCAGGCTCTGCTGGAACTGGCCGGCGTGGGCCGCGACCTTGTGCGGCGTGCCCGAGTCGCGCAGCAGGCCCAGCAGAACCTGCAGGGCTTCGGCCATCGGCATCAGCGTCTGCGCCCAGCCCATCAGGTCCTTGCGGCGGCGCACAGGCAGCAGCTGCTGCCAGTTGTAGTAGGCCGGCAGATCGAACTCGCAGGTGCCGCCGGGGATGCTGATGCGGCTGCGGATGCTCATCAGCCATTCGTTGCCGGCCAGCGCGGCCCCGGTCTTGCCGTTCAGTGCATTCAGGCGCTGGAAGGCTCCGTCGATGCGGGCGATGACCTCGTCCAGCCTCACCTCGTCGACACCAGGGCTGCCGCGGTAGGCGTTGAACTGGGCCTTGTGCTTCTCGAGCTCCTTCAGCAGGTCGCTCTTCAGGTCGGCACGCGATGCGACATCGAGGATCTCGAACAGCGTGACCAGCGCGAAGTGATGGTCCAGCGCGGCCTCGCGCTCCATCAGCGCACCGAGGCGGTCGAACAGGTGTTCGAGGCGGAGCATCGTGCGGATGCTCTCGTTGAACGGGTACTCGTACAGGACCACGGCGGGAACTTCAGTCAGGGCGTGGTGATTGTTTCACAGCCCCAGCGTGCGGCCAGGCTCAGCACCTCGTTTCGTAGGGCGGCGAGAGCAATGCCGTCGTTCAGAAGCACCGCATCGGCCGCCGCGCGGCGGGCCTGGCGCGAGGTCTGCGCGGCGAGTGCACCGTCCACACGCTCGCGCGTCCAGCCCGGGCGCTGCAGCACGCGTGCGATTTGCGTCTCGGTCGAGCAGTCGATGACGAGGACGCGCGCGATGCGCGAACGCCAGCGCCCGGATTCGACGAGCAGGGGCACATCGAAGACGACGAGGGCCTGTGGCGCCGCATCGGCCTCGGCCAGGGCCTTGGCGGTGATCAGCGGATGCAGGATGGCTTCCAGCCGACGCTTGGCGCCGGAGTCCGAGAAGGCCAGCGCGCGCATGCGGTCACGGTCCAGTGCGCCGTCGGCGGCGATGAACTCGGCGCCGAACTGCTGGCCGATGGCCGGCATGGCCGCGCCGCCCGCCAGCGTCAGCGCACGCGAGATCGCATCGGTGTCGACGATGGCCGCGCCGGCCTCGCGCAGGAAGCCGGCAACTGTGCTCTTGCCGCTGCCGATGCCGCCGGTCAGGCCTATTCTCATCCTGCCAGCATCGGATAGAGCAGCTGCAGCAGCTCGGGGCCGAAGAAGAGGGCGGCCAGGCCGCCGCCGGCCAGGTAGGGGCCGAACGGGATGGGCACCTCGCGCTTGTGGCCGCGCGCCAGTACCATGAAGATGCCGACCGCCGCACCGACGGCGGACGACAGCAGGATGATGGGCAGCAGTTGCTGCCAGCCCAGCAGGGCACCCAGCGCGGCGAAGAGCTTGAAGTCGCCCTCGGCCATGCCGCGACGGTGCCGTAGCAGTTCGTAGAGCGTGGCCAGGGCCCACAGCGAGCCGTAGCCGAACAGAAGACCAAGCGCGGCGTCGGGCAGGCTCACCGGCGTCCAGTGCTGCCAGGCTGCGGCGAGGCCCAGGCCCAGCAGCGCGAAATTGAGGCCATCGGGCAGCAGGGTCGTGTCCAGGTCGATCAAGGCCGCCGCGATCAGCAGCGCGATTGCGGTGATATAGACCAGGGTTGCGGGCGTCGGCCCGAAGTGCCAGGCCACGGCGGCGAAGAGGGCCGCCGTGGCGGCTTCGACGACGGGGTAGCGCGCGCCGATGGGCGCCTTGCAGGACGAGCAGCGCCCGCCCAGGCGCAGCCAGCCGACTACCGGCAGGTTCTCGTGCCACTTCAGCACATGGCCGCAATGCGGGCAGCGCGAGCGCGGGCGCGACAGGCTGAGCTGCGGCAGTTTGTCGCAGTTGGCGGCCAGCTTCTCGCCGAAGCCGCCGATCTCGGCGATGCGCTTGTCCGCGCTGCCCAACTGGCGCCGGAGCATGTCCCTGTCCTGCAGGAACTCGGCCGTGTCGCACAGCCACTGGCGCTCCATCATGCGCGGCAGGCGGTGGATGACGACGTTCAGGAAGCTGCCGATGCACAGGCCGAGGATGGCCAGCACCCAGGGCGAGAGCCAGACGGACCAGTCGAGGGAAACGGTGGGCATGGTGGAAGTGCGCGGCGTCTATTTGGGCGCGGAATCTAACCGCATTTAAACGGGTCGGAAGCGGGCGGCACGCGCCGCCCAGGCACTTCAGACCACCTGACCGAGCTTGAAGATGGGCATGTACATCGACACGACGATGCCCCCGATCAGGCCGCCCAGGATCACGATGATGAAAGGCTCCATCAGCGCCGACAGCCCCTTGACGGCCTCGTCCACCTCGTCCTCGTAGAACTCGGCGGCCTTGCCCAGCATGTGGTCCAGCGAGCCGGATTCCTCGCCGATGGAGGCCATCTGCAGCACCATGGTCGGGAAGATGCCCGTGGTCTGCATCGATGTCGTCAGCGCGGAGCCCGTGGACACGTCGCGTTGGATCTGCTCGGTCGCCTCCTGGAAGACCGCATTGCCCGATGCGCCGCCCACCGAATCCAGTGCTTCGACGAGAGGCACGCCGGCCGCGAACATGGTGGCCAGCGTGCGCGTCCAGCGCGCGACAGCGGACTTGTACATCAGGTCGCCGAACACCGGGATCTTCAGCAGCAGCCTGTCCATGCGCTTCTGCATCTTCTCGGACCGTTTCCAGGACTGGATGAAGAAGTAGCCGCCGCCGCCGATGGTTAGGAACATCCTGAATCCGTGACCACCATCCCTGCGGCCAGGAATTGGAGCGCGAGTTGACGGTTGAACCGCGTGATACGTCCGCGCAGAGGTCAGCAATGGG
>NZ_SMBU01000030.1 GCF_004342485.1 Roseateles saccharophilus
CTGCCCTCAAGCGCCGTGCCGCTGCCCTGGGCTACCAGATCAATCCGATGGAGGCAGTCGCATGAACGACCGTCCTCAGTTCTGTTTCTTGTGAGGCCACAGAAGTCTTGAAAACCTTGAAAACGAGCCAGTGCCCCGACTGGTCTGTTTCCGTACAGCCCACCTTAAGCACCCCCACCTCTGAGCGACGCATTCCAGTTGTCGCGAAGATGATAGTTATGCAAGAGTCCAGCAAACTTTGAACATACGCCGAAACCTGGGCATAGCTGATGTACTCACCACGGTCCTTTGGATGGCTTCGCTCCAATACGCGCAGATTCCACCAAGGCTCACCGTTGATCAGCTTGGGCTGGTATGCCTTGAAAGCAGCCACACCTGCTGGTTCCCCTAGCGACAGGCCGTCGGCGATTGACGGGGCACGATCGGGCTCCCGACCGATCAGCGTGGGGTAGTAGGTCCGGGCCAACCACAATAGGTCCTCAGCGTAGTCATTTACCATTGACGCCGAATAGGCAAGAAGTTGTGCGTAGTCATCGAGAGGGATGGGCTCAAATGGGACAGCGAGATCATCCATTTCCTTTCGATATTTGTAGACCTCGTCTGCCGTAACGAATTCACCGGAGATGCAATATATCGGCGGCAACATTCCCGATCGAGATAGATTTTGCCAATATTGCAAAGAAGAGGCGAAGTCCCAACGTTGCGACAAAGAAGGTCTTTGGAGGATATATTTATGGACGGTTTCCTTGGATAGGTCATCGAGGATCCCCGTCGGCATTCCGTCATGAGTACCGCTGCAATAGAGCCCGAACTCTTGAAAGAACTTAATCAACGGCAAGAACTTGTTCCTGCTCGATGTGAGTCCATCTCCGTAGGCTCGATTTCTGCCCGAGAAGGAGTACTTTGGAATTCTGTACAGAACCAAGAACTTCATGATCCTCAGCCAATGCACGGACTCTTTGACAAGATTAAACCCGAAATGATTTGTGTAGTTAAAGTGGATTCGCGCCACTTTGACCGCCGACGGATAGCAAGAAAAATCCCAAGTATCCTCACGGAACAATGACAACGGGCTAACTCGAATCGAGCCCCAATCGTCTATTGGGATGCTTGCCAATACCAGCCCATGGATCGCCATATCAGCACCAGAAGCGGTCTCAGAAAACTCGGCCATTTCATCAGCCAGCGAAATTTCGCTCTGAGACGCTGGCGCATCGTCCGCCTCCTCCTGAGCGTGTTTTAGCTCGTCGAGTCGAGCCTTGATTTCCTTAGCAGTGAATGTCATTGGGCACCCCTCATGGTGAGCGGTAGCGAAAACTCCAATTTGAGGCACTGCCGTTGTGCATGTTGGACCGCGTCGCGATCATTCCAGTCATCGAGGATCGCCTGCCAAGCGTGCGCCTCTTGGCCGTAATTCCTCGTCCAATCGCCGATGGTTAGCTGCAGCTTCAGACGCTCAAGATCCATGACACGGCGCGCGACGAACGGCAGCGCTTCCTCGAAGATGACGGCCTTGTCACATAGACAACAACGGTTGAAGAAACTGCAGGATGCCCCTGGCGGCACAAACTGCTCCGCGTTTGGCCAAGACGGACTATTCCTATCCACACAGGCGGCGATGTATGTTTGACCTTTTGGAGATAGGAGATGCACGATCTCGCGATCCGCGAGGCCGGCTTCAGCTCCGGCCCCCGCTGCGGGCGTCACTCGCCTCGCGTCCGCTGCCAACTGGATGGCCGAGCGCAGCTCTTGAAGGGTGACGGAGGTCATCAGCCGCGCCCTGTAATCCCGAAAGTCGTCGACGAACTCTTCCTGCAAACCACGAATACGCTTGTTTTTCAGTTCGATTGCTGCACCGTCTGAGTCGTATGAGGCGTCGGTCGTGTCGATCTGAGCGTGGCCCATGAGCGTGCAAACCTCGTCGATGCTCAGACCAGATTCACGACGCCGTGTTTCGCAGGTCGTTCTGAGCCTCCGCGCGTCAACACGTTGCTGTTTCACAAAGGAAGTGCCGAGCTCGATTGAATGACGCTTGATAAACGCCGCGCTTAGTGGCGCAGACATGCCGCTCCCGATCAAGCCTACGCAGCGGTCAAACTTCATCCAAAGGTTTTTTGACAACACATACTGCCATAGGTCATCAGAAAGCTTTTGGTTGGGGTCGTGCTGCCCCTCAAGCACCATCGACACAAACTTAAGGATGTTATAGACACTAAATGGTGCAGTGCGGCTACTGCGGTGTGAGGCCGGTGCTCCAACCTTCCCCTTCCACCCCCAAATCAACACATACTCCGGATCAATAATGTCCGTCTCAATATGTCTTTCAAGGTTCCGCGAAAGCGAGCCAACCACCTCTTCGTTCCAGCCTGTATTTAATTGAACGTAGAGATAAAATGGATATAGCGTTGCTCCGGTGAAAAACGTCCGTGCGAAGAAGGCGTCTATGCCAACCTCAAACGGTCGATCGATCTCACCGTATCTCATGGACTGAAGCACTCTGTAATTCGAAATCTCAGCGCGACTGTTTCCTTCCCTCGTCCGATTGAATCGCTCTAGCGACATCATGAAGTCGGCGTCAGGCACGTCCACTCCCAACGGCCACTCAGGATAAAACTCGGCCGTCGTGCGGGTCGAAATGTCCCAGGACTCTTGAAAACCAATTCCTGAGAAACATCTGTCGAGGTTGACCCGATAGGTTGGGAAGGGAACGCCGCTACGAGAAAGTTCCTCACCTGATGCCAGGTAAAGGTCAACGAACTGCTGAATGGTCAAATTCGAACGCGCAGCAACCCGCTGCACCATGGCATTCTTGGCAATCCTATTTCTTCGAATTGAAAGGAACTCTGGCGACTTTCCGCGCTCGACGCGCGCCTCCTCAAGGTGTCGCAGCACTAGGCAAACATCGGGAATCGATTGCTCCGGGAATGCCACTACCGGAATACTGTCCCAGCTTTTTTCCAGCCTGTTCCACTCGGCCATTACATAGCGAATATCTGCCAATGAGGCACTAACTAGACTGTTAAATAGCTCGGCCCGATAGCTTTCAACAGGCCGGTCATTGTGCTTCGGCCCTGTTGGCCATTTGAAATCCGGCCCAACATCGGGCAATGCTCCAAAGTCCTTCTTGAGCTTCGAAACAATTGACCGAATCTTGCCGTATCTTTTTCTATTTACAGTCCGCCCAGGGTATACAGAGAGATACCAGGCATCCAGATCCTTCGCAGTTTGAACACCGATGTCTGCGAACGAGCGAATCGACGTACTTGTATATCGACCCGAAAACGCGAATTCAATGAACTCGTCGATGCCGTAATAGAAATCCTGAACAACAGTAAACGAGGTGGCACGCCCTTTAAGGGCCAGTTCAGCGCCGGCAAGCAGTTGGCGAATGAGGAGATTGCGTTCCGGAGGATGGTGGCTGTAGTCCCGGCTCCAACTCCTGCCGCCAGCACTCACCACGAACGACATAGAAATACTATCTAGGTCAAGCGTGGCCCTTGCCAGCTTTCGAGCAGCCAGGCTTGCTCCATCTATCGGAAGCGCCGGGCCTGCTGCAAGTCCTGCTTTACTTTTTGATTTACGTGCTTTGCGTAGCGGGCCTTGAGCCATTTCAATCTTGACGGTGGTCTTTCGATGGCAGACATGTTGCCAAGACTTAGACACAGACAATCAAGACACACATGCTCCATCACTAGATAACGTGCTCGCAGCCCCGGTAGGGGTTGATGGAGTAATCGAAGGCGATGTCGGGCGACTGGTTGCTGGTGACGATCTTCTTCGCCTGCTCCTCGATGACCTGGGTGGCCGGCGCCAGCCTCTCCTCGGCGGCCTGCTGGTCCAGCGTGCCCCAGCCGTCGTCGTACTGCTCGCGCTGGTCCTGCGCGAAGCGGTGCGGCATCGCGCCCGCACTGCCGCGGCCCTTGATCGAGTCGAGCGGGACGAGGCTGGGCTGGGCGGGTGCGATGCGCGTGGGGGTGGGCGGCATGCTGTAAATATATACAGCATTCGTCCACACCGCCAGACGACGGCCCGGCGATTTACTGGGCGGGCTTGAGCATGGTCTTCAGCCGCGCCAGCAGGCGCTCGTCCACGCCGGCCAGCATCGAGGTGCGGGCGGCGACGCGGCCCTCGCCGTCGAGCAGGATCAGCTCGCCGCTGTGGTTGAAGTCGCCATTGGGCAGGGCCCGGTACTGGAACTTCAGCAGCGCGGCGATCTTGCGCACGCTGGCCGGGTCGGTGCGCGCCAGATGCCAGCGCGTACCGTCCACGCCGCGCTCGCGGGCTTTCGCGGCCAGCACGGCGACGCTGTCGCGCGCCGGGTCGAAGCTGACGAAGATCACGCGCAGCTCACGCCTCTCGGCCTCGCTGAGCGAGGCTTCGGTGGCGCGCGCGGCCTCGACGAGCATCGGGCAGACGAACTCGCAGGATGTGTAGAACATGCTGACCAGCACCGGGTGGCCCTGGGCGGCGTCCAAGGCCAGCGACTGGCCCTGCTGGTCGGTCAGGATGGCCTTGAGCTGGTAGACCGAATCGCTCGGCCAGGCCCAGGCCAGGCTGCTGCACAGCAGCGCGGCCGCAAGGCAGAGTCTTCTCTTCATCGTGAAATCTCCTTGGCGCAGCGAAAGCCCAGGCTGGCCGTGCTGTCGGCCGCGCTCAGCGAGGCCAGCAGCGCGATGCGCATCAGCACGGCATAGTTCTGGCGGTCCTGCAGATCCAGCGCGCCAGCGCCGCAGAACTTGAGCCGGTCGGGGTCTTCGGCGCTGCGGCTATCGGAATTGACCAGCAGGCTGTTGAAGTCGTCCACCCATTCCCAGACCAGGCCGTGCAGGTCGCGCACGCCGTAGACATTGGGCGCGCCGCCGACGGCCGGCAGCGGGGTGTTGGCCGGGCGCGCATACCAGCCGAGGATGGTGGCCAGCCAGCGCGGGTCGCTGCGCGCGTCCGGGCGCGTCGCGTCGGCCGCGGCGGCGTACTCCCATTCCAGCCAGGTCGGCAGCCGCGCGCCCTCGCTCTCGCAATAGGCCTGGGCCGCGAACCAGCTGACCGCCGTCTGCGGCGCATCGGGGGCGCCCTCCGCCTGCAGATAGCCGGCCGACGCGAAGGCCTGCGGCGCGCGCTCGGCCTGCCATTCGGGATGCTCCTGCAGGAAGGCCGCGAACTCGGCCCGCGTGACCGGCCGCTCGCGCAGCGCGAAGGCGGCGACGCTGGCCGGCTCGCGGTCCGAGTCGCGCGCCAGCACGCTGGCGATGTGACCAGCAGGCAGGCTCACATAGGCCGCCAGTGCGAGTGCGGCCAGGCTCATCAGTGAGCCGCCGCGGCAGCCGCCGGCTTGCTGGCGCGGGCCTTCTTGACCTCGTCGGCCGCGATGCTGCCACCGGCGTTGTCCCAGCTGTTCAGCACATAGGTCAGGATGTTGGCGACCTCGTCGTCATTGAGCTGATTCATCGGTGGCATCACCGAGTTGTAGTCCTTGCCGTTGACGGTGACCTTGCCCGACAGGCCGTTCAGCACCACGCCGACGGCGCGCTTGGGGTCGGCGCCCAGGAAGTCGGACTTGGCCAGCGGCGGGAAGACGCCCGGCAGGCCGGCGCCACCGGCTTGGTGGCAGACCGAGCAGGTGCCGGCGAACAGTTCCTTGCCGGCGGCGATCTGGTCCTGCAGCGTCAGCTTGCCGCTGGCGGCGGCCTGCGTGGCGGTGGCCACGGCCTTCAGGTTGGGCTGGGCGCGGTCGCCGAGGTAGACGGAGTCCAGTTCCTTGCCAGAGTAGATGCTCTTGTCCTCGGGGCCGTCGATCTTCAGGATGGCCAGCGCGCCCTTGTTGAAGGCACGGAAGATGGAGTGGTCGACCAGCACATAGCTGCCCGGCACCTTGGCCTTGAAGTCGACGATGGCGGCGCCGCCGGCCGGGATCAGCGTCGTCTGCACGTTCTTCTGCGCCAGCGTGCCGCCCTCGAAGCGCACGTTGTCGAAGATGGCGCCGATGACGTGGAAGCTCGACACCAGGTTGGGGCCGCCGTTGCCGACGAACATGCGCACCGTCTCACCGGTCTTGGCCTTCAGCGCGCGGTCGCCGGTCAGCGAACCCTCGGCGCCGTTGAAGACAACATAGGTCGGGCGCTCGTCGATGGCCTTCTCCATGTCGAAGGGCTGCTGGCCCTTCTCGCGGTACTTGCCGGCCGTGTAGAAGTCGCCCTGCATAACGTAGTACTCGTGATCCACCTTGGGCAGGCCCTGCGGCGGCTCGACGAGGATGAGGCCGTACATGCCGTTGGCCACGTGCATGCCCACTGGCGCCGTCGCGCAGTGGTACACATAGATGCCTTCGTTCAGCGCCTTGAACGTGAACTGCGATTCATGCCCCGGCGCCGTGAAGCTGGACGCCGCGCCGCCGCCCGGGCCGGTCACGCCGTGCAGGTCGATGTTGTGCGGCATCTTGCTGCTCGGGTGGTTCTTCAGGTGAAACTCGACGGTGTCGCCCTGGCGCACGCGGATGAAGCTGCCCGGCACCGTGCCGCCGAAGGTCCAGAAGGTGTAGCTGACGCCTTCCGAGAGGGACATCTCCTTCTCGACCACTTCCAGCTCGACGATGACCTTGGCCGGCGCCTTGCGACCGGTGGGCGGCGGCACCAGCGGCGGGCTGGTCAGCTCCGCCCTCACGACGGGCAGGGGCGTCTGGGCCTGCAACGGCTGCAACGCCAGCAGCGATGTGACCAGCACGGCCAAGCCCAACAGTCGGGTACGCATGTGGAAATCTCCTTGTTGTGTGCGGCCATGCTAGGGAGCCCGTGCGACAACGGGATTGCGTTGGATCAAAGACGGCGCCGCGGCCACGCGGCGGGCGCCCGAGACGAGCGCCGCTTGCGCCGCGTCAAAGAGAAATCGCCGCAACCGGCCTAGCCTTGCCCGGCCAAAGCCAGGGGATTCCATGCCAACGCTCTCCACACCTAACCCGGCCACCGATGGCCTCGACATCGAGGCCTTCGGCCTTGCGTTGCGCGCGCGGCGCGCGGTCCTGCACCAGGCCCTGCGGCCCGACGAGGCCGCCAGGGAGGCCGCGCACGATGTGACCGACCAGAAGGACTGCGCGGCCCGCAGCGAGGCCGACGACGTCGAGGACGAGCACCAGCGGCTCGAACTCGCCGAACTGCGCGACGTCGACGCCGCCCTGCAGCGGCTGGAGCGCGGCGAATACGGTCTGTGCGAGCGCTGCGACGAACCTATCCCGCCGGAGCGCCTGCGCGCCAACCCGTCGGCCCTGCGCTGCACGGCCTGCCAGGCCGCGCACGAAGCGCGCGAGCCCTGACCCCGGGGAGCCGCCATGCCGATGATGAAAGCCGCTATCGTCCGCGCCTACCGCGAACCGCTCAGCCTGGAGGAAGTGCCGGTGCCCGAAGTGGCGCCGGGGCGGATCCTCGTCAAGGTGGCGGCCTGCGGCGTCTGCCACACCGACCTGCACGCCGCCGACGGCGACTGGCCCGTCAAGCCGCCCCTGCCCTTCATTCCCGGCCACGAGGGCGTCGGCCATGTCGCGGCCGTGGGGGCTGGCGTGCGCGGCATCCGCGAGGGCGACCGCGTCGGCGTGCCCTGGCTGCACACCGCCTGCGGCCACTGCGAGCACTGCCTGACGGGCTGGGAGACGCTGTGCGACAGCCAGCAGATGACCGGCTACACGGTCAACGGCGGCTTTGCCGAATACGTGCTCGCAGACCCCGCCTATGTCGGCCACCTGCCCGCCGGCCTGTCCTTCGAGGCGCTCGCGCCCATCCTGTGCGCCGGCGTGACGGTCTACAAGGGCCTGAAGGTGCTGGACGCGCGACCCGGCCAGTGGGTCGCCGTCGTCGGCGTGGGCGGCCTCGGGCATCTGGCCGTGCAGTACGCGCGGGCCATGGGCTACCACGTCGCGGCGGTGGACATCGACAGCAGCCGGCTGCAGATGGCCGGGCGCCTGGGCGCCGAACTCTGCATCAACGCCGCCGAATGCGACCCGGCGGCCGCGCTTCAGCAGGAGCTGCGCGGCGTGCACGGCGCCCTCGTCACGGCGGTCTCGCGCGAGTCCTTCGGCCAATCGCTGGGCATGCTGCACAAGCGCGGCACGATGTCCATGGTGGGCCTGCCGCCCGGCGACTTCGCGCTGCCCATCTTCGACGTGGTGCTCAACGCCAAGACCGTGCGCGGCTCCATCGTCGGCAGCCGCCAGGACCTGAACGAGGCGCTGCAGTTCGCCGCCGAGGGCAAGGTGCACGCCGCCACGACGACGCACCGGCTCGAGGACGTCAACCACATCCTCGAAGACCTGCGCGTCGGCCGCGTCGACGGGCGGGCCGTGCTGAGCATCACCTGACCCCGACCCCGCTCCGATCTCATCCCCATCCCATCCACCAGGAGGCATACACGCCATGACTTACCGCAGCATGCTGGTCGCCCTCGATGCACTGCCGGCCAACCCGGCCCGCATCAACATCGCCATTGCCCTGGCCAGGCAGTTCGAGGCCCACCTGATCGGCCTCGCGCCGATCCCCACCCTCGACCTGCAGACCCTGCAGGCCGCCGCGATGGACGACTACGTCGCGCGCGCCAGCGCCACGATGCAGGCCCAGGCGCACGACATCGCCCAGCACTTCCACGCGCGCTGCGAAGCCGCCGCGCTGCCGTCCTTCGAGGCGCTGGTCGACAAGGCGCCGGTGGCCGAATCGCTGACGAGCCGCGCGCAGTGCACCGACCTGCTCGTCATGAGCCAGCCCGACCCCTCGCTGCCCGGCCACAAGCAGCAGCTCGCCGAGCTGGAAGAGGTGCTGCTGGACTGCTCGCGGCCCGTCCTGCTCGTCCCCTATACCCACCTGGAGCCGCTGCGCCTGCGCCGCGTGCTGCTGGCCTGGGACGGTAGCCGCGAGTCGGTGCGCGCGATGACCGACGCGCTGCCGCTGCTGCGCCGCGCCGAGGCCGTCACGCTGATGCACTGGCGCGGTGAGGCCGACGACCAGCGCCCGCTGGAGCGCCTGGCCGGCCTGCGCCAATGGCTGGCCTTCCAGGGCGTCGATGCCGAGGTGCGTGACGAGGTGACGCCGCTGTCGGTCGGCGACGCGTTGCTGAACGCTGCCTCCGACCACGGCGCCGACCTGATCGTCATGGGCGCCTACGGCCATGCGCGCTGGACTGAACGGCTGTTCGGCGGCGTGTCGCGCACGCTGCTGCAGTCGATGACTGTGCCGGTGTTGATGTCGCACTGATGCCCCCGGCCCAGCGGGTACGCTGGGCTGCCTTGCAGGCCGCGCTGCGGCTATCGCCGAAGCGAATGCGGCAACACCCCGGCCGCAGGGAACAGGATGGCGCCATTGACCCGCATCAAGGGCCATCCCGGCGCCGAGGTCTAGGGTGAAGCCATGCCGAAACGCTGTCTCCCTGCCCTGCTTCTTGCCTGTGCGCTGGCCGCGCTGGCGCCCGTGGCGGCTGCCGCCACTGCGACCACGGGCCGCGTGCCCGCGAGCTTCGCTGCCGCCTACCAGCGCGGCGCGGCTTGGGCCGTGGGCGTCTACATGTTCGTGCCGGGCGAGGACGAACCGCGCGTCGGCGCGGGCTTCTTCGTCGACGACAAGGGCTCCATCGCCACCGCCGCCCATCTGCTGGGGCCGGCGCAGCAGATCCTCATCGCCCTGCCCGACAGGAAGCTGCTGGCCGCCGAGGTGCTGGGCCGCGACGAGGCCGCCGACATCGCGCTGCTGCGCATCAGCCCGGCGCCGCGCCTGCGGCCGGTGCTGGCCTGTACCGGCTGCCTGCGGGTGGGCGACTGGGTGATGGCCATCGGCGAGCCCTTCGGCCTGGAGCGTTCGGTGTCGGCAGGCATCGTCAGCGGCAAGGACAGGCACTTCAGCGACGACGACGCGCTGCTGTTCATCCAGAGCGACGTGGGCCTGAATCCCGGCAATTCCGGCGGCCCGCTGCTGGACGCCAGCGGCGCCATCGTGGGCATGAACGCCCGCACCATCGTCGGGCCCGTCGGCACGCCGGGCGCCAGCCTGGCCATCCCCATCGACATCGTCATGCAGGTCATCGGCGAGTTGCGCCCGGACGGCGGCGCGCCGCCACGGCCGCGCCTGGGCGCCGCGTTCGACGACGTGCCGCCGCTGGTGGCCTGGTCGGCCGGCCGGCACGAGACCCGTGGGGCGCTGATCCTGTCGGTCCCGCACGGCAGCCTGGCGGAGCAACTGCAGCTGCACGCCGGCGACATCGTGACGACGATGAACGGCCGGCCCATAGCCGGCAGCGCCGACCTCGTCAACGCGCTGCTCGCATGGCGCAGGCTGGCGGGCACCCGCCTCGTCGTGCGGCGCGCCGGCGAGGAGCTGATGCTGGGGCAGGAATGAGCGCCTGGACCGCCCCCGGACTCGTGGCGCTGGCGCTGCTCGCGGTAGCCTGCTGCGCCCGGGCCCGGCACCGGCTGGCCCGCAGCTGGACGACGTCGCTGGTGTTCGACCACACCGACCTGGGCATCATCGTCACCGACACCCGCGCCAACATCGTGGCCGTCAACCCCGCCTACTGCCGCATGTCCGGCTATGCGGCCGAGGAGCTGATCGACCACAACCCGCGCATCCAGCAGAGCGGCCGGCACGACAAGGCCTTCTACCGCGAGCTGTGGCGCACGCTGCAGGCCAGCGGCCAGTGGCAGGGCGAGATCTGGAACCGGCGCAGGAACGGCGAGGCCTACCCGGTGTGGCAGAACATCAGCGCGGTGCGCGACTCGCGCGGCCGCGTCGTGCAATACCTGGCCGTGATGTCCGACATCACGCCCGTCAAGGCCGTGCAGGAGAGGCTGGACCACCTGGCCCACCACGACGCCCTCACCGGGCTGCCGAACCGGCTGCACTTCATGGCCGCGCTGGAGCGCTCGCTGGCACATGCCGACCGCGAGCGCACGAGCGTGGCCCTGCTGTTTGTCGACCTCGACCATTTCAAATCGATCAACGACTCCTTCGGCCACGCCGTCGGCGACCAGCTGCTGGCCGCCGTGGCCCGGCGGCTGCAGCGCACGGTCCGCTCGGAGGACATGGTGGCCCGGCTGGGCGGCGACGAGTTCGTCGTGACATTGGCGAACCTGCGCGAGCGCGACGAAGCGGTGCGCATCGCCCGCAAGCTGCTCGCCGAACTGCAGGAAGCGCTGGACATCGACGGGCAGCGCCTGGCGCCGGCCGCGAGCATCGGCATCGCGCTCTACCCGGGCGACGGCGGCACGCCTGCGGAGTTGCTCGCGGCCGCCGACGAAGCCATGTACGAGGCCAAGCGCCGCGGCCGGCACACCTTTGCGTTCCGGCCGTCGCCGCCGTCATGAGCCGGCCATGCCCGCGCCACACGATAACGGCTTGATACAGCTCAAGCGCCGCAGCGCTTACTCGCCTAGAGTGGTCTTGAAATCCCGGAGAACCGTCATGCCCGCGATCACCCCCGCCCCCTCGCCCGCCCACCCCTTCGTCGAGTTCGCCTCGCTGTTCGAGCAATGGGCCGCCGGCCCGCTGGCCTACAGCCGCTGGCTCACCCAACTGCTCGATGCGCAGACCAGCCTGTGGAAGGACATGGAGCGCCGCACGGCCAACCTGTGGCAGCCCCTGCTCGGCCCGGTGGCGGCGCCTTCTGCGCAGCCGCTGGTCGACGCGGCCCAGGGCCTGGGCCTGTTCGGGCCGGAGGCCTTGCAGCAGGCCTGGGCCAACTGGGCTCAGGTCTGGGTGGACGCGCTCAGGCATGACGCCACCGAGGCCTGACCCCCGCTAACACCAGGAGAGGCCATGGGCATCCGCAGCATCCTCGTCCCGCTGGACAACGGCAGGCACACGCACGCTCGGGTGGCCGTGGCGGCGGCGCTGGCGCTGCAGCACGACGCCCACCTTGTCGGCCTGGCCTCGAGCGGCTGGGTTGCCGTGCCGGCCGATGTCAGCGGCACGCTGGGCCTGGCGGCCTACCAGGAGGTCGCCACGCAGGAACTGCAGCAGCTGGCCCAGGCCTGCGTGAGCGACTTCCGCGCACAGGTCGGGCGGCTGGGCCTGAGATCCCATGAGGCGCGCATCGAGGTGGGCCATCCGGCGGACGTGATGCCGCGGGCGGCGCGCTACTGCGACCTCACCGTGGTCACGCAGAACGACCCCGATGAAAGCCTCGCCCTCCAGGCCCCGCAGACCTCTCAGCAAGTGCTGCTGCAGTCCGGCCGCCCCGTGCTGGTGCTGCCCTATGCCGGCGATTGCGCCGTCGCGCCGGCCAAGCGGGTTCTGGCCGGCTGGGACGGCAGCCGCGAGGCGGCCCGCGCCCTGCACGATGCGCTGCCCTGGCTGAGGCAGGCCGTGCACGTGGAGGTGGCCGTGTTCGTGCCGCCCGAGGACGCCGACCTCGCCCATGGCGACCTGCCCGGCGCCGACATCGGGCTGTGGCTGGCCCGCCATGGCGTGCGGGTCGAGGCCAGGCATCTGCCGACGCAGGTGGCGGCCGGCGAGGCGCTGCTGTCCCACGCGGCCGACATGGGCGCCGACCTCATCGTCGCCGGCGGCTACGGCCACTCGCGCCTGCGCGAGGCCGTGCTGGGCGGCGTGACGCGCACGCTGATGAACAGCTCGCCGACCCCGGTGCTGCTGTCGCACTGAACCTGGCGCCCCCCAACCCGGCGCCATGACGCAACGCCACCTCGACCGCCTGCTGTCGCCCCGCTCCGTGGCCGTCTTCGGCGCCTCGGACAAGCCCGCCCGCGTGGGCACCACCGTCTGGCGCAACCTCGTGGAAGGCGGCTTCAAGGGCAGGCTCGCCCCGGTCAACCCGCGGCTGAGCGAGCTCGACGGCGCCCGCTGCCACCCTGACCTGGCCGCCCTGCCCTTCGTGCCCGATCTGGCCGTGCTGTGCACGCCGCCGGCCACCATCGCCCCCCTCGTCGCCGAGCTCGGCGAGCGCGGCACGCGCGCGGCCATCGTCGTCACCGCCGGGCTGACGCCGCAGCAGAAGCAGGCGGCGCTGGACGCCGCAAGGCCCTATGTGCTGCGCCTGCTGGGGCCCAACTGCATCGGCGTGCTCAGCCCCCACCTGGGCCTGAACGCCAGCTTCACCCAGGCCAGGGCCCGGCCCGGCGAGCTGGCCCTGGTGTCGCAGTCGGGCGCGCTGCTGACCGCGCTGCTGGACTGGGCCAACACCGAGCGCATCGGCTTCTCCCACCTGATCTCGCTGGGCGAGCACATGGACGTCGACTTCGGCGACCTGCTCGACCACCTCGCCACCGAGCGCCACACGCGTGCCATCCTGCTCTACATCGAGTCGATCACGTCGCCGCGCAAGTTCATGTCGGCGGCACGGGCCGCAGCGCGCGCCAAGCCCGTCATCGTCGTGAAGGCCGGCCGCGCGGCGGCCGGCATCCGGGCCGCCGCGTCGCACACCGGCGCGCTGGCCGGCGAGGACATCGTCTTCGACGCCGCCATCCGCCGCGCCGGCATGCTGCGCGTGGACACGCTGAAGGAGCTCTTCATCGCGGCCGAGACGCTGGCGCGCTTTCGCGACAACCGCAGCGCCGAGCTGATGGTGATGACCAACGGCGGCGGCGCCGGCGTGATGGTGGCGGATGCCGCCTCTGCACTGGGCGTGAAGCTGGCCCAGCCCAGCGAGGCGCTCCTGCGGCGGCTCGACGCGGTGCTGCCACCCAACTGGTCGCACGGCAACCCCATCGACATCATCGGCGACGCACCGGCCCGGCGCTATGTCGACACGCTGGACGCGCTGCTCGACGCGCCCGAGGCGGGCGCCCTGCTCTTCGTGCACGCGCCGACCGCCATCGTCCCGAGCCGCGACATCGCCGAGGCCTGCGCCCCGCGCATCGCGGCGCAGCGCGGCCGGGTCATGAGCTGCTGGCTCGGTGGCGCCACCATCGCGCCGGCGCGGCGGCTGTTCGAGGAAGCCGGCATCGCCGACTACGAGACGCCCGAAGAGGCCGTGCGTGCCTTCGCGCTGATGCAGACCTACCGGCGGAACCAGGCGGTGCTGCGCCAGACGCCCGCCGCCAGCGCCGCGGCCGAGCCCGACCTGCCGCGCGCGCGCCGCCTCATCGACGCAGCGCTGGGCGCCGGCCGCCCGTGGCTGGACGAGGTGGATGCCAAAGACCTGCTCGACGCCTATGGCATCCCCGTCATCGCCACGCGGCGTGTGCCGGCCACGCCCGAGGCCGCCGCCGCGGCAGCCCGCGAGATCGACGGCCCGGTCGCACTGAAGATCGTCTCGCCCGACATCCTGCACAAGTCCGACGCGGGCGGCGTGCGCCTGGACCTGCACGGCGACGAGGCCGTGCGCGGCGCCGCCGTCGACATGCTCGAACGCCTGCGCCGCGAGCGCCCCCAGGCACGCATCGACGGCTTCAGCGTGCAGGCCATGGCGCGGCGGCCGCATGCGCAGGAGCTCATCGTCGGCACGCATGTGGACGCCATCTTCGGCCCGGTGCTGCTGTTCGGCCAGGGCGGCACCGCCGTCGAGGTGCTGGGCGACCGCGCGGTGGCCCTGCCGCCGCTGAACCGCGCGCTGGCACGCGAGCTGATCGACCGCACCCGCGTGGCCCGGCTGCTGGCCGGCTACCGCGACCGCCCGCCCGCGCAGCTGGACGCGCTGTGCGACGCGCTGATCGCCGTCGCGCGCATGCTGGCCGACCTGCCCGAGCTGGCCGAGCTGGACATCAACCCGCTGTGGGCCGACGAGTGCGGCGTGCTGGCGCTGGACGCGCGCGTGCACCTGTCCGCCGCGCGGCCCGCGGGCGTCGCGAGCTTCGCGGTGCGCCCCTACCCGGGCGAGCTGGAGCGCCGGCTGGCCTGGCAGGGCCGCAGCGTCGTCATGCGGCCGATCCGCCCCGAGGACGAGGCCCTGCACCGCGAGTTCCTGGAGGCAGCGGACCCGGAGGACCTGCGCATGCGCTTCTTCGAGGCGCCGCACACCCTCAGCCACGACGAGCTGGCCCGCATGACGCAGATCGACTACGAGCGCGAGATGGCCTTCGTCGTCATCGACACCGAGGCCCCCGGCGGCCCGCGCACGCTGGGCGTCGCGCGCCTGGCCCGCGACCCCGACAACGTCGACGCCGAGTTCGCCGTCATGGTGCGCAGCGACCTCAAGGGCCGGGGCCTGGGCCGCCTGCTGATACAGGCCCTGCTGGACTACGCCGCCTCGCGCGGCACGCAGCGCATCGTGGGCTATGTGCTGCGCGAGAACCGCGCGATGCTGGCGCTGGTGAAGGCGCTGGGCTTCGAGTGCCGGGCCGACCTGAACGAACCGTCCGAGATCATGTTCGTCAGCCGCAGGCTGGCGCCCGCCTGAGCGCTCGAGATCAGGCCGGCGCCGCGACGATGGCGCCGTCCACGACCTCGATGATGCGGTCGCAACGCTGCGCCAGCGCCGGGTTGTGCGTCACGAACAGCACGGTGGTCTTGTGCTCGCGGTTGACATGGCGCAGCAACTCGAACACGACATCGGCCGACTTGGTGTCGAGGTTGCCGGTGGGCTCGTCGGCCAGCAGCACCGCGGGCCGCATGGCCAGCGCGCGCGCCACGGCCACGCGCTGCTGCTCGCCGCCGCTCAGGTGCAGGGCCAGGTTGTCGCGGCGGTGCGAGAGGCCGACGCTGCCCAGCAGCTCGGCGGCGCGCTCGTGCATCGCGCGGCTCGGGAAGCCCGCATCGCCCAGCATCGGCATCATCACGTTCTCCAGCGCGGTGAACGCGCCGATCAGATGGTGGTACTGGAACACGAAGCCGATGCTGCGCCCGCGCAGCCGGGTCAGCGCGGCGTCGTCCAGGCTGGTCGTCTCCTGGCCGCAGATCGACAGCTGGCCCGAGGTCGGCCGGTCCAGCAGCCCGACGATGTTGAGCAGCGTGCTCTTGCCCGAGCCGGACGGTCCCATCACCGCGCAGAACTCGCCGCTGCGCAGCGCCAGGTCGATACCGTGCAGCACCTCCGTCTCCGACGGCAGGCCGACATTGAAGGCCTTGCGCACCTGCTGCAGGCGCACGACGACTTGATCGTTGTCTGCTTCAACCACGGATGGCCACCACCGGGTCAAGGCGCGCGGCGCGCAGGGCTGGCGCCACGGCGGCGAGCAGGCCGGTGACGGTGGCCAGCAGCAGTGCCGCCACGAAGAGCACGGCCTCCAGCGTCACCGGCACCAGCGGCAGCCCGTCGGGGCCGAGGGCGAGCCGCCGCCACAGCAACAGGGCCACGGCGCCGATGGACGAACCCACCGCCGAGCCCGCCAGGCCCAGCAGCCCGCCCTGCAGCAGGAACAGACGCAGCACGCGCCCGCGCGTGACGCCCATCGCGCGCAGGATGCCGATCTCGCGTGACTTCTGCACCACCGACACGAAGAGCACGCTGGCGATGCCGAAGGCCACCGACAGGCCGACGAAGAAGCGGATGGCCGTGTTGGCCGTGATCTGCGCCTGCACCGCGCTGAAGAACTGCGCATTGGTCTTGATCCAGCTGTCGGCCTCCACGCCGGTACGCGCCGTGATGCGCTGGGCGACATCCTCGGCGGCATAGATGTCGGCCACGGTCACGTCGAGGCTGGAGATGCCGCCCTGCAGACCGAGCAGGCTCTGCGCGCCGTGCAGGGCCATATAGGTGGTGCGCTGGTTGGCGCCCTTGTTGCCGAGGTCGAAGATGCCGCTCACGGTGAACACGCTGTCGGCCCCCGAGGCCGCGGTGACGCGCAGCTTGTCGCCCACCCCCAGGCCGAGGTCGCTGGCCAGGTCCACACCGATCAGGATGTCGCCGGCGTTCAGCCGCGTGCCGCCGCGCACCATCTTGTCGGGCAGCGTGACGATGCGGAAGTAGAGCTGCGGCTCGATGCCGACGACACTGGTCGCCCGGCTGGCCTCGCCCCGCACGACCAGGGCCGAGCCGGTCGCCGAGGGCGACACGACGAGCACCTCGGGCATGGCGCGGATCTGCGCGGCGATGGCCTGCCACTGGTCGATGGATTTGAGCCTCTGCAGCGGTGCCTGCACGATGGCGTCCTCGACGAGGCCGGGCTGGCCGCCGCGCAGCGGCCGCGCGGTCTGCTGGGGCGGCAGCAGCTGGATGTGAGACTGGGCGGTCAGCACGCGGCGGATGAAATTGGCCTGCAGCCCGGTGAGCAGCGCGGACATGAAGACGATGACCGCGACGCCGATGGCCACGCCGCCGATGATGAACACGGTCTGCCAGCGCCCTTCGCGCAGAAAGCGCGACGCGACGATCCACTCGAAGGGCTGCCAGTTCCTCACGGCGTGCCGCCCGCGGCGCGCAGCCGGCCACCCTCGCTCACGCCCGCCGAGGCCGGCACGAGCTGGTCACCCGGCTTCAGGCCGTCCAGCACCTCGACGAGGCCGGTGCCGCGCAGCCCGAGCCGCACGGGCTGGCGCCGGGCGTGGCCGGCATCGACCTTGAGCACCCAGGGCTTGGCGGTCTCGGCGTCGTGCAGCAGGTCCACCGGCACGGCCAGCGCATGCGCGCGGCGCGCGACCTCGACATCGACCGAGACGGTCATGTCCTGGCGCAGATAGGCCGGCGGCGTGGGCACGCGCAGCTTGACCTCCACCGAGCCGCGCTGCACGTCCACGCCCGGGTTGATGTAGGTCAGCTCGGCGGCAAAGCGCTGGTCGGCGAAGGCGTCGGCCGAGGCCAGCGCCTTCTGGCCCAGCGCCAGCAGGCCGAGGTTCTTCTCGTCGAACTGCACGACGAGCTGGGTCTCGCCGGCCGGCGACAGCACCATCAGCGTCTTGCCCGGCTGCACGACGTCGCCACGCTCCACGTCGCGGCTGATCAGCACGCCGTCCACCGGCGCGCTGACCGTGGCATAGCGCAGCCGCGCCTGCGCCATCTCGGCATTGGCCTGGGCCTGGGCCAGGGCCGCCGCGGCGATGGCCACATCGCTGCCACCGGGCTGGGCCGACTCGAGCTGCTTGCGGGCCGCGCCGAGCTGGGCATCCGCGAGCTCCACGCTCTTGCGCGCATCGTCGAGCGCGGCCTGGCCCACATAGCCCTGGGCGAACAGCTCTTCCTGGCGGCGCTGCGTGGCGCGCGCGTTGTCCAGCGTGGCCTGGGCCTGGCGCAGCCCCTGCACGGCCACCGGGCGCTGCACCTCCTGCAGCTGGCGCAGGCGCGCCCGTGCCTGCGCCACCGCCACGTCGGCCTCGCGGGCCGCGGCGCGCAGCTCGCCGTCGTCCAGCTCCACGAGAGGCTGGCCAGCCTTCACCGTCTGGCCCTCGTCGACCGGCACGCGCAGCACCGTGCCGACGATCTGCGCGCCAACATCCACCCGGTGCGGCGCCTCGACCCGGCCGGTGGCGACCACGGAGCGCACCAGGTCACGCGGCGCGACGCCGACCGTCTGCACCCTGGGCCCGAGCAGCAGGACGCTGCCCTGCCAGGCCAGCAGCGCGGCCACGGCCAGGCCCGCGCCCAGATAGACAGCCCGCACGCGCTAGGCTCCGCGCACCAGCAGCACCGGCACGTTGGCGGTGCGTAGGATCTGCTCAGCGTCGCTGCCCAGCAGCATGCGCTTCACGCCGCGCCGGCCATGGGTGCCGATGACGATGAGGTCGGCCTTCCAGCCGGTGGCCTCCTCCAGCACGATCTCGTGGACGCGCTCGGCCATCACCTCGCGCAGGCAGGTGTCGACCTGCACACCGGCCGCCGCGACACGCTGGCGCGCGCGGTCGAGCACGATCTGCCCGCCCTCGCGCAGCAACGGCAGGATCTCCGCGGAATAGCCGGCGAAGGCGTCGGCATCGACGACGACGGGCATCGCATCCACGACATTCAGCAGGCGGATGTGGCCGCCGGTCAGCTTGGCCAGCGAGATGGCTTCGTCCAGGCCCTTCTCGGACGTGACACTGCCGTCGGTGGGAACGAGGATGCGTTGATACATGATTCAGCCTTCCTGGAAGTGCCGCGATCGGCACGAGCCCGACCTTAGGCCAACGCCCTCCGCCGCCTCTTGATCGCGGTCAAGCGTTCAGGCCATGCTGACGATCAGCGCGGCCTGCAGGATGCGGCGGCGCTTGTCGGCCGGCGACGCGTCGCCATCGAGCTCGGCGGCGAGCGCCGTGGTCGGATGCGCCGCGGTGGCCAGGCCGGCGAACACCGGGATGCCGGCGCTGCGCGCGATGCGCTGCACCAGCGCGGCCGGCAGGTGCTGGCACTCGACCGCGTCGTAGAGCCGGCCCAGCATGCGCGCGGTGTCTTCGACCTGGCGCGCGCTGCTGCGCGCATCCAGGCCGGGCTGGACGAGGGAGACATGGGCCCCGAGCGCCGCGGCCGCCTGCACGAACTCGCTGGCGCTCTGGTCATCCTTGCTGGGCGACAGCAGGGCCAGGTTCTTGCCGTTGAGCAGCTGCCGGGCGGCTTCGCCCGCACCGGCCAGGGCACGCGCCTGGAGCACCAGGGCTGCGGCGTCCTGGGGGCCGGAGAAGTCGGCGGGCATGGCGCCTTGACGGGGTCTGGAGGGCATCGGCGCCAGCGTAGCGAAGCGATTCGCGCGCTCTTTGACGGCCGTCAACCCCCGGGGCCCTTGGCCTGCCTGTTGCCATCCATTCACCGTCGGCTCACGCAGCGTTACGCAGCGCTACCGAACGATGCCGCGCATTGCCGCGGCATTGGCGGCCGCTGCCTAGCATCGATGCCATCGACGCAATATCGGACACCGCCATGCAGCTCCAGCCCGCCTGTACCGCCAGCAACTTCACCGCTGCCCCCCGTCAGGCCGCCCCCGAGGCCGGCGCCTGCGGGCAGCGCATCGCCGACGCGTTGAAGCTGATCGCGACGCTGCTGGAACCCCAGCGCCGCGTGGTGCACGCGGGCGACGTGATCTACCGGGCCGGCGAGCCCTTCAGCAGGCTGCATATCCTGAACTCGGGCCTGTTCAAGCTGCTCAGCCTGTCGGCCGACGGCCGCGAGCAGGTCGTCGGGCTGCGCCTGCGCGGCGACTGGCTGGGCTTCAGCGCCATCGCCGGCGGCGTCTATGCCTGCGACGCCATCGCGATGGACACGGGCGAGGTCTGGACCGTGCCCTACGACGCGCTGCTGCGGGCCTGCAGCCGGCACCCCGAGCTGACGGCGATCGTCCACGAGGCCATGAGCCACGAGATCGTGCGCGACCGCGACTCGCTGATCGCCCTGTGCACGCTGCCCGCCGATGCGCGGGTGGTGGCCTTCCTGCAGTTCTGGGCCGACTCGCTGGCCCGACGCGGCCTGCGGACCGACCAGATCAGCCTGCGCCTGACCCGCGCCGAGATCGGCAACTACCTGGGCCTGACGCTGGAGACCGTGAGCCGCGTGCTGTCCAAGCTGGCACGCGCCCGCCTCATCGCCTTCAACGAGAAGAACCGCCGCGACATCTGCATTCCCGACTTCCATGCCCTCGGCGCCTTCGTCCAGAGGCGCGAGGCCGGCGTGGGCCTGCACTGAAGACGCAGCGGCCTGGCGTCAGCTCCCGGCCGACAACGCGCGCGAGATGGCCTGTGCCAGTTCGCCGCGCGAATACGGCTTCTGCAGCAGCTCCCAGCCGGGCGGTGAATCGCGGTCGGCGTCGAGCAGCTCGGCCGAGAAGCCGGACATCAGCAGGATGGGCAGGCCGGGCAGGCGCGCCTGGGCCAGGCGGGCCAGCTCGGTGCCACGCATGCCGGAGCCCAGCGCGATGTCCGTCAGCAGCAGCTGGAAGCCGGCGCCGGGTACCAGCAGCAGCAGCGCCTGCTCGCCGCTGGCGCAGCTCGTGACCTCGCAACCCAGCATGCCCAGGAAATGCCAGGCAACCGAGCGCACCTCGGTGTCGTCCTCGACCATCAGCACCTTCAGGCCGGGCGGGATCGGGCCGGCGCTCCCGGCCGGCCCGCCGGCCGCGCCCTCGGGCAGCAGCGGCCGGGGCAGGTAGAGCGAGATCGTCGTGCCCGCGCCGGGCGCCGAGTCGATGGCCACGGCGCCGCGCGACTGCTTGACGAAGCCGTAGACGGTGCTGAGCCCCAGCCCCGTGCCACGCCCGGCCTGCTTGGTCGTGAAGAAGGGCTCGAAGGCCCGCTCCCTGACCTCCTCGGGCATGCCGGCACCGGTGTCGTAGATGGCGATGCGAAGGAAGCCGTCGTCCGCGGCGCCAGGGTCGTCGATCTCGCGCCTCACGTCCGCCGGCAGCGCGCTGGCGGGGCTCACGGCAAAGCGCAGCGCGCCGCCGTCGGGCATCGCGTCGCGCGCGTTGATGGCGATGTTCAGCAGCGCCGCCTCGAGCTGGCCGGGGTCGGCCTGCACCGTGCTGGCGGCGGGGTCGGCAAGGTCGACGCTGATCTCGATGCGCTGGTCCAGCGTGCGGCGCAGCATGTCGGCCAGCGAATCCAGCATCGCGCCCACGTCGACCGTGCTCGGCTGCAGCACCTGGCGCCGCGAGAAGGCCAGCAGCTTGCCGGTCAGCTCGGCACCACGCCGGGCCGCACGCGTGGCGGCGCCGACGAGCTGCTGGCCGAACTTGTCCCGGGCCAGCGCCGGCAGTTCCTCGAGCACCTGCAGATTGCCCTGGATGACGGTCAACAGGTTGTTGAAGTCATGCGCGATGCCCCCCGTGAGCTGCCCGACGCTCTCCAGGCGCTGCGCATGGCTGAGGGCCTCCTCGCTCTGGGCCCGCTGCAGGCAGGTGGCCAGCAGGCTGGCGAGCGATTCGAGGAAGAGCGTGTCGTCGCTGCCGAAACGGCCGGCGCTGCGCGACTGCACGGACAGCACGCCGATGATGCGGCCCCGATCGGACAGCGGCACGGCCAGCAGGCTCGCCACGCCGGCTTCGACATAGGCCTGCGGCAACTCGAAGCGAGCTTCCTGCGCCAGGTCGGCGACGACGACGGGGCCGCCCTGGGACAGCACATAGCCCGCCGCCGTGTCGGGCCGGTTGTCCATGCCGGAACCGACCGGCGCACCGGCCATCTCGCCACAGCAGCCGACGACGCGGAACGCCAGCCGGTCAGGGTCCAGCAGCAGCACGCTCGCGAACTCCACCTCCAGGGCATCGGCTGCGACGGCCAGCGCCTGCATCAGCAATTGCTGCGGATCGCGCTCGTCCACGGCGCTGCGGCCGAGCTGCGCGAGGAGCTCGCTGTGGCGGGCACGCTGCAGCGCCTGCTTCACGCGCGGGTAGGCGCCGATGCCCCGGATGGCCGCCACGACGAAGGGCAGACCGTGGCTTTGCAGCGGGCTCAGCGCGATCTCGACCATGACCTCGCTGCCGTCGCGGCGCTTGGCCACCAGCTCCATCTGCGTGCCCATGGGCCGCGGCCTCGGCGCCTGGCCATAGGCCTGGCGGTAGGCCGCATGGCGCGGGCGGATGCTGTCCGGCACGAGTTCGTCCACGCCCAGGCCGATGAGCTCCTGCGCCGGATAGCCCAGCAGCGCGGCCGCCGCGGGATTGGCCAGCACGATCAGGCCCGCGGCGTCCACGAGCAGCAGGGCGTCCGGGTAGGCCGAAAACAGCGAGCGGTAGACCGTCAGGTCGTCCACGGCCTGCGCCGGCCCGGCCGCGGAGGGGGCAGGCGGCAGCAGTTCCATCAATGAACGGAAGCGACCGGCGGAATGAAGATGTAGCCGGCGCCGCGAACCGACTTGATGATCTGCGGGTTGTCCGCGTCGGGCTCAAGCTTCCTGCGCAGGCGGCCGATCTGGACGTCGATGGTGCGGTCGAAGGGAGCCGCCTCGCGGCCACGCGTCTGCTCGAGCAGGAAATCGCGCGACAGCACGCGGCCCGGATGCTGCACCAGGGCCGCGAGCAGTTCGAACTCGCCCGTGGTCAGCCTCACTTCCGCGCCGCCCGGCGCATCCAGGCGGCGCGCGGCGAGATCCAGGCGCCAACCCAGGAAAGCCATGCAGCGGCGCGCCTCGGCAGCGCTCGCGGCAGGCACCGCGGCGGGTGACGTGACCGGCGCCTGCGGCATCCGCCGCAGCACGGCCTTGATGCGCGCCACCAGCTCGCGCAGGTCGAAGGGCTTGGTGACGTAGTCGTCGGCCCCCACCTCCAGGCCCACGACCTTGTCGACCGCGTCGCCCCGCCCCGTGATGATGACCAGCCCGCATCGCCAGTGCTCGCGCAGCTGGCGTGCGATGGCGAAGCCGTCCTCGCCCGGCAGGCCCAGGTCCAGCAGCACGAGGTCGGGCGGGTCGCTCGGCATCAGCGCCATCAGCGCGTGGCCGGAGTGCAGCTGCGTGGCGCGAAAGCCATGCTCCCCGAGGTAGTGGGCCAGCAACTCGGTGATGGCCGACTCGTCGTCGACTACGGCAATATGCTGATGCGTCACGGTGTCGCGCAGCTGCAGCGTTATGGTGCTGGCGATTCTTGCATCGATTGGGGTCCGGCGCTCAAGGGCATCCGGCGGCACACGCGAAGAAGTGCAGCGGAAAAAACAAAACCCGCGCATGGCGGTTTTCGTGATGTTGAGCCAAATCGTTGATTCAGCTCGAAATTTTGGTGCCTGTTGCGCTGACCGTCTCTATGAAAAGTGAGGCTTTTCGCTACAAGTTACCCGCAAGCGCGATGGCTTTTAGCCGAAACCAGGTTCGATTCCTAGGCCGCCGTTCCGGCGGGCCTAGCTGCCTTCTCCCTGCTCATCTAGCCCAACGAACTTCGCTGGGTTCACCAAGTCATGCAGTGGCACTCCGATGGCGCGGGACAGGGCGTCTGCATTGTCCATCGAGATGTTGATGGTGCCACGCTCCACGCGGCTCAAATAGCCTCGGGGCACCCCGGCGTCGAGGGCGAGGCTCTCTTGGGTCAGTCAGTGTACGAACGCTGGCGCAGAAAGGTCAAACGATGCGCTACGCGTGTAGGCAACAAGGTGCCTACATCTTGCCCAGCCGCTGCGATCGCCTTGCCCTTGCAAATGGGAGGCCACAGCGAGTCGGCCCAACTTGACCGCGGGATACGCACTCAGCGGCACGTCGAGGCCGAGTTCCATTTGCTCTGATGACATCAACGGCAACGCATCGTTGGCAAGCGTGAAGTACGCGACAACGCCGGCAACGTCTCGATGAAAAACCACCGTGGTGAGGCCGATGCGCTTCCTGTGCCAATCGACGGCCTGGTTCGTCAGGAACTCGTCAAGGTGGGCCCTGCCGCATTGGAACGCAGCAAGCGGCGCGTGCGCAACGTCAGCAACCGGCAATAAGCCGTAGTCATCCGCTGCGAGCGGCATCAGACAACGATTCGGTACTGCTGCAGGAAATCCGCGGCCTTCGCGGCGCGCACGCTCTCTACAAGCTGGCTAGCTTTGAGACGCGTTTCTTCAGTGGGCTCCGTGGCCCGCAATTGAGCCAAGAACTGCGCGCGTGCAGCCTTCCTTGCGACAACGCGCTTCACCGCAACCTTTTGCAGGCGCTGCTTCGCAAGCTGGAGCGTTGGAGAAAGAGCCTTCTTGGACATTCCAGAAGTTCTAGCAAACTGCTAGAACACGACAAGGCCGACTATGCAGCAGGCCCGCTAAGCCACAAGAAAACGCACCGCACGCGGTGACCAGCGACTGCTACGCTCGGTCACGAGGATCTTTTCAGCGAGCGTAGCAGTCGCTGGTCACCACCTGGCATGAAAGCCAACAGCGCGCAGAGGGACTTTGCGAATGCCACTCCGCACATACACCAGCGCCTACAGACGCGCGGCAATGAAAAAAGCACTTAGCCGCTCACGCCGCTAAGTGCTTGATTCAAAACGAAAATTTTGGTGGGCCCTGAAGGATTCGAACCTTCGACCAACGGATTAAGAGTCCGCTGCTCTACCAACTGAGCTAAGAGCCCTGATTCAGTTCGGCGTGCGCCTCGCTGAGCCAATGATTATAGCGTGATTCTTTCGAATCTCCGCCAGAAAGTCTGGTGGGATGTGCAGGATTCGAACCTGCGACCAACGGATTAAAAGTCCGCTGCTCTACCGACTGAGCTAACATCCCGCGTCAAGCAGAGCCTGCCATTATAGGCAAGTTTTCGACGGCCCTGCAAGAATTTTCATTGAATTGTGGCTCGACCCGGCTTGCGGGCCAGATACAGACGTTGCAGCTCGGCCGCGGCGCACAGGCCGAAGGTCGCCGTGACGGCGACGCTGGAGCCATAGCCATGGCAGTTCAGGCTGCCGTCGCCACTCGCGGCGACTTCGCAGGCCTCGCCCTCCCCTTGCTGCGGCAACTGCACGGGCTCGCGCGAGTAGACGCAGGCGATATCCATGCGACCGGAGCGCGGCGCGCCGTGATGTTTGCGCAGGCGCTGGCGCAGTGAAGCCAGCAGCGGGTCGTGCGTCGTGCCGGCCAGGTCGTCGATCTGCACGCGGTGCGGCTCACGCTTGCCGCCAGCCGCGCCGACGGTGACGAAGGGCAGTTGCCGCTCACGCGCCCAGGCGGCGAGCGTGGCTTTGGCGCGGACCTGATCGCAGCAATCGATCAGGCCGTCGAACTCGGCGGCGCCGATCAGTGCGGGCCAGTTGCCGGGCTCGACGAACTCCTCGATGACACGCACCGCGCAGCCGGGATGAATGTCGGCGATGCGCAGGCGCAGCGCCTCGGCCTTGGCCATGCCGACGGTGGAGCCCAGGGCCTGGATCTGGCGGTTGATGTTGGATTCGGCGACCTGGTCGAGATCGATCAGCGTCAACGCCGCCACGCCGCTGCGCGCCAGCGCCTCGACGGCCCAGGAGCCGACGCCGCCCAGGCCCACGACCGCAAAGCGCGCGGCACGCAGGTGCTGGTAGGCGGCATCGCCATGCAGACGGCGCAGCCCACCGAAACGGCGCTCCAGATCAGCCTCGTTGACATCGATCATGCGTTAAGCCCCCGAGCCCGACTTACGCGGCAACTGCCGCGGAACCGGCTTGGCCGGGCCGCTGGCAGCGGCCCCTTGAGGGGGCCGGCGCAGCCGATAGGGAATGGGCCTATTTGAGCGCGTGCAGGCGTTCCTTGCCGGCCTGCGCGGCCTCGGTGCCGGGGTAGGCCTTGATGAGGTCTTCGAGGCTGCGGCGGGCCGACTTGTTGTCCTTCAGCTCGATCTGGCAATTGGCCAGCGCGAGCAGGGCTTCGCCAGCGCGCGGATGGTCGGGGTTGCCGGCGATGAAGGCCTTGAAAGTCGCGATCGCGTCCTTGTAGTCGCGCTTACCGTACTGCGCATTGCCCAGCCAGAAGCGCACCGAGTCGGTGTAGCCGCTGGCTGTGTAGCGCTTCAGGAACGCGTTCAGCGCGGCCACGGCCTCGGCGAAGTCGCCGCGCCGCACGAGGCCGATGGCGGCTTCGTACTGGCTGCGCTCGTCCGGGCTGACCTGGAACTCGCGGCCATCGAGGCTGACCTTCTGCGGCTCGAGCGGCTTCAGGCGGGCATCGACGGACTGCGACTGGTCGGTCAGCTTGCGCTGGGTATCTGCCAGGTCGCGGGCCAGTTGCTCGTTGGTGCCGCGCAGCTTGGCGATCTCGGCGCGCAGCGCATCGATCTGGGCGTTCAGGTCCAGCACGCTGCGGCGCAGCGGCTGGATCTGGTCCTGGATCAGGGAGTTGAGCTGCTCGGCCCGCTTGTTGGCCAGGTCCTCGTTGGCCTGCACCTTGCCGCGCAGTTCGAGGATGGCCTTGCGGGCCTCGTCATCCTCGAACAGGCCTGCCCGGGCCGGCTGGACAAAGGCCGCGCTGGCCGCAACGGCGATCAGCGCCAGACGCAGAACCCGCATCACTTGTCCTTGAGCTCGACGCGACGGTTCTTGGCCCAGGCTTCCTCGGTGCTGCCCTGCACGGCCGGACGCTCCTTGCCGAAGCTGACGGCTTCAACCTGGTTGGCGGCAGTGCCCAGCAGCGTCAGCGACTTGGCGACCGACTCGGCACGGCGCTGGCCCAGGGCCAGGTTGTATTCGCGGCCACCGCGCTCGTCGGTGTGGCCTTCGAGCATCAGCGCGGCCTGCGGCTTGGCCTTCAGGCGGCGGGCATGCAGGTCCACGAGGCCGCGGTACTCCTCCTTGACGACGTCGCTGTCGAAGTCGAAGTAGATGACGCGCTTGTCCTTGACCTGCTGGGAAAGCTCGCTGAACAGGTCGACCGTCGAGACGCGCGAATCGGCGAGCGGCTCGGTCTTGCCCTGAGACGTGTTGCCCGTGGGCGCGGTCGTGGAGATGTCCTTGACCGGCGCGGGTTCGTCCAGCTTGACGGTGGAGCCGCAACCGGCAAGGGCGGCGGCGGCAACCAGGGTGAGCGCGTAACGGGTCAGCTTCATTCGAGTGTTCTCCAGAACGGACAGAGAGAGCGAGGGTTGGGGTACAGGGGCCGCGGCGGCGCGGGCCGGCCATTGTCCAACATGGTGCGAACTGTCAAGTTACTGACGTGTAAACGGTCCCCAGGTGGGCTCGCGCACCTCGGTCAGCGTGACGAGCAGGGGGGTCTTGATCTTGCCGTCCAGCGTCGTCGTCATCAGCACTTCCTTGCCGCCGGCGCGGGTCGCGTAGACGATGAGCTTGCCGTTGGGCGAGAAGTCGGGGCTCTCGTCGTCATTGGTCTCGCTGATCTGCTGCACCTGGCCGCTGGCCAGGTCCATCACGCACAGGCGGAAATTGCCGTTCACGCGCGTGATGTAGGCCAGCGTGCGGCCGTTGGGGCTGATGGCCGGGCTGATGTTGTAGTTGCCGCTGAAGGTGACACGCTCGGCCGCACCACCGCCGGCCGGCATGCGGTAGACCTGGGGGCCGCCGCCACGGTCGCTGACGAAATAAATCTTGCTGCCATCGGGCGCATAGCAGGCCTCGGTGTCGATGGCGCTGCTCTGCGTCAGGCGGCGCAGGCCGGAGCCGTCACGGTTGATGACGAAAAGCTGGGTGCCGCCCTCGCGCGACAGGCTCAGCGTCAGCTGCGAGCCATCGGGCGACCAGGCGGGCGCGCTGTTGGTGCCCTTGAAGTCGGCCAGCACGCGGCGCTGGCCGGTCTGCACGTCCTGGATGCGCACGGTGGCCTTGCGGCTTTCGAACGATACATAGGCCAGCTCACGGCCATTGGGCGCCCAGGCCGGCGAGATGATGGGCTCGGGGCTGGTCAGCGCGATCTTGGCGCCCTCGCCGTCGGCGTCCGCGACGACGAGGCTGTAGCGCGAGCCGGCCTTGGTGACATAGGCCATGCGCGTCGCGAACGCGCCCTTGTCGCCGGTGAGCTTCTCGTAGACCACGTCGGCGATGCGGTGGGCAGCAAGGCGGGCGTCGTCGGGCAGCACGGCCTGGGCCTGGCCGACGATCTCGGCGCCCTTGACGACGTCCCAGAGCTTGAAGCGGATGTCCAGCCGCCCGTCGGCCAGGCGGCTGACCGAGCCGGCCACCAACGCGTCGGCCTGGCGGGCGCGCCAGTCGGGCCAGACGGGGCTGCTGGTCTCGTTCAGGCCACCCGGTGCATCGACGCTGCGGAATTGGCCGCTGCGTTCGAGGTCGGCACGCACGATGGCGGCGATGGGCTGGGGCGACTTGGACTCGTCGCGGAAATCGACGATGGCCACCGGCACGCGCGAGCCGCCGACGCCGGCGATGTCGATGCGCAGTTGGGCAAAGGCGGGCGAGGCGCCAAGAGCGGCCAGGGTCGCAAGGCCGCGGCGACGGGAGACGGGCGCGAAAGATGCAAGCATGGCGCGGGATTCTGCCGCAGCCCGGCAAGTTGTAACGTCAGACAAGGCCGCGTCGGGCCGGAGAGCGGACGCTGCACCCGGCCCTGGTTCAGAGCAGCACGATGTCGTAGTGCTCGGTCTGGTTGGTCGGCTCGGCGGTCAGCGAGATGGGTCTGCCGATGAAGTCCGACAGCCCCGCCAGATGGGCGCTCTCCTCGTCGAGCAGCATCTCGACGACATTGGCCGCGGCGACGACGCGGAACTCCCGAGGCGAGAACTGGCGCGCCTCGCGCAGTATTTCTCGAAGGATGTCGTAGCAGACCGAGCGCGCCGTCTTGACCTGGCCGCGGCCCTCGCAGGTCGGACAGGGCTCGCAGAGCATGCGGGCCAGCGACTCGCGGGTGCGCTTGCGCGTCATTTCGACGAGGCCGAGCTGGGTGAAGCCGCCGACGGTGACCTTGGTGCGGTCGCGGTTCAGCTGCTTCCTGAACTCGGCCAGCACGGCGGCCTTGTGCTCCTCGCGCGTCATGTCGATGAAGTCGACGATGATGATGCCGCCCAGGTTGCGCAGCCGCAGCTGGCGGGCTATTGATCCCGCCGCTTCGAGATTCGTCTTGAAGATGGTGTCGTCGAAGTTCTTGGCGCCGACGAAGCCGCCGGTGTTGACGTCGATGGTCGTCATCGCCTCGGTCTGGTCGAAGACGAGCGAACCGCCGGACTTCAGCTCCACCTTGCGCGCCAGCGCCCGCGCGATCTCGGCGTCGACATTGCACAGGTCGAAGATGGGGCGCTCGCCGCGGTAGTGCTCCAGCTTGGCGGTGGCCGCGGGCATGAAGGTCTCGCCGAACTGGCGCAGCACGTCGTACTGCATGCGCGAGTCGATGCGGATGGAGCCGGTGCGTTCGTTCGTCAGGTCGCGCAGCACGCGCTCGACGAGGCTGAGGTCCTGGTGCAGCAGGCTGGCCGGCGGCGTGGTGAGGGCGCCGGCGCGAATCTGCTGCCAAGTCTTGCGCAGGTAGGCGATGTCGGCGGCCAGCTCCTCGTCGGAGGCGTCCTCGGCATTCGTGCGCAGGATGAAGCCGCCACCGCCGCCCTGCTCCTTCGTGCCCACCAGCGCGAGCATGCGCGCGCGCAACGCCTCGCGCGCCTCGGGCGAGCCGATCTTCTGGCTGATGCCAATGTGGTCGTCCTGCGGCAGATAGACCAGCATGCGCCCGGCGATGCTGATCTGGCTGGACAGGCGCGCGCCCTTGGTGCCGATCGGGTCCTTGATGACCTGCACCGTCAACGGCTGCCCCTCGAAGACCAGGCGCTCGATGGGCGTGGGCGGCGCATCCGTGTTCTGGTGCCGGCCATGGCCGAACTGCGAGGCGCTGTGCAGGTCGGCCACGTGCAGGAAGGCCGCGCGCTCCAGGCCGATGTCGATGAAGGCCGACTGCATGCCGGGCAGCACGCGCACCACCTTGCCGAGATAGACGTTGCCGACCAGGCCCCGCTCCAACGTGCGCTCGATGTGCAGCTCCTGCACGGCGCCGTTCTCGACCACGGCCACCCGCGTCTCCTGCGGGGACCAGTTGATCAGGATGTCTTCCATCGCGAACCCTTGAATGCTGATGCGTGCCGCCGGCCAGGGCGGCACGCATCAAAACTCAAAGCCGAATTGTTCGAGCAGCGAGGCGGTCTCAAAGAGGGGCAACCCCATGATGCCCGAGTAGCTGCCGGCAATCTTCACGATCCAGGCCGCGGCCTGGCTCTGGATGGCATAGGCGCCGGCCTTGCCGAAGGGCTCGCGGCTGGCGATGTAGCGGGCTATCTGCGCGGCGGACAGCGGCGCGAACTCGACCTGCGAGATGTTCAGCGCGGCCGCGCGCCGCGTCGCATCGGCCACCGCGACGGCCGTGATGACGCGATGGCTGCGCCCAGACATCAGCCCCAGCATGCGCGCGGCATCGGCCGCGTCGGCGGGCTTGCCGAGGATGAGGTCGTCGACCGCCACCGTCGTGTCCGCGCAGAGGATGGGCGCCGGCGGCAGGCCACGGGCCGCCAGGCGGGCGAGCGCGGCATCGAGCTTGGCGGCGGTCACGCGGGCACAGTAGCTCTGCGGCAGGTCGTTGGCATGGACGACCTCCAGCGCCTCGGCGTCTTCGTCGGCGCCGGGCAGCAGCAGCTCGTGGTGCACGCCGATCTGCTCCAGCAGTTGGCGACGACGCGGGCTTTGCGAGGCCAGGTAGAGAAACTTATTCACGGTGATAGGGATGGCCGGTGGTCACCGTCCAGGCGCGGTACAGACCCTCGGCCAGCAGCACGCGGGCGAAGGCATGCGGCAGCGTTAGGTCTGACAGGCGCAGCGTCTCGTCGGCCGTGGCCTTGAGGTCGGGATGCAGGCCGTCGGGGCCGCCGATGATCAGCGCCGCGTCGCGGCCCTCGCCCATCCACAGTTTGAGGCGCTCGGCCAGCTGCACCGAGGTGCGGCGCTCGCCGCGTTCGTCGAGGATGATGCGGCGCACGCCTTTCGGCAAAGCCGTCTCGATGCGCGCCGCTTCGGCCGCCATCAGCTGCTCGGCCGTCTTGCTGCCGCGCGTCTCGGCCTTGACGGCCTTCAGCTCCAGCCTGAGCTCGGGCGGAAAGCGCTTGGCGAAATCCTCGTAGGCCGTGTCGGCCCAGGCCGGCTGGCGCTGGCCCACGGCGACAAGCAGCAGCCGCATCAGGCCTTCTTGGCCGCTGTCTTCTTGGCCGGCGCCTTCTTGGCGACGACCTTCTTCGCCGGTGCCGCCTTCTTCGCCGGCACAGACTTGGCCGCCGTCTTCTTGGCAGCCGGCTTGGCCACGCCGACCTTGACGGTCTTGGCCGCCGGCGTCTTCGCGCCGACGACGCGGCTGACGCCCTTCTTGGCCGGCACCGCCTTCTTCGCCGCAGGTGCGGCCTTCTTCGCGGCGGGCGCCTTCTTCGCGGGCGCGGTCTTCTTCGCCGGCGCCTTCTTCGCGACCGGCTCGGGCTCGGAGGCCTTCACCAGCTTGACCTCGGCGCTGCCGAGCTTGAGCTTGACCGGCTTGTCACCCCAGATTTCCTCGAGGTGGTAGTAGTCGCGGATGGCCGGCTGCATCACGTGCACGACGGCGGCGCCGCAGTCCACGATGATCCATTCGCCGTTGTCCTCGCCCTCGGTGCGCATCACCTGCATGCCGCGGCCCTTGACCGTTTCACGCACGCTGGAGGCCAGTGCCTTGGTCTGCCGGTTGCTGGTGCCGGAGGCAATGATGACGCGCTCGAACAATGGCGACAGGTGCTCGGTATTGAACACGACGATGTTCTGAGCCTTGACGTCTTCCAGACCATCGACGATGGCGCGTTGCAGCTTGCGAATATCCATTCAGGGCTTCTTCCCGTAAAGACGGTGCGAGGCAATATAGCTCGCCACGTCGGCGCCCACCAAGGGGCTGATGTCGTCGCCGCGCGCAATGGCGGTGCGCACGGCGGTGGATGAGATGGGTACGTCCGGCAGATCCAGCACCTGCAGGCGGTGCGGGGGCATGCCGGGCGGCGTGACGACGGCCACGCCCGAGCGCGGCACGACGACGAGAGTCGCCAGCTCGACGACGAGCTCGGCGCGGTACCAGGTCGGCAGCCTTTCGTACTGGTCCTGGCCGATCAGGAACATCAGCTCGGCGCCCGGATACTCGGCCGTGAACTCACGCAGCGTGTCGGCCGTGAAGCTGGGGCCGCGGCGGTGCAGCTCGCGCTCGTCGAGCTCGAAGCGCGACTCGGCACCGAACAGCAGGCGGACCATGGCCGCGCGATGCACTGCCGCCGCCATGACCTGGTCGGGCTTCTGCCACTGCCGGCCGGCCGGCAGCCACAGCAGGCGGTCGGGCGCCAGCACATGCAGCGCGAAGCGCGCGAAGGCCAGGTGGCCGAGGTGGGGCGGGTCGAAACTGCCGCCGAAGAGTGCCAGTTTCAAAGCCAGAGCGCCGTCGGGGTTTCGTCGGCCCAGTCGCGCGGGCGCAGGAAGTCGCTGTAGAGCCGCGCCTCGGGCGTGCCCGGCTCGGGCGCCCAGTCGTAGCGCCACTTCACCTGCGGCGGCATGGACATCAGGATGGACTCGGTGCGCCCGCCGGACTGCAGGCCGAACAGCGTGCCGCGGTCGAACACAAGGTTGAACTCGACGTAGCGGCCTCGCCGGTAGGCCTGGAAGTCGCGCTCGCGCTCGCCGTAGGCATAGCCGTGACGGCGCTCGACGATGGGCAGGTAGGCCGCCAGGAAGGCGTCGCCCACCGAGCGGATCAGCGCGAAGCCGGCATCGAAGCCGCCCTCCGCGTAGTCGTCGAAGAAGATGCCGCCGATGCCGCGCGGCTCGTTGCGGTGCTTCAGGAAGAAGTAGTCGTCGCACCAGGCCTTGAACTTCGGATGCAGCTCGGCGCCATACGGCACGAGCGCGTCGCGGCAGACACGATGGAAGTGCTGGGCGTCGCGCTCGTAGCCATAGTAGGGCGTCAGGTCCATGCCGCCGCCGAACCAGGTGACAGCGGGCCCACCGGCCGGCAGGGCCGCAAACATGCGCACGTTCATGTGCACCGTCGGCACGAAGGGGTTGTGCGGATGCAGCACCAGCGACACGCCCATCGCCTCGAAGGGCGCACCGGCCAGCTCGGGGCGATGCTGCGTGGCGGAAGGCGGCAGCACGCGGCCCTTCACATGCGAGAAGTTGGCGCCGCCGCGCTCGAACACGGAGCCGCCTTCGATCAGGCGCGACAGGCCGTCGCCCTCCAGTCGGCCGCCGGGCTCGCGGCTCCAGCCGTCGCTGAGGAAGGCGTTGCCGTCGGCCGCCTCCAGCGCGCTGACGATGCGCTGCTGCAAGGCCAGCAGATAGTCACGGACGGCTTGCGAGTTCATGGGCGCGGCGGCTTGGGTTGGATGGGGCTGGCCAGCGCCGGGCGCTTGCCCACCCGCGGACCGAGGTAGTCGGCAAAGGCGGCGAAGTCGGCCTGGACATCGCCGGTCAGCATGATGAAGCGATTCAGCGACACGACGCGGCGCTGGAAGTCGAAGTAGCACAAGCCTACCGGCACGCCGGCCTGCACGGCGACCTGGTAGGCGCCGGTGCGCCAGCCGGCCGTCAGCGAGCGCGTGCCCTCGGGCGCGACGGCCAGCCAGAAGCGCTCGCCGCGCGCCGCCGCCGAGCGCATCTGCGCAACCGTGTCGGCCACGATGCCGTGCGGGCTGCCGCGGTCCACCGCCACGCCGCCGATCCAGCGCACCCAGCGACCGAGCAGCGGCACGCGGAACAGGCTGTCCTTGCCCCAGAAGCGCAGCTGCAGCCCGAGGGCCCACTTGGCCAGCACGCCGACGACGAAGTCCCAATTGGACGTGTGCGGATAGACCAGGATGACGCCCTGCTCTGTCGGCAGGCCCGGTGCGTCCACCGTCCAGCCGAACAGGCCGAGCACCCCCCTTGCCAGGCGGCTCTGACCGCCGTGAGGATGCAGCGGTCCGGTCAGGACGGCAGGGGTCGCGGTCAACGCTTGATGGCCCTGTGGCCGATATCGCTGCGGTACTGGCGGCCGTCGAACTGGATGGCCGCGGCCAGATCGTAGGCGCGCTGCGCGGCCGTGCGGGCCGATTCGCCCAGTGCCGTCACGCACAGCACGCGGCCACCGCTGGTGACGAGCTTGCCGTCCAGCTCGGCGGTGCCGGCATGGAAGACCATGGCCTCGTCCTCGTCGGCCGGCAGGTCCGTGATCGCGTCGCCCTTGCGGGGGCTGAGCGGATAGCCCTCGGCCGCGAGCACGACGCCCAGGGCCACGCGGCGGTCCCACTGCAGCTCGACCTGGTCCAGCGTGCCGTCCGTCGCGTGCATCAGCAGCTCGAACAGGTCGCTCTTGAGCCGCATCATGATGGGCTGGGTCTCGGGGTCGCCCATGCGCGTGTTGAACTCGACGGTGCGCGGCTGGCCGTGCTCGTCGATCATCAGCCCGGCGTACAGGAAGCCGGTGAAGGGATGGCCATCCTTGGCCATGCCGGCGATGGTCGGCTGGATGATCTCGTGCATGACCTTGGCATGCACATTGGGCGTGACCACCGGCGCGGGCGAGTAGGCGCCCATGCCACCGGTGTTGGGGCCGGCGTCGCCGTCCAGCAGGCGCTTGTGGTCCTGGCTGGTGGCCAGGGACACGACATGCCTGCCGTCGCAGACGACGATGAAGCTGGCTTCCTCGCCGGCGAGGAAGTCCTCGATGACGACGCGGGCGCCGCCCTCGTTGTGCGTCACTCCGAGCTTGTTGTCCTCCAGGATCCAGGCGATCGCCTCGTGGGCCTCTTCCAGCGTCATCGCGACGACGACGCCCTTGCCCGCCGCCAGGCCGTCGGCCTTGATGACGATGGGGGCACCGCGGCCGTCCACATAGGCGTGCGCGGCGGCCGGGTCGGAGAAGGTCTCGTAGGCCGCGGTCGGGATGCCGTGGCGCTTCATGAAGTCCTTGGCGAAGGCCTTGGAGCTTTCCAGCTGGGCCGCGGCCTTGGTGGGGCCGAAGATGCGCAGCCCGCGGGCGCGGAACTCGTCGACGACGCCGGCGGCCAACGCCGCCTCGGGGCCGACGACCGTCAGCGAAATCTTCTGCTCGGCGGCGAAGTCGGCGAGCGCCTTGGCGTCGGTGGGCCCGATGGCGACGTTCTCCAGCCGCCCGTCGCGGGCCGTGCCGCCATTGCCGGGGGCCACATAGACATGGCTGACCCGCTGGCCCTGGGCCAGCTTCCAGGCCAGGGCGTGTTCACGGCCGCCGTTGCCGATGACAAGAACCTTCATGCTCAGCCCAGCTCGGCGTTGTGATAGACGGCCTGAACGTCGTCGAGATCCTCGATGACGTCCAGCAGTTTCTGCATGCGCTCGGCGTCCTCGCCGGCCAGCTCGATGGTGTTCTCGGGGCGCATCGTCACCTCGGCCAGCTCCGGCGCCAGGCCGGCTGCCTCCAGCGCGGCCTTGACGACCTCGTAGTCGGCGGGCGAGGTCAGCACCTCGATGGCGCCGTCGTCGCCGGTGACGACGTCCTCGGCGCCGGCATCCAGCGCCACTTCCATGATCCTGTCCTCGGACGAGCCGGGCGCAAAGATCAGCTGGCCGCAGTGCTTGAACTGGAAGGCCACCGAGCCGTCAGTGCCCATGTTGCCCCCGTACTTGCTGAAGGCGTGGCGCACCTCGGCCACGGTGCGGACGCGGTTGTCCGTCATCGTGTCGATCATGATGGCCGCGCCGGCGATGCCATAGCCCTCGTAGCGGATTTCCTCGTAGGTCAGGCCGTCGAGGTTGCCGCTGGCCTTGTCGATGTTGTACTTGATGCGGTCGGCCGGCATGTTGGCGGCCTTGGCCTTGTCGACGGCCAGGCGCAGGCGCGGGTTGTCCTTGATGTCAGGGCCGCCCTGGCGCGCCGCGACCGTGATCTCACGGATGATGCGCGTCCAGATCTTGCCGCGCTTCTCGTCCTGGCGACCTTTTCGATGCTGGATATTGGCCCATTTGGAATGACCGGCCATAGGTTGGCTCCTGGAGGGCAGCCGTTGCAGCAGCCCGTTTATCGTTGAATAGCCCCTGATTTTAGAGGACGCCCCATGACCGACCCGATCCTGCTGGCCCGACGCGAGCAGACCGAGTGCCTGCTGCTGCCCGCGCTGGCCAACCGCCACGGCCTGATCACCGGCGCAACCGGCACCGGCAAGACCATCAGCCTGCAGAAGCTGGCCGAGAGTTTCTCCAGGCTGGGTGTGCCCGTCTTCATGGCCGACGTGAAGGGCGACCTGACGGGCATCAGCCAGGCCGGCAGCCCCGCGCCTAAGCTGCTGGCCCTGCTGAAGGACCGCGGCCTGGAGGCGCCCGAGCCGCAAGCCTGCCCGACGACGCTGTGGGACGTCTTCGGCGAACAGGGCCACCCGGTGCGCGCGACAGTGTCCGACATGGGCCCGCTGCTGCTGAGTCGCATGCTGGCGCTGAACGAGACCCAGGCCGGCGTGCTGCAGATGGTGTTCAAGATCGCCGACGACCAGGGCATGCTGCTGCTGGACCTGAAGGACCTGCGTGCGATGCTGCAATACGTCGGTGACAACGCAGGCCAGTTCACGACCCGCTACGGCAATGTCTCGGCGGCCAGCGTCGGCGCCATCCAGCGCGGCCTGCTGCAGATCGAGGCCCAGGGCGGGACCAAGTTCTTCGGCGAGCCCATGCTCGACATCGAGGACTTCATGCAGACCGACAACGGCCTGGGCGTTGTCAACATCCTGGCCGCCGACAAGCTGATGAACGCGCCGCGGCTGTACGCGACCTTCCTGCTGTGGATGCTGTCCGACCTGTTCGAAACCCTGCCCGAAGTGGGCGACCTGGAGAAACCCAAGCTGGTGTTCTTCTTCGACGAGGCCCATCTGCTGTTCAAGGACGCGCCCGACGCGCTGATCGAGCGCATCGAGCTGGTCGTGCGCCTGGTGCGCTCCAAGGGCGTGGGCGTCTACTTCGTGACCCAGAATCCGCTGGACATCCCCGACACCGTGCTGGGCCAGCTCGGCAACCGCGTGCAGCATGCGCTGCGAGCCTTCACGCCGCGCGACCAGAAGGCCGTCAAGAGCGCGGCCGACACGATGCGCCCCAACCCGGGTCTCGACATCGCGGCGGCGATCACCGAGCTGGCCGTGGGCGAGGCGCTGGTCAGCCTGCTGGACGACCATGGCCGGCCCAGCGTGACCGAGCGCGTCTTCGTGCTGCCGCCGGGCAGCCAGATCGGCCCGATCACGACCGAGCAGCGCCAGGCGCTGATCGAGAACTCCACCGTCGCCGGCGTCTACGAGGAGCAGCTCGACCGCGAATCGGCCTACGAGAAGCTGACCGGCAAGGGCACGACGGCCGTCGAGGCACCTGCGGACGGCCGCGCCGCGCCGACCACCAGCGCACCGCAGGGCGCTCCGGCCGCGCCGGCTCCCGCCGCAGGCGGCGGCCTGCTGGACGGACTCAAGGACATGCTCTTCGGCAGCACCGGCCCGCGCGGCGCCCATCACCCGGGCCTCGCGGAAACCGCGGCCCGCTCGGCCGTGCGCACCATGGGCTCGGCCGTCGGCCGCGAGATCATCCGCGGCGTGCTCGGCTCCATCCTGGGCGGCAGCAACAGCCGCCGCAGCTGACCCGACCTGGCGACACCACGCACGCCCCACTGGCGCCAGGGCGATGAAAACCGTATAAACGGTTTTCATCGTTTATGAGCCACGATCGCAAGCCCCCGCCTCCCGAGCGCGCCAAGCTGGTGCGCGACGGCTTCACGATGCCCGAGGCCGACTACGCCCTGCTCAAGGAGCTCAAGCACCGGCTGCACGACGTGAAGCGCGAGGCCAGGAAGAGCGAACTGCTGCGTGCCGGCCTGCGGGCGCTGGCCGAGCTGGACGCCGAGGCCCTGGCGGCCGCGCTGGACCGGCTGACGCCGGTGAAGACGGGGCGCCCGCCGAAGTCGGGCTGAGGAGACTCCCATGGGTGACGCGACCTACTGGTGGCATCTGCTCTGCGGCATCGCCGGCCTCAACCTCGTCGCCTGGACGGTCTCGACCGCCTGGCTGCACCGCAGCCACCCGGATGGTTCGACCTGGCCCCATCAGCGCCTGCAGCTGCTGCTGTCGGCACTGTATGTGCTGGGCTGCGGCTACCGCTCCCTGCTGCCGGTCTTCGACGTGCCGCGCGTCGTCATGGTGGACTCCTGGGCCTCCAGCGTGCTGGTGGGCCGCACGGTGGCGACGCTGGCCGAGCTGAGCTTCGCCGCCCAGTGGGCGCTGCTGCTGCGCGGCGCGGCGCTGCTGACGGGCGGCGGCCTGGGCCTGCTGGTGTCGCGCGCCGTGCTGCCGCTGATCGGCATCGCCGAGCTGAACTCGTGGTTCGCAGTGCTGACGACGCGCAACATCGGCCATGTCGTCGAGGAGACGCTGTGGGGCACGGTCGCCCTGCTCAGCGTGGTGGCGCTGCTGGGCCAGTGGTCGCTGACCTCCGCCCGCGGCCGGCGCTGGCTGGCCCTGGCCATCGCAGCGGGCCTGGCCTACGCGGCCTATATGTTCGCGGTGGACGTGCCCATGTACTGGTCGCGCTGGCTGGCCGACGAGGCCGCCGGGCGGGCCTACCCCAGCCTCGCGGCCGGCGTGGCGGACGCGGCCTACCGCTGGCATGTGTCGCACGACTGGGCGCACTGGCGCAGCGAGGTGGTCTGGATGACGCTGTACTTCAGCGTGGCCGTGTGGATCAGCATAGCCCTCGCGCACGTGCGGCTGCCGCTGCGCGCGCATCCTTAGAATCGACGGCATCGCGGGCCTGAGACACGGCCCGCTTCCATTTCAGAGCCGACGATGAGCCACAACGCCCCCGCCGCCCCCGCGACGAACTTCCTGCGCCAGCGCATCGAGCACGACCTCGAAAGCGGCGACCTCAACGGCCGCCATTTCGCCGGCACGCCCGGCGACGCTGCCCACCATGCGGCCGGCCCGCTGGACGAGGCACGCATCCGCACGCGCTTCCCGCCCGAGCCCAACGGCTATCTGCACATCGGCCATGCCAAAAGCATCTGCCTGAACTTCGGCCTGGCGCGCGACTTCGGCGGCGCCTGCCATCTGCGCTTCGACGACACCAACCCCGAGAAGGAGGAGCTGGAGTACGTCAACGCGATCAAGGAGATGGTGCAGTGGCTGGGCTGGAGCTGGGGCGGCAACCTCTTCGAGGCCAGCAGCTATTTCGACTTCATGTATGCCGCCGCCGAGGCGCTGATCGACGCCGGCCATGCTTATGTGGACGAGCAGAGCGCCGACGAGATGCGCGCCAACCGCGGCGACTTCGGCAAGCCGGGCGTCAACAGCCCCTTCCGCGATCGCACGCCGGCCGAGAACCTGGCGCGCTTCCGGGAGATGCGCGACGGCCGGCACGCCGACGGCGCGATGGTGCTGCGTGCCAGGATCGACATGGCCTCGCCCAACATCAACCTGCGCGACCCGACGCTCTACCGCATCAAGCATGCGGAACACCACGCGACCGGAGCGAAGTGGTGCATCTACCCGATGTACACCTATGCCCACCCGATCGAGGACGCGCTGGAGCGCATCACGCACAGCATCTGCACGCTGGAGTTCGAGGACCAGCGGCCCTTCTACGACTGGCTGCTGGAGCACCTGGCCGACCTCGGCCTGCTGGCCCGGCCGCTGCCGCAGCAGATCGAGTTCGGCCGCCTGAACCTGAACTACGTCGTCACCAGCAAGCGCAAGCTGCGCCAGCTGGTCGAGGAGAAGCATGTCAGCGGCTGGGACGACCCGCGCATGCCCACCCTCGTCGGCCTGCGCCGCCGTGGCTTCACGCCGGCCAGCATCCGCGCGATGGTCGAGGCCACCGGCGCCAGCAAGCAGAACGCCTGGATCGACGACACCGTGCTCGACCAGGCGCTGCGTGCCGACCTCGAACCCCAGGCGCCGCGCGCGTTCGCCGTGCTGCAGCCGCTCAAGCTCAAGCTGGTGAACTACGCCGAAGTGTTCGGTTCCAGCGGCCACCGCGAGCCCTGCGAGACCGCCGCCCACCCGCACAAGCCCGAGCTGGGCCAGCGCAGGTTCTCGCTCGGCCCCGAGCTGTGGATCGAGGCCGAGGACTTCGTCGAAGTGCCGCCCAAGGGCTATTTCCGGCTCTTCCCCGGCAACAAGGTGCGCCTGAAGGCCGGCTATATCGTCGAGTGCACCGGCGCCGAGAAGGACGCCGACGGCAAGGTCACGGCCGTGCTCGCCAATGTCGTGCCCGACACCAAGAGCGGCACGCCGGGCGCCGACGCGGTCAAGGTCAAGGGCACCATCGGCTGGGTCGGCGCCCACGAGGCCCTGGCCGCCGAGGTGCGCCTGTACGAGCGCCTGTTCACCGAGCCCCAGCCGGATGCCGGTGGGCGCGACTTCCTGGAGTTCGTCAACCCGAACTCGCTGCGCGTCGTGCAGGGCTTCGTCGAGCCCTCGCTGGCCGACGCCGGCGCCGGCCAGCGCTGGCAGTTCGAGCGCCACGGCTACTTCGTTACCGACCGCGTCGACCACCACGCCGACCGCCCGGTGTTCAACAAGATCACCGGCCTGAAGGACAGCTTTGGCCGCTGATCAGGCGGGCATGCGGTCGTCGCCGAACTCTTCCAGCGCGCGCTGGTAAAGCCGCGCGATGCTGCCATCGCGCTGCAAGGCTTCGACCGCCCGCCCCAGCCGCTCGATCAGCTCCGGCGTGCCTCTGTGCAGGGACAGGTGCAGCCAGAAGGCCTGGCGCTCCACGAGCAGCGGCCGCGCGAACTCCTGCATGCGCAGCCCCATGCCGCGCGCGGCACCGAACAGCCCCAGATTGCTGCCATAGGCGGCGTCCACGCGCCTGCCCATCAGCATCTGGACGGCGTGCTCGTTGTTGTTCACCGACTGCACGCGCAGCCCCGCCAGGTTCGCCAGGCTCTCGGGCATGGGGAAGCTGCGCGGCACAGCCAGCGACAGCCGGGACAGATCCTCCAGCCGCAGCACCGGAGCGTCGCGGCGGCTCACCACCACCGTCGGCAGGGTCAGCACGGGCGCCACCCGATAGGCCACCGCCTTGAGCTCATCGTTGGAGAAGCGCAGCACCATGTCCGAGACGCCGTTCTGCAGGCTCAACACCGTGCGGGCATAGGGCACGACATGGTTCTCGGCCACCAGGCCGGCCCGCTGGGCGATCAGGTTGCCGATCTCGTACATCAGCCCGCCCGGCCCCTGCGGGCCGATGCGCCCGAAGGGCTCGGACTGGATGGTCTCGATGCGCAGCACGTCGGGACCCGCCGCGCGGCCCCAAGCCGGCGCCAGGCAGGCCAGCCCGGCAGCCTGGCAAATCCTGCGCCGGCCGGCTGACCTCAGGCGGCTCTGCGCGCCTCCCGATTCAGGTCGCATCCGGACATTGCACCACACGCGGGCGCCTCGACGCAGCGGGATCCGGCCTCCCGATGCGCCTTGCCATGACCGCCGTCAATCCCGTGCGCCGCCGCAGCGCAGCACGATAGGGCTGGCGAACTCGCGGCCAACCACCGCACGCGCGAACAGGTAGTTCTGCCGCGCCCGCTCGCTCAAGCCGTCAAGTCGCACGCCGCCCGTGGCATCACAGGGGAATGCGAGTGCACGGCCGGCCTGGAACAGGGATTCGAACCGCAGTTCGTAGTCGTCGCTCAAGGGCATGGGGCGTGAATTCATGGGACACCTCGTCTTGAGTCCAGACTAGGCGCCGCACCCCGGCATTGCGCGTGAAAAGGTCGCACCCGCGGGAGCGGACTCCCGCGAACGCGGCAGGGCGTGAAATACCGCTCAGCCCACCTCGGCTCACTCCAGGTCCGCCAGCCTTCTGACCTTGACCTTGCGGCCCTTGAGCTTGCCCGCGGACAGGCGCTTCACCGCCTCCCGGGCGATGCCGCGCTCCACCGCCACATAGCTGTGGAAGTCGGTCACGTTGATCTTGCCGATCTGCGCCGCGGTGAAGCCGGCCTCGCCGGTCAGCGCGCCCAGGATGTCGCCCGGGCGGATCTTCTCCTTGCGCCCGCCCAGGATCTGCAGCGTGTCCATCGCCGGCAGCAAGGGGCCGCCGGGCGCGTCCTTCAGCTCGCCCAGCGCCTGCCACTTGAAGGGCTCGCCCTGCAGCTGCTCGATGCGGCCGATGCGGCCCATTTCGTCCAGGCTGGCCAGGCTCAGCGCCAGGCCCTCGGCGCCCGCGCGGCCGGTGCGGCCGATGCGGTGGACGTGCTGCTCGACATCGGCGCTGATGTCCACGTTGATGACGCAGGCCAGGTTGACGATGTCCAGGCCGCGCGCGGCCACGTCGGTGGCCACCAGCACCGAGGCGCTGCGGTTGGCGAACTGGATCAGCACCTGGTCGCGGTCGCGCTGCTCCAGGTCGCCGTGCAGGGCCAGTGCGACGAAGCCCTGGGCCGCGAGCACGGCCTCCAGGTCGCGGCACTGCTGCTTGGTGTTGCAGAAGGCGATGGCCGACTCGGGCCGGAAGGCGCGCAGCAGGCGCGGCACCGCGTCCAGGCGCTCGCCCTCGCCCACCTCGAAGGCGAGCTGGCGGATCGTCGACGCGGCGGCGCGCGTGGCGCCGGCCACCTTGACCGTCTGCGGCTCGCGCATGAACTTCGCGGCGATGTCCGTCACGCCATCGGGGAAGGTCGCCGAGAACAACAGCGTCAGCCGGTTGGCGGGCGCTCGCTTGGCAATCGCCTTGATGTCGTCCAGGAAGCCCATGTCCAGCATGCGGTCGGCCTCGTCCAGCACCAGCGTGTTCAGCGCGGCGAGGTCCAGCGTGTCGCGCTCCAGATGGTCGATGAGCCGCCCCGGCGTGCCGACGACGATGTGGGCGCCGTAGCCCAGGCTCTCGATCTGCGGCCGCATCGGCGAGCCGCCGCACAGGCTCAGCACCTTGATGTTGTCGGCCGCACGCGCCAGGCGGCGGATCTCCTGCGTGACCTGGTCGGCCAACTCGCGCGTGGGGCACAGCACCAGCGACTGCACGCGCGGCACGGCGGCATCCAGCCGGTGCAGCAGCGCGATGGCGAAGGCGGCGGTCTTGCCGGAGCCGGTCTGCGCCTCGCCGATGACGTCGCGGCCGGCCAGGGCCAGCGGCAGGCTGGTGGCCTGGATGGGCGTCATCTGCGCATAGCCGAGCTGGGCGAGGTTGGCCTGCATGGCGGGGCTGAGAGGCAGGCGGGAGAAAGCGGTGTCGGTCATCACGCGATTGTCCAGGCTGTGACTTCCTGCGCAGAAATCGCACCCACCCGGTGCGGGCTTGCATTTGCATACACCTCGCCGCGGTCGCCTTCATAGCATGCCACTGGGCCCTGGTCGGCCCGGCAATCGCCATGCCCAGTACCCCGAACTCCTCCACCGCCTCAACCGGCTCCGCCCAGCCTCGCCTGCTGAGCGGAGCCGGCGCCTCCCGCAGCACCGGCACGAAGACCGCCGAAGCCTCCACCTTCACGGCCACCGTGCCCTTCAAGCGGCCACAGCCGCAGGCCAGGCCGGCCCAGCCGGCACCAGCCGGTCCGCTGCCGCGCTGGGCCAAGAACTTCGTCATCGGCGGCGTGCTGCTGGCGGTGGCCATGCCCGCCGCGGTGCTGATGTCGCGCTCCATGCTCGTGCAGCAGATCCTGACCGAGGAGAGCAGCTCCAAGGCCGCCATGGTCTGCACGGCCGGCGACGCCCACGCGGCCGACAGCTCCAGCTTGCTCGGCTGGCTGTTCGGCGGCTCCTATTTCCAATGCGGCGAATGGGAGACCCGCGAGGCCCGCCAGCAGCGCGAACGCGACCAGGAGCAGGCCAACTACCTTGCCCGCGAAAGGGCGAAGCTGCAGCGCTGAGCCGTCGCGACTCCCGTCAACCGCCAGCCCGCCTCACCGTCCAGCCCTCGGGCCGGGCCTGCAGCCAGGCCACCACCTTGTCGAGGTGATCGCCCTGGATCTCGACGACGCCGTCCTTCACCGTGCCGCCGCTGCCGCAGGCGGCCTTGAGCTGCTTGGCCAGCGTGGTCAGCGCCGCGTCGTCCAGCGGCAGGCCCTGGATGGTGGTGACACCCTTGCCCTTGCGCCCCGCCGTCTCGCGGCGCACGCGCACGATGCCGTCGCCGGCGGGCCTCGCCTTGGCCTTGCAAACGCATTGCGCGGCGGGCTTGCCGCAGCCCGGGCAGGCGCGGCCGAAGTCCGTGGAGTAGACGAGAGTCATTGGCCGGGCTTGAGGTGCCGCTCGAAGAAGGCATCCATCGTGCGGTAAAGGTGCAGGCGCGCCGCGCGGCCGGCGATGCCGTGGGCCTTGCCGGGGTAGATCTGCAGGTCGAAGGTCTTGCCGGCGGTCTGCAGGGCCTCGACGAGGCGCAGCGTGTGCTCGAACAGCACGTTGTCGTCGGCGGTGCCGTGCATCAGCAGCAGCGGTCTGTTCAGCAGCGCCGCCCGCGCCGGCAGGTTGGCGCCGGCATAGGCCGCAGCCTTCCCATCCTCGGGCAGACCGAGATAGCGCTCGGTGTAGGCCGTGTCGTAGAGCGTCCAGTCCGTGACCGGTGCGACGGCGACCGAGGCCGCGAAGGGCGTATCAGCATCCAGCACCGCGCGCGCAGCCAGGAAGCCGCCATAGCTCCAGCCGAAGAAGCCGATGCGCGCCGGGTCCACGCCCGGCACGCGGCCGGGCAGTTCGCGCACGGCGGCGAACAGGTCGGCCACCTCGTTCTTGCCGAAGGCATGGTGATGGGCGCGCGTGAACTCGCGGTCACGGTGCTCCATGCCGCGCGTGTCCAGCATCAGCACGCCATAGCCGCGCTGCTGCCAGTAGGCGATCAGCGGCATGTCGCGGCCCCAGGCCCAGTTCACGGTGGCTGCGCCGGGACCGCCGTAGGCCATCACGATGACCGGGTGCCGGCCCTCGCGGCGGTCCTGGGCGGCGAAGAAGAAGGCGTTCAGCGGCGTGTGACCGTCGGCGGCGGTCAGCGCCAGCGCCAGCGGCGTGTTGGTATAGGCCTTGAGGTCGGCCGAGGGCGGGTCGCCAGCCAGCGCAATGGCGCCTTCCTGCCCCAGGCTGCGCAGTTCCAGCCGCGGCGGCGCGCCCCAGGCCGAGCGGGTGACGAGCAGCCGCGTGCAGCCGCTGTCGGCCTTGGCGTCGCGCCACTGGCGGCCGTCCATGCCCGGCAGGGGCTGCGGCCTGCCGCCGGCCAAAGGCAGGCTGTAGAGCTCCTGCGCCTTGCCGACATCGCCGGCTGCAGCGAAGACGACCTGCCCGTCGTTGGCGCAGACGGCATGGGCCACGGGCTCGGGCATCCGGGTCAGCGGCGTGCGCCTGCCGCTGGCGCGGTCAATCAGCAGCAGCTGGCGCCGGCCCGAGGCCTCGCCGGACCAGAGCAGGCCCTTGGGCGTCTCGATGAGGTCGTCATGCACCTCGACCCAGGCCGGGTCGGTCTCGACGGTGATGTCGCGCGGGGACGTGCCGGCCTTGAACTCGGTCAGCGTCAGCCGCGTCTGGTCGCGCGTGAACCACTGCAGCCAGGGCGTGCCGTCGGCAAACCAGCCGGCGCGGGCGATGTATTCGGCGCCGGCCGGCAGCAGCAGTTCGCGGCGCTGGCCGGTCGCGGCGTCGATGGCGAAGGCCGTGACCCTGGCATTGGCCGCTCCGGCCGCCGGGTAGCGCTGCTCGGTCATCGCCGTGCGGTCGGCAAAGATCTGCGCGCGGGTCTTGATGGCGACGCCGGACTCGTCGACGCGCAGCGCCAGCAGCGACCTGCCGTCTTTGCTCCACCAGTAGCCGCGCTGGCGCGACAGCTCTTCGGCGGCGATGAACTCGGCCAGGCCCCAGCTCACGGTGGCGCCGCCGTCGCTCGTCAGCCGGCGCGGCTTGCCGCCTTCGGCCAGCGGCAGCACGAAGAGGTTGCCGTCCTGCACATAGGCCAGGGCCTGGCCGTCGGGCGTGCAGCGCGGGTCCTGCTTGGGCGCGCCGGCTTCCAGCGCGAGCTTCTGGGCCTGCGGGCCACCGGCCGTGAGGCGCACGAGATAGAGATCGCCCGACAGCGGGAAGAGCAGCGCGCCGTCGCCGCCGCCGCACCACTGGTAGCCGGTGATACCGCTCTGGCTGATGCGCTGGCGCTCCAGCGCCATCTTCTCGGCCTCGCTGAGCTTCTGCACGGCGCCGCCCAGCAGATCGGCCGCGGCCACGAGCTTGCGCGGCTCGCCGCCCTGGCCCGCCGCGTCCACGGGCTGGGCCCACAGCTCCAGCACCTCGCTGTCCGCCTGCGAGGGCCGCAGGAAGCTGACCCAGTGCCCGCCCGGCGAGACCTCGGCCTGGCGCGGCAGGCGGCCGGCCAGCGGCGGGTCGATGCTGATGCGCTCAAGCGTCAGCGGGGATTCGGCATGCGCGCCGCCGGCCAGCAGCGCGGCGGCAAGAAAAAGGGCTACGGACAGTTTCATGCGCGCATGCTAAGCGCGCGGCACGGGCGGCTCAGCCCGCCGTCAGCCCACCAACCAAGGCGGCGACGCCGAACCAGGCCCTGATGGCCAGCTCGCCCCGTTCACCCCATGCAGGGCAAACACGTCCTTGGCGGGATCCACGGTCCACGCACAGAATGGTCATGCCCTCCGCTTCCGAAGGTCTCGATGAGAAACGGCGCTTTCCATCGGGGCACCGGGCCGCCGTTCGCCGCGTCGCGGCCGCAGCGGGGCGGGGAAGTTCCTCTCATCCGTCAAACAACGACGCGGCGACGGAAGCAGTACGAATGCCCTCACCCCGACAGGAGCCGACCATGACCGAACCCGAAGTCTCAGTCCCGGCCATCATGCGCAACTACCACGAGGTGCTACGCAACGATCTCGCCAAGGTGCTGGCGCCGCGCGCTGCAGGCGGCGACCTGGCCGGCTTCGCGGCGGCATGGAAGGACTATGTCCACGCCATCGCAGTACATGCGGCGATGGAGGACGGCGTGGCCGGCGCCGGCGGTGGCATCACGACGATGCTGGACCGCTACTTCGACGGCGCCGTCGACGCGGCGCTGTTCCGCGCCGAGCATGCCGACGAGCACGAACTGCAGGCCGCCGTCACCCGCGCCGCCTCCCGGGACGCCACCGCGCTGCGCGACGCCTGGGGCGCCTACCGCATCTGCGCCGAGGCGCATCTGCTGCACGAGGAGGACGTGATGATGCCCCTCGTCGCCAGGCTGCCCAAGGAGGGCAAGGCCGCGCTGTTCGCCGACTGGTGCGTGTCGGCCGGCGTCGCCCACGGTGGCTTCGAGGACTTCATCGCCCACGGCGTGGCCTCGCTGGCCGCCTACGGCAGCGCCAAGAACTCGCCGGCCGGCGCGACCCGCGTCTTCGTGCACTCGCTGAAGACGGTGAGCACGCCGGCCCAATGGGTGCGCTTCCAGCCCATCGTGTGCGCCGCGGCCGGCGCGGATGTCTGGGCGGCCGTCACCGCCGAAGTGCCGAGCCTGGCTTAGGCGCTTTTCAAGCAAGCGCATTCGCGACAGGCGCTCGCTTCCTTCCTATCATTCACCCCCCGCCCCCAAGGAGCCATCACCATGTCCCTGCGCATCAACGACATCGCCCCCGATTTCACCGCCCAGACCACACAGGGCACGATCAAGTTCCATGACTGGATCGGTGACAAGTGGGCCATCCTGTTCTCCCACCCCAAGGACTTCACGCCGGTGTGCACGACCGAGCTGGGCTATATGGCCAAGATCGAGCCCGAGTTCGCCAAGCGCAACGCCAAGCTGATCGGCCTCTCCGTGGATCCGGTGGACAACCACCACCGCTGGGCCGCCGACATCGAGGAGACCCAGGGCCATCTGCCCAAGTACCCCATGATCGGCGACCACGACCTGCACGTGGCCAAGCTCTACAACATGCTGCCGGCCGACATCGAAGGCACGTCCGAGGGCCGCACGGCCGCCACCAATGCCACCGTGCGCTCGGTCTTCGTCGTCGGCCCGGACAAGCGCATCAAGCTGATGCTGACCTACCCCATGACGACGGGCCGCAACTTCGACGAGATCCTGCGCGTGTTGGACAGCATGCAGCTCACCGCCAAGCACAAGGTCGCCACGCCGGTGAACTGGAAGCCGGGCGAGGACGTCATCATCGCCGGCTCGGTGTCGGACGAAGACGCCAAGGCGCTGTTCCCCGCCGGCTGGAAGGCACCCAAGCCCTATCTGCGCATCACCAAGCAGCCGGGCTGAAAGGCCTCGGCCAGCGACGCGGCCGGGTGCGGGCGGGAGCCTGGCCCGGCCGCTGCGCTTTCAGGCTTCCGCGGTGGTCGGGTCGATGATGCGGCGCACCTGGGCCACCGAGTCCGCCGGGAAACCGCCGAGGCGGGCGTGCTCGCGCACCTTGGCCTCGTCCGGCGCGTTGTAGACGCAGTAGATCTTGTCGTCGGTCACATAGCTGTGCACCCACTGGATGCTCGGCCCCAGCTCGCGCAGCACGCCGCAGGAGGTCGCGGAGATGGACTGCAGCTCGGCGGGCGTGAGGCGGCCGGCGCCGGGAATGTTTCTTTCGATGACGAACTTGGGCATGGCTTGCTCCGTTGAAGCTGGCCGGCCGCGGATCGACCGGCCTGGCGGCATGCTCAGCCCCGGGGACGCAAGCGTCCTTTAGCCGGCCTGAAATCTGGATAAATTCAGCCCGTGCCCGCCTCCCAATACCGCTTCGGCGACTTCAAGCTGCTGCCGGCCGAACGCCTGCTGTTCCGCCGCGGCGCCGAGGTGGCAATGACGGCGCGCGCCTTCGAGCTGCTGGTCGCCTTCGTCGAGCGCGCCGGCCAGCTGCTGGCCAAGGACGAGCTGCTGCGGCGCGTCTGGGCCGGCGTCGTCGTCGAGGAGAACAACCTCGCCGTGCAGGTGGGCACATTGCGCCGGCTGCTGGGCGCCGAGGCCATCACCACCATCCCGGGCTTCGGCTACCGCTTCGCGCTGCCGGTGCTGGAGGTGGCCGAAAGCCGCGAGCCCGCACCGCAGACCCACGGCCGCCTGCCCGTGCGCCTGCCAGCGCTGATCGGCCGCGAGGACGAGCTGCGCGCGCTGCAGGCGCTGCTGCGCCAGCACCCGGCCGTCACGCTCTGCGGCGGCCCCGGCATCGGCAAGACGCGGCTGGCCCAGGAGCTGGCCCGGCGCCTGGCGCACGACCACGCCGACGGCGCCTGGTGGGTGGACCTGACACTGCTGCACGAGGGCGAGCCCGTGGCCGCCGCCGTGGCCCGCGCGCTCGGCCTGCCGCCCGGCCCCGAGCCGCTCGCGACGCTGGCGGCGCGCCTGTCGTCGCTCGCGATGCTGCTGGTGCTGGACAACGCCGAGCACCGCGTCGAGGGCGTGGCCGAGGTCGTCGCCACGCTGGCGCGCGACACCGGCGGCGTGAGCCTGCTCATCACCAGCCAGCTGCCGCTGCAGATCCCGGGCGAACGCGTCTACCGCCTCGACGCGCTGCCGCTGGACGACGCGGTGCGCCTGCTTGCGGCGCGCGCCGGCGAGGCCGAGGCGGGCAATGGCGCCAAGGCCGCCGAAGTCTGCGCGGCGCTGGACTGCAACCCGCTGGCCATCGAGCTGGCCGCCTCGCGCCTGGACGCGCTGGGCCTGGACGGCCTGGCCGCCCGGCTGAATGAACGGCTGACGCTGCTGGCCCCCGCCGACGCTCGCAGCGCGTCGCGCCACAACGCGCTGGCCGAGGCGCTGCGCTGGTCGCACGAGCTGCTGGCCGAGCGCGAGCGTCGCGTGCTGCGCCGGCTGGCCATCTTCCCCGGCAGCTTCTCGCTCGAAGGCGCGGCCCTGGTGCTGGCCAGCGACGAACTGCCCGCCGCCGCGGCCGTCGCCTCGGTGCTCGGCCTCGTAGAGCGTTCGCTGATCAGCGTGGACCGCGGCTCGGCATCGCGGCGCTTCAGGCTGCTGGAGACGATGCGCCTGTTCGCGCGGGACAGGCTCGCGGCCGCCGGCGAGACCGCCCAGGCCCAGGCCCGGCTGTGCGCCGGCCTGCGCTGGCTGCTGGACGACGCCTACGAGGAATCCTGGCGCCTGCCGCCCGCCGCCTGGCGGGCCCGTTACGAAGCCGAGCTGCCCGGCCTGTGGGCGGCGCTGACCTGGGCGGGCCGGCACGACCTGGCCAGCGCGGCGGCCCTCTTCGGTGCCAGCGCGCCGCTGTGGATGCCGCGCGCCACCCAGGCCCGACCGCACGCGCTGGCGCTGGCCGCCCGCCTGGCCGGCGATGGCGCCGGCATCCCGGCCGCGGTGCTGGCGCGCTTCTGGTGGGCCTGCGCGCGCTGTCACAGCGTCGTCCACCCCGGCCTGGCCCGCGAGGCCGCCGACCGCGCCGCGCGGCTCTACCGGGATCTGGGCGACGCGCGCGGCGAATACCTGGCCCTCGTCGAGCATGCCTTCAACTGGCGCGTCGACGGCCCCGAGGCCCGCGCGACGCTGGCCGCGGCGCGCCGGCTGGAGAACCCCGGCTGGCCCGCGGCCGTGCTGGAGCGCGGCCTGACGACCGAGGCCGTGCTGCACCTGACCTCGGGCCGGCACGACGAGGCGCGGCGCTGCTACCGGGCGGCGCTGGAGGTCTGCGAGCGCGACGGCTTCGATGCCGGCATCATCCGCGCCCGCCTCAACCTCGCCGACCAGGCCCGCGCTGCCGGCGAACTGGCGCTGGCCGTCGAGCTCGGCGAGGCCCTGCTCGCCGAGCAGCGCGATGCCGGCGACCTGACCGGCCTGGCCACGCTGATGGGCAACCTCGTCGGCGCCCTCGTCGCCCAGGGCCGGTTCGAGCGCGCCCGCGAGGTGGCGCAGGACTGCCCACGACTCCTGGGTTGGCTGGGGCTGGACGAGCAGCTCTGGATGAGCCTGGACGCACTGGCCCTGATCCAGCTGCACGCCGGGCACGTCGCGCTGGCGGCACGGCTGGCCGGCGTGGCCGACCGCGAGTTCGAGGCCCACGGCCAGATGCAGCGCCAGCCCAACGAGGCCGAGGACCGCGCCGCGCTGGCCGCCGGCCTGGCCCGGCGCCTGGATGCCGACGAGATCGAGCGCCTGGCCCGGGAGGGCCGGCGCATGAGCCTGCCCGACGCGATGCGGGCCGCCCTCGCGCCGGGCTGAAGGCCCGCGCAGGAATTTCTATCAATTAGACAGCAGGTCCGGCGGCGCAGGACGTCATCGCTGCCGCATGGTCGCGGCGTCGCGTCTTACACAAGAAGCGCTATTTTCATGGGAAAACATGAGAATTTTTGCACACCCGGAGCGTGCCAAAGGTGGCACATCAGTTGAAAAATCGGATTTATCAAATTTATCATTTTATCACTTCAGCAGAGGCCACCATGACAGCACTTTCCATCCTCGAGAACCGCGCCGTCGCATCCGCCGCACCACCCGAGGTGCTCACCTCGACCCTGGGCGGACAGGAGTACGGCATCGACATCCTGGCCGTCCAGGAGATCCGCCGCTACGAGGCGCCGACCCGCATCGCCAATGCCGCCAGCCACCTGCTGGGCATCGTGAACCTGCGCGGCGTGATCGTGCCCATCGTGGACCTGCGCCGCAGCATGGGCCTGCCGGCCGAGCACGGCGCGAGCACGGTGACCGTCATCGTCAACGTCGGGGCCCGCACGGTGGGCCTGGTCGTGGACGAGGTGTCCGACGTGGTGACGCTGGACCCCGAGCAGATCCAGCCCCGCCCCAGCCTGGGCAACGGGGCGAGCGCCGACTTCATCGTGGGCTTTGCCACGGTCGCTGGCGCGGAAGGCCCGCGCATGCTGCTGCTGCTGGACCTCGAAGCGCTGCTGCGCGACTTCTGAAACCCAAGCCCTCAACCGGGAGACTCTCATGATCGCAATGAAGAACCTGCGCATTGGCACCCGACTGGGTGTCGCCTTCGCCCTCGTGGTGCTGCTGATGACCGCCCTGGCCGTGGCCGCGAGGCTGGGCCTGGCCAATGCGCGCGCCGACATGGACACCGCCCTGCATGACCGCTACGCCAAGGTCAAGATCCTCACGGGCATCTCCGACGACCTGAACCTGCATGCCCGCATCATGCGCAACCTCATCATCATGGACTCCCAGGCCCAGCGCGGGCAGGAGATCAAGAAACTGGAGGAGTCGCGCGAGCACGCCTCCAAGGCCTACGAAGACCTGCGCAGCCGCCTCAGCAGGCCCGAGGGCCGCGCGATGTTCGAGAAGGTCCAGCAGGAGCGCACCGGCTTCGTCGCGGAGGAGAACCAGTTCGTGAAGCTGGTGCAGGCCGGCGACGTCGCCGCCGCCAAGACCCTGCTGCTGGAAACACTGCGTCCCCGCCAGCTGAGCTACCAGAAGCGGCTGCGCGAGCTGGCCGACTACCAGGAGGGCCTGATGAATGACGCCGGTGAGGACACCATGGCCACCGTGGACCGGGTCACGACGCTGCTGATCGGCGGCACGCTGCTGGGCCTGGCCCTGGCCATCGCGGCCGGCGTCATCGTCACCCGCTCCGTCACGCGGCCCGTCGCCGCCGTCGTCGCCGCGCTGAAGACCGTCGCCAACGGCGACCTCACCGTCGACGTCGTCACCGACCGCGGCGACGAACTGGGCGAGTTGCAGCGCGCGCTGTCGAGCACGGTCACCGGGCTGCGCCGCGTGGTCAGCGATGTGCGCGCCGGGGTCGATTCGGTCTCCACCGCGTCCAACCAGATCGCAGCCGGCAACCAGGACCTGTCCAGCCGCACCGAGCAGCAGGCCTCCAGCCTGCAGGAGACGGCGAGCTCGATGGAACAGCTCACGGCCACCGTGCGCCAGAGCGCCGACACGGCCCGTGCCGCCAGCAATCTGGCCGCCAACGCCCGCGTGGCCGCCGGCCATGGCGGCGAGGTGGTCAGCCAGGTCGTGGGCACGATGGACGAGATCAGCGCCAGCAGCCGCAAGATCGTCGAGATCATCGGCACCATCGACGGCATCGCCTTCCAGACCAATATCCTCGCGCTGAACGCAGCGGTGGAAGCCGCCCGCGCCGGCGAACAGGGCCGCGGCTTCGCGGTCGTGGCCAGCGAGGTGCGCGTGCTGGCCCAGCGCAGCGCCGAGGCGGCCAAGGAGATCAAGGCCCTGATCGGCAACAGCGCCGACAAGGTCGAGGCCGGCAGCCGCCAGGTTGCCGAGGCCGGCCAGGCGATGCAGGACATCGTCGCGCAGGTCGGCAAGGTCAACGACCTGATCGGCGAGATCGCCAGCACCGCCGACGAACAGAGCCGCGGCATCGCCCAGGTCAACACCGCCGTGACGCAGATGGACCAGGTCACGCAGCAGAACGCGGCCCTGGTGGAGGAAAGCGCCGCGGCGGCCAGCAGCCTGGCCCAGCAGGCCCAGACCCTGGCCGAGGCCGTGGCCACCTTCCGCCTCGAAACGACGGTCAGCTCCGCCAAGCCTGCGGAGCCCGTCAAGCTGGCACCGGTGCCGACCGCGGTGAAGGCCGCACTGCCGCCCCCCGAACCGCGCGCAGCCTCGCCCCGCCCCGCCACGCCGGCGCCGGCCAGGCGCGCCGCGGCAGTGCGCGAGGACGAGCTGGCCTGGGAATCGTTCTGAGCCTGTGCGCCATGCAAGCCCGCCCTCGCGGCGGGCTTTTTGCGCTCAGAACAGGCGCAGCGCCAGTTCGTCCGCGGCGTTGACCGTGCGCAGCGCCGCATAGGCCGCCTCGGCTTCGGGATAGGCCCGCTTCAGATAGTGCAGCCACTGCTTGAGCCGCCCGCCCTGGTGCCGCGGCGCGACCGTGGCGCGCACCTGGTCGAAGAACAGCCGCATCAGCGGCAGCAGCTCGCCCCAGGGCAGCGGCGTGGCACGCGCACCGGCCACGCGCAGCGCGAGGCCGGGGTCGGCCACCATGCCGCGGCCCAGCATCAGGTGCTCGCAGCCGCTGCGCTCGCGCGCGAGCTCGGCGTGCTCGACGGTCCAGATCTCGCCGTTGGCGATCAGGGTGATGGGCAGGGCCTCGCGCACGGCGGCGATGCGCTCCCAGTAGGCCGGCGGCTTGTAGCCATCGGCCTTGGTGCGGGCATGCACGACGATCTCGCTGGCGCCGGCCTCGTGGATGGCGCGGGCCACGTCCAGCGTCCTGCTGTCGTCCATAAAGCCCAGGCGCATCTTGGCCGACACCATCACGTCGGCCGGCACCGCGCGGCGCACGGCCGCGACGATAGCGTGGATGAGCTCGGGCTCGTCCAGCAGCACGGCGCCGCCGCGGTGGCGGTTCACGCACTTGGCCGGGCAGCCGAAGTTCAGGTCTATGCCCTCGGGCTTGAGCTCGGCCAGGCGCGCGGCGTTCTCGGCCATGCATTGCACGTCGGAGCCCAGCAGCTGCGGATGCACCGGCACGCCGGCGGCCGTGCGGCCGCCGGTCTTCAGCTCGGGCACGATGCGCGTGAACACGCGGCTGGGCAGCAGCTGGTCGGTGACGCGGATGAACTCGGACACGCAGCGGTCCACGCCGCCGACGCGGGTCAGCACGTCGCGCAGGATGTGGTCGAGCAGGCCTTCCATCGGCGCGAGGACGATCACTTCGCGTCCTCCTGGTGCATCAGGTAGAGCCGCAGGTCGAACTCGAGCTGGAAGTAGTCCGGCTCCATGTGCTGGCAGAGCGAATAGAAGGCCTTGTTGTGATCCAGCTCGCGCAGATGCGCCAGCTCGTGCACGACGATCATGTTCAGCAGCGCGGCCGGCGCTTCCTTGAACAGCGTGGCGACGCGGATCTCGCGGCGGGTCTTGAGCTTGGCACCCTGCACCTGGCTGCGGCGCGTGTGGGTGCCCAGCGCCTGCTGCAGCACACGCAGCTTGGCATCGAAACCCACGAAGTTCAGCGGGCCGGCATTGCGCATATGACGGTTCTTCAGCGCCTGCACATAGTCGAACAGGGCCGTGTCGCTGCGCACCTCGTGGCGCTCGGGCAGGCGGCGGGCCAGGTGGTCGGCAAGGCGGCCTTCCAGGCGCAGCCGTTCGGCCTGCTGGATGAGTTCGGGGGGATAGCCGGCGAGGTAGCGGGCAGCAAGCATGCGGTCGATTCAAGGGGCGCGGCACCGGGGGGGCGCCGCGCCGGGGAGCAGGGTCAGGCGACCAGCGCGTTCAGCTGGTCCAGGCTCGCTATTGTCGCGAGGCAGGCGCGCGCCACCTCGACACCCTTGGTCGAGAAGTGCTCGGCGAAGAAGCGCTTGTGCTCGCCATGCTCGTGGAAGTGGTGGGGCGTCAGCACCGCGGAGAACACCGGCACGTCCGTCTCCAGCTGCACCTGCATCAGCGCATCGATGACGGCCTGGCCGACGAAATCGTGCCGGTAGATGCCGCCATCGACGACGAGGCCGCAGGCGATGACGGCGTCGAAGCGGCCCGTGCGCGCGAGGCGCTGCGCATGCAGCGGGATCTCGAAGGCGCCGGGCACGTCGATGACGGTGATCTGCTCGGCCGGGATCCGACATCGATCGAACTCATGGCGGATGGCCGACACGGCGACGCCGACGATGTCCTTGTGCCAGCTGGCGGCGACGATAGCCACGCGCGGCGGTTTGGCGGGAGTGGGAAGGGGCTGATTCATGGTGTCCTCTTGAAAGACGGTTTTTCCAGAATCAGGGCAAGCGCACGCAGCAGCGGCGCCTCCTGCCGGACAGGAAGCGTCGACGCAACGCGATCTCTTTCATCCGGACTGTGACCGTCGGCCCTGGCATCGCACCAGGTCTGCTGACCCTTCGCCGCGCAGCGGTGAAGGCGCTCGCGGGCTCGCGCTCACGGAGCGCATACCGCCGGTAGGGACTTCCACCCCGCCCTGAGAACGCTGCCGGCCTTGCGGACCGGCGGCCGCACTCTAACGGCTCGGCGGCATGATGCCGGTCATGTCCGAGACAGCAACATTCCACGTGACCCTCCGGCCCGGCGGCGAGGGCTTCGACTGCGCTGCCGACCAGCCGCTGATGCTGGCCGGGCTGGCGGCGGGCCTCGCCCTGCCCTGGTCCTGCCGCAACGGCAGCTGCCGCACCTGCATCGCGCGCCTCATCGAAGGCCGCATCGAGCACCGCATCGAATGGCCCGGCCTGTCGGCCGAGGAGAAGGCCGAGGGCTGGATCCTGCCCTGCGTGGCCGAGCCGCGCAGCGACGTGACGCTGCAGTGGGTGTGAGAGAGGCTGCGCGCCATCCACAGCCTCTGTGGACAAACCCGTGAACAGCCTGCGGGCGAAAGCGGCAAGTGCTTGGCACAACAGGGCTTTTCTTGCGTTGCCTCAGATTGAGGCAGGGTGGCATGACGGGACAATCGCGGGCATGCATCGCACCATCTTCACGACACCCGGGGTCAGCACGCTGCTGCGCGGTTTCTCGCTGGCCTGGCTGCGCCTGGCCGGCTGGACCGTGCAGGGCCGGCTGCCGCCCGAGGCCCGCAAGAGCGTCTTCATCGCCGCCCCGCACACCAGCAACTGGGACCTGCCCTACACCCTCTTCGCCGCGTTCGCGCTGCGCCTCACGCCCTACTGGATGGGCAAGACCTCGATCTTCAAGTTCCCGTTCGGCGGGCTGATGCGCTGGCTGGGTGGCATCCCGGTGGACCGCAGCAAGTCCAACAACCTCGTGGCCGCCTCGGCCGAGGCCCTGCAGGTCGCCGACGGGCCGGTGCAGCTCATCGTGCCGCCCGAGGGCACGCGCAGCAGGACGATCTACTGGAAGACGGGCTTCTACTGGATCGCCGTCACGGCCAGGCTGCCCATCGTGCTGGCCTACATGGACTACCCGCGCAAGCTGGTGGGTCTGGGCCCGCTGTTCACGCCGACCGGCGACGTCGAGGCCGACATGGCCGGGATCAAGCGCTACTACGCGCAGTTCAAGGGCAGGAACTCCAACCAGTTCACGCACGAATGAACGGCTCCAACGATCCCCTGCATGGCCTCACCCTCGAAGCCATCGTGACCGCCCTGGTCGAGTATTTCGGCTGGGCCGAGCTGGGTCGACGCATCGAGATCAAATGCTTCCGCATCGATCCCAGCGTGGCATCCAGCCTGAAGTTCCTGCGCAAGACCCCCTGGGCGCGCGCCAAGGTGGAGAGCCTCTACCTCTTCATGCGGCGCGAGCAGGCGCGCGCCGCCAAGGCTTAGCGACCTGCGGCCGCTTCGGGCAATTCGATCTTGACTTCCAAGACCTCAAGATCGCCCTGGCGCTCCATATGGACCTTGATGTCGTCGGGGTTGATCGACACGTATTTGCTGATGACCGCCACCAGTTCGCGCTGCAGTTGCGGCAGATAGTCGGGGCTGGCGCTGCGGCCGTTGCGCTCGTGCGCGAGGATGAGCTGCAGCCGCTCCTTGGCGACGCTGGCCGAGCTCTTCTTTTCGCCGAGGAAGAAGTTCAGGAATCCCATCGCGAGGCTCCCTTCACTTGGCGCCGAAGACGCGCTTGAACCAGCCCGGCTTCACGGCCTCGGTGAAGCGCATCGGCTTGTCTTCGCCCAGAAAGCGCGCGACGACGTCCTTGTAGGCCTCGGCCACGTCGGTCCCCTGCAGATGGATGGCCGGCGTGCCCTGGTTGGAGGCCTGCAGCACGCTCTCGCTCTCGGGGATGACGCCGATCAGCGGCGTGCGCAGGATCTCGTGGATGTCGTCCAGGCTCAGCATCTGGCCGCCCTCGACGCGATTCGGGTTGTAGCGCGTGATGAGCAGATGCTCCTTCACGGCCTCCTTGCCGTCGATGGCGCGCTTGGTCTTGCTGCTGAGCATGCCCAGGATGCGGTCGCTGTCGCGCACCGAGGAGACCTCGGGGTTGGTCACGACCAGGGCCTCGTCGGCATAGTGCATGGCCATCAGCGCGCCGGTCTCGATGCCGGCCGGCGAGTCGCAGACGATGTAGTCGAACTCCATCGCCTTGAGCTCGTCGAGCACGCGCTCGACGCCCTCCTGCTTCAGCGCGTCCTTGTCGCGCGTCTGCGAGGCGGCCAGGATGTAGAGCTTGTCGAGCTGCTTGTCCTTGATGAGGGCCTGGGTGAGCTTGATCTCGTCGTTGATGACGTTGATGAGGTCGTAGACCACGCGGCGCTCGACACCCATGATGAGGTCGAGGTTGCGCAGGCCGACGTCGAAGTCGATGACGCAGGTCTTGTGGCCGCGCATCGCGAGGCCGGTGGCGAAGCTCGCGCTGGTGGTGGTCTTGCCGACCCCGCCCTTGCCGGAGGTGACGACGACGATCTTGGTCATCTGGGTGTTTCCTTGCGTTGAATTCGGTGGAGCGACGTTCAGGTCGGCAGCGGCTGCAGCAGCAGCTTCTCGCCCTGGAGGTAGACCTGGGCCGGCTTGCCCGCGACCTCGGCGGGCAGCGGGTTCTCGGCGGTGCGGTAGATGCCCGCGACGGCCAGCAGCTCGGCCTCCAGGCTCTGCGTGTAGATGCGCGCCGAGGTGTCGCCGCGCGCGCCGGCAATGGCCTTGCCGCGCAGCGGCGCGTAGATGTGGATGCTGCCGTCGGCGATGACCTCGGCACCGTGGCTGACGACGGCCAGCACGACCAGGTCGCCGCCCTTGGCATAGACCTGCTGGCCGGAGCGCAGCGGCTTGTCGACGACCAGGGTCGGCGCGGGCGCCACGACGGTGACAGGCCTCTCGATGATCTTCTCGACGGTGATCTCGCGCACCACCTCGGCCGGTGCCGCCTGGACGGCGCGTTCGGTGGCCGGCTCGTCGGCCGCGTCAGCCAGGCCGAGCTCGTGGGCCAGGGCCAGCTCCTCGGCCGTCGCACCGGCCACGGCCACGGGCTGCAGCTGGCTGGCGCGCAGCAGGCCGACGATGGTCTTCAGGTCGACGGGTGCCGGGCCGTCCAGCGCCAGCGGCGCCTGGCCCTCGGCGGGCGCTGCTGCGGCGGCCGGCAGGCGCGGCACGCCGCTCAGGTCGATGACGACGGGCTCGTGCTCGAAGCCGCCCTGGCCGGCGCGTTCGGCCCAGTCCGCGGCGAGCTCGGCCATGTCGGCCGTGTGCAGCACCAGGCCCAGCAGGTTGAAACGGCGTGACTTCAATTCGAAAGTGCCGGCGCGCGCGGCGCTCTTGTTGCGCCCGCCGCTCTCCTTCGTCATCTCCGTCATCGCCCGCCGCCCGTTCAAAAGGCCGCGAGTTTAGCCGCCGCCCCCGGAACAACTTCTTGGGGACTGCCCCCAAAGGCGCCAGCGCGCTCCGCCTCAAAAACGGGCAGACCACTGCGAGCGGCGGCCGATCAAGCACTTAGCGCCGCTGTCGGCAGCCGGCCCACAGACTTGTCCACAGTTGACGGGGACAAACGGCAGCATGCTGTCGTCCGGACACGTGACATCCGCACTCCGTGGCTTGACTTATCCCCATATCTGGCAGACGTCAAGCATTTCGGACCCTGAGTCGCGACGCCGCCCGCATGCGCCGGGGTGCAGCGCTAAGTGATTGATTCATATAGGTCACCTGCTGTTGCCCAAAAATTCAGCAACCTAAGCGAAGCCGCATCACACAAGGGCTTGGCCGCGATGGAGGGGGGTTCTCCACAAAGTTTTCCACAGACTCGGTGGATAGCTTGCCGAAGTGTTACGAATCAGTGACTTAGCCCGCTTCCTTGAGGCGTTCTGTAGCTTTCGCTGCCAAGTGCGGGCGCATGTCGCCGGGATGGGCGGGTTACATTGGGCGCTTGCCCGCGGCCTTGCGGGTGCCCCAGGAGAACAGCCCTTGGCAACGCCGAACTACAGCTACGAGAAACGCCAGCGCGAACTGGCCAAGAAACGCAAGGCCGAGGAAAAGCGCCAGCGCAAGCTCAGCGGCAAGCCGGCCGAAGAAGAAGGCAGCACGGCCGAGCCGCAGGCCGACGCCGAGCCCGCGGCCCACGACGCGGCGAACCCCGCCGAGCCGCAAACCTAAAATCCGCCGTTTCTCCCCGTTACGCCGTCTCCATGCCCCGCCAGCTCTTCGTCACCACCGCACTGCCCTACGCGAACGCCGGTTTCCATATCGGCCACATCATGGAGTACACCCAGGCCGACATCTGGGTTCGCTACCAGCGCATGGCGGGATCGCAGGTGCACTTCGTCTGCGCGGACGACGCCCACGGGGCGCCGATCATGATCGCGGCCGAGAAGGCCGGGAAGACACCGCAGGACTTCGTCGCGGCAATAGCGGCCGGCCGCAAGCAATACCTCGACGGCTTCCACATCAGCTTCGACAACTGGCACTCCACCGACGGCGCGGAGAACCACGATCTGTCCAAGGCCGTCTACCTGTCGCTGCGGCATAACGAGCTGATCTCGACGAAGACCATCGAGCAGTTCTTCGACCCCGAGAAGTCGATGTTCCTGCCGGACCGCTTCATCAAGGGCGAGTGCCCCAAGTGCGGCGCCAAGGATCAGTACGGCGACTCCTGCGAGGTCTGTGGCGCCGTCTATGCGCCGACCGAGCTGAAGAACCCCTACTCGGTGCTGTCAGGCGCGACGCCGGTGCTGAAGACCAGCGAGCACTACTTCTTCAAGCTCAGCGACCCGCGCTGCGTCGACTTCCTGACCCAATGGACCCAGGAGACCGGCCGCCTGCAGCCCGAGGTGCTGAACAAGATCCGCGAGTGGTTCGAGCCCGACGAGGAAGGCAACAACCGCCTCAGCGACTGGGACATCAGCCGCGACGCGCCCTATTTCGGCATCGAGATCCCCGACGCGCCGGGCAAGTATTTCTATGTCTGGCTGGACGCGCCCATCGGCTACCTGGCCTCGCTGAAGAACTACTTCGGCAAGACGGGTCGCGACTTCGACGCCTTCATGGCCAACCCCGATGTCGAGCAGATCCACTTCATCGGCAAGGACATCACCTACTTCCACACGCTGTTCTGGCCGGCCATGCTGCACTTCAGTGGCCGCAAGACGCCCAACCACGTCTTCGTGCACGGCTTCATGACCGTCAACGGCGGCGAGAAGATGAGCAAGAGCCGCGGCACCGGCCTGGACCCGCTCAAGTACCTGAGCCTGGGCCTGAACGCCGAATGGCTGCGCTACTACATCGCCGCCAAACTGAACAACAAGGTCGAGGACATCGACTTCAACCCCGAGGACTTCGTCGCCCGCGTCAACAGCGACCTGGTCGGCAAGTTCATCAACATCGCGTCGCGCGCGGCCGGCTTCCTGGCCAAGCGCTTCGACGGCCGGCTCAGCGCCAGCCTCGGCGTCGAGGGCTCGGCCCTGCTGGAGACGCTGCGCGCGCAGAGCGGCGCCATCGCCGAGCTCTACGAGACCCGCGAGTTCGGCAAGGCCCTGCGCGAGATCATGGCCCTGGCCGACAAGGTCAACGAGTTCGTCGACCAGCACAAGCCCTGGGAGCTGGCCAAACAGGAAGGCATGGATGCGGCGCTGCACGACGTCTGCAGCGTCTGCATCGAGGCCTTCCGCCTGCTGACGATCTACCTCAAGCCCGTGCTGCCGGCGCTGAGCGGCCAGGTCGAGGCCTTCCTGAAGGTCGAGCCGCTGCAGTGGAGCGACAGCGGCCGCGCGCTCGGCGCCCACCGGATCGGTGCCTACCAGCACCTGATGCAGCGCGTGGACCTGGCCAAGGTCGAGCAGCTGTTCGAGGCGCCGCCCGCCCCCAAGCTCGTGCCCGGCGGCGAGGAGATCGCCCCCGAGATCAAGATCGACGACTTCGCCAAGGTCGACCTGCGCATCGCGAAGATCGTGAAGGCCGAACTCGTCGAAGGCTCGGACAAGCTGCTGCGCCTGACGCTGGATGCCGGCGAGGGGCGCACGCGCAACGTCTTCAGCGGCATCAGGAGCGCCTACAAGCCCGAGGACCTGGAAGGCCGGCTGACCGTGCTGGTCGCCAACCTCGCGCCGCGCAAGATGAAGTTCGGCATCAGCGAGGGCATGGTGCTGGCCGCCGGCCATGCCGACGAGAAGGCCCACCCCGGCATCTTCGTGCTGGAACCCCACGCCGGCGCGCAGCCGGGCATGCGGGTACGCTGAGCCCCATGCGCCGAGCAACGCCCCGCCCGCTGCTCGGCCTTCAGGGCATGAGCCGGCGGCGGCGCTTCATCGCCCAGCGCCACCACTGTGGACCTCCGAACGCGACGCCGCCCGCGTCGCGAAACATGTTTCGGAGAACCCATGCCCCTGCCCCGCCTGCATCCCTTCCGCCCCCGCAGCCTCGCGCTGCTTCAAGGCTATTCGCGCGGACACCTGATCGCTGACATCGGCGCCGGCCTGACGGTCGGCATCGTCGCGCTGCCGCTGGCGCTGGCCTTCGCCATCGCCTCCGGGCTGCGGCCTGAGCAGGGCCTGGCCACGGCCATCGTCGCCGGCCTGCTGATCTCGCTGCTGGGCGGCTCCAGCGTGCAGATCGGCGGCCCTGCGGGCGCCTTCATCGTCGTCGTCTACGGCATCCTGCAGCGCCACGGCCTGGCCAATCTGCTGCTGGCCACGATGGGCGCGGGCGTGCTGCTGTTCGTGATGGGCGCACTGCGCCTCGGCGTGCTGGTGCGCTATATCCCGGTGGCCATCGTCACCGGCTTCACCAACGGCATCGCCGTGCTGATCGCGCTGGCCCAGCTGAAGGACTTCCTCGGCCTGCGCATCGAGAAGATGCCGGCCGACTTCTTCGGCCAGATCGCCGCGCTGCACGAGCACATCGGCGGCCTCAACCCGATTGCACCGGCGCTGGCCGCGGCCTGCATGGCCCTGGTGCTGTTCTGGCCCAAGAACATCATGCAGGACAAGCCGCTCTCCGGCATCCGCCGCTGGATGGCCCTGCTGCCCTCCACCGTCATCGCCCTGGTGGGCGCCACCACCGCGACTGCGCTGCTGGACCTGCCGCTGGAAACCATCGGCAGCCGCTTCGGCGGCATCCCGCAGACCTTGCCCGCGCCGGCCTGGCCGGAGATGAGCTGGGCCGGCATGCAGCAGCTCGTCATCCCGATGCTGACGCTGGCCCTGCTAGGCGCCATCGAATCCCTGCTCTGCGCCCGCGTCGCCGACAAGCTGACGCCCGAGCTGCCGCGCCACGACCCCAACCAGGAGTTGATGGCCCAGGGCATCGCCAATCTCGCGGCGCCGCTGTTCGGCGGCCTGCCCGCCACCGGCACCATCGCCCGCACCGTCACCAATGTCCGCGCCGGCGCGGCCAGCCCGGTCGCCGGTATCGTGCACGCGCTGACGCTGCTCGGCATCCTGCTCGTGGCCGCGCCGCTGGCCGTGCATGTGCCGCTGGCGGCGCTGGCCGGCATCCTGCTGGTCGTCGCCTGGAACATGGGCGAGTGGCACGAGTTCGCGCGGCTGCGGCGCTTCAACCTGACCTACCGCACGCTGCTCGTCGGCACCTTCGTGCTGACCGTCGTGACCGACCTGACCGTCGCCGTCGAGGTCGGCCTCGTGACCTCCTGCGTCTTCTTCGTCTGGCGCATGGGCCAGCTGTTCACGCTGCAGCGCGTCGAGAACCAGCCCCTGCCCGAGGGCGTGGCCGCCTACGAGCTCTACGGCGCGCTGTTCTTCGGCGCCGTCGGCCGGCTCGAACCCCTGCCGGAGCAGCTGCCGCCGGGCACGCGGGCCGTCGTGCTGGAGATGCACCGCCTCGTCGTCATGGACACCTCGGGCATGGAGGCCCTGCGCGAACTGCACCGCGCCCTGCTCAAACGCGGCACCGCCCTCATCCTCGCCAACGTGAACCCGCAGCCGCTGAGCCTGCTGCAGCGCTCGGGCCTGGCCGACGAGCTGGGCGAGACCGGCATCGTGCCCTCGCTGGGCGAACTAAAATCCTGAGTTCATTCGAAAGACCCGCCATGCCGCTGTTCTGGAAGCCCTACAAGTCCGAAGTCACCCAATTCATCGACCAGCTCAAGGCCCAGCGCCCGACGCTGGAGGCCGAGCAGCGCGCCGGCCGCGCCCTGCTGTGGGACAAGGAGCAGGACCGCACCGCCCAGGCCGGTTTCGACCAGGCACGCGTGCCCCAGAAGCCCTACGTCTATCAGACGGACGGCAAGTAAGCCGTGACGACGGTCGTGGCCGACGAGCCCAGCCAGGCCGAGCCCGACCTGCCCGAGACGGTCGACACGGTCGCCGTCGCTCGCCTGTACGGCGAGCCGCTGTTCCAGATGCCGCTGGATCTCTACATCCCGCCGGATGCGCTGGAGGTCTTCCTGGAAGCCTTCCAGGGCCCGCTGGACCTGCTGCTCTACCTGATCCGCAAGCAGAACTTCAACATCCTCGACATCCCGCTGGCCGACGTGACGCGCCAGTACCTGAGCTATGTCGAGCAGATCCGCCGCCACAACCTCGAGCTGGCCAGCGAATACCTCTTGATGGCTGCCATGCTCATCGAGATCAAGTCGCGCATGCTGCTGCCGCCCAAGAAGAGCGAGGACGGCAAGGAAGTGGAAGACCCCCGCGCCGAGCTGGTGCGCCGGCTGCTGGAATACGAGCAGATGAAGATGGCCGCAGCCCGGCTGGACCGCCTGCCGGTGCTGGGCCGCGACTTCCTGCGCGCCCAGGTCCACATCGAGCAGTCGCTGACGCCGAGCTTCCCCGACGTCGCTACCTCAGACCTGCGCGAGGCCTGGCTGGACATCCTCAAGCGTGCCAAGCTCAACCAGCACCACCGCATCAGCCGCGAACAGCTGTCGGTGCGCGAGCACATGAGCATCGTGCTGCGCCGGCTGCAGGGCCAGCGCTTCGTCGAGTTCGAGCACCTCTTCGACGTGACCCGCGGCCAGGCCGTGCTCGTCGTCACCTTCATCGCGATGCTGGAGCTGGCGCGCGAGCGCCTGCTCGAGATCACGCAGGCCGAGGCGTTTGCACCGATCTATGTGCGGCTGGCGTACACGCCGACCTGAGCTGCCAATTCAGCGGTAATGCCGCGCCAGGCTCTCCGCCACGCACACCGGCTTGTCTAGGCCTTCGCATTCGATGGCCACGCCCACCGTCAGCTGCGTGGCGCCGCCCGCCACCTCGTCCAGCGCCAGCAGCTTGAAGGCCGCGCGCAGTCGGCTGCCCACCGGCACGGGCGCCGTGAAGCGCACCTTGTTGAGGCCGTAGTTGACGACCATGCGCGTCTCGCGCACCGAGAAGCCGGTCTCGAAGAAATAGGGGATCAGCGACAGGGTCAGGAAGCCATGCGCGATCGGGCCGCCGAAGGGGCCTTCCTTCGCGCGTTCGGGATGGGTGTGGATCCACTGCCTGTCCTCGGTCGCCTCGGCGAAGGCATTGACGCGGGACTGGTCGACCGTGATCCAGTCGCTGTGGCCCAGGGATTGGCCCACCAGGGGCTGAAGGTCGGCAAGGGTGTCGAAGATGCGCATCGGGGCTGACCAGAGTGGAGCTGTCTTGCAGGGACGTTACCCTAGCCGCCCATGCCCGACAGTAGCCCCCGCGACATCCTCGTCCTCGCCGCCCACCCCGACCTCGCGCGCTCCCAGGCCACGCGCACCGTGCTCGACGCGCTGCGCGCCTCGCCCGCCGCCGGGCGCGTGGAGTTGCGCGACCTCTACCGCCTCTACCCCGACTTCCACATCCACGTCGAGGCCGAGCAGCGCGCGCTGCAGGCCGCGAAGCTGGTGGTGCTGCTGCACCCCATCTACTGGTACAGCATGCCGGCGCTGCAGAAGCTCTGGCTGGACGAGGTGCTGCGCCTGGGCTGGGCCTACGGCCCCGGCGGCACCGCCCTGCACGGCAAGGACTTCTGGCTGGTGACCTCCACCGGCGGCGGCAGCGCCGCCTATGCCGAGGGCGGCCACAACCACCATGCCATCGGCGAATTCCTGCTGCCCTACCAGCAGTCCGCCAAGACCTGCGGCATGCACTATCTGCCGCCGCAGATCCTGCACGGCGCGCATCGCGCGACGGACGCCGGCATCGCAGCCCACGCCGAACTTTTCGTGAAGCGGCTGCAGCATTACCCAGACTGGTGCCAGTCGCTGGCCGCGCCCGAGGTGGGCGACGAGGAGGCCGTAGAGCTGGACGAGCGCCCGCCGATGTTCTCGGCGCTGGATGGGGGAGCTGCCGAATGAGCCATGGACATTGGCTGTTGCTTCCGCTCGTGTTCCTCGCCGCCGCCGTGCTGGCCGTGCCGCTGGCGCGCTGGCTGCGGCTGGGCGCCATCCTGGGCTATCTCGTCGCCGGCGTGCTGATCGGCCCCGAGGTGCTGGGCCTGGTGCCCGAAAGCGCCGCCATCCCCGAGGTGGCGGAGCTGGGCGTCGTGCTGATGCTCTTCCTCGTCGGCCTGGAACTGGAGCCCAAGCGGCTGTGGGCCATGCGCAGGCCCATCTTCGGCTGGGGCAGCGCGCAGCTGCTGGGCTGCGCGGCCGTGCTGACGGCCGTGGGCATCGCCACCGGCCACCCGTGGCGGCTGTCGCTGGTCGTCGGCCTGGGCCTGGCGATGTCGTCCACCGCCGTGTCGCTCGCGGTGATGGCCGAGCGCAACCTGGGCCGCACGACGGCGGGCGAGAGCATCCTGTCCGTCGCGCTGCTGCAGGACATCGCGGCCATTCCCGTGCTGGCCCTGGTGCCGGTGCTGGCGCTCAGCGGCGCGCACGACGACGGCGACGGCCGCACCTGGCTGGCCGCGGCCAAGGCGGTGGGCGCCATCGTCACCATCATCTTCGGCGGGCGGCTGCTGCTGCGCCCGGCGCTGCGCTGGATCGCCCACAGCAAGACGCCCGAGATCTTCACCGCCGCGGCCCTGCTGCTGGTGATGGGCACGGCGGCGCTGATGCAGCTCGTCGGCCTGTCCATGGCCCTGGGTGCCTTCCTGGCCGGCGTGCTGCTGGCCGAGAGCGAATACCGCCGCGAGCTGGAAACCGACCTGGAGCCCTTCAAGGGCCTGCTGCTGGGCCTGTTCTTCATCGCCGTCGGCATGGGGCTGGACCTGCACGCCGTCGCCGCCCAGCCCGGCTTCGTCGCGGCCGTGCTGGCGGCGCTGCTGGTGTGCAAGATCTTCGTGCTGCTGCCTATGGCCAAGGCCATGAAGATCCCGCTCGTCGAGCGCCCGGCCTTCATCATCCTGCTGGCCCAGGGCGGCGAGTTCGGCTTCGTCGTCTTCCAGCTCGCCCAGGGCGAGGGCATGATCTCCGCAGCTCAGAACTCGGCCCTGGTCGCCGCCATCGCGCTGTCCCTCGCGCTGACGCCGCTGCTGCTGAGCGGCGGCGACCGGCTGATGTCGCAGAAGCTGGCCCGCCTCGGCGAGAGGAAGAAACGCGACGAAGCCCCGCCGCCGCCCGCACCCATCATCATTGCCGGCAGCGGCCGCTACGGCCAGGTCATCGGCCGGCTGCTGCGCGCCAACGGCATCGAGGCCACTGTGCTGGACCAGGACGCCGAGGCCATCGAAGGCCTGCGCAAGTTCGGCTGGACGGTGCACTACGGCGACGCGACCCGGCTGGACCTGCTGAAGAGCGCCGGCGCCGCGACCGCGCGCATCCTCGTCATCGCCATCGACGACATCGCCCAGAGCGTGGAGATCGCCGAGCTCGCGCGCGAGCATTTCCCGCAGCTCGGCGTCGTCGCCCGCGCGCGCAATGTGCAGCACTACTACCAGCTGCATGCGGCCGGCGTGCGCCACATCGAACGCGAGACCTTCGACGCCGCGCTGATGAGCGCGCGCAGCGTGCTGGAGCTGACCGGCATGGAGCCCCATGCCGCGCGCCGCCAGGCGATGCGCTTCCGCCGCCACAACATCGAGGTGCTGAACCAGATGCTGCCGCTGCAGGGCGACGAGAACGCGCTGATCGCCGCCGCCAAGCTGGGCCGCCAGCAGTTCGAGCAGCAGATGGCCGCCGAGCGCGACGCCGAGGAACAGCACCGCAAGGCCCAGCGCGCCGGCTGGGAGAAGCAGGACGCGGGCCCGGCTCCATGAATGCCGAGGCCCTGGACCACGCGGCCGAGCTGATCGCGCAGGCCGACGCCCTCATCGTCGCGGCCGGCGCCGGCATGGGCGTGGACTCCGGCCTGCCCGACTTCCGCGGCGCCCAAGGCTTCTGGCGCGCCTACCCGGCGCTGGGCCGCGCCGGCCTGTCCTTTACGTCCATCGCCTCGCCCGCCAGCTTCGAGCGCGACCCGCGCCTGGCCTGGGGCTTCTACGGCCACCGCCTGGCGCTCTACCGCCGCACCGTGCCGCATGCCGGCTTCGCGCTGCTGCGCCGCTGGGGTGAGCGCATGCAGCACGGCCTGGCCGTGTTCACGAGCAATGTCGACGGCCAGTTCCAGCGCGCCGGCTACGACGAGGCCCTGATCCACGAATGCCATGGCTCGCTGCACTGGCTGCAATGCCTGCGCGGCTGCAGGCAGAACCCCTGGCCGGCCGATGCACTCGCGCCCGACATCGACGAGGCCGAGTGCCGCTGGCGCGGCGAGCTGCCGGCCTGCCCCGGCTGCGGCGGGCTGGCCCGACCCAATCTGCTGATGTTCGGCGACTGGGGCTGGCTCTGCGAGCGCTACGACGCCCAGGCCGGGCGGCTCGCGCGCTGGCTGCCCCAGGTAGAGCGCCCCGTCGTCGTCGAGATCGGTGCCGGCACCGATGTGCCGTCGGTGCGCCATTTCGGCCAGCGGGTGCTGGTCGAGCACGGCGGCCAGCTGCTGCGCATCAACCCACGCGAGCCGGCCATCGCCCCGGCCTTCGGCGTAGGTTTGGCTTGTGGCGCGGTGGAGGCGTTGGTGGCGCTGGACGAGAGGCTGGGAGTAGGCTGAGCAGGTGCGGCGGCCGATGCCGGTTGCCCGCGGAGGTCTGCTTCAGGCTGGTCAGAGTCATTCGACCATGGCCACCTGAACGTCGGCTACAACCATCACCAGTCATTCGATGCAGGCCGCCGGCTACGACCGCTTGAGCCTCGAGACCGGGTACTCGCCGGCCGGTGCCTGCCTCCGGGCTGCGAATGACTGACGCTCGCGTTTGTTCTGGCAACAACGAGGTTGCGATCTTGGTGGCGTTGATTTCGCGGCCTGGAGGGGCGGCTCTGGCCGCGGTGCCACTAGAGGGAGCCTTGTCTCGAAGCCGAGGCCCGTGAGCTCCCGTCAGGGGCGAGCTCACGCAATCGATCTGGGCAGCGGTTGCTTGGTGCTTTCAAGGCAGTGAAGACCCAGATGACAGGCGGCGCTTCACTCAGCTTTAATGCCTGCGCTGCGAATCAGCTCACGCCACACTGGCGTCTCCTGCCGGATCGTCTCGCTCATCGCGTCTCCGGTGCCGGGCTCGACGACGCGGCCGATTGACACATAGTCGGCCTTCAGCGCCAGCACGGCTCGTGCCATGGCCGCCTGGAGCGACGCCCTCTTCGTCGCAGGAAGACCCGGCGGGGCCACCAGGCCCACCCATATTTCGCCGACGCCTGGGACGCCAAGTTCATTGAATGTGGGCACTTGCGGCATGACATCGAGCCGCCTGCTGCCTCCCACCGCGATGGGCCTGAGCCGCCCGGCGCGGATGTAGGGCAACAGCAAGGCCAAGCCTTCGAGCGTCATGTCGACTTCGCCAACCAGCGTGGCCTGTACGGCGGCGGGGCCACGATAAGGAATATGCAGCAGCTTCGTGCCGGTGCTCCTTCGCATGAGCTCCATGCTCAGGTGCTGAGGCGAGCCGACGCCAGCGGTCCCATAGCGCAGCCCCTGGGGCCGCTCGTGGGCCAGCGAGATCAGCTCGGCCCACGTGTGTATCGGCAGCGACGCAGGGACCACCAGGACCTGCACGCCGACGAACAGGATCGCCACGTGGGTGAAATCGCGCATGGGGTCGTAAGGCAGGCTCTGGAACAGCGCAGGCGCGGCTGTCATTTGCATGGCATACACGAAACCCAAGGTCTGCCCGTCCGGGGGCGCGCGGCGCACCACGTCCAACGCGAGGACGCCGCCGGCAGAAGGCCGGTTGTCAACGACCACGAACTGCCCGGTCTGCGCCGTGAACGCCTCGGCGATCTGCCGGCCCGAGATGTCCATCGCGCTGCCGGGCGCCGCCCCGATCAGCAGGTGCAGAGGCGCCGTCGTGGGCTGCGGCCACCCCCCGGTGGCGGTAAAAGCTAGGGCCGCACCGAGGATCGCGCGGCGACGATTGTCGGGAACGAGGGACAGACCCATGGAAGTCTCCTTGTCAGCCGCGCCCCTTGGTCATGGTCGCGGGAACGTGTTGGCCGGCGCGACCGCTGAATTCGAACTCTCGCGCCCCAACGTGCGGACAGGGCGCCGACGCCCGTTGCCTGGACGCGCGAGCTCACCGTTGGCCTCCACCACCCGGGCCAGCAGGTTCAGGAATGTTTCGCACTCGCCCTGCGTTAGCGGGGCCATGACGCGTTCTTGCGCCGCGAGCACCTTGGGGCGCAGCCGGCTGCGCAGCTTGCGGCCCGCCTCGGTCAGATGAAGCGCATAGGCTCGTCGGTCTCCAAGGACGGGATCGCGTCGGACCAGGCCCATCGCTTCGAGCTCGTCGACGAAGCGGCTGGCCGAGTTCGGATCGATGCTCTGTCGCTCGCACAGCCGCCGCTGGCCGATTCCCGGCTCAAGGTGGATGGAACGCAGGATGCCCCACTGCGTCGACACCAATCCCGACCCCTCGAGCGCCTGGGACAGGACCCCCAGCGTGAGCTGGTGAAAGCGCCTGGCCAGATACGTCGGCCCACGCCGAGGCGCTTCGCGCTCGTCGCCGTCCAGATACCGCTGCAAAAACGACTTGCCATCCATGAATCGATGCATATAGTTAGTATTGTGATTATCATCATAGTCACGATAGTCTGCCAAGACAACTCCCGGCGGTGCAGACTCCGACGAGTTGGCCGCCAGTCCAAGGAGCATTTGCACATGAACGATCTGCCCAAGATGGCCCTGGCCCACTTCGGCATCTACGTCGTGGACATGGCGGTGATGGCCGACTTCTATACCCGTGTGCTGGGCTTCTCCATCACCGATCGCGCGGAGATTCGGGGCGCAAACCTGGTCTTCCTGTCGCGCAATCCCGAAGAGCATCACCAGATCGTGCTGGTGCCCGGGCGCGATGCGGCGTCGGCCTCGACCATCAACCAGATCGCGTTCAGGGTGGTGTCGCTCGCCGAACTCCGGCGCGTGTACATCCTGCTGCGCGACGAGCCCCGGCGGCCACCCAAAGTGCCCCACTTATGGCCACTCAAACTGCTCCACCTGGCCGGGGTGAATTGACCCGTTGAACACGGTCGGTCAGGCG
>NZ_SMBU01000031.1 GCF_004342485.1 Roseateles saccharophilus
GCGCTCGAACTCCTGCAGTTCCTTCATCAAGGCTCACCTCTTGCTTGAAGAAGTGCGCATAATGCCTTGAATTTACTAACACAGTAAGACTAGGCCTTTTGCCGGCTGCCGCCGAAGGCCGCATACAGCCCCAGCGCGAAATACACCAGGGCCGACAGATAGCGCCCGCGGCCGGCCGCGCCGCGCAGCAGCGGCGCGAGGCTGCCGGCGAGCAGCGTGTAGAGGCTGTCGGTCGTGGCGGCGATGACGACGAAGAGCACGCTCAGGGTCAGCGCCTGTGCGGCCTGCGAGCCCTCGGGCCGTAGGAACTGCGGGATGAAGGCGGCGAAGAACAGCGTCGTCTTCGGGTTCAGCAGCGCAACGAAGAAGCCGTCCCGAAAGAGCTTGCGCGGCTCGGCCCGCGGCGGCGGCGCGCCGTCGGCGGGGGCGGCCGGCCTGCGCAGGGCCTGGACGCCGAGGTAGAGCAGATAGGCCGCACCGGCCCAGCGCACGACGCCGAAGGCCAGCGACGAGGCCGCGAACAGCGCGGCCAGGCCGATGGACGCGCCGACCGCATTGGCCAGGTTGCCCAGCGCCACGCCGGACAGCGAGGCCAGCCCGGCCTTGCGGCCCTGGGCCAGCGTGCGCGTGACGATGAAGACCACCGCGGGCCCCGGCGTCAGCGCCAGCACGAGGGTTGCGATCAGGAAGGCGTAGAGGGCGGTGCCATCGGGCAGCAGGGGCGGCAGCAGGTCCATCGTCGGGTCTCCTTGGCCGTCAATTGAACCAGTTGCCGGCGAGCCCCGCCAGCCAGAGCAGCAGGCCCAGGCCGGCGGCGACGCGGGTGATCCAGGTATCGCGCCCGGCCGGCTCGTTGGCATGCCAGGGGAAGGTCAGCGTGTCCACGACATGGCGCACCGGGTCGACGCTGCCGCCGAGCAGCAGCAGGCCGCCGCCGGCGCTCTCCAGTGCGTCGAAGGGCGCGTCATCGGCCCAGGCATGGCCGGCGTAGAGGAAGCAGGCGATGGCACTGGCCAGGCACAGGCCGCACAGCAGGTATTCGGCGATGGAGTAGTCGGGCCCATCGCGCGGGGGCATGGTGGGGGTGCGCCGCGGGTCAGACGCCGGCGAGCTGGTCGCGCGTGAGGGCTGCCTGCTCGCGCACCCAGTCGGCGAACTGCTTCACCTCGGGCCGGCGCGCCGCGTTGGGGCCGTTGATCAGCCAGTAGCTGAACGGGCTGCCCAGCCGCCCGGCCTTGCCGAAGGGCTCGACCAGTTCGCCACTTTGCAGCTGCTCATGCACCATGGGCAGCCGCGCCAGTGCGACACCCTGGCCGGCCAGCGCGGCCTGGATCTGCTGGTAGGTGAAGTTGAAATACATCCAGCGCAGCGGCTCCAGCTCGGGCTGGCCCTGCGACGTGAGCCAGCGCCGCCAGCTCAGATAGGAGGCACTGGGGCGCGGGTCGTCTTCCTCGGTCAGCGCATGGGCGGCAAGGTCGGCCGGCTGGCGCAGCGGCGGCAGGCGGCCGTTGCGCGTGCTCTCGGCGTACCAGGGGCTGAACACCGGCGACACGGTTTCCTCGAACATCAGCTCGGCGGGCATGTCGAGTTCGGCGGCCGAGGCATAGCGCAGAGCGAGGTCGTGCTCGCCGTCGTCGAGGTCGGCGATGCGGTCCAGCGCCGACACGCGGATGTCGATGTCGGGGAAGTTCTTCTGGAACTGGCACAGCCGCGGGATCAGCCACAGCGACGCGAAGGAGGCAAAGGTCGTCACATTGACGACGCTGCGGCCGCGCGAGCGGCGAATCTGGCGCACCGTCTGGTCCAGCCGCGACAGCACCGCGATCGCGGTGGGCAGCAGCTGAGCGCCGTCGCTCGACAGCTCGACCTTGCGCGTGCCGCGCACGAACAGCGTGCAGCCGATCTCGTCCTCCAGCGCCTGGATCTGGCGGCTGACGGCGGACTGCGTCAGGCTCAGTTCCTCGGCCGCGGCGCGGAAGGACAGCAGCCGCGCGATGGCCTCGAAGGCGCGCAGCGGGCCAATCGAAAGCGGCCTCTGGCGGATGGGCTGATTCATGAGCAGATGGTATCAATCCGCGCAAATCGCTCATTGGACGCTCCTGGGTGGACTCCGCAGAATCCCTGACATCAACCCAGGAGGTCCTCATGAGCGATATGCAATCCACATGGCATCTGGACTGTGGCCGGGCCCTGACCCTGGCCGGCGGCGCCGAGGTGCGGCGCCTGTCGGTGGCGCGCGGCCGGGTCTGGCTGACGCTGTCCGGCACGGCCGACGCGCCGGCCGAGGACACCTGGCTGGAGGCCGGCGAGGCTCTGGCCCTGGCGCCCGGCCAGACGGCGGTGCTGGAAGGCTGGCCGGCGGCGGATTTCCAGTTGCTGGTGCCGCCCGCCTCAGCCGCGGCCGGCCGCGGTTTTCTTGGTCGCCGGTTTTTTGGCGGCAGCCTGATCAGCCGCTGAGCGCTTCCTGGCGGCGGGCCGCTTTCTGGCCGCCGCAGGTTTCTTGGCATTCGCCGCGCGCAGTGCCGCCTCCAGGGCCAGCCGCGCCCAGGGCAGCATCAGCGGCGGCGACTCCAGCGCCTCCTCCGGCGGGCGGTAGTAGCTCATCACCATGCGCTCACCGTCCTTGGTCGGGTAGGTGAAGGGCGTGCAACCGGCGGCGACGAAGCGCTCGCGCGTCGCGTCGTCGGCCTTCAGGAAGAGCTGGCCGTCGTCGATGAGGGCCATGAAGAGCCCGTCCAGATAGACCCCGCGACCGCCGAACATCGCGCGGGTGCGCACGGGCCCGAGCGGAGACAGCAGTTCGACGCAGAGTTCGGTGAAGGCATCCATGCGCGGAATGTAAGCTCGCGGCCCATGTATGCGAACGACCGCGCCGCCGTCCGGCACAAGCTGATCGAGCAACGCCTGGCCCTGCCCGACCGCCTCGGGCTCGCCGCCGACCTGCAGGAGGTGCTGCGCGTCTGGCTGCTGCGGCGGCGCGAGACCACCATCGGCGCCTACTGGCCCATCAAGGGCGAGTTCGACCCGCTGCCGGCCCTCTACCGCTGGAGCGAGGACCACGTCGAACGCCGCATCGGCCTGCCCGTCGTCGACAAGGTACACGGCACGCTGCGCTTTCATGTCTGGTACCCCGGCTGCCCGATGGAGGAGGACGCCTTCCACATCCCCAAGCCCAAGGGTACCGAGGAGTTCCGGCCGCAGCTGATGCTGGTGCCCTGCCTGGGCTTCGGCCCCTGTGGCCTGCGCCTGGGCTATGGCGGCGGCTTCATGGACAAGACCCTGTCCGAGATGCAGCCCCGGCCCGCTGCCGTGGGCATCGGCTATGCACATGGCTTCCTGCCGCTGCTCAAACCCAGCCCGCTGGACGTGGCGCTGGACGCGATGCTGACGGAGGAGGGCGTGGTGTGGGACCGCGAGGGCTGAGGCTTATATGAGAACCAGCCGGGTGCCAGAGCCTGGCTGGCTCCAGAAGTCGTTAATCGTGCAAAAAAACGTTTTTCATCAATGACTTACAAAGCGACACCGGACCCGACCAAAACCACTTGAAGTCTCTCGGGAAGGCCGGCAGGTCAGTAGTCCACAGGCCACCGCGTCCGCGCCGCTGCTACTTGAGCTGGAGCAGCTTCAGACCATCACCCATCGTGACGGCCAGCGTGTCACCGAAAACGATCATGCCCAGGATGCGTTGGCCCGGAGCCCACAGGCTCTCGATGTAGCTGCCATTCTTGGCGTCCAGCACCGTGATGGCGTCGGCGCGCACACGCCCCGCCTTGCCGGCCTCCGCCCCTTCGACGGCATCGCCGCTGACGGCACTGGCGCCGGCCTCGGGCGCGACAGCCGTGCCGGTGTAGCTCGTGGCGACGTACACGCGCTCGTCGGTGGCGGCCAGCATCGATGTCGATAGAAACGACTTGGGCACCGGCACCTTTCTTTCGAAGGAATTGCCGATATAGCGCGCTCCTCGCAACGACGACGGGAAGAGCCCGCCCTTGGCGTTTCGCGCCCGCCATTGCTGGCGACCGGCTGCGCTGTAGCAAAAGACCGAGAAGTTGGTGGCGACGTACACATTGCCACCGCCCACCGTCAGGTCCATGGGGGCGTCGGAGGCCGAGGAGAGCATGCCGGTCTTGACCAGGGCGTCCATGCGCTCGTCCCAGACGAAGCCGCCGCTGGTCTTGGCCGCCAGCAGCATCGGCTGCTTGCCGTCCGAAGGCGAGTTGCCAAAGATGATGCGATCCCCCAGCGCGACCGGTCCGGCGGGCATGTACTCCAGCGGCGTCATCAGGCCGACCGTGCGGGTGCTTTCGACTTCCTTGCCCGACGCGCTGACGCGCTTGTAGAAATTGTTCCTGACAAGATGGAAGACATCGCCCACGACCACGGCCGGGCGGCTGGGGAACTGCGACACCAGCCCTTCCATCAACCCGAAGACGTTCGTGTAGACGCTCAGCGGTTCGGCCACCGGCTTGCCATCGGCGCGGTCGTAGACGGCAAAGGTCTTCACACCCACCACACCCACGGTCTTGGCCGTCAATGCTGGGGGCGAGAGCTTGGCCTGTTCCGCGCTCGGCACGGACCAAAGCAGGCGCCCCTCGCCGTCGATCAGTCCAATCGTGGCATTGCGAAACTCATAACGTGCGCCCAGCTCTCCGCCGAGCAAAGGGTTGGCCAGCGTCGCGGAGCGGTCGACGCCGCCGGCGTCGAAGCTGGTGAAGGCCACCTGCGTGTCGTCGGCCGCCACCTGGCGGGCAGTGGCGGGCGGCAGCTTCAGGGTCCACAGGACCTTGCCACCGGCCTCGACCATCGCGACGCCTTCACTGCCGCCCACCACCAGGCGCTGACCGACCACGGCCAGCGACATGGGCAAACCGATCTGCAGCTGCGAGGGGTCCACGACCGCGGCGACTCGGGGTTCGACGACCTTGGTGTGCGTGATCTCGGGGTCACCGAAGAGCGAGGCCCAGGCGGTGCTGGTGATCAAGGCACAGAGACTGCCCATACACAGTCGGCGAGTGCAAACGAAGACCTCGAACATGGCTCGTCTCCTCAGCGTCAGCCCCGCCGCGGCACCCTGCGTTGCCGGGACCGGCGGGGAGGGCTCCGGGAGGGTTGCAACAAAGTGTGTTCTCCGTGGAGCCACGGCCAAGCCAGGAAAACCCTGTACGCAATTGGATCTCTCGAAGCCCGAAGACGCCAAGGCCAGAACCCGCCCATCAACGGCGCCGGGTCTGCCGCCAAATCGACCCAATGGTCAGCGCGCGGGCACAAGCCCAATGGTCGTTTTCCTGGCCCGGCAAAACAGCGGGGCACGGGCTGGGCACGAGAGCCCAGAAACGACAAAGCCCGCACTTGGCGGGCTTTGCTAAGTCCTTGCGAGGACTCTATATTTCTTGGTTGCGGGGGCCGGATTTGAACCGACGACCTTTGGGTTATGAGCCCAACGAGCTACCAGACTGCTCCACCCCGCGACTGAAGCTAGCAGTATACACGCTTTTTGGCGGCCGCGCGAATTCTCGATAACGCCCAGCAAGAGGGCGTCCAAGGTCTCCTTGCACACAAGGCTGCGCCGGCGCCGAAAACCTCCCAGCCCAGGCGATCCGCGGCAACGCCAAGCAGAATGCGCGGCACATGCCCAACTTCCAAACCTATCTCGTCGGCGGCGCCGTGCGCGACCGCCTGCTCGGCCTGCCGGTGCAGGACCGCGACTGGGTCGTCGTCGGCGCGTCGCCGCAGGCCTTGCTCGACGCCGGCTACCAGCCCGTCGGCAAGGACTTTCCGGTCTTCCTGCATCCCGGGACGCATGAGGAAGTGGCCCTCGCCCGCACGGAACGCAAGACCGCAGCGGGCTATCACGGCTTCGCCTTCCATACGGCGCCCGACGTCACGCTGGAGCAGGATCTCGCGCGCCGCGACCTGAGCATCAACGCGATGGCCGAGGACGCCGCCGGCCGCGTCATCGACCCCCACGGCGGCCAGCGCGACCTGCAAGACAAGGTGCTGCGCCACGTCTCGCCTGCGTTCGCCGAAGACCCGGTGCGCATCCTGCGCCTGGCCCGCTTCGCCGCGCGCTTCGCGGACTTTGCCGTGGCGCCGGAAACCGGGGCGCTGATGCGCGCGATGGTCGCCGCTGGCGAGGTCGATGCGCTGGTGCCCGAGCGCGTCTGGCAGGAGCTGTCGCGCGGGCTGATGGAGAACAAGCCCTCGCGCATGCTCGCCGTGCTGCGCGAGGCCGGCGCGTTGCAGAAGCTGCTGCCCGAGGTCGAGGCCCTGTTCGGCGTGCCCCAGCCCGAGGCCCATCACCCCGAGATCGACACCGGCCTCCACCTGCTGATGGTGCTGGACCAATGCGCCGCCAGCGGCGCGCCGCTGGCCGTGCGCTATGCCTGCCTCTGCCACGACCTCGGCAAGGGCACGACGCCCAGGGACGAGCTGCCCCGCCACATCGCCCACGAGCAGCGCAGCGAGAAGCTGGCCGCGCGCGTCAGCGCACGCTGGAAGGTGCCGACCGACTGCCGCGAGCTGGCCTCCCTGGTCGCGCGCGAGCACACCCATGTGCACCAGAGCCAGGGCTTCGGCGCCGAGGCGCGGCTGCGCCTGCTGGAGCGCTGCGACGCCTGGCGCCGGCCCGAACGTTTTGCCGAGCTGCTGTGGGCCTGCGAATGCGACGCCCGCGGCCGCCTTGGCCTGGAGGACCGCCCCTACCCGCAGCGCGAGCGCCTGCTTGCCGACCTGGCGGCCACCCAGGCCGTCGACCTCGCTGCCGTCAGCGCCGCGGCGATAGCGCGCGGCGCCAAGGGGCCGGAGATTGGCCGTGCCGTGCAGCGCGCGCGCCTGGCCGCGCTCTCCGCAACGCCTGTCATCTGAGTTCGTTAGGGTCGGCCCATGCCGACCGTCGATGCCCTCAACCTTGCGCCCTGGACCTGGGCTGCCCTCGCCTGGGGCACTGTGCTCGGCCTGGTCGCCTGCTTCCAGGACAAGCTGCTGTTCGGCCGCACCTGGCGCATCCGCCGCACCGACCCCGGCCCCGCCGCTGCGCGGCGCGTGGCACGGGCGGTCATGCTGGAACGCCACGGCGGCGTGCTGTTGCAGGGCTGGCTGACGATCGATGCCCAGGCCGCGCCACGCCGGCTGTTGCTGTGGTTCGGCGGGCGCAACGAGCATGTGGCCTGGACGCGCGACCTCGGCGGCTGGCTGCCTGATGACTTCGCCCTCGTGGCCTTCAACTACCGCAGCCTCGGCGGCAGCGGCGGCTGGCCGTCCGAGGCCGCCTGCGTGGCCGATGCCGAGGCGATCGCCGACTGGGCCTGCACACACTTCGGGCTGGAGCCCGACGCGCTGCACCTGGCCGGCCGCAGCCTGGGCAGCGGCATTGCGATGCAGCTGGCCGCGCGGCTGCCGGGCGGGCCGGCGGGCCTGGTGCTGATCACGCCGCCCAAGAGCATCCGCGCGCTGCTGCGCGCCAGCCCGTTGCTCGCGCCGCTGGCACCGCTGCTGCGCTCGCCGCTGGACTCCCTGGCCGCCGCCCGTGCGCTGTGCTGCCCGGTGTTGATGCTGCTGGCAGAACGCGACCGCCGCGTGCCCCACGCCCACTCGCGGGCGCTGGCCGACGCGTTGCGCCGGGCCGGCGCGGCCGTCGAGCTGCAGACGCTGGCCGGCACCAGCCACCGCAGCCTGGCGCGCACGCCGGCCGCGATGGCCCGTGTGGGCCGGGCACTGCGCTGAAGCTACCCGGCCCGGCCGAGGGCTATGGCTTGTTTCACCGGCATGACAGCGCTTGCATCGCTAAAGTCGCCTGTTTCGCCCCAAGCGCCGACGGCGGCCGGGGCGAGCCTCCAAAAAATCGGTCGAACAAGGTCACAAGATGAAGTTGGCATGGGGTAGCAGCGCTCGGCTGGGCGCGGTGGTCATCCTTGGCGCGGGGCTGGGCAGCCTGCTGGGCGGCTGCAGCCCGTCCAACGGCCAGACCGGCGCCAGTGCGCCGCCACCGCCCGAGGTGGGCGTCGTCACCGTCGCGCCGGCCCGGGCCGACCTGGCCACGGAGCTGCCGGGCCGCCTGGAGGCCTATCGCGTCGCCCAAGTACGTGCTCGCGCGGCCGGCATCCTGAACAAGCGCCTGTTCACCGAGGGCAGCGACGTGAAGGCCGGCCAGGCCCTGTTCGAGATCGACGCCGCCCCCTACCGCGCGGCGCTGGTCAGCGCCCAGGCCCAGCTCGCGCGTGCCGAGGCCAACCTCTTGCAGGCCCAGGCGCTGGCCGACCGCTATGCGCCGCTGGCCAAGACCCAGGCCGTCAGCCAGCAGGAGGCGCTGAACGCCCAGGCCGCAGCCGGCCAGGCCAAGGCCGACGTGGCCGCCGGCAAGGCCGCCGTGCAGACGGCCCAGATCAACCTCGGCTATGCCAGCGTCACGGCTCCAATAGCCGGGCGCATCGGCCGTGCGCTGGTGACCGAGGGCGCCCTGGTCGGCCAGGGCGAGGCCACGCCGCTGGCGCTGGTGCAGCAGATCGACAAGCTTTACGTCAACTTCACACAGTCGGCGGCCGAGGTCATGCGGCTGCGCCAAGCCCTGGCCGACGGCAAGCTGCAGGGCGCCGGCAAGGACGCCGCCAAGGTGCAGGTGCTGCTGGAAGACGGCAGCGTCTATGCCCAGCCCGGCAAGCTGCTGTTCTCCGATCTGAGCGTGGACCCCAGCACCGGCCAGATCACGCTGCGCGCCGAGCTGCCCAACCCCAAGGGCCTGCTGCTGCCGGGCCTGTACGTGCGCGTGCGCCTGGCCCAGGCCGAGGTGGACGGCGCCGTCTGGCTGCCGCAGCAGGCCGTGGCGCGCGGCGCCACCGGCGAGAGCGTGCTCGTCGTGGCCGATGACGGCAGCGTCAGAGCGCGGCCCGTGAAGCTCGGCCCGGCCCAGGACGGCAAGGCCCTGGTACTGGGCGGCCTGAAGGCCGGCGAGAAGGTCGTCGTGGACGGCCTGCAGAAGACCAAGGCCGGCGGCAAGGCGCGGCCGGTGCCCTGGGGTACAGCAGCCCCTGCCTCTGCCGCCTCGAAGGGCTGAAAAAAATGATGCCCCCACGCTCACTTCGTTCGCTGCCCCCCGCGGGGGCGCAGGCTTCCCTTGGGACGGCCCGGCGGGAATCCTGACATGGCACAGTTCTTCATCAACCGGCCCATCTTTGCCTGGGTCATCGCCCTCTTCATCACGGTCATCGGCGTGGTCGCGGTCACGCAGCTGCCGATCTCCCAATACCCCCCGGTGGCGCCGCCGTCCATCGTGCTGTCGGTCTCCTACCCTGGCGCATCGGCGCAGACGCTGGAGGACTCGGTCATCAGCGTCATCGAGCGCGAGATGAACGGCTCGCCCGGCCTGATCTACATGGAGGCCGTGTCCCAGGCCGACGGCACGGGTTCGTTGACGCTGAGCTTCGACCCGGCCACCAACCCCGACCTGGCCCAGGTGGACGTGCAGAACCGCTACGCCCGCGCGCAGCCGCGGCTGCCGCAGGCCGTCATCCAGCAGGGCGTGCGGGTCGACAAGGCCAACCCCAACTTCCTGCTCTTCATCATCATGTCGAGCACGAACCCGGACTTCGATCCGATCGCGCTGGGCGACTACGCCTCGCGCACCGTGCTGCCCGAGATCCAGCGCGTGCCCGGCGTCGGCCAGGGCCTGCTGTTCGGCACCGAGCGCGCGATGCGCATCTGGCTGGACCCGGCCAAGCTGGTCGGCTACAGGCTGCAGCCGGCCGATGTGAACGCGGCCATCCAGGCCCAGAACGCCCAGGTCAGCTCCGGCTCCATCGGCGACCTGCCCAATGTGCCCGGCCAGCCGGTGGCGGCCACCGTCGTCGTGCGCGGCCAGCTGGCCAGCGTGGAGCAGTTCGGCAACATCGTGCTACGCGCCAACGCCGACGGCTCCAGCGTGCGTCTGCGCGACGTGGCCCGCATCGAGCTCGGTGCCGACAGCTACACCGGCCGCTCCACGCGGCTCAACGGCAAGCCCTCGGTGGGCGTCGGCGTGCAGCTCGCGCCCTCGGCCAATGCGCTGCAGACGGCCAAGCTCATCAAGCAGCGGCTGAAGGAGCTGGCGCCCTATTTCCCGGCCGGCGTGAAGGCCGACATCCCCTACGACAGCTCGCTGTTCATCGACATCTCCATCTCCCAGGTCGTCGAGACGCTGGTGGAGGCCGTGGCCCTGGTGTTCCTGGTGATGTTCCTGTTCCTGCAGAACATCCGCTACACGCTGATCCCCACGCTGGTCGTGCCCATCGCACTGCTGGGCAGCTTCGCGACGCTGCTGGCCCTGGGCTTCTCGATCAATGTGCTGACGATGTTCGGCATGGTGCTGGTCATCGGCATCGTCGTGGACGACGCCATCGTCGTCGTCGAGAACGTCGAGCGCGTGATGAGCGAGGAGGGCCTGTCGCCGCTCAAGGCCACGCGCAAGGCCATGGGCCAGATCTCGGGCGCCATCGTCGGCGTGACCGTCGTGCTGATCTCGGTGTTCGTGCCGCTGGCCTTCTTCAGCGGCTCCATCGGCAACATCTACCGCCAGTTCTCGGCGGTGATGGTCTCGGCAATCGCGTTCTCGGCCTTCCTGGCCCTCTCGCTGACGCCGGCGCTGTGCGCGACGCTGCTCAAGCCGGTCGAGGCCGGCCATCACATCGAGAAGCGGGGTTTCTTCGGCTGGTTCAACCGCGGCTTTGCCAACACGGCCAGGGGCTACGAGGGCTGGGTCGGCCGCTTCATTCACCGCGCCGGCCGCATGGCCGTCGTCTACGCGGCCGTCATCGCCGCGGCGGTGCTGGTGTTCCAGAAGCTGCCCACCGCCTTCGTGCCCAACGAGGACCAGGGCAACATCCTCGTCAACGTGCAGCTGCCGCCGGGTGCCACGCAGGCGCGCACGCTGGAGGTGGTGCAGCAGGTCGAGAGCTATATGCTCAAGCAGCCCGAGGTGGAGAGCATGGTCGGCGTCGTCGGCTTCAGCTTCTCGGGCTCGGGCCAGAACGCCGGCCTCGCATTCGTCACCCTCAAGCCCTGGGACGAGCGCCACGGCGCCGAGCACTCCGCGCAGGCGCTGGCGGCGCGGGCCTTCCCGGCGTTGGCCAAGGTGCGAGACGCCATCATCTTCCCGACCAGCCCGCCGCCCATCCGCGACCTGGGCCGCGCCAACGGCTTCGCCTTCCGCCTGCAGGACCGCAGCGGCCACACGCGCGCCGAACTGCTGGCCGCGCGCAACCAGCTGCTGGGCGCCGCGGCCAAGAACCCGCTGCTGACAGCCGTGCGCCCCGACGGCCTGGAAGACGCCGCCCAGCTGCAGCTGGACATCGACCGCGATCGCGCCCAGGCCCTGGGCCTGAACATCGGCGCCGTCAACGCGGTGCTGGGCACGTCGCTGGGCTCGACCTATGTGAACGACTTCCCCAACGCCGGCCGCCTGCAGCGCGTCATCGTGCAGGCCGACGCGCCCGCGCGCATGCAGCCCGAGGACCTGCTGCGGCTCAATGTGCTGAACGCCTCCGGCCAGCCGGTGCCGCTCTCCGCCTTCGCCACCAGCAAATGGATCACCGGCGCGATGCAGACCGTGCGCTACAACGGCTACCCGGCCATGCGCATCCTGGGCGAGCCGGCCAAGGGCGTGTCCACCGGCGTGGCCATCGCCGAGATGGAGAAGCTCGCGGCCCAGCTGCCCGAAGGCTTCGGCTTCGAATGGACCGGCCAGTCGCGCGAGGAAAAGCTCTCCGGCTCCACCGCCTTCATCCTGTTCGGCTTCTCGCTGCTGGCCGTGTTCCTGTGCCTGGCCGCGCTGTACGAGAGCTGGAGCATCCCGCTGTCGGTGCTGCTCGTGGTGCCGCTGGGCGTGCTCGGCGTCGTGCTGGGCGCCACCTTCCGCGGGCTGGAGAACGACGTCTACTTCAAGGTCGGCATGATCACCATCATCGGCCTGTCGGCCAAGAACGCCGTGCTCATCATCGAGTTCGCCAAGGAGCTGCAGGCGCACGGCAAGAGCGTCTTCGACGCGGTGCGCGAGGCGGCCCATCTGCGCTTCCGGCCCATCATCATGACCTCGCTGGCCTTCATCCTCGGCGTGCTGCCGCTGGTGCTCGCCAGCGGCGCGGGCTCGGCCAGCCAGCGCGCCATCGGCACCGGCGTGATGGGCGGCATGCTGTCGGCGACGCTGCTGGCCGTGTTCTTCGTGCCAGTCTTCTTCGTCGTCGTGCGCAGGTTCTTCCCCGGCAGCGAACGCCAGCGGCGGCGCGACGCCCACGAAGCGGAAGAAGAGTCGGGGAGCCAGGCATGAAACGGCAAGCCCTGACCCTGATCGCCGCCACCGCCCTGCTGGCCGCCTGTGCCGGCCCCGAGCCCAAGCGCCCCGTCGCTGCCGAAGCCGCCGCAGCAGCCGTGCCCGCGGCCTTTGCGCAGGCCGGCGGCGCCGACGCGACTGCCGCGGTCGACCTGCCCTGGGCCCAGGCCTTCAAGGGCGAACGGGTGCAGCGGCTGATCCCGCTGGCGCTGGCCAACAACCGCGACCTGCGCGTCGCGGTGCTCAACATCGAGGCCGCCCGCGCCAGCGCCGCCGCGCGCGACGCCGACCTCTGGCCCACCGTCAGCGCCGGCATCAACGGCTCGCGCACGCCCACGGCCGCCGGCGGCATCAACAGCCTCTACACGGCCGGCCTGCAGGTCTCGGCCTACGAGCTGGACCTGTTCGGCCGGCTGCGCGGCCTCAGCGCCGCCGCCGCGTCCCAGCTGCTGGCGGCCCAGGCCAGCCAGCAGGCCGTGCGCACCGCGCTGGTGGCCGGCGTGGCCAATGCCGAGATCGCGCTGCAGGCCGACGAGGCCCTGCTCAGGCTCACGCGCGACACGCTGGCCACGCGCGACGAGTCGCTGCGGCTGACCCGCCAGCGCTTCGATGGCGGCATCGCCGGGGAGCTGGACCTGCGCGCGGCCGAGTCCTCGCTGCAGGCCGCGCGCGCCGCGCTGGCCCAGGCCCGGCGCCAGCGCATGCTCGACGAGAACGCGCTCGCGCTGCTGATCGGCGGCCCGCTGCCGGCCGACCTGCCTGCGCCCAGTGGCGAGCTGGCCGACTTCGAACCGCTGGCCGAGCTGCCCGCCGGCGTGCCCGCCGAGGTGCTGACGCGCCGGCCCGACATCCGCCAGGCCGAGTTCCAGCTCGGCGCGGCGGACGCCAACATCGATGCCGCGCGCGCCGCCTTCTGGCCGCGCATCACGCTGACCGGCCAGTTCGGCACCGCCAGCGGCCAGCTGTCGGGCCTGTTCAAGAACACGGCCTGGAGCTTCGCGCCCGCGCTGGTGCAGCCCATCTTCGACGCCGGCCGCAACCGCGCCAACCTCGCCGGCGCGCGTGCGTCCCGCGACATCGCGCTGGCCCAGTACGAGAAGGCCATCCAGACCGCCTTCCGCGAGGTGGCCGATGGCCTCGCCGGCCGCGCCACGCTGGCCGAGCAGCGCAGCGCGCTGGCCGCCCAGGTGGACGCCGAGACGCGCCGCCTGGCCGCGGCCGAGCAGCGCTATGCGGCCGGTGTCGCCGGCGCGTTGGACCGCCTGGACGCGCAGCGCTCGCTGTTCGCGGCCCAGCAGTCCCTCGTGCAGGTGCAGAGCCAGCGCGCGCAGAACCTCGTCGCCCTCTACCGCGCCCTCGGCGGTGGCGGCTGACCCCCATCGCCACGCAGTCCCTTCGAGTTCCCCGCCATGCGCCTCCTGATCGCCTCCCTGCTGCTCGCTGCAAGCCTCGGCGCCCACGCCGGCCCGCCCGCCATCTACGACGAGGGCGCCGATGCAAAGGCCGCCCTCCGCGCCACGCTGGCCGAGGCCGCCCAGGCCAGGCTGCCGGTGCTCGTCGTCTTCGGTGCCAACTGGTGCGGCGACTGCCGCATGCTGGACAACAGCTTCAAGCACGGCCCCAGCGCGCCGCTGATCGCGAAGAGCTTCAAGGTCGTCAAGGTCGATGTCGGCCGCTTTGACCGCAACGTCGACATCGCCGAAACCTACCGCGTGCCGCTGAAGAAGGGCATCCCGGCCGTGGCCGTGCTGTCGCCCGAGGGCAAGCTGCTCTACGCGACCGAGGGCGGCGAGCTGGCCGACGCGCGCAAGATGGGCGACCAGGGCGTCTACGACTTCTTCACCCGCGTGGCGACCAGCGCCCGGTGACGACCGTCGTCGTTGCGTCGCGCGCACTGCGCGCGCAGTTCTTCGTGCTGGGCGTGATGTTCGCGACCTGGGGCGTGCACGTGCCCACCGTCAAGGGCCACTACGGCCTGGGCGAGCAGGCGCTGGCCATCGCGATGCTGGCGGGCGGCGCCGGCGCACTGCTGGCCCTGGCCCAGGCCGGCCGCGTCGTCGGCCGCTGGGGGCCGCGCAGCGTCTCCGCCGCAATGGGCTTGCTGTGCTGCGCCGCCATCGCCAGCCTGCTGGTGGGGCAGGCCTATGCGGCCCTGCTGGCCGTCATGCTGGTCTTCGGTGCCAGCGGCAGCCTGCTCGACGTGGCCATCAACACCGAGGCCACCGAGATCGAGCGCCTGTCCGCCCGGCCGCTGATGAGCGGCTTCCACGGCATGTTCAGCCTCGGCGGCATGGCCGGCGCCAGCCTGGGCAGCGCCGCGCCCGCGCTGGGCCTGTCGCCGCAGGCCCATCTGCTGCTGGCCGCCGGCCTGGGCGCGGCCGTCGTGCTGATCGCCAGCCGCGCGATGCTGCCCGTGCCCGAGAAGGCCGCCGAGGAAAAGCACCCCCTGAGCTTGCCGCGCGGTCCGCTGCTGCTGCTGGGCGTGCTGGCCGCCATGGGCCTGATCGCCGAGGGCGCGATGTACGACTGGAGCGTGCTCTTCATGAAGCAGGAGCGCGCCAGCAGCGCCAGCACCGCAGCCCTGGCCTATGCCAGCTTCAGCGGCGCGATGGCGGCCGGCCGCTTCGGCGGCGACTGGGTGCGCGCCCGCCTCGCGCCGCGCCGGCTGATGCGCGCCAGCGGCGTGCTCGCCGCAGCCGGCATGGCGCTGGCGCTGGCCCTGCCCTCGGCACCCGTCGCTCTGGCCGGCTTCGCTCTCGTCGGCCTCGGGCTGTCCAATGTCGTGCCGGTACTGTTCAGCGCCGCCGCGCAGGTGCCGGGCGTGTCGTCGGCCCACGGCATCGCGGCCGTGTCGGGCGTGGGCTACCTCGGCATGATGGCCGGCCCGCCGCTGATCGGCCTCGTCGCCGAGCACGCGTCGCTGGGTGCCGGCCTGGTCGTCGTCGTCGTGTTCGCCGTCTTCATGGCGCTGTCGGCCAAGCGCGCGATGCGGGCCTGAAGTGAGCACCGCGCAACTGCACGTCGAAGACCACTGGATCGCGCATCCGCGCGGCCGGCTGTTTGCCCGCGCCTGGGCGCCGGCGGGCGGCAACGGGGCGAAGCCGCCTATCGTGCTGCTGCACGACTCGCTCGGCTGCGTCGAGCTGTGGCGGGACTTCCCCGCCGCGTTGTGCGAGGCCACGGGCCGGCGCGTCGTCGCCTACGACCGGCTGGGCTTTGGCCGCTCGGACGCGCGCGAGGGGCCGATGCCGCTGGACTTCGTCGCCGACGAGGCCCGCAGCTTCTTCCCCGCGGTGCTGGCGCAACTGGGCATTGATCGCTTCGCCGTCCTCGGCCACAGCGTGGGCGGTGGCATGGCAGTGCACTGCGCGGCCGAATGGGGCGCCCGCTGCGAGGCGCTGGTCACCATGTCGGCCCAGGTCTTCGTCGAGGACCGCACCGCGCAGGGCATACGCGCCGCGGGCGAGCAGTTCAAGGCGCCGGAGCAGATGCAGAGGCTGGCCCGCTATCACGGCGACAAGGCCGCCTGGGTGCTGGCCGCCTGGGTCGGAACCTGGCTCGATCCTGCGTTTGCCGGCTGGTCGCTCACGGCCACGTTGCCGCGCGTGGCCTGCGCCGTGCTGGCCTTGCACGGCGACAGCGACGAATACGGTTCGACCTGCCACCCCGAGATGATCGGCCGGCTGGTGAGCGGGCCGGCGCGAGTCGAGGTGCTGGCCGAGACCGGGCATATGCCGCATCGCGAGCGCCCCGGGCACATCGCCCACATCGTCGCCGACGCGCTGGCGTCGACCGGCACGGGCTGACACAGGCCGCCCGCACAATGCGGGCCGATGAAAACACCCCCCTCGCCCTGGCGCTCGGCCGCCTGTGCCGTGATGCTGGTCGCGCTGTGCAGCGCGGGCGCGCAAGCTGCCCCGGCCGACTTCCGCGTGCTCAACGACGACCTGACCGAGGCCGGCGAATTCGGCCTCGAGCTGCAGGGCAGCTGGGTCCGCCCCGCGCGCAGCGCGGCCACGCCGTCACCGCTGCTGCAAGGCATGGCCGAGTTCTCCTACGGCCTCGCGCCGCAATGGGAGCTGAGCCTGCAACTGCCCGCGACCCGCGCCGACGGAACCTGGTATGGCACCGGCGCCAACCTCGAGCTGACCTTCGTCGCGCCGCATGACGAGGCGCAGGGCTTCTATTGGGGCGGTCGCGTCGAGCTGGGGCGCAGCCGCGCGGTCCACGAGGACTGGGCCGCAGGCATCGAGCTCCGCCCCATCCTCGGCTGGCGCACCGGCAACTGGCATGCGGTGCTGAACCCCGGCCTGCAGGCCACGGTCTCGGGCCCCGAACGCGAGGTCGACTTCGAGCCTTCGGCCAAGCTGGCCTACCGGCTGCGACCCGACCTGCATCTCGGCCTCGAATACTTCGCCGAGGCCGGACCGTTGTCCCACCTGCTGCCCAGCGGCCAGCGCCGCGAACTCGGGCTCATCACCCTCGACGCCAAGGCCGGCCCCCTGGAGCTGACACTGGGCCTGGGCAAGGGCCTGACCTCGGCCAGCGACCGCCGCGTGGGCAAGCTGCTGGTGTCGCTGGCGCTGGATTGAGGCGAGCCGCTTATGGTGTCGGCCTCAGCTCACCGCTTCAGCTTCCGGCATCGCCCTGGCCGCGAACTGGGCGTGCAGCATGGCCGCCAGCAGTTCGGGCACGTCACTGTCAAAGCTCATCAGCAGGTCGAAAGATTGGCCTTCGGCAGCGGTTCTCAGAACTTCGGCCACACAGGTCTTTTGCGCGTCGGTCGCCGGCTGCTTGAGCTTGGCCTCCAGCAGCGCGACGGTCTCGTTGCGCATGCGGTCGGAGCCCAGGACGTGCCAGGCGTAGTCGACTTCATAGCGGTCCACGGCATCCTTCAGACTCTCACCATCGAGCCGGGACTCTTGTGCGAAGACATTCAGCGTGCGGGTACAGAGGCTCTGGGTGACGCAGGCCAGGAGGTCTGCATGCGCGAAGGTGTTTCCAGCGGCCACGGGTGGGTCCTTGATACTTCATTCCACCCACGGAAATTGGAGCTGTCGCGGGCCCATGGGCGGACCAGTGAACACCGGCGGCAGGGCCGGGACTGCGCCACCTGACGAGCCACCCAACCATCGCCGAACAAACCATGCCCCAGGGGCGCGGACCAGAAAGCAAAAACCCCTGATTCCAATGGAAATCAGGGGCCCGCAATCTTGGTGGCCTGGGGCGGAATCGAACCACCGACACGCGGATTTTCAATCCGCTGCTCTACCAACTGAGCTACCAGGCCTTGTTCTGATCACCGAAACGGCCTCGGGCCGCTCAGCTAAGTCCGCGACTATAGCACAGCGCAGGCAGGCTCAACCGCCCGCGCCGCGCTTGTTGCGGCTCAGGTCCACGCCGAGCTGCTTGAGCTTGCGGTAGAGGTGGGTGCGCTCCAGGCCGGTCTTCTCGGCGACGCGGGTCATGGAGCCGTTTTCCTTGGCGAGGTGGAATTCGAAGTAGCTCTTCTCGAAGGCGTCACGCGCCTCGCGCAGCGGGCGGTCGAGTTCGAAGCTCTGCTCGGACGCGAGCGCATTGCTGCCGCCCGGCATGTGGCCGGACAGGTTCACGCCATGGCTGGACACCGCGGGCAGATTGCCGGGCTCGGGGCGGGCATAGCTGGGCAGGCCGACGGCGGCGGGCGCGGGGCGCGGCGGCGCGGTCTTGACCAGGGCCTGCTCGACGGCGCGCAGCAGCTTCTGCAGCGTGATGGGCTTTTCGAGGAAGGCGATGGCGCCGAACTTGGTGGCCTCGACCGCCGTGTCGATGGTGCCGTGGCCGCTCATCATGATGACCGGCATGGTCAGCAGGCCGGCGCCGCCCCACTCCTTGAGCAGGGTCACGCCGTCGACGTCGGGCATCCAGATGTCGAGAAGCACGAGGTCGGGGCGCATGCGCTCGCGCGCCGCCCGGGCCTGGGTGGCGTTCTCGGCAAGCTCGATGGTGTGCCCCTCGTCGCTGAGGATTTCGGACAACAGGGCGCGGATGCCCAGTTCGTCGTCGACAACAAGAATGGTGGCCATGAATCCTTAGGTCTTGGCGCCGATCGCACCGGGCTCGGTGGCAGGCGCCAGGTTCGAAAATGATAGCGAAACTTGCGCGCCGATCACGGCGGCCTCGCGCCCGTCTTCCGGGGGAGAACCCGCATCCGAAGCGGGATGCAGGTTGCGCAGCGAGATGCGGGCGCCGTGCTCGTCGGCGATTTTCTTGACGACGGCCAGGCCCAGGCCGGTGCCCTTGCTCTTGGTCGTCACATAGGGCTCGAAGGCGCGCTTGAGCACCTTCTCGGCAAAGCCATGGCCGTTGTCGATGATGTGCAGGCGCACCGAGCGGGGCACGCCGGCCTCGGTCAGTGACAGCGAGGAGCGCACGACGACGCGGCCGTCGGCGCAGTCCTGCACGGCGTCCAGCGCGTTCTGCACGAGGTTGTGGATGACCTGGCGCAGCTGGCTGGCATCGCCCTTGATGAAGGGCAGGCGGGGCGCGAGCTCGGCCGTGAGCTGCCCCTTCTCCTGCGCCTCGGCATAGAGGCTGAGCACCTCCTGCACGAGGGCGTTGAGGTCGAGCGGCGTGAGCTGGGCCGACGGCAGGCGGGCGTAGTCGCGGAACTCGTTGACGAGCTGCTTCATCGCCTGCACCTGGTTGACGATGGTCGCGACGGAGCGGATCAGCATGGCCTGGTCGGGGCCTTCGAGCTTGGCCTCGAGCTTGTGCTGCATGCGCTCGGCAGAGAGCTGGATGGGCGTCAACGGGTTCTTGATCTCGTGGGCCAGCCGGCGCGCAACCTCGCTCCAGGCGGCCGAGCGCTGCGCCGAGACGACCTCGGAGATGTCGTCGAAGACGACGAGGCGGGCACGCTGGGGCAGGGGTGCGCCGCGCACCAGCAGGGTCAGCGGGTCCTGCTTGGGGTCGAGCTGCAGCTCGAAGGATTCCTGCCAGAGCTCGCGGTCCATGTCGCGCTCGGCGGGGTCGGGGCCGAGGTGCTGCTCGAAGCGCCGTTCCAGCGCGGCGGCGAACTCGGCCAGGCCGGGTACGTCGGCCAGCGGCCGGCCGACATAGGCCGACAGCGGCAGGCGCAGGATGCGCGTCGCGCCGGGGTTCACGGTCTCGAGGCGGCCCGCCGCGTCGAAGACGAGCACGCCGGCGGTCAGGTTGTCGAGGATGGTCTGCAGATGGGTGCGGGCGCTTTCCAGCTCGGCCACGCTGCGCTGCACCTGCTCGCGCGCGTCGGCAAGCTGCCCGGTCATGTCGGCGAAGGAGCGGGTCAGGCCGCCGAGCTCGTCGCGCGACGCGAGCACGGGCCGCACGGACAGGTCGCCCTGGGCCACCTGGCGCACGCCGTCGGCCAGCATCAGCAGCGGCCGCGCCAGCTGGTTGCCCAGGGTGACGGCCAGCAGCAGGGCTGCGAAGACGGCGAGGATGAGCACCAGGGTCAGCGTGCCCAGGTACATGCGGCGCAGGCCGACGCGCTCCAGCGAGCGCTGCTGGTATTCGCTGTTGGCGGCCTGCACGGCCAGCGCATTGCTGAGCATGCTGGCCGGGATGCGCTGCACCACCATCAGGTAGCGCTCGCCCAGGCCCAGGCGCAGTTCGGTGTTGGGCAGCAGGGCCAGCGCGCGGATCTGGGCACCCCCCTGCAGGGCCTCGGCCTCGTCCTCCAGGCCTTCGAGCTCGCTGACCGGCACGCCGCCGCGCGCGCGCGTCAGCATGCTGTCGCTGGGCCGGTCGGGCGTGAGCTGGCGCGTGTCGCCACCGCTCTCGAGCAGGATCTGGCCCTTGCCGCCGACGATGGCGACGGTGCGCGCGCCGAGCTTGTCGCGCAGGCGCTCCAGGCCCAGCAGCTGAGGCGTGCTGGCGTCGGCCAGCTGGTCGGCGGCGTCGCGGGTCTTGTTGCCCAGGTCGGACACCATCGCGTCCAGCGTGCCGCGTCCGAGGTTGAGGCCGGCCTCCAGCGCGGTGGCCAGCTTCACGTCGAACCAGGTCTCGATGCTGCGGTTCACGAACTGGTAGGACACCGCGTAGATCATCAGGCCGGGCACGACGCCGACGAGGGCGAAGATGCCGGCCAGCTTGAACAGCAGGCGGCTGCCGAAGCGCCCCCGGCGCACGCGCATGACCAGGCGCACGGCGGCGACGAGGATGACCAGGGTCAGCACGGCGGCCACCGCGACATTGACCCAGAACAGCCAGTGGTAGTGCCGCTCGAAGAAGCCGCGCTCGCTCGTCGTGCCGACCGACAGCAGGAAGGCCAGCACACCGGCCACGCCCGTCAGGGTCACCAGCGTGATGACCCAGCCCCAACGCGCGGTTTTGGTCATGCGGCCCCTTGCCCGGCGGGTACGCCGGTCGGCCTTGCAGGCCGCGCCGCGTCCGGTGCCGCGCCTCCTCGGCAGGCTGAGCGAGTCCACCGGACTCGCTCGGTCCGGCCTCCGCCCCCGAGGGGATGGCGGGCCGGCTTGGGAGTGGCCCTGCGCTCGGCCCTTGTCATTGCTTCAGGCTGAAGTCGCCATTGAAGCCGCGCTTCTGGTCGACGCTGAGCGAGAAGCCCGACTGCAGGCCGATCTGCATCGGCCGCGGCAGCTGGCTGACGTCGAGCCGGTAGCTGAACTCGAGGTAGTAGCTGCCGCTGTCCTCGATGTCCTTGGGCTCGGCGATGTGCCAGCCGCTCTGGCCGCGCAGCACGGCCATGGCCTCGTCCAGCGTCGCGAAGCTCTGGTGCAGGCCACCGGTGGAGACGCGGTACTGCCGCGTGAGCGGCTGCCAGGCCAGGCGCCAGGTGCGCTCGGTCTGGGCCACACGGGCGTCGCGCCAGTACCAGCGGTTGCGCAGCACGGTGGCCTCGGCGACGAAATACAGCGGCACGCCCTTGTGCAGCGCGTCCTCGGCGGCGCGGCTCAGCTCGAAGCGGGTCGTGAAGCTCAGCTCCAGGCCGTCGTCGGCCCGGCGCGTCGACAGCTGGGCCAGCTCCACGCCCTCGGCCCGCGCTGCGCCCGGCATCAAGGCGATCAGTGCGGCAAGCCAGACAACGATGACGGCGCGAACGAGGGTCAACTCAGGGCTTCAGGATCAGGGCGTAGAAGAAGCCGTCCAGGGGCGGCGGGTTCGCGGCATTGTCGGCCAGGGGCAGCAGGTGGCCCGTGAAGCCGGGCACGTCCAGGCACTTGGCATCGGGCTGGCGTTGCAAAAATGCGTCGAGCTGCGCCTGCCCCTCGGCCTTGAAGACCGAGCAGGTCGCATAGACGAGGCGCCCCCCGGGCGCGAGCAGCGGCCACAGCGCGTCCAGCAGCTCGGCCTGGATGCGGGCCAGGGCCGCGATGTCGTCGGGCCGGCGCAGCCAGCGCACGTCCGGGTGGCGGCGCACGATGCCGGAGGCGCTGCAGGGCGCGTCGAGCAGGATGGCGTCGAAGGGCTGGCCGTCCCACCAGGCCGCGGTCTGGCGGGCGTCGGCAGCCTTCAGCGTTGCCTTCTGTTGCAAACGGTTCAGGTTGTCCTGCACACGCGCCAGGCGCTGCGCGTCGGCGTCCAGCGCGGTCAGCTGCAGGTCGGGCTGCAGTTCGAGCAGATGGGCCGTCTTGCCGCCGGGCGCCGCGCAGGCGTCGAGCACGCGGGCGCCGGGCTTGAGCCCGCTGCCGACGACCAGCGGCGCGGCGAGCTGGGCGGCGGCGTCCTGCACCGACACCAGTCCCTCGGCAAAGCCCGGCAGGGCCGACACCGGCACGGGCTTGTCCAGCACGACGGCCTGAGGCGTGGGAGCGCCCAGCGCGCGCGCGACTATGCCGGCTTCCGCCAGGCGCTCGACATAGCCGGCCGCCGTGATGCGGCCGGCATGCACGCGCAGCGTCATCGGCGGCGGGCGGTTGTTGGCGGCCAGCAGGGCCTGCCACTGCGCGGGCCAGTCCTGGCGCAGCTTCTCTATCCACCAGGCCGGGTGGCTGAAGGCGCCCTGCGGGCTGCGCTCGGCGGCGGCCACCAGGGCCTGGCGCTCGCGCAGGAAGCGGCGCAACACCGCGTTGACGAAGGCGGCGCTGGCCGGCGCGCGCTGCTTGGCGGCATTGACGGCCTGGTCGACCAGGGTGTGGTCGGCATAGGCGGGTTCGGGGTCGGGCCACAGCAGGGCCAGCGCGACCAGCAGCAGCGCATCCACGCGCGGCGGCGGCGCCTTGGGCGCGAGCTGCTGGCGCGCGGCCTCGGCGGAGCCCAGGCGGCGCAGCGCGGTGAAGGCCAGGGCCTGGGTGCCGGGACGCAGCTCGGCCGGCACACGGGCCAGCAGTTCGGTCAGCGACCGGCCCTCGCGCACGCCCTGCACCGCGTCGGCGGCCTGGGAGAGCAGCCGGTGCAGGGGGGCAGACTGGGGGCTTTGGGACATGGCCGAAGTGTAGAAGTGGGCTTTCGGCCGAGAATCCGCGCCCATGAATGCACCCGCCGCAGACGCCCCCGTTTCCGAGCGCATCCGCTACCGCCTCGTGGCGGCCGGCTGCCGCCACCACGCCAACGACAACATCGCCGCCTTCATCGAGCCCGGCGAGCTGGACGCGCTGCAGGACGAGGTGCAGGCCAGGATGCAGGCCGTGCTGCAGAGCCTGGTCATCGACACCGACAGCGACCACAACACGCAGGAGACGGCCAAGCGCGTCGCCAAGATGTTCGTGCGCGAGGTCTTTGCCGGCCGCTATGCCGAGGCACCCACGGTCACCGAGTTCCCCAACATCAGCCGCCTCAACGAGCTGATGATCGTCGGCCCGATCACGGTGCGCAGCGCCTGCTCCCACCACCTCTGCCCCATCCTCGGCCGGGTGTGGATAGGCATCATGCCCAACGAGCACTCCAACCTGATCGGCCTGTCCAAGTACGTGCGCCTGACCGACTGGGTCATGAACCGCCCGCAGATCCAGGAGGAGGCCGTCATCATGCTGGCCAACGAGCTGGAACACCGCGTGAAGCCCGACGGCCTGGCCGTCGTCATGGAGGCCGACCATTTCTGCATGCACTGGCGCGGCGTGAAGGACAACCAGGCGGCCATGACCAACAGCGTGATGCGGGGCGCCTTCCTGACCGATGCGAACCTGCGGCGCGAATTCCTGGCGCTGATGCCGAAGAAGTCGGCGGCTTAGAGCGACCGGGCTTCGCTGAAGCCATACAGATTCGCCAGCACCCGCGTCGGGAACTGGTGCAGGGCCTCGTTGTACTGGCCCACGGCCTGGTTGAAGACCTGGCGCGTGAAGGCACGCTGGCGTTCGATGAGCTTCAACTCGCTGACCAGCGCGTCGATCGCGGTCTCGCTGCGCAGCTCGGCCTGGTGATCCAGCAACGACAGCAGGCGCGTCAGCGCCGCCGCGTGCAGCGCGCTCGCCACCGCGAGACCGCCGACCGGGTCGGGCGACCAGGGCCTGGCGCGCGAGGCCTGGGCGGCGGATTGCGATTCGGCCTGGGCGCTGGCCAGCGCGTCGAAGGTGGCCTGCTCGCTGGGCAGGCGCGGCGCCACGGCGGCCAGCAGCTTGTCGCAGGCTTCGCCGCGGGCCTTCAAGTGGGCGTCGAACTGGGTGAAGGCCTCGCCGATGGCATTGCGCAGCGACATCAGCCGGTTGTAGGCGCCCACGCCCCAGAAGAACAGCAGCGCCGCAGCCGCGATGCTGCCCGTCTGCCAGTTGAGCCAGAGCATCACGCAACGGCCCGGTAGGCAGCGAAGCCCTTGGCCCGCAGCTCGCAGGCCGGGCAGTGCCCGCAGCCATGGCCCCAGTCGTGCAGCTCGCCGCGCTCGCCGAGGTAGCAGGTATGCGTCTCCTCGACGATGAGCTTCACCAGCGCCGCGCCGCCCAGGCTCTCGGCCAGGCGCCAGGTGGCGGCCTTGTCGATGAACATCAGCGGCGTCTCCAGCGTCATCGGCGCATCGAGGCCCAGGCTGAGGGCCACCTGCAGCGCCTTCATCGTGTTGTCGCGGCAGTCCGGGTAGCCGGCGAAGTCGGTCTCGCACATGCCGCCCACCAGCACCGACGCGCCGCGCCGGTAGGCCAGCGTCGCGGCGAAGGTCAGGAAGAGCAGGTTGCGGCCGGGCACGAAGGTGTTGGGCAGGCCATTGGCCTGCAGCTCGATGGCGCGTTCGCTGGTCAGCGCGGTGTCGCTGATCTGGCCGAGCAGGGAGAGGTCCAGCAGATGATCGGCGCCCAGCTTGCCGGCCCAGTGCGGGAACTGCGCGGCGATCCGGGCGCGCACGGTGTTGCGGCAGTCCAGCTCGACGCGATGGCGCTGGCCGTAGTCGAAGGCCAGCGTCTCGACCTCGGCATAGCGGTCCAGCGCCCAGGCCAGGCAGGTGGTGGAGTCCTGGCCGCCGGAAAAAAGCACCAGGGCTTTGCGGGTGTCTTGCATGGGCGGGATGCTACCTGGGCGCCCCGCGAGCACAGCTCTCAACCCCTCACCTCACCCTGCCCCAACACCACCCACTTCATCGACGTCAGCCCCTCCAGCCCCACCGGCCCGCGGGCGTGGAACTTGTCGGTGGAGATGCCGATCTCGGCCCCCAGCCCATACTCGAAGCCGTCGGCGAAGCGCGTGCTCGCGTTGACCATCACGCTGGCCGAGTCGACCTCGCGCAGGAAGCGCATCGCGTTGGGGTGGTGGGTCGTCAGGATCGCATCCGTGTGGTGGGAGCCGTAGCGGTTGATGTGGGCGATGGCCTCGTCCAGCGAGTCGATGACCTTGATGCTGATGACGGGCGCGAGGTATTCGGTGGACCAGTCCTCCTCGCTCGCCGGCACGGCGCCCGGCACCAGGGCCAGCGTGCGCAGGCAGCCGCGCATCTCGACGCCCTTGGCCTTGAACACCGCCGCGATGCGCGGCAGGAAGGCCGGTGCCTGGGCCGCATGCACCAGCAGCGACTCGGTCGCGTTGCAGGGGCTGTACTTCTGCGTCTTGGCGTTGTCCACCACCTTGACCGCGAGGTCGAGGTCGACGAACTCGTCCACATAGCTGTGGCAGTTGCCGTCCAGGTGCTTGATGACCGGCACCTTGGCCTCGGCGCTGATGCGCTCGATCAGGCCCTTGCCGCCGCGCGGAATGATGACGTCCACCCATTGCGGCCGGCTGATCAGCAGGCCCACCGCGGCGCGGTCGGTGGTGTTGACGAGCTGCACGGCGGTGCGCGGCAGGCCGGCTTCCTCCAGTGACGCGGCCACCAGTTCGGCCAGCGCAAGGTTGGAGTGGATGGCCTCGGAGCCGCCGCGCAGGATGCAGGCATTGCCGCTCTTGATGGCCAGCGACGCGGCCTCGATGGTCACGTTGGGGCGGCTCTCGTAGATCATGCCGAACACGCCCAGCGGCACGCGCATCTGGCCCACGCTGATGCCGCTCGGGCGGCGCTTCACGCCGCTGATCTCGCCGATGGGGTCGGGCATGGCGGCGATCTGCTCGCAGCCCTCGGCCACGGTGGCCAGCGTCTTGGCATCGAGCTTGAGGCGGTCGCGCAGCGGGCCGCTCAGTTCGGCGGCGCCGGCCAGGTCGCGCGCGTTGGCGGCGGCCAGTGCCGGGCCGGCCTCGCGCAGGCGGCGGGCCAGGGCCAGCAGCGCGGTGTTCTTGGCGGCCGTGGAGGCGGCGGCCATCTGCGTGGCGGCGGCGCGGGCAGCGCGGCCGAGATCGTCCATGTAGGCAGCGAGTGACATGCCCGGATTTTCACTGACGCAGGCACGGTCGGCGGCTCGCACTGGCTTCGCCCACAATGGCCCGGCGAGGCCCTCTCCCCGGGGCCGGGAGCATGGAGATGGCATCGTCTTCGCGGAACGCACAAGCCCGCTTCACCGGACTCGAATCCCCGGGCCGCCGCCGGCTGGTCGGGGCCGGCATCGCCGCCCTGGCGCCCTGGCCTGCACTGGCTCAGGACGCCTGGCCGAGCAAGCCCTTGCATGTCGTCGTGCCCTTCGGCCCCGGCGGCGCCAACGACATCGTCGCCCGCGCGGTGATGGAGGCCGCGGCCCGCCAGCTCGGCCAGCCCGTCGTCATCGAGAACCGGCCCGGCGCCGGCTCGACCATCGGTGCGACCTATGTCGCCAAGGCCGCGCCGGACGGCTACACCCTGCTGGCGCCCGCGGCCGGCGTCATCACCAACGCGATGATCCGTTCGCGCATGCCCTACGAGGAGGGCGACCTGATCCCCGTCGTCATGCTGGCCGTCAGCCCCTCGGTCATCGTCGTGCCGCCGGATTCACCGATCAAGGACCTGAAGGGCCTGATCGCCGCCTCGCACAAGGGCGCGGGCCTGAACTTCGCAACCGCCGGCACCGGCAGCACGCCGCATTTCGTCGCCGAGATGCTGAAGCTGCGCGCCGGCGCCAGGCTGCAGGTGGTGCCGTTCAAGAGTGGCTCCGAGGGCATGACGGCGGTCGTCGGCAAGCAGGTGGACGCCACCTCCGAGGCCAGCCCGGTCGTGCTGTCCATGGTCAGGGCCGGGCGGCTGCGTGCCATCGCGTCGACCTGGAGCCGGCGCATCGCCGCGCTGCCGGACGTGGCGACGGCCCAGGAGCAGGGCTTCGCCGACATCGTCATCGGCCACTGGTCCGGCGTGTTCGCGCCCAGGGGCACGCCCGAGCCCGTCCTGGACAAGCTCAATGCCGCGGTGAACATGGCGCTGAAGTCCAGCGAGCTGCGCGCCCGGCTGATCCCGCTGGCCATCGACCCGATGGGCGGCAGCCGCGCCGAGTTCCGCGCCTTCCTGGCCGCCGAGAAGGCGCGGCTAGCGCCGATTGCCAAGGCGGCGCAGATGAAGGAAGACTAGGGCCTGATAACGCTACGGCAGCAGGCCCTAGATCCTGGCGAGATCGGGGCCGCCCGCGCTGCCGAACCAGGCCCGCTGCAGCGCCTCGCGGGCGGCCTTCTCGGCGGTGGCGTCGCCCTTGCGCTTGTAGACCTCGGCCAGCGCGGCCAGTGCCCAGCCGTTGTTGCGCACGCGCGCCAGCGATTCGCGCAGCGCCTTCTCGGCCTCGTCCAGCCGCCCCTGGCGCAGGCGCACCGCGCCCAGGGACTGGCGCACCGGGTAGTACCAGTAGGCCGGCTCGGTATAGGCCAGGCCCTCCTCGATGGCCACGGCCTGCTCCAGCGCGGCCGCGGCGGCGGCCAGGTCGCCCTGGGCGTCGGCCAGGCGCGCGCTCGCGACGAGGCGGGCCGTCTGCGTGATGGCCTTGGCCGGCACGTTCCAGGCGTCGAAGGGCTTGAAGTCGGCGCCACTCTCCAGCGCGGCGATGGCGGCGATCTCCTGCTGGGCTGCCGGCGCGTCGTGGCGCGCGGCCTGGGCCAGCGCGCGGGCGTAGTGGTACATGACGCGCACGAGCACGAAGTCGGGGCCGGGCGCGGGCAGCTTCAGGATGTCCTCGGGCGCGCTGAACTGCGCATGCGTCGTGTAGGGCGCGGCCTTCACGGGCTGCAACACGGCGAAGGCCTTGACGACATCGTCGGGCAGGGCCGCGTCGAGCTTGGCGGCGGCATCGACGGCCGTCTGCGCGGCCCCGCCCATCTGCGCCGACACCATCAGGAAGTGGATGTTGTGCGGGTAATAGGCCGAGCGGTAGAGTGGGTCGGATGGCGAGTTCCTGAAATAGGCCTCGTCCGCCGCGATGGCCTTGACATTGGCCTCCAGCGCTTCGCGGTACAGGCCCACGCGGTAGTAGATATGGGCCGGCATGTGCACGATGTGGCCGGCGCCGGGCATCTGCGCGGCCAGGCGGCGTGCGGGCGCGAGCGCCCGGTCGGGCGAGGTCGAGGCCTCGACCGCGTGGATGTAGAGGTGGATGGCGCCAGCATGGTTGGGGCTGCGCCCGAGCACAGTCTCGAGCCGGGCCAGGATGTCGGCCGTGCGGCCCTTGGGGCGGGCGCCGGCGGCTTCCCAGTAGTCCCAGGGCTGGGTGTCCATCTCGGCCTCGGCGGCCAGCACCTGCATCAGGTCCTCGGCCGGGAACTGCGCGGCGACGCGCTTCATCGCATCGGCATAGGCGGCGTCCAGCGGGGCGCGGTCGGCCGGCGGTTCGGCCTTGTAGCGTGCCTGCAGGGCCTCGACGAGGACGCGCTCGCGCGGCGGCAGCCCGTTCTTCAGCGCGACGGCGCGGGCCAGCGCGGTCCAGGCCGGCGCGACGGCCTCGGGCTGCATGGGCACGTTGATGTTGGGACCCAGCACCAGGGCCTCGCCCCAGAAGCACAGGCCGCAGCCGGGGTCGAGCTTCTGCGCGGCCTGGAAGGCGCGCTGGGCCTCGGCATGGTTGAAGGCGAAGGACAGGCGCAGGCCCTGGTCGAAATAGGCCTGCACCTTGGGGCTGGCACGGCCGAGCTTGAAGCTCATGCGGCCGAGGTCCTTGTAGACCGGCACATCGCCCGGTGCGGCCCTCATGGTCGCGGGCTGGAAGGGCGCGGTCTCGGACTTGCGCGGCTTGTCGGCCGCGGCCAGCAGCGCCTGCAGCAGCACGGGCCGGCCGGAAGCCAGCGGCTGGCAGACACCGCCGGCCTGGCTCAGCAGCGGGTCGAAGGCCGTCGCGGTTTCGGCGCTGCCGGCCAGAGCCAAGAGGCCCAATGCCGTGAGTGCCTGCAGCAAACGGGTGGCGTGGTGACGGCGTGAACGCATGCGACCTCCGGGCCCGGCAGGGGCCAGGCGGGCATGCTCGCACCGGCGGCGCCGGTACGCAATCCGCGGCGGTTAGGGCTTGCCTTCGGCGTTGAGCACCTCGGCCTTGCGGCCGATGGCCTCCAACTGGGGCAGCACCTTGGCCCTGTCGCCCACGGCGACGACGATGAGGCTGGCCGGGTCGAGATGCCGCTGCGCGGCCCTCAGCGCGCTGGCGGCCGTGACGGCGCCGTACTGCTTCGGCAGCTCGGTGATGGCCGACAGCGGCTGGCCGGCCGACCAGTTGCCCGCATAGCCGGCGACGACGGCGCCGTTGGTGTCGAACAGGCCCGGCAGCGACAGCAGTTGCGCATTGCGCACGCGGCCCAGCTCGGCCGCGCCCATGGGCCTGGCGCGCATGCCTTCGATCTCCTTCCACATGTCGGCCAGGGCCGCACCGGTCACGTCGGTGCGCACGCTGCCGCGGATGCCGAACTGGCCGCGCTCGCGGCCCATCGTGTAGCCCGAGTAGATGCCATAGGTGTAGCCCTTGACCTCGCGCAGCTGGGTGTTGATGCGCGACGTGAACAGGCCGCCCAGCGCCGCGTTCATGACCTTGATGTCGGCCGCGTCCGCCACGCCGGCGAAGGGGCCGGGGGCAACGACGGCCAGGGCCGTCTGCGGTGCACCGGGCTTGTCGACGAGAACGGTGCGCGCGGCGATGGGCCGGGCCGGCGGCAGGGGCGTGGCCACGGGCGCGGCCCCCTCGCCCTTCCAGGCGCCGAACAGCGGCTCGATCAGCGCGCGCAGCTCGGCCTCGCTCAGGTCGCCGGCGACGACCAGGGCCGCGTTCTCGGGCCGGTAGCGGGCCTGCCAGAAGCCGCGCAGCACGGCCGCGTCGACGGCCTGGATGCTGGCCTCGCTACCCAGCGCATTCAGCGCCAGCGGGTGGCCCTCGCCGTAGCTCACGCGGTTGGCGACGGCATTGGCCAGCAGCGGGGCCTGCTCGCGCGCCTGGGCCAGGGCCGCGAGGCGCTGGGCCTTCTGGCGCTCGATCTCGGGCGTGGCGAAGGCCGGGTGCAGGGCCAGGTCGGCCAGCAGCGCGAGGCCGTCCTTTGCGCTGGCCTTGAGGCCGGAGAAGTCGAGGCGCGCCTCCTCGCTGCCGGCCTGGGTGGTCAGCGTCGCGCCCAACGCCGCGGTAGCCTCGGCGATCTGCTGCGCACTGCGGGTCGTCGTGCCCTCGGGCAGCATGGCCGCGACGAAGCTCGCCAGGCCGGGTTGGCCGGCCGGGTTGGCGCCCTGGCCGGCACGCAGCACGAGGCTGGCGCTGACCAACGGCAGGCCAGCCTTGGGCGAGTGGATGACGGTCAGGCCGTTGGCCAGCGTGAAGCTCTGCGCGGCGGGCAGCGTCAGCGGCTTGGCCTTGCCGGCGCCGGGCGCCTTGCTGCGCCAGGCCTCCAGCGCATTCAGCGACTCGCGCTCACCCTTGCCGGCCTTCGTCGGCATCGGCGGCGTGGGCACCTCGGGCGGCAGCACCTGCTCGCCGGGCTGGGCGAGCACGACGACACGATGCGCCTTCTGCAGCCACTTGGCCACCGTCGCGCTGACCGATGCCGGCGTCGCCTGCGCGTAGCGGGCCAGGTCCCTGCCGGCGTAGCCGGGGTCGCCGGCCATCTGGTTGTAGCTGTTGACGAGGTCGGCCAGGGACGCGACCTTCTCCATGCGCTGCAGCAGCTGAGTCTGGATGGTGGCGCGGGCCTGGGCCATCTCGGCCTCGGTGGGCGGCGTGGCCGCGAGCCTGGCGACCTCGGCATCGACCAGCGTCTCGATCTCGTCCAGCGACGCGCCGGGGCGGGCGACGACCTCGATGTCGAAGACCGAGCTGAGCGACTGCGAACTCTGGCCCACCTCGACGCTCTGCGCGAGCTGCTTGTCGCGCACCAGCAGGCCGTAGAGGCGGCTGGCCTTGCCGCCGCCCAGCACATGGGCGGCCATGTCCAGTTCGGCGTCGCCGGCCGCGAACATGGCCGGCGTGTGCCAGGCCAGGTCCAGGCGGCTCAGCTCGATGCGGTCGGTCACGACGAGGCGGCGCTCCTTCGTGATCTCGGGCATGGCCACCTTGACCTCGGGCAGCTTGGGGCCGGGCTTGAGGCTGCCGAAATACTTCTGCACCAGGGCCCTGGCTTGCTTAGCATCGAAGTCGCCGGCCAGCACCAGGGTCGCGTTGTTGGGCCGGTAGTAGGTGCGGGCGAAGGCCTTCACGTCGGCGAGCTTGATGCCCTGGATGTCGGCGTGCGAGCCGATGACGGCGGCGCGGTAGGGGTGGCCCTCGGGGTAGAGGGCCTGGTACATCGCCTCCTCGACGATGCCGTAGGGCCGGTTCTCGAAGCTCTGGCGGCGCTCGTTGCGCACCACGTCCTGCTGGTTGGCCAGCGAAACCGAATCGACCTCGTCGATCATCCAGCCCAGCATGTCCGACTTCAGCCACAGGCCCAGCGCGAGCTGGTTGGACGGCAGCGTGAAGAAGTAGTTGGTGCGGTCGAAGTTGGTCGAGCCGTTGCTGTCGGTGCCACCGGCGGCGTCGACTCTCCTGTCGAACTCGCCGCGCGGCACATGGCGGCTGCCGGCGAACATCAGGTGCTCGAACAGGTGGGCGAAGCCCGTCTGGCCCGGGGCCTCGTTGCGCGGTCCGGCATGCACCCACAGGTTGAAGGCCACCAGCGGCAGGCGGTGGTCCTCGACGAGGATGACCTCGAAGCCGTTGGCCAGCGTGAGCTTTTCCTGGCGCACGGCGAGCTGGCCGGCCGCGGTGCTGACCGCGGGCACGGCGGCGGGCGCGCTCCAGGCGGGCAGCGACAGCGTGCCGGCCAGGGCCAGCAGCGCGCTCAGGTGGACAAGACGAGAGGATGCGGGGGCAGCGTTCATTCGTATCGGTCCTCGATGGGCAATGCGCAGATTGGGCGACGCGACACGAAGCGGCCAGAAGTGTCGATGGTCACCGGGGATTTACCAGGGGGACAGCCAGGCCAGCAGGGCCAGCCACAGCGGCGCGGTGGCCACGTAGAGCACGGTGGACAGCACGGTGGCGGCCGTGACCTCGGCCTCCATCGCACGGTAGCGCTGCGCGAAGATCAGCGCATTCGAGCCGGTGGGCAGCGCCGCCAGCATGACGACGACGGCCAGCGGCAGGCCGCCCAGGCCCAGGCCCCAGTGCGCGATGACCAGCACCACGCCGGGGATCAGCAGCAGCTTGGCCGCCACCAGGCCGCCGATGCCGCGCCAGGAGCTGGGCCAGCCGTAGTAGGCCAGCGACATGCCGATCAGCGTCAGGCACAGCGGCACGACGGCGGTGCCGAGGTTCTGCAGCACCTCGTCGATCACGGCGGGCAGGGGCCAGCCGGTGACATGCCAGGAGAGGCCGGCCAGCACCGGCAGCACGACGGGGTGGATGACGGTGTTGCGCACCGTCTGGCGCAGCGTCGTGCCGAAGCTGCGCGAGCCGCGCCCGCGCGCCACGTCCAGCTCGACGAGGCCGGTCAGCAGCGTCAGGATGGTCAGCGAATGCAGGCTGACGACGGCGATGTGGATGGCCAGCCCCCGCTCGCCGAACACGCCGGCCGCCACCGGCACGCCCACCTGCAGCGTGTTGCCGAAGCCGGCCGTGATGGCCTTGACGCTGGGCAGCGCAGCGGCCTCGTCGGGCCTGCGGCGCCAGCGCTCGAAGGCGTAGATCAGCGCGACGACGGCCAGCACCGGCACGAAGAAGGCGAACATGAAGGCCCAGGGCAGCGTGGACGTGTCCAACCGCGCCGTGGTGCGGAACAGCAGGGCCGGCACGAAGATGTAGTAGGCCGCGCTGGCCAGCACGCGGGCCGGGTCGCTGTCGCTGCCGGCCTCGCCATGGCCCAGCCAGCGCATGCGGCCGACGATCCAGCCTATGGCCACGGCGACAAGAATCGCCAGCAGCTTGGCTGCTATGCCCCAGCTCATGCCAACGGCAGCTTCAGCTCGAACACGAAGCTGCTGCCCTGCCCCGCCGTGCTCTGCACGTGGATCTGGCTGCCCATCAGACGCACGAGCTGCTGGCTGATGGACAGGCCCAGGCCGGTGCCGCCGAGGTGGCGGGAGGCATCGGACACCTGCTCGAAGGCCTGGAACAGCCGCGCCTGCTGGGCCGGCGTCATGCCGATACCGCTGTCGGCCACCTCGAAGCGCAGGCGCACCTGATCCGGCTGCTGCTCCAGCACGCGGGCCGACAGCTGCACGCTGCCGCTGTCGGTGAACTTGACCGCATTGGCCAGCAGGTTGAGCAGCACCTGGCGCAGGCGCTGGCCGTCCACCATGACGAGATGCGGCAGGCGCATGTCGATGTCGATGCCATAGCCCAGGTTCTTCTGCTCGGCGCGCAGGCGCACGCTGTCGCCGGCCATGTCGAGCAGCGCGCGCAGGTCGACGGCGCTGGGCTTGAGGCTGACCTTGCCGGCCTCGATGCTGGCCATGTCGAGCACGTCGTTGATGAGCTCGAGCAGGTGCAGGCCCGAGTCGCGCATCAGCTGCAGCTTGGCCTGCTGGCCGGCGGGGATGGCGGCGTCCATCTGCATCAGCTGCGTGAAGCCGAGGATGGCGTTCAGCGGCGTGCGGAACTCGTGGCTCATCGTCGCCAGGAAGCGGCCCTTGGCCTGGTTGGCGGCCTCGGCGCGCAGCTTGGCCTCGCTGAGTTCGGCGGTGCGCTCGGCCACCAGCTCCTCCAGGTGCTCGCGATGGCGGGTCAGCTCGGCCTCGGCCTGGCGGCGCAGCGAGATGTCGCTGACCATGCCCTCGATGCGGCGCAGGCCGCCCTCGCCGTCCACCCAGTGCGCGTTCAGCTCGACCCACAGCGGCCGGCCGCCCGCGCCGCGCAGCTGCAGCTGGGCCTGCTGGATCCGGCCCTGGCTGTTCATGATGCCCGCCACATGCCGCATGTCCTCGCGGGACATGCCGGTCAGGTCGAGCAGGCGCCGGCCCACCGGGCTCTGCGCGCCCAGGCCCAGCATCTGCGTGAAGGCGCGGTTCATGCTGAGTACGCAGCCGTCGGCGTCGGCCTGGAAGACGCCCACCGTCGCGTTCTCGAACAGGCTGCGGTAGCGTGCCTCGCTGGCGCGCAGGCCCTCGGAGCTGAGCTGCACCTGGTCGGCCGCGCTGCGCAGCTTCAGGCTCATCGCGTTGAAGCGCATCGTCAGCTCGCCCAGCTCGTCCTCGCGTTCGACCTTCTCCTGCGCGCCGAGGTCGCCCTTGGCGACGCGCTGGGCCAGCGCGCCCAGCCGGGCGACGGGCCGGCGCACCAGCCAGTCCACGAGCAGATAGCCCGCCACCGCCACCGCGGCGACGACGCCGGCCAGCAGTTCGAAGACGAAGAGCCGGGTGCGGTGGATCTGCTCGTCGACGAGATCGCGCGTGAAGACCAGCACGGCCGACGCGACCGGCGTGCCTGGCGCATCGGCGGCGGGCTGGTAGGTGATGTTGAACTCGCGCGTCAGCGGGCCGCTGGCCGGGCGGTCGCGCTCGCGCTTGGCCTCGCCGCCGCGCAGGCCCAGGCCCTTGAGCTCGATGGCATGCACCTCGGGGTCGGCCATCACGGCATCGAGCAGGTTCTCGATGGCGACATGGTCGAGGTTCCAGATCGGGCCGGCGAAGCCGCGCTCGATGAGGCCGGCCATGCGCGCCTCGCGTTCGCGCAGGCCGTCCATCAGGTCGGCCTCCTCGCGGGCCGTCCAGTACCAGCCCACGGCCAGCACGATGAGGCTCGCCACCAGGGCGATGCCCGCCGCCAGGCGCGTCTGCAGCCCCATGCTCATTGGCGCCAGCGCCATCCACCATCCCCCTGAACCAGCCTCGTGGGCCCAAACGCCGAGCATAGGGGCATTCAGCCCCTTCGAGCAGAGGTCAGCGTGGCGGCGGGCACGGGTCGGCGGGTGCGTCGTGGGGCGCGTAATGGCCGGCCACGTCGCGGCGCAGGCCATCCAGCGCCGCCGCGTCGCGCCATTGGCCGCCCGCCATGACGCCCAGCGGCCGGCGCAGCGTGGCCAGGCCGTCCAGCGGGCTGGCGGCCGTCAGCAGCAGATCGGCCCGCATGCCCACGGCGACGCGGCCGAAGGGCATGGCACCGAGGCGGCTGGCGATGAAGTCGCCCGGCCAGCGCGTCGCCGTCGCCAGCGCCTGGTAGCGGCTCAGGCCGGCCTGCTCCAGCAGATCGAGGTCGTCCAGCAGCGAGCGCCCCGGGAACAGGCCCGGGATGGTCGGCGCGTCGGTGCCGGCCAGCAGCGGCACGCCGGCGTCCGCCAGGGCCTTGGCAAGGCGTCCCAGGAAGGCCAGCCGGGCCGCCAGCCGGGCCGTCTTGCGCACATAGCCGCTCTGGCGCCAGGCCAGGCGGTCGGCGGGCGCCAGCGTCGCGATGTCGGGCGCCGCCAGCTGGGCGGCGACGACCTCGGGGTGGCCGATCTGGCCGGCGATGGCGGCATAGGTGACGAGGTCGGCGACGACGGCCGCGCCCGGGTGGGCGCGCATCGCCTCGACGGCGCGCGCGATGGCCGCATCGGGCGGCGGCGCATCGGTCTGCTCGGTGCCGGGCGGCCAGAAGAAGCCGTAGAAGAACTCCTCTAGATGGGCCACCGCGGCCTGGCCCGCATCGAGCTGGGCCGCCAGGCCGACGGCCGTCACGCCATGCCCCAGCAACGGCAGGCCCTGGCGCCGCCCCTGGGCCGCCAGCGCGGCGAAGACCTCGGGCCTGAGGTTGTTGTAGACCTTGATGAAGCGGTAGCCGTTGGCCTTGGCCAGGTCGACGACGGCGCGCGCCTCGTCGGGCGTGTGGGCCTGGAAATGGCCGTAGTCGGCCGTGCCGTCGACGACGAAGGCCGCGAAGACCTGGGGCGCCGGGATGGCACCACGGTTGGCCGCCGGCAGCGTGCGCTGGATGAAGCCGTCGCGGGCGCCGCCCATGTTCAGCACCGTCGTCACGCCATGGGCGAGATAGACCGCGAGGTCGTCGGCGATGTCCGAATGCATGTGCATGTCGGCCAGGCCGGGCGACAGCCAGGCGCCGGCGGCGTCGATGCGCCGGGCCTCGGCCGGCAGCTCCAGCGCGGGGGCGCCGATGGCGTCGATGCGCCCTTCGCGCACGAGCACCGTGCGGTCGCGCAGCACCTCGGCCTCACCGTTCATCGTGACGACATTGGCGTGCACGAAGGCCGTGACCGGCCCGGCCGCCGCGGCCAGCCCCGGCAGGCCGCACAGCGCAGCCAGCAGAAGCAGCGCGCGGCGCAGCGGCTTCATCAGCCCTTGGCGGCCGCCTTCTTCGCGGCCGTCTTCTTCGCCGGCGCGGCCTTGCCCGAAGGCTTGCCGGCACGAGGCTCGAACTCGAAGACGACCTTGCCTTCCTTCCGGTCGTAGGTCAGGAAGGCCTTGAACTTGCGCCGCGTCTTGTTCGACACGAAGTTCTCCAGCAGGTCGGTCTTGCCCTCGGTCAGCAGCTTGTGCACCTGCGGCGGCTCGATGGGCTGGGTCAGGATGACCTTGCCGGTCTTGAAGTCGCAGGTCACCTTCTCGCCGACCGAGTGCTCGCAGACGTAGTTGGCGCCATGCTCGTAGACATGGCCCGCGCACTTGGGGCAGGCGCCCAAGGATTGCTGGCCGCTGAAGTCCACCGGCTCGCCGTCGTTCTCGGCCTTCTTGGCGTCCTCGCCGAAGTCGAACTCGAGCTTCCAGTTGTCGATCTCGGGATCGAAGACCAGGGCCAGCTCGGCCGTGAAAGGCCAGCCCGCCTTGGAGCGGAAGCCCTCCAGCGGGCCGATCTTCCTGTTCGCCAGGAAGGCCTCCACCTCGGCCAGCTCGAAGCTGCGGCCGCCGGGGATCTTGCCGATGGAGAAGCCGCAGGCATCGCTGCCGTCGCCATGCCGGCCGGTGCAGGTGAAGCGGCGGTAGTTCTCCTTCACGACGCCGCCGCACTTCGGGCAGGGCGCCTTGAGCGTCGCGTAGTCGCCGGGAATGGTGTCGCGGTCATAGCCCTTGGCCTTGGCGACCATCTTCTCGGTCATGGCCGCGATCTCGGCCATGAAGGTCTCGCGAGAGAGCTTGCCCTTCTCCATCTCGGAGAGCTTGAACTCCCAGTCGCCGGTCAGCTCGGGCTTGGTCAGGTCCTCCACCGCCAGGCCGCGCAGCAGCGTCATCAGCTGGAAGGCCTTGGCCGTGGGGATCAGCTCGCGGCCCTCGCGCAGCATGTATTTCTCGGTGATCAGGCCTTCGATGGTGGCGGCGCGCGTGGCCGGCGTGCCGAGGCCCTTCTCGGCCATGGCCTCGCGCAGCTCGTCGTCGTCGATCAGCTTGCCCGCGCCTTCCATCGCCGACAGCAGCGTCGCCTCGGTGTAGCGCGCCGGCGGCTTGGTCTGCAGGGCCTTCACGTCCACGCTCTCGGTGCGCACGACCTCGCCCGGCTGCACCGGCACGAGGTTGGCGTCTTCGTCGTCCACGTCCTTGCCGTAGACGGCCAGCCAGCCCGGCTTGACCAGCACCTTGCCGTTGGTCTGGAAATGGTGGGTCTCGACTTTCGAGATCCGCGTCGTGACCAGGAACTCGGCCGGCGGGAAGAACACCGCCAGGAAGCGCTTGACGACCATGTCGTAGAGCTTGGCCTCGACCTCGGTCAGGCTCCTGGGCGCCTGCAGCGTCGGGATGATGGCGAAGTGGTCCGACACCTTGGCGTTGTCGAAGACCTTCTTCGTCGGCTTGATATAGCCTTCCTTCAGCGACTTGGCCGCGTGCTGGGACAGCGCGGCCAGCGGGCCGGGCAGGTCCTCGGTGGCCAGCATCTTGGCCGTGTCCTTGGCCACGGCCAGGTAGTCCTCGGGCAGGAAGCGCGAGTCCGTCCGCGGGTAGGTCAGCACCTTGTGCTTCTCGTACAGGGCCTGGGCGATGGACAGCGTCGTCTTGGCCGAGAAGCCGAAGCGCGAGTTGGCCTCGCGCTGCAGCGTCGTCAGGTCGTAGAGGGCGCCGCAGCTGGTCGTGCTGGGCTTGCTCTCCTCGGTGACGGTGGCCGGCTTGCCCAGCACGGCCTTGGCGATGGCTTCGGCGTCGGCCGCATTCCACAGCCGGTCGGCGCGGCGCTCGGCATCGTCGTTCTTCTTCCACGCGGGGTCGAACCACTTGCCCTCGTACTGGCCGGCCTGGGCGTCGAAGTTGGCGCGCAGCTCCCAGTAGTCGCGGGCGACGTGCTTGCGGATCTTCTCCTCGCGCTCGACGACGATGGACAGCGTCGGCGTCTGCACGCGGCCCACGGTGGTCAGGAAGAAGCCGCCGTCGCGCGAGTTGAAGGCCGTCATGGCCCGCGTGCCGTTGATGCCCACCAGCCAGTCGGCCTCGGAGCGGCAGCGCGCGGCATCGGCCAGCGGCAGCATCTGCGCGTCGCTGCGCAGCTTCTCGAAGCCCTCGCGGATGGCCGCCGGCGTCATCGACTGCAGCCACAGGCGCTGGATGGGCTTGTTCAGCTTGCCCTTGGCCGGCTGCGCGTACTGCTCGATGAGGCGGAAGATCAGCTCGCCCTCGCGGCCCGCGTCGCAGGCGTTGATCAGGGCCGTCACGTCCTTGCGGCGGATCAGCTTGCTGAGCGCATTGAGCCGGCCCTTGTTCTTGTCGATGGGGTTGAGGTCGAAGTGCGGCGGGATCACGGGCAGGTGGGCGAAGCTCCACTTGCCGCGCTTGACGTCGTACTCCTCGGGCGCCGCGATCTCGACCAGATGGCCGACGGCGGAGCTGACGACGTACTGCTCGTTCTCGAAGTGATCGTCGTGCTTGTCGAACTTGCCCGCCTGCGGGGTCAGCGCCCGGACGATGTCCTGGGCCACGCTGGGTTTCTCGGCAATGATCAGAGTCTTGCTCATCAGTCGTTCAATCGCTCGTTCTGTCAGGTTGTTTGCTCGCCTTACGGGCCGAGCGCCGGGCCGCCCCAAGCCGGCCCGCGGGGCGATGTGCATGACGGTCGATCCGTCATGCATCGCCGCCCCCTCGGGGGGCGGTTCAGCGTAATCGCTGAACCGGGGGCACCATTTCTTGCTGCCTACAATCCGGGCCTCGCGCGCACGCTCACGCACGCGCGCACCCATGAAATCACCGTACCACAGCGCCGATGACGCCTAAAACCCCGCGCCGCAAGATCGAAGTCCGTGATTCCGGCGTGCACGGCCGGGGCGTCTACGCCGTGGCCCCCATCGCGGCGGGCAGCCGGATCATCGAGTACACCGGCGAGCGCATCAGCTGGGAGGAGGCGGTGGACCGCCACCCCCACGACCCGGCCCAGCCCAACCACACCTTCTACTTCCACCTCGACGGCGGCCTCGTCATCGACGCGCTCTACGGCGGCAACAACGCGCGCTGGATCAACCACGCCTGCGAGCCCAACTGCGAGGCCGACGAGGTCGACGGCCGCGTCTTCATCAAGGCGCTGCGCGACCTGGAACCCGGCGAAGAGCTGTTCTACGACTACGGCCTGGTGCTGGACGAGCGCCACACGGCCAAGGTCAAGAGGCAGTTCGCCTGCTGGTGCGGTGCGGCCACCTGCCGCGGCACCATGCTGGCCCCGAAGCGCCGCTGAGATGACCCACCCCCTACCGGCTTCGCCGGCCCCCTCAAGGGGGCGCTCCCAGCAGCCCGGCATAGCCGGTTCTGCGGGAGCCGCTTGGGAAGGCACCACATGCCTCCGTCTAGACGGTTGAACTGGTCTGGAAGCCACCGATGGTTTTTGTTCGCAAGCACCTCGCCGAATGCGGCTCGACCAATACCGAGGCGCTGGCCCACCTGCGCGACGGCGGCGGTCCGCTGCTGCTGTCGGCCGCGCGCCAGACCGCCGGCCGCGGCCGGCTGGGCCGCGCCTGGCAGAGCGATGACTCGGCGCTGACCTTCTCCGTCGCCCTGCCGCTGCCGGCCGAGCTGGACCTCTCCGGCCTGTCGCTCGCCGTCGGCTGCAGCGTCGCCGACGTGCTCGACCCGGCGGGCCAGCGCATCCGGTTGAAATGGCCCAACGACCTCTTCCTGGACGGCGCCAAGCTCGGCGGCATCCTGATCGAGGCCGTGCCGCTGCCGGCCCAATTGCGCGGCGTCGTCATCGGCATCGGCATCAACCTGCTGCCCCTGCCGCCCGAGGCCGACCGCAGCGCCTTTGCCAGCGGCCACGCGGCGCTGCAAGCCCTGGACCCGGCCGCCACGGCACAGGCCACGCTGGACCGCCTGGCGCCGGCCCTGCAAGGCCTGCTGGCCGATTTCCGGACGCTGGGCTTCGGGCCCTGGCAACTCGCCTTCTCGCGGCGTGACCTGGCCGCCGGCCAGCGTGTCCGCGTCGGCGAGCGGACGGGCATCGCGCGCGGCGTGTCCACCCGCGGCGAACTGCTGCTGGACACGGACGCCGGCATGGCCATCGTCAGCGCCGGCGAACTCAGCCTCAGACTGGAGACTTCCCCGTGATGCGTGTGTTGGTGATCGTGCTGCTGGTGGTCAACGCCCTCTTCTTCGCCTGGTCGCGCGGCTGGCTGGACACCGTCACCGGCCTGCCGGTCGATGCGGGGCGCGAGCCCCAGCGCCTGGCCGCCCAGCAGCACCCCGAGCGCATCCAGCCGCTGGCCGCCAGCGCCGTGGCCGCGCTGGCCCAGCGCAGCTGCCTGGAACTCGGCCCGCTGGACGGCGACGCGGCGCTGGCCGCCGCCCAGGCCGCGCTGAAGGCCGCGGGCGCCGACGCCCAGCTGCGCAGCAGCGAGCTGCCGGGCGTGTGGGTCGCCGCCACCATCAGGCTCGCCGACCCCGATTTCCGCGCCCGCAAGGAAGCCACCTACAAGCAGATGCACATCGCCTTCGAGCCGCTGGACGGCCTGGCCGCCGAGCAGCCCGCCTTCGTGCTGAGCCGCCACGCCAGCCAGGCCGAGGCCGGCAGCGCGGTCGCGGCGCTGGAAAGGCGCGGCCTGAAGGGGCTGCGCGTGCTGGCGCTGAAGGCCCCGCAGGCCCGCCACAGCCTCGTCATCGAGCAGGCCGACGGCCTGCTCGCGGCCCGGCTCAAGGCCAGCAAGGACCCGGCCCTGGCCGGCGGCTTCAGGGCCTGCAGCGCCGCGCCGGCCGCGTCGGCCCCATCAGCCGCGGGCTGAGCGGCGCAGCGCCAGCGCCGCCGCCAGCAGGGCCGCCAGCCAGGCCGCGCTGGCCGCGCCACCACCGCCGCCGCCACCGCCCGCGGGCGCCTGCACCGGCGCCGCGGCGACGCTGAAACTCGCGGCCTGGCTGTGCACCAGGCCATCGCTGTCGGTCAGATCGGCCTGCACCGTGAAACTGCCGGCGGCGGACGGCGTCAGCGACACGGTCGCCGTGCCGGCGCCGCCGCTGAAGCCGCTGACGGCCGTGCCGCCATCCAGCAGCGTCCAGTTCGTCGAGACCACGGTCTTGCCGGCCGCGAGGCCGCTGATGGCGGCCGTCAGCGTGGCCGACTGCGTGGCCGTCAGGCTGCTGCTGGACGGCGTGACAGTGACCGTGGCGGCATTGAGGGCCTGGGCCGCCGCGACGGCCGCCGCGGCATCCGCCATGCCGGCGCCGCAGGTGCTGGTCGTGCAGTAGCACTCGTCCTGCTTCGCCGAACTGGGCGCGACGCAGGCCGGCGGCGTGGCGCTGGAGGCGCTGCCGCCGCCCGTCGTCGGGAAGGGCCGCGCCGTCCTGCGCAGCGCGGCAGTGGCCTCGGCCGAGGTCAGCGCCGGCCGCACCGAGGCCATCAGCGCGACGACGCCGCTGACGATGGGCGCCGAGAAGCTGGTGCCGACGGAGGCATTGCCCATGGTGTAGCTCGCGTCGTTGGCCACCGGCGTCGTCGCGCCCGAGTTCGTCGTGCTGACCATCGTGTACAGGCAGGGGTAGCCGACGGCCAGGTTGACGCAGTTGCCGCCCGGCGCGGCGAGGCTCACCTCGGGGCCGAGGCTGGCGAAGCCGACCTTGGTGCCGACGTGGCGCAAGGCCGTCACCGTGACGACGCCGGGGCAGTTACCCGGCAGGCCCACGGCCTGGCCCTCGGAATTGCCGGCGGCGACGACGACGGTGGCGCCCTGGGCGTTGACCTGGGCGACGGCGTCGCGGTAGAGCGCGCCGGTCGCGTCGCTGGCGGCGCAGCTGCCCGAGCCGCCCAGGCTCATGTTCAGCACCTTGGCCTTGTTGGGGTTGGCCGGCAGGCCGGGCACCGCGAGGCCGACGGCCCATCTCATGCCGGCGATGATGTCTGAGTCGTAGCCGCCGCATTTGCCGAGCACGCGCACCGGCAGGATCCTGACGCCGGGGGCGACACCGCTCATGCCCAGGCCGTTGTTGGCCAGCGCCGCGATCAGGCCCGACACGCGGGTGCCGTGCCAGGAACTGTTGTCGATGTCGGCCGAGGTGCAGCCGCTGCCGAGCTTGCCGCTGTCGATGTCGGCCTGGCTGACCCAGTCGCCGTAGTCCAGCGCGAGCGTCAGGTCGGCATTGGCCGGCCGGTTCGCGATCGCCGTCGCGGTCGAGCCCGCCGAAGCGGGAGTGGCGCCGATCATGTCGTAGCCGCTCAGGAACTGGCTGGTGCCATTGGACGCGATGAAGTCCGGGTGATCGCGGCGCACGCCGGTGTCCAGCACCGCGACGACGACGCTGGAAGCCCCCGTCGTCAGGCCCCAGGCCGGCAGCACATTGATGTTGGACACCACCTCGCCGGTGGCGCTGCCGCCGCTGGTGACGGTGCTCGGCGCCTTCAGATACCACTGGTCGATGGTGCGGCTATACGTGGGCTGCAGCTTGGGCGCCACGGGCGGGTTGGCGCTAGGGTCTCCCGCGTCATAGAACATGCCGATATAGGCCGTCGGCGCTGGCATCACGCCACCGAACAGCGGGTCATTGGGCGGCAGTGCGGCACTCAGATGCTTGCGCCGGCCGTCCACGGCCACCATCTCCACCTCGGGGTCGGCCGCCAGCCGGCGGGCCAGCGCGGCCGAGCTGAGGCCCGTGGCGGTGACGACGTGGGTGCGTTCGTCCAGGCTCAGGCCGGCGCTCAGGCGCTGGCCCTGGCGCAGGCCCAGCGCGGTCGCGCGCGTCTGCGCGATCTCGCCGGCTTCCTCGAACGTCGCGCGCAGGCCCAGGGCCTTGGCGCGCACGCTGTCGGCATGGGCCTTGAAGCGCACGATGACGCGGGCTTCGGTGTCGGCCGTCTGGGCTGGCGCTGCGAACGGGGCGGCCAGAGCGGCGGCGATGAGGAGGGGGCGCAGCAGCATCATGACGACGGCTTGGACATGGGGAGCCGGTCAGTTTAGGCGCCGCCCTGGTACGGAAAGGAAACAAATGTCACTGTGCAAGAAAGCAGAAGGCCCCGCGTTGCGGGGCCTTCAGGTGGGTGCGGCGGTCGATCAGCCGTTCACGACGCGGACCATCTCCAGGCACTTGTTGGAGTAGCCCCACTCGTTGTCGTACCAGGACACCAGCTTCACGAAGGTGCCGTCCAGCGCGATGCCGGCGTCGGCATCGAAGATGGAGGTGCGCGCATCGCCGCGGAAGTCGGTCGCGACGACCTTGTCCTCGGTATAGCCCAGCACGCCCTTCAGCGCGCCCTGGCTCTGGGCCTTCATCTCGGCGCAGATCTCGTCGTAGCTCGCGTCCTTGACCAGCTCGACGGTCAGGTCGACCACCGACACGTCGGACGTCGGCACGCGGAAGCTCATGCCCGTCAGCTTCTTGTTCAGCTCGGGGATGACCTTGCCGACGGCCTTGGCGGCGCCGGTGCTGCTCGGGATGATGTTCTCGAGAATGCCGCGGCCGCCGCGCCAGTCCTTGTTGCTCGGGCCGTCGACGGTCTTCTGCGTGGCGGTGGCGGCGTGCACGGTGGTCATCAGGCCGCGCTTGATGCCCCACTTGTCGTTCAGCACCTTGGCCAGCGGGGCCAGGCAGTTGGTCGTGCAGGAGGCGTTGGAGATGATGGCCTCGCCGGCGTACTTGGCGTGGTTCACGCCGAACACGAACATCGGCGTCTCGTCCTTGGACGGCGCGCTCATGATGACCTTCTTCGCGCCCGCGGCCAGGTGCTTCTCGCCGCCGGCCTTGTCCAGGAACAGGCCGGTGGACTCGATGACGATGTCGGCGCCGACCTCGCCCCACTTCAGCTCGGCGGGGTCCTTGACGGCGGTCAGGCGGATCTTCTTGCCGTTGACGACCAGGGTGTTGCCCTCGACGGCCACGTCACCGTCGAACTTGCCGTGCACGCTGTCGTACTTGAGCATGTAGGCCAGGTAGTCGGGCTCCAGCAGGTCGTTGATCGCGACGACCTCGATGTCCTTGAAATTCGCGGCGGCGGCACGGAACACCATGCGCCCGATGCGGCCGAAGCCGTTGATGCCGATCTTGATGGTCATGGAACAGTCTCCAGGGAAAAGGAATTCAGTCTTCAGGCGGCGCGATTTTCAGCGATGCGCCGAATTCCGCGGGTTCATTTGCGTTTCAGCACGGCCTTCACGGTCGCCGCGACGTTCTCGGCCGTGAAGCCGAAGTGCTTGAACAGTACCGGCGCCGGGGCCGATTCGCCGAAGCTGTCGATGCCGACGACGGCGTCGCAGCCGTACTTCCACCAGAAGTCGCTGACGCCCATCTCGACGGCCACGCGCGGCAGGCCCTTGGGCAGCACGGCCTTCTTGTAGTCCTTGTCCTGGCGGTCGAAGACATTGGTGGACGGCATCGAGACGACGCGCACCTTCACGCCCTCGTCGGCCAGCAGCTTCTGCGCGGCCAGGGCCAGCTGCACCTCGGAGCCGGTGGCGATGATGACGGCCTTGGCCTTGCCCTTCACGGGCTCGGCCAGCACATAGGCGCCCTTGGCGATCTCGTCGACATTGGTCTTGGGCGAGTAGGCCAGGTTCTGGCGGCTCAGCGCCAGCAGGCTGGGGCGCTGGGCATTGCCCAGGGCCATGGTCCAGGCGACCACCGTTTCGGTCGTGTCGGCCGGGCGCCAGACGTCCAGGCCGGGGATCAGGCGCAGGCTGGCCACATGTTCGATGGACTGGTGGGTCGGGCCGTCTTCGCCGAGGCCGATGGAGTCGTGCGTCATCACATGGATGACGCGCTGCTTCATCAGCGCGGCCATGCGGATGGCGTTGCGGCTGTAGTCGCTGAAGGTCAGGAAGGTGCCGCCATAGGGGATGAAGCCGCCGTGCAGGGCCACGCCGTTCATGACGGCGGCCATGCCGAACTCGCGCACGCCGTAGTTGATGTGGCGGCCGTTGTTGGGCTTGCCATCGGCCTCGAAGCGCAGGCTGGGCGTGTGGCTGGTGTTGGTCAGGTTGGAGCCGGTCAGGTCGGCGCTGCCGCCCAGCATCTCGGGCAGCTTGGCGGTGAAGGCCTCCAGTGCGATCTGGCTGGCCTTGCGGCTGGCGACGGTGGCGGCGTCGGCATGGGCCTTGACGACGGCATCGACGGCGACCTGGGCGAAGTCGGCGGGCAGCACGCCGGCCATGCGACGCTGGAACTCGGCGGCCAGCTCGGGGTGGGCCTCGGCATAGGCGTCGAAGCGCTCTTCCCAGGCGGTCTCGGCGGCGGCGCCGGCGGCCTTGGCGTCCCAGGCGGCATAGACCTCGGCCGGGATGACGAAGGGCTCGCTGGTCCAGCCGATGGCCTCGCGGGTCAGCTTGATCTCTTCGGCGCCGAGGGGCTCGCCGTGGGCCTTGGCGGTGTTGGCGCGGTTGGGTGACCCACAGCCGATATGGGTCTTGGCGATGATCAGCGTCGGCTGGGTCGCGCTGGTCTTGGCCTTGGCGATGGCGGCGTCGACCGCGTCGACGTCATGGCCGTTCACCGGGCCGATGACGTTCCAGCCATAGGCGGCGAAGCGCTGGGCGGTGTTGTCGCCGAACCAGGGCGCGACCTGGCCGTCGATGGAGATGCCGTTGTCGTCGTAGATGGCGACCAGCTTGTTCAGCTTCCAGGCCGCGGCCAGCGACGCGGCCTCGTGGCTGATGCCCTCCATCAGGCAGCCGTCGCCGAGGAAGACATAGGTGTGGTGGTCGACGATCTGGTGGCCGTCGCGGTTGAAGTCGCGCGCCATCAGCTTCTCGGCCAGGGCCAGGCCGACGGCATTGGTCACGCCCTGGCCCAGCGGGCCCGTCGTCGTCTCGATGCCGGCCGTGATGCCCACCTCGGGGTGGCCCGGCGTCTTGCTGTGCAGCTGGCGGAAGGCCTTCAGCTCCTCGATGGGCAGCTCATAGCCCGTCAGGTGCAGCAGCGCATAGATCAGCATGGAGCCGTGGCCGTTGGACAGCACGAAGCGGTCGCGGTCGGCCCAGTGCGGGTTGGCCGGGTTGTGGCGCAGATGGCGCTTCCACAGCGCGACGCCGATCTCGGCCATGCCCATGGGCGCGCCCGGGTGGCCAGAGTTGGCCGCCTGCACGGCGTCCATCGCCAGTGCGCGGATCGCGTTGGCCATGAGGGTGGGGGAGGCGGGCGTTGCGGTCATGGCCGGGGCTTTCCTTGGGCTGGAGGGGCAAAACCCGGGATTTTACTGGGGTGCCACAAGTTGCCGCTCAGGCGCCAAACTTGATCCAGCGCAAGGTTGCGGCGCCACGGCCGCGCGACGCTTGCGCCATGCCTGCATCGACACTGCCCCTGGCTGTACGCGTGATCCGCGCCGAGCACGACGCCCTCGCCGCCATGCTGCGCACCCTGCCGTTGCTGCTCGACGCCCAGCGCCGCGCCGGCACGCAGGCCGACTTCGGCGCGCTGCGCGCGATGCTGTTCTACGTCGACGAATTCCCCGAACGCCTGCATCACGTGAAGGAAAGCGAGCTGCTCTTTCCCAAGCTGCGCGCCCGGGTGCCGGCGCTGCGCGAGACGCTGGACGACCTGGATGCCGACCACGCCCAGGGCGAGCGCGCCATCCGCGAGTTGCAGCACAGCCTGCTGGCCTGGGAGCAGATGGGCGAGGCAAGGCGGGAGAAGTTCGAGCATCAACTGCAGGTCTACACGGCCCGCTACCTGCGCCACATGAAGCGCGAGGAGACCGAGATCCTGCCGCGGGCGACGGAAACCCTGAATGCCGCCGACTGGGCCGAACTCGACGAGGCCTTCGGCAGCCACCGCGACCCGCTCGCGCCGCGCCCGGGTCAGCCGGTGGACGAGATCTATGCGCCGCTGCGCCAGCGCATCCTGACGGCGCTGCCGGCGCCGTTCGGCTGGGGCCCCGCGGTGGAGTGAGCCCCTCGTCCGGGTGACGCGCGGCTCAGATGGGCCCGTTCAGGCCCGCAATCCACCGGACGTCGACGTCTGCAGCTGCAGCTTGCCGCTGGCGGCCCAGTCGGCGAGATCGCGGCGCACGTCCTCGCGCAGCTCGGCCTCGCTCTGCGCGCGCGCCTGCAGCAGGCCGACCCAGGCATTGCGGTCGGCCGCCTTGGCCGCGTACAGGGCCGCGTCGGCCAGGTCGACGACCTGGCGCCAGTCGAGGGCGCGCGGCAGCGCCGGGCATAGCGGGAAGGCCGCGAAGCCGACCGAGCAGCTGCACTGCAGCGGCGTGCCGTCGGCCAGCACGAAGGGCTCGGCGGCAACGGTGTGGCGGGCGCGCTCGGCCAGTTCGGCGGCGCGCTCGCGCGGCAGGCCGCGGGCGACGACGAGGAACTCCTCGCCGCCCCAGCGGATCAGGTAGTCGGCCTCGCGGAAGACCTGCAGCAGCCGGCTGCGCATCAGCTTGAGCACGTCGTCGCCGGCGGCATGGCCGCGCTCGTCGTTGATGCGCTTGAAGTGGTCGAAGTCGATCAGGAAGAACAGCAGGTCCTGGTCGCCGATGGGCTGGCCGCCGGGCGCAGGCTCGTGGTGGCGCACGACCATGGCGACATCGGCCGGCATCTGGCGCTCCAGGAAGCGCCGGTTGCGCAGGCCGGTCAGCGGGTCGGTGAGGCTGGCCTCCTCGAGCTCGACGGACTTGGCGTTCAGCTCGGCCGTCGCGGCCTCCAGCGCCTCGGTGCGCTCGCGCACGCGGGCCTCCAGCACGCGGCGGTGGCGCAGCAGCAGCCGTGTGCGCATGTTGACGATGGCGGCCACGGCGCCCAGCGCGAGCAGCACGGCCAGGGCCAGCGCCCAGCGGCTCTGCCACCAGGCGGCACGCACGTCGACGCCGAGCACCAGCTCCCGCGGGCTCCAGGCGCCGTCGCGGTTGCTGCCCTGCAGGTGCAACTTGTAGTGGCCGGGCGAGAGATTGGTGTAGGCCGCCGTGCGCATCAGCGCGCCGGTGTCGACCCAGCGCTTGTCCAGGCCCTCGAGCCGGTAGCGGTAGCGGTTGCGGCCGGGCTGGCTGTAGTCCAGGGACGCGAAGGACAGGCTGAAGGCGCGCTCGCCGGGCGCGAGCACCAGGGGCTGGCCGTCGGCCGGCAGCACGCGCTCGCCGCCCTCGACGCGCAGCTCGGAAACGACCAGCGGCGGCTGGTAGGTCCAGGGCGAGAAGCGTGCCGGGTCGATGACGAGCAGGCCGCGTGCGCCGCCGAACAGCATGCGGCCGTCGTCCAACGGCGCAAAGGCACGGAACCAGCCGGTGCCGAGGTCGGCGCCATCGGCCGCGCCCAGCTCGCGGCGCTCGCCGCTGGCCGGGTCGAACATATTGCGCTGCGACCAGATGCGGCCCCTGGCATCGAGCAGCAGGTTGGCACCGAAGGCGCCACCGACGTCCGATGCGGCGACCGCCTCGAAGCGCGCCTGCCGGCCGTCGGTCTGCACGAGGCGGTGCAGGCCGGTACCGGTGTCGACCCAGAGCACGCCCTTGGCGTCGACGGCCATGCCCAGCACGGTCTGGCCGGTCAGGCCATGGGGCTCGACCCATTCGGCCACCGGCTCGGCCGCGCCGGGCCTGGCGACGCGGAACAGGCCGGCCGCGCCGCCCGCCCACAGGCTGCCGTCGGGCATGTTGGCGAATGCATTGACCTCGCCGGTGCCGCCCACCAGGCCGGCCGTCGCGACAGCACGCATCGCCGGCCGCTCGGGCGTCCAGCGCATCAGGCCGTCCAGCGTCGCGATCCACATTGCGCCGTCGTCCGTCGCATGCAGGCGGCGCGGCACGGCATTGCCGCTGCGCAGCGTCTCCTTCCAGTGGCCCTGGGCGTCGAAGCGCAGCAGCTGGGTATCGACGGCGACCCAGACCGAGCCGTCGCGCGTCTGCCCGAGGGCGTTCACGCGGCCGGGCGGCAGGCCGCTGGCACCCGGCGCGATGCGGCCCAGCGGCTGCAGCTCGCGATCGCGGCGCTCGATGCCGCCGGCCAGCATGCCGAGCCAGACCTCGCCGTTGCTCAGCTGCAGCGCGCTGCGCACGTCCAGGCCACCGGCCGCGATGCCGGCGATGGGCTCGCGCACCATGCTCAGCCCCGGCAGCGGCGGCACATGGCGCATCAGTCCGCCGCCGAAGCTGCCGACCCAGACCGTGCCCGAGGGGTCGCGCAGCAGCGCGCGCACGTCGCTGCGCGGCGCCGTGCCGGTACCGCTGGCCGGCATGCGCTCGATCAGGCCGCCATCGCCCGCGCGGCGGCGCTCGATGCCGGAGGCGTCGCCGAACCACAGCTCCTCGGCCGAGGGCTGGGTCATGGTCATCACGGGCCAGGCGCCCTGGCCGTGCTCACCGGTGCCGGCACTGAAGGGCAGCACCTGACCCTGTGCGTCGAGGGCGCGCAGCTTGCCCTGGGCCGTGCCGACGATGATGCGGCCGTCCCGGGCCTCGGCCAGCAGCGTGATGAGCTGGTCCTTCAGGCCCAGGTCCAGCGGTTCGATGGGGCCGTCGGCGGCCTTGCGCGCCAGCCCCCGCCAGCTGCCTATCCACAGCGTGCCACGGTGGTCGACGAGCAGGGACTGCACGCGCGCGTCGGGCAGGCCGTCGTCGGGGCCGCGGTGGTGGGTGAAGCGCTGTGTCTTCACGTCCAGCCGGTCCAGGCCGCCGCTGCCGCCTATCCACAGCGTGCCGTCCGGCTCCAGCGCGAGGGCGCGCACCGTGTTGGCCGCCGGTGCGGTCTCGTCGGCCGAGGCGCCGTCGCGCGCCCAGCGTGACCAGTGCCCGCTGGCCAGGTCCAGCCGCACCAGGCCGACATTGCCGGCCGCCACCCACAGCCAGCCGCGCGGGTCGGCCAGCATCGCGCGCACGAACTGCTCGGCCAGCAGGCTGCCGTCGGGCGCGGACAGCGGGTAGCGCCGGAAGGCATAGCCGTCGAAGCGCAGCAGGCCCTCGGCGGAACCGGCCCAGAGCAGGCCGCGCGCATCCAGGGCCAACGCCGACACGACGTTGTCCCGCACCGCGCCCGGCTCCCCAACCGGATCGAAGCGCGGCTCGACGGCCGGCACGGCCGCCACCAACCCCAAGACCATCCACAGGGCTGCAAACCCTCTTGTCGCCAGGACCCTCATGGGCGGTGATTCTCGGCCAGCGCCAGGCGCCGGCCGGCCGGGGCTTGCCCTCAGCGGAGGTGAATCCTGCCCGCGGAAGCCGTTCTCAGGGGCCGGCGCGCCACACGGCGGGCGGAACGCCGGCGGCCAGCGCCGCGCGGGCCGCCACGGCGTCGTCGCCATCCACGCGCTCGACGCCGCGCCAGCGGTTGCGGCCGGCGCTCTTGGCCGCATAGAGCGCCGCGTCGGCGACGCCGACGACCTCCTGCCAGCCGAAGGCCTCGGACCGCGCCGGCATCAGCGGGTAGGCCGCAAAGCCGACCGAACAGCTCATGTCCAGCGGTCCGGCCGGCGTGTCGAAGGGCTGGCCCGCCACGCATTGGCGCAGCCGCTCGGCCAGATCGGGCGCGTGGCCGCGCGCGCTGTCGCGTACCGCGACCAGGAACTCCTCGCCACCCCAGCGCACCATGGCGTCGCCGGCGCGGAAGACGGCGCACAGCCGCGCGCGTATCTGCGCCAGCACGGCGTCGCCGGCGGCGTGGCCGTAGGTGTCGTTGAGGAGCTTGAAGTGGTCGAGGTCGACCAGGAAGAAGACCAGGTCGGCGGCCGCGCTGCCGACGCGGCGGCGCGCGGCAGCGCAATCGGCCTCGATGTGTTCGAGCAGGTAGCGGCGGTTGCGCAGCCCAGTCAGCGGGTCGGTCAGGCTGGCCTCCTCCAGCGCCTGCGTGCGCTCGTGCACCCGCGCCTCCAGCTCGCGCTGGCGCGCCAGCAGATGGGCGGTGCGCCCGCGCAGCAGCAGCGCAAAGCCGCCCGCCAGGCCCAGCACCGCGGCGGCCCAGGCCCAGCGGGTCTGCCACCAGGCCGGCCGCACGCGCAGCGGCAGCTGCAGCTCGGGGGCATCGGGGCCGGCGCGCAGCCGCAGCCGGTAGTCGCCCGGCGCCGGCTGCAGCAGGCTGAGCTGGCGCTGGCCGGGTGCGGAGTTCAGCCAGCCGGCGTCGATGCCGTCGACGCGGTACTGGTAGGACAGCCGCTCGGCCATCGCAACATCCAGCATGGCCACGTCGATGAGGAGCCGCTGCGTGCCCGGCTCCAGCACCAACCCGGCCAGCGCCGCTTGCACGGCCAGGCGTTCGCCGTCGATGCCGTGCCCGGCGATGCGCAGCGTCGGCCGCGCCTGCTCGGGCTGCCAGGCCTCGGGCTGCACTTCGAGGATGCCGCGCGTGCCGCCGAACAGCATGCGGCCGTCGGCGGTCTGCGCGTAGGAGAAGAACCAGGGCATGCCGATGCGCACACCGTCGGCGGCGCCGAGCGCATCGAGGCGGTCGGCGGCCGGGTCGTAGACCTGCATCTGGCTCCAGATGCGGCCGCGGGCGTCTTCGAGCAGGTTGACGCCGAAGGGCCGGCCGCCGGCGCCCAGCCGTTCGCCGATGCGGTCGAAGCGGGCCAACCCGTTCTGCCAGCCCCGCAGCCGGTGCAGGCCGGCGACGGCCGTGTCCAGCCAGAGCCGGCCGCGGCGGTCGAACAGCAGGCCGATGACGACCGGGTTGGCCAGGCCCTCGCCGGGCGGCGAGCGCACGGGCTCGGCGGCGCCGGCGCCGCGCGGCAGGCGCAGCAGGCCCTGGCTGGCGGCCACCCACAGCGCGCCGTCTTCGGCCTCGGCGAGTGCATGGACCTCGCCGCCGAGGACCCCGCCATCGGCACAGGCGACCCGCGTCGGCGCGGCCGCGCCGGGCGCCAGCCGCCACAGGCCGTCGGCGGCCGCGATCCAGACATCGCCGTCGCGGCCCACCAGCAGCCTGCGCGTGCGCCCGCCGCCATGGGCGTGCACGCGCAGCGTGCGGCCGTCGGCGGCGAGTTCGTGCACGGCATCCGGCAGGCCCAGCCAGAGGCGGCCGTCCGGCCCCTCGGCCATCGCGTCGACCCGGCCGACATGGCGCGGGCCGGGCTGGGCCTGTTCCAGCCCGGCGTCGAGCACGGCGATGCCGCCGGCGTCGGTGGCGGCCCAGACCTGGCCGTTGCGGCGCGCCAGCAGCGCCTGCACATTGGGGTTGGCCAGCGGCGAGGCCGCGTCGACGTCCGGGCCGCGCACGCGCAGCGCGCGCGGCTTCGGGTCGTGGCGCTGCAGGCCCAGACCCAGGCCGGCCACCCAAAGCACGCCGCGCGCATCGGTCAGCAGCGCGGTGATCGAGTCGCCGGCCAGGCCCTCGGGCTGCAGCGGCCGGTGGCGCAGCCATTGCTGCAGCGCGCCGCTGCGGGCATCGCGCAGCTCGATGCCGCCCTCGCGCCCCACCCACAGCAGGCCGGGCTCGGGCTCGGCCAGCGCGGTGACGGCGCCGGCCGGGCTGGGCGGCAGGCTCAGGCGCCGGCCATCGATGTCCAGGCGCAACAGCGTGCCGTCGGCGCTGCCGGCCCAGATCGCGCCGTCGCCGGCCTGCAGCAGGGCCTGGACCGAGCGGCCGGCCAGCTCCGGCGCCACCGGCTCGAAGCGCTCGCCGACCCGCCGCACCAGGCCGGCCCAGTTGCCGACCCAGAGCCTGCCGTCGCGGTCCACCAGCAAGGCCTGGATGCGCTCGTCGGGCAGGCTGCCGGGCGCCGAGCCGGCATGCCAGTGCCGCGCGGCGCCACCGGCCGGGTCATGGCGCACCAGCCCGCCGCCCAGGCCGCCGGCCCAGATGGCGCCGTCGCGGTCCTCGGCCAGCGCCATCAGCACCGGTTGCTGGCCAGCCTCGGGGTCGGCCAGCCGGATCTTCTCGTCGCGCGGGTCATAGACGGCCAGGCCACGGTCTTCCGTACCCATCCAGACGCGCCCGTCGCGTGCCGCCAGCAACGCGCGCACCCAGCCCAGGTTGCGCTCGACCGGGGTGCGGCCGCCGGTCAGCTCCTGCGGCTGCAGCCGCAGGCCGTCGAAGCGGGCCACGCCGTCGCCGGTGGCGACCCAGAGGAAGCCGTCGCGGTCCTGTGCCAGTGCGGCGACGGCTTCGCGCGGGATCATGTCGACCGCGACGCGGTCGAAACGCGGCACGACGGCCTGTGCCGCCGCCACCCACCCCAGCGCAAATAACAGGGCTGCACACCCTTTTGTTATCAGGCCCCTCATGGCCGGGGATTCTCGGCCAATCGCAGCGCGGGTCTGCCCAGGCTCTACCCTCTAAATTGCGGATTGCCGCGCAGCATCCGGCGCGGCCGCAGGGCCGTCCAGCGCAGGCGCTGGACGAGGGCTTCGTCTCAACCGGCCAGCGGCTTCGTGATCGCGTCGATGCGCTCGACAACCTCGGCCGTCAGCTTGGGTGTGACGGCCAGCGCGCCGAGGTTGTCCTTGAGCTGCTCGATGCGGCTGGCGCCGAGGATGACGGTGGACACGCGCGGGTTGCGGTTGATCCAGGCGATGGCGAGCTGGGCGGTATTGCAGCCCAGCTCGACGGCGATCTCGGCGAGCTGGCCGACGGCGTCGTTGCGGGCCTTGTCCTGCAGCTGCTCGCGCATCCAGCCCATGTTCTCCAGCGCGCCGCGGCTGCCGGCCGGGATGCCGTGGCGGTATTTGCCGGTCAGCAGGCCCGAGGCCAGTGGGCTCCAGGTCGTCAGGCCCAGGCCGATGTCCTCGTACAGCCGCGCATAGTCCTGCTCGACGCGGCGGCGGTGGAAGAGGTGGTACTGCGGCTGCTCGACCACTGGCTTGTGCAGATGGTGGCGCTCGGCGATCTCCCAGGCCGCGCGGATGTCGCTCGCGCTCCACTCGCTGGTGCCCCAGTACAGCGCCTTGCCCTGGCGGATGATGTCGCTCATCGCCCAGACGGTTTCCTCGATGGGCGTGTGCGGATCGGCGCGGTGGCAGTAGATCAGGTCCAGGTGTTCGAGCTGCATGCGCTTGAGCGAGCCGTCCACGGCCTGCATCAGGTATTTGCGGTTCAGCGTGTCCTTGCGGTTGGTCGTCGTGACGCCGTCGCGCTGCAAGCCCCAGAAGAACTTGCTGGAGACGATGTAGTCGAGGCGGTTCCAGCCCAGCGTCTTGAAGGCCTGGCCCATGACGACCTCGCTCTCGCCATTGGCGTAGACCTCGGCGTTGTCGAAGAAGTTGATGCCGGCGTCGAAGGCGGCGGCCAGCATCTCGGTGGCGGCCCTGGTGTCGACCTGGTTGTGATACGTCACCCAGGAGCCGAGCGAGAGTTCGGAGACCTGGAGGCCGGCGCGGCCGAGGCGGCGGTATTGCATGGCGGAGTCCTGTGGCAGAAGGTGCGGAAAAGCCACAGCTTAAGCGCGGCCATCCCGGCCCGCCGGCCTGTCGCCACAATCGCCCCAGGCGCGCCGGGGTCGGGGCGCAGGGTGGACGAGGGATGACGCGGTCTGGGCTTTGCTCGAGGCGCAGCTTGCTGTTGACGGCACTGGCCGCCACCGGAACGGCTGCCGCCGGCGACCCGGCGCTTTACGTGCTCGTCGACGGCAGCATCGAGATGCCCCAGGCCCGCGTCGAGGACGGCCGGGTCGTCGATGGCCTGCAGTACCAGATCGCGATGGAGCTCGGCCAGCGCCTGGGCCGCACGGTCAGGTTCCGCCTCGTGCCGCGCCGGCGCATGGCCCAGCTGCTCGGCGAGGGCCACGAGGCCGACCTGAGCTGCAACTACCTGCCCGGCTGGCTGCCCGGCCCGCTGCAGTGGAGCCGCCCCTATCTCGACGACGCCGACCTGCTCGTCACCGCCGCGCGTCGCCCGGCGCCGGCCCAGCTGCAGGAGCTGGCCGGCCAGCGCATCGGCACGGTCACGGGCTTTCTCTACCCCGAGGCCGAGGCCGTGCTCGGCGCCGGCTTCCTGCGCGACGACGCACCGAACCTGGTCACCAATCTGCGCAAGCTGGCTTCCGGCCGCATGGACCACGCCCTCGTCGGCCGCGTGAGCTTCGACTACCTGCAGCGCCGCGGCGAAGTGCCGCTGGAGCTGCACCCGCCCCTCGTCGTCGCGAAGCTGCGCCCGGCCTGCGCGCTGTCGCCGCACAGCAGCCTGAGCCTCGCCCAGCTCGATGCCGCCATCGCCGCGATGCTGGCCGACGGCAGCCTCGCCCGCATCGTCGAGCACCTGCGCTGAGGCGCGCGGCATGGCGGTGACGCGGCGCTCCCGCTGCTGCTGGCCCTCGGCACGGCCGGCGCAGCCGCGACCAGCGACACGCCTCTCGTCGTGCTGGTCGACAGCGCCGTGCAGATGCCGCAGGCACTGATCCGCGACGAGCAGGTCGTCGACGGGCTGCAACACGACATCGCCCTCGAGATCGGCCGCCGCGTCGGCCGCGCGGTCCGCTTTCGCGTCGTGCCGCGCCGGCGCGTCGACGCGCTGCTGCTGGCCGGCGACGAGGCCGACCTGATCTGCACCTATCTGCCGGCCTGGCTGCCGGGGCCGCTGCAGTGGAGCCGGCCCTTCCTCGACGATGGCGAGTTGCTTGTCACCGCCAGGCGCCGTGCACCGCCCCAGCATCTGCGCGACGCGGCCGGCCAGCCCATCGGCACCATCGCCGGATTCGAGTACACCCAGGTCGCCGCCGAGCTCGGCGCCGGCTTCGTGCGCGACGACGGCCCCAACCTCGAGGGCCTGCTGCGCAAGCTCGCCCGCGGCCGCGTCGACCATGCGCTGGTCGGCCGCTCGAGCTTCGAATACCTGCTGCGCCGCGGCGAGGTGCCACTGCCGCTGCACCCGCCGCTGCTCGTCACGCATTGGCGCGCGTCCTGTGCGCTGTCGCCGCATGCCTCCCTCACGCTGGCCGAATTGGACGCGGCCCTGGCCGCGATGCAGGCCGACGCCAGCCTGGCCCGCATCGTCGACAGGTATCGTTGAGGCCATGAAGCTTGCCATCATCGGCGCCGGCCCCGCCGGCCTCGCGCTCGCCCTGCTCGCCGCCGAGCGCCTGCGCGCCACCGAAATCCATCTGTTCGACACCCGCCCGCTCGATCGCGACATCGGCGGCGACGCGCGCACGCTGGCGCTCAACCTCGGCAGCATCCGGCTGCTGCAGCGCCTGGCGGCCTGGCGGCCCGAGGCGGCCCAGGCCATCCAGGCCGTGCACGTCAGCCAGGCGCCGCCGGCGCCCGTGGCCGGCGAGGTCTGGATACGCGCGGCCGAACTGGGCCAACCCCAGCTCGGCGCCGTGCTGCCCTATGGCGCGCTGGTGGCGCCGCTGCAGCAGCGCTGGCTCGCGCTGGCCGCGGAGCAGCCGGTGCGGCTGTTCACGCGCTTCGCGACGCCGGTGCATGCCATCCGCTCGCAGGCCGGCGGCGTGGAGCTGGACTGCGGCGAGGGCCCGGTCGTCGACCGCTTCGACCTCGCCGTCGTCGCCGAGGGCGGCGTGTTCGCCGAGCAGGACCGCAAGCCCATCACCAGCGACTACCGGCAGAACGCCTGGGTCGGCACGCTGCGCCTGGCCGCGCCGGGGCTGCAGGGCCTGGCCGTCGAGCGCTTCACGCGCAACGGGCCGCTGGCCCTGCTGCCCCTGCCCGATGACGCTGAAGGGCCGCGTGCGGCCCTCGTGTGGTGCCTGCCGCAGGACGAGGACGACATCGCCGCGCTGGACGACGCGCAGCGCCTCGTCGTCATCCAGCAGCAGCTGCCCGCCGCGGCCGGGCGGCTGACCGGCATTTCGGCGCTGAAATGCTTCCCGCTCGGCCTCAACGTCGAGACCCGGCTGCTGCAGGGCCGCGCACTGCGCATCGGCAACGCGGCCCAGACCCTGCACCCGGTGGCCGGCCAGGGACTGAACCTCGGCCTGCGCGATGTGCAGGCCCTGGTGGACGCGCTGCGCGATGCCGGCGAGACCGGCACCGGCCTGGACGCCGCGCTGGCCCGCATCGACTGGCAGCGCGCGCCGGACCGCTGGCCGATGATCGCGGCGACCGACTTCCTCGCGCGCAGCTTCGCGTGGCGGCTGCCGGGCCTGCCGGGCCTGCGCGGCCTGGCCCTGGCCGGGCTGGAGCTGGCCACGCCGCTGAAGCGCGCCATTGCCCGGCGCATGATGTTCGGTGCCGGATGAAGCAGAGACCCCAGATGAGATACGCCCTCCCCCTCGCGGCAAGCCTGCTGCTCGCCGCCGCACAGCCGGCCTCGGCGCAGACCGCCCCGCTGATCGGGCCGGCCAAGCCCATCGCCGGCGCGTCGCAGGAGGAATGGTCCAAGCGCTGGTGGCGCTGGGCCCTGTCCTTCGACGACGACGACAGCCCGGTCACCGACCCCGACGGCAGCCAGTGCGCCAGCGGCCAGAGCGGCCCGGTCTGGTTCCTGGCCGGCACCTATGGCACGGCGCGCACCATCCGCAGCTGCCATGTGCCGGCCGGCAAGACGCTGTTCTTCCCGCTCGTCAACACCCTCACGGTGGAGCCCGACGATGCGGACGAGCCCTGCGCATCGCTGAAGCAGCGCGCCGCACGCGCGACGCCGGCGCCCCAGGCCCTGGTGCTGGAGCTGAACGGCCGGCGTTTCAACGGCCTGCAGGCCCATCGCCAGGCCACGCGGCGCTGCTTCCACGTCGTCGAGGACGACGACACGCTGGCGGCCGGCAATGGCTTCTACGTCGCCCTCGGCCCGCTCAAGCGCGGCCGCTACACGCTGAACTTCGGCGGCATCCTGCCCGAGCAGTCGCAGGCCGTGACCTACACGCTCGACGTGGACTGAACCGCATCAGTCGGCCAGGAAGCGCGGCTGCAGCCGCTCGCGCAGCGGGAAATACTGGAAGACCGGCCGCGCTTCGGTGACGACGCGCCACACCGACGGCCGCGCGAGCAGGCGCTCGAAATAGGCCGCCAGCCAGGGGCGATCGGGCCCGAAGGGCAGGATGGTCGACGCGTAGAAAAGCGCCGGCGCGGCGGCGCAATCGGCCATGCCGAAGGCCTCGCCCGCGGCCCAGGTCCGGCCGGCCAGGCGGGCCTCGATGAGGTCGTAGGCCATCGCCAGCGTCGCGACATGCGCCTGCTCGGCCAGCGGGTCGCGCTGCCCGGCCGGGCGGCGCTGCTGGCCGATATAGCGCTGCATCGGGTCCATCACATAGCAGTCGAACAGCCGGTCCCAGAGCCTGGCCTCGAAGGCGGCCTCGGGCTCGGCCGGCAGCAGCCGCGTGCGGCCCAGGTGCTCGCGGTCCAGGTATTCGATCTGCAGCGAGGTCTCCGGCACGACGCGCGCGCCGTCCTGCAGCAGCGGGATCTTGGCCGTCGGCCACAGCGCGGCATAGGCGGCCCGCTCGGCCGGATCGCCGAGGTTGACGAGGCGGGCCTCGAAGGGCGTGCCGTTCTCGTAGAGCGCGATCAGCGTCTTCCAGCAGCAGGAGGACAGCGGGTGGTAGTGCAGCGTCAGGGCCATGCGCGGACTCCGGAGGGTTTGCTTGCGGCGACGGTAACCGAACCGGCAAAGCATCGGGGCTGGCACCCAAAAGCCGGCCGTTTCGCCGGATCGGCCCGGCGCGGCCGGCCTAGCATGGGCGTCCCATGCTGCACCCTGCCCGCCTTTGCGCCGCCGCGCTGCTCGCCTATGCCCTCGCCGGCTGCGGCACGCCCAGCCAGCCGCTGCCGATGACCGTCACGGCGGCCGATGCGCTGCAGATCCGCGGCTGGGTGCCGGATGCGCTGAAGACCCAGGTCGCCGTCGCGGAAGTGCAGGGCGGCGCGGAGACGGGCCGCTGGTGGGGCTCCAAGGTCAGCGCCGCGGCCCTGCAGCAGGCGCTGGACGAATCCCTCTATGCCGTCGGCATGAAGCCGCCCGCGCCGCAGCCGGTGCCGCGCTTCGAGCTGCGCGCCGAGCTGGCCCAGCTGGCCCAGCCCCTGGTGCCGGTGGCCGGCGTGACGGTGGGCGTCGCGGTGCGCTACACGCTGGTCGACAAGGCCGACGGCCGCGTCGTCTACCAGCGCCTCGTCGCCAGCGAGGAGGAGGCGCGCCTGGGCGAGGCCATGCTGTCGCCGTCCGAGCGGCTGCGCATCGCCAACGAACGCGCGCTGCGCAGCAACATCAACCAGCTGCTGCGCGACCTCGTCACGCTGCGGCCCTGAGCGCTGCAGTCTCTCGCCGGCGCCGTTCGGGTGCCACCGGGCCTCCACCCGCCGATGACAATCGGCCAACGCCCGGCCCAAGAGCAAGCCGGCGCGGCGAACTGGATGGAGACCGTCGATGAGCCTGACCCGGATCACGCAATTCTGGCCCTGGCTGCTGCCGGCCATGATGGGCATGGCGCTGGCCCAGCAGCCCTCAGGCGCGAAGCCGCCGGATCAGCCGCAGCCCTTCCTCCAGCGCACCCAGGCCGATGCGCAGACGCAGGAGGACGTGACCGTCACGGTCGCCGCGCTGAGGCCCGAGGACAGCCTGGCGGTGTTCGGGCTGCCGCTGGCCGACCAGGGCGTGCAGCCCGTCTGGGTGCGCATCGAGAACCGCGGCGCGCGCAGCTGGCGCTTCATGCCCATCTTCCTCGACCGGGACTATTTCTCGCCCCACGAGGTCGCATGGATGTTCCACGCCAAGGACGCGGGCAGCGCCGGCGTCCGCGCACTGCTCGCGGGCCGGGCCATGCCCCGCACGGTGGCGCCCAACTCGGTGACCAGCGGCTACGTCTACACCAACCAGACGCTGGGGTTCAAGGTCGTCAATGTCGAGCTGGTGGGCGACCATGCGCATCTGCAGTTCGACTTCGCGCATGAGCAGCCCGGCGGGCGCTTCGACTTCCGCTCGCTGGACCCCGAGCGCCTGCACCCGGCCGCCCAGCTGCGCAACCTGACGCTGCCGGAACTGCGCGCCGCGCTGCAAGCCCTGCCCTGCTGCACGACCGACAAGCCCGGCACCCACCTGGGCGACCCGCTCAACCTCGCCATGGTCGGCAGCGAGCGCGACCTGCTGGCCGCGCTGGTGCGCTCCGGTTGGGACTTCACCGACGCGCTCGGGGCCCGCTCGACGGAGCACATGGTGTCGGCCTTCGTGCTGCGCGGGCGCTACCGCAATGCGCCGGTCAGCTCGCTGTATTTCGAGGGTCGCGCGCAGGACTTCGCGATGCAGCGCTCCCGCAACACGGTGTCACAGCGCAACCATCTGCGCCTGTGGATGACGCCGCTTCGCCTGGACGGCCAGCCGGTCTGGGTCGGCCAGATCAGCCGCGACATCGGCGTACGCCTGACCGACCGGTCGCCCACGTTCACGACCCATGCCATCGACCCCGATGTCGACGAGGCCCGCGACTACCTGATCGAGGACCTGCTGCGCAGCGGCGTGGCGCAGCGCTACGGCTTCGTCGGTGGCGTCGGCGCCGCCAGCGCCGACCAGCCCAGGCGAAACCTGACGGGCGACCCCTACTACACGGACGGCCGGCGCCTGCTGGTCTTCCCGTCGCGGCAGAACATTCCGCTGAACGAGGTGGAAACGCTGCTCTGGGACTGATACGGCTTCGCAATCAAAGCGCTGACTGCGTTGCTTCGCCTTGCCGTGCCAGTGCACTGTCTGCGGCTGCGCGCCTTGTCATCACTTTGATTGCAAACCCGTATGAGGTCAGGCCCTGACCGCCTGCTCGTGTTCGCGCCGCCCGGCCGTCGCCCACAGCAGCAGCGCGAACAGGCAGCCGGCCACGCTGGTGAGGCCGAAGAACCCCATCATCGCGTCGTAGCCGCCCGGGTTGGCCGCACTGGCGCCGGCGCGGTCGTTGAGCCAGCCGGCGACGAGGTTGGCGCCGCTGATGCCGGCGTTCTGCACCACCCACATCAGGCCGATGGCCGTGCCGAAGCGGTTGGGCGCGACGAGGCGGCTGGTCAGCGGCCACATGACGGCGGGCACCAGCGAGTAGCTGATGCCGATCAGGGCCGTCGGCAGCCACAGGCTCCACGGCGTCAGCGCCATCATGCCCAGCGCCAGCGGCAGCATCAGCGCACCGAAGGCCAGGAAGGGCGCATAACGCCCCAGCCGGTCGCACACCCAGCCGAACAGCGGCGTCGCGAACACGGCGGCGAGGAAGACATAGCTGTTCATCTCGCCGGCGGTGGCCAGGTCCAACCCGTGCGTGTGCTGGAAGTATTTGATCGAGAAGGTGCTGCGGAAGGCCAGGATGACCGAGTACCAGAGCACGCACAGCGCCAGCAGATACCAGTAGGCCTTGCCGAAGTGCAGCAGGTCGCGCCACTCGAATTTCTCGGCCGTCTTGCCCGTCGGCAGCAGGCCGGCGCGGCGCGGGCCGCGGTCCACCCACCAGTAGGCCAGCGAGGCCGTGAGCGAGGTGGCCGCGATGGCTGCCGCGATGAGCAGCGGCGGCTGCCAGCCCTGGGCATAGGCGCCGGCGAACCAGGTGGGCGACATGTCGGCGCCGTAGGAGCCCATGCGCCCGACGGCCAGCTCCGCGCCCATCGCGAGCGCCAGGCCACGCCCGCCGAAGTAGTCGGCCACGGCGGCCAGCGTTGCGATGTTGAAGGTCTCGGCGCCGATGCCATACAGCAGCCGGCCCGTGGCCATGCCCGCGAAATTCGGGCTGAAGGCGGTCAGCGTCGCACCGGCGAAGCAGATGCCGGCCGTCACCAGCGTCATGCGCGCCGCGCCGAAGCGGTCCACCAGCACGCCGCCGACGAGGATGAGGACGACGTTGGGCAGGCTGTAGATCGCGTTCAGCAGCGCGACCTGGGTGTCGCTGAAGCCGCGCTGCTGCTGCAGCAGGTCGGCCACCGGGCCGATGGAGTCGTAGACGTAGAAGTTGCCGAACAGCGCGATGGCCACCAGCACGCCGACGACCCAGGCCGTCGTGCGGCTGGGCCCTGCGGCGCTCATCGGCAGGACAGCGCTCATTTTCCGAGCAGCGACTTGACGGCCGCTTCCAGCTGCTGGTCCTCGCCGGCGTCGAGGCGGGCCTTGTCGTTGGGCACGACGATGTCCGGCGTGATCAGCGCGCGCTCCATGAACTCGCCGTTCTGCGCGCGGAAGCCCACCTGCGGGATGCCGAAGGTGGTGGCGCCGTCCTGCATGGTCTCCCACCACACGGCCGTGCCGGTGCCGGCGACCGGCATGCCGATCAGCTTGCCGATGCCGAGGTGCTTGTAGGTCCACGGGAACAGGTGGGCGTCGGAGTAGTTGCTCTCGCTGATCAGCACGGCCGAGGGCTTGGTCCACTTGCCCGTGGGCTCCCAGCCCAGGCTCTGGCCGCGCGGCAGGAACTCCAGGTACTTCTTGCCGGACAGCAGCGTGGCCAGTTCGTCGTGCAGATTGCCGCCGCCGTTGAAGCGGGTGTCGACGATCAGCGCCTCCTTGCCGCTGGCGCGGCCCAGCGCGTCGGCATAGGTCTGGCGGTAGCTGCCGTCGTTCATGCCGCGCACATGCACATAACCCAGGCGGCCGCCGGAGAGCTTGTCCACCAGCGCGCGCTCCTGGCGCACCCAGCGCTTGTAGAGCAGCTCGCGCTCGGCGCCCAGGCTGATGGCCTTGAGCGTCTGCTCGAAGCGCCTGCCGGTGGCCGGGTCCAGCACCTCCAGCACGACCTGCTTGCCGGCCTTCAGGTTGAGCAGCGAGTCGAACTCCGCACCGGCCGGGATGGCCTCGCCGTCGATGGATGCTATGACCATGCCGGCCTTGAGCTGGGCCGCCGCCGTGTCCAGCGGGCCGCCCTCGATGACCTCGGCCACCTTCACGCCGGCGCCCTTGTGGGCCGCGTCGTAGAAGACGCCGAGCGAGGCGGTCGCGTCGCCCTGCGGCGCGGGGCGGTAGCCGGCGCCGGTGTGCGACACATTGAGCTCGCCCAGCATCTCGCTGAGCAGCTCGGCGAAGTCCGGGCCATCGGCGACATAGGGCAGCTGGCGCTCGTAGACCTGGCGGTAGCCGGCCCAGTCCACGCCGCCCATGTCGGCCACGTAGAGCTTCTCGCGCGTCTGGCGCCAGGCGTGGTCGAACATCTGGGCGCGCTCGGCCGCATGGTCGATGCGCAGCTCGGCGGCGAACTTCAGGGGCTCGGCCTTCACATCGCCCTTGCCGTCGTCCCCCGGTACCTTGAACTTGTGCACCCGGCCGGCGGCCATCACGAAGCCATTGGCGCCCTTGGCGTCCAGCACCAGGCTGACGTTGTCGCCGCGCCCGCCGGGCAGGGAGGCCACGCGCCGGCCTTCCTTGTCGCGCAGGCGCACCTGCCAGAGCTCGAAGCCCTCGCCGGCCTTGGCGACGTAGAAGAGCTGCTCGCCGTCCGGCGTCAGCGCGTAGTCGCGGATATCGCCCGACACGGTGCTGAGCCGCGCGACGCGATCCTCCAGGCCCTGCTGCTCGATGACGACGGGCTCGGGGCGCGCCTCGGCCTTCTTGTCATCCTTCTTCTCGGCCTCCTTCTTGTCCGCCGGCTTCTTGTCGTCCTTCTTGGCCTCGTCCTTCTTCTCGTCGTCCTCGCGCTTCTTCAGCTGGGCGAAGTCGGCCTTGTCGAGCTGGTAGCGGTCGAAGGCCGCGCGGGTCAGGAACATGCCGTAGACATCGAGGTCGTTGCGCGCGCCGCCGCCGTTGCCGTGCAGGCCGTGGCGGTCGCTCGCCCAGATCATCATCTGGCCCTGGCGGGCGAACATCGGGCGCAGGTCGTCGTAGCCGCTGTTCGTCAGGTTGACGAGCTTGCCGCTGCCGTCGGCCGGCACCACGCCGGCCTCCTGGCCCCAGCGGTTGCGGTCGGTGAACTGCACCGCCAGGCTCTTGCCGTCGGGCGCCCAGTCGAACCATTGGTCGCCGTCCTCGTAGGAGTAGTTCCAGTCGGCCGACAGCAGCTCGCGCGTATTGCCGCTGGCGATGTCGAGCACATGCAGGGCCGCGCGGTCCTGCAGATAGGCCACCTCCTTGCCATCCGGCGAGTAGCGCGGCTGGAAGTTCTGGTGGGTGTCCTTCAGCAGCACCCGGGTGCTCACGCGCGGCGCATTGAAGAAGCTGGGCACGGCCTTCTTGTCGCCCTGGAGGGCGGCCTCGCACAGGCTCCACTGGCCGTCCTGTTCGCAGGCATAGAGCAGCCGGCGGCCGTCGGGGCTGAAGCTGACCGAACGCTTCTGGCCCGGCCCCTCGGTGATGCGGCGCGTGTTGCCGAACTCGGTGGACGCGACGAAGACCTGGCCGCGCACGACGACGGCGAACTCGCTGCCGTCGGGGCTGACGGCCATGTCGGTGGCGCCCTCGGAGAGCCTGAGGTTCTCGACCTTGGGCAGCAGCGCGTCGGCACCGATGCTCAGGCCCAGCTTGCGCGGCTCGGCCGTGTCGCCGGCCATCGTGTAGAGCTCGCCGTCATAGCCGAAGCTCAGCACGCCATTGGCCGCCACCGACAGGAAGCGCACCGGGTTCTTCGTGAAGTGGGTGATCTGGCGCGCGGCCTCGGGTTGGCCCGGCTGCATCTTCCAGACGTTGAAGGAACCGCTCTTCTCGCTGAGGAAGTAGATGGACTGCTCGTCGGGCGACCAGACCGGGTTGCGGTTCTCGCCGCCGTTGTTCGTCAGCTTGCGGTGCTGGCCGCTCGCGGCGTCCCACAGCCAGATGTCGCGCGCCACCGGCGAGATGTGGTGCTTGCGCGCGGCGTTCTCGTAGCCCTTCCAGTCCTCGTAGACGAGCTGGGTGCCGGCCTTGTTGTAGCGGCCGGCCATGGCCGGCTCGCTGAAGACCTGCTCGGGGCGGCGCCCGCCCTCGATGCCGACCTTGTAGAGCTCGCCCAGGGCCGGCGACGGGAAGGCCAGGCTGCTGCGCACGTCCTGGCGCTGGGCCGAGAACAGCACGGCCCGGCCATCGGGCGTGAAGGCGATCGGCGTCTCCGGCGCGGAGTGGCTGGTCAGCCGCCGCGACGGGCCGCCCTCGGCCGCCACCAGGAAGACGTCGTTGTTGCCGTAGACGTCGGCCGCATAGGCCAGCAGCCGGCCGTCGGGCGACCAGACCGGCGCCGTCGTGTGATGGCCGTTGGCGACCAGCAGGCGCGCCGCGCCGCCGGCGGCCGGCACGACATAGAGATTGCCCTGGAAGGTGAACGCGATCTGCGTGCCGTCTGGCGAGATGCTGGACTGGCGCAGCCACAGCGGCTGGGCCAGCGGCCCGAGCGGCGCCTGCGCGGCGAACGAGGGAAGGGCCAGGGCCAGCGCCAGTGCGGCGCCCGCGAGTTTGAAGCTCATGACGGTGATGAGGAATCGCTGAAGCGGGCGAGTCTAAGTGGCATGAACCAGGCGAGCACCCTGGATGATGGAAGACACTGGGGTGTGCGGGCCAGCGCGGGTAGAGGTCGATCAATTTATTGATGG
>NZ_SMBU01000032.1 GCF_004342485.1 Roseateles saccharophilus
ACCATCCAGACTGTCATCTTCCTGATCGCGGGCAAGCTCGACTTCAGCGCGATCAACCCTCACGCCCGGCAACCCACTTGAAATTCAAGAGAGCCAGCTTTTTGCGCCTGGCCAACAATCGCCAGGTACTCCCGACCGATCGCCCGGCCTTCTTTGGCTATGTCGGGCGCGTCATGCGCAGCGTCGTGATCGACCATGTGCGCGAGCAACAGTCGCTCAAGCGAGGCGGCGGGCAGCAGCTGGTGACGCTGACCACGGGCGCCGAGCCCGGGATGGTCGATGACAGCCGATTGCTGGCCGTGGACGCTGCGCTGGATTTGCTGGAACGCATCGGCTGTGGCTTTCGCGCCGGCAATCGGACGCAGACCGGCCTACGACTTGAACCCTGTGGCAGCGGATTCCGATCGCCGCGAACAGCCTTGACGATGCCCGAGGCCTCAGGGCACGAGGACGGCGGCGCCGTTGAGCCTGCCCGCGCGCAGATCGCCGACCGCCGCATTCGCATCGGCCAACGCATAGCGGGTCGTGCGCACCCGCAGCGGCAAGCGGGCTGCGGCTGCCAGGAACTCCCGGCCGTCCTGTCGCGTGAGGTTGGCGACCGAAAGGATCCGGCGTTCCTCCCACAGCAGCCGGTAGGGGAAGGAGGGGATGTCGCTCATGTGGATGCCGCCGCAGACCACCCTGCCGCCCTTGCGCACCGCCTGCAGCGCCTGCGGCACCAGTTCGCCCGCCGGCGCGAAGATCAGCGCCGCGTCGACAGGCTCGGGTGGTGCCTCGCCCGAGCCACCGGCCCAGCTGGCGCCCATCGAGAGGGCGAACTGCTGGCCCGCCGTGTCGCCCGCGCGCGTGAACGCAAAGACCTTGCGCCCCTGGTGGGCGGCCACCTGCGCGATCAGGTGAGCGGCGGCACCGAAGCCATACAGGCCCAGCACCCTGGCGCCGTCGCCCGCCGCGCGCAGGGCGCGCCAGCCGATCAGGCCTGCGCACAGCAGGGGCGCCGTGTGCTCGGGGTCGGCGCATTGCGATGCGCCGAGCGGCAGGCAGAAGGCCGCGCGTGCGAGCACATGAGTCGCGAAACCACCGTCGCGGCTGCAGCCCGTGAACTGCGGCCGGTCGCACAGGTTCTCGTCGCCATCGATGCAATAGCGGCAGCTGCAACAGGCCCCGCCCAGCCAGGGCAGGCCGACGATCTGGCCGACGCAGAGGCCATCGGCACCGGGGCCCAGCGCCTCGACCTCGCCGACGATCTCGTGGCCGGGCACGATGGGGTAGCGCGCCTGCGGCAGCTCGCCGTCGATGACGTGCAGGTCGGTGCGGCACACGGCGCAGGCCAGCACGCGCAGACGGACCTCCCCGGCCGGCGGTTCGGGCAAGGGGCGGTCCTGCAGCTGAAGCGCCTGCTTCGGGTGCCCAAGGACCATGGCTTGCATCGTCTTCATCACAACTCCTCGCAGCGGTATTCTGGGCGGCGGCGGCGCCCAGGCATTGATCGAGCGCAAGTGCTGCGGCCGGTGTCGCGCGCAACATGCCAATGGGCGTCCCCGCTGAACGGCCTGCCGCGCAAAATGCTTTCTGCGGTCAATGGCGGGAGCGCTGGCGAAATGGCCCACATGGCCTCCTTGGCAACCTTGAATCCGGACGCCTGGCTCTACGCGGGCGCATGGTCCGCGACCTGGTGGTCCGGCCTCCATCCGGAGACCGTGGGGCTGGCCATGCGCCAGCGGCGCCTGGCCAGGCTCATCGACCAGGCCCTGTCGGCCTCGCCCTTCTACAAAAAGCGTGGCGGCGGCAGGCTGTGCGACTTCAGGCCGACCACCAAGCACGAGCTGATGGCCTGCTTCGACGACTGGGCGACCGACCGCCGCATCACGCGCGCGGCGCTGGAGTCCTTCGTCGCCGATCCGCAGAGGGCCGCCAGCCCCTGGCTGGGCAGGTATCTGGTCTGGACGAGCTCGGGAACATCGGGCGAGATGGGCTACTTCATCCAGGACGCCACCAGCATGGCGGCCTACGACGCCATCGACTCGCTGCGCCTGCGCGGGCGCGCGCCGCTGGACAACCTCAACCCGCTGTGGGGCCTGGACCAGCGCTTCGCCTTCGTGGGGGCCACGGGAGGGCATTTCGCCGGCTTCGTCAGCCTGGAGCGCATGCGGCGTGCCACGCACGGCCGGCCGACGATCCAGGTGGTCTCTGCGCTGGAGCCGGTCGCGCGCATCGCGGAGCAACTCGCGGTGATCGATCCCACCGTCCTGATCTGCTATCCGAGCGCGGCGGTGCTGCTGGCGGAGCGGCAACTGTCCGGCACCCTGGGGCTGGACCTGACCGAGGTCTGGCTGGGTGGCGAGCAGTTCACGCCCGGCCAGCGCGCGCTGATCCAGGCAGCCTTCCAATGCCCCGTCCGAAACAACTACGGTGCCTCGGAGTTCTTCTCCATCGCCTCCGAATGCCGGTTCGGGAACCTGCATGTCAACGAGGACTGGGTGATCCTGGAGCCGGTGGACGCCAACCTGCAGCCCCTGTCCGGCGACGGCTTCTCCGCTTCCGTGCTGCTGACGAACCTGGCCAATCTGGTCCAGCCGCTGCTGCGCTATCAGCTCACGGACCGGGTGCGGTTCGCCCCGCGGCCCTGTCCCTGCGGGGATCGGTTCCGCGTGATCGAGGTCGACGGCCGCTCCGACGACATACTGCGGTTCCAGGACGCGCAGGGCGGACCGGTCCCGGTCCTTCCGCTGGCCTTGGAGACCGTGATCGAGGAGGGTGCCGGCATCACGCATTTCCAGCTGCTGTGCCGCGGCAGCGCGGTGATCGAGGTGCGCTTCGACGCCGAGCTACCGGACGCGCCTGCGGCCTACGAGAGGCTGCGGGCGGTGTTGCTGGCGTATCTGCGGCAGCACCGCGTCGCCGGCCTACGAACCCGGTTCAGCCGGGCCGCACCGCAACGGGAGCAGCGCAGCGGAAAGCTGCGGCGCATTGTCGCGGTCCAGGCCCGGTCTCAGGGCAGGGGTGAGGTCTCAGGCTCCAGCCCGGCCTCCGCGTAGCGGTTGCCCGGGTTCCACAGCATCCAGCCATTGGTGCCCACGGCGTCGGCCGCCTCGATCTGCGCGCGGATCTCGTGTTCGCCGAAGACGCGCCGGTCGAACGCATAGTCGCGGAAGGCCTGCAGCCAGGGGCGAAAGCGCGTGCCTGGCAGGCCGGTGCGCGCAAGCGCCCGCTGCAGGCTGCGCTGCACGATCTCGTAGGGCGCGGCAACCGGGTCGCGGTAGCCGGGAATGCCGAAGCTGAACCCCGAGGGGTAGAGCATGGGCGAGAGGTAGTCGACATGCCCGGCGATGGCTTCGAGCTGCTGGCCGATGTGCGTGTCGTTGCTGTTCCAGGTCACGTAGCCAAAGATGTCGGCGGCGACGAAGACGTTGTAGCGCCCCAGCCGCTGCTGGGCCGCGTCGAGAAAGCCGCCGATCGCCGCGATGCGGCGGTCTTCGGTATCGGGCTCCGAGAAGGCCAGGCCGCTGGCGTCGGGGAAGCGCAGGTAGTCGAACTGGATCTCGTCGAAGCCGAGCACGGCCGCCTCCTCGGCAAGCGCCAGATTGCGCTCCCAGGCCATGCGGCGGAACGGGTCTATCCAGGCCAGGCCCTCGCGGTCCTTCCACACGGCGCCCTGGGCGTCGTGCACGGCCCATTCCGGGTGGGCCGTGGCATAGGGCTCGTCCTTGAAGGTGACGATGCGGGCGATCAGGTAGAGCCCGCGCTCGTGCAGGCTGCGCACCAGGGCCGCCATGTCGCGCACCGTGACCAGCGTCTGCGCCAGGCCGGCCGCGGTCAGCGCCGCGCTGGGGTAGGGCACCAGGCCGCGGTCGCCCTTCACGTCGATCACCAGCGCGTTCAGCTCCGTGTCGTCGATCAACTTCAGCGCATCGCCGCGCAGCTTGGCGCTGCCGATGCCGTAGACCGACAGATACAGGGCCTTGGGCCGCAAGGGCTTCAGCGCGAGCGCGAGCGGCGCGGACGGCGCGACCGTGCCCCGGTACCTCGCATAGCCCGGCGCGCGCGCGGTGATCGGGCCGCCCGCGACGGGTTCGCCCACCTCGAAGCGGCCCTGGGCATCGCAGCGCCGGACCTCGGCGCCGACCACCACGCTGGCGAACGGGATGGGGCGGCCCGTCTCGGCGTCCTTCACCATGCCGTCCAGGGCGCGTGCGGGCAACGCCGCGATGCCCAGCACAAGGGCGAGCCAGATCGACGCAGCCGCTCTCATGGTGGCGCCTCGCTGCTGAAGGCGGCCTGCAGCCGCGCCGCGAGCTGATGGGCATCGACGCTGTCGACCATCAGATGGCGCGGCACGGCGAACGGCGGGTCGGCGGCGCTGGCCGAGCGGTTGCCCAGCGCGAACGCCGCCTGGTAGCCGGCCTCGGCGGCCTGCAGGGCCAGGCCCTCGTCGCTGAGGCCGAAGGGCCAGGCCAGCAGGTCGACGGGGCGTGACAGGCGCTGCTCCAGCGTGCTGCGCGAACGGGTCAGCTGGTCGGCGGCGAAGCGCCGGAAGGCGTCCGGCGGCATGCGCTCGCGCTCGCGCAGCAGGTTGGGATGCCAGAAGGTGTGCGACTGCACCGAGACCAGCGGGCTGGCTGCCAGCTCGCGCAGCTGGGGCCAGGTCATCGCGTAGGCGGCGTTGGAGATGGCGGAGGGGTAAACGAACAGCGTCACCGGCCAGTTGCGCTCTCGCAGCAGCGGCGCCATCACCTCGAACTGCGACCGGTGGCCGTCGTCGGCCGTGAGCACGACGGCGCGTGGCGGCAGCGACGCGCCAGCGGCCCCCGCCAACCGCCAGGCCACCCATTCGGACAGCGGGATCACTTGGCAGGAGAAGCGCTCGAGCATGCGCAACTGCGACTCGAAGTTCGCGACGCGCAGCGTCATGCTGTCGAGGGCGGCAGCCGCGAAACGGTGGAACACCAGAATGGGCACATGCCGCGCCGCCGCTGCCAAGGCGGCAGGCGCGCCAGCCCAGGCTGCAGCGCCGGCGAGGCTGCAGACGAGGGCGCGGCGCCTGCGGTCGACAAGGCCTGCTCCCGTGGCCGAAAGGCTGCGCGGTGTTGCCGGCAAGGTCATGGGCAAATGATGGTCCCGTTGGCGTCGTGCGGACTTGACGCGGCGCAAGACTCACCTGGAAGCAGGGCAATTGAGGCCCTGCAAGCCCGGAGCGGGTTCACCCCAGGTAAACCCGTCCGATGAGGGCGTCAGCGGCTGCCTAGAATTTGCTGCACTGCACAGGAGACATCCGCATGGCGACAGCCCGCAAGAAGGCGGCGACGACGAACGAGCAAACCGGCGAAGCCAAGCCCGGCCTGCGCGTCCTCAAGAAGTACCCCAACCGCCGCCTGTACGACACCCAGACCAGCAGCTACATCACGCTGGCCGACGTGAAGCGCATGGTGCTGGACGGCGTCGACTTCGAGGTGCACGACGCCAAGACCCAGGAAGACCTGACCCGCGCCATCCTGCTGCAGATCATCCTGGAGGAAGAAACCGGCGGCGTGCCGATGTTCTCCACCGCGTCCCTGGCCCAGATCATCCGCTTCTACGGCCATGCGATGCAGGGCGTCATGGGCGGCCTGCTGGAGCGCCAGATGCAGGCCTTCACCGACATGCAGCAGCGCTTCACCGAGCAGACGCCCGGCATGCCCTTCACCCCCGAGGCCTGGACGGGCCTGATGGGCGCTTTGCCGACACAGGTGGCCGAGCAGTCCAAGACGCTGATGAACCAGTGGCAGGAGCAGCTGAAGAACGCCGGCGCGATGTTCCCCTTCGGCGTGCCGCCGGGCAGCAAAAAGCCCTGAAGTCGCACATCGCCGAAAATACGGCGATGAACGAAACGACCACCTCCGTCCCGAAGATCGGCTTCGTCAGTCTCGGCTGCCCGAAAGCCCTGACCGACTCCGAGCTGATCCTGACCCAGCTCCGCGCCGAGGGCTACGAGACCTCCAAGACCTTCGCCGGTGCCGACCTGGTGATCGTCAACACCTGCGGTTTCATCGACGACGCGGTCAAGGAGAGCCTGGACACCATCGGCGAGGCCCTGGCCGAGAACGGCAAGGTCATCGTCACCGGCTGCCTGGGCGCCAAGGCCGGCCATGCCAGCAGCGACGCCGGCAGCCTGGTGCGCGAGATCCACCCCAGCGTCTTGGCCGTGACCGGCCCGCATGCGACGCAGGAGGTCATGGACGCGGTGCATACCCATGTGCCCAAGCCCCACGACCCCTTCGTCGACCTGGTGCCCAGCTATGGCATCAAGCTCACGCCCAAGCATTACGCCTACCTGAAGATCAGCGAGGGCTGCAACCACCGCTGCTCCTTCTGCATCATCCCCAGCATGCGCGGCGACCTCGTCTCCCGCCCCATCGGCGACGTGCTGAACGAGGCGCGCGCGCTGTTCGAGAGCGGCGTGAAGGAGCTGCTGGTCATCAGCCAGGACACCTCGGCCTACGGCGTGGACGTGAAGTACCGCACCGGCTTTTGGGACGGCAAGCCGGTCAAGACCCGCATGCTGGACCTGGTCGCCCAGCTCGGCGAGATCGCCAAGCCTTATGGCGCCTGGGTGCGCCTGCACTATGTCTACCCCTATCCGCACGTGGACGAGGTGCTGCCGCTGATGGGTCAAGGCCTGGTGCTGCCCTATCTCGACGTGCCCTTCCAGCATTCCCATCCCGACGTGCTCAAGCGCATGAAGCGCCCGGCCAACGGCGAGAAGAACATGGAGCGCATCCTGCGCTGGCGCGAGGCCTGCCCGGATCTCGTCATCCGCTCGACCTTCATCGCCGGCTTCCCCGGCGAGACCGAAGCCGAGTTCCAGCATCTGCTGGATTTCATGCAGGAAGCCAGGATCGACCGCGCCGGCTGCTTCGCCTATTCGCCGGTCGAAGGCGCTAGCGCCAACGACATCCCTGGGGCGCTGCCCGACGAGGTGCGCGAGGAGCGCCGCGCGCGCTTCATGGCCGTGGCCGAGCAGGTGTCGGCCGCCAAGCTGCAGGCCCGCGTGGGCCAGACACTGCAGGTGCTGGTCGATGCCGCGCCGGCGCTGGGCCGCAAGGGCGGGGTGGGGCGGTCCTACGCGGATGCGCCCGAGATCGACGGCAGCGTGAAGATCCTGCCGCCCGAGAAGGCCAGCAAGACGATGAAGGTCGGCGACTTCGTGCGTGCCCGCGTCGTCGCGGCCGATGGCCACGACCTGGTCGCGTCGCTGGTATGACGTGGGCCGAGCGCTGGGCCGCTCCCGAGCCGGCCCGCATCCCCTCGGGGAATCGTCCGTCGTACTCGACGGACGAGGGGCTCACATGAAAAAGCCGGCGACCGAGCTGATCCACCATCCCTACCGCGCTCCCGAGGGCTGGGACGCGGTGCCGGTGCCGGTGGCCAAGGCCTCGACCGTGCTCTTCAAGGACACGGCAGACCTGCACAAGCCGAGGCCGCGCGATGGCCTGACCTACCGCTACGGCCTGCACGGCACGCCCACCAGCTACACGCTGGCGGCGCGGCTGGCGACGCTGGAGCATGCCGAGCACTGCCTGCTCGTGCCCAGCGGCCTGGCCGCCGTCACGCTGCCGTCGCTGGCCATGCTGCGCCCGGGCGACGAGGTGCTGGTGCCCGACAACGTCTACGGCCAGAATCGCTACCTGACCGAGTCCTGGCTGCCGCAATGGGGCGTCACGCACCGCTTCTACGACCCGCTGACGGTGCCCGAGCTGCGCGACAACACCCGGCTCGTCTGGCTGGAGGCCGCCGGCTCGATCACGTTGGAGTTCCCTGACCTGCTCGGCACGCTGGCGGCCTGCCGCGCCCGCGGCGTCGTCACGGCGTTGGACAACACCTGGGGCGCGGGCCTGGCCTTCAACGGCTTCGAGCCGGCGCCGGGCACGCACCCGGGCCTGGGCGCCGACATCGTCATGCAGGCGCTGACCAAATACCCCAGCGGCGGCGCCGACGTGCTGATGGGCTCGGTCTGCACCCGCGATCGCCGCCTGCACGACCAGCTCAATTACGCGCACGAGCATCTCGGCTACGGCCTGGGCCAGAACGACGTGGAACTGGTGCTGCGGGGCCTGCCGACCCTGCCGCTGCGCTATGCGGCCCAGGACCGCGCCACGCGCCAGCTCGCCAGCTGGATGGCCGGCCGGCCCGAGGTGGCGCGGGTCCTCCATCCGGCGCTGCCGGGCTCGCCGGGCCACGAGAACTGGCTCGCGGTCGGCGCTGCCGGCGCGGCCTGCCTGTTCTCGGCGGTCTTCCAGCCGCAGTACAGCGCCGCGCAGGTCGACGCCTTCGTCGACGCGCTGCAGCTGTTCGGCATCGGCTATTCCTGGGCCGGCCCGATGAGCCTGGCCGTGCCCTACGACATGAGCCGCAGCCGCAATCTGCCGCTGCCCTTCGATGGCGGCCGGCTGGTGCGCTTCGCGATCGGCCTGGAGGACGGTGCCGATCTGAAGGCCGACATCGAGCAGGCGCTGGGCATGCTCGCGGCCCCGGTCTGAACTGAACTGAACGTGATCGCGCGAGCCGGCGCGTCGAATCCGTCGCGCTGACCGCCGTAGTCGGCGGCCGGATCGCCTGCGCGTCATGTCCAGCGCAGATACTGCGCCCATGCAGCAGCTCAAGCCCAGGACGCTCTACTTCACGCTGAGCTTTTTGATGGTCGGCCTGGTGGCCCTGGTGTTCGGCGTGCTGATGCTGCACGAGCGCTCGCGCAGCGATGCGCTGATGCTGCAGCAGGCCGGTGCCGCGGCAAAGCGCATCGGCCAGGAGGCGGCGGCGACGGTCGAGGCCGAGCTGAGGCCCGCGCGCGTCAGCGTCGCCCTGCTGGCGGCCGGCGCGCTGGGCCGCGCGGGCAGCGAGGCCGAGCGCCTGGCGGCGCTGCCGCAGATGGCCGCGGCCCTGCACGGCAATGCTTCGGTGTCGGCCGTGTATGCCGGCACGGCGGACGGCGCCTTCGTGCTGCTGCGCCGCCTGGCCGACCCGGCCACGCGCTCGCGCATGGACGCGCCGGCCGAAGCTGCCTTCGCGCTGCAGAGCGTGGAGCGCGGCGCCACCGGCAACGCACACGGCGCCTACCGCTTCTACGACGCCGCGATGCGCGAACTGCAGCGGCGCGAGCGGCCCGACTACGAGTTCGACCCGCGCACCCGGCCCTGGTATGTGCTGGCGCGGCGTGCGGCCGATGGTGGCGTCGTGCAGTCGGCGCCCTACCGCTTCTTCACGACCGGCGAGCCTGGCGTGACGCTGGCCCAGGCGCGTGGCGCCAGCGTCGTCGGGGCCGACGTCAGCCTGCAGGCACTCGGCGAGATGTTGGGCAAGCCGCAGATCAGCCACTCGGCGGAACTGCTGATCGCGACCGAGGGCGGCGAGATGCTGGCCGAGGCGCGGCGCGGGCAGGGGGTGCAGATGAAGGGCGGGCAGAACCTGCCGCGCGTCGTCGAGTCCGCGTCGCCGCTGATGCGCGCGCTCTGGCAGCAGCGCGACGCCGGGGGGCGGCTTGCACCGGTGCAGACCCTCGAGGGCCGCGAATGGGTCAGCCATGCGCTTCCGCTGGCCGGGTCCGTCGAGGCCGGCGCGCCGCTGGTGCTGCTGATGGCCGCACCACGCGACGAGCTGCAGGCCTTCCAGATCGAGAGCCGCCGCCACAGCTTCTACATCTCGCTCGGCCTGGTGCTGTTGCTGCTGCCGCTGGTGCACCTGCTGGCCGACCGCGTGTCCAGGCCGCTGCGCAATCTGGCGCGCCAGGCCGAGGCCATCGAGCGCTTCGAGTTCGGCGGCCCCGACCCGGCACGCAGCCTGATCCGCGAGGTCGACCGGCTGGCCCTCGCGATGACGGCCATGAAGCATTCGCTGCGACGCTTCCTGGACATCAGCGGCGCGCTCGGCGCCGAGCGCGACTTCGACGCGCTGCTGGACCTGATCCTGCGCGAGACCATCGCCGTGACCGGCGCGAGCGGCGGCGCCGTGCACCTGCTGTCCGAGGACGGCCGCACGCTCGAGCCCGTCGCCGCGCGACTGCATGGCGCGGTGGCCCCCGAGGTCGGCTATAGCTGGGACCTGGCCATGGCCGACAGCCTCGGCGCGCCGGTGCGGGCGCTGCGGGCCGACGACGCGATCGAGGCCGAGCTGCGCTGGGACGACCCGGCCCATCTGGCCGCCTACCAACCCCTGTTCACCGGCCTGGGCGCGGCGCGGCTGCGTCTGTTGTCGCTGCCGCTGAAGAACCGCCAGCACGAGACCCTGGGCACGCTGACACTGAGCTTCCCGCTGCCCGCCCAGGGCCGGCCCGAAGCGCTGGGGGCGGCCCTGGTGGCTTTCGTGCGCGCGCTGTCGGGCACGGCGGCGCTGGCCATCGACAACCAGCTGCTGCTGCGCGCGCGCAAGGAACTGCTGGAGAGCTTCATCCAGCTCGTCGCCGGCGCCATCGACGCCAAGAGCCCCTACACCGGCGGCCACTGCCAGCGCGTGCCGGAGCTGACCCGCCTGCTGGCCCAGGCCGCCTGCGACGCGACCGAGGGGCCTTATGCCGGCTTCGCGATGGATGCCGAGCAGTGGGAGGCCCTGCACATTGCGTCCTGGCTGCACGACTGCGGCAAGGTCACGACGCCGGAATACATCGTCGACAAGGCCACCAAGCTCGAGACCCTCTACAACCGCATCCACGAGATCCGCACCCGCTTCGAGGTGCTCAAGCGCGACGTGCTGGTCGAGAAGCTGGCGGCCGAGCTCGGCGAGGCGGGCACCGCCCGCGCTCGCGCTGCAGCGGCCGGGCCGCTGGCCGAGCTGGACGCCGACTACGCCTTCGTCGCCGCCAGCAATGTCGGCGGCGAGACCCTGGACCCCGGCGCGCTGGCGCGGTTGCGCGGCATCGGCGAGCGGCGCTGGCAGCGCACGCTGGACGATTCGCTGGGCCTGTCGGCCGACGAGTCGCGCCGCCTGCCCCGGCCGCGCCCGCCGCTGCCCGCCGCCGAGACCCTGCTGCAGGACCGGCCCGAGCATGTCGTGCCGCGCCCGGCCGGCGACAGGCTCGCGGACGACAACCGCTGGGGCTTCAGGCTGGACCAGCCCGGGAACCTGCACCACCGCGGCGAGCTGCACAACCTCGCCGTCCCGCGCGGCACGCTGACCGAAGAGGAGCGCTACCGGATCAACGACCATATCGTGCAGACCATCAAGATGCTGGAGGAGCTGCCTTTCCCCAAGCATCTGCGCGGCGTGCCCGAGATGGCCGGCGGCCACCACGAGCGCATGGACGGCCGCGGCTACCCCAAGGGCCTCAAGGGCGCCGACATGAGTCCGCAGGCGCGCATGATGGCCATCGCCGACGTCTTCGAGGCGCTGACGGCCGACGACCGGCCCTACAAGCCCGGCAAGCGGCTTTCCGAGGCGCTGGCCATCATGCAGCGCATGGTCCGCGAGCAGCACCTGGACCCCGAGCTGTTCGCGCTCTTCCTGAGCGCCGGTGTCTGCCTTGCCTATGCAGAACGCTTCATGCCGGCCGAAAGGGTCGACGTGGCGGACCTCGCGGCCTATCGACCCTAGCGTTCGTGCCGGTTCACGCCGAAGTGCAGCGGCGTGCCCTTGAGCAGCAGATTGCCGCCGCCGTCCTGCAGCGCGACCTGCAGCTCGTAGTCACCCAGCGGCAGGTCGACGATGGCCTCGGTACGGCCGTCGGCGAGGTTCTGGCGCTGCGTGGCGCCGCCCTTCTGGCTGAAGCTCAGCTGAAAGTGGCCGGTGTCCTTGATGCTGCTGCCGGCCGGCGCCACGCCCAGGCCGGCGCCGAGCACGCCCAGCGACACCGTGAAGGGGCTGGACACCACCTCGTCGTCGCGCAGGTTCTTCACATAGACCTCACGGTTGGCGGAAGCGCGCGGCGTGGCGAGCTGGTCCTGGTACCAGGCCTCGCAGCTCCCGGCATTGCCTGCCTCGACCCGGGGCGCTGGCATGTCACCGCGCTTGCCCGTGACGACGACTGCGATCTCGTTGCTGAAGACGAAATAGGGCTTGTGGGCATGGTCGGCGAACAGCAGCCGCAGCGTGTGCCGGCCGGGCGGCAGGTCCAGTTCGGTGCCGGTCTGGCCCTTGCCGAAGTGGCGGTAGGTGGCGGAGAAGGGGATGGGGGCCGTGTGGTCGCGCGGCAGCGGCGTGTCGATGAGGAGGTGGTGGTGGCCGGCCTTCTCGTTGGGGTTGCCGGCCGGGATGACGCCCATGCCGCGCACGCCGAACTCGACCCAGAAGGGCGTGCGCACGCGGTAGCCGTTCTTCAGATTGCTGAAGTGCACCGAGATCGGTTCGCGCAGGTCTACCGCGGCGCGCTGGGCGGTGTGGGCCAGCCAGCACTGGCGTTCCAGCGGGTCGGCGGGCAGGGGCTCGGCGGCGGCCAGGGCGGGCACGAGGCCCGCCACGCAAAGCAGGACGCGGCCTCGGTTGAGATGAACGGCTGAACCCATGCGAACCTTCCGTCAAGGACTGCCACCGATTGTGGTGGCGCCCTGTGACGGAAGGCGTCGTGAAGAGTGCGGACGTGCCAGCCTCTGAACAGGTTCTCGGTGCGCTATGCCGCGTCGCTGCACCCGCGACGCATGAAGCCGGGGTACTGCGGGCCGAGCGCCGGGCCTGCCATGGGCCAGAGGCCCAAGGCCTTCCGTAGGCACAAGCAGTCCGCAGGGACTGCTTGTGTCCGACTCCAGTTCCCAAGCCGGCCCGCGCTGGCGATGTGCTTGCGGCTCAATGCCGCAAGCATCGCCGTCCCCGCGGGGGACCGACTGGACTCGCTCGCGTTCAGCGATGCGAGGCCGGGCGAGGGGCAGCTTTCAGGCCGCCTGAAGCCGGTGGTTCAGCTGCAGCTCGCCGAACAGATCCTTGGGGTCGGCCATCTGCGGGATCAGCTCCAGCGGTGCGCCCAGGCCGAGCTGGCGGCTCAGGTCGTGCAGCAGGCGCAGCGCGGAGAAGTCCTCCAGCGCGAAGCCGACCGAGTCGAACACGGTGACCTGGGCATCGCTTTCGCGGCCCGGCGCGGCACCGGCCAGCACGCGCCAGAACTCGGTGACGGGGAAGTCGGCCGGCATCTGCTGCAGGTCGCCCTCGACGCGCGATTGCGGCTCGTACTCGACGATGACGCGGGCCATCTCCAGCACGCCGCGGTGCAGCTCGGTCTTGCCGGGGCAGTCGCCGCCGACGCCGTTGATGTGCATGCCGGGCTCGATCAGCTCGGGCGTCAGGATGGTGGCGTTGGTTTTGTCGGCGGTGACGGTGGTGACGATGTCGGCGCCGCGCACCGCCTCGGCCGTGGAGGTGCAGACCCTCAGCGTCAGGCCGGGCGTGCCCTGGAGGTGGGCGAGCAGCTTGGCCGTGGCGGCCGGGTCGATGTCGAAGAGGCGCAGCTCGCGGATGCCCAGCAGGTGATGGAAAGCCAGGGCCTGGAACTCGCTCTGGGCGCCGTTGCCGATCAGGGCCATCACGCGGCTGCCCGGGCGGGCCAGCCGCTTGGCCACCATGACCGAGGTGGCGGCGGTGCGCATCGCGGTGGTCAGCGTCAGCTCGGACAGCAGCGCCGGGGCGCCGGTGTTCACGTCGGCGAGCACGCCGAAAGCCATCACGGTCGGCAGGCCGAAGCGGTGGTTTTTGGGGTGGCCGTTGACGTATTTGAAGCTGTAGAGGCTGGCGTCAGCGATGGGCATCAGCTCGATGACGCCGTCGGGCGAATGGGCGGCGACACGGGGCGTCTTGTCGAACTCGGCCCAGCGCAGATAGTCCGCCTCGAGGTAGGCGACGAGGCGGCGCAGTAAATCGGGAAGGCCCACGCGCTGCACGAGGCGGGCGACATCGCGGGGGGTGAGGACGGTGGTCATGGCGGTCTCCTTGGGGCTGTTGGAGCGATTCTTCCGACGCAGGCCGCCAAACAGAAGCGCAAGTCCTGACCAGTAATGCATTGCCATTTGGCAAAATGGCAATGGAAATTGCCAATCTGTTCAAAATGGACGCCCTCGACCAGAAACTCCTCGCGCTGTTGCGCACCGATGCCCGTGCCAGCGTCGCCACGCTGGCGGCCAAGCTCAAGGTGTCGCGCGGCACCGTCACCAACCGCATCGCGCGGCTGGAGGACGGCGGCGTCATCACCGGCTACACGGTGCGGCTGCGGCCCGATGCGGTGCCCGACCAGATCCGGGCCTGGATGAGCATCACCGTCGACGGCAACCGCACCCGCGAGGTCGTCGCCATGCTGCTCGGCGAGCCGGGCATCACGGGCCTGTTCGACACCAACGGCCGCTGGGACCTGCTGGCCGAGATCAGCAGCTCCAGCCTGCAGGAGCTGGCCGAGGTGCTGGAGCGTGTGCGCCTCATCAAGGGGATTGCCGGCACCGAGACCAGCATCCATCTGCAGAGCTACAAGCTGGGCTGATATCGTGCGCGGCGCTTTCCGAGGCCAGCTCCTGGCCACCCTTTCGACATGACCCCTGCCCTGATCCGCCGCGCCTGGCTCGCGGCTTCCTTCGCGCTGCTGGCCGGCTGCTCCGTGCTGCCCACGCAGACGCCCCAGCCTCCCGTTGTCACGCCGCCGGTCGAGCCGCCGCCCGTCGTCAAACCCGCGCCCAGGCCACCCCGCGTCGGCCTGGCGCTGGGGGGCGGCGCGGCGCGCGGCTTCGCCCACATCGGCGTCATCCAGGTGCTGGAAGAGCATGGCATCAAGGTCGACCTCGTCGCCGGCACCTCGGCCGGCAGCCTGGTGGCTTCGCTCTACGCCTCGGGCAAGAACGGCAAGGAGATGCAGACCCTGGCCGAGTCCATGGACGAGGGTGCGATCACGGACTGGTCCTTCCCGCTGCGCGGCCTGATCCGCGGCGAGGCGCTGGCGCGCTTCATCCGCGAGAAGACTGGCGGCCGCGGCATCGAGCAGATGGCCCTGCCGCTAGGCATTGTCGCGACCGACCTGTCCGACGGCTCGCCCATCCTGTTCCGCAGTGGCGACACCGGCACGGCCGTGCGCGCATCGAGTGCGGTGCCGGCCGTGTTCCAGCCGGTCAAGATCGGCCAGCGCGAGTACGTCGACGGGGGGCTCGTGTCGCCCGTGCCGGTGCGCTTCGCGCGCGAGATGGGCGCCCAGCTCGTCATCGCGGTGGACATCAGCTCGCCGCCCGAGAAGGACCCTCCCGGCGACGCCTTCCGCATGCTGATGCAGACCTTCTCCATCATGGGCCGCAGCATCAACGGCTTCGAACTGCGGGATGCCGACATCGTCATCCGCCCCCGGCTGGACGGCGTCGGCAGCGCCGACTTCACGGCGCGGCGCCGTGCCATCCAGGCCGGCCGCGAGGCTGGGCTGGCGATGCTGCCGCTGATCCGGCAGCGCATCGCCGAAAAGACGCGCTGAACCCTCAGCGCGCCAGCCAGCCCATCAGGGCTGCGATGACCTCGGCCTTCTCGGGCTCGTTGAAGATCTCGTGCGCAAAACCCGGCCAGGGGCGGCAGGTGACGACGCTCCTGGGCGCCGCCGCGGCGAAGGCCTCGCTACCGCGCGGCGCGACGCAGCGGTCCGCGCCGGCCCACATCAGCAGCGTCGGCAGCGTCCAGCGCGGCGCGGCGGCGATGACCTGGGCACCGCCGTCGACGATGAAGCGCGTCAGCCGCGCGGTGATGCGGTCGTGCACCAGCGGGTCGTTCGTGTAGGCCTGCACGACGGCCGGGTCGCGGCAGATCCACTCGGGCTTGAGGCCGTTGCCGACGGCCAGGCCGGGGGCCAGCGAGCCGGCCACCGCGAGCAGCAGCTTCTGCAGGCCCGACAGGCCCGCGTCCAGCGCGGGCGAGGACAGCACCAGCGCATCGAGAGGCCGGCTCCAGGTGGCCGGCTGCGCGGCCAGGGCCTCGGCGGCGAAGCGCGCAGCGACGAGGCCGCCCATGCTGTGGCCCAGCATCACGAAGCGCCGGCCGGGCTGGCGCACGGCATCGATGACGCGGGCGGTGTCCCGCAGCAGGGCGTCGTGGTCGGGGATGTCGCCGCGCCGGCCCTGGCTGCGGCCGTGGCCGCGATGGTCCCAGCCATGTACGTCCCAGCCCTGGGCGTTCAGCGCCGCGGCGACATGGGCATAGCGGCCGATGTGCTCGCCCAGGCCATGCACCAGCAGCAGCTGGCCGCGCGCAGGCTCGGCGATGGCGGGCCAGTGGCGCAGCTGGAGTTGCAGGCCGTCGTCGGTGGTGATCGTCGTCATCGTCGCGTGGTCCGGTGAAGGGCAGGGCGCGATTATGTTCAGAGCACGGCGCGCAGCCTGTCGTAGCCGCTGCGGCTGACGGGGATGCGCTTGCCGTTCTTCATGCGGGCCAGGTAGGCGTCGCTGTCGGTGCGCTCCAGTCCCTGCAGCGCGGCCAGGTTGATGATGAAGCTGCGGTGCACGCGCACGAAGCGCGCCGGGTCGAGCTGAGCCTCGAGTTCGGAGATGCGCTGGGCCTTCAGGTGCTCGCGGCCGGCGCTGTGGAAGGCGACGTAGTCGGCCTGGGCCTCGATGTGGTCGATGGCGTCGACGGCCAGCACCAGCAGGCTGCCGCCGTCGCGGTCGGGCACCAGCACGCGGGCCAGCGGCCGCGGCGCGACCAGCCTGTCCAGCCCCGGCTGGGGCTGGCCCTGCAGGCGGCGCGCGCGCGCCAGCGCCGCGTCGAAGCGCTCCTGCGCGAAGGGCTTGAGCAGGTAGTCCACCGCATGCAGCTCGAAGGCACGCAGCGCGTGCTGGTCGTAGGCGGTCGTGAAGACGACGCCGTCGCGCCGGCCGGTCAGCTCCAGCACCTCCAGGCCGGTCAGCCTGGGCATCTGGATGTCGAGGAAGACCAGGTCGGGCCCGAGCTCGGTGATCGCGCGGGCGGCGTCCAGGCCGTTGTCGGCCTCGGCCACGAGCTCGATGTCGGCATGGGGCCGCAGGTACTCGGCGAGCAGGCGGCGGGCCAGGGTTTCGTCGTCGGCGATGAGCGCGCGCAGGGTCATGGCTGAACCTCGTCAATCTTGAACGGCAGGGTGATCTCGACGGCGAAGCCCCCGGGCGTCTCGCCCCATTGCAGGCGGGCGCGGCCGCCGTATTGCGCGTCCAGGCGCTCGCGCAGGTTGCGCAGGCCGTGGCCGAGGCCGCTCTCACGCGCTGGCGTGGCGGGCATGGGGTTGCGCACGGCCAGGTGCAGCCAGCCGTCGCGTGCCAGGGCCTCGATCTGCAGCAGGCCGCCGTCATCGCGCGGGCGCAGGCCGTGCTTGAGGGCGTTCTCGGCCAGCGGCTGCAGCGTCAGCGGCGGCAGCAGCGCGGCGAGGCTGTCGGCGGGCGCGTCGAAGGCGAAGCGCAGCTTGTCGCCCAGGCGCTGCTTTTCGATGGCAAGGTAGTGCTGCACCAGGCCCAGCTCGTCTTCCAGCCGGATGCGCTCGCGGCCGGCCAGCGCCAGGGTCTGGCGGAAGAACTGGGCCAGGTCGATGGTCATGGCGCGCGCCGCCGGTGGGTCCAGGTGGGTCAGCGCGCTGATGGAGTTCAGGCTGTTGAACAGGAAATGCGGGTCGATCTGCAGGCGCAGCAGCTGCAGCTCCATGTCGCGGGCCAGCAACCGGGCCCGGGCCTCGCGCGCGGCGGCTGCCTGAGCCGCCTCGACGGCGATCAGCAGGTCATGGGCCAGCACGGCCAGCAGGAAGAAGCCCAGCGCCGCCACCAGGCCCAGGGCCCATGTGGCCGGGGCCAGGGCGACGAAGCCGGCGCTGCGCCCGAAGGCCAGGCCGGCCATGTTCCAGGCCGCCGCGATGGCCAGCGCCGCGCCCGCCAGCAGCGCCACGGCCACCGCACGCGTGGCCAGCGCGCGCTGCCAACGGCCCGCGCCGAACGGCTGGCTGCGGCAGACGTAGTAGACCGACAGCGCGGTGAACGCGAGCACGGCGGCCAGAGGCAGGGTCCAGGCCAGCGCCCAGCCCGGCGGCGCCAGGCCTTCGGCGGCCAGCAGCGCGGCACCCGCGATGCCGGCCAGGGCCGCGGCCAGCAGATAGGCCGCGAGGCCGCGCCAGTGCGTCAGCAGCGGGTGCACGCGGCGCGGCTCAGTTCTTGATTTCGACGCTGCCGAACAGGGCCTCGCCACGCAGCACCAGGCGGTGTGCCGGCGTCATCGGCGGCACGGTCTGGTCGTTGACGGCGCCCATCGTCGGCACGATGTGCACGACCACCTGCCAGTCGCGCGGCACGCGCAGCTCGATGCCGCTGAAGCGGGCCGAGATCTCCAGCACGGCCTCGGGGGCCTCCATGGCGGCCTGGCGCAGGTCCAGCTCGACGCCGCCGAAAGCCGCGTCGATGCGGCCGCCCTTGAAGCTGCGCGAATCGTTCTGCTGGCGCATACCGCTGAAGTTGGCATCGATGTTGACCTGGTCGCCATGCTCCAGCGTCGAGGTGTCGAAGGCACAGGCCATGCCGTCGCGGTGGCGGTGCGGGAAGACGCCGCGCAGCAGGATGGACAGGCCGGCCAGGATGACCAGCACGGGCCACCAGTCGCGCCAGGCCAGATGGGTGTAGCCGAGGTTCTGCGCCGTCAGCAGGCCGCCGACGGTGATGAGGGCCGTGCCGAACAGCCAGCTGCCGGCGTGGCGCGGCCAGACCAGGCGGGCCAGCCCGAACAGCACCAGGACCAGCGGCCAGAAGGTGTGCAGCAGTGGCAGCCCGAAGGCCTGCAGGTTGTCCAGCAGGGCCAGCGCGCCAATGCCGATGACGCCGAGGCCAAAGAGGATGCGGCGGCCGGGGTGGCGCAAGGCGTGGCGGCGGCGGATGCGTTCGGATCTCATCGGTGGCTGTTCCTGGGCTGGCAATGCCGCAAGTAGACACGCGCATCGGGCCCGCGGGGCCGCCGTTCCGGCGAATCGACGCACGGCGTCGACGAATCGACAACGGGCGGCGCCAATGAAAAAGCCCGGTGCGGGTGCACCGGGCTTCTCAGGGGATGACAGCGAGCGATCAGGCGGCGCGCTTGGAGGCGCGGGTGGCCGTCTGCGTGGCCTTGACGGCTTGGGACGTGGCGGCCTGGAAGTTGGTCTCGGCCACTTCGACGGCTTGCTTGGCGGCCTTCTGGACCGACTCGAAGGCGTTGTTGGCGGCGGCGACAGCCGACTTCACCAGGGCGACGGCGTTCTCGGTGCCGGCCGGGGCGTTCTTGGCGGCGTTGTCGACGACGGAGGTGAACTTCTTCTGCGCGTCGGCGAACTGGGCTTCGGCAACCTTGGCGACTTCGGAACCGGTGGCCGAGGCGATGTCGTAGATGTGGCGGCTGTAGGAAGCGGCCTTCTCGGCGGTCGGCTGCAGCAGGGCGGCCTGCAGGGACAGCAGCTCCTGGGCGTCCTTCACGGACAGCGCGGCGGCGGTCGTGTCGGCGGCTTCGGTCAGCGCGGTGCGGGCGACTTGCAGGTTCAGCTCGACGAGCTTTTCGACGCCTTCGAAGGCCTTGTTCGTCAGGCCGAAGAGGGTTTCGACGTTGGCCTTGTGGGCGGCGATGATTTGTTCAGCGGTCAGCATGGTAGGACTCCGATCAGTGGGTGAATCGATTGCCGTGCTTGTTTGCTGCACTGCAACATGGAACGAATGATAGGGCCTCGCCGCCGGAATGCAAGAACTTTTTGTGCGGTGCAGCAAAACTAGGGATTGCTGCACGCGGCGGGCCTGGCGGGCGGGGCGCGGCTATCGTCCGGGCATGCTGGCCTTCCACTATGACAACCATGTGTTGCCGCTGCCGCCCGGCCACCGTTTTCCGCAGTCCAAGTACCGGCTGCTGCGCGAACACTTCCTGCGCCAGCCCGGCGGGCTGGGGCTGAGCCTGGCGCCGGCGGCGACCGAGGCCGAGCTGCTGCTGGCGCACACGCCCGAGCATGTCGACGCGGTGCTGCAGGGCCATCTGGGCGCGGCGGCCCAGCGCGAGATCGGCTTCCCGTGGAGCCCGGCCATGGCCGAGCGTTCGCGGCGCTCGGTCGGCGCGACCATCGCCGCCGCGCGTGCGGCGCTGGCCGAGGGCGTGGCGGCCAGCCTGGCCGGCGGCACCCACCATGCCTATGCGGACAAGGGATCGGGCTTCTGCGTCTTCAACGACGTGGCCGTGGCCGCGCGGCTGATGCAGGCCGAATGGTGTCGAAGCCAGCGCAGCCAGCTGCACGTGCTGGTCATCGACCTGGACGTGCACCAGGGCAATGGCACGGCGTCCATCTTCCGGGGCGACGACACGGTGTTCACCTTCTCGATGCACGGCGAGAAGAACTTCCCCTTCCGCAAGGAGGCGAGCGACCTGGACGTGGGCCTGCCCGACGGCTGCGGCGATGCCGACTACCTGGCCGCGCTGGACGGCGCGCTGGACGAGGTCTGGCGGCGCCTGGTGCTCTGCCCGCCTGGCCTGGCCTTCTATCTGGCGGGCGCCGACCCGCACGAGGGCGACCGCCTGGGGCGGTTGAAGCTGACCCACGCCGGCCTGGCCGAGCGCGACCGCCGCGTGCTGGCGGCGCTGCGCGAGCGCCGCATCCCGGTGGCACTGAGCATGGCGGGCGGCTATGGCCACGATCTTGCGACGACCGTGGCTGCCCAGGTCAACACGCTGAATCTGGCGGCCGACTCCTGGGCGGCCTGGCAGCGCATGAAAGAATGCCCCGCATGACGTCCCGCCCCCAGCCCGACACCCGCGACGCCTATCCCCGCTTCGTTCCCCTGACCACCCGCTGGATGGACAACGACGTCTATGGCCATCTGAACAACGTCGTCTACTACAGCCTCTTCGACACGGCGGTGAACAGCCTGCTGATCGAGGCTGGCGCGCTGGACATCCATGGCGGCGAGGTCATCGGCCTGGTCGTCGAGACGCATTGCAACTTCTTCGAGTCGCTGGCCTTCCCGCAGCGCATCGAGGCCGGCGTGCGCGTCGCCCACCAGGGGCGCTCCAGCGTGCGCTACGAGATCGGCCTGTTCGCCGAAGGAGCGCCGACCTGCGCGGCGCGCGGCCACTTCGTCCATGTCTACGTCGACCGCGACAACCGCCGCCCGGTGGCCGAGCTGCCCACCGCCTACCTTGACGCCCTGAAGACCCTGACCCCATGAGCCGATTCGACATGCCCACGCCTGCGCAGACCGCCGCCGTGGACGAAGCCATCACCAGCCGCCACTCGCTGCGCGCCTTCCTGCCGACGCCGGTGCCGCGCCAGACCGTCGAGGACATCCTCGCCGTCGCGTCGCGCGCGCCCTCGGGCACCAACACCCAGCCCTGGCAGGTGCATGTGCTGACCGGTGCGGCGCTGGAGCGCGTGCGCTCGCGCCTGCACGCGGCCTATCTGGACCCCGCGCAGAACGCGGCCAACCAGGAGGAGTACGCCTACTACCCCGTCGAGTGGCGCAGCCCCTACATCGACCGCCGCCGCAAGGTGGGCTGGGACCTCTACGGCCTGCTCGGCATCGCCAAGGCCGACAAGGCCCGCATGCAGGTCCAGCACGGCCGCAACTTCCTCTTCTTCGACGCGCCGGTGGGCCTGTTCTTCACGATCGACCGCGTCATGGAGCAGGGCTCCTGGCTGGACTACGGCATGTTTCTGCAGAACGTCATGGTGGCGGCGCGCGCGCGCGGCCTACACACCTGTCCGCAGGCGGCCTTCACGCAGTTCCATGCACTGATCGCCGAGGAACTGCAGCTCGGGCCCGAGCAGATGCTGGTCTGCGGCATGTCGCTGGGCCATGCCGACCCGCGGGCCATCGAGAACAGCCTCGTCACCGAGCGTGCGCCGGTGGCCGAGTTCACGCGTTTCCTGGAGCAGTGATGGCGCTGCACGGAGCCGAACTGGGCCTGGCCTGGGCAACGCCTTTCGCCGGCCTGCTGCTGTCCATCGCCGCGATGCCGCTGGCCGCGCCGGCGGTCTGGCACCACCATTTCGGCAAGATCGCCGCGGCCTGGGCGCTGGCGCTGCTGCTGCCCTTCGGCCTGAGCTTCGGCGCCGCGGCGACCGGCGGCGTGCTGGTGCACACGCTGGTCGAGGAATACCTGCCCTTCACCATCCTGCTCTGCGCCCTCTACACCGCGGCGGGCGGCATCTACATCCGCGGCAACCTGCACGGCAGCCCGGCACTGAACGCCGGCCTGATGGCGCTGGGCGCCGTGCTCGCGAGCTTCATGGGCACGACGGGCGCGTCCATGCTGCTGATCCGCCCGCTGATCCGCGCGAACGACAACCGCCGCCACAACGCGCATGTCGTCGTCTTCTTCATCTTCATCGTCAGCAATGTCGGCGGCTCCCTGACGCCGCTGGGCGACCCGCCGCTCTTCCTCGGCTTCCTGCAGGGCGTGGGTTTCCTCTGGACCACCGAGCACCTGTGGGCCCAGACCCTGTTCCTGCTCGTCGCGCTGCTGGCCGTGTTCTGCCTCATCGATGCCTGGCTCTACAGCCGCGAGGGCGTGACCCGCGTCGACCCCACGCCCGACATGCCGGCTCTGGGCATCGAGGGCGGCATCAACCTGCTGCCGCTGGCCGCGGCCGTCGGCCTGGTGCTGATGAGCGGTACCTGGAAGCCCGGCGTCGTGCTCGACCTCTGGGGCACGCCGCTGCCGCTGCAGGCCCTGCTGCGCGACCTGGGCCTCGTCGCGGTGACGGCCGCTTCGCTGTGGCTGACGCCGGCCGGCGTGCGCGAGAAGAACCGCTTCAGCTGGGCGCCGATGGAGGAGGTGGCCAAGCTCTTCGCCGCGATCTTCCTGACCATGGTGCCCGTCATCGCGATGCTCAAGGCCGGCCCCGCCGGCGTGTTCGCGCCGCTGGCGGCCCTGCTGGGCGGCACCGACGGCCAGCCTTCGACCGCGGCCTATTTCTGGCTGACCGGCGGCCTGTCCTCGGTACTGGACAACGCGCCGACCTATCTCGCCTTCTTCAACCTCGCCGGCGGCGATGCGCAGCGGCTGATGGGCGAGGGCGCCGCGGTGCTGGCCGCCATCTCCGGCGGCGCTGTCTTCATGGGCGCGATGACCTACATCGGCAACGCGCCCAATTTCATGGTCAAGGCGATTGCCGAGGAGCGCGGCGTGAAGATGCCGAGCTTCGGCGGCTATCTGCTCTGGTCCGGTGCGGTGCTGCTGCCGCTGCTCTTCGTGATGGCATGGCTATGGATGTGAAACCGAAGATCCTGGTCGCCCGGCGCGCGCCGGCGGCGGTGCTCGAGAAGCTCTCGGCCCATTTCGATGTCGACTGCCACGCGGGCGACGCGCCGCTGAGCCCCGAGGAGCTGCGCGCGCGGCTGCAGGGCAAGGCCGGCGTCTACATCACCGGCACCGAGCGCATCACGGCCGAACTGCTGGACGCCTGCCCGGCGCTGCGCGCCGTCTGCACGATGACCGTGGGCTACAACCACATCGACCTGGCCGCCTGCACGGCGCGGCGCGTGCTGGTCAGCAACACGCCCGACGTGCTGACCGAGACGACGGCCGACTTCGGCTTCGCGCTGCTGATGGCCACGGCGCGGCGCATGAGCGAGGGCGAGCGCCTGCTGCGCGACGGCGGCTGGAAGAGCTGGGCCTGGGATTTCCTGGCCGGCTCGGAGGTCCATGGCACGACGCTGGGCATCCTCGGCATGGGCCGCATCGGCCAGGCCATCGCGCGCCGCGGGCGTTTCGGCTTTCGCATGAAGGTGATCTATCACAACCGTTCGCCGCTGCCGGCCGGCATCGAGGCCGAGCTCGACGCTCGCCGTGTCGCCAAGGACGAACTGCTGCGCCAGGCCGACCACCTCGTGCTGGTGCTGCCCTATTCGGCCGAGTCCCACCATTGCATCGCCGCGGCCGAGCTGGCGCTGATGAAGCCGACGGCGACGCTCGTCAACATCGCCCGCGGCGGCATCGTCGACGAGGATGCGCTGGCTGCCGCGCTGCGCGAGCGCCGCATCGCGGCGGCGGGCCTGGACGTCTTCGAAGGCGAGCCGCGCGTGAACCCCGCGCTGCTGACCCTGCCCAACGTCGTGCTGACGCCCCATATCGCCAGCGCGACGATGCCCACGCGCCTGGCCATGGCCCATCTCGCGGCCGACAACCTCGTCGCCGCGCTGACCGGCGCGGCGCCGCCGACCCCGCTGAACCCGGAAGTCCTCTCCGCATGAAACGCCGCCTGCTCTACCTGCTCCCCCTGCTGCCCGCGCTCGCCTTCGCCCAGGGCGCCAGGCACAAGGACAAGGCCGAGCCGCCGCCCGCGCCTGCACTGCTGCCTGCGTCGGCGCCCGCCGAAGACAAGGCGCCGCGCGACGCCAACAAGTTCGCCGCGCTGTCCCTGCTCGGCGACAGCGTGCAGCTCATCAGCCTGACGCCGGCGCGCGGCGACACCGTGCAGACCGGCGAGTGGACGGCGGCGCCGGCGGGCGGCCTCGACAACGCGGTGCTGCAGGCCGTGAACGCCGCCGTCGCGTCCTCGGCCCAGGGCCGCGAGGCCAAGCTCTACACCTCGTCCACGCGCAGCCTGTTCGGCGACCCGGCGGCCCTGTTCGTCGACGGCCGGCTCAGCCTGCCCGGCAAGCTCGGCGAGGCCGTGCGCCAGAGCGGCGCGGCGCGGCTGCTGCTCGTCACGCGCAGCCGCCAGGAGCCGGCCCTGGCCGGCGCGCTGCCGGCGCGCATCCTGACCAGCCTGGAAGGCCCCGGCTTCGTGCTCGACCAGCGCCCCGCCGAGCAGATCGGCTTCGATGGCCAGGCGGGCCTGCCGGTGCTGGCGCCCTATGTGTCCATCCGCGTGGCCCTCGTCGACCTGGCCGACCTCAAGCTCAAGCGTGAGCAGTCGCTCGCGGTGGCGAGCCGCCTGCCGGTCAGCCGCGCATCGGCGGCCAATCCCTGGGCCGCGACGACGGCCGAGCAGCGCGTGAAGGCGCTGCAGGCGCTGATCGAGACCGAGTTGCCGAAGGCGGTGCTGTCCCTGGTCCAACCCTGACGCGCCGGTCGCTGCTGGGACAATGGCCGTATGAGCCTTTTCGATGTGTTGCTGCTGGGCCTGCTGGCCCTGATCCTGATCCTGCTGGTCGTCATCTGGGCTCGCCAAAAGGCGCCACAGGGCGTGCCTCCCGAGCTGCTGCAGGGCAACGAGAGGCTGGAGCGCGAACTGCGCGACGAGCTGGGCCGCAGCGCCAGCGGCACCCGCCAGGAGCTGGTGCAGGGCCTGGCTCAGTTCCAGCAGGTGCTGACCCAGGGCCTGCAGGGCAGCAATCAGTCGCTCAGCGCACAGGCGCTGGCCGCGCGCGAGGCCCAGGATGCAGCGGCCCTTCGCAGCGCCCAGGCCCAGGCCGAGGCCATGCAGCGCCTGAACGACGCGATGCGCGAGCAGCTGCAGGCGCTGTCGAAGAACAACGACCAGCGCCTGGCCGAGCTGCGCCTGACGGTGGAGCAGCGCCTGACCGCCATCCAGCAGGACAACGAGAAGAAGCTCGAGCAGATGCGCGCGACCGTCGACGAGAAGCTGCACGCGACGCTGGAGCAGCGCCTGGGCGAGAGCTTCAAGCAGGTGGCCGAGCGGCTGGAGCAGGTGCACAAGGGCCTCGGGGAGATGCAGAACCTGGCGCGCGACGTCGGCTCGCTGAACCGCGTGCTGACCAATGTGAAGACGCGCGGCGTGTTCGGCGAGGTGCAGCTGGCCGGTCTACTCGACCAGGTCTTCACGCCCGAGCAGTACGCGTCCAACGTGGCGACGCTGCCGGGCTCCAGCGAGCGCGTGGAGTTCGCGATCTCGCTGCCGGGCCAGCGCGACGACGGCAAGCCGCTGTGGCTGCCCATCGACGCCAAGTTCCCGCGCGAGGACTACGAGCGCCTGCTCGACGCCCAGGAGCGCGCCGACGCGCCCGCCGCCGAGGCCGCGGGGAAGGCCATCGAGACGCGGCTGCGGCTTGAAGCGAAAACCATCCGCGAGAAATACATCGCCCCGCCGCACACGACCGACTTCGGCATCCTCTTCGTGCCGACGGAAGGCCTGTACGCCGAGGCGCTGCGCCGCCCCGGCCTCGTCGAGGGCCTGCAGCGCGAGCACAAGGTCATGCTCTGCGGCCCCACCACGCTGCTGGCCACGCTGACCAGCCTGCAGATGGGCTTTCGCACGCTGGCGCTGGAGAAGCGCAGCGCCGAGGTCTGGGAGGTGCTGGGCGCCGTGAAGACCGAGTTCGGCAAGTTCGGCGACGTGCTCGCCAAGGCCAGGAAGAAGCTCGAGGAGGCCGGCAACACGCTGGACGCCGCCGAGGTGCGCACGCGCGCGATGACGCGCAAGCTCAAGACCGTGGAGGCGCTGCCGGACGATGCCGCCCAGCAGCTGCTGCAGCTCGGCCTCGGCGAGGACGCCGAGTGAGCGACGCGGTCCCGTCGCCGAAGCAGAGCCTGCGCCACGCCTTCCCCTGGCTGATCGCCACGCTGATCTGCGTGCATGCCTGCATGGCCACGACGCGGGTCACGGCCGCCCTCTGGGTGCTGAACCAGGGCTATGGCGAGGCCTCGGTGGGCCTGCTGCTCAGCCTGTTCGCCGTCGCGCCCATCGTGCTGTCACTGTGGGCCGGGCGGCTGGCGGACCGGCATGGCTTCCACCGCCCGGTCGGCGTCGGCGTGACGCTGGCCTTCGCCGGCGCGCTGCTGGCGCTGGCGGTGCAGCAGCTCTGGGCCATCGCCATCGGCTGCCTGCTGTGTGGCGGCGCGATCGCCGTGGCGGCGGTCGCGATGCAGCGCGAGGCCGGGCTGATGGCCGACCAGCCCGGCGAGCTCAAGCGCATCTTCAGCTGGATGGCCCTCGGGCCGGCGCTGTCCAACTCGCTGGCGCCCGTCATTGCCGGCCTGCTGATCGACCACGCCGGCATGACGGCCTCCTTCGGTTTCGCCACGCTGCTGCCGCTGCTGGCCTGGGGCCTGGCGCAGAAGGTGCCGCGCCACCGGCCCGAACCACGGGCCGCGAGCCACCGCGAGCCCGCTGCCTGGGACCTGTTCCGCCTGCCGGCCTTTCGGCGGCTGATGCTGGTCAACCTCGTGCTGTCGGCCTGCTGGGATGCGCACAGCTTCGTCGTACCGGTGGTGGGCCATGCGCGCGGGCTGTCGGCGTCCAGCATCGGCGTGGTGCTGGGCAGCTTCGCGGTCGCGGCGACCTGTGTGCGCCTGGCCATCGTGCGCTTCGCCGACGACCTCGACGAGGTCAGGGCGCTGCGCACGGCCATGGTCGCCGCGATGCTGACCTTCCTGGCCTATGCCTGGCTGCCCGGCACGGCCGGCCTGATGTGCGGCTCGGCCCTGCTCGGCACGGCGCTCGGCTCGGTGCAGCCGATGATCCTCGCGATGCTGCACCACGTGACGCCGCCCGAGCGCCATGGCCAGGCCCTGGGCCTGCGCATGTTCGCCGTCAACGGCGCGACGGTGGCCATGCCGGCCGGCTTCGGCCTGCTCGCGGCGGCCACGGCCCTGGCCGCGCCGATGTGGCTGATGGCCTCGCTGCTGCTGCTTGCGCAGCTGCCCGCGCGCCGGCTTTAGCCGCCCGCGAGCGCTCGGGCCGTATCGGCAGGGCGCCACCGCCGGCACGAATCGGCGCTTGGCGTGACTTGTGACACCCACCTGTGCCGACCCCGCGGCTAAGCTGGCGCCCTGATTTTTTCTCTCGGCCATCGCCGCCGGACGGTGACTGACATCGTGACAAGCCGCCCCTTCGCGCCCGCCTGGTATGCCACGCTGGCCCTGTCTTTCGCGGCCCAGGCCGCGCCCGGCCCCGACGCCTCGGACGACAAGGCGCTCGAAGCGCTCTTGAAGCGGGAAGTCCAAGGTCCTTCCCGCTATGCCCAGAGCCTGATGGACGCGCCGGCCTCGGTCAGCGTGCTGGAGCGCGAGGAGTCCGATGCGCTCGGGCACCAGACGGTCGGCGACCAGCTGGCCCGCCTGCCGGGCGTCTACCTCAGCAATTCGCGCACCTACAGCGCCCTCGGCCTGCGCGGCTTCAGCCGCCCCGGCGACTACAACTCGCGGGTGCTGATGGCCATCGACGGCCAGCGGGTCAACGAGGCCATCTTCGACCAGGGCCTGCCCCAGCTGGAGTTCCCCGTCGTCGCGGAATGGGTGCAGCGCGTGGAACTGGTGCGAGGCCCCGGGTCTTCGGTCTATGGCAGCAATGCGCTGCTGGGCGTCGTCAACGTGGTCACGCTCGACGGGGCCGACGCGCCCGGCCTGAGCACCCAGGGCAGCGTCGGGGAGCATGGCCTGCGCCGCGTCGAGATGCACTACGGCGCGGCCGACGCGGGCGACCGCGACCTCTTCGTCGGCCTCAACCTGCAGGACTCGGCGGGCGAGAACCTCTACCTGCCGGAGCTCGGCACGCCCGATGGCTGGGTGCGCCGGCTGGACGGCGAGCAGCAGGCCGCGCTGCTCGTCAAATACCGCGACGGCCCCTGGCGCCTGTCGCTGAACGCGGTGCGCCGCGACAAGGACGCCGCGACGGCTCCCTATGGCACGGAGCCGGGCGTCGCCGGCACCCGCTACAGCGACAGGGAGGTGCTCACCGAGCTCGCCTACGACGCCGGCTGGCAGGACGATGTGCGCAGCAGCGTCAGGCTCAACGTGGCGGGCTACGAGTTCCGCGGCCGCTATGTGTTCGGCCCGCCGCCCGAGCGCATCAACCGCGACGAGGCCTATGCGCAGTGGACGACGCTGGAGGGTCGCGTGCTGTGGCGCGGCGTGCTCAACCACCAGCTGATGGCGGGCGCGGAGCTGCGCACCGCGCCCATCGGCGTGCAGCGCAACTACGACGTCTCGCCCTACAACGACATCCTGAACACCCGCTCCAGCCAGGATTCCGCCGCCCTCTATGCGCAGGACCAGTGGCGCCTGGCCCCGACGCTGCAGTTGACGACCGGCCTGCGCCTGGACCGCGTGCGCGGCTTCTCGCCGGCTCTGTCGCCGCGCGCCGTGCTGGCGCTGCGCCCGGACGAGCGCGAGTCCTTCAAGCTGATGTGGGCCCAGTCCTTCCGCACGCCCAATCTGTACGAGCGCTTCTACGACGATGGCGGCGCCACCCAGATCGGCAATGCCGCGCTGAAGCCGGAGCGCCTGAATTCGGCCGAGGCCTCGTGGGAGCACCTGCTGCGCAACGGCCTGGCGCTCAGCGCCAATGCCTACTGGACGCAGATGAGCCGGCTGATCGAGCAGGTGCCGCTGAGCGACTCGCCCGACGCCGTCGTGCAGTACCGCAATGTGGGGCGGGTCAGGCTGCGCGGCGTGGACCTGGACATCGAGCAGCGTGCCGGCGGCGGCTGGCTGTGGCGCGGCAGTGCTTCATGGATGGATGCCCGCAACCAGAGTGGCGAGCGCCTGAGCAACGCGCCGACCTGGATGCTGAAGGGCCATCTGGTGTCGCCGCAATGGCGGGGCTGGCAGCTCGGCGTGGAGGGCAATGTGCTGGGGCCGCGCCTGGGTCGCGTGGAGGTGCCGACGTCCGTCGTCGTCAACGCCCATCTGCGCTACCGGGTCGATGCGCGCCAGAGCGTCTCGCTGCACCTGAACAACGCGCTGGACCGCCATAACCTGGACCCGTCAACGCCCGATACGGCGTTGAGCGCCATCCCGCAGCTGGCGCGCGCCTGGCGTCTGGACTGGCGCATCAGCCTCTGAGCATCGGCATGACCCGGCTCCTGGCCATCCCGAGCAGCAGCGCCCGCTGGCGGCGCCGGCTCGGCTGCGCGCTGCTGGCCTGGCTGTCCTGTGCCGGGCCGGCCCTGGCGCAGACGGGTGGCCCGGAGGCGCTGAAGGCGGAGGTCGTCTACCGCCTGCTGATGTTCGTCAGCTGGCCCGCCGAGCGCGAACAGCCCGGCCATAGCCTGCAGCTGTGCACGCTGGGCGAGGGGCGCATGGAGGGCGCGCTGCAGGGCCTGGCCGGGCGGCAGATCCGCCAACTCACGCTGGACGTTCGCCGCATGGCCCGCGGCGACTCGCCTGCCGGCTGCCATCTGCTCTACCTGCCGGCGCCCCAGGCCGGCCTGCGCACCCAGCTCGCCGAACTGCCGGTCCTCGTCGTCTCCGACGTGGCCGCGATGTTCGATCAGGGCGCCATGGTCAACCTGCAGGTCGAGGACGGCCGCATCGTTTTCGACGTGGATCTCGACGCCGCCCGTCATGCGGGTCTTGGCGTCAGCGCCAAGCTGTTGCGGCTGGCGCGATATGTGCGACACCAGGGTGGGGCGCCATGAAGCCGGGATTTGCCGATGCCGTCGACCGCCTGCGCGAACTGATGGTCGCGTTCGCGGCGTTGCTGGCCTTCGGCCTGGTGCTGAGCCTGCTGCAGTACTGGCGCTTGCTGGAGCGCCAGACCGAGGACCTGCGCACCCAGGCCAGCATCGTTGCGCAGACGGTCTCCGCCGCCATGGTCTTCGACAGTCGCAGCGATGCCGGCGATAGCCTGCTGGCGCTGGAGCAAAGCCCGGCCATCGTGCATGCCCGGCTGATCCGGACCGACGGCAGCGTCTTCACCCAGTTCATCCGGCTGCCGGCAGAAAGCTCCTGGCTGCACGACCTGGCCGGCATCGCACGGGTCGAGGTGCCGGTGACGGCCGACGGCCACCGCGTCGGCCTGCTGGCCGTCGAGGCCAGCCAGCTGCCGATGTGGACCGACCTGGTCCGCTTCCTGGCGGCGACCCTGGGCACGCTGCTGGCGACGGCAGGCCTGGCCTGGTGGCTGTCCAAGCGCCTGCGCGTGCAGATCAAGGAGGTCGAGCGCCGCACGCGCTACATCGCCCGCTTCGACGCGCTGACCGACCTGCCCAACCGCGGGCATATGCGCCACCTGCTGGAGCGCGCCTTCCGCCAGCAGGAGGCGGCCACGCTGCTCATCCTGGACCTGGACGACTTCAAGCAGATCAACGACCAGCACCGCCACGCCGCCGGCGACGCGGTGCTGCAGGCCGTCAGCCAGCGCCTTCAGCTGCTGTGCCGCCATGGCGACCGGGCCGCCCGGCTGTCGGCCGACGAGTTCGCCGTGCTGCTGAAGCCGGGCCTGGAGGGCGAGGCGTTGCGGGCCCATGTCGCCCAGATGCAGAACGAGCTGACGAAGCCGGTTTCCTACGACGGCCAATGGCTGCCCCTGCATGTCTGCGTGGGCGCCGTTTCCCTGCCCGAGCATGCGCGCGACGCCAGCGAAGCCATGCGCTGCGCCGACGCGGCGATGCGGCATGCCAAGCAGATCGGGCGGGACAGCTTCCAGCCCTTCACGCCGCAGATCGGCGAGGCCCTGCACTCGCGGCTGGCGCTGGAGCGCGACATGGTCGAGGCGCTGGCCCAGGACCAGTTCTGCCTGGCCTACCAGCCGCAGTACGACGCGCAGCGCCGCGTGCTGGGCCTGGAGGCGCTCGCGCGCTGGCGCCATCCCGAGCGGGGCTGGGTATCGCCGGTGGAGTTCATCCCGGTCGCCGAGAGTTCGGGCCACATCGTCGAGCTCGGCCTCGTCCTGCTCGCCGTGCTGCGCCGGGACCTGGATGCGTGGAAGGCCCTGGGCCTGAAGCCGCCGGCGGTGTCCATCAACCTGTCCTGGGAGCAGTGCCGCAAGCCCCAGCACCGCGAGCGCTTCCTGCAGCAGCTCAAGCTGCTGCAGCTGGGGCCGGACGAGGTCGAGTTCGAGCTCACCGAGAGTGCCGACTTCGAGGACATCGACAAGCCCGATTCCTTCGTCTTCACGTTGCAGGGCCTGGGCTACGGCCTGGCCATCGACGACTTCGGCACCGGCTACAGCTCGCTGGCCTATCTGCGCCGCATCCGCTGCCGCAAGCTCAAGATAGACCGACTCTTCGTGCACGGCCTGTCGGCCAACGCCGATTCGCACACCCTGGTCGAATCGATGGTGCGCGTGGCCCATGCGATGCACATGCTCGTCGTCGCCGAGGGCGTGGAGCTGCCGGCCGACGAGGCGGCCTTGATCGCGATGGGCTGTGATCTGATGCAGGGCTTCGGCTTCAGCCGGCCCGTCGAGCCGCAGGCGGTGCCGGCGCTGTTCGGCGTGGCTTGAGTCAGTCTGCTCTGATGAACCAGCGCGAGCGCAGCAGCGCCGCCGCGTCGCCCTCGGAGACGTAGAGCGTGGGTCGGCCGGCATCGAACTCGTAGAGCCGCCCGCTGGCCACGCCGCGCACGACGACCGGCGAACTGGCGCGGTAGCGCACCAGCACGCGCCGCTCGGCCGGGCCGGCCGCGGGCCGCTCCGGCGTCGGGCTCGGGGCCTGGCGCAGCGCCGCGCGGCCTTGTCCGCAACATCCCATGTCATCTCTCCTTGCGTGGCGAGGCGAGGGCGTCCAGCCCCGCCTCGACGATGCAGACCGCGCCCGACAGCGCCAGCACGCCCAGGGCCCAGCCGAGCGGGTCCTGCGCAATCAGCAGGGCCAGCGGCGCCGCCACCCACAGCGACACGCAGTAGGGGCAGTCCATCAACTGCCCCCAGGCGCCGTTGCCCAGGCGCGTGCGCAGCTTCAGCACGAGGCCGAAGGGGCCGTCCTCGGCGGCCAGCAGATGCGTGAGCCGCCAGGCCGCGAGCGTGGCCAGCGCCAGGCGGGGCCAGAAGCCCAGATCCTCCAAGCTCACAGCGGTTCCGGGCCGTTGATGATCTTGATTGGGAACAGCTTCCAGCCGGAGTAGTGAACCGTTCCTTCGTCGACGACGGTCTTGTCCCAGGCTTCCAGCACGACGACGTAGACGCAGGCCTCGCCGGGGCCGAGCAGTTGGTCGGCCGGCAGGCCCAGCGGGTTGCTGGCCGCGTCCAGCACCTGCAGGTTCCAGGGCGTCAGCGTGCCGGTGGCCAGGCTCTCGGCCGGCAGGGCCAGCGCGCGCGCGGGCACCGTGTTGGTCGAGTTGATCAGCATGACCTGGGGCGACACCGCACCCTGCTTGGTGAAGCGCACTTGGTAGCTGTCGAAGTTGTCGCTGGTCGGCGCGCTCAGGTCGCCGCGGTCGATGTACTGGTCCCAGGCATAGCCGCGGATGTCGACGGTCTTGAAGATGCCCTCGTGGGTCTGGGTGTACATGTCGGAACAGGGCGCCTGGTTGCCGATGCCGACGACGGCCGCCTGGATGGGCTCGTTGTCGATCCAGGCGCGCTGGATGTCGTAGTAGCTGTTGCCGGCGGTGTCGATGACCTGCAGCAGGACGCTGAACTTGCCGGTGCCGCCTTGCTGGTGGGGCGGGTCCTGCCTGGGCAGGGAGTTGCTGTCGAAGCCCGCGGGCTCCAGCGAGGGCACGTTCCAGCAGGTGCAGAAGTTGGTCGAGTCGATGTGTACGCAGATGCATTCGCTGCGCGAACCCCAGACATTGGTGAGGATGCTGGGCAAGGGGTTGCCGTCCAGCACATTGCTGGCGCGCACCTGGTCGGCCGTGTAGTTGATGGGCGGGCCGCTGGGCTGGGCGATGCTCATCGGGTTGAACTCGATGTGGGTGACGAGGCGCCAGCCGCCGCCGGGCACGATGCTCGTGAAGGGCGCGGGCTGGGGTTCGCTGAACGTCGGGTCGGGGATGGCCCAGATCGTGTACTCGCGGATCTTCTCGCCCGCGCAGCCATAGACATTGGCCGCGCCGCGCACATGCAGGCCGCCGCCGACGGTGGACAGCGCCGCCGCCGCGCTGTCGGCCGCGCGCAGCGGCTCGGCCGGGTTGGGGTAGTCCACCGACCAGGGCGTGCTGACGCGCTTGATGTAGACCTCGTTGACCGACAGCGCGAAGCTGCCCGTGCAGGGCGGCTGCAGCTCGGCGCCGCTGGCGGAGAAGACGCGCAGCGTCAGCGTGAAGGTGGTGGAGCTGAGCAGCTCGATGCCGGCGTCCACCGCGCACTTGCGCGTGTCCACCCAGCCGAGGTTGCCGCCCGCGACCGAGAAGTTGCCCTGCGTGGCGGCCACGTCCGGCAGGCCCAGGTTGTTGGGGTAGACAACCACGCCGCCGAGCAGGCTGCCGCCGGGGCTGCGCACCTCGATGAGGTAATGGCCGAAGCCCGTGCCCTCGGCGTCGCCGCGCACGGCCTCGAGGATGCGGCCGGGCAGGATGTCGGTCTCGCCGCGCACGCAGCCGGCGGGTGCGGTCAGTGCGCAGTGCAGCGGGCGCTGGCAGCGGCGCAGGCAGGCGCGGTAGCCGCGCAGGCAGCGGAACACGTCGCGCAGGTTGCGGGCGCGCGCCAGGCAGCAGCCGAAGCGGATGGCGCACAGCGCCCAGCAACGGCAGAACCAGTAGAGGGGATCGGCGCGGTGCTTGGCGATGAGCTCGCGGCCCATCAGGGCGGCGGCCGTGTCGGTGCTGAGCAGGCGTTCGAGGATCTGCGTGTTGGCGTCGCCATCCTCGAAGCAGTCCACCTGGCCGGCCAGCACCTGCTCGGGCAAGCCCTGAGTGAACTCGACGCTGGCGAGCTGGTCGTCCAGATAGGGCTTGTAGGCCTCGGCCAGCGCCTTGACGAGGTGGTTGAAGTCGGCCCGCTCGGCGGCCGTGGGCGGGTTGGCGACCGGCGCGCCCAGCACCTCGCGCACGCAGCGCCAGTAGCGCCACAGGTAGTAGCTGGAGCCGCGGAAGGAGCGCGGTCCGCGGCACATCAGCCAGCCGAAGACGATGCAGCAGCGCAGGTGCAGCAGGCACCAGCGCCAGCGCTCCAGCGGCCCGAGCTGCTCGCGCACGGCCGCGGGCAGCACGCGCTGCGCGACCTCCTCGCTGCTGAAGCGCTCGAACAGGGCCATGGCCTGCGCGAACTCGTCCTCGCAGCTCGGCGGGTTGGCGAGTGCGTCCTTGATGAGGGCGTCGGGCGAGTCGGCGCGTTGCAGGTCGGCGGCCAGCACGGGCTTGTAGGCGGCCAGCAACTCGCCCAGCACGAAGTGGAAGTCGTCGTCCAGCGGCTCATTGGCATCGTCACCTGCCCCGTCGGCGGGCAGGGCAGCTGTGGGCATGGCGGTGGATCGGGGCGGCTTGGGGGTGGTGGCCATGGCTTGTTTCCTTGCAGAGGTCGTCGTTGAAAGGGAAGGGCGGCGCTGCTGCGCTTCTTGAATCAACCCTAGGCGCCACCTCGCCCGGCCACCCCCCTAGCGGGCCAAAAAGCCTAGGGAGGGCGGCGGTTCTTATTCACCGATGGTTTCTGCCTGCATGACGTATGCGACGCCGGGGGGCAGGCGCTCTGCGGTCAGAATCGGCGCCTCATCGACGCGACCGGCGCAGCCGGCCCCTTGGAGACCTGAATGAAGTCCTTGCGAATCGGCCTGCTCGTGGCCTGCGTTCTGATGGCCGGCCTGCCGCAGGCACAGGCCCAGAAGCCCCAGGCCCCGCATGCGGCCGTGGCGGCGCGGCCCGCGGCGAAAGCGGCGGCGCTGCAGCCCACCGCCGTGCGCGAGCTCGGCGGCATCGAGGAATACCGCCTGCCCAACGGCCTGCAGGTGCTGCTCTTCCCGGACGCGACGCAGACGACGACCACCGTCAACATCACCTACCGCGTCGGCAGCCGCTACGAGGCGCCGGGCGAATACGGCATGGCCCATCTGCTGGAGCACATGCTGTTCAAGGGCACGCCGCAGCACAGGGACATCCCCGGCGCGATGGCCCAGCGCGGCGTGCGCTTCAACGGCACGACGACGGTGGACCGCACCAACTACTTCGCGAGCTTCAACGCGAACGCCGACACGCTGGCCTTCCTGCTCGGCCTGGAGGCGGACCGCATGGTCAACAGCCGTGTCGCCAAGGCCGACCTCGACACCGAGATGACGGTGGTGCGCAACGAGTTCGAGCGCGGCGAGAACCAGCCCTTCGCGGTGCTGGCCCAGCGCGTCAACGCGGCGGCCTATGCCTGGCATCCCTATGGCCACGCCACCATCGGCCCGAAGAGCGACATCGAGAACCTGCCCATCGAGAAGCTGCAGGGCTTCTACAGGCGCTACTACCGGCCCGACAACGCGACGCTGCTGATCGCCGGCGCCTTCGACAAGGCCGCCACGCTGGCGCTGATCGCCAGGGACTTCGGCCCCGTCGCCAAGCCCGCGGCGCCCATCCCCCAGCCCTACACGGTGGAGCCGGCCCAGGACGGCGAACGCTCGGTCGTCGTGCGCCGCGTCGGCGGCCAGCCCCTGCTGCTGGCGGTCTATCACGTGCCGGCCATCACTCACCCGGACACGCCGGCCCTCATCGTCTACGGCCTGCTGATGAGCCTGCAGCCCAGCGGCCAGCTCTACAAGCAGCTCGTCGAGCCCAAGCTCGCCGTCGCGGCCGGCATCGGCGGCGTGGGCGGGACCGACCCCGGCACCGTCAGCGCCTACGCGGCCCTGCCGCCGGACGCCGACGTGGGCAAGGTCGAGGCCCAACTGCTCGACCTCGTCGAGGGCCGCACGGCCAAGCCCTTCGAGGAGAGCGAGCTCGTGCGCGTGCGCGACATCGCCGTCAACAGCTATCGCCAGCAGATGAAGAACCCCGAGGCGCTGATCCAGCAGATCTCCGGCCTGATCGCGGCGGGCGACTGGCGGCTGCTGTTCCAACTGATGGAGGACATTCCCAAGGTCACGCTGGCCGACGTTGAGCGCGTGCGCGCCGCCTACTTCAGGCCGGCCAACCGCACGCTGGGTCGCTATCTGCCGGCCGCGGCGGTGGAGCGCGTCGAGATCCCGGCCGCGCCGGCGCTGGACGAGCGCCTGGCCGGGCTCAAGGCCCCGCCCAAGGTAGAGGCCGGCGAGCAGCTCGACCCCGTGCCCGCCGTGCTGGAGTCGCGCATGAACCGCACGACGCTGCCCAGCGGCATCGCGCTGCACACACTGCGCAAGCAGACGCGCGGCAACAGCGTCGCGCTGATGCTGGGCCTGCGCTGGGGCGAGCGCGACGCCACCTTCGCGCGCAACGGCACCGGCATGGTCGGCTCGCTGATGAACGAGGGCAGCGCCGGCTACAGCAAGCAGCAGCTGCAGGACGCCCTCATCAAGCTGCGCGCCAGCCTCAACATCAGCAGCTACGACCAGGGCGCCACGGTCTTCCTGAGCGCCGAGCGCGACACGCTGCTGCCGGCCCTGCGCGTGGTGGCCGACGTGCTGCGCCACCCGCTGCTGCCGCAGGATGCCTTCGACCGCGACATCAAGGCCGGCCTGGCCGCCATCGAGGCCTCGCGCCAGGAGCCCGGCGTGCTGCGCCAGGAGGCCACGCGCGGCCACTACAACCAGGCCCGCGGCGTGCATCTCGGCCAGCCCGACTATGTGATGGGCGTGGACGAGCGCATCGCCAACCTGAAGGCGACGACGCTGGACGACGTGAGGCGCTTCCATGCCGACTACTGGAGCGCCAACGACGCCCAGGTCAGCGTCGTCGGTGCGCTGCCGGACGGCCTGGCCGCCGAAGTGGACAAGCTCTTCGGCGACTGGAAGAAGCCCGCCGCGCCGAAGTTCCTGCGCCATATCCCGCGGCATGTGGAGGTGCCGCCGGCGCGCTTCGACGCCATCGCGCGCGACAAGGCCAATGCCATCGTGCGCCTGCACGAGACCCTGGCGCTGAACAGCGAGGACGCCGACAACGCGGCGCTGGAGCTGGCCGTGCACGTCTTCGGCGGCGGCGGGCTGGAGAGCCGGCTCTCCGAGCGCGTGCGCCAGAAGGAGGGCCTGACCTATGGCATAGCCGCGTCGCTGACGGCGGGCTTCTGGGGCAACGACGGCGGCTTCGCCATCCAGGCCAGCTATGCGCCGGACAAGCGCGAGCGCGTCATTGCCGTCATCCGCGAGGAGCTGGCCCGCATGACGGCCGACGGCATCACGGCCGCCGAGCTGGCGCGCGCCAAGCAGGACATGCTGGAAAGCCGCAAGCAGGCCCGCACCGAGATCGGCGCGCTGGCCGGCACCCTCGGCAGCCTGGCCGAGCGCGCCCAGACCTGGGCCGCCGTGCAGAAGGACGACGACGAGATCGCCGCCGTCACGGTGGAACAGGTCAATGCCGCCTGGCGCGCCCACATCCGGCCCGATGCCTTCGTCATCTCGACGGCGGGTGATTTCAAGAACCCATGAGGCTAGAGTCGACCGCTGGTATGAACTTGCCGAGGAAACCGCGATGAAGATCGAACCCTATCTGTTCTTCGACGGCCGCTGCGAGGAGGCCATCGAGTTCTACAGGGCGGCGCTGGGCGCCGAACTGCAGTTCATGATGCGCAACGCCGAAAGCCCCGAGCCGCCGCCGCCCGGCATGCTGCCGCCGGGCTCCGAGCGCAAGGTCATGCATGCCTCGCTGCGCATCGGTGAAACCGTGGTCATGATGTCCGACGGCCACTGCGGCGGCGACCCGGCCTTCAAGGGCTTCTCGCTGTCGCTGGACAGCCCCGACGAGGCCGGTGCGCGTCGGCTCTTCGGTGCGCTGGCCGACGGCGGCCAGGTCGGTATGCCACTGGCCAGGACCTTCTGGTCGCCGCTCTTCGGCATGGTCAGCGACCGCTTCGGCGTGGGCTGGATGATCAGCGTCTCGGCGCCGCCCGCAGCGTGATCGCGGCGGTGCAGCTTCCGCAGCGCCTGAAGGCCGACTGCTCGGCCTGCGTGGCGCTGTGCTGCGTGATCCCGCCCTTCGACGCCGTGCAAGGCTTCGGCTTCGACAAGCCTGCCGAGACGGCCTGCCACCACCTTTGCGCTGACCATCGCTGCGGCATCCACGACCGGCTCATAGACCTCGGCTTCCCCGGCTGCATCGCCTTCGACTGCCTGGGCGCTGGCCAGCGACTCACGGCCCTGGCCGTCGAGCGCTTCGGCAGCGCCGACTGGCGCGCACAGCCCGAGGTGGCGCGCTGGCTGTTCGCGGCCTACCCGCGCGTGCGCCAGGTACAGGAGTGGCTGGCGCAGCTGAGCCTCGCGGCAGCGGTGTCGGGCCAGGCCGGTCTGCAGGCGCTGGCGGACGAACTGGAGGCCGAGGCGCCGCGCTGGGCCGACTGGCGCGCGGACGAGCTGGTCGGCTGGCAGCACCGTGTTGCGGATGCGCTCGCGCCGCTGGCCCGAGAATGAAGGCCGTTCAAAAGAAAGGTTGGCGATGTTCGGATTGATGGGCGATGGCCTGGGAGAAGTTTGAGATGCGCTGGCGCCGCCCCCGCCCCCGCCCCATCCAGGTCGTGGCCCTCGCGGGCAGCGTGCTGGCCGCAGGCACCGTGCTGATGATGTTCAACCGGATGTCGGGCTTCATGGGCCGCACCAGGGCCGAGCCGCAGCTGATCGCGACCGTCGACCTGCGACTGGGCAACACCCTTCTCGCGGCCGACCGCGGCGAAGCCCAGGCCCGCGCGGACATCGAGGCCGGCCTGCTGCAGTTGCAGACCTTCGCGCCGGCCGAGCCGCAGACGCGCGCCGAGGCCGCCAAGACCCGGCAGTGGAAGCAGCGCTTCGGCGTCACGCGCCTGCACAAGACCGAGGCGCGCACGCCGGTCGCCGAGGCCTACGCCGACGGCTACAACCGCGTGATGCTGGCCGAGATCGAACGCCGCCACGGCCGCAGCGCCCTGGACGAGCTGCTGCACGGGCAAGATCGCGCCACGACCGGAGAACCACGCTCATGAAACTGATCGGCATGCTCGACTCGCCCTATGTGCGCCGCGTCGCCATCACGATGCGCCTGTCTGGCCTTGGCTTCGAGCACGCGGCCATCTCGGTGTTCCGCGGCTTCGACGAGTTCCAGCACATCAACCCGGTCGTGAAGGCGCCGACCCTGGTCTGCGACGACGGCACGGTGCTGATGGATTCGACGCTGATGCTCGAATACATCGAGGCCCTGTCCGGCCGCCGTTTCGCGCCGTGCGAGCCCGCGCTGCTGGCCCGCGAGCTGCGCCTCACCGGCCTGGCGCTCGCGGCCTGCGAGAAGACGGCCCAGATCGTCTACGAGCGCGGCCTGCGTCCGGCCGAGAAGCGCCACGAGCCCTGGATCGCGCGGGTCAGCGGCCAGCTCGACGCCGCCTACCGCGCGCTCGAGGCCGAACTCGCCGCGCGGCCGCTGGACGGCACCGAGGCGGGCCTCGGCCAGGCCGGCATCACGACCGCGGTGGCCTGGACCTTCACGCAGTTCGTGCTGCCCGAGGTCGTGCCGGCCGATGCCTTCCCGCGCCTCGTCGCCCATGCGGCGGCCTGCGAGGCGCAGCCGGTCTTCCGCGCCATCCCCTGCGACGACGGCGTGCAGCTGCAGGCTTCCTGATGGCGACCCGGCGCCTCCCGCAGACCGTCTATGTCTTCCAGGGCGGCGGCGCCCTGGGCGCCTACCAGGCCGGCGTGGCCGAGGCGCTGGACGCCGGCGGCATCGCGCCGGACTGGCTGGTGGGCACCTCCATCGGCGCGATCAACGCGACGCTGATCGCCGGCAATGCGCCGGCCGACCGGCTGGCCGCGCTGCGCGAGTTCTGGTCGCGCGTGACGCGGCCGGGCCTGCCCATGTCCGGTCCCGCCAACCCCTTCAGCGCCGGCCTGCAGACCTGGCAGACGCTGGTCGGCGGCGTGCCCGGCTTCTTCAAGCCGCGCGGCCCGCTGGCCTGGGACCTGAACCGCCAGGCGCCGCTGACCGAGCTCGGCTTCTACGACACCACGCCGCTGGCTGCGACGCTGAACGAGCTGGTCGACTTCGACCTTGTCGCCTCCGGCGACACGCGGCTGACGCTGTGCGCCGTCAACGTGCGCTCGGGCGAGCTGGAGCTGTTCGACAACCGCGACGGCAGCACCCGCATCGCGGCCGAGCACGTGATGGCCAGCGGCGCGCTACCGCCGGGCTTCGCGCCGGTGCGCATCGGGCGCGAGGCCTACTGGGACGGCGGCATCTACTCCAACACGCCGCTGGACGTCGTGCTCGACGACAGCGAGCGCCGCGACACGCTGTGCTTCATGGTCGACCTCTGGGACGCCAGCGAGGCCGCGCCGCGCACGATGGCCCAGGCGCTGACGCGCTACAAGGACATCCAGTACGCCAGCCGCATCTGCGAGCACCTTGACGACCACGAGCGGCTGCAGAACCTGCGCCGCGCGCTGCGCCTCGTCGGCCGCCAGCTCGGCGCCAAGGCCGCTGCCGACCCGGCCGTGAAGGCCCTGCTGGCGCTGGGCTGCGACTCGCGCATCGATGTCGAGCACCTCGTCATGCAGGCCCAGCCGGGCGAGGACTCCTGGCGCGACATCGACTTCACCGCCGCACGCCTGCAGGCCCGCTGGGACGCCGGCTTGCGCGACGGCCGCCGCGTCGTGAAGCGCGCCGCCTGGCGCGAGCCGCCGGGCGACAACGTCGGCATGCGCGTGCACTCGTTACCGGAGAACTGACATGGACGTCGTGAGATCCATCCTTGATTTCAACGCCGGCCGCGACCCCGAGCGGCTGCGCATGAAGTTCGCGAAGATGCGCCAGAGCCCCTTCATCTTCCTGCGCGGCACGGCCCATCTCTTCCACGCGGGCGTGCAGCGCCGCGGCGTGCTGAAGAACGCGCCGCCGGCCTGGTGCTGCGGCGACATGCACCTGGAGAACTTCGGCAGCTACAAGGGCGACAACCGCCTGGCCTATTTCGACCTCAATGATTTCGACGAGGCCGCGCTCGCCCCGGCCGCCTGGGACCCGCTGCGGCTGCTGACCAGCCTGTGGCTGGCGGCGCAGGAGCTGCACCTGGACACGGCGCACACGCAGCGGCTGTGCCGCGCGCTGCTGGACGCCTATGCCGATGCGCTGGCCGTCGGCAAGGCCTACTGGCTGGAGCGCGAGACCGCGTCCGGCCCGGTGCGCGAGCTGCTCGATCAGGTCGGCCTGCGCAAGCGCGCCGATTTCCTCGCCAAGCGCTGCGGTGCGCCGACGCGCGCCGGCCGCTACCGCCGGCTCAAGATCGACGGCCAGCGCTCGCTGGCGGCCAGCGATGTGCAGAAGCAGCAGGTCGCCGAGTTCATGCAGGGCTTCGCGAAGACCCAGCACGACCCGCAGTTCTTCGAGGTGCTGGACGTGGCGCGGCGCATCGCCGGCACCGGCAGCCTGGGCCTGCAGCGCTATGTGATCCTGGTGCGCGGCAAGGGCGTGGCCGACGGCCAGTACCTGCTCGACCTGAAGCAGATCCTGCCGTCGGTGCTCGCGCCGGCGGGCGGCTGCAGGCAGCCGGAATTCGGCGACACGGCGCAGCGCCTCGTGGCCGTGCAGCGCCGCATGCAGGCCGTGTCGATGGCCTTCCTGCACGCGGTCAGCCTCGATGGCCAGCCCCATGTGCTGCGCGGGCTGCAGGCCAACGAGGACAGGCTGGACCTCGCCGCCCTCTCGGAGCACGGGCATGCGCTGGCCGACAGCCTCGTCACGATGGGGCGGCTGATGGCCTGGGCGCAGCTGCGCTCGTCGGGCCGCCAGGGGGCCGCCACGGCGGACGAGCTGATCGATTTCGGCCGGCGCGGCGGCGGCGAGGGCAAGTGGCGCGACCGGCTGGTGGCGCTGTCGCGCGCGACGGCCGAGCAGGCGCGCGAGGACTGGGTCACCTATTGCCGGGCCTTCGACCAGGGCGCCTTCGACATCGTGAACCATGGCAGCTGATACCCCGGGCCTGCGCTGGCGCGCCGACCTGACCGCCGGCCTGTGCGTGGCCGGTCTGCTGCTGCCCGAGGGCGTGGCCTATGCCGGCCTGGCCGGCCTGCCGGTGGCGCATGCCTTCGCGGCGGCCCTCGTCGGCCTGGCCGTCTACGCGCTGTTCGGCCGCAGCCGCGACGCCATCGTCGCGCCCACCTCGTCCAGTGCCAGCCTGGCCGCTGCCGCGGCGGCGGGCCTGGCCGGCATCGCGCCCGCCGAGGCGCTGCTGGCCCTGACGCTGGCGGCTGGCGGCGTGCTGCTCGCGCTGGCCGCGGCGCGCCAGGGCCAGCTGTCGGCCTTCGTGTCGCGGCCGGTGCTGCGTGGCTTCGCGTTCGCGCTGGCCATCACCATCGTCATCAAGCAGCTGCCCGACGTGCTCGGCCTGCACCCGCCGCCGGGCCTGGATGCGCCGCACCTGCTCGTCTGGGTGCTGGCCCACACGGCCGGCTGGCACGGCCTGAGCCTGCTCGTGGCGCTGGCGGCCGGCGGGCTGATCGCGCTGCTGCGGCGCTGGCCGACCTGGCCGGCCTCGCTGATCGCGCTGGTGGCCGCCATCGCCGCGACGCGCTGGCTGGGCCTGCAGGCCGAGGGCGTCGAGGTGGTCGGCACGGTCGCGCCGCCGGCCTTCGCGCTGCACCTGCCGGATCTGGAGCGTGACGCCTGGCTGCGCGTGGCCGAGCTGGCGGTCGGCCTGGTCGTGCTGCTGTTCGCCGAGTCCTGGGGCAGCATCCGCGCGCTGGGCCTGCAGCGTGGCGACGCGCCGGACGCCAACCGCGAGCTGATGGCCCTGGGTGCGGCCAATGTGGCCGCCGGGCTGTTGCAGGGCATGCCGGTGGGCGCGGGCTTCTCGGCCAGCGCGGCCAACCACAGCGCCGGCGCGCAGAGCCGCCGTGCCGGCCTCATCGCCTGTGCCGTGCTGGGGCTGGCCATCGCCGTCGCGCTGCCGGCCCTGCAATGGCTGCCGCGGCCGGTGCTGGCCGTGGCCGTCATCGCGGCGCTGTGGCATGCGCTGTCGCCGCGGCCGCTGCTGGCCACCTGGCGTCTCGGTCGCGACCGCCTGCTCATCGCCGGCGCCGTCGTCGCCGTGCTGGCCCTGGGCCTGCTGCACGGCATGCTGGCTTCGGTTGCGCTGTCCATCGTCGAGGCGCTGCGCCGCTTCAGCCAGCCGGTGCTGCACGAGCTCGGCGCCATGCCGGGCACGCGCAACTTCGTCAACCGGCCCGAGCACCCCGATGCCGTGCCGGTGCCGGGCGCGCTGATCCTGCGCCCGCAGGAGCCGCTGTTCTTCGCCAGCGCCGAGCGCGTGATGGCCGAGGCCGCGGCGCGGCTGGCCGCGAGCGGCGCAGCCACGCTGGTGATGAGCCTGGAGGAGAGCGGCGACCTCGACAGCACGGCGCTGGAATGCCTGCTGGAGCTGGACCAACGCCTCGCGGCGCGCCAGCAACGGCTGCTGCTGGCGCGCGTGAAAGAGCCGGTGCGGGCCCTGCTGCATGCGAGCGCGCCGGATGGGCTGGGCCGCGAGGACCGGCAGTTCTGGAGCGTGGCGGACGCGGCGACCAGCCTGGGAGGCTAGAACCGGTTCAGGGCTTCAAGGCAGGAGCAGCGGCAGGCGCAGCGAGAAACAGGCGCCGGTGCCGACGCTGGGCTCGATGCCGAGCTGGCCGTGCATCAGCTCGGCCAGCGCGCGCGACAGCGCCAGGCCCAGGCCGGTGCCGCCATGTTGGTAGCTGACGCTGGCATCGCCCTGGCGGAACTTCTCGAAGATCTGCGCATGTTTCTCGGCCGGAATGCCGGGGCCGGTGTCGATGACCTGCACGAGCAGGCTGTCGCCGTCGCGGGCCATGCGCAGGCGCACGCCGCCCTGCTCGGTGAACTTGATCGCGTTGGAGAGCAGGTTGTTGAGGATCTGCTTCAGGCGCAGGCCGTCGCAGAGGATGGCCGGGGGCAAGGCGGGGTCGAACTCCTGCGTCAGCGTCAGGCCCTTGCTCTGCGCGCTCAGCGCGAAGAAGTCGGCCGTGCCGTTCAGCAACTGCTGCAGGTCGACGGGTTCGGGGCTGAGCTGCATCGAGCCGGCCTCGACTTTGGCGAGGTCGAGGATCTCGGTCAGCAGCTTGTTCAGATGCTCGGCGCCCTTGCGGATCAGGCCGGCGGCCTCGCGGTAGCGCGGTTCCTGCAGGCGCTGTTCCATCAGCTCGGCATAGCCGCGGATGCTGGTCAGCGGCGTGCGCAGTTCGTGCGAGATGGCGGCCAGGAACTCGCTCTTGGCCTGGTTGGCGGCCAGCGCCTCGGCCTCGCTGATCTTCAGCGCATCATGGCTCTGCTCGAGCCGGCGCAGTCCGGTGACGAAGAGCACGGCCGAGGCGACGATGGCCAGGCTCAGCACGGCGGTCAGGCCGATCATGCCGTCGCGCGTGGCCCGCCAGTCGCGCAGGGCCTCCTCCTCGCCGATGCTGACGAGGGTCAGCAGCGGGAGGCCGGCGACGTGGCGGAAGGCGTAGATGCGCCTCACGCCGTCCAGGCTGCTGGTCGAGCGGTAGTTGCCCTCTGGCTCGCCCAGGTGCTGGCCCAGCGCCGAGCCGGGCGGCAGCTGCCTGCCCATGCCGTCGGGCTTGCCACCGATCACGCGGGCGCGCACGTTCATGTCCTGGCCGATCAGGGCGACGCTGCCGGTCTGGCCCACGTCCACGTCGGCATAGACGCGCTCGAAATAGCTCGGGTCCAGAGAGGCGACGATGACGCCGTCGATGTGGCCGTTCGCGTCGCGCAGCGCGCGCGAGAGCTGGATGGTCCAGCGGTTGGACACCTTGCCGAGCACGGGGCGGCCGACGAAGAGCCGGTCCTGGTCGGCGGGGCGGTCGGGCTGGCCGAGATGGGCCTTGACGTGTTCGCGGTCGGAGAGGTCGATGCGGCCGTTCTTCCTGCCGCTCGGGTCCAGGTTGCTGCCGACGAGGACGCCCTGGGCATCGACCAGTGAGAGCTGCACGAGGATCAGCGGCGCCAGGCCGGTCTCGTTGGCGAAGCGGATCAGGTCCTCCGGCCGCAGTTGGGCGGCGCCGTGGTCCTGCACGACGCGCAGCATCGCCTGGTCGGCCGCGGCCAGCACGCGCAGGGTCTGCTCCGACAGCACGCGGGCGAGGTTGCGACCCTGCTGGTCCTGGGCCTGCAGGGCGTCGCGCCGCTTCAGCCCCAGCACGGCCGCGACCGAGCCCCAGGCGACGATCAGCGCGAAGGCCGCGAACAGCAGCACCATCGCGCTGAGCGTCAGGCGCCGGCCGGTGGCGTGGTTCCGGGGTGGGGCTGGCGGCAGGGAAGCGGCGGGCATGGCGCCATGCTAGGGCCAGGCGGGCACCGCGCCACCGGCCGCGGCGGCCCGTCTGTGCAGCATTTGGGTGCCGCGGCGCCTGCGCGGCACCGGCAGCTAGGCCAAAGCCAGCACCCTGAGCTTCTCGACCGTCGCCCAGTTGCGCGTCGTGCCGGCCTCGCCGAGCCGCTTCAGCAGCGCGACGCCGGCCTTGCTTTCGAGGATGCCGTGGGCGCACCACAGGTAGGCCGCGTGCGCGGTGACGACGAGGCGCTCGTCACCCTGGGTGGCGATGCCGGCCACGGCCTGCAGCGTGGCGGCATCTCCCGTCACCGCGACGAGCAGGCGGCTCGCGTCGTCGGCCTCGGCGATCGGCTGCGAGGCCGCGATGGCGGCCCATTCGTCCGCGGTCTTCACGATGACGGCGGCGTCGACGCCGAGCCGCTCCAGCACGGCCGCGCGGATCCGGTCCGCCGTGAGCTTCCTGCGGGTGTCGAAGACGGCGTTGCCGCTGTTCAGCAGCGTTGCCACATTCGTCGCGCCGAGTTCGGCCAGCAGGGCCTTGAGGTCGGCCATCGCGAGGCGCTTGGCCTTGCCGACATTGATGCCGCGCCAGAGGGCGATGGTGCGCAAGTCAGTTCTCCGCGGTGTGGACGAGCTTGCCGCCAACCCTGGATTGCAGCACGCAGCTCAGCTCATGCCCTGATGGCGCAGCAGGGCGTCGATGCGCGGCTCGCGGCCACGGAAGGCCTTGAAGTTGTCGATGGCGTCGCGCGCGCCGCCCTGTTCCAGCACCTCGTGCAGGAAGCGCCGGCCGGTGGCAGCGTTGAAAACGCCTTCCTCCTCGAAGGCGCTCCAGGCGTCGGCGCTGAGCAGCTCGGCCCACTTGTAGCTGTAGTAGCCGGCCGCATAGCCACCCGCGAAGATGTGCGAGAAGCTGTGCTGGAAGCGGTTGAAGGCGGGCGGGATCAGCACGGCGACCTCGTCGCGCACCTCGTCGAGCAGCTTCTGCACGTCGGCCTCGCTGCCCGGCTCGCCGTGCAGGCGCATGTCGAACAGCGCGAACTCGATCTGGCGCAGCGTCATCAGCCCGCTCTGGAAGTTCTTGGCCGCGAGCATCTTCTCGAACAGCTCGCGCGGCAGCGGCGCGCCGCTGTCGACATGGCCGCTGAGCTGCTGCAGCACATCCCATTCCCAGCAGAAGTTCTCCATGAACTGGCTGGGCAACTCGACGGCGTCCCACTCGACGCCGGAGATGCCCGACACGCCGAGGTCGTTCACCTGCGTCAGCATGTGGTGCAGGCCGTGGCCGAACTCGTGGAAGAGGGTGATGACGTCGTCGTGCGTCAGCAGGGCCGGTTTAGCCCCCACGGGGGAAGCGAAGTTGCACACCAGCTGGGCCACGGGCAGCTGCTGCTCTCCCGAGGGCCTGAGCCAGCGGCTGCGCACATCGTCCATCCAGGCACCGGGGCGCTTGCCCGGGCGGGCGCAGAGGTCGAGGTAGAACTGCGCGATGGGCTTGCCACTGCGACGCAGCTCGTAGAACTTGACGGTGTCGTTCCAAACCGGGGTGCTGGCCTCGGTGATGGACACGTCGAACAGCCGCTCGATGATGGAGAACAGGCCGGCGACGACCTTGGGCGCGGTGAAGTATTGCTTCACCGTCTGGTCGCTGAAGGCGTAGCGGGCCTCCTTGAGCTTCTCGCTCCAGTAGGACACGTCCCAGCTCTCCAGCGCGGCGCCCTTGGCGAAATCGCGCAGCTCGGCCAGATCCTTCTCGGCGAAGGGGCGGGCGCGTCCGGCAAGGTCGCGCAGGAAGTGCATGACCTCGGCCGGCGTCGACGCCATCTTGGGCGCGAGCGACACCTCGGCGAAGCTGGTATAGCCCAGCAGTTGCGCCTCCTCCTGGCGGAGTGCCACGATTTCGCGCATCGCGGCCGTGTTGTCCCATTCGGGCTTGCCCTGCTCGCTGGCGCGGGTCACGTAGGCGCGGTAGAGGGTCTCGCGCAGCGCGCGGTTCTCGGCGTACTGCATGACGGGCAGGTAGACCGGGAAGTGCAGCGTGATCTTGTAGCCGCCATCGTCGAGCCGGGTGGCGTCCAGCACGTCCTGCGGCACGCCGGCCAGCTCCTCGGCGCTGGCGATGATGTGCCAGCCATCGGTCGCGTCCAGCACATGCTCGCTGAACTGCTGCTGCAGCTCGGCGCTGCGCTCCTGGATGGCGGCATAGCGCTCGCGGGCCGTGCCCTGCAGCTCGGCGCCGGACAGCACGAAGTCGCGGATCGCGTGCTTGAGCAGTTGCCGGCGCGGTGCGCTCAGGGCCTCGCCCTGCGCGGACATCACGGCCTTGTACTTCGCGAACAACGCCTCGTTGGCGCCCATCGCGGTGCTGAACTCGGTGACGGCCGGCAGCATCGCGTTGTAGGCCTCGCGCAGGGCCGGCGTGTCGGCGACGGCGTTCAGATGGCCGACCGCGCCCCAGGCCGCGCCCATGCGCTCGGTGGCCGTGTCGAGGATGCGCGAGAGCGCGTCGTAGTCGGCCGGCGTCTCGGGCTTCACGGCCTCGTCCAGCGCGGCCTGGGCGGCGGCCAGCAGCTGGTGAATGGCGGGCTGCACATGCTCGGGCCGGATGGCCGCGAAGTCGGGCAGGGCGGCGGTGGAGAGCAGGGGATTGGTCATGGTCAGGCGGACTTGGCGGCGCGTTCCGCCGATTCAAGCGTATTGACGAGCAGCATGGCGATGGTCATCGGGCCGACCCCACCGGGCACGGGGGTGATCCAGCCGGCGACTTCCTTCACGCCGTCGAAATCCACGTCGCCGCAGAGCTTGCCCTCGTCGTTGCGGTTCATGCCGACGTCGATGACGACGGCGCCGGGCTTGACCATGTCGACCGTCAGCACATTGCGCTTGCCCACCGCCGCGACGATGACGTCGGCCTGGCGGGTCATCGCGCCGAGGTCGGCCGTGCCGCTGTGGCAGACGGTGACGGTGGCGTTGGCGGCCAGCAGCATCATGGCCATGGGCTTGCCGACGATGTTGCTGCGGCCGATGACGACGGCGTGCTTGCCCTTCAGGTTGGCCATGCCGATGCTTTCCAGCATCTTCATGCAGCCATAGGGCGTGCAGGCCTTGAAGCCCGGCTCGCCCACCATCAGCGCGCCGGCGCTGGCGACGTGGAAGCCGTCCACGTCCTTGGCCGGCGAGATGGACTCGATGACCTTGTGGTCGTCGATGTGCTTGGGCAGGGGCAGCTGCACGAGGATGCCGTGGATGGCGGGATCGTTGTTCAGCGCCTCGACGCGGGCCAGCAACTCGGCCTCGGTCATGCTCGCCTCGTACTTCTCCAGCACGGAGCGGATGCCGGCTTCCTCGCAGGCCTTGACCTTGTTGCGCACATAGACCTGGCTGGCCGGGTTGTCGCCGACGAGGATGACGGCGAGGCCGGGCTGGCGGCCCTGGGCGGTCAGCGCGGCGGCGCGTTGGGCCACTTGGGCGCGGGTGGCCTTGGACAGGGCGAGGCCGTCGATCAGTTGGGCGGTCATGGAACAGTCCTTTGTTTTTGCGGGACAGACCGCCCGAGCGAAGCGAGTAGCTCTGTCCTCAACTGACTAAAACAAAAGAGGCCGCATGCAGCGGCCTCTGTATGAGATGCGGGTGTTTAAGCCTTGGCGGTGGCACCGAGGGCGATCTTCAGCAGATCGGCCACGGTGTTGGCGTTGAGCTTCTCCATGATGTTGGCGCGATGCGCCTCGACCGTCTTGATGCTGATGCCGAGGTCGTCGGCGATCTGCTTGTTCAGGCGGCCGGCGACGATGCGCTCCAGCACCTGGGCCTCGCGGGTCGTGAGCCGGGCCAGCAGCGCGTCGCGGCTGGCGGCTTCCTGGTGGCTGGAGAAGGCGTCGCGGGCCTGGTCGAGCATGCGCTCCACCAGGGCCAGCAGCTCTTCTTCCTTGAAGGGCTTCTCGATGAAGTCCATCGCGCCCTTCTTCATCGTCTGCACGGCCATCGGCACGTCGCCGTGGCCGGTGATGAAGACGATGGGCAGGGGGCTCTTTCGCTCGATGAGGCGGTCCTGCAGCTCCAGGCCTGTCATGCCGTCCATGCGGATGTCGGCGATCAGGCAGGCCACCTCGCGGGGGTCGTAGCGGGCCAGGAAGGATTCGGCGGAGTCAAAGCACTTGACCCGGTAGTCCTTGCCTTCGAGCAGCCATTGCAGGGAGTCGCGGACCGCTTCGTCGTCGTCGACAACGTAGACGTTGCCCTTCTTCGGGATCAAGCTCATGGTGTGGTGGGTTCGGTTCTCTGAGCGCCGCTGGCGTTGTCCGCACGCAGCTGTTCTGAGGAGATGGTGACCGGGATCGTGAAGGCGAATCGGCACCCGACGACAAGGGAGCCATTGTAGAGGTTCTCGGCTTTTATCCGGCCCTGGTGGGACTCGACGATGGACCGGCATAACCCTAATCCGATGCCCAGGCCGTCGGCCTTGGTCGAGAAGAAGGCCTCGTACATGCGGGCCAGCACCTCATCGGGCAAACCCGGCCCCATGTCGGTCACCGAGAACTCGATCTGGCCGCCCAGGTCGGCGCTGTGCTTGGGCACGACGCGCAGCTCGATGTGGCGGCGCGAGGTCGGCAGCGAGGCGTTGTCGATGGCCTCGGCGGCGTTCTTCAGCAGGTTCATCAGCACCTGCTCGATGAGGATGGGGTCCACCATCAGCTGCGGCAGGCGCTGAGCGACATAGGTGTGGATGGCCACGCTGCGCCGGCGCAGCTCGATGCCGGCCAGCTCGACGGCGTCCTCGACGATGTCGGCCGCATTCGCCGGCTGGCGCTGCGGCTCGCTGCGCTTCACGAAGGCGCGGATGCGGTGAATGATCTGGCCGGCACGCTCGGCCTGGCGGGCGGTCTTCTCGAGCGCCGCCATCAGCGAATCCTTGTCGATGTTGTCGGCGCGCACGCGGCTGACCATGCCGTTGCAGTAGTTGGTGATGGCGGTCAGCGGCTGGTTCAGCTCGTGGGCGACGCTGGAGGCCATCTCGCCCATCGTCATCAGCCGGCTCGTCACCTGGGCCTTCTCGGCCTGCAGCGCGGCCTGGTGCTCGGCGTGGCGGCGCATCGTGATGTCGGTGGCGATCAGCATCTGCGCCAGGCGCCCGTCCGTCCACTGCAGGTAGCGGGCGCGCACGTCGAACCACATGGCCAGCGACTCGACGTAGACCTCGCGCGGGTCGGAGCCGATGTCGGTCAGCGCCTCGGCGGGCAGGCCGGAGTAGTCGTCGACCTCGTCGGAGGCGTCGGGCAGGCCGCGCCGGCTCGTCGTGCCGACCAGCTGGCCGCCGGCCAGCAGCGCGTGGCCGGCCGGGTCGGCGCCGAACCACAGCCGGTAGCTGCGGTTGGCGAACAGCAGCTCGGGCGGCTGCACCGACAGCACCGACACGGCCGCGTCCAGGCCTTCCAGCACGGTCGTGAAGCGCTCGTGCGAGGCCGAGAGCTGGTCGCGCACACGCTTGGCCTCGGTGATGTTGGTCATCGAGGTCATCCAGCCGGTCTGCTTGCCCTTGGTGTCCACCAGGGGCGAGACATAGACGCGGGCGTCGAACTGGCTGCCGTCGCGGCGCTGGATCTTGACCTCGACGCCGCCCGAGGGGCTGCGACCCTGCAGCTCCTGCTGCAGCAGGCGCGCGTTCTCCTCGCGGCGGTCGCTGGGCCAGAAGGGGTAGGGCGGCGTGCGGCCGACGAGGTCGGCCTCCGAGAAGCCCGTCATCGCGCAGAAGGCCGGGTTCACGTAGGTGATGCGCGTGTCCATGTCCATCGCGCGCATGCCGGTCAGCATGGAGTTCTCCATCGCGCGGCGGAAATTGGTTTCCAGCGTCAGCGCGTTCTGGATCTGGGTGCGGCGACGCATGTGGCGCCAGGTGCCCAGCAGCATCCACACCGTCAGGCCGGCCAGCGCCAGCACCAGCCAGAACAGGGCATTGCTGATCAGGCCGATGGAGGTGCGCCAGCCCTGGCCGCGCAGCACCAGGCCGTTCAGCGCCGGGGCCAGCGGCACGTCGTGCAGCAGGGCCGCGCGGCGCAGCACCTGGCCGGGCATGGGCGTGACGGTGCTGCTGACGACCTGGTCGCGCGCATCCAGCACGGCGATGCTGTGGCGCGTGGCGACCTCGCTGGGCACGTAGTAGCGCAGCAGCGCCTCGACCGTGTATTCGGCGATCAGCACGCCGGCGAAGCCGCCGCGGTCGATCAGCGGGATGTGCAGCTGGAAGACTGTGGTGCCGTTGGCGTCGGCGAAGGGCGGCGAGTAGACCGGCTGGCGCCTTTCCTTGGCGGCCTCGAAGGCGATCTCGGCCGCGTTGGACTGGTTGGGCAAGGGCATGGACGGGTCGTCGCCGTCCGCCGTCATCAGCCCGTCGGCCTGGAAACCGGCCGCGCCGACGCTGCTGCGGCGCTCGCGGTGCGCGCTCAGCCAGGTCACATGGGTCAGCTCGGGCCGCTCGCGCGCGAAGGCCTGGGCCTGGGCGGAGAACTCGTGGGCGTCGATCTGGCGCGTGACGACCTCGCGCGCGATGCGCACGAGCTGCTCCTGGTTCTCGATCAGGCGCAGGCGGATCTGCTGCTGGGCGATCTCGGTGTCGCGCTTGACGCTCTCGGTCTCGCGCTCGATCTCTTCGTTGCGCAGATACCAGAAGGCCGAAATGATGGCTGCGAGGAAGAGCAGCACCGAGATCAGCGGGCCCAGCGTGGCCAGGCGGTCCTGGCGCGAGGGCGATTGCCGGAACCACCAGGTGGCGACCAGGCGGCGCAGCGGCGCCAGCATGCGCTGGCTGCGGGAGCGGGTCTCGGGGGCGGGAGAGTCGACGGACATCGACAAATTATCCGGGTGGCTGATGCCATCAGAATTTCATAATAAGAAATCGAATCGCACCATTTGGAAAATTCCGAGGCCTGTGAGACACTGCGGCCGCTCGCGGACCGAGGTCCTGCGTCTTGCCCCTGTTAGAACAGCCACTTCCGCACGAAAGAGGCGGAATTCACTAGGAGACCGGCCATGTCAGCCCAGCCGCAAGAGTTTCTCGGCGCCGCCGCGAACGACAACGATCCGCAAGAGACCAAGGAGTGGCTGGACGCCCTCTCGGCCGTCATCGACCGCGAGGGCGCGGAGCGCGCCCACTTCCTGATCGAGGAACTGCTGGAGCACGCCCGCCAGCACAGCATCGACCTGCCGTTCTCGGCCACGACCGGCTACGTCAACACCATCGAGGCCTCGGCCGAGGCGCGCTGCCCCGGCAACATCCAGATCGAGAAGCGCCTGCGCGCCTATATGCGCTGGAACGCGATGGCCATGGTCGTGCGCGCCAACCGCCTGAATCCGGCGGATGGTGGCGACCTGGGCGGCCACATCGGCTCCTTCGCGTCGCTGGCCTCGATGCTGGGCGCCGGCTTCAACCACTTCTGGCATGCCGAGAGCGAGGGCCATGGCGGCGACTGCCTCTACATCCAGGGCCACAGCGCGCCCGGCATCTATGCCCGCGCCTTCCTGGAAGGCCGGCTGACCGAGGATCAACTGGACAACTTCCGCCAGGAAGTCGACGGCCACGGCCTGTCCAGCTATCCGCACCCGAAGCTGATGCCCAACTTCTGGCAGTTCCCGACCGTCTCGATGGGCCTGGGCCCCTTGATGGCCATCTACCAGGCGCGCTTCCTGAAGTATCTGCACGCCCGCGGCATCGCCAACACCGAGAACCGCAAGGTCTGGGCCTTCATGGGCGACGGCGAGATGGACGAGCCCGAGAGCCTGGGCGCCATCGGCCTGGCGGCGCGCGAGGGCCTGGACAACCTGGTCTTCGTCGTCAACTGCAACCTGCAGCGCCTGGACGGCCCGGTGCGCGGCAACGGCAAGATCATCCAGGAGCTCGAAGGCGAGTTCCGCGGCAGCGGCTGGAGCGTCATCAAGCTGGTCTGGGGCAAGGGCTGGGACGAGCTGCTGGCGCGCGACAAGACCGGCAAGCTCAAGCAGCTGATGATGGAGACGCTGGACGGCGACTACCAGGCCATGAAGGCCAATGACGGTGCCTACGTCCGCAAGCACTTCTTCGGCAAATACCCCGAGACCGCCAAGCTCGTCGCCCACATGAGCGACGAGGAGGTCTTCGAACTGCGCCGCGGCGGCCACGAGCCCGAGAAGGTCTACGCCGCCTTCCACGCCGCCCACAACAACACGACGGGCCAGCCCACCGTGCTGCTGGTCAAGACCGTCAAGGGCTATGGCATGGGCAAGGCCGGCGAGGGCAAGAACACCGTCCACCAGACCAAGAAGCTGACGGACGAGGACATCAAGTACATCCGCGACCGCTTCAACATCCCGGTGCCGGACAGCGAGCTGCCCAAGCTGCCCTATTACAAGCCGGCCGAAGACACGCCCGAGATGCGCTATCTGCACGAGCGCCGCCAGGCCCTGGGCGGCTATCTGCCGCACCGCCGCGCCAAGGCCGACGAGCAGTTCAAGACGCCCGAGCTGGCCACCTTCCAGGCCGTGCTCGACCCGACCGCCGAGGGCCGCGAGATCTCGACGACCCAGGCCTATGTGCGCTTCCTGACCCAGCTGCTGCGCGACAAGGAGATCGGCCCGCGCGTCGTGCCCATCCTCGTCGACGAGGCCCGCACCTTCGGCATGGAAGGCCTGTTCCGCCAGATCGGCATCTACAACCCCAAGGGCCAGCTCTACACCCCGGTCGACAAGGACCAGGTGATGTACTACCGCGAGGACAAGGCCGGCCAGATCCTGCAGGAAGGCATCAACGAGGCCGGCGGCATGGCCAGCTGGATCGCGGCGGCCACGAGCTATTCGACGAGCAACCGGATCATGATCCCGTTCTACGTCTACTACTCGATGTTCGGCTTCCAGCGCATCGGCGACCTGGCCTGGGCCGCCGGCGACATGCAGGCCCGCGGCTTCCTGCTCGGCGGCACGTCCGGCCGCACGACGCTGAACGGCGAGGGCCTGCAGCACGAGGACGGCCACAGCCACATCCTGGCCGGCACCATCCCCAACTGCGTGAGCTACGACCCGACCTTCGCGCACGAGGTGGCGGTCATCATGCAGCGCGGCTTGAAGCGCATGGTCGAGGACCAGGAAAACGTCTTCTACTACATCACCCTGCTGAACGAGAACTACCCGATGCCGGGCCTGAAGGCCGGCACCGAGGAGCAGATCCTCAAGGGCATGTACCTGCTGGAAGAAGCCGACGCCGGCAAGACGATCAGCGTCAACCTGCTGGGCTCGGGCACCATCCTGCGCGAGAGCCAGGTCGCCAAGATGCTGCTGGAGGAGGACTGGGGCGTCGGCGCCAATGTGTGGAGCTGCCCGAGCTTCAACGAGCTGGCCCGCGACGGCCAGAACGCCGAGCGCTGGAACCTGCTGCACCCGACCGAGCTGGCCTGCGTGCCCTTCGTCACGCAGCAGCTGGGCCGTACGACCGGCCCGGTCATCGCGTCGACCGACTACATGAAGAACTATGCCGAGCAGATCCGTGCCTTCGTGCCCAAGGGCCGTTCGTACAAGGTGCTGGGCACCGACGGCTTCGGCCGCAGCGACTTCCGCTCCAAGCTGCGCCAGCACTTCGAGATCAACCGCCACTACATCGTCGTCGCCGCGCTGAAGGCGCTGGCCGATGACGGCGCCATCCCGATGGCGCGTGTGGCCGAGGCCATCGCGAAGTACGGCATCGACGCCAACAAGATCAACCCGCTCTACGCCTGAAGCCGAGGGAGACAAGACATGGCAATGGTTGAAGTCAAGGTTCCCGACATCGGCGATTTCGACGAAGTCGGCGTCATCGAGGTGCTCGTCAAGGTGGGCGACCGCATCAAGGTCGAGCAAAGCCTCGTGACGGTGGAGAGCGACAAGGCCTCGATGGAGATTCCGTCGTCCACGGCAGGCGTCGTCAAGGAGATCAAGGTCGCCGTCGGCGACAAGGTCAGCGAGGGCAGCCTGCTCGTCGTCGTCGAGAGCGAAGGCGCGGCTGCGCCCGCTCCGGCCGCCGCTCCGGTAGCCGCCGCTGCTGCGCCGGCCGCGCCCGCCCCGGCGCCTGCCGCTGCGGCGCCCGCGCCGGTCGCCGCCGGTGGCTCGGTCACCGTCGAGGTGCCGGACATCGGCGACTTCGACGAGGTGGCCGTCATCGAGCTGCTCGTCAAGGTCGGCGACACCGTCAAGGTCGAACAGAGCCTGGTGACGGTGGAGAGCGACAAGGCCTCGATGGAGATTCCGTCCTCGACGGCCGGTGTCGTCGAGGAGCTGCTGGTCAAGATCGGCGACAAGGTCAGCAAGGGTTCGGCGCTGGCACGCGTGAAGGCTGCCGGCAGCGCTGCTGTGCCGGTGCCTGCCGCCGCGGCACCCGCTCCGGTCGCCGCCGCACAGGCCCAGCCGGCCGCGGCTGCCGCCCCCGCCGTGGCTGCTGCGCTGCCCGCCCACCAGCCCACGGCCCCCACGGGCCAGCTGCCCCACGCCTCGCCCAGCATCCGCAAGCTGGCGCGCGAACTGGGCGTGCCGCTGGCCGAGGTCAAGGGCAGCGGAGCCAAGGGCCGCGTCACCGAAGCCGACCTGCAGGGCTTCGTCAAGGCCGTCATGGCCGGCGCGGTGCAGACCGGCGCGCAGAAGGCCGTCGCCCCCGCGGCTGCCGCCGGTGGCGGCACGGGCCTGAACCTGCTCGCCTGGCCCAAGGTCGACTTCGAGAAGTTCGGCGCGGTGGAGCGCAAGGAGCTGTCGCGCATCAAGAAGATCTCGGGCGCCAATCTGCATCGCAACTGGGTCGTCATTCCGCACGTCACCAACCACGACGATGCCGACATCACCGAGCTCGAAGCCTTCCGCGTGCAGCTGAACAAGGAGAACGAGAAGGCCGGCATCAAGGTCACGATGCTCGCCTTCATGATCAAGGCGGCCGTCGCGGCGCTGAAGAAGTTCCCCGAGTTCAACAGCAGCCTCGACGGCGACACGCTGGTGCTGAAGAACTACTTCCACATCGGCTTCGCGGCCGACACGCCCAACGGCCTCGTCGTGCCCGTCATCAAGGACGCCGACAAGAAGGGCATCTTCCAGATCAGCGCCGAGATGTCGGAGCTGGCCAAGAAGGCGCGTGACGGCAAGCTGGGCCCGGCCGACATGAGCGGCGGCTGCTTCTCGATCTCGTCGCTGGGCGGCATCGGCGGCAAGTACTTCACGCCCATCATCAACGCGCCGGAAGTGGCCATCATGGGCGTCTGCAAGAGCTCGACAGAGCCGGTCTGGGACGGCAAGGCCTTCGTGCCGCGCTTGATCCTGCCGCTGTCGCTGAGCTGGGACCACCGCGTCATCGACGGCGCCGCGGCTGCGCGCTTCAACGTCTACTTCGCCAGCCTGCTGTCCGACTTCCGTCGGATCGCACTCTGATCGGGAGCTGAACTCATGGCGATCATTGAAGTTCAAGTTCCCGACATCGGCGATTTCGACGAAGTCGGCGTCATCGAACTGCTGGTCAAGGCCGGCGACAGCGTCAAGGTCGAGCAGAGCCTGATCACCGTCGAGAGCGACAAGGCCTCGATGGAGATTCCCTCGTCCGCCGCTGGCGTCGTCAAGGAGATCAAGGTCAAGCTGGGCGACAAGGTCAGCAAGGGCTCGGTCATCCTGGCGCTGGAGGCCGAGGGCGCCGCGGCGCCCGCTCCGGCGCCCGCTCCGGCGCCCGTGGCTGCGGCGCCGGCTCCGGTTGCTGCAAGCTACACCGGCAGTGCCGACCAGGCCTTCGACCTCGTCGTTCTCGGCGGCGGCCCCGGCGGCTACTCGGCCGCCTTCCGCGCCGCCGACCTCGGCCTCAAAGTCGCGATCGTCGAGCGCTATGCGACGCTGGGCGGCGTCTGCCTGAACGTCGGCTGCATCCCGTCCAAGGCTCTGCTGCACGTCGCGGCGGTCATGGACGAGGTCGGTCACATGGCCGACCTGGGCATCGCCTACGCGGCCCCCACCGTCGACATCGACAAACTGCGCACGCACAAGAACAAGGTCACGGGCAAGCTGACCGGCGGCCTGGCCGCGATGGCCAAGATGCGCAAGGTCACCGTGCTGCGCGGCTATGGCGCGCTGCTGGATGCCCAGCACCTCAAGGTCGAGGCGACCGAAGGTACGGGCCAGGCCAAGACCGGCACGACCCAGACCGTCGCCTTCAAGCGCCTCATCATCGCGGCCGGCTCGCAGGCCGTGCGCCTGCCCTTCCTGCCGGACGACCCGCGCATCGTCGACTCGACCGGCGCGCTGGAGATGGGCGTGAGGCCGCAGAAGATGCTGATCGTCGGCGGCGGCATCATCGGCCTGGAGATGGGCACGGTCTATTCGACGCTGGGTGCGCGCCTGGACGTCGTCGAGATGCTGCCCACGCTGATGACCGGCGCCGACCGCGACCTCGTCAAGGTCTGGCAGAAGTTCAACCAGCACCGCTTCGACAACATCATGTTGAACACGAAGACGGTGGCGGCCGAAGCCCGGCCGGACGGCATCTACGTGAGCTTCGAAGGCGAGGGCGCCCCGAAGGAGCCGCAGCGCTACGACCTCGTGCTGCAGGCCGTGGGCCGCACGCCCAATGGCAGGAAGATCGCCGCCGAGAATGCCGGCGTCGTCGTGACGGACCGCGGCTTCATCCCGGTCGACGTGCAGATGCGCACCAATGTCGCCAACATCTTCGCCATCGGCGACATCGTCGGCCAGCCCATGCTGGCCCACAAGGCGGTGCACGAGGGCCATGTGGCGGCCGAGGTCTGCGCCGGCGAACTGCTGGGCGAGGACAAGCTCAGGAAGAGCCAGTTCGACGCCCGCGTGATCCCGAGCGTGGCCTACACCGACCCCGAGGTCGCCTGGGTGGGCATCACCGAGGACGAGGCAAAGGCCAAGGGCATCAAGATCACCAAGGGCCTGTTCCCCTGGAACGCCTCGGGCCGCGCCATCGCCAACGGCCGTGACGAAGGCTTCACCAAGCTGATCTTCGACGAGGAGAGCCACCGCATCATCGGCGGCGGCATCGTCGGCACCCATGCCGGCGACATGATCGGCGAGATCGCGCTGGCCATCGAGATGGGCGCGGACGCGGTGGACATCGGCAAGACCATCCACCCGCACCCGACGCTGGGCGAGTCGCTCGGCATGGCTGCCGAGGTCGCGCATGGCTCCTGCACGGACGTGCCGCCGGTGCGCAAGCCGGCACGCTGAGCACGAGCCGGCCTCCTGCCTGAAAGCTCCTGTGCCGCCCGGCGGCCAGGAGCTTTTTTTCGAGCAGCAGTCGGTACTCTCACTGCACCGCGTCCGCCAGGCCTTCGTGAAGGCCCGCACTGCGCAAGCCAACCAGATTCGGGGCCTGCTCGGGGAGTACGGCCTGGTGGTGCCGCAGGGGATCGCCTACATCGCTCAACGCGTGCCGGCGCTGATCGAGGATGCGGAGAACGAGTTGCCCGGCTCCTTTCGATTGCTCATCCAGCGACTGCTCGAGCACCTGAAGGTGCTGCAACAGCAGGTCGACGAGATCGAGTGTTACGTCCCGCGTAGATTTCGGCTCGCGATCCCAAGCTATTCGAGGTTGAGTCAAGGCTGCTGTCTCGCGAAGAATTGGACGGGACTCGCAC
>NZ_SMBU01000033.1 GCF_004342485.1 Roseateles saccharophilus
GAGCGCCGCTTCGAAGACTCTGGCTGTCATGGCACCACTCCTCGGAGTGATCAACCGGCCCCGATCCTACCCACTCGATTTTCAAGAGAGGCAAACAAATACGACACATTGGGTCTCGAAGCCGCCTACCTGGCCACCGGCCAGGCTCGTCGTGCCGAAGCCATCCGCCAGGCGATCGCCAATTGGCGCCAATTCCGCCCGGGTTCCTACGACGCCGGCAAAGGGATACAGCTTGGCGCGCTGGTCTGCCTGGTCGATGCCGACGACAAGCAGCAACAGCTCTTTCTCGGCCCGGGTGGGGGCAGCATGACGCTGGTCAGCGGCGCTCAGATCGTTCAGGTCATCAGTAGTGAAGCGCCGTTGGGCAAGGCCCTGCTGGGCAAGTGCGAGGGCGACGCGGTGTCGATCGAGGTCGCTCCCGTCCGACGGCAGTTTGAGGTGCTGCGGGTGAATTGAGCCGGTGCGGCTGCGGCCGAAGGTCGTCGTGCGACGATCGTTGCCTCGAAATGCGGTTTGCCACAGACGGTTTCGACCTTGAGATTTTCGGTTCAACCCGTGGTGGAGCGAGATTGAAACAACAGCTGATTGGGCTTTTTCTGACCCTGGCGGTCGCGGCGCAGGGCGCGCTGGCGGATGCTGACCTTGCCTACCCTCCACCGCTGAAGCCGGCAGTACAGGAGGCCAGGGCGGCCCACTTGGCTGCGGAACTGCTTTCGCGCTATCACTACAAAGCCGTCCCGCTCGACGATGCCTTGTCGAGCAAGGTGTTCGACCAGTACCTGCGAGTGCTCGACCCGGAGAAGGTCTACTTTCTGCAGTCCGACATCGACCGCCTTGCTGTCGAACGTACCCGGCTTGACGACGCGATCCTGAGCGAGGATTTGCGCGCGCCGTTCGACATTTTCAACGTGTACGAACGCCGGGCCGTCGAGCGAATGGCCTATGCGCGCAGCCTGCTGCACAAGGGATTCGATTTCGCGAGCGACGAGACGCTGATGCTTGATCGCAAGGGCCAAGCTTGGCCCGCGACCGAGGCAGACGCGCAGGATCTTTGGCGCAGGCGTGTGAAGAACGATTGGTTGCGGCTCAAGCTCGCGGGTCAGGACGACGCAGCCATCGCGAAAGTCCTCGACAAGCGCTACGACAGCGCCTCCAAGCGCCTGGGCAAGATCACAGGCGCCGATGCCTTCGAGGCATTCATGAATGCCTACACGATGGCGATCGAGCCCCATACCAACTACCTGGGCCCGCGCGCCGCAGCCAACTTCGACATCTCGATGCGGCTGTCGCTGGCGGGCATTGGCGCTGTTTTGACCGACATCGATGGCTACGCCACCATCCGCGAACTGGTCGCGGGCGGGCCAGCGAGCCTCTCTGGACAACTGCAGGTTGGCGACCGCATCGTCGGCGTCGCACAAGGCGCGACCCGCCCGATGGATGACGTCGTCGGCTGGCGCCTGGACGACACCGTGAATCTGATTCGTGGCGCGGTGGGTTCGACGGTGCGCCTGGACGTCCTGCCCGCCGACAAGGGGCCCGACGCACCGAGCAAGACGGTGGTCTTGGTCCGCAACACGATCAAGATCCAGGACAGCGCAGCCAAGGCCAAGGTCTATTCGGTGGCGACAGGTGAGGGCAAGCGCTTGATCGGCGTGATCACCTTGCCATCGTTCTACGAGGATGTCGACGCGCTTCGCAAGGGCGACAAGGATTACCGCAGCGCAGGGAGCGACGTGGCCAGGCTGCTGGCGGACCTGAAGGCCCAAAAGGTAGATGGCATCTTGATGGACCTGCGCGATAACGGCGGTGGTTCACTGCGGGAGGCCATCGGTCTGACGGGCCTGTTCGTCGGCAAGGTGCCGGTCGTTCAGACACGCAATGCCAGAGGCACCGTGACCGTGGAGAGAAACGTCAACACCGGTTTGGCCTGGGACGGACCGATGGGCGTGCTGATCAACAGGGCCTCCGCTTCAGCGTCGGAAATCTTCGCGGCGGCGATTCAGGATTACGGTCGCGGCCTCATCATCGGCGAGCCCAGCTTTGGCAAGGGAACGGTCCAGACCGTGGCCAGCCTCGACCAAGTCGCCAACAATGCCAACCCCGTGTACGGCGAATTGAAGATGACCATCGCGCAATTCTTCCGAGTGAACGGCGGCACGACGCAATTGCGTGGCGTGACACCGGACATCGGCTATTTGCAAAGCGGTAATGACACTTTGTTCGGTGAATCGAGCTTTGACAACGCCTTGCCATGGACCCATGTCAAGGCGGCCGACTACGCGCCTGTGGGCGACATCACGGCGCAGCTTCCGCGCCTGCTGGCCTGGCATGAGAGTCGCGTTCAGCGCGAGCGTGATTACCAGAGTCTGCTGGACGACCTTGCAAAGGCAAGGGAGCAGCGCAAGAACAACGCGATCTCACTCAACGAAGCGGTGCGGCGCAAGGAGCGCGCCGCTTTGGAGGCCCGCCTGACCGCCATGTTGGGCTCCGAGGGGGCGGCTGCGGGCGATGCGCTGGCAGACGATGGCTTGCAGTTCAACGAACGCAAGCTGAGCAAGGATCTGGCCATGGAGAAGACAAGGAGTTCCGTCAAGGACGTCCGCTTGAATGAGGCGGTCAGCATCCTGTCCGATAGCGTGGCGTTGCAAGAAGGGAAATCCCAAATGGCAGCGAGCGCGTTGTCGACCCGTCCTGTCGTCGTCACGGACCTTTCGACAGCGCCATCGAAACCCTAGGGTTGACCGACTTGCCGGCCTGGACGGCGAGTCGCGCGGCTTGAACTTGAGCCAGTCCTGGCGCGCGGGAGCAGTCGTTCGAGCTGGCGCAGTTGCTGTGTCGCGGTCGAGCGGCTCGTGCCGGCAGTGGAGCCGACGGTCGAGGTGGCCAGCGATCACTGACTGGTCTTCGTGGGCACTGTCGTTCACGTCCAGCGCCGCGAATGACTCTGACCAGCCTGAAGCCGTCGCAATTGAGCGGCCATTCGTTGCTCAGCTGGCAGTTGGCGCCTCAGTCTCCAACCCAAACTGCATCGCCGCCAACTTCGCATACAGCCCGCCGCGTGCGACCAGCTCGTCGTGCCGCCCGATGTCGACGATGCGCCCCGCATCCAGCACGACGATGCGGTCCGCCTTCTGGATGGTCGCGAGCCGGTGCGCGATGACCAGCGTCGTGCGGTGCTGCATCGCCGCTTCCAGCGCCGCCTGCACGACGCGTTCGCTTTCGGCATCCAGCGCGCTCGTCGCCTCGTCGAGCAGCAGCAGCGGCGGGTTCTTCAGCATCGCGCGGGCGATGCTGATGCGCTGGCGCTGGCCGCCGGACAGGCGCACGCCGCGCTCGCCCAGGAAGCTGGCATAGCCCTCGGGCAGCGCGCGGATGAAGTCGTCGGCGAAGGCGGCCCTGGCGGCGGCGATGACCTCGTCGTCGCTGGCGCCGGGCCGGCCGTAGCGGATGTTTTCCAGCGCCGTCGTCGAGAAGATGACGCTGTCCTGCGGCACCAGGCCGACGCTGGCGCGCAGCTCGGCCAGGCTCAGCTCGCGGGTGGGCACGCCGTTCAGGCGGATGCTGCCGGACTGCGGGTCGTAGAAGCGCAGCAGCAGCTGGAAGACCGTCGTCTTGCCGGCGCCGCTGGGGCCGACGAGGGCGACCGTCTCGCCGGGCTGCACGGCCAGCGAGAGGCCGTCCAGCGCGGCCGTCTGCGGGCGCGAGGGGTAGTGGAACTGGATGGCGTCGAACTCGACGCGGCTGCCGCCCGTCGTCGCCGTCAGCGGGCGCGGCGCCGGCGGGTCGGCCACCGGCGAGCGCGCCTCCATCAGCTCGACGAGGCGCTCCGTGGCGCCGGCCGCGCGCAGCACGTCGCCCCAGACCTCGGCCAGCACGGCGACCGAGCTGACCAGCAGCGTCACATAGACCACCGTCTGGCCCAGGTGGCCGGCGCTGATCGTGCCGGCGATGACGGCCTGTGTGCCCTGGTAGAGGCCCCAGAGCATGGCGCCGAAGACGGCCGTGATGATGAAGGCGACGAGGAAGCTGCGCACCCGGGTGCGCTTGCGCGCGGTGTCGAAGGCGGCCTCGCTGGCGGCGGCGAAGCGCTCGCTCTCGGCCCGCTCCTGCGTGTAGCTCTGCACGACGGTGACGGCGTTCAGCACCTCGGCGGCGATGGCCGAGGTGTCGGCCACGCGGTCCTGGCTGGCGCGCGAGAGCTTGCGCACGCGGCGGCCGAAGTACAGCGCCGGCAGCACGATGAGGACGAGGATGCCCAGCACCTGGCCCATCACATAGGGGTTGGTGACGATCAGCATCACCAGCGCGCCTATGCCCATCACGCTGTTGCGCAGGCCCATGGAGAGGCTGGAGCCCACCACGGTCTGCACGACGGTGGTGTCCGTCGTGATGCGGGAGAGCACCTCGCCGGTCTGCGTGGTCTCGAAGAACTCGGGGCTCTGGCGCAGCACATGGCTGTAGACGGCGTTGCGCAGGTCGGCCGTCACGCGCTCGCCCAGCCAGGTGACCATGTAGAAGCGCGAGGCCGAGAACACGCCCAGGGCCGCGCCCACGGCGAACATCGCGAGGAAATGCTCGCGCAGCGCCATCAGCCGCTCGCCCGGGTTGCTGGCGCCGAAGCCGGCGTCGATGAGGCCGCGCAGCGCGAGCGGGAAGGCCAGCGTGGCCAGCGCCGCCAGCACCAGCAGCAGCAGCGCGAGCGCGATGCGGCCCCGGTAGGGGCGCAGGAAGGGGGCGAGGCCGCTGAGCGAGCGGGCCTGGCTGGATGCGGGGCGGTCGTTGGTGGTGGAGCTCATCGGGGCAGTGTGGCGAGGGTCTGTGTCAGCACGTCGCAGGTGCGGGCGAGCATGGGCTCGGTCAAGTCCTGGTGGCAGAGCAGTTGCAGCAGCTGGGTGCGCCAGAGTGCGCCGTGGTCGTTGGGAAATTCGGGCACGCCTGGCCAGACGCGGTCCCAGCGGAACACGGCGCAGCCGGCGGCGCGCAGGGCGGCATAGACCGTTTCGGCCGCCTCGGGGCTGTCCACCCACAGCGGCATCACATAGGGCGCGGCCTGGGCGGGCAGAGGGCCGAACAGCGGCCGGGTGCCGGGCAGGTTCTGCGTGAGCCGGTGCAGGGTCTCGTAGTGGGCGCGGCGGCGCTCGACGATGCGCCGGCGCGGCAGGGCGAGCAGCTGGCGGGTCAGCGCGGGCGGGGCGTTCTCGCTGCGGGCGAGGTCGCAGTCGGCCATCATGGCGGGCTCGCCCATGTCCTGCGATGGGCCGTCGGCGCGGGGCGCGCCGGGCGGTTTGGGCGAGCCGTTCTTCAGGCGGAAGAGGGCGCGCAGCGCGGTGTTCAGCCCGGCCAGCCGGCCCTGCTCGCTGGCCCGCTCCAGCAGGTCCACCCAGGCCTTGAGCTGCTGCTTCGCACCGGCCGGCCTCAGGGCTTGCGCGGGCAGGGGCCGGGCGCCGGCCAGCAGGCCGCCTTCGGTCACCGGGAAGAACTTGGACACGCTGGCCGTCGCCAGGTCGCCCCAGCGGCCCACGGGCCGCTCGCCGGCCTGGCCGAAGAAGCTGTGGGCGCAGTCCTCCACCAGCGCGATGCCGCGCGCGTCGCACCAGGCGCGCACGGCGGCCAGCGAGCGCGGCAGGCCGAAGAGCTGGGCGACGACGATGGCCCGGGTGCCGGGCTCCGGCGTGATTGCGGCCAGCGCCGGCAGGCCGTCCGGCCCGAGCGGATAGAACTGCACCCGGGCGCCGGCCAGGCGCAGCGGCGCGACCAGGGTGGGGCAGTGGTAGCTCGGCGCTAGCACCGTGTCGCCGGGCTGCACGCCCAGCGCCTTCATCGCCGCGAACAGCGCCGCGCGCCCGCTGCTCAGCAGCCGCGTGTCGGGCAGGTCGTCGACGGCGGGCAGGCCGGCGCTGGGCTCGCCGCCGAGGTTGTCCCAGCCGAAGGTGGGCCGCGTGGGTTGGCGTGTCATCGGGCGGCGATTGTGGGCTACGGCAGTGGCGGTTTGCCGGCATAGCCGGTGAGCTCCAGATAGCCTGTGCCCAACGGTTGTTTTTGCGCGTCGAACAGCCGGGCTGCGCCCTCCCAGTAGACGAGGCCGCTCGTCCGGCTTGCATCGATCTCCTGCGCATCGAAGGCGGCGGCCAGCAGCATCTCTCCGGCGGGGCTCTTCAGTCGCCATTCCACCGGCCAGCGCGCGCCGGTGGCGGGGCTGGCCCAGTGGCGCGTCGGCGTCATCTCCACGTCGCCGGGCGCGAAGCTGCGGTCGGCCTGGCCCGGCGTGCGCAGGCTGCCGCCGGCGAAGGAGCGCGTGCCGTCCTTGCGGCGCAGCTGGAACAGCGTCAGCGCGCGGCCGTCGTCGAGGTTGATGCCCAGCCAGTCCCAGCCCATGGAGTCGCCAAGCAGGCTGTCGCTCCACTCGTGGTCCAGCCAGGCGCGGCCGGCCAGCGTCTGGCGGCGGCCGTCCAGCGCCAGCACGGCGCGGGTGTCGAGCTGGGGGCGGGAGTAGTAGTGGCTGAACTGCTCGGGGTCGGGCCCCTTGCGCGACAGGCCGGCATCGCCCTGCAGCAGCGGCGGCGCAGTCGTCGCGAGCTGCAGTTCGAGTGCAAAGCCCGGCCCGGTGAAGGCGGCCTGGTAGCTCTGGCCGCTGCGCTTGAGCGTCCAGTCGCGCAGCTTGACGTCGCAATCGCCGACCACGCTGTAGGCCGCGCCCGGCAGCGCGCGCAGCAGGCGCTGGGCATGGCGCTGCTTTTGCGCGCCGAGGTCGGACAGGGCCACATGGCCGAGCAGCAGCTGCCGGGCCGCGAGGGCACTGGGGTGGTCGGCCGGCGCGGGGCCGGGCAGGCGGAAGAAGGTGAGCTGGTAGCCGAAGCGCGGCGGCCCGCCGCCGGCGTCGCCGAGCAGGCCGGTGAGGTACCACCATTCGATGCCCTGCTGTGGATGGGCGCCGAAGTCGCGCGGGAAGTTCAACGCGGCCTGTACCGGCAGCGGCAGCGCGGCGAGCAGCAGGGTGCGGCGCTTCAGCGGCGTCATGCGTCCTCCCTCACGGCGCGCACGGCGTCCTGCCCCAGCGCGCGCCGGCCGGCCAGCAGCGAGGCGCCCACGGCCGCCGCGAAGGCAAGGCCGACGAGGGCCGTCAGGCGGCCCAGGGGCAAATGCATCTCCATGCTCCAGTGAAAGCTCTGCGGGTTGACGACATAGACCAGCACGGCGCTGAGCCCCAAGCCCAGGGCCAGCCCGGCCAGCGCGCCGGCGCCGCCGGTCAGGCTGGCCTCGATCAGCAGCAGCCGCATCAGCGCGCGCTGCGACAGGCCTAGATGCCGCAGCAGGCCGAACTCGCGCCGCCGTGCCAGCGCCTGGGCCGACTGGCTGGCGACGACGCCGAACAGGCCCACCGCGAGGGCCACGGCCTGCAGCCAGACGGTGATGGCGAAGCTGCGGTCGAAGATGCGCAGCGACATCGCGCGCAGCTCGCCGGCCGCGGCCAGCTCGACGTCGTCGCCGGCCAGCCGGCGCACGGCGGTGCGGGCCGCGTCCAGCGCCTGGCCGGGCGCCAGCCACAGCGCGAGTTCGGTCGTGCCGGCGTCGTCGCTGGCGCGGCGGTAGTCGGCCAGGTCCATCCACAGCGCCGAGCTCTGGCGCGAGTAGTCGCGCCAGACGCCGCGCACCTGCAGGCGCAGCCGCCGGCCGCCGTCGACGAGCTCGGCCGTGAAGACGCGTCCGGGCTTCAGGCCGTCGCGGTCGCGTGCGGCCTCGTTGACCCATACGGCGATGGCGTCCGGCGCCGGTGCGCCGGCCCAGCGCTCAACGAGGGGCAGGCTGCCGGTGTCGATATCGCGGGCCGTCAGCGCGACCGGGTTGGCCCCCGGCGCCAGGCGCAGCCGGGTGCTGCGCTGCGGCGCGGCCCGCGCCAGCTCGGGCAGCCGGCCCAGGCGCTCGACCAGCGCGGCGGGCAGCGGCGCGGGCAGGCCATCGGCGCCGCGTAGCGCGGAGCGCACATAGAGGTCGGCCGGCAGCGCATGGTCCAGCCAGCGCAGCAGCGACTCGCGGAAGCTGCCGATCATCACCGTCATCGCGACGGCCAGCGCCAGCGCGACCAGCACGCCGGCCAGCGAGCGGCGCGCCTCGGTGGCCTGGTCGCGGCTGCGCTCGCGGGCGAGCAGCAGCAGCGCGCCGGCCGGCAGCCGCACGAGGGTGGCGGTCATGCCGCGCACCAGGGCCGGCACCAGGGCCAGGCCGCCCATCAGCAGGCAGAGCATCGCGAGATAGGCGCCCAGCGGCGTGTCGCCCAGCACGGGCGGCAGCCAGGCCAGGGCCGCGCCCAGCGCCAGCAGCGCCAGGCCCAGCCAGGCCGGCAGCGTGCGCCCGGCTGGCAGGCCCAGGCCCTTGAGCACCAGGGCCGGCGCGATGCGGCGCACGGTGAGGGCCGGCGCCAGCGCCGCCACCAGGGCAGCGGCCAGGCCCAGAGCCGTGTAGGCGAGGGCGGGGCCGAGCAGCGGCTGGTTGAACAGCAGCTCGGCCGACGAGCCGTTGGCGCCATGCAGGCCGAGGTCGCTGCCCAGCAGCTTCAGCGCACCCGCCGCGAGGCCCAGCCCCAGGGCCAGACCCAACGCGGTGCCGACGCTGCCGATGACCAGGCCCTCCATCAGGATCAGCCGCCAGCGCATGCGCGCCGACACGCCCAGCACGCCCACCAGTGCCCACTGCGGCAGGCGCTGGGCCGTGGCCAGCGACAGCACCGCGTAGACGAGGAAGCTGCCGGTGAACAGCGCCATCAACGCCAGCAGGCCGAGGTTGATGCGGTAGGCGCGGGTCAGGTCGGCCAGCCGCGCGCCCTCGTCCTCGGGTGGGGCGGCGCGCCAGTGCGGCGGCAGCGTGGCGGCGAAGGCCGCGGCGTCTACGCCGGGGGCGAGCTGCAGGTCGATGCGGTCCAGCAAACCGAGGCGGCCGAACAGGGCCTGGGCGTCGGCGATGTCCAGCACGCCCAGCGGCGTGTTGCCGGCCGCGATGCGCCCGCCGATGGCGAGTTCGATGTCGCGCGGCGCGTTGCTGCCGGGGATGGGCAGGCGCAGCTTCAGCGTCGTCGCGCCGGCGGCCAAGCGGGCGCGGGCGACGCCGTTCAGGTGCACGGTGTTGGAGGCCACCAGTTCGGCCGGGCCGCCTTCGACCTGGGGCAGGAGTTCAGGCGCCAGCGGCCGCGCGCCGGCGGCGGAGGCGAGCAGGGCCAGCGGGTCCAGGCCGATGAGGCGGATGGACAGGGCGCGGCCCTTGAGCTCTGCATCGGCGGTCTGGCCGGGCCATAGGGCCTGGGCTTCGAGCACGGGGTTGGCGGCGCTGACCTCGGGGCGGTTCAGCAGCTCGGCGAGGTCGGCATCGGTCAGCGGGCCGGAAGCAGCGCGGACGACGAGGTCGGGCTGGCCGTCGATGCTGCGTGCGGCACGGGCGAATTCGGCCAGCGCGGCGCCGTTGAGCAGGTGCACGCCGAAGGCGAGGGCGACGCCGAGCATGACCGCGACGATGGCGAGGATCACGCGACCGGGGTGGTCGCGCCAGGCGGGCCAGCAGAGGTGGCGCCAGAGGGTCATGGCTGGGGGCGCGTTGGCGCTTCGCCTGTCGTTTGTTTGGTGGCCAGGCCCATGCCGGGAGTTCGCCCCAGCGGGCGACCTACTTTCTGAGCGACCAGAAAGTAGGCAAAGAGTCGGCCCCGAACCGCCCGCCCCTTTGCTTCGCAGCGGGGTCCCCTGCGGCGCTCGGTCCTTGAGGCCCCGCGCAAAACTCCCTCCGCTACGCTGCGGTCAAACAGTTGCGCGGAGTCAGAGCTCGAAGCGCGCTGCGCGCACGGCCTCAAGGCCCTGTGCTCCTCGGCGGGCTCAGAGGGGGGGTGAAGGAGCAGCCGGCACCGGTCGGTTGACGGGTTTGGCTGTTGGTTATTCGGCTGTTGGCTGTTTGGGGGCTCCACTTCTAGACCGCCGAGAAGCGCAGAAGTCCGGGGCGCGTGCGCAGCACGCCGCACGGGTCTGGCCAATAAAACAAAGCCGTCAAACGGCATGAAGCCCGCTCGCATCCAGCCGCAGCCGCCGATCCGCCGCCTGCGCCGCCACCTCCGAATGCGTGACCAGCAAACAAGCCGCCCCCGCCTCATGCGTGCAGCGCCTCAGCAGCTCCAGCACCTCGGCCGCATGCCGCGCATCGAGATTGCCGGTGGGCTCGTCCGCCAGAACCAGCCGCGGCCGGTGCACCAGGGCGCGAGCAATCGCGACCCGCTGCAACTGCCCGCCCGACAGCTGGCGCGGCATGCGCGTGGCCAGAGCCCCGAGGTTCACCGCCTCCAGCATCTGCCGCACACGCGCATCGTCCTTCAGGCCCAGCAGCCGCAAGGGCAGCGCCACGTTGTCCGCCACGCTCAGATGCGGCAGCAGATGGAAGGCCTGGAAGATGAAGCCCAGCTCCCGGCGCCGCAGCGCCGAGCGGGCCTCGTCGTCGAGTGGGCGCAGGTCCTGGTCGGCGAGCGTGATCGAACCGGCATCGGCCTCGTCCAGACCGGCCAGGCAGTTCAGTAGCGTCGACTTGCCGCTGCCAGACTCGCCCAGAAGGGCAACGATCTCGCCCGCGGCGAGGTCCAGGTCTATGCCGGAGAAAACCGGCGTGTCGGCATAGCGCTTGGCCAGCCCGCGCGCGGAAAGCACCGTCATGCGTTCATCAGCCTCTGCAGCCCGGCCAGCAGCTCGGGAATGGGCTGGGGCCCGTCGCAGGCGATGACGCGCCGCCTGGGCATGCTGCGCAGCCAGGTCACCTGGCGCTTGGCCAACTGGCGCGTCGCCGCGATGCCGCGTTCGCGCAGGTCGGAGAAGTCGTCGGCATCGAGCGCCTCCCAGACTTGCCGGTAGCCGACGCAGCGCATCGACGGTAGCGCCAGGCTCAGGTCGCCGCGCGCGCGCAGGGCCTTGACCTCGTCGACGAGGCCCTGGGCCAGCATTGCGTCGAAACGTTCGGCCAGGCGCTCGTGCAGCCAGGCGCGGTCGCCCGGTTCCAGCGAGAACAGCGGCCAGTCCACGCCTTCTTCGCGAGTGGCTGCGTGCAGGGCGCTCAGCGGCTGGCCGGTGAGGCGGATGACCTCCAGCGCGCGCTGGATGCGCTGGCTGTCGTTGGGCGCCAGGCGCGCGCCCGTCTCGGGGTCCAGGCGCGCCAGCTCGGCGTGCAGCGCCGGCCAGCCGCGCTCGGCGGCATCGGCGTCGATGGCGGAGCGCAGCTCGGCATCGGCCTGGGGCAGCGTCGAGAGGCCGTCGAACAGGGCCTTGAAATACAGCATCGTTCCGCCCACCAGCAGCGGCAACTTGCCGCGCGCGGCGATGTCGGCGGCCAGGCGCTTGGCATCGCACACGAACTCGGCGGCGGAGTAGCTGCCCGTCGGGGCGAGGATGTCGATCAAATGATGCGGCACGGCGGCCTGCTCGGCGGCCGTGGGCTTGGCGGTGCCGATGTCCATGCCGCGGTAGACCAGGGCCGAGTCGACGCTGATGATCTCGACCGGCAGCACCTCGGCAATGGTCAGGGCCGCCGCCGTCTTGCCGCAGCCGGTCGGGCCGGCGAGGCAGATCGGGGTCAGAAGCGTTCCCATGGCGCCAGGTAGCGCCACTGGCCCACCGGCAGATGGCCCAGCGGGATGCGGCCGATGCGCACGCGCTTCAGGCCGACGACCTTGAGCCCGACCAGCTCGCACATGCGGCGGATCTGGCGCTTCTTGCCCTCGCGCAGCACGAAGCGCAGCTGCTGCTCGTTCTGCCAGCTGACCTTGGCGGGCTTCAGCGCCTCGCCGTCCAGCTCCAGGCCGTAGTTCAGCAGTGCCAGCTGCTCGGGAGCCAGCGCCGCGTTCGGCAAGGTGCCTTCGGGCACCTCGTGGCCGATGAACTCCACGCGCACGAGGTATTCCTTCTCGATGTCGGAGTCGTCGCCGATCAGCGCCTTGGCGATGCGGCCGTCCTGCGTCAGCACGAGCAGGCCGGTGGAGTCGATGTCCAGCCGGCCGGCGGGCGCCAGGTGGCGGTGGTGGTTGGGGTGAGGCTTGATGCCCGAGGGGTCGTCCTTCCAGCGGTTCTCGGGCTGGAAGAGCACGACGGCCGGCTCGTAGCCGTCCTCGGCCTGGCCGGACACATAGCCGATGGGCTTGTGCAGCAGCACGGTGACGAGCTGGGACTGGGCCTGGCGGGCGGCGGGGTCGATGTCGATCTGCACATCGCCGATCACGCGCTGGCCCAGCACGGCGACCTTGCCATTGACGCGCACCCAGCCGGCGGCAATCCATTCGTCGGCCTCGCGGCGCGATGCCAGCTTGAGCTCGCTCATGCGCTTGGACAGGCGCTCGCCGGCCTCGGCGTCCACCTGGCGGGCCGGGTTCAGGCGCTGCTGCGGACGCTGCGGCGCTTCGAAGCCGGGGCCGCGGTTGGACACGCGGCGCTGGTCGACGCGGGGCGGGCGGTCGGCGAACGGCCGCTCGTCGGGACGGGTGCGCGGGGCGCGCTGGGGGGCGTCACCGCGAGGTGGCTGCAGTCGCTCGGGCTTGAAGGCGCTGCCGGTCTTGGGCCTTGCCGGGCGTTCCTCGCGGACCGGCGCGGGGCGTTCGCGCTTCTGCTGTGCTTTCTGGAATTGCTCCTCGCGCTCGGCGCGGTCGGCCTGGGCCTTGGCCAGCGTCGGGCGCGGCTTGGAGACGCCCTTGCCGCGCACGGGAGCGCGCTTCTCGCCCTCCGCGTTGCGGGTCTTGGCGGCGGGCTTGGGCTTGCCCTTCAGGGTGATGGTGGCCATCGTCGTTCTTCTTTCAACGTCCGCGCAGGAACAGGGCGTCCAGCTCGCGCATGTCGAGCTGGCGCCAGGTGGGGCGGCCGTGGTTGCATTGGTCGGCGCGTTCAGTGGCTTCCATGTCGCGCAGCAGGGCGTTCATCTCGTCGATGTTGAGCTGGCGATTGGCGCGCACGGCGCCGTGGCAGGCCATGGTGGCGAGGATCTCGTGCTGGGCGCGCTCCAGCACCGAGCTGGCGTCGAACTGGGCCATCTCGGCGAGCAGCTCGCGCGTGAGCGCGACGAGGTCGCTGGCGGCGAGCAGGGCAGGGCGGGAGCGGACGGCCAGCGTGCGGGTGGACAGCGGCGACACGTCCAGGCCGAGCCTGGCCAGCGTGTCGGCGTGCTGCTCGGCGGCGGCGACCTCCTCGGCCGTGGCCGCGAAGCTGACCGGGATCAGCAGCGGCTGGCTCTCGATGGTCGTCGAGCCGAGCCTGGCCTTCAGGCGCTCGTAGACGACGCGCTCATGGGCGGCATGCATGTCGACGATGACCAGGCCCTGCTGGTTCTCGGCCAGAATGTAGACGCCCTGGATCTGCGCGATGGCGCGGCCCAGCGGCCAGTCCTCCTTCGTCGACGGCTCGGGCAGGCTGGGCTCGCGGCGCGGCGTGGGGTCGGGCAGCGAGGTCGACACCACCGGCTTGGCCGGCTCCCACAGCGCCTCGTGCTGCACGAGCGACAGGCGCACCTGCTCGGCCGTGGGCGGCACGGGGGGCGTGAAGGGCTGCGCGTGGGGCTGGTAGGCCGGGCGCGGCTCGGCGACGTAGAGCGTGGCCGCCGTCGTCGGCGCGAAACCCAGCGGCGCCATCGCCGACTCGACGCCATCGGCCTCGGCGCTGCGTGACTGGGCCAGAGCGTCGATGAAGGCGCGGCGCACCGACTGGTGGATGGCGCGGCCGTCGCGGAAGCGCACCTCGATCTTGGTCGGGTGCACGTTCACGTCCACCAGCTCGGGCGCGATCTCGATGAAGAGCACATAGCTGGGCTGGCGCTGGCCGTGCAGCACGTCCTCGTAGGCGGAGCGGATGGCGTGGCTGATGAGCTTGTCGCGCACATAGCGGCCGTTGACCCAGACGTATTGCTGGTCGGCGCGCGAGCGTGCCGCCTCGGGCAGGCCGGCGCGGCCGGTCAGCGCCAGCGGCCCGGCGCTGTGCGCGAAGGCGCGGCTCTCGGCGACGAAGTCATCGCCGAGCACGTCGGCGATGCGCTGCTCGCTGCTGGCGGCGCGCCACTGGTCGACGAGCTTGCCTTCGTGCCAGATCGCGAAGCCCACGTCGGGCCGCGCCAGCGCGTGGCGGCGCACGGCCTCCACGCAATGGGCCAGCTCGGTGGCGTCGGTCTTCAGGAACTTGCGGCGCGCCGGCGTCGAGAAGAACAGCTCGCGCACCTCGACGCTGGTGCCGCGCGAGCGGGCGGCGGCGGACAGCTCGCCGCTGCGCGCATCGAGCCGGTGCGCGTGGTTGTCGTCGGCCGTGCGACTTGAGATGGACATCTCGGACACCGACGCGATGGCGGCCAGCGCCTCGCCACGGAAACCCATGGTCGCAACCGACTCCAGCTCGTTCAGCGAAGCAATCTTGCTGGTGGCGTGGCGCTTCAGCGCCAGCGGCAACTGGGCGACCGGGATGCCGCAACCGTCGTCCTCGACGACGACGCCGCGCACGCCGCCGGCCATCAGTTTCACCAGCACGTTGCGGGCGCCCGCATCCAGCGCGTTGTCCACCAGCTCGCGCACGACCGAGGCCGGGCGCTCGACGACCTCGCCGGCGGCGATCTGGCTGATCAGCTCGTCGGGCAGTTCGCGGATGAGGCGGGGCGCGGGGACTTCAGGGAGCGGCGAATCCATCACGGGATTATCGGTGCCCCCAGGGCGTCACAGAGCCGCCGGGATAATGCGCGCCCCATGGACCTGCTGCACTTCCTCCTCGACTTCATCCTGCACGTCGACCAGCACCTGGCGGCCTTCGTCCAGGCCTACGGCGTCTGGGTCTATGCGCTGCTCTTCCTCGTCATCTTCGTGGAGACCGGCGTCGTCGTCATGCCCTTCCTGCCAGGCGACTCGCTGCTCTTCGTCGTCGGCGCGATGTGCAGCGTGGGACTGATGGACCTGGGCCTGTCGATGGGCTTGCTGACTCTGGCGGCCGTGCTCGGCAACCAGAGCAACTACAGCATCGGCCGCCATTTCGGGCCGCGCGTGTTCCAGTGGGAGCAGTCGCGCCTCTTCAACAAGGCGGCCTTCATGAAGGCGCACGACTTCTACGAGAAGTACGGCGGCATCACCCTCGTCGCGGCGCGCTTCATGCCCTTTCTGCGCACCTTCGCACCCTTCGTGGCCGGTGTGGCGCGGATGACGCGGCGCAAGTTCACGCTCTACGACGTGGGCGGCGGTGCGCTGTGGGTCTGCGGCGTGACGACCGTCGGCTACCTGTTCGGCAACGTGCCCTGGGTCAAGCAGCACCTGGACAAGATCATCTGGGCCATGATCTTCATCCCCGGCCTGCTTGTCATCGCTGGCAGCCTGCGCGGCCGACTGAAACGCCAGCCCAACTGACTTTCGGCGGGGCCTTCCGGCCGGCCCTAGAGTTCGAGGTTTTGCGCCCGCGCCATCCGCGGCGCTGACCGTCATCCAATCCACGGAGACCTCGATGCTCAATTCCCGTTCCGTCATCGCCGCCGCGGCGCTGCTGGCCACGCTGGGCCTGGCCCAGGCCGCCGAGCCGACGCTGATGCTGCGCCAGCCCGCCGTGTCCAGGGACCACCTGGCCTTCGTCTACGCGGGCGACCTCTGGCTGGCCGACCGCAACGGCGGCAATGCGCGGCGCCTGACCAGCCACGCTGCCAGTGAGTTCGCGCCGCGCTTCTCGCCGGACGGCAAGCGCATCGCCTTCTCGGCCAGCTATGACGGCAACACCGATGTCTACGTCATCGGCCTGGACGGCGGCCAGCCCAAGCGCCTGACCTGGCACCCGAGCGCCGACGTCGTCAGCGGCTGGAGCCCGGATGGCAAGCGGGTGCTGTTCGCCTCGCCGCGCGAGGTGCTGAACAACCGCAGCAACCAGCTCTACGAGGTCGGTGTGGATGGTGGCTACGAGCGCCAGGTCATGAAGGCCGTGGCCTACGAAGGGGCCTGGTCGGCCGACGGCAAGCGCCTGGCCTACAGGCCCTACAACGCCGCCTATGCCGGCGCCAGCGGCTGGCGCCAGAGCCGCGGCGGCACGACGCCACCGGTCTGGATCATGGACATGGCCAGCCAGACCTGGGAGCAGATCCCCCACGTCAACGCCAGCGATTCGGCGCCGGTCTGGGCGGGCGGCGAGGTCGTCTTCATCTCCGACCGAGCCGACGGCGCGGCCAACCTCTTCGCCTTCAACCCGGCCACGAAGCAGCTGCGCCAGCTGACGCATGAGACGCAGTGGGACGTGCGCAGCGTGGACGCCGTGGGCACGACGCTGGTCTACGAGTCGGGTGGCCGCATCAAGCAGATCGAGCTCGCCGGTGGCGAGCCGAGGGCGCTGGACATCGAACTCGCCAGCATCGCGCCCCAGGCCCGCCCGCAGTGGAAGGACGCCGGCAAGACGCTGACCTCGGCGCGGCTCTCGGCCACCGGCAAGCGTGTGGTGGTGAGTGCCCGCGGCGAGGTGTTCACGGTGCCGGTGAAGGACGGCAGCGTGCGCAACCTGACCGAGACCTCGGGCGTGCGCGAGAAGGACGCGCGCTGGAGCCCCGATGGCCAGCGTGTTGCGTACATCTCCGACGCGCCCGGCATGCGCCACGAGCTGGTGCTGCAGGCCCAGACCGGCCTGGGCGCCAAGGAGCGCTTCCTGCTGCCCAAGGAGGGCTATTTCACGCTGGCCGACTGGTCGCCCGACGGCCACACGCTGGTGCTGCAGGACAACCACCTCAACCTCTACAAGCTCGGCCTGGCCGCAGGCCCGCAGCGCGGCCAGCTCGTGAAGATCGCGAGCGACCAGCGCCGCGGCGGGTTGGACGTGGCCTTCTCGCCGGACAGCCGCTGGCTGGCCTACACCGCCTCGGGCGAGAACTACTTCGGCCGCATCTGGCTGCACGACCTGACGACGGGCCGCAACCACACGGTGACGGACGGCCTCTCGCACGCCGGCAACCCAGTGTTCTCGGCCAAGGGCGACTACCTCTATTTCACCGCCTCCATCAACTCCGGCCCCAGCCAGGTCGGGCTGGACCTGTCCACCCAGGAGCGCCCGCTACGTGTGGGCCTCTATGCGCTGGTGCTGGCGGCGGACGGCAAGTCGCCGCTGGCGCCCAAGGCCGGCGACGAGGAGGAGAAGAAAGACGACAAGAAGGCCGAGGCCAAGGGCGACGCGAAGAAGGACGAGGGCAAGAAGGACGAAAAAAAGGACAAGAAGGAGGACGACAAGCCCAAGGCCGTGAAGATCGACTTCGACGGCCTGGCCGAGCGCCTCGTCGCGCTGCCGGTGGCCGAGCGCAACTACGACGGCCTGGCCGCGGCGGCGGACGGCGCGCTGTTCTACCTGCAGCATCCCCAGCCCGGCGCCAGCGCCGAGCCGCCCCAGGCCGAGCAGCAGGCCACGGCCGAGCTGTGGCGCTTTGACTTCGAGGAGCGCAAGCCCAAGATGCTCAAGGCCGGCGTCGCGAACTTCTCGCTCAGCGAGGACCACAAGAAGCTGCTGCTGACCGTGGCCGGTGGCGGCCTCGAGGTGGGCGACGCCAACGACAAGGCCGACGCCAAGGCTCTGGACCTGAGCGGCCTGCGCGCCCGTATCGACCCGCGCGCCGAGTGGAAGCAGATCTTCGACGAGGCCTGGTGGATGGAGAAGGACTACTTCTACGACCCCGCCCTGCACGGCCTGAACTGGCAGGCCGTCTACGACCGCTATCTGCCCCAGCTGGCCCATGTGCAGCGCCGCGAGGACCTGAACGACCTGCTCGTGCAGATGATTGCCGAGCTGCAGGTGGGCCACAACCGCAGCGGCGGCGGCGACGTGTTCCAGGAGGCTCGCGTGGCCGTCGGCCTGCTGGGCGCCGACTTCACCGTGGAGCAGGGCCGCTACCGCATCGCCAGGCTCTATGCCGGCGACCGCCTCAACCCCAATCTGCGCTCGCCGCTGGCCGTGCCGGGCCTGGGCGTGAAAGAGGGCGACTACATCCTCGCCATCGGCGGCCACGAGCTCGACGACAAGACCAACATTTACGCGCTGCTGGAAAACACGGTCGGCAAGCAGGTCGCGATCGCCGTCGCCCAGGACGCCGCCGGCAAGGGCCGGCGCGAGATCACCGTCGAGCCCGTCGCCAGCGAAGCCCCGCTGCGCCGCTGGGCCTGGATCGACGGCAACCGCCGCAAGGTGCAGCAGAAGAGCGGCGGCCGTATCGCCTACGTCTACATGCCCGACACGGCGGGCCAGGGCTTCGAGCACTTCAACCGCATGTTCTTCGCCCAGGTGGACAAGCAGGCCCTCATCGTCGACGACCGCCGCAACGGCGGCGGCCAGGCGGCCAACTATGTGACCGAGCTGCTCGGCCGCGCCTACCTCGGCAGCTGGAAGGACCGCGACGGCCTGACCTTCGAGACACCGGGCGGCGCCATATACGGCCCCAAGGCCATGCTGATCGACCAGGACGCCGGCTCGGGCGGCGACTTCATGCCCTATGCCTTCAGGCGCGTGGGCCTGGGGCCGCTGATCGGCAAGCGCACCTGGGGCGGGCTGATCGGCATCTCGGTCAACCCCAACCTGATCGACGGCGCCTTCCTGACAGTGCCCTATTTCCGCTTCTACACGCCGGACGGCGAGTGGCGCATCGAGAACGAAGGTGTGGCGCCAGACATCGACGTCGAACTCGACCCGGCCGCCGTCAACCGCGGCGAGGACACACAGCTCGACGCGGCGATTGCCGATGTGCTGAAGCGGCTGGAGGCCTGGAAGCCCATCCAGCGCAAGACGCCGCCGGCTGCGGCGACGCTGGGCAGGTAATGACGCCCCTCGTCCAAGGGGCACCTTGGCCGGTCCCCCGGGGGGGCGGCGATGCTTGGCGGCTCGACCGCCAAGCACATCGCCATGGCGGGCCGGCTTGGGAGCGGCCCGGCGCTCGGCCCGAAAACTCTGCCGGCAGCGAGGCGTGGCAGTCTTGAAAGCTTGGGCGTCCCTGTCCCTGCGGGGGCGCCTCTTCCTGCTGGCCCTGCTGCCCTTGCTGGCCTCGCTGGCCCTCATCGCCTTCGCCGTGCGCCAGCAGGAGCGCGAGCTGGCCGCGCGCGAGCAGGCCCTGGTGCGCGTCAGCTATATGGACGCGCGGCGGACCGAGCTGAAGCATTACGTCGATCTCGCCGTCAGCACCATCAAGCCGCTGCTTGGGGCACCCGGCGGGCCGCAGCAGGCGCTGAAGCTGCTGTCGTCGCTGGACTATGGCCCCGACGGCTATTTCTTCGTCTACGACCTGCAGGGCCGCGTGCTGATGCATTCGCGCCAGGCCGAGCTCGTCGGCCAGAACCTGTGGGAGCTGCGCGACCCGCAGGGCCGGCCCACCATCCAGCAGCTCATCCACCAGGCCCAGGCCGGCGGTGGCTATGTCGAATACCTGTGGCGCAAGCCGTCCAGCAGCCAGCTCGCGCCCAAGCTGGGCTATGTCGTCGCCGTGCCCGAGTGGAACTGGATGCTGGGCACCGGCCTCTACATGGACGGCATCGAGGCGACGATGGCCGAGCTGGAGCGCGGCGCACGCCAGAACATCACGACGACGCTGCTGTGGGTGGGTGCCGTGGCCGTCTTCGGCGTGGGCCTGATCAGCGCCGGCGCACTGGCGCTCAACCTCAGCGAGCACCGCAGCGCCGAGGCCAAGCTGCGTGCGCTGGCCCGCGAGGTCGTGCAGAGCCAGGAGGACGAGCGCGCACGGCTGGCGCGCGAGCTGCACGACGGCGTCAGCCAGGCGCTGGTGGCGACCAAGCTGCTGATCGAGTCGGCCCAGCAGGAGCCGGCGGGCGCCGCGCGGCTGCAGGAGCTGGCGCTGAAGCAGCTCAACGGCACGCTGGCCGAGGTCAGGCATATCTCGCACGCGCTGCGCCCGGCGCTGCTGGACACGCTGGGCCTGCCCGCGGCCCTGCAGCATCTGGCCGACGAGTTCGACGCGGCCGGCGGAACGCGCTTCGAGGCCGTCGTCGAGGGCGAGGAGGTCGAGCTGCCCGAGGCCGTGAAGACGGCGCTGTTCCGCATCGCCCAGGAGGCGCTGAACAACGCGGCGCGGCATGCCCGTGCGACGCGGGTGCAGCTGGCGCTGCGCTTCGCGCCCGGTGGTGGCCTGGCGCTGGAAGTGGCCGACGATGGCCGCGGCTTCGACGCCGACGCGGCCCAGGCCGTGGCCGACCAGGGCCTGGGCCTGCGCAGCATGCGCGAGCGGGCCGACGCGCTGGGTGCGCGGCTGAGCTTGGTGACCTCGCCCGGCGTGGGTTGCCGGCTTGCGGTCAAACTCTCGCCTGCCGACCTCGCCCGTGCCGCCACATGACCACGCCCATCCGCATCCTGCTCGTCGACGACCACCCGATGGTGCGCGAGGGCCTGGTCGCGCGCCTGCAGGCGGTGCCGCGCTTCGAGGTCGTCGGCGAGGCCGGCAACCGGGCCGAAGCGCTGGCGCAGCTCGCGCTGACGGCGCCCGACGTGGTGCTGATGGACGTGGGCCTGAAGGACGTCAACGGCATCGCGCTGGCCGCCGAGATGCTGGCCGCCCGGCCGGCGGTCAAGCTGCTGATGTTCAGCATGTATGACAACCCCGAATATGTGCAGCGCGCCCTGCAGGCCGGTGCGCGCGGCTATGTGCTGAAGGACGCGCCGGCCACCGAGATCGTGTCGGCCATCGACGCGGTGGCGGCGGGCGGGACCTTCCTGAGCGCGGCGGTGTCAGGCCGGCTCTTCCGCGGCCAGGCGCCCAAGCCCGTGCTGACGCCGCGCGAGAGCGAGATCCTCGGCAAGCTGGGGCAGGGCGCCTCCAGCAAGCAGATCGCGCGCGAGCTGGACCTGAGCGTGCGTACCGTCGAGGCGCACCGCCAGAGCATCAAGCGCAAGCTGGAACTGGACGGGCAGGCGGAGCTGATCCGCTATGCGGTGGAGCATGCGCAGCGGGGCGATCCGACCTGAGCCTTGCGCCGAGTCCGGCGTGCGGGCTCAACGCCCGCGGTAGGGGCCGTAGCCGTCGCGGTCCCAGTGCTCGCGGCGCTCGTGCTCACGCCGCTCATGTTCGCGGTGCTCGCGCCAGTCGTCGTCGCGGTCCTCCCAGCGGCGTTCGCGGTAGCCTGTCTCGTACACGATCCGCGGGGGCGGGGCGTAGTAGACATCGCGCTCCACATACCGCGGCGCCGGCGCATACACCACCGGCGGCGGTGCGTAGTAGACCGGGGCGGGTTCCACATAGCCCACGCCGTCCGACACGACGACGCCGCTGACCGGCAGGCTGATGCCGATGGACCAGTGCGTTCCGGCCTGCGCGGCGCTGGCGCCGAACAGTGCAGCGCTGGTGACCAGGGTGGCGAGGATGGGGCGAAGCATGTGAACCTCCTGCAAGGCCGAAAGCCGGCCTGCTGTGCTGGAACAACGGCGCGGCGGCGGCGCCGTTGACGGCGGGCGCCGTGGATTCGTAAGCGGGTGTGATGGCGCCCGTTTACGGGTTGACCCTTAGGTGATCCCGCGCGCCCGCCCCGCGTGGCTTGACCGATGCCGTCTGGTGCATGTTTCCCGAGACTTGCACCACGGTCGCGCCCCGTGTCGAGGTGTGCACCGCAACGGAGACAAAGCATGTCGAATCTGCGCCGCCGCCTCGCATGGGCGGGCGTTGCCATCCTGGGTGCCGCATCCCTCGCCACCGTGGCCCTGAGCCGCGGCGAGACGATCAGCGCGCTGTGGGTCGTGGCCGCCGCGCTGTGCACCTACCTGATCGCCTACCGCTACTACAGCCTGTTCATCGCGAACAAGGTGTTGGGCCTGGACGCCAAGCGCCAGACCCCGGCCTGGAAGTACAACGACGGCCTGGACTACGTGCCCACCAACAAGCACGTGCTCTACGGCCACCACTTCGCGGCGATCGCCGGTGCCGGCCCGCTGGTGGGGCCCGTGCTCGCGGCGCAGATGGGCTATCTGCCCGGCCTGCTGTGGATCCTGGCCGGCGTGGTGTTCGCCGGCGCGGTGCAGGACTTCATCGTGCTGTTCATCTCCACGCGCCGCGACGGCCGCTCGCTGGGCGACCTCGTCAAGCAGGAGATGGGCACGGTGCCGGGCCTGATCGCGCTGTTCGGCGCCTTCATGATCATGATCATCATCCTCGCGGTGCTGGCCCTGATCGTCGTGAAGGCCCTGGCCGATTCGCCCTGGGGCATGTTCACGGTGGCCGCGACGATCCCGGTCGCGTTGTTCATGGGCGTCTACCTGCGCTTCATCCGCCCGGGCCGCATCGGCGAGGTGTCGGTGATCGGCTTCGTGCTGCTGATGGGCGCCATCTTCGGCGGCCAGGCCGTCAGCGAGAGCGCCGTGCTGGCGCCGCTGTTCACGTTCACGCCGGTGCAGCTGGTGTGGGCGCTGATCGGCTATGGCTTCGTCGCCGCCTGCATCCCGGTGTGGCTGCTGCTGGCACCGCGCGACTACCTCAGCACCTTCCTGAAGATCGGCACCATCGTCGCGCTGGCCATCGGCATCGTCATCGTCGCGCCGCCGCTGAAGATGCCGGCGCTGACCCAGTTCGCCGCCGGCAACGGCCCCGTGTGGGCGGGCAGTCTCTTCCCCTTCCTGTTCATCACCATCGCCTGCGGCGCGGTGTCGGGCTTCCATGCACTGATCGCGTCGGGCACGTCCCCGAAGCTGCTGGAGAACGAGACCCACGCCCGCTACATCGGCTACGGCGGCATGCTCGCCGAGAGCTTCGTCGCGGTGATGGCGCTGGTGGCGGCCTCGTGCATCGAGCCGGGCGTCTACTTCGCGATGAACAGCCCTGCGGCGCTGGTCGGCAAGGATGCCGCGAGCGTCGCGCAGACGGTCTCGACCTGGGGCTTCGTCATCACGCCCGAGATGCTGACCCAGGCCGCGGCCGATGTCGGCGAGAAGACCATCCTGGCCCGTGCCGGTGGCGCGCCGACGCTGGCCGTGGGCATGGCCGAGATCCTGCACCAGGTGGTCGGCGGCAAGGCGCTGATGGCCTTCTGGTACCACTTCGCCATCCTGTTCGAGGCCCTCTTCATCCTGACCGCGGTGGACGCCGGCACCCGCGCCGGCCGCTTCATGCTGCAGGACCTGCTGGGCAGTTTCGTGCCCTCGCTGAAGCGCACCGAGAGCTGGGTGGCCAACCTCACCGCCACCGGCCTGTGCGTGGCGGCCTGGGGCTATTTCCTCTACCAGGGTGTCGTCGACCCGCTGGGCGGCATCAACACGCTGTGGCCGCTGTTCGGCATCGCCAACCAGATGCTGGCCGCCGTCGCGCTGCTGCTGGGCACCGTCGTCATCTTCAAGATGAAAAAGGACCGCTACGCCTGGGTGACGGCTGCACCCGCCGTGTGGCTGCTGGCCTGCACGATGACGGCCGGCTGGCTGAAGATCTTCTCGGCCGACCCCAAGCTCGGCTTCCTGGCCCATGCCGACAAATACGCCGCGGCCATCGCTGAAGGCAAGGTGCTGGCGCCGGCCAAGTCGCTGGCTGCGATGGAGCGCGTCGTCTTCAACGACAGGCTCGACGCGGCGCTGTGCGCCCTCTTCATGGGCGTGGTGCTGAGCGTGCTGGTCTATAGCGTCAAGGCCATCCTGGTCGCGCGCCGCAACGGGCGGCCGACGACACAGGAAACCGCCTTCGTGCCGCTGCCGGCGGGCCAGCATGCTTGAGCTGCGCGAGCTGGCCCAGGCCGGCCGCTATCTCACGCAGAGCCTTCGCCTGATGGTGGGCGTGCCGGACTATGGCAGCTACCTGGCCCACCACCAGGCCACCCACCCGGAGCGGCCGGCGATGAGCTATGAGGAGTTCTTCAGGGAGCGGCAGGCGGCGCGCTACTCGGCGCGGGTTGGCAAGTGCTGCTGACGGCTTGCCCTTGCCTGCGGCCTTCTGACCCGCTGCCGTGTTGCCGGGGCTGACCCCCGGCACCACACTCGCCACCAAGCTGAAGCACCGAGCCCGAAGCACAGGGCGCGAAGCACCGCCCCCCAGGCGCATCGCCAGAGCGCGCACCCGATCACAGCGTCGTGCTGCGCTTCCTCGCCATCGGCGGGCTCTTCGCAAAATACTTGGCGATGCCGGTGGCCAGCGCGTCCACCAGTTGGTCCTGGTAGTCCGGGTCGCGCAGCTTCTGCTCCTCGTCGGGGTTGGAGATGAAGGCGGTCTCGACCAGGATGCTGGGGATGTCGGGCGCCTTCAGCACCGCGAAGCCGGCCTGCTCGACGCGGGCCTTGTGCAGTTTGCCGACCTTGCCGATCTGGCCCAGCACTTCGCCGCCGAGCTTGAGGCTGTCCTTGATCTGGGCCGTCGTGCTCATGTCGAGCAGGGCGCGCAGCACATTGGCGTCCTTGGTGGCGGCGCCGACGTTGACACCGCCGACCATGTCGGCCGCGTTCTCGCGGTTGGCCATCCAGCGCGCGGCGGCGCTGGAAGCGGCGCCGTCGCTCAGCGCGAACACAGAGGCGCCGCGGGCCTGCGGCGTGATGAAGGCATCGGCATGGATGGACACGAACAAGTCGGCCTGCACGCGCCGCGCCTTGTGCACGCGCTCCTGCAGGGGCACGAAGAAGTCGGCGTCACGCGTCATCAGCACGCGGATGTTGGGGTTGGCCGTCAGGCGCTCGCGCAGCTTGTGCGCGACGGCCAGCACCACGTCCTTCTCGCGCAGGCCCGAGGGGCCGATGGCGCCGGGGTCCTCGCCGCCGTGGCCGGGGTCGAGGGCGATGATGATGAGGCTGTCGATGCGCGGCTCGGCCGCCGGTGCAGGCGCGGGAGCGGGCGCCGCCGGCCTGGACGCCGCGGCGACGGGCGGCTTCGCGGCGGGCAGGGGCGCCGATGCGGGCGCTGCGGGCGCAGCAGGCGGGCGTTCGATCTTCTGGATCAGCTCGCCGAGCGCGTCGTTGACGGCGCTGGCCGCCACCTCGGCGCGCTGGGCCGGGGAGGGCGGCGCGGCGGCTGCGGGCGCCTTCTCGCGCTCCTGCACCAGGGCCAGCAGCGGGTCGACCTCGACCTTGGGGTAGAGGTCGAAGACGAGGCGGTGCCTGTAGGCGGCCACCGGCGTGAGCGTGAAGATCTGCGGTGCCACGGGCTGGCGCAGGTCCAGCACGATGCGCACGACGGTGGGCGTGTTCTGGCCCACGCGCACGCCGGTGATGTAGGGATCGTCGGGCTTGACCTTGCCGATCAGCTCGCGCAGCCCCGGGTTCAGTTCCAGGCCGTCGATGTCGATGACGAGGCGGTGCGGCGACTCGACGAGGAAATGCCGGGCCACCAGCGGCCGGTCGGACTCCAACGTCACGCGCGTGTAGTCCTGCGCGGGCCAGACGCGCACGGCGACGATGCTGGCCTGGCCTGGTTGCGTCGGGGTGGCCAGCGTGTCGGGCGCCTTCAGCAGCAGCGCGAGCAGGCCGAGGGAGGTGCGGCGCTGCATTCTCATGCGAGCGCCTCGACCAGCCTGGGCGCGCCGACCGCGCGCACGCGGCGGCTGTCGTCGGGCATCAGCTCGATGAAGAGCTGCAGATCGGCCGGCGGCAACTGGCCGGCGGCCTTTTCGGGCCATTCGCAGAGCTTGAGGCCGGGCGCGGCGAAGATGTCGCGAAAGCCGGCGTCCTCCCACTCGCGCGGGTCGCCGAAGCGGTAGAAGTCGAAGTGGCTGGCCGTGCCCGCACCGCTAGGCAGTTCGTAGGTTTCCATCACCGCATAGCTGGGGCTCTTGATGCGGCCCTCGACGCCCAGCGCGCGCAGCAGCAGGCGCGTGAACGTGGTCTTGCCAGCACCGAGCGGGCCGTGCAGCTCGATGAGGGCGTCGGGGGCGGGGAGCAGGGCCGCCGCGAGGCGTTGCGCGGAGGCTTGGGCTGCAGCCTCGTCGGGCCACAGCAGATGGGTTTCTAAAATCGCAGACAAATGCAAGAGGTCCCGTCCACTGTCGATGTCGCCGCGCTGTTGACGCGTTTGCGCGGCTGGGCTCGTGAGCTGGGATTCTCACAGATCGCCGTGGCCGATGTGGATCTCAGCAGCGCCGAGCCGGGGCTGCAGGCTTGGCTGGACGCCGGCCACCACGGCCGCATGCACTACATGGCCTCGCATGGCCTCAAGCGGGCGCGCCCGGCCGAGCTGGTCCCGGGCACGCTGAGGGTCATCACGGCGCGCATGGACTATCTGCCGCAGGGCACCGGGCCGGGCTGGCAGGCCGTCGAATGGGCCGGCCTCGCGAGCCCGCAGCAGGCACAGATCTCCATCTATGCCCGTGGCCGGGACTATCACAAGGTGCTGCGCCAGCGCCTGCAGAAGCTCGCCGAGCAACTGCAGGCCGAGGTAGGGCCGCGCGGCTACCGCGTGTTCACCGACTCGGCGCCGGTGCTGGAGGTGGAGCTGGCCGCGCGCTCGGGCCTGGGCTGGCGCGGCAAGCACACGCTGACCCTGCGCCGCGACGCGGGCTCGATGTTCTTCCTCGGTGAGATCTTCATCGACCTGGCCCTGCCGCTGACCGATGCGGTCAGCGCGCATTGCGGCGAATGCCGGGCCTGCATGGACGTCTGCCCGACCGCGGCCATCACGGCGCCCTACCGCGTCGATGCGCGGCGCTGCATCTCCTACCTGACCATCGAGCACGACGGCCCCATCCCGGTGGAGCTGCGTCCGCTGATCGGCAACCGCGTCTACGGCTGCGACGACTGCCAGCTGGCCTGCCCATGGAACAAGTTCGCGCAGCCGGCAGTGCTGGCGGACTTCGATGTGCGGCCGGGCATGGCCGGCGCGCCGATCGCCGAACTGCTGGGCTGGGACGAGGCCGAGTTCCTGCGCCGCACCGAGGGTTCGGCCATCCGCCGCATCGGCTTCGAGCGCTGGCAGCGCAACCTGGCCGTCGCGGCGGGCAATGCGCTGCGCGGCGGGGCCGAAGCGCTGCGCCAGCCCTTGCAGCGCCTGCGTGACACGGCCACGCCGCTGGTGCGCGAGCACATCGATTGGGCGCTGGCGCATTGAGCGTGGGTCAGCCGCGGTATCGTGCGCCGCGTTATGGCAACGCTGAATAGGTCCCCGCGATGCAACGCGCCCTGGTTTGAGATGGGCTGCAAGGCGCAAACCGCAGCCGTAGCTCAGGCTACGGCGAGGATTTGCAACGCCGCAGACCGCTCAAAGCAGGGATGCGCTACGCGCGAGGGACTTGTTCAGCGTTGCCTTATGGTCAACACGCCGTCAGACCGGAGTCCTCGATGAATCCCCAACGCCGCCGCCTTCTCACCACTGCCGCTGCGGCCGGGCTGGCGGGCCTCGCGCCCGCGGCCCTGGCGCGCAGCTACGAGGGGCAGGACTTCGCCGACACGCTGCAGCTCGGCGGCACCACGCTGCAGCTCAACGGTGTCGGCGCCAAGGTGTTCGTGATGCGTTTTTCGGCCTATCTGGGCGCGCTCTATCTGCCCCACAAGGCCGGCACGCCGGACGCGATCTACGCCCAGACCGGCCCCAAGCGCATGGAGCTGCGCATCACCATTCCCCTCGTCAAGGACGTCTCGACGCAGGAGTTCGTCAAGGCCATCAGCAAGGGCGTGGAGCGCAATTGCACCGAGGCCGAGCAGGCCGCACTGGCCGAGCGCCTGCGCCGGTTCAACGCCACCATCGGCGAGGTCGGCCGCGTGAAGAAGGGCGACCGCCTGCTCATCGACTATCTGCCCGCCCAGGGCGGCACGGTGCTGACCGTCAACGGCAAGGTCTGGGGCACGCCCGTCGAGGGCCAGGACTTCTATACGGCTTTCCTGAAGGTCTTCATCGGCGACCACAACAGCGACGGCAGGCTGCGCCTGGGGCTGCTGGGCCAGCCGGGCTAGCATCGGCTCACGAAAATCCAGGAGACCGACCTCATGCAACGCCGCGCCGTCCTTCATGCTGCCGCCCTCGCGGGCCTGAGCCCGCTCGCCCGGGCCGACGCCTATCCGTCCAAGCCGGTGCGCCTTATTGTGCCCTTCGCGCCGGGCGGCACGACGGACATCATTGCCCGCATCGTGTCGGAGCGCATGCAGGGCTTGCTCGGCCAGACCATGGTGGTGGACAACCGGGCCGGTGGCGGTGGCGTCGTGGGCGCCACCGAGATCTCGCGCGCCGCACCCGACGGCTACACGCTGGGCGTGGCGACGGTCTCGACGACGGCGGCCAACCCCGCCATCAACCCGCGCATCAGCTACAACCCGCTGACCGACTTCACGCCCATCATCAACATCGCGGCCACGCCCAATGTCATCGCTGTGCACCCGAGCTTCCCGGCGCGCGACTACAAGGGCTTCGTCGCCGAGCTCAGGAAGAACCCGGCCAAGCACAGCTATGCCACCTCCGGCACCGGCGGTATCGGCCATCTGCAGATGGAGCTCTACAAGACGCTGACCGGCGTCTTCGTGCTGCACATTCCCTACCGCGGCGCCGGCCCGGCGCTCAACGACACCGTGGCCGGCCAGGTGCCGATGATCTTCGACAACCTGCCGTCGGCGCTGCCCTTCATTCGCGACGGCCGCCTGATCCCCATCGTCGTCGCGGCGCCCCAGCGCGTGGCGGCCCTGCCCCATGTGCCGACCTTCAAGGAGGTGGGCCTGGAGCCGGTCAACCGCATGGCCTACTACGGCATCCACGGGCCCAAGGGCCTGCCGCGCGAGGTCGTCGACAAGGTCAATGCCGCGGTCCGGAAGGCCGTGGAAATGCCCGACGTGAAGAAGCGCATCGAGGACACCGGCTCGATCATCATCGCCAACACGCCCGAGCAGTTCGCCGCGCAGATTGCGGCCGAGCTGGACGTGTACAAGAAGGTCGTTGCGGCCCAGAAGCTCAAGCTTGATTGAAACAAAGCCCCTCGTCCAAGGCTTGCCTTGGCCGGTCCCCCGCGGGGACGGCGATGCTTGCCGGATTGGCCCGCAAGCACATCGCCAGAGCGGGCCGGCTTGGGAACTGAAGTCGGACACAGGCAGTCCCTGCGGACTGCTCGTGCCTACGCAAGGCCGATGGCCTCTGGCCATTGGCAGGCCCGGCGCTCGGCCCGAACACTCCGTCATCCATGAGCGCTAAGGCCGCCGATCCGGCCATCGAATCGTTCATCGAGGCGCTTTGGCTGGAAGACGGCCTGAGCGCCAACACGCAGGCGGCCTACCGGCGCGACCTGGCCGCGCTGGCCGCCTGGCTGGCGCCCATGGTGCTCGACGACTGCACCGAGGCCCGGCTGTTCGAATACGCCGTCGCCCGCCCTGCGGGCAAGGCAACCAGCGCGAACCGGCGGCTGTCGGTCTTCAAGCGCTACTTCCGCTGGGCGCTGCGCGAGGGCCGCATCCAGGCCGACCCGACGCTGAAGATGACGGCAGCCAAGCAGCCGCTGCGCGTGCCCAAGCTGCTCAGCGAGGCCCAGGTCTCGGCGCTGCTGGCCGCGCCCGACGTGGACACGCCGCTGGGCCTGCGCGACCGCGCGATGCTGGAGCTGATGTATGCCAGCGGCCTGCGCGTGAGCGAGCTCGTCACGCTGAAGAGCGCCCGCGTCGCCTTCAAGGACGCGGTGCTGCACATCACCGGCAAGGGCAGCAAGAGCCGCATCGTGCCCTTCGGCGAGCATGCGCGCGACTGGCTGACGCGCTACCTGCGCGAGGCCCGCGCCGAGATACTCGCCGGGCAGACCAGCGACGACTTGTTCGTGACGGGCCGCGGCGCTGGCATGACGCGACAGATGTTCTGGACGCTGATCAAGCGCCACGCGCTGGCCGCCAGCATCACGGTGCCGCTGTCGCCGCACACGCTGCGCCACGCCTTCGCCACGCATCTGCTCAACCACGGTGCGGATCTGCGCGCCGTGCAGCTGCTGCTGGGGCATGCCGACCTGTCGACGACGCAGATCTACACCCATGTGGCGCGCGAGCGGCTGAAGGCGTTGCACGCCGAGCACCATCCGCGGGGCTGAATTCTGCCGGATCGGGTCATCCCTTGTGATTCGCGCACAACAGCTGCGCCGTGTGGGACAGGTGGCCCACAGGTGGGGCATGCACACTCTGTCGCATTGCAATATTTGATGGAGTTGTCATGTCCGCTCCCCGCCTGCTGCCGGTCGCCCTGGCCGCGCTGAGCTTGTTCCAGATCGAAGCGGCGCTGGCACAGGAGGCCCCGCCGGCGACCGATCGCTCGGTCCTTGAAACGGTCGTCGTGACCTCGCAGAAGCGCCTGGAAGACGTGCGCAAGGTGCCGCTCAGCGTCACGGCCATCGGTGGCGATGCGCTCAAGGAAACCCAGATCACCGACATCACCGACCTGACGCGCAACGTGCCGAATGTCTCGTTCAACAGCCAGGGCGGTGCCGGCCTGTCGACGATCGAAATCCGTGGTGTCAGTTCGCAGGCCGGCTCGGCCACCGTGGGCGTCTATCTCGACGACGTCTCGCTGACCACGCGCAATCTCTACAGCCAGGGCACGGCCGAGCCGCGCTTCTTCGACATCGAGCGCGTCGAGGTGCTGCGCGGTCCGCAGGGCACGCTCTACGGCGCCGGTTCGTTGGGTGGCACGCTGCGCTTCATCAGCAAGGCGCCCAGCCTGCGTGGCACCACGGTCGACGTGCATGCGGAAGTGTCGAGCACCAGCCATGGCGGCACCAACTACATGGGCCAGGCGGTGCTCAATCTGCCGCTCAAGACCGACCAGGCGGCGCTGCGCATCGGCGTCCAGTCCGGGCACGACAGCGGCTATATCGATCAAGTCGACCCCAAGACGCTGGCCGTCATCGACAGGGGCATCAACAAGGTCGACTGGAGCGTGCTCAAGGCTGCACTCAAGGTCAAGATCAACAACGACTGGAGCATCACGCCGGCGCTGTTCTACCAGGTCAACAAGACCGCCGACATCGATGCCGCCTATCTGAGCGTGGGTGGCTACCAGCAGTACAACGCCGGCGTCCCGCTGGCCCCTTTCCAGACCTCCAAGATCGTCAAGGAGCCGGGCAAGGACACGCTCAGCCTGCCCTCGCTGCTGGTCAATGGCGATCTGGGCTTTGCCGACTTCACCGGGCTCATCAACCGCTACGACCGCAAGTTCAACCGCACCCAGGACGGCACCAACGTCAACTCCAGCTATATCGGCAGCCTGATCACCAACCCCACGGTCGCCAATATCGTCACCTACCTGCCCTCGGCGGTCTATCTCGACAACAAGATCGGGCAGAACTCGCTGGAGCTGCGCCTCGCCTCCAAGGACGTGACACCCGGCGGCCTGCCGATCACCTGGGTGGCGGGCTTCTTCAGCGCCCAGACCAAGACCGACGTGACGGACAACGAACCGGTCTTCGGCATCAACAAGGCCTTCTCGAGCAATGGCGCGAACATCTACGACCCGAATCAGTGGTCGTCGGGCGCGGGCATCTTTGACAACGCCTTCCCGAACGACAACTCCTATTTCAGCGCCCGCCACTACAACACCAAGCAGAACTCGGTGTTCGGCGAGCTCACCTATCACGCCGCGGCGGACGTGCGCCTGATTGCTGGCCTGCGCTATCTGCAGGCCACCGAAGACTTCCACCGCGAAGGCGACTTCTTCTTCGCCGGCGGCCCCTCCACGACTGCGGTTTCGAGCAAGGCCAACAAGCTGACGCCACGTTTCGCCATGGACTGGGACGTGGACAAGAACAACACGCTCTACGTGAATGTGGCCGAAGGTTTCCGTCTGGGCGGCGCCAACCGCCCCATCCCGCTCAGCATCCAGGGCAATGTCGACGATCTCGCCAAGCTGGGCCTGAAGGCTGCTCCGGCCTCATTCGCGCCCGATTCGCTGTGGAGCTACGAGCTCGGCACCAAGTCGCGCCTGCTCGACAACCGGGTGACCCTGAACGCTGCGATCTATCACATCAACTGGAAGAACATCCAGCAGGACGTCTATCTGCCGACGGCCGGCTTCGACTTCGAGACCAACGTCGGCCGTGCGACCAGTGACGGCGTCGAGCTGGAGCTGCGGGCGCGCGTGACACCCGACTTCACGTTCAGCGCCGGCGGGGGCTACAACCACGCCGTGTTCGCCGAGGACGTGCCCTTCCTGGGTGTGGACGCCCAGGGCCTGCCCAATGTGCGCAAGGGCGACCATGTGGTCGGCGTGCCGGAGTACAGCATCAAGATCGGCGGCGAATACCAGTTCCGCCTCGCCGACATGGACTCGGTGATCCGCCTCAACGTCCAGCGTACCGGCAAGAGCAATGGCTCCCTGGTGCGGACCGACCCCGACTACAACCGCCCCGGCTACACCACCGTGGACGCGAGCTGGGGCCTGACGGCGGGCAGGTGGGACATCAACCTCTCGGTCAAGAACCTGACCAACAACCGCACCATCCTGCAAAAGCCGAATATCCAGTCGGTCAGCGAAGCCTTCTATCTGCGGCCGCGCACCATCGGCCTCGGGGTGAGTTCCTCGTTCTGAGCGGCCGGGCGGCCTGCCGCCTGGGACAATCGGGCGGATGGACCACAGTTTTCTCTCCGCCCTGATCCTGCTGCTGCTGGTGCTGGACCCGCTCGGCAGCCTGCCCATCTTCATTCCCATCATGCGTGCGGTGCCCAAGGAGCGCCGCACGCGCGTGGCCGTGCGCGAGGTGGGCATCGCCTTCTGCGTGCTGTTCGCCTTCATGTTCGTCGGCGACAGCTTCCTGCAGGTCATGCACCTGTCGGAGCGCTCGCTGGAGGTGGCCGGCGGCGTGATCCTGATGATCATCGCCATCCGCATGATCTTCGGCAGCTCGGGCGAGTCGGCCTACGGCCTGGAGTCGGGCAAGGAGCCGCTGATCTTCCCGCTGGCCGTGCCGCTGCTGGCCGGGCCTTCGGCGATGGCCACGGTGCTGCTGCTGGCGTCGCGCCAGCCGGATCGCATCTACGAGTGGATAGGCGCGCTCAGCACCGCGATGCTGATCTCGGGCCTGACGCTGGTGATGGCCGATCGCATCCGCAAGCTGCTGGGCGATTCGGTCGTCTCGGCCATCGAGAAGCTGATGGGCCTGGTGCTGACGGCGATCGCCGTCGAGATGGTGCTGGCCGGCCTGAAGCGCTACTTCATCGGCGGCTTGTGAGAGCCCCCAGGGCCGGGCGGCGCCCGGCCCGCCCCCCGAGGGGGTCAAGAAACCTTGGGGCGGCCCGGCGGTTTCTTGTGACCCCGGGGCCGGCCAGCGCGCCGGCTCACTTGTTCTTCTTGGCTTCCTTGCCCTTGGGCAGGACGGCCGTCATCGGCGCGACCGGACGGTCGGAGCCGGCCGCCTTGCCCGGCCCGGTATCCTTTTTGGGCTTCTTGGTCATTTTGTTGCTGCGTTGTTCGGTGTTCGCCATGAGTCCTCCGTGCAAGGGGGTTGAAGAAGAGAGAAGGCTGCACTATGCCTCAGCGTCGTACTTTGCCTTGGCCGGGCTCGCGGCCCATTGCTCTGCGCTGACGTCGTAGCGCTTGCAGTCCATGTCATACCAGCAGCCCAGGCCGGTGCAGCGCATGCCCAGGCGCTCCATGACGGTGGAGGAGGGCGTGTTCGCGGGCTGGCAGACGGCGCAGACGAGGTCGGGCTTCAGCGTCGCAAAGGCCCAGCCAACCATGTGGCGGGCCGCCTCGCTGGCATAGCCCTGGCCCCAGGCGTCCTGGCGCAGCCGCCAGCCGGTTTCCAGCGGGCCGCTCGGGTCCCGGTTCAGGTGCTGGATGCAGCCGCTGCCGATCAGCTCGCCATCGTCCGTGCGGATGAAGGCCCACCAGGAATAGCCGAACTCGACCCAGCGGGCCTTCACGCGCTCGATCATGGACCGGGTGTCCTCGGGCGTGTCGGGGCGGCCGGTGATGTAGCGCATGACGACCGGGTCGCGGTTCAGCCGGTGCAGGCCGTCGAAATGGCGGTCTTCCAGGGGTTCGAGGCGCAGGCGGGGCGTGGTCAGCTGGGTCATGTAGGTTCCAGTGGAGCGGCTTCGGCGATTCTGAAACGGTGGACTCTCACGATTCGAAAGTCACCTTCCATATCGTGAAAGCACGACCATGCTGCGCTGCCGCAAGATTTCTCATTATGGTGAATTGCGTTTTACGATTTGAAAATATCTATTTAAGTCATTGTTTTTAAACATGAAAGTTTTTTGTCTTATATAAGACTTGGGCCTTCCATGGGTGGGTCGACAGGCTTAGGCTTGAGCCATCGGTTTTCGATGTTTTGCAAGGAGCTTCCATGACCCGCCTCACCCGTGAACAACAGATCGCCGCCCTCGAGAAGGACTGGGCCGAGAACCCCCGCTGGAAGGGCATCACCCGTGGCTACACCGCCGCCGACGTGATCCGCCTGCGCGGCTCCGTCGAGATCGAGCACACGCTGGCCAAGCGCGGTGCCGAGAAGCTCTGGGGCCTGGTCAACACCGAGCCCTTCGTCAACGCGCTGGGCGCGCTGACCGGCAACCAGGCCATGCAGCAGGTCAAGGCTGGCCTGAAGGCCATCTACCTGTCGGGCTGGCAGGTGGCGGGTGACGCCAACAGCAATGGCGAGATGTACCCCGACCAGTCGCTGTACTCGGTGGACTCGGTGCCCAAGGTCGTGCGCAAGATCAACGCCACCTTCAAGCGCGCCGACGAGATCCAGTGGAGCGAAGGCAAGGACGACATCGACTTCTTCGCCCCCATCGTGGCCGACGCGGAAGCCGGCTTCGGCGGCGTGCTGAACGCCTTCGAGCTGATGAAGGCCATGATCGAGGCCGGTGCCGCCGGCGTGCACTTCGAAGACCAACTGGCCAGCGCCAAGAAGTGCGGCCACATGGGCGGCAAGGTGCTCGTCCCCACCCGTGAAGCCGTCGCCAAGCTCGTCGCCGCCCGCCTGGCCGCCGACACCATGGGCGTGCCCACGCTGCTCGTGGCGCGCACCGACGCCGAGGCCGGCGACCTCGTCACCGCCGACATCGACGACAACGACAAGCCCTTCTGCACCGGCGAGCGCACCGTCGAAGGCTTCTACCGCACCAAGAACGGCCTGGACCAGGCCATCAGCCGCGGCCTGGCCTATGCGCCCTATGCCGACCTGATCTGGTGCGAGACCGGCAAGCCCGACCTGGCCTTCGCCAAGGCCTTCGCCGACGCCATCCACGCCAAGTTCCCGGGCAAGCTGCTGGCCTACAACTGCTCGCCGTCCTTCAACTGGAAGAAGAACCTGGATGACGCCACCATCGCCAAGTTCCAGCGCGAGCTGGGCGCGATGGGCTACAAGTTCCAGTTCATCACGCTGGCCGGCTTCCACGCGCTGAACTACTCGATGTTCAACCTGGCCCACGGCTATGCCCGCAACCAGATGAGCGCCTTCGTCGAGCTGCAGGAGGCCGAGTTCGCCGCCGCCGAGAAGGGCTTCACCGCCGTCAAGCACCAGCGCGAGGTCGGCACGGGCTACTTCGACGCCGTGACCACGACCATCGAAGCCCAGGCTTCCACGGCCGCGCTGAAGGGCTCGACCGAAGACGAGCAGTTCTTCGACGCCAAGCATGCTTGAAGCCAGCCCGCAAGGCTGAGCTCGACCGAGCAAGGATCAATCAGGCAACGTCAACTCCTGATCTTTACGGCCCGCCTCTGGCGGGCCTTTTTCGTCATGCCGCCGTCACACGCAGTTCACACACTGCGGGGCATGAACAACACAACAACAAAAACAAAGTTCAGTCTGCTGCAGCGTGCGAAGGCCTGGTGGGCCTTGCAGCGGGACCTCAACCAGCAGATCGCCGCCCGCAAGGCCTGCCCACGGGCCACCCGGGCCGCCGACGCGATCCTGCCCGCGGTCCGCACCGCCTGGGTCGCTCAGGCGCCCGAGGAATTCCCGGGCTTGCCCGTCGACGACGGCGCCTGGCTGCGCTGTGCCATCGGCCTCGCGCAGTTCTTCGAGGTCTGCCGGCTACAGCAGGCCCAGGGACCCTGTGCGCTGCCGAGCAAGGGGGCGGATTCGGTCTGGCATGTGTGGCTCAGGCTCGACCCTGCAGGCCTCGCGGCCTGGCAGCAGGCCCACTTCGGCCGCAGCTTCGATCATCGTGAGGCCGAAGTCCTGGGCGCGCCGCTCGACGAGGGCATCGCGCGCTGCTGGGCCGGCGCCTGCCGCAGCCAGGGGCTGAGCGTGTTCGGCCCACGGCTGCCGTTGCTGTTCGCGCTCGACGGCCAGCTGGGCCTGCCCACCGGCTGGGCCTACCGCCATGAACGCGGCGTGCTCGTGCATCGGCAGATCGACGGCTTCGGCCTGGCCAGTGGCGAGGCCGTCCCGCACGCGGTCGTGGCCGCCGCCGGGTTGCTGACCCTGGGCCTGGCCACCCAGGCCGAATTGCGCGCACATCGCCGCCGCGATGACGGCGGCTCGGGCTGCGGCGGCAGCTGCGGCTCAGGCTCGGACGGCGGTGGCTGCGACGGTGGCGGCAGCAGCTGTGGGTCTAGCTGCGGCTCGGGTTGCGGCGGCGGCTGCGGGAGCTGACCCGTCCGCGCTCAGGAGCGCGCCACCTTGAAGGTGTCGACCGCGCCTGCCAGCGCCTGGGCCTGGTCGCGCAGGCTCTCGGCCGCCGCGGTGGACTGCTCCACCAGCGCCGCGTTCTGCTGCGTGACCTGGTCGAGCTGGGCGATGGCGATGTTGACCTGGGCGATGCCGTCGGACTGCTCCGTGGTGGCCGTCGTGATCTCGCCCATGATGTCCTTCACGCGCTGCACGGCGCCCACCAACTCGTCCATGGTGCTGCCCGCCTCGGCCACCAGGCGCGAGCCGGCCTCCACGCGTTCCACGCTGCTGCCGATCAGGGTCTTGATCTCCTTGGCGGCGTCGGCGCTGCGGCCTGCCAGCGAGCGCACCTCGCCGGCCACGACCGCAAAGCCGCGGCCCTGCTCGCCGGCCCGCGCCGCCTCGACGGCGGCGTTCAGCGCCAGGATATTGGTCTGGAAGGCGATGCCGTCGATGGTGCCGATGATGTCGGCGATCTTGCGCGAGCTGGTGTTGATCTCGTCCATCGTGCTGACGACCTGGGCCACCACCTCGCCGCCGCGCTGGGCGATGCTGGCGGCCGACACGGCCAGCGTGTTGGCCTGGCTGGCCGATGCGGCCGAGTGCTGCACGGTGCCGGTCAGCTCCTCCATCGCGCTGGCGGTTTCCTCCAGGCTGGAGGCGGCCTTTTCGGTGCGCGCGCTCAGGTCATGGTTGCCGCTGGCGATCTCGGCTGCGGCCGTGTTGATCGACTCCGCCACGTCGCGGATGCCGCCGATCGTGCTGGACAGCGATTCGCGCATGCGGCGCAGCGTCGTCTGCAACTGGCCGATCTCGTCGGCGCGAGCGGCCATGCCCTGGCCCGAACGCATCAGGTTGCCGTCGGCCACGCGCTCGGCCAGCTCGTTGGCGGCCGCCAGCGGGGCGGTGATGTTCCTGGTGATGCTCCAGGCCGCCGCGGCGCCAAGCGCCAGCATGACGGCGCCCAGCGCCAGCAACAGCATGCGGCTGTTGCCGGCGGCGGCATCGATGTCGTTGGCCGTCTTGTCGATCTCGGCGCGCTGGTGGTCGAGGAAGTCCTGCATCCGCGCGAGGTAGACCTTGGAGGCCGGAATGAAGCTGTCCACCAGCAGCTTGTCGGCCTGTTCGGCCTGGCCGTCCTGCTTCAGCTTGACGATCTCCTCCCGCGCGCCGATGTAGGTCTGCCGGGCCTTGCCGACCTGGTCGAACAGCGCCTGCTCCTCGGGTGAGCGGATCAGCCCCTTGATGCGCTCCATCAGCTCGCCGGCCTGTTTGCTCGACTGCGCCTGGTCGTCGGCGAAAAGCTGCACCAGCGACGTGTCGGAACTCTTGGCGATCGCGATCGTGCGGCGCACGCCGGCATTGATGTTGCGGTTCCAGTCGGAGATCAGCCTCTCCTTGGCGAGCGGCTCGTCCATCATCTGCCGCGTCGCGGCGGCCGTGGACGCCAGCCGCCAGCTGGACAGGCCGATCACGCAGGCCGCCAGCGCCAGCACCAGCGCAAACCCCGCGGCCAGTCTCTGTCCAATGGAAAGTCTCATTTTTCTTGTCCTCGCAATGATGTCGGGCCCTCTGCAGGGCCCGCAACATGCTAGTGGCGCGAGCGGGCCGTGTCGCGCGAATACTCGCGCAAACCGGCCAGACTGCTCGCGAAGCCCGCGTCAGCGCGAGGCGGCCAGCATCGCCAGATAGTCCGCGGCGCTGGCCAGGCGTGGGTTGGTCTTGTGGCAGTGGTCGGGCAGGGCGTGCTCGACGATGCGTGCGTCCAGCTCCGGCCCCACGCCCATCGCGGCCAGGCCGGCGGGCAGGCCCAGGCGGGCGTTCATCGCCGTGATGGCGTCGGCCACGGCGTCGGCATCGCGGCCGGGCAGGTCCATGGCCTGGGCCAGGCGCTCGATGCGCCGCTCGCGCCTCACGCTGTCCGCTGCGGCATTGAAGCGGATGACGGCCGGCAGGAAGACCGCGTTCAGCGTTCCGTGGTGCAGGCGCGGGTTGATGCCGCCCAGCGAGTGGCTCAACGAATGCACGCAGCCCAGGCCCTTCTGGAAGGCCAGCGCGCCATGCAGGCTGGCGCACATCATGTCCAGGCGCGCATCGCGGTCCTGGCCGTCGCGCGTGGCGCGCTCGATGGCGCCCCAGCCACGGCGCAGGCCTTCCAGCGCGATGCCATCGGCCGGCGGGTTGAAGGCCGGTGCGAGGAAGGTCTCGATGCAGTGGGCGATGGCGTCCATGCCGGTTGCTGCGGTCAGCGCCGACGGCAGCTTCAGCGTCAGCGCCGGGTCGCAGATGGCGGCCTTGGGCAGCAGCTCCCAGTTGTGGAAGCCCAGCTTGCGGCCGTCGTCCACGATGACGATGGCGCCGCGCGCCACCTCGCTGCCGGTGCCGGCCGTCGTCGGCACGGCGATCAGCGGCAGCACCGCGGGCGTGATGCGGCCGGCGCCGCCCTCGATGGTCGCGTAATGCGTCAGCGGCCCCTCATGCGTGGCCGCGATGGCGACGCCCTTGGCCAGGTCCATGCTGGAGCCGCCGCCGACGGCGATGAGGCCATCGCAGCCCGCGTCCCTGGCGGCCTGCACGGCCAGGCGCACGGCGGCCTCGGTCGGGTTGGCGGGCGTCTGGTCGAAGACGGGTGGCTTCGCGGCGAAGGCGGCCAGCGCCTCGTCCAGCACGCCAGCGGCGCGCACGCCCGCGTCGGTGATGACCAAGGGGCGGCGGATGCCGATGCGTTCGCACTCGGCCGGCAGCAGCCGGCTGGCGCCGAACTCGAGCTCGATGCGGGTCAGGTAGAGGATCTGGGCCATGTCGGGCGCTCCGCAATGTCTTCCTGCATGGTAGTGGGCGCTGTCTAGACTTGCCGTCATGCGCGCAACTCGCCCGGCCCTGCTGCTCACCCTCGTGCTCGTGGCCTGCGGCGGCGGTGGGGGCGGTTCTACGGCCACGCCGCCGCCCGACAGCCAGCCCGGCCTCACCGACACGACGGTCTATTCCTCGGCCGCAGACGCCTCCCTGCCCGGCGCCGTCGAGGCCGCCGCCGTCAGCGCGCAGACGCTGACGGCCGGCGGCCAGACCCTGGGCTACACGGCCACGGCCGGCCACCTGATCGCGCGCGACGCCACCGGCGCTGCCGAGGCGTCGATGTTCTACGTCGCCTACACGCTGCCCGGTGCCGACGTGGCCATGCGCCCCGTCACCTTCCTCTACAACGGCGGCCCCGGCTCGGCCTCCGTCTGGCTGCAGCTGGGCAGCTTCGGCCCCAAGCGACTGGTTACCGGCGTGCCCGACACGACGGCTGCGCGGCCCTTCGCGATGGTGGACAACGCCGAGCATCTGCTCGGCCAGACCGACCTCGTCTTCATCAATGCGGTGGGCACAGGCTACTCCGAGGCCATCGCGCCGTTCACCAACCGCAGCTTCTGGGGCGTGGACAGTGACGCGGCGTTGTTCCGCGACTTCATCCAGCGCTACCTTGCCGCGAACAACCGCGCGGCCTCGCCCAAATACCTCTACGGCGAGAGCTATGGCGGCCCGCGCACGGCCGTGCTCGCGCGCCGGCTGCAGGACGTGGGCGTCATGCTCGACGGCCTGGTGCTGCAGTCGCCCGCGCTGGACTACAACAGCAACTGCGGCATCGGCGCGGGCCAGGGCTGCAGCGGCTATCTGCCCAGCCTGGCGATGGTCGGCGCCTTCCACCGCCTGACCCAGCCGCTGCCCACCGACCTGGCCGGCTGGGCCAACCAGGCGCGCAACTACGCCGACCAGGTCTACGCACCGGCGCTGCAGGCCTTCATCACCAGCGGCACGCAGGCGCCCGCGCTGTGGCAGCCCCTGGCCGACCTGACCGGCCTGGCCGCCTCGCGCTGGCAGGCCTCGCTCAATGTCGCGGCCGACGACTATCGCCAATGGCTCATCGCCGGCCAGCTGCTCGGTCGTTACGACGGCCGCATGAAGGCACCCACCGGCAGCCCACTCGCGTCCGAAGGCGACCCCTCCAGCACCTGGCTGACCGACAGCTTCGCCACCGGCATCGCCACCCATCTGCGCGACCAGCTCGGCTACCGCAACGCGTCCACCTATGTGCTGCTCAGCGATGCGGCCAGCGCCTGGGACTTCAGCCACGCCGGGCGCAGCCTGCCGGACACGCTGCCCGACCTCGCCGCGGCGCTGGCGCAGAACGCGCGGCTGCGCGTGCTGGCCGTCAGCGGCTATCACGACCTCGCCACGCCCTTTCACCTGACCGAAACGGACCTGGCCCGCGTCGATGCCAGCCGCGTCAAGCTGCGCAGCTACGCCGGCGGCCACATGAGCTATCTGGACGACACGACCCGCCCGCAGCAGCTCGCCGACCTGAAAGCCTTCTACGCCGGCACGCTGGCCCTGCGTGCCGCGGCCGACCTGGGGCCCGAGCGCCGTGCGCTGGAGGCCCGGCCTGTCATCGCGCAGGACCGGGCCGGCACGCCGCAGCAGCCGGGCAGCGTCGCGCCGACGCACGAGAAGGCCGTGCAGGCACCGCTGCGCGATCCCTGGGTGCCGCCGCGGACAATGCAGGTCCGATGACCCCGCCCACCCAGCTCCTGACCCCGCGCATGGCCGGGTTGCTCGAACGCATCCACCGCGCCAACCGCCCGCCCTTCCACAGCCTCACACCGCGCGAGGCCCGTTTGGCCTATCGCATGGGTGCCGAGATCCTCGACCTGCCGCGCGCGCCACTGCCGCGCGTGCAGGACCTCGAAGCCGCCGGCCGGCCCGCGCGCCTCTACGCACCGAGCGACGCCCGGCTGCCCGTGCTGCTCTATCTGCACGGCGGCGGCTTCACCATCGGTGACCTGGAGACGCACGACAGCCTGTGCCGGCAACTGGCCCTGCGCAGCGGCGCCGCCGTGCTGGCGCTGGACTACCGCCTTGCGCCCGAACACCGCTTCCCGGCGGCCGTGGACGACGCCTGGGCCGCGCTGGCCTGGCTGCACGAGCAGGCCGGAACGCTGGGCCTGGACGGCTCGCGCCTGGCCGTCGGCGGCGACAGCGCCGGTGGCACGCTGGCTGCCGGCGCCGCCTTCTTCGCCCGCGACCGCGGCCTGCCGCTGGCGCTGCAGCTGCTCATCACGCCGGGCACCGCCAGCCAGCCCTGCACGGCCTCGCACAGGCTCTTCGCCAACGGCTTCCTGCTCGACGCGGCCAGCATCGCCTGGTTCTTCGACCACTACATCGACCACGGCCAGCGCCACGACTGGCGTTTCGCGCCGCTGGAAGCCGAGGACCATGCCGGCCTTGCGCCGGCCTGCGTCGTGCTGGCCGAGTGCGACCCCCTCGTCGACGAAGGCGTCGCCTATGCCGACACCTTGCGCGCGGCCGGTGTGCCGGTGCAACTGGAGCTGTATCGTGGCGTTACCCATGACTTCATCAAGATGGGCCGGCACATCCCGGAGGCGCTGAGCGCGCTGGACGCCTGTGCCGCCGCAATCAGGGAGCAACTCAAGCCATGAAACGCACCGACTTCCGCCACCTCGAGCCGCTGCGCGTGCGCTGGGCCGAGATCGACGCCCAGGGCATCGTCTTCAACGGCCACTACCTGACCTATCTCGACACCGCCGTCAGCGGCTACTGGCGGGCGCTGGCCATTCCCTACGCCGACACGATGAAGAGCCTGGGCGGCGACCTCTATGTGCGCCGCGCGTCGCTGGACTACCGCGGCTCGGCCCGCTACGACGACCGGCTGGACATCGGCATCCGCTGCCGCGAGTTCGGCAACAGCTCGATGAAGGTCGACGGTGCCATCTTCCATGGCGACCAGATGCTGGTGCAGGCCGAGATGGTCTACGTCTTCGCCGACACGGCCACGCAGACGCCGCTGCGGCTGCCCGACGCGCTGCGCGGCCTGATGCATGACTTCGAGGCCGGCCAGCCGGTGGTCGACGTGGCGCTGGGCGCCTGGTCCGAGCACGGTGCCGCGGCCGCGGCCATCCGCCGCCAGGTCTTCATCGAGGAGCAGCACATCCCGGCCGACATGGAATGGGACGCCGCCGACGCCAGCTGCCTGCATGCGCTGGCGCGCAACCGCTTCGGCCTGCCGCTGGCCACCGGCCGGCTGCTGGAGCATGTGCCCGGCGTCGCCAAGATCGGCCGCATGGCCGTGCTGCGCGCGATGCGCGGCGGCCAGATCGGCCGCCAGGTGCTGGAGGCGCTGATGGCCGAGGCGAAGCGGCAGGGCTACCGCGAGGTGCTGCTGCATGCCCAGCTGTCGGCCGAGAACTTCTATCTGCGGGCCGGCTTCCAGCGCAGGGGCCAGCCTTTTGAAGAGGCGGGCATCGGGCATGTGGAAATGGTCAGGGCGCTATGAGCCTGATCGGCGGACAATCGCGGGCCGGTGATCCTCTCATTCGAAAGGTCTCTCATGTCTGACCTTGTTGCCGACCTGGCCGCGCAGGGCCGCAGCCTGACACCGGAAGAACGCGTGCGTCTGCTCGACCTGCTGCTGGAATCCCTGCAGCCTGGCGACGCGCCTGCGGACGACGAGGCCTGGGCGCAGGAGATCGCTCGTCGCGTCTCAGCCCACGAGCGCGGCGAGGGCGAGTTGCACGGCATGGACGAGGTTCTGGCCGAAGCACGCCGCCTCGCACCTTGAAGCCACTGCGCCTGCGCGCCGAAGCGCGTGCGGAACTGCTGCGCGAGACCGCCTACTACGAAAGCAAGCGTGAAGGCACGGGGCGGCGTTTCCGGGAGGCCGTCGCGGCATCGTTCGAACTGATCCGCCGCTTTCCGGCGGGTGGTGCGTCCGGCCCAGCTGAGACGCGCCGAACCAAGGTCAGGGGCTTTCCGTTCACCATCGTTTACCGGGACGAGCCTGCTGCGGCCATCGTGTTCGCCATCTCGCCATCTCGCCATCTCGCCGGATCGCCACCAGCCCGGCTACTGGCTGCCCAGAACCCATGTCTGATCAACCCAGCATCTCGAACCGTTCGACCTTGCGCTCGCTGGCCATCCAAACTGCCATCGCCGCAGCCACGCCAGGCTCACGGTGGCTCCAGCCCTCGGGGTAGATCTCCATCCATGTCCAGCGCCCTTGGTCATCGGGCTCGGGCCGCTGCAGCAGCTCGATGGGCGCCTCGACGCGGGCCTTGCGGAAGGCGATGAGGGCCGCGTCGGCATGCTCGGCCGCGACGCGGTAGTAGACGTAGAGCTGCACGCTCACTCCTGCGGGGGAATCTCGTAGGGCAGGGCGCGTGGTTGCAACGTCGCACCGCTGGCCCTGCCCAGATGCAGGCTGCCGCCCTCCAGAGCCGCGAGCTTGATCTCGGCGGCGACGACCGAGCGGCCCGCGCGCGAACCGCAGCCGGCCACGACGCCGGCCGGCTGCTCGGGGTCGGCGCTGTGGAAGATCTCCTGGCCGACCGTGGCCGCGGCATCGGTCTCGAAGACCTGCAGCCGGCGTTTCAGCGTGCCGCGGTACTGGCTGCGCGCGACGATCTCCTGGCCGGGGTAGCAACCCTTCTTGAAGCTCACGCCGCCCAGCACCTCGAAGTTGATCATCTGCGGCACGAAGGCCTCGACGGTCGCGGCGCGTACCCAGGCCATGCCGGCCGCGGCTTCGGCCCAGGCCCAGTCGTCGGGCGGCAATGCGTCGCCGGCCGGCGCAGGGGCGGCTGCCGGCTGCACGCGCAGCGCGCGTCCCGGGCCCGGCAACGCGATCTGCACCGCGTCGCCTTCGCGCGCCAGCGTCCAGGCTTCGGCCGCGGGCGTGCCCAGCAGGCCGTAGACGGCGAACTCCGCGCTCGCGTCGCTGAGCTTGCACTTCGCGCGCAGCACGAACATCGAAAGCCGCTTCAGCGTCGCGGCCAGCGTGTCGGCCGGCAGGGCCAGCAGGATCTCGCTGTCATTCCCATCTTGGCCGCCGCGCCAGCCCACCAGCGTCGCCAGCAGCCGGCCCTTGGCCGTGCAGAAGCCGGCCAGGCGGGCGTGCTCGCGGTCGAGCAGCGCGAAGTCCTGGGTCAGCTGGCCGTGCAGGAAGCTGGCGGCGTCCGCGCCCTGGGCGCGGATCACGCCCCAGTCGGAGAGGTGGAGGCAGGAGGTTTGGAGGGATTCGACCATAGGCGGGAATTATCATCGGCGCCCTTTTGACCGGGCTTTTCACAGGGCATGAAGTGGCTATTGCGGGCAGTGCTCGCGTTGTTGTTGATGGCGGCACTGGCCGCAGGCGCCGTGTGGCAATGGCTGCGCAGCCCGCTGGATCTGGCTGCGCCGTCGGTGGAGCTGTCCATCGAGTCGGGCACCAACCCGGCCGAGGTGGCCCGTGCCTGGGTCGCGGCCGGCGTGCAGGCCGACGCCCGCTGGCTCTACCAGTGGTTCAAGTGGTCGGGCCAGGCCAAGCAGATCCGCGCCGGCAGCTACGAGGTGCACGCCGGCATCACGCCGCGCGCGCTGCTGGACAAGATGGTGCGCGGCGACCAGGTGCTGGAGCAGTTGCGGCTGATCGAGGGCTGGAACTGGCGGCAGGTGAGGGCGGCCATGGCAGCGGCGCCCAACCTGAAGCCGCGCACGGCGCAGATGGGCGATGCGGAGATCATGGCGGCGCTGGGCGAGCCCGGTGCCGCGCCCGAGGGCCGCTTCTTCCCCGACACCTATGCCTACAGCCGCGGCGTCAGTGATTTGACGGTGCTCAGGCGCGCCCACGAAGCGATGAAGAGGCGCCTCGCCGCGGCCTGGGGCCAGCGTGCGTCCGGCCTGCCGCTGAAGAATGTCGACGAGGCGCTGGTCCTCGCCTCCATCGTCGAGAAGGAGACCGGCGCCGCGAGCGACCGCAGCAAGGTCGCCGCCGTCTTCATGAACCGGCTGCGCGTGGGCATGCCGCTGCAGACCGACCCGACCGTCATCTACGGCCTGGGCGAGGCCTATGACGGCAACCTGCACAAGCGCGACCTGACGACGGACACGCCCTACAACACCTACACCCGCGCCGGCCTGCCGCCGACGCCCATCGCGATGCCCGGCGCGGCCTCGCTGCAGGCGGCGCTGAACCCGGCCGCGGTGAAGTCGCTCTATTTCGTCTCGCGGGGCGACGGCAGCAGCGAGTTCAGCGACGACCTCTCCGCGCACAATCGCGCGGTCAACAAATACATCCGCGGCAAGTAGTGACCGGCAGATTCATCTCGTTCGAAGGCATTGACGGTGCCGGCAAGTCCACCCATATCCAGGCCGTGGCCGACTGGTTCCGCGCGCGCGGCGCCGACGTGCAGCTCAGCCGCGAGCCCGGCGGCACGCCGCTGGCCGAGACGCTGCGCGACATCGTGCTGAAGGAGCCGATGGGCGCGCTGACCGAGTTGCTGCTGATGTTCGCCGGCCGCCGCGACCATGTCGAAACCGTCATCCGCCCGGCGCTGGCGGCCGGCAGGACCCTGCTCTGCGACCGCTTCACCGACGCCAGCTTCGCCTACCAGGGCGGCGGCCGCGGCCTGCCGCTGTCGGTGCTGAACCCGCTGGCCGACTGGGTGCAGGAAGGCACCGAGCCCGAGCTGACGCTGTGGTTCGACCTGCCCGCGGAACAGGCCGCCGCGCGCCGCGCGAGCGCACGCGAGGCCGACCGCATCGAGCAGCAGGACCTGGACTTCTTCGAGCGCGTGCGCGCCGGCTACGCGGCCCGTGCGGCCCAGGCGCCGGATCGCATCGTGCGCATCGATGCGAGCGGCACGGTCGAGCAGGTCGGTGCGGCGGTGCTGGCCGTGCTGGCAAGGCGCTATCCGACATGCTGAACGCCGACCTGCCCTGGCTGCATGCGCCGCTGGCCGAGGCGCTGGCGCGGGCGCGCTCGCATGCGCTGCTGGTGCAGGGGCCGGCCGGCGTGGGCCAGCTGGAGCTGGCCGTCAAGCTCGCGCAGAGCTGGCTCTGCGAAGCCGCCGCACCCGGTGCGCCGGCCTGCAACCACTGCGCCAGCTGCAAGCTCTTCGCCAGCGGCACGCATCCCGACTTCCAGCTGCTGCTGCCCGAAGCCTTGGAGGCCCCGGCGCGCGAGTCGCTCGGCCTGCCCTTCGAGGAACCCGACGCCAAGGCCGGCAAGGCCAAGCCCAGCCGCGAGATCAAGGTCGAGGCGGTGCGCAACCTGCTCGCGTTCGCTCAGGCCACGTCGGCGCGCGGCCGCGCCAAGGTGGCCGTCATCTTCCCGGCCGAAGCCCTGAACGGCGTCGCCGCGAATGCGCTGCTGAAGACGCTGGAGGAGCCCTCGGGCCTGCTGCGCTTCGTGCTCGCCAGCCACGACAGCGCCGGCCTGCTGCCCACCATCCGCAGCCGCTGCCAGCCGCTGCCCCTGGCCCTGCCGGAGCGCGCCGCTGCGCTGGCCTGGCTGGCCGCCAAGGGCGTGGAGGGCGGCGAGGGCCTGCTCGCCGCTACGGGCGGCCGGCCGCAGCAGGCGCTGGCCTGGGCCGAAGCGGGGCTGACGGACGCGGCCTGGCAGGCAGTCCCGAAGCGGGTGGCGCGCGGCGAGGTGGCGGCGCTGTCGGACTGGGCGCCGCCCCGCGTCATCGACGCACTGCAGCGCCTGTGCCACGACCTGCTGCGCCGCAGCCACGGCCAGCCCGGCCAGTTCTTCGCCGCCGCGGCCCTGCCGGCGCCGAAGCGCGCCGCGCCGCTGCTGGCCTGGGATGCCGAGCTGCGCCGCGCGGCCCGGCATGCCGACCACCCGCTGAACGCCGGCCTGTGGATCGAGGCCCTGGTGGCCCAGGCCCAGGCCGCGATGGCCGCCGCCGCGCGCTGAGCCCGAATGCCGTATCCGGGCTGACTACACTGGGGCCATGAGCGACGCCAATTCCAAGCCCGGTCAGAACGCGCAATTCCAAGCCAGCCAACTGAGCAGCCCGATGGCGCTGCCCACGGCAGGCGGCGCGGCGGCCGGCTCGGGTGCGCGGCCCAGCGTCATCCAGCTCGTGTTCCGCGAAAAGTCGGCGTTGTACGCGGCCTATATCCCGGCCTTCGCCGAGGGCGGGCTGTTCGTACCGACGACGCGCGACTACAAGCTCGGCGAAGACATCTATTTGCTGCTCGCCCTGCCCGAAGACAACCAGCGCTACCCGGTGGCCGGCAAGGTTGCCTGGCTGACGCCGGCCAATGCCTCCGGGGGCCGCACCCAGGGCGTCGGCGTGCGCTTCCCCGGCGACGAGAAGACGCGGCTGATCCGCGTGCGCATCGAGGAAATCCTCGGCACGGCCATCTCGTCGAGCAAGCCGACCCAGACCCTCTAGCGCCCGCGCGCAAGCCGCGGCGCGTCAATCCCCGCCATGTTCATCGATTCCCATTGCCATCTCAGCTTCCCGGAGCTGAAGCAGAGGCTTCCCGACATCCTGTCCGACATGAAGGCGGCCCAGGTCGACCAGGCCATCTGCATCTGCACGCAGATGGAGGAATTCGAGGCCGTGCACGGTCTGGCGCTGGCGCACCCGCAGCTCTGGGCCACGGTGGGCGTGCACCCCGACACCGAGGACATGCGCGAGCCCGACATGGCCGAGCTGGTGCACCTGGCCGCGCTGCCGCGCGTCGTCGCCATCGGCGAGACGGGGCTGGACTACTACCGCCTGAACGGCCGCAGCATCGAGGACATGGAGTGGCAGCGCGAGCGTTTCCGCACCCACATCCGCGCGGCCAGGCAGGCGCGCAAGCCCCTGGTGATCCACACCCGTTCCAGCGCGGCCGACACGCTGCGCGTGCTGGACGAGGAGGGCGGCGAGCAGGCCGGCGGCGTCTTCCACTGCTTCACCGAGACGGCCGAGGTGGCGCTGGCGGCCGTCGAGCGCGGCTACTACATCTCCTTTTCCGGCATCGTCAGCTTCAAGAACGCCCAGGACCTGCGCGACCTGCTGAAGCTGCTGCCGCTGGAGCGCCTGCTGATCGAGACCGACAGCCCCTATCTCGCCCCCGTGCCCTTCCGCGGCAAGACCAACACGCCGGCCTATGTGCCGCATGTGGCCAAGGCGGTGGCGGATGCCGTGGGCCTGGCGGTGCCGGAACTGGCTGCCGTCACGGCGGCCAACACGCGTCGCCTGTTCGGGCTGCCGGAGGCCGTGGTATGAGGGCCTGGCTCGCCGGCATCGCGCTGACTGTGGCCGCCGCGGCCCATGCCGAGCCCATCGACGATCTCGTGCTGGCCGTCGAGCTGAACGAGCCGCGCGCGGTGCTCAGCCTGCTGCTGCGCGGCGTGGACCCCAACCAGCCCGATTCGCGCGGTCGCCAGGCCATCTTCGTCGCGCTGCGCGAGGGCTCGCTGCAGGCGCTGGGCAGCCTGCTCGCGTCGCCCCAGACCAAGATCGACGAGCCCAACGCCCAGGGTGAGACGCCGCTGATGATCGCCGCCATCCGCGGCTCGCTGCCGGCCGTGCAGGCCCTGGTCAAGCGCGGCGCCGCGATCAACCGCGACGGCTGGACGCCGCTGCACTACGCCTGCAGCGGGCCCGACAACGGCGTGTCCGCCTGGCTCATCGCGCAGGGCGCCGACATCAATGCGCGCTCCGACAACGGCACGACGCCGCTGATGATGGCGGCCCGCTACGGCAACGGCGACCTGGTGCCCATGCTGCTCAAGGCCGGTGCCGAGCCGCGCGCCGCCAACGAGCAGGAGCTGACCGCGGCTGACTTCGCGCAGCGCGGCGGGCGTGACGGCATCGCGGCCGAACTGCGCCGCATCAGCGCCGAGCGCCAGCGGGCGGCCGAGGCTGGCAAATAGGCCAAATCGTTCTCGCGTGGAGGCGCGTGTAGGGCAAAGTCCTACAGCCGTCGCCGCGCTGGGACGACTGTCGTGGCGCGGCCGGGCTACCTACAGTGAGGCCATCGTCACCCACGAGGCCTACCACCATGCTGTCCACCACCCCGAACCTGGCCGACCCCTTCGCGATGCTGATCGCTCCCGATCAGGTGATGAACGCCATCGAGCGCTCGGACCGCCTGGCGCGTCTGCAGCGCCGCGTCTACCGCCCGCTGGACCGTCCCTGGATCCCGATGAAGGCCAGCGCCGATTTCGACAGCGAGATCGACGCCGAGCTGGAAATCCCCGACCTGTCCGATCTTCCGGACAGCGCCGAATAAAGCAAAACGCCCGCTGCTGCGGGCGTTTTTACGAGCGAGGCCGGAGCGGCGCTTAGACGCGCTTGCGGTACTCGTGCGTGCGGGTGTCGATTTCGATCTTGTCGCCGTTCTCGACGAAGGCCGGCACGGAGATCTCGAAACCGGTGCCCTTCAGGCGGGCCGGCTTCATGACCTTGCCCGAGGTGTCGCCCTTGGCGGCCGGCTCGGTCTCGATCTCGCGCACGACGCTGGTGGGCAACTCGACCGAGATGGCCTTGCCGTCGTAGAAGGTCACTTCCACGGCCATGCTGTCTTCGAGGTAGGAGAGAGCGTCGCCCATGTTCTCCGACTCGACCTCGTACTGGTTGTACTCGGTGTCCATGAAGACATACATCGGGTCGGCGAAGTAGGTGTAGGTGCACTCCTTCTTGTCGAGGATGATCTGCTCCATCTTGTCGTCGGCCTTGAAGACCAGCTCGGCGCCGGCGCCGTTCAGCAGGTTCTTCATCTTGATGCGCACGGTGGCGGCGCCGCGGCCACCACGGCTGTATTCGGTCTTCAGGACGACCATCGGGTCCTTGCCCTGCATGATCACGTTGCCGGCGCGGATTTCTTGAGCGAGTTTCATGGTGTATCGGGGTGTTGAAGGCCGGACTGCTCCGGCAGACGGCGCACCAGGCTCCCGATGACTCCGTTCGGTCCGTCTCGGCGTGGCGCGGCAAAGCCAATCATTCTAGCTGGAAACCCCTAAGAAGCCTTGCAGCTGGGTGAGCAGATCGGGCTGCGCCGCCAACTGCGCACGCCAGGCGGGGGCGTGCGCCGCCGCCTCGGCCAAGCCGCTCAGCCCGTCCGGCAGCGGTGCCAGCCCGTTCCAGCCGCGCCAGACCGCGCGCCAGGCCTCGGGCAGGCCGGCGCGGGCCATGAAGGCCTCCAGCTTGGTGTGGTGGGCGTCGTCGTGCTGCGGGTAGATGTGCCAGACGTAGGGCTTGCCGGCCCACTGCGCGCGCACGAAGGAGTCCTCGCCGCGCACGAGGTTCAGGTCGCAGGCCCACAGCAGGCGGTCGTAGTCGTCCTGGGCCAGATAGGGCAGGGCGATGCAGCGCAGGCCGGGCCGGTCGATGACCCGGGCCTGCAGCGGGCCGGGGCAGGCCAGCAGCAGCGTGGGCCGTTCGGCCAGCGCGCCCAGCAGTGCGGGCAGTGCCGGGTTGGCATAGGCGAACAGGCTGACGACGCGCTCGCCCGGCCGGGGTGCCCAGCCGCGCCCGGCCAGCCAGGCCGCACCGTCGAAGGCCGCCACGCGGTCGAGCAGGCCCGGCTCGCGCAGCAGCCCGCCGGTGCGTGGCGTGAATCCGGGGTAGAAGAAATGCTTGGTCAACCCCGCGCCGGGGCCGCTGAACTGCGGCGAGGCCAGGCCGTGGCTGCGTTCGACGTAGTCCTCGGCGCTGAGGTATTCGAGGTTGATCCAGCGCGGCGCCGGCGCACGCGCCGCCATGCGGGCGACGAAGGCCGCGGGCGGCTCGCAGCCGAAGGCCTCGATGACCACGTCGCCGGGCATCACGCCCGCATCGCCGTCGGGCCAGGCATGCACGGTGACGCCGGCGGGGCGCTCCGGAGCCATCCAGGCCAGGGCCGACGCGTCGTCCACCCAGAGCCGCGCTGACTGCCCGCGGGCCGCCAGAACACGCGCCAGCCGCCAGCAGACCCCGAGGTCGCCATGGTTGTCGATGACGCGGCAGAAGATGTCCCAAAGCATCGAACGATTGTCCCAGGCCAGAATCCCGCCCATGTCCAGCACGACTCCTTCCGACGCCGCCCTCGGCGAGCAGACCCAGGCCGAGTGGGCCGCCGAGCGTGCCGCCATCGAGGCGGCCGAGAAGCAGCGCGCCTTCGAGATGGAGGCCGCCGCGCGCGAGGTGCGCGAGAAGCTGGTGGCCGAGGTCAATGCGCTGCCGGCCTTGCCGGGCGTCTACCGCTATTTCGATGCCAAGGGCGAGGTACTCTATGTCGGCAAGGCCAAGGACCTGAAGCGGCGCGTCTCCAGCTACTTCCAGAAGAACCACGGCGGCACCCGCATCGGCATGATGGTGGCGCGCATCGCGCGGCTGGAGACGACGGTGGTGCGCACCGAGGCCGAGGCCCTGCTGCTGGAAAACAACCTGATCAAGACGTTGAACCCGCGCTTCAACATCCTGTTCCGGGACGACAAGAGCTACCCCTATCTGAAGCTCAGCGGCCACGCCTACCCGCGCATGAGCTACTACCGCGGCTCGGTGGACAAGCGCCACCAGTATTTCGGTCCCTTCCCGAGCGCCTGGGCGGTGAAGGAGTCCATCCAGCTGATGCAGAAGGTCTTCCGCTTACGCACCTGCGAGGACAGCGTCTTCAACAACCGCAGCCGGCCCTGCCTGCTGCACCAGATCAAGCGCTGCTCCGGCCCCTGCGTGCCGGCCGGCCAGACCGGTGACTACGCGCGCAACGTCACGAGTGCCGAGCGCTTCCTGCGCGGCGAGACCGACGAAGTCATGGCCGCGCTGCAGCAGCAGATGATGGCCTACGCCGAAGCCCGGCACTACGAACTGGCCGCCGAGGTGCGCAACCAGATCCAGGCCCTGTCCAAGGTGCTGCAGCAGCAGGTCATCGAGGAGAGCAGCGCAACGGGCCATGACCGCGACGTGGACATCCTGGCCGTCAGGGTGCAGGGCGGCCGGGCCTGCGTGAACCTCGCGATGGTGCGCGGCGGACGCCACCTGGGCGACCGGGCCTTCTTCCCTAAGCATGTCGACGACGCCACCGCGCTGCGCTTCGACGACGAGGACGCGCTGTCGCCCGAGCGCCAGGTGCTGGAGGCCTTCATGGCCCAGCACTACCTGGCGTCGCCGGTGCCCGGCCTCATCGTCGTCAGCGAGGCGGTGGACGCCGGGTTGGCCGATGCGCTGGCCGTCCAGGCCGGCAGCCGCGTGACGGTGCAGGCCCAGCCGCGCGGCCAGCGCCGCATCTGGCTGGAGATGTGCGTCAAAGGTGCCGAGCTGGCGCTGGCGCGGCTGCTGGCGGAGGAGGGCTCGCAGCAGGCGCGCACGCGCGCGCTGGTCGAGGCGCTCGACCTGTCGCCGCCCGAGATCGACAAGTTCCGTGTCGAATGCTTCGACATCAGCCACACGGCGGGCGAGGCGACGATGGCCAGCTGCGTCGTCTTCGAAGGCCACCAGATGCAGAGCAGCCAGTACCGGCGCTACACCATCGAGGGCATCACGGGTGGTGACGACTACGCCGCGATGCGCCAGGTGCTGACGCGGCGCTACAGCAAGATGGCCGAGGCCGCCCAGCTCGGCACCGGCCGCCTGCCCGACCTCGTGCTGGTGGACGGCGGCCGCGGCCAGGTCAGCATGGCGCGGGAGGTCTTCGAGGAACTGGGCCTGGACCTCGGCCTGATCGCCGGCGTTGAGAAGGGCGAGGGCCGCAAGGTCGGCCTGGAGGAGCTGGTGTTCGCCGACGGGCGCGAGAAGGTCTATCTGGGCCGCGACTCCGCCGCGCTGATGCTGATCGCGCAGATCCGCGACGAGGCCCACCGCTTCGCGATCACCGGCATGCGGGCCAAGCGCGCCGCCACGCGCACCGGCGGTTCGCGGTTGGAGGACGTGCCCGGCGTCGGCCCCAAGAAACGCGCGCAGCTGCTGCAGCGCTTCGGCGGCGTGCGGGGCGTGGCGGGTGCCAGCGTGGACGAACTGGCGGGCGTGAAGGGCATCTCGCGCGAGCTCGCCGAGGAAATCTACCGCGCACTGCACTGATGCTGCACTGATACAGCTACGGCGCGTTGCAAACTGCCTTCTGCAGCGCTTCCCAGGCTGGCGCAAGATAGCAACTCACAACACAACAGCATCCCGAGGAGAACCGTCATGTCCGCTGTCGACCGTTTCAAGCGCGCCGCACGGTGGTTGATCGGCCCGGTGCTGGCCGGCTGCAGCGCCGCGCCGCGTGCCCCGGCGCCTGCACCCGCCCCGGCCCCGTCTCCCGCGCCGGTAATGGCCGCTGCGCCGGCGCCTTCGCCCGCCAGCAAGGCCAGGCCTGCGCAGGGCATGCCCGCGCCGCGCGCCGTGCGCACCAACGACGAACTGCGCCGCCAGGCCGCCGAGCGCCTCGTGATGGCCAACCCCGACCTCACCTACATGACGCCGGCTCCCGCCCACCTGCTGACCCTGGTCGTGCTGGACGTCGAGGTGAAGGCCGACGGCAGCGTGCGCCGGATCAACGTGGTCAGGCCGCCCAGGTTCGGCCCGGAGACCCTGCAGCTGGCCATCGACGCGGTGAACCGCGCCGCGCCCTTCGGCGACGTGCGCCGCATGCCCGAGCCCTGGCGCTTCACCGAGACCTTCCTGTTCGACGAGGACCGCCGCTTCAAGCCGCGCAGCCTGGACTAAGGACCACCCCCTACCGGCTTTGCCGCCCCCTCAAGGAGGCGCTGCCGATGGCCCGGCAAAGCCGCTTCCATGGCAGCCGCTTGGCAAACCCGCCACAGATCCCTCGGCAATGCTCCAGCCTTGGGCACAATGGCCGCCATGTTCCTGACCCTGCCGACTCTGCTGACCTGGGCCCGCATCGTGGCTATCCCGCTGATCGTCGGGGTGTTCTATCTGGACATGGTCCCCGCCCACCAGAACCTGATCGCCACGGCGCTCTTCATCGTCGTCGCGCTGACCGACTGGCTGGATGGCTACCTGGCCCGCAAGCTCAACCAGACCTCGTCCTTCGGCGCCTTCCTGGACCCGGTGGCCGACAAGCTGATGGTCTGCTCGGCGCTGCTGGTGCTGCTCAAGCTGCAGCGGGTCGACGCCTTCGTCGCGCTGGTCATCATCGGCCGCGAGATCACCATCTCGGCGCTGCGCGAGTGGATGGCCCAGATCGGCGCGTCGCGCAGCGTCGCCGTGCACATGGTCGGCAAGCTGAAGACGACGGTGCAGATGGTGGCCATTCCCTTCCTGCTCTTCGACGGCCAGCTCTTCGGCCTGATCCCGACGCGGCAGTGGGGCACCTGGCTGATCTACGCGGCCGTCGTGCTGACCATCTGGTCCATGGCCTACTACCTGCAGAAGGCCCTGCCGGAAATCCGCGCCAAGGCCCGTTAGGGGGGCCGCCGGCTCTAGTCGGACAAGCAGTTGTATCGGGACTTTTCCCGCCCTGTGGCGTATCGAACGCGCGTCTAGAATCCGCTTCCCCGCGCGCGCCTTGGCCGCCAAGTGGTGGCCCTCAGAAGGCTGCGCAGTGCGCGGGACCGACATCTCATCGCAGTCCATGCCTCCGGCAACGCAGGCATGGCCCAATGTTCCGTTGAGGGGGCACGAGTGAACAAGTCCGAATTGATCGAGCACATTGCCAAGCAGGCCGACATTTCCAAGGCCGCCGCAGGCCGCGCGCTCGAAGCCGTGATCGGTGGCGTCAAGACGACGCTGAAGAAGAACGGCACCGTCTCGCTGGTGGGCTTCGGCACCTTCAGCATCACCAAGCGCGCGGCCCGCACCGGCCGCAACCCGCGCACCAACGAGGCGATCAAGATCAAGTCGGCCAAGGTGCCGAAGTTCAAACCCGGCAAGGCGCTCAAAGACGCCGTTAACTGACCCCTCGGGGTCGATCCCGGAATTCCCGGGCGCTTAGCTCAGTTGGTAGAGCACCTCCCTTACACGGAGATTGTCGGCGGTTCGAGCCCGTCAGCGCCCACCACCCGCCCTGCGAGGGCGGTCTGCCGTCCCACTTAGAATGCGGCTCCCCTCGAAGGCGAACCTTGGTTCGCCTTCGTCGCGTTTGATTGCTTGATCTTCAAGGCTCCCCGAGATGTTCGATTTCGTCCGCCAGCACAACCGCCTGTTCCAGTTCATCCTGTTGCTGCTCATCCTGCCGTCCTTCGCCTTCGTGGGCATGCAGGGCTATACCAGCATGATGGGCGGTGCCAACGCCGGCGTGGCCAGCGTCGACGGCCGCAAGATCACGCAGGCCGAATGGGACAACGCCCAGCGCGAGCAGGCCCAGCGTATCCGTGGCCAGAACCCCAATGTCGACGCCAAGCTGCTGGACACGCCGGAGGTGAAGCGCCAGGCGCTCGAAGGCCTGGTCACCGAGCGCACGCTGCAGGCGGCGGCGGCCCACCAGCACTTCACCGTCAGCGCGGACAGCCTGCTGAACAAATACCTGCACGACCCCGAATTCGCCTTCATGCGAAACGCCGACGGCACGGTGAACAAGGCCGTTGCCGCGATGCAGGGCCTGACGCCGGCCGGTTTCGACGAGCGCGTGCGCCAGTCGCTGATCCTGCAGCAGGTCACCAAGGGCGTGGAAACCTCCGTGCTGGCCGGTACAGCGGTGCCCAAGCTCGCCTTCGACTCGTTGCTGCAGCAGCGCGAGGTGCAGTGGCAGCACTTCGACATCAAGGATTTCGCGGGCAAGCTCAACCCGAGCGACTCCGAACTCGAAGCCTTCTACAAGGACACGGCCAACGTGGCCAAGTTCCAGCTGCCCGAGTCGGCGCAGATCCAATACCTCGTCCTTGACGTCGAGGCGCTGAAGAAGGACGTCAAGTTCAGCGAGGACGACCTGCAGAACTACTACAAGGAAAACGCCTCGCGCTACGGCGCGCCCGAGGAGCGCCGCGCCAGCCACATCCTGATCAAGGTGGACCGCGGCGCGCCCGCCGAGGAGCGCGCCAAGGCCAAGGCCAAGGCCGAGGAGATCCTGGCCCAGGTCCGCAAGAACCCGGCCTCGTTCGCCGAGCTCGCCAAGAAGAACTCGCAGGACCCGGGTTCGGCCGTCAACGGCGGCGACCTCGACTTCTTCGGCCGTGGTGCCATGGTCAAGGAGTTCGACGCGGCCGTCTATGCGATGAAGCAGGGCGAGATCAGCAACCTTGTCGAGACCGATTTCGGCTATCACATCATCCAGATGACCGGTGTGCGTGGCGGCGACAAGAAGCCCTTCGAGGCCGTGCGTGCCGAGGTCGAGGCCGAGGTGCGCAAGCAGCTTGCGCAGAAGAAGTACGCCGAGGTCGCCGAACAGTTCGGCAATCTCGTCTACGAACAGTCCGACAGCCTGCAGCCTGCCGCCGACAAGCTGAAACTGCAGATCCAGACCGCCACCGTGCAGCGCCAGCCCCAGCCGGGCAGCGGCGGCCCGCTGGCCTCGGGCAAGCTGCTGGACGCGGTCTTCGGCGCCGACGCGCTGCGCAACAAGCGCAACACCGAGGCCGTCGAGACCGGCCCGAGCCAGCTCGTGTCGGCCCACGTCACCCAGTACAACCCGGTGCGCGTGCCGCCACTGGCCGACGTGAAGGACAAGGTGCGCGAGCAGCTCGTGAAGAAGCTCGCCGCCGAGCAGGCCAGGAAGGCCGGCGAAGCCCGCCTGGCGGCATTGAAGGCCAATGCGACCGACGTTGCCGGCCTGGACGCCGCCGTCACCGTGTCGCGCGCCAAGCCGCAGGGCCTGTCGCGCGCCCAGCTCGAGGCCGTGCTTGGCGCCGATGCGTCCAAGCTGCCTGCCGCCGTGGGCGTGCCGGCCGATGACGGCGGCTATGTCGTCGTGCGCATCAACCAGCTGCAGCCGCGCGACGCCGCCGTCATCGACGACAAGCGCGCGGCCCAGCAATATGCCGGCGCCTGGGCCCGCGCCGAGGCCCAGGCCTATTTGGCCGCGCTCAAGTCGCAGTACAAGGCGGTCATCAAGGTCGCTGCTCCGGCATCGGCTGCAAGCGCCCCCTGATTTCTGCGCTATACTCTTTGGCTCTGCGGTGGCTGTAGCTCAGTTGGTAGAGTCCAGGATTGTGATTCCTGTTGTCGTGGGTTCGAGTCCCATCAGCCACCCCAAGTAATTTAGGCCCCGGTAAGTCCTTGTCACGCAAGGGTTTCCGGGGTTTTCCTTTTGGCGCGCGGGTACAAGGCACGGGTACGCCACGGGTACAGCCCGTGATGGTTGCGCCGCTAAATGCCAGGCTGTCCCGCTTTCTGCCAGGCGCATTTGTTCCAGTCGAAGGATGTCCCGTCGCCGTGGTGGGTCGCCACGGGACATTTGGTCTGGTCACTGCATGTTGACCGAATCGGTGCTCGTGCGGCTTTGCTTCCACTTGACCCCGGAAGGACGCGGTATTGGATGTCCCAGCTGACGGTCTTGGCTACTTCAGGACATGCGAAGCGGATGACCGCGAAGACGATGCTCGTTTGTCCCCCTTTGATGCGCTGAGCAGGATCGCCCCATCCATCGACCACGATAGGGGAACAAATCGGGAACATTCAAGCGCCACCCGCGAGAGCGGGCTTGTTGCTCGAATTGATTGGTTCTACAATTAATCAATGTTGACGGTGATCGAAACGGCCATGTTCCGGCGCTACGCCGATGCGGTTTGGGACGATGAAGAACGCATGGAGTTCGTGGACTTCATCGCTGCCAATCCCGAAGCCGGCGACGTGATCCCGGGCGCTGCACCGTTGCGCAAGGTGCGTTGGGCGCGTGAGGGCATGGGCAAGCGTGGTGGGGTGCGGGTCATCTACTTCGCCACACTGGCCGATGGCACCGTGAGCCTGCTGATCGTCTACCCAAAGGCCAAGACTGAGGATCTGTCCCCGGCCTTCCTGCGCGAACTGCGCAAGATGTTCAAGGAGTGAGCTATGCCCAAGACCAAAGAACCCGAGATGAGCCAGTTCGAGCGTGACCTGCTGGAGTCCGTGGGCCAGGCGCTGCGCGGCGAGGGCAATGTAACCAAGCCCAAGCAGATTGAGGCGCGCGTGGCCGCACGACGTGGCCGCCCGGTGGGCAGCACCAAGGCGGCGCCCAAGGTGCAGACGGCTATCCGTTTCGACCCTGACGTGCTGGCCGCGCTGCGAGCCACGGGCGACGGCTGGCAGACGCGTGTGAACGACGTGATGCGCGCCAATCTGGCACTGGCCGGCAAGCTGTAGCTTCGCGCGGCTCGCGTTGATGAACTCCGCCGTGTTACGTCCCGCGTAGATTTCGGCTCGCGATCCCAAGCTATTCGAGGTTGAGTCAAGGCTGCTGTCTCGCGAAGAATTGGACGGGACTCGC
>NZ_SMBU01000034.1 GCF_004342485.1 Roseateles saccharophilus
TGACGTGTCGGTCATCTCGGCGCTGCCGTCCACCTTGTAGCTCATCGTCGTTTCTTCAGGGACACCTGGCCCGCATGCGGGGTTGGGTTGCTCAGAGCCGTTCCCGGTCTCGCGCTCACCCGACCCGTCTTGGCGGTGCGCTTTCCGGGCCGAGCGCCGGGCCGCTCCCAAGCCGGCCCGCGCTGGCGATGCTTGCGGCTCGACGCCGCAAGCATCGGCGCCCCCTCGGAGGGCGGACCAGCGTACTCGCTGGGCCGGGGGCTCCATCTCAGGGTTCGACGCTGCGCACCAGCCGCACCGGCAGGCGCTCGCGCCGGGGCATGTCGCCGCGGGTCTCGCCGTTGCGCGGGTCGAGCGCCCAGCCGGTCTGCACGATGAGCCGGTCGACATGGGTCTCGGTCGCGCCGCGCTGCACGTTGCGGTAGGCGTAGGGGTTGGCCGACTCGCTGTCGATGCGCACGGTGCCGGTCCAGTACCAGCCCTGGGGCGCGGCCGGCGCTAGCGTGCCGGCCTGGGGCTCATGCGCCAGTCCTTCGCCAAAATGCTTGAGTTCCCGCAGCTGCGGCACACGCCAGGCCCGCCCCTCGGCCGCACTGCGCGAACGCGCCATCGCCAGCGCCTCGGCATGCGTGAAGAGGGCCGGCCGGCCCTGGCAGCTGCGCCCGTCCCAGCGCATGCCCTCGACGCAGCGCGCCCAGGCGCGCTGGCCGGCGGCATCCAGCAGCTCCTGGCCATCGGCGCTGGGCGCGAACGCCTGGGCGCCGGCCAGGCCGCAGGCGATGGCAAGGCTCGCGGCGGCGAGGACGACGGGGCTGCGTGGGGCTTGCATGCAGCCATCCTGCCTCAATCGGCATGGCGCTCGAAGTGCAGCCTGTCATGCCAGACGCCACCGAGCTCGAAACTGCGCCTGGAATGGCCGAACTGCTCGAAGCCATTGCGCAGCAGCACGCGGATCGAGCCCTCGTTGCCGACGCGCGCATTGGCCTCCAGCCGCTTCAGACCCAATTCGCCGAAGGCCTTGAGCAGCACCAACCGCACGGCCTCGCTCGCGTAGCCCTTGCCGCAGGCGGACTCGGCCATGCGGTAGCCGAGGTCGGCCGAATGGAAGTGGCTGCGCCGCAGGCCGACCAGGTTGACGCGGCCCACCAGCTCGCCGGCCCCGCTGCGCACGAGGAACTGGTAGCCCTTGTCCTCGGCCGCCTCGCGCTCGGCGAGAGCGATCGCGGCGCGCACGCCCTCGGGGGAGTAATAGCCCGCCGGCCGCGCATTGACGCGAGCCTCGAAAAAAGCGCGGTTGTCGGTCTCGAAGCGCAGCAGTTCGTCGGCGTCGTCGAGGCGGGGCGGGATGAGGTGCAGAAGCGGCATGGGCCGCAGCCTAGACGATCAGCGTCGCCAGGGCCCACAGCAGCAGCAGGCCGCCCAGCCAGCGGCCAAAGGCGACGCCGGCCGGCAGCAGTTTCTCCAGCAGCACGACGGCGGTCAGCGCGGCGATCCAGACCAGGTTCATGACGCCGCCGACGAAGAGCAGGGCCATCAGCAGGCCGCAGCAGCCGACGCAGTAGGCGCCGTGGCGCAGGCCGAGCACGAAGCCGGCGCCCGGGCCGCTGCCGCCGTGCCGGGTCAGGAAGCCGACCGGGCTGCGGCAGCGTGCCAGGCAGGCGCGCTTGGCCGAGGTCAGCTGGTACAGGCCCGCCAGGCCGAGCACGGCTGCCGACAGCCAGGCGCTGCGCGACCACAGCATCATGCCGGACAGCAGGCCCAGGGCCTGCAAGGCCTTCTGCAGGCCGGCGGCAGCAACCGAGAACGCCAGCCACACGCAGAGATAGCCGGCCAGCAGCGCCGCCGTGGCCGCGCCGACACCACGGCCCACCGGTGCATGGGCGCGCAGCACGCGCGCATGCAGCAGCACCAGGGGCGCTGCGCTCGGCGTCATCATGCCGATCATCATGACCCACCACATCGCGATCAGGATGGGCCAGGCATCGGCCATCGCGCCGGCCACCTCGGCCTGGCGGTGCGGGAACAGGCTCAGGCGGGTCATCTGCCAGGCGCTCATGCCCATGCCCGCGCCCTGGGCGACATAGGCCCAGGCCAGCAGCACGAGGGCGGCGAGTGCGGCGGCCGTCACCGCCCGCTCGCGCCTCAGCACGGCCTCGATCAAGATCAGGCGGCGGCGCGGTGCCTGACCACCCCGCGGTTGTTCAGATGCAGGCGCGCGAACTGCGCATAGCTGTCCTTCAGCTCCAGGGCGATGGCGCCCTGCGAGCGGCTGGTGCCGGAGCCGACCTCGGCCAGCTCGTACTCGAAGCCGTGCGGCAGGTCGATGCGGGCGCGGTGCTCCTGGCCGCTGACCGGGTTGCGGATGGGCTGGCCCTCGAGCTCGAACACGCCCGCGGCCCTCACCTTGCCGCGCCGGGCGTCGACATCGACCTCGTAGTCGATCGTCGTCACGATGGGCTCGAAGACCTGCTCCAGCGTCGTCGCGAACACAGAGAACATCGTCGCGAAGGGCTCGGTCTCCTGACCCGACATGATCTTCAGCAGCGCCTCGCGCTGCGCCGCGCTGGCCCTGGCATCGACGACGGGCTGGCACTTGCCCCGGCCCTGGTGGATGGCGCCCGGCCATTGGAAGACGACGGCGATCCTCAGCCCGTCGAGGCTGACATCGCCGAAATGCCCCTTGTCGATGGCGATGGCGCCCATGGCCTCGCAGGCACCCTTCGATGGCGGCGCGTTGAACTGGCAGGGGCAGCCGTAGGCGCAGTTGCAGTTGATCAGCTCGCTACCCTGGATTTCCCAAGCAATCATGGCGGATCTCCTCGGATGACCAAGACGGCTAGATGTACTGCGCCCCCTGTCAAGCCAGCATCCCCCGATCCGGGGACAGCACTCAGCGGCCGGCCGCGTCGACGAGGGCCTGGGCCTCCTCGCGCGTGACCGGGCCGGCGCCCGGCTGGCCGACCTCGACGACGAGGAGATAGCCGGCGAGGTCGGCGCGCGGGCTGGCCGCCGCATAGACCTGGGCCAGCGCCAGCTGGCGGCTGGCGAGCAGGCGGCCTGTGGCCGCATCCCAGTCCTCGTTGGAGATCAGGCAGCCCTGCTGCGGCGTGCCGGGAAAGTAGGCGCTACCGGCGTAATAGGCCGGGTTGAGGGTCGTGCCGTGGATGAGCAGTTCGTCGCGCCCGGCGCGGCCGGCCAGCCAGGCCTCCTTGATCGGCGCCCAGGCGCGCCAGCTCTCGGGCAGATAGCTCTCGTACAGCGCCTCGCTCCAATCGGCCGCGCCGGTGGCGTCGACATGCTCGAACTCGGCCGGCGTGGCCTCGACGGGCAGCTTACTGTGCAGATAGGGCGTGGGGCCGATGTTGGGGTTGGTGGCCGTACCCGAGCCGACGATGGTGAACAGGCCCTGCGGCGTGTTGCCATTGGTGATGGTGCCGGCCAGGCCGCTGCGCGCGAGTGCGAGCTGGGGCGACGCGAAGAGCTGGCCCGCGGCGTCGCGCACGAAGCGGCCGTCGGCCGCGCGCACCAGGGCCAGGCCCATCTGCTGGCGCCCCAGGCGCTGCAGGCTGACGATGACGGGGTAGCCCGGGCGCAGTGGCGCGGCCAGCAGCTCGGCGAGCGGCGGCGGGGCGGCGACGGCGGGCTGCAGGCGCTGCATCAGCGCGGTCAGGCGCGGGTCGTCGGCCCAGGCCGGGAATTGCTGGGGCAGCAGGGCCAGCAGGCGCGGCGCGGCGCCGGGATCGGCCTGCAGCAGCGTGTAGGCGGCGATGGCGAAGGGTTTGCTGGCGGTCAGCTGAGGCAGCAGCGGCCACAGCAGCGGCGCGGCTTCGGCCGGGTAGAGGGTGTGGGCGGCGGTCAGCAACGCGCGCTGGGTGTCGGCGTCGCGCGTGGCCAGCGTGGGCAGGGCCTCCAGCAGCAGCGGGCGGGCCGCATCGGCCTCGGCGTTGTACTGGGCGATGGCGTCGAAAAGCGCCGGCAGCGCCGCGTCGCGCTCGGGGCCGGGCGGCAGGGCCAGGCGGGCGCGGATGCCGGCCAGCGCCGCCTCGCGCAGCGCCCGCTCGCCGTCGGTGGACGTGGCCGGCCAGGCCAGGTCGGCGGGCTTCAGCGCGAGCAGCTCGGCGGCCGTGTAGCGCTTCTCGGCGGGCTGCTGGGGGCGCAGCGGCGCGCAGGCGGCGAGGACAAAGGTCAACAAGACGAGCAGCGTGCGGCGGAGAAGCGTCATGGCGGGGAGATGATCGGCGCCTGTCGAAATCGCTGCGCCCGGTTCGTCGTAGTGTCAGGCATCGTGCCCGGCCCCCCTCTGAACCGCCAAGGACAAGCCATGAAACGACTGACACCGATCCCCGCCCTCCTCGCCGCCGCCCTGGCCCAGGCCGCGCCGGTGAGCTACCAGATCGACCCCATGCACACCTATCCAAGCTTCGAGGCCGACCACATGGGCCTGTCCTTCTGGCGCGGCAAGCTGACGAAGAACACCGGCAGCATCGTCTTCGACAAGGCCGACGGCAGCGGCAGCGTGGATGTGCAGATGAACCTGGCTGCCATCGACTTCGGCCTCGCCGCGATGAACGACTGGGCCCGAGGCAAGGAGTTCCTCAACGTCGACAAGAACCCGACGGCGAGCTTCAAGGGCCGCTTCGCCGGTGACAGCGGCGGCATGCCGGCCCGGCTCGTCGGCGAGCTGACGTTGAACGGCCAGACCCGGCCGGTGACGCTGGCCATCCACCGACTCAAGTGCATCCCGCACCCGCTCTACAAGCGCGAACTCTGCGGCGCGGATGCGTCGGGCCATTTCAACCGCGAGGACTTCGGCCTCACGGCCGGCAAGGACTGGGGCTTCGACATGGACGTGCAGCTGCGCATCCAGGTCGAGGCCATCGCCAAGGAATGATCCTAGATCCGGCAGTTGGGCACGCCCGAGGGCTTGGCGGGGCGGCCTGGTGGCAAGGCGCGCCGACGAAGTGGGCTCCCGCCCACGAGGAGAAGCAACGCAGCCAGCGGGCCGAAGCGCCAGGCCAGCGGGCGTGCAGCGCTGCCCACCGAAGTGGTGAACAGCAACACGCCGCCAAGACGTTGATGTACAGAGCCTTTCGATGAGTATGGAGCGGTCAACTGCCGGATCTAGGATCAAGGGCTGACGGGTCAGCCGCGCGACGGTCTGCCGACAGGCTGCCTGACCATACTCGCGCCACTTTCAACCAACGCGGCGGCCTGGCCGCCCTCGCCCCATGAAGCTTCGAATTCGCCATGTCCTGTCCGCCGCCGTGTTGGGCGGCCTGGCCGCCGCCACTGGCCTGGGCCTCTCAGGTTGCGTCGTCAAGGAGCAGGTCGTCGTGAGGCCTGCCGCCCCCGTCGTGCGGCATATGCCGGCGCCGATCGCCGAGGACCGCGGCACGATGCCGGGGCCGGACTGGCACTGGGTGCCGGGCCACTGGAAATGGGAAGGCCGCGACTGGGCCTGGGCGCACGGCCGCTGGGTGCATCAGGCGGTTCCGCCGGTGCCGGCGGTGATCATCGAGCAGATCACCGTGGCGCCCTCGCCGATGCACTTCTGGGTGCCGGGCCACTGGGTGTGGCAACTGGACTCGGGCGGCTGGTTCTGGGTCAAGGGCAGCTGGCACCAATAACGGCAACGGGCGCCCCAAGGGGCACCCGTCGTTCAAGGCGGCGGCTTCGGCCGCCGCCGTCGTTTCAAGGCTTGACGCCCATTTCGTCCAGCATGCGGCTGGCCTTGTCGACGACGCTCATCTGCCACAGCATGTAGCGCGCATCCAGGCAGATGCTGCGCACGGCCTTGGGGTTGAAGTCCCAGTCGGAGATGACGGCGTCCAGCGTGCCGTCGAACAGCAGGCCGACGAGCTCGCCCTTCCTGTTCAGCACCGGCGAGCCGGAGTTGCCGCCGGTCGTATCCAGCGTGGCCAGGAAGTTCACCGGCACCGAGTCCAGGCTCTTCACGTAGTAGTTGCCGAACTGCCTGGCCTTGATGGCGGCCAGTTCGTTGGCCGGCGCGTTGAACTCGCCGCCCGCCTCGTCCGGGCCCCTGTGCTTGGCGACGATGCCGCGCAGCGTCGTGAAGGCGGTCCAGGTCTCGCCGTCGCGGCCGACGTCACGCCCCTGCACCTTGCCGAAGCCGATGCGCAGCGTGCTGTTGGCATCGGGGTAGACGGCCTCGCCGCGGCTGGCGTGGAAATCGATCATGGCCCGCTGCGTGCCGGCATAGGCCTTCTGCAGCTTGCCGGCCAGTTCCCTGTCGCGGCTCTCGCGCTTCTGGTCGTCGTCGTACAGGGCCACGGCCATCTGGATGAAGGCGTCGTCGCTGGCCTTGAAGGCGGCCGCGTCCTTGTCCATCCAGCCCAGGCGGGTCGGCGTGTCGGCGAGCTTGCTGGCGGCGTAGACCCCATCCAGGCGGGCACGGATGGCGGCCTCGTCCTGGCCGGCCTTCAGCCCCCAGGCGCCCAGCAGCGCGGCATTCAGGCTGTCCGCCGACTGGGCCAGGTAGCGGGCCAGGAAGTGCGCGACCAGGCGCTTGTCGGTGGCTTCGTCGTAGCGGCGCTCGAGCTGCTGCAGGCCGGCGCGCAGGCGCGGCAGGTCGCGGTCCTGGTAGCCGGGCTTGCGTTCGGCGTCGGGCTTGGCGCGCTCCTGGGCCAGTTGGTAGAGCTGGCGGGCCGAGCCGAGCATGGAAGGTGAGGCGAAGCCGAGCAGGTATTCGGCGCGGGCGATGGCCTCGCGCTCGGCCAGCAGCGCGTCGGTCGCGGCGATGTCGGCGCCGTATTTGGCCTTGCGTTCGGGTGTTCCGTTAGCCCATCCCTTGAGCTGGTCGAAGGCGGCTGTCTTGCGCGCGAGGATGTCGCTGCCGTCGTAGCTGGCCTGCTGGCCGTTGCGGTTCTTGTAGTAGTTCTGCAGGCCCTGCATGCGCGCGGCCATCTTGATCTCGGCGTCGCGGCGGCCGGCGGTCTCGGCCTTGATGATGTCGATGGACTCGCCCATCGCCTTCACGATGGCGCCCTGCTCCCAGCCGAAGGTGAACTCGACCTCGCGCGGCAGCTTATGGCGGCTGGTGCGGCCCGGGTAGCCGGTGACCATGACGAAGTCGCCCTCGTTCAGCGGGCTCGTGGCCATCTTCAGGTGGAGCCTGGGCTGGTAGGGCTTGTTGTCCTTGCTGAAATCGGCGGGCTTGCCGTCCGGGCCGACGTAGGCGCGGTAGAAGCTGTAGTCGCCAGTGTGGCGCGGCCACATCCAGTTGTCGGCATCGCCGCCGAACACGCCCACGCCGCCGGCCGGCGCATGCACCAGGCGCACGTCGCGGATCTCGAGCTGCTTGATGAGCTGGAACTGCAGGCCGCCGAAGAAGGGATAGACATTGCAGCGGTGGCCCTTGTCGGCCTCGCAGGCGGCGACGAGCTGCTTCTCGCTGGCCTCGATGGCGTCGGTGAGGGCCTTGCCTGTCAGCGCACGCGTCTTGTCGTTCAGGATCTCGGCGCTGACGTCCTTCATGTCGACCGTGACGAACACGCGGCTGCCGGGCGCGGCGGGCAGCTCGTCGGCCAGCGTGGCGGCGTAGAAGCCGTTCTTCAGCAGGTCGCGCTGGGGCGTGGAGTTGAACTGCAGGCTGCCGTAGGCGCAGTGGTGGTTGGTGACGACCAGGCCCTGCGGCGACACGAAGCTGGCCGTGCAGCCGCCCAGCGACACGACGGCGCCCATCGGGAAGGCGGTCAGGTCCTTCAGCGCGTTGGCGTCCAGCGCGAGGCCGTCGGCCTTCAGTGCCTTGGCGATCTGCGGCAGTTGCTTGGGCATCCACATGCCTTCGTCGGCATGGGCGGCAGTGACGGCCAGCGTGGCCGCGGCCAGCAGCGTGAGGGAGTGACGGATCATGGAGCGGGTCGGTTTGAAAACGAACCCGCGAGGGTAGTGGCACTCGGCCACGAGGCCGGAGTGAGGAAAGGCAGGTTTCGGCCCTGGGGAAAGCCCGAGGTGGCTCAGCCTACCCGCTGAGCCGGGGGCCTCAATGCGCCAGGCCGATCCATTCGCCGGCCGACTGGTAGGCCTCGAACAGGTCCAGCGCCAGCTCGCGCAGGCCCGGATGCTCGCTGCCATGGCCCTCCGCGAGGCGGTCGTAGGCGTATTGGCGGTCGTGGAGCATGCGCGTGGGGTTGATGGCCAGCCCGGCGTCGTTCATCAGCTGGCCGAAGCGCAGCAGGTCGCCCGTGCTGACCGGGCCGTTGGTGGCACCCGCCACCGCCAGGCCCAGCGCGCGGATGTCGCCCAGGTGCATGCCGGCGGCGATCTTCAGGCCGCTGTCGCGCTGCCAGGCATGGCCCGGGTCGCCGAGGCCGCGGGGTTCGTCGGCAGGAACGGGGATCAGGTGCAGCGGGATCAACATGGCGGGCCTCGGCGTACTTCGCTCGGGGTTCCCATGCTGCCGGGGCATCGGTCGCGCGAAGGCCGGATAAAGGCCGAAAAGGCCGGCCTGACTCCGGCTGATCCGGCTCAAGTGAACTGCAGGTCCAGGTCGCCGTGGGCGTAGATGATGACGCCGGTGTCGGTCTCGGTGACGCGGTGGCCGGTGCCGGCAGGCGCGAGCTGGTAGTCGCCCTGCTGCAGCAGCAGGTCGTCCAGGAAGAGCTCGCCCTGCACCATCAGGCATTCCTCGTCGTGGCCGTGGCCATGGCCGGGCACGCCGGCGCCGGGTTCGGCGCGGTAGAGCAGCGCGGCCTGGCCGCCGCCGCTCCACAGCACGCGGCGGCGGATGCCGGGCGCGAACTCGGGCCAGCCGGCCTCGGCGTCGCGCACCAGCGTGCGGCCTTCGACGGGCTGCTGGGCCTCGCGCACGAAGACATGGGCGCCCTCGCGGCTGGCCAGGCGCGCCGCACTGCCCTGCGGCAGCACCAGGAAATCGCACAGGCCCAGGGTTTCGCCATCGACGTCGACCCGGCCGCGCACGACCAGCAGTTCGCGCGCGCCCGCCATCGCCGGCAGCTGCAGGCTGGCGCCCGCGGCCAGCTCCACGACGCGTGCGGCCAGCGGCTCGCCCGGGCGCAGCGGGCGGTCGGCGGGCGCGCGGTAGAGCCAGCGCTGCTGCACACCCTCGGTGAGCGGCTCGGGGCTGGCCTTGCGGCGGCGCACGGTCACCATGCCACGCTCGGCCGCGAGCGACTGCCGCAGCCGGCCGCTCAGGCGTTCGCCCAGGGCGGACTGGCCTCCCGGCGCGGGCGCGGCCCAGGCGCGTGCGAAGGGCTCACTGAGCAAGGGGCTCATGTCGTCGTCGGATTCTGGAGTTGTCGGCATCGTCGTCATGGCATCCCCCTCAGGCCGGCAGCGCATGCGCACCAGTGTCGCCCAGCGCCTCGCGCAGCGTGACGAGGGCGCGGCGGATCTGCGACTTGACCGTGCCCAGCGGCAGCCGGGTCTGGCTCGCGATCTCCTCGTGCGACAGGCCGCTGAAGAAGGCCAGCGCCACCAGTTGGCGCGGCTGGGGCTTGAGCAGCAGCAGCGCCCGATGCAGCTCGGCATGGCCCTGGGCCACGGCCAGCAGCTCGTCGCCGGACTCGGCCGCGGGCGCCTGCGGCGGCGCCGCCTCATCGTCCAGCTCCTCATGCTGGAAGCGGGCCTCGCGGCGGATCGCGTCGATGGCCCGTGAACGCGCCATGCCCAGCAGCCAGGTCAGCGGCCGGCCGCGCGCGGCATCGAAGCGCGGCGCCTGGCGCCAGACCTGGAAATAGACCTCCTCGGCCACCTCCTCGGCCAGCTGGGGCCGGCGCACCAGGCGCAGCGCCAGGCCGTAGACGCGCGACAACGTGGCCTCGTAGAGCGCCATCAGCGCGCGCTCGTCGTGGTCGACGATGGCGGCGATCCAGGCCTCGAGCTGGACGTCGTCCGGAGACATGCAGCCGGGCCGGGCCCCGCCCACTCCGGCATCGACAGGCTCGCCGTCATGCGGCTCCACCGCGTCGTCGAACAGCAGCGCATGCGCGGGCGCCTCGTCATCGGCCTCGGTCGGGTGCGGGAGGGTCATGGCAAACCTCAGAGCTTGTGAGTGTTTCGACCGTGACCGAAAGGCGCGCCAAAACGCCCCCGATCAAGGCGCAAAGCACAGCCATAGCTCGGGCTATGGCGAGCATTTGCAACGCGGAGCGGGGGCGTTTCGGCGTGCAGGGCGGGCATGGGTGAAAGACTCACAAGCTCTCAGGCCAGGAGTTGGTCGACCTGCGGCTCGGCACCGCGCAGGAAGATGGTCGCGCCCGTCTCGGTGCCGATGCCGGCGTGCAGGCTGCCGGCCCGCGCCAGGTGGTAGCCGCCGGGGCCGACCTCGATGCGGCTGCCGACCTTCAGCACCCCTTCCAGCACCAGGCATTCCTCGTCCGCCGGATGGCGGTGGGCATCGAGGCGGGCACCGGGCGCGAACCTGAGCAGGTAGCTCAGAATGCCTTCGCTCTCATGCAGGATCTTGATCTGCACGCCCTCGCCGAAGGGCTGCCAGCCGGCCGCGCCCGCGGGCACGGTCAGGTGGCTGCGGTCGGAGTCGGCCACCCGCTCCAGCAGGCGGCGGCGGATGGCGCGGGCCTGGGCGGGTGTGGCGGAGGGCGAGGTCATGAGCAAGCTTACGCAATGGATTCAAATCCGGATGCAGCGTAGTTCCCGACATCCGCCCTGACCAGCCCGGCGTATCCCCTTCGCATGCCTCAGAACGCTTACTTCGACCTCGTCAGCCACTGGCGCCTGGACGCGCCGGCGCCCCAAGTCTGGCGGGCCATCACCGAAACCGAGCACTGGCCGCGCTGGTGGCCGGGCGTCGTTGAGGTGCAGCGGCTGAGGAACGGCGACGAGGCCGGCGTCGGCCGCGTGCAGCGGCTCACGTTCCGCACCGGCCTGGGCTACCGGCTGCGGCTGGAGCTGGAAGTGACCGAAGTGAAGCGCGAAGAACGCCTGCGCGCCCGTGCGGCCGGCACGCTGGCGGGCGAAGGCATCTGGCTGCTGCACCAGGCCTTGCCCGAGGCGGGCGGGCATACCGACGTGACGTTCGTGTGGCGCGTCATGCTGCCGCCGGGGCCGCTGCGCTGGGCGGCGCCGCTGCTGGCACCGCTGTTCCGGTGGAACCACAAAAGGGTGATGCGGGCCGGGCGGATCGGGTTGATGGGCTATCTGGCGCGGACTCGTGGGTGAAAGGCCGAGGCCGCAGGATCGTGATGATCAACGCTTCATGCCGCTCGACGCCTGCTCCTCGGTGTATAGCCGGTTGCCGCTTTTGCCGATGTTTTATTGGCATAGTCGAACACTGACAGGGACTTGCCGAAGGGTGCGCCGTGATGGGTGGCGGCGGCGGTCTCTCGAGAACACGTTGACCTCATGCGCGCATTTGCCTATCCAAAGGGCGGCCAAATCAACGAGCATGGCTTGCTTGAACTGGTCGAGTTCTCCGTCTCTGCAAACCCGGAGACCATTCGAGTCTTGGCCAAATTCATGCTGGCCGCAGCCGACAAGATGGAATCCATGGGCAACCGATTCGGTCACTTACATGCGCAGGACGAAATCGAATCCTGGAAAGATCATTGGCCCGATCTGGTCATCTGCGGTGAGGTGACAAATGAGTCCTAACCCGCTGTTGCAGCCGACGCCTGACTGCGCAGCTGAACGCAATCGTTGGAAATGACCAATACCGCTCGTCTACGCGCCATCACTGGGGCAAGTGTGCTTTTGTTTGTCAGCTCGATCTGGCTGTACGCTCACTCAGGCCTTGCGCTTATGGTGGACTCTGTGACCGGCGAGAAGGGCTGCGTCAGCATGCTCGCCCAATACGTCGGGCTCAATGATTCTGATTGGCGGTTTACCGCAGTCAAGTGGTACAGCCTTCTTTGGTTGCCCGTTGCTCTGGCGGCAATCGCGTCGCTTCTGGCCAAGACGGTGCAGTGGCTGCGTAGGTAGTGGGCGGGGCTATGTTGGATCGGCTGGTCAAGCAGTAGCCATGTCCAACCTGTCATTCCAGCGGACTGGCTACGCCAGTCGCTGAACTCATTCGCCGAGTCTCCGACTCCCCGGTACGCCTCAAGTCTTCGGCAACGTCACGCCCACCTGCCCCTGGTACTTGCCGCCGCGGTCCTTGTAGCTGGTCTCGCAGACCTCGTCGCTCTCGAAGAACAGCACCTGGGCGCAGCCCTCGCCCGCGTAGATCTTGGCCGGCAGCGGCGTGGTGTTGCTGAACTCCAGCGTCACATAGCCTTCCCACTCGGGCTCGAAGGGCGTCACGTTGACGATGATGCCGCAGCGGGCATAGGTGCTCTTGCCCAGGCAGACCGTCAGCACATTGCGCGGGATGCGGAAGTACTCCATCGTGCGCGCCAGCGCGAAGCTGTTGGGCGGGATGATGCAGACGTCCTTGTTGATGTCGACGAAGCTGTTCTCGTCGAAGTTCTTCGGGTCCACCACGGTGCTGTGGATATTGGTGAAGACCTTGAACTCGGGCGCGCAGCGGATGTCGTAGCCGTAGCTGCTGGTGCCGTAGCTGACGATCTTGCGGCCGTCGCGCTCGCGCACCTGGCCCGGCTCGAAGGGCTCGATCATGCCGTGCTGCTCGGCCATGCGGCGGATCCATTTGTCGCTCTTGATGCTCATCTCGTCTTCCTTGTTTAGCGGGGGAGAACCCCGTCGAAATACATGCTGCCGTCCAGTTCCAGCACGAAGTTCCTGACGGTCGCGCGCTCGGGCACGGCCAGTTGCCCGTAGGCGATGGGCGACCAGGGCAGCTCCTGCATGGCCAGGCGCTGGGCCCTGGCGTAGAGCGGCTTGCGGTCTTCGCGCTTGAGCGCCTGGCGCGCCTCGGCCAGCAGCTTGTCGTAGACGGGGTTGCACCATGACGTGCCGCTGAAGGCCCCGCAGGCGAGCTGGCCGGCCGTGTTGGCGGGCTCGGGGTCGCCGTACCAGCCCGACAGCGCCGCGTCGTGCTCGCCGGCGTCGATGCGGCGCAGGTACTCGCCCCACTCGTAGGTGACGATGCGCGCCGTCACGCCGACCTTGGCCCAGTCGGCCTGGATCATCTGCGCCATCAGCTGGCCGTTGGGGTTGTAGGCGCGCACGACGGGCATGGCCCAGAGCGTGAGGTTCAGGGGCAGCACCCCGGCCTTCTCGAGCAGCGCGCGGGCCCTGGCCGGGTCGTGCGGCGTGGGCCTGAGCGTTTCGTCGTGGGCCCAGTTCGCGGCCGGGATGGGGCTGCTGGCGATGACGCCGGCATCGCCGTAGACGGTGCGCAGGATGGCCGCCTTGTCGATGGCCATGTCCAGCGCCTGGCGCACCTCGGGCCTGGCGAGCGCCGGGCGCCTGGTGTTGTAGGCCAGGATGCCGACGTTCATGCCCGGCGCGGTCACGAGCTTGATGGCGGGGGCCTTCTTCAGCTCGGCCAGCTCGGCCGGGCCGACGGGTGCGGCGATGTCGCATTCGTCGCGCTTCAGGCGCTGGGCGCGCACGTTGGCATCGGGCGTGATCGCGAAGACGAGCTGGTCGGCGCGCGGCCTCTCGTCCCTGCGCCACCAGCCCGGATGCTTCACATAGCGGATGACGGCGTCCTGGCGGAAGCTCTTCAGCTGGAAGGGCCCGGTGCCGACGGGCTGCTGGGCGATGCGCTGCGGCCTGCCGGCCTTCAGCAACTGGGCGCCCTGCTCTGCCGACTGGATGGCCGCGAAAACGAAGGTCAGTGCAGACAGGAAACTCGCATCGCGCTCGGCCAGCGTGATGCGGACCTGCTGCCCGCCCAGCTTCTCGACCTTGCGGACGAGCTTCTCCCAGCCGAAGGACACGACATAGGGCGATACACCGGGCAGGGCCTTAGCGAAGGCGCCACCCGGACCGTCCGGGCGGTTGAGCAGCCGGCCGAAGGTGAAGAGCACGTCGTCGGCGTTGAACTCGCGCGTCGGCTTGAACTCGTCCGTCGTTTGCCAGGCCACGCCGCGGCGCAGCTCGAAGGTGTAGGCCAGGCCGTCGGGGCTGAGGCTCCAGCTCGTCGCAAGGCCGGGGATGAGCTGGTCGGTGCCACGCTGGGTCTCGATCAGCGTGCCGAAGATGGGCAGGTGGGTGATGTGGTCGACGCCGCTGTCGGTCATTGCCGGGTCGAAGGTCTTGGGGCTGCCGGCGGCACAGAAGCGCAAGGTCGTGTCCGCGCCGGCCAGCAGCGGCAGGACCAGCAGCAGCAGCGCAGCCAGGCGCCTCACTTCACGATCTCCGCGGCCGGCACGAAGGGCAGGATGCCCATGGACTGGTAGAGCACCGCGGGCGACAGCGCCTGGGTCTGGCCGTTGCGCCCCTGGAAGACCAGGGCCACGCGGCGGATGGCGCGGATGTCGGCCACCGGGTCACCGTCCACCAGCAGCAGGTCGGCGCGCTTGCCGCGCTCGATGCTGCCGATGTCGCCCAGCCTGTCGCTGTACTTCGCGCCGTTCCAGGTCGCGATCTTCAGCGCCTGCGCAGCCGGGATGCCGGCCTGCACATAGAGCTCCAGCTCGCGCTGCAGCGCGAAGCCGGCAGTGGCGTCGGTGCCGGACACCAGCGGGACGCCGGCGGCGTGCATGCGGCGTAGCAGGTCCATCATGACCTTCCAGCTCGCGCCCCAGCGCCTGGCCTTGGCGTCGTCCATGTCCACCTCGGCGGACAGGAAGCCGCGCTGCACGACGGCCGGCAGATTGGCCGCCACCATCGCATAGCTCGGGTCGGGCTGGCCCTGGCGCTGGGTGTACTGGGCCTCGAAGGCGGTCATCGTCGGGTCGACGACGGTGCCATGCTTCTTCAGCAGTGCGATGAAGTCGCGGGTGCGCGCATCGTTGAGCTTGAGGTCGGCCGCCTTGTCTCCCACCAGGTTGAAGCGCAGCAGCGTGCGCGTGTCGTCGGTCTTGCTGACGAGGAAGTTCAGCGTGATCTGGTTGATGTGATGGACTTCGTCGAAGCCCGCCTCCACCGCCTGGCGCGCCGTCATGAAGGCCGGCACATGGCCGCCGGTGCGCAGGCCCAGCTCGCGCGCATGCGCCACCATGGGCTTGACCCACTCCGGCCGGATGGAGTTGTAGAGCTTGAGCTGACGGTAGCCATGGGCGGCATACCAGTCGATGGCCGCGAGGGCCTCGGGCAGGCTGTCGGCCACGAAGTCGGCCTGCGACGAGAACGGGCTCTTGCCCTCGATGAAGCCGTTGGCCGCGATGTTCGGGCCCAGCACCTCGCCGCGCTCGACGCGCCCGCGCAGCTCGGCCAGCTCGGCATTGCTGTTGCCCACATCGCGCACGGCGGTAACACCCGCGGCCAGGTTGAGCAGCAGTTCACCGGCGCCCAGGTGGGCGTGCATGTCCACCAGGCCGGGCAGCAGCGTGCGGCCCCGGCCAGCGATGCGCTGGGCCGGCGCGGCATTCGCGAAGCTGCCGGGCTTGGCAATGGCCGAGATGCGGCCTTGGTACAGATAGACGTCGGACGGACCGCGCAGCACGCCGGCCTGGGCGTCGAACCAGCGCACGCCCTCGATGAGGGTCAGCCCGGGCAGCGGCTGGGGCAGCTCCCTGGCAAGCCGCTGCAGGCGCGCGAGCTGGGCCCGCTTCTGCACGTCGGACAGCCGATCCGCCTCGCCCTCGAAGCCCTGCAGCAGCGTGCCGCCCCAGCCGGGGTAGACCTGGGCGAACAGCGCGTGGTTGTCCTCGCGCAGCCAGAGGTAGCTGGGCTCCAGATCCAGGCCGTCAACGGCGTAGAGGCCGATCTGGTAGGGCTGGCCGGGCAGGCTCAGCTGCTGCACGCGCTCGATGGACAGGCGCCCGACCGGCAGAGCCTCGATGCGCGTGGCCTTGTCGGCCAGCAGGCTCTGCGCCACGCGCGCGAGCCAGGCCGGGCTGGCCTGCACCGGCAGGTAGACGGCCTCGCGGGCGGCACCGGGCCGCTCGCCGCTGTCCACCGGCGACCGCCACACCGCCCGGCCGTCGGCCTGGCGCTCGAAGCTCTCGGCGATGCGCGCGCCGTAGGTGGACACGCCCTCGGTGCGGTAGCTCAGCCAGGCGCCGTCGGGAGCAAACGTCATCGCCTCCTTCTGGTCGGGCCCGCGGCCGTTGTTGCGGTAGCTGTAGTCCACCTCCAGCCGCCCCGGCGACTCGGCCAGCTTGAGCTGGCCGCAGGCCACCTTGCTGCACAGCACGGTGTAGGTCTGGGCCTGGGCGGCACTCGCGGCCAGCAGTGCGGCGAGCAGGGTGGGCAACAGCTTCATGGGTGGGCTCCCTCGGCGTTCAGCTGGCGCGGACTTTACTGAGGGAGGCCACGCCCTTGTTCGCCAGCGCATCGGCGCGCTCGTTGCCGGGGTCGCCGGCATGACCCTTGACCCAGCGCCACTCCACCGCATGCAGCTTGCGCAGCGCGTCCAGGCGCTTCCAGAGATCGTCGTTCTTCACCGGCTTGCCGTCGGCCGTCTTCCAGCCGCGGCGCTGCCAGTTGACGATCCACTCGGTGATGCCCTTGCGCACGTACTCGCTGTCCAGGTAGATGACGACATCGCAGCTGCGCTTGAGCGAGGCCAGCGCCTCGATGGGCGCGGTCAGCTCCATGCGGTTGTTGGTCGTGCCCTGCTCGCCGCCGAAGAGTTCCTTGTCGTGGCCCGCGCTGTGCAGCCAGGCCCCCCAGCCGCCGGGGCCGGGGTTGCCCTTGCAGGCGCCGTCGGTGTAGATCGTGACCTGGGGGCGCTTGATGGCGACGGCAGGCTTGGTGGTTTCAGTCATTGTTCTTGTGATGGTTGTTCAAAGCGACAGCGGGGGCATTCTTGGCCGCCATGCGCTTGTTCTTGGAGAGGCCGATCATGCGCATGCCCTGCACGCGCTTGACCGCCTGGATGAAGTAGACGGCGCCCAGCACCGGCCACCAGCGCGAGCCCACGCCCTCGGCCCACTGCCAGCGCTGCAGCCAGGCCTCGGTGCGCAGCGGCGGGCGGTAGACGCCGAAGCGCGCCGCCTCGACCTCGAAGGACAGCAGTTTCAGCCAGTCGCGCAGTCGCCAGTAGCCGATGAAGTCGCCGCCCGGCCTGAAATTGGGCAGGAAGGGCTCGCCGCGGCGCTTCAGCCGGCCCAGCTTCTGGCGCAGGCCCCACAGGCTCGCCGGGTTCAGCCCGAAGACGATGAGCCGCCCTTCGGGCCGCAGCACGCGCTCCACCTCGCGCAGCAGCGCATGCGCGTCGCAGGCCAGCTCCAGCGCATGGGGCAGCAGCACGAGGTCCAGGCTGGCGCTCTCGAAAGGCAGGGCCTCAAACTCGCTGTGCAGGTCACGGCCGACCACCCAGCGGTGCGGCATGCGGTTGGCCTGCAGCCCGCCCAGCCCCGGCAGGCCAAGCTGCAGCGCATGGAAGCCGAACAGGTCGACCACGGCCGCGTCGACCTGGGCCTGCTCCCAGGCCAGCAGGTAGCGGCCGGGCGGGGTCTGCAGCCAGGCAGCCAAATCTATACTCGGCGCTTTACCAGGGTCTATTGGCATATGAATCGTCCCCGCGCTGGGGCAGCCAAGGGCGTAGAGCTAGGCGCAGTACGCAGCCCAGGCTTTTTGCCTGGGCAAGGGCTGCAACAACGCGCTACGCCCTCGGCTGCCCCAGCCCGAAGGGTGAGGTCCCGTTCAGGGCCAACTCGTCGTTGCAAGTGCTCGCCGGGTGTCCAACCCGGCTCCGCCTTGCGCCTAGATTTGGCCCTGAACGGGACCTCACGCGGGGACGATGCATATACCAATAGACCCTCTCATGGGTGATGCGCCTTTGACGCTTACGCCGATTCCCGCTTTCGACGACAACTACCTCTGGCTGCTGGACAACGGCCGCGAGGCCCTGGTCGTCGACCCCGGCGATGCCGCCCCGGTGGCCGCGGCTCTCGACGCCCGAGGTCTGACGCTGGCGGGCATTCTATTGACCCACCACCACGGCGATCATGTCGGCGGTGTCGAGGCCCTGCGCCCGCGCCTGCGCGGCCCCATCTACGCGCCGGCTCACGAGCGCATGCCCGAGCCGGTGCAGCGCGTGCAGGGCGGCGACCACGTCGAACTGCTGGGCCTGCGCTTTGCGGTGCTGGACGTGCCCGGCCACACGGCGGGCCATATCGCCTACTTCGCGCGCGATGCCGGCGGCGACGGCCCGCTGCTGTTCTGCGGCGACACCCTGTTCAGCGCCGGCTGCGGCCGCCTGTTCGAGGGCACGCCGGCGCAACTGCATGCCGCGCTGCAGTCGCTGGCCGCGCTGCCGCCCGACACGCGCATCTGCTGCGCCCACGAGTACACGCTGTCCAACCTGCGCTTCGCCCGCGAGGTGGACCCGGGCAACCCCGCCCTCGCCGCCTACGCCGCCTGGTGCGAGGCCGAGCGCGCCGCGGGCCGGCCGACGCTGCCGGGCCGCATCGGCACGGAGCTGCGCATCAACCCTTTCCTGCGTTGTACCGAAGCCGCTCTGCGCGACGCCGCCCGGCGCCACGCCCCCTTGAAACTCCCGGCCGAGCCAAGCCCGGTCGATGTGTTCGCCACGCTGCGCGAATGGAAGAACGGATTCCGATGACACTGATCGCCCGCCTCACGCCGCTGGCCTCGGCCCTGCTGCTCGCCGCCTGCGCCACCACCCGGCCCCCCGCCGAGGCACCTGCCCCCGCCGAACCGCCCCCCCCTCCCACCGCCATCGCCGCGCCCGGCCCGGCACCCGCAACGCCCACCGCAGCCGCCCCCAGCCGCGAGGCCGCGGCCACGCTGCTGGAGGACAACCTGCGCCCGGGCGAGAAGGTCGACCTCGACGCCGCCGACGCCAACGAGGACCTCTGGGTGCGCCTGCGCCAGGGCTTCCAGCTGCAGGACCTGGACGACGACTGGGTGCACAAGGCCGAGGCCTGGTACAGCGCGCGGCCCGACTACGTCGAGCGCATGACGACGCGCGGCAGCCGCTACCTCTTCCACATCCTCGAGGAGGTCGAGAAGCGCGGCATGCCGAGCGAACTCGCGCTGCTGCCCTTCATCGAAAGCGCCTTCGTCACGCATGCCGTGTCCAGCGCCAAGGCCACCGGCATGTGGCAGTTCATGCCCGCCACGGGCCGCGACTTCGACCTCAAGCAGAACATCTTCCGCGACGACCGCCGCGACGTGCTCGCGTCCACGCGCGCCGCGCTCGACTACCTCGGCCGCCTCTACAAGATGTTCGGCGACTGGCACCTGGCGCTGGCCGCCTACAACTGGGGCCCCGGCAATGTGCAGAAGGCGGTCGCACGCAACCAGCGCCTGGGCCTGCCGACCGACTACGAGAGCCTGCGAATCCCCGACGAGACGCGCTACTACGTGCCCAAGCTGCAGGCCGTGAAGAACATCGTCCTCAACCCCGACCGCTATGCGCTCGGGCTGCCGCCGGTGTCCAACCACCCCTACTTCCTGAGCGTGAAGATCGACCGCGACATCGACGTCGAGCTCGCCGCGCGCCTGGCGGGCATCTCGCTGGAGACCTTCCAGCAGTTCAATCCGCAGATGAACAAGCCGGTCATCCTGGCCGCCGCCACGCCGCAGGTGCTGCTGCCCTACGACCAGGCCAGCGCCTTCGCCGGGAACCTGGAGCGCCACGAGGGCCCGATGGCGAGCTGGACGGCCTGGGTCGTGCCCAAGACCATGAGCCCGGCCGAGGCCGCCAGGCGCAGCGGCATGGCCGAGGCCACGCTGCGCGATGTCAACCGCATCCCGCCCAAGATGCTGGTGAAGGCGGGCTCCACGCTGCTGGTGCCGCGCGGCGAGCATGTCGTGGCCGACGTGTCCGAGCGCCTCGCCGACACGGCCGCGCTCAACCTCGCGCCCGACGCGCCGCCGCTGCGCCGCGTGAGCTTCAGAGCCGGCAAGGCCGACACCGTCGCCAGCGTCGCCGCGCGCTACAGGGTCAAGGCCGAGCAGGTGGCGCAGTGGAACAAGGTGGCGAGCAGCGCCCGCTTCAAGCCCGGCCATGCCATCGTCGTCTACACGGCGACCGCGGCTCCCGCCGCGACGAAACAGGCCAGGCTGGCCACCGCCAAGGCCGCACCCAAGGCCGCCAAGGGCGGCCGGGGCCGCACCGTGGTGGCCGCGGCCAACCCCTGATTCAGCGCACGAAGAACAGCGCGACGCTGGCCGCCGTGCCGGCGGCCCACAGCAGCGAGCGCAGCGAGGCCCGGTCCGCCACGTACAGGCCGATATAGGCCAGGCGCGCGGCGACGAAGCCCAGCGCCAGCATGTCCACCGTGGCCTGCGCGGCCTGGTGCTGGCTGGCGACGAACAGGCCCGCGATGAAGACCGGCAGCGCCTCCCAGCTGTTGGCCTGGGCCGCGTTCGCGCGCGCCTGCCAGCCCTCCTGCCGGGCCAGCCACTCGCGCGGTCGGTTGTTGTCGAAGCCGCCCTCGCGGCGGCGCTTGCCGAAGCCCCTGGACTTGGCGATGGACGCGCAGCCGAGGGGCAGCAGGCAGGCTGCGAGCAGGCAGATCTGGGCAATGGTCATCGAGAGATCCTTCAGCGTCGGTCGGAGAGGGCATGGGCGATGGTGCCCAGGTCCACGTATTCGAGTTCGCTGCCCACCGGCACGCCGCGCGCCAGCCGCGTGGACTTGACGCCGCGCACGCGCAGCGCCTCGGCCAGCACATGGGCCGTGGCCTCGCCCTCGGCCGTGAAGCTGGTGGCGAGGATGACCTCCTCCACGCCGTCCTCGGCAGCGCGCGCCAGCAGTTCGGCCGCGCCGATCCGGCCTGTGCCGATGCCGTCGAGAGGCGACAGCCGCCCGAGCAGCACGAAGTAGTAGCCGCGGTAGGAGCCGGTGCGCTCGAGCGCGGCCTGGTCGGCCGGTGTCTCGACGACGCAGAGCAGCCGCGCATCGCGCTCGGGGTCGGCGCAGACGGCGCAGATCGGCGTCTCGCTGAAGGTGTGGCAGCGCTCGCAGTGCCTGATGTGCTCGCCCGCAGCCATCAGCGCCTCGGCCAGGCGCGGCATGGCCGCCCGGTCGTGCTGCAGCAGGTGGTAGGCCATGCGCTGGGCCGATTTCTGGCCCACGCCGGGCAGGCGCTTGAGCGCCTCGATCAGGGTCTCGAGCGCGGTCAAGTCGAGATCAGAAGGGGAACTTCATACCCGGGGGCAGCGGCATGCCGGCCGTGAGCTTGCCCATCTTCTCGGCGCTGGTGGCCTCGGCGCGGCGGGCCGCGTCGTTGAAGGCGGCGGCGACGAGGTCTTCCAGCATGTCCTTGTCGTCATCCAGCAGCGAGGGGTCGATGGTCACGCGGCGGACCTCGTTCTTGCAGGTCATGACGACCTTCACGAGGCCGGCGCCGCTCTGGCCCTCGACCTCGATGTTGGCGAGCTCTTCCTGCGCCTTCTTCAGGTTGTCCTGCATCGCCTGGGCTTGCTTCATCAAGCCGGCGAGTTGGCCTTTCATCATGGTCGTGTCCTTGTCAGTTCGAGGGAGTCGGCAGGGGCTGCACGGAGCCCGGCAGGATGCGTGCCGACGGGAATTGGGAAAGCAGGGTGCGCGTCATCGGATGCGACGCAGCGAGGTCTTCGGCGGCGCGCTGTTCGGCCTCGACGCGCGCGACGGTGCGCAGCGCGATGGAGTCCTCGGCCACGCCGGCTTCGATGTCCAGCCTCGCGCCCAGCGCGGCTTCGAGCTTGGCGACGAGGGCCGGCGCGCGCAGCGATTCGCGCTCCACGCGCAGGCGCCAGACCTCGCGGCCATCGGCCGTGCTGCAGCCCAGGGCCTGGGCCTGGCGGGCCAGCTCGCCGGTCATGCCGACGATGTTCAGCGCCGCGATGCGTTCGGCCCACTGCGCGCCTTCGGGCGTCTCGCGCAGCTCGGCACGGCGCGGCGCCTCGGGCTCCCGCACGGCTGGCGTGGCGGGGGCGTCGTCGGCCTCCATCCACGGCGGCGGCGCATCGTCGGGCGGCGGGCCGTCGCCGAAGGCCATGTCGTCTTCATCGGCGGCCGTCGGCTCGACCGGGCGCGGGCGCAGCCTGTCGCTGAAGCTGGGCGCAGCCGGCTCCGCCACCTTGGGCGCGGCAGCCACGGGCGCCGGGACCGGAGCGGCCACGCGTTCCACGGCCCGCTCGGGAGTCCGCTCCACCACGGGGGCCGGCGCCGCCACCTTGGGCAGCGGCACGGCGACGACGGCCTTGGCCACCGCGGGCGGGCGCACCAGCGCGGCGGCCTTCACCGGTTTGGGCTGCGTGCCCGCGGGCCGGAAGGCCAGCATGCGCAGCAGCACCATCAACAGGCCGGCGTATTCGTCCGGCGCCAGATGCAGCTCGGCGCGGCCATGCAGGGCCATGCTGTACATCAGCTGCACCTCGTCGGCCGGCAGGGCTGCGGCCAGTCGGCGGATCTCGACAGTCTCGTTGTCGGCGTCGTCCAGCGCCGTGGGCGCGGCCTGGGCCAGGGCCATCTGCTGGAACAGCGTGGCCAGGTCTTCCAGCGTGCCGGCGGCCGACAGGCCCGCGCCGCGCAGCGCATCGGCCTGGGCCACGACGGCCTCGCCGCTCGCCGCCGCCAGCGCGTCGACGATGGCCACGACATGGCCACGGTCCACGCTGCCCAGCATCTGGCGCACGCCGGCCTCGCTCAGCGAACCGGCACCGAAGGCGATGGCCTGGTCGGTCAGCGACAGCGCATCGCGCATCGAGCCCCGCGCCGCGCGCGACAGCAGGCGCAGCGCGCCGGGCTCGGCCGGCACGCTCTCGGCGCCCAGCACATTGCCCAGGTGCATCTGCACATCGGCCGCGGCCATGGGGCGCAGGTTGAACTGCAGGCAGCGCGACAGCACGGTGACCGGTACCTTCTGCGGGTCGGTCGTCGCGAGCACGAACTTCAGGTAGTCGGGCGGCTCCTCCAGCGTCTTCAGCATCGCGTTGAAGGCGGTGTTGGAGAGCATGTGCACTTCGTCGATCATGTAGACCTTGAAGCGGCCGACGACGGGCTTGTAGACCGCCTGGTCCAGCAGCTGCGAGATCTCTTCGACGCCGCGGTTGGAGGCCGCGTCCAGCTCCACATAGTCGACGAAGCGGCCGGCGTCGATGTCGCGGCAGGCCGGGCAGACGCCGCAGGGCTGGGCCGTGATGCCGCCGCTGCCGTCGGCCCCGGTGCAGTTCAGGCTCTTGGCGAGGATGCGCGAGACGGTGGTCTTGCCGACGCCGCGCGTGCCGGTGAACAGATAGGCGTGGTGCAGCCGGCCCTGCGTCAGCGCATTGGCCAGCGCCTGCACGACATGCTCCTGGCCGACGAGCTGCTCGAAACTCTGCGGACGGTATTTGCGGGCCAGGACCTGGTAACTCATGGGCGAGGATTCTATGGGCGGGGTCACCGCGGATAATCCCGTCCCATGACTTCGCAAGCCCCCCTCACCTACGACCAGGCCGGCGTCAACTACGACCTGATCGATCCGCTCAAGATCACCGCCCAGCGCGCCGCTGCAGCCACCGCCTCCCACCTCGCCGGCCACGGCTTCAGCGAGGTCAAGGCGTCGCGTGGCGAATCGGCCTATGTCGTGGACGTGGGGCCGTTCTACATCGCCTCCATCGTCGAATGCCTGGGCACCAAGACGCTGGTGGCCGACGAGATGGCCCGGCTGACCGGCAGGAGCTTCTTCGGTTCAATAGCCCAGGACACCATCGCGATGGCGGTCAACGACCTGATCACCGTCGGTGCCACGCCGCTGGTCGTGCAGGCCTACTGGGCCGCCGGCGGCAGCGACTGGTTCGGCGACGCCCAGCGCGCCCAGGCGCTCGTGGCCGGCTGGAAGGCCGCCTGCGACACCTGCCAGGTCGCCTGGGGCGGCGGCGAGACGCCGGCCCTGGCCGGCATCGTCGAGGACGGCCGCATCGACCTGGCCGCCTCCTGCACCGGCCTCATCAACCCCAAGGAGCGCCTGTCGGTCGGCGACAAGCTGGGCGCCGGCGACGCCATCGTGCTGCTGGCCTCCAGCGGCATCCACGCCAACGGCCTGAGCCTGGCGCGCAAGCTGGCCGAGCGCCTGCCGAACGGCTATCTGACCGAGATCGAGCCCGGCCTGAGCTACGGCGAGGCGCTGCTGGCGCCCACCGCCCTGTACTCGCCCGTGACCGAGGCACTGTGGAAGGCCGGCATCGCGCCGCACTATTGCGCCAACATCACCGGCCACGGCTGGCGCAAGCTGCTGCGCCATCCCAGCAGCCTGACCTACCGCATCCGCACCGTGCCGCCCAAGACGGCGGTGCTGGACTTCATCCAGAAGCAGGCCGGCCAGGACGACCGCGAGGCCTACTCCACGCTGAACATGGGCGCCGGCTTCGCGATCTTCGTCAAGGCCGGGGACGCCGAGCGCACCGCCCAGGTCGCGCGCGACTGCGGCATCCAGGCCTGGGTGGCCGGCACGGTCGAGGCGGGCGAGAAGCAACTGCTGATCGAGCCTCTGAACATCCGTTTCAGCGAAGACGACCTGCACCTGCGCTGATCAGGCGCCCGGCGATGGACTGGTTCTACTCGCAGATGGTCCAGTGGCATGTGCTGCTGGCCTGGTGCAGCGTGGCCATCTTCTTCACGCGCGGCCTGATGTTCCAGTTCGGCACGCCGGCGCTGCAGGAGATCGCGAAGGACGCCCGCCTGATGGTGGTGGTGTTCGGCGTGAACGCCTGCCTCGTCGTCACCGGCCTGAGCCTGTGGGGCTCCATTGGCTACAACCCGCTGCAGGACTGGTGGCTGGGCGTGAAGCTCGTCGCGCTGGTCGGCTACATGGCCTGCGGCCATTGGGCGATGAGCCAGGACAAGCTGCACCTGCTGGGCTACCTGACCGCGCTGGCGCTGCTGGCCCTCGCGATGGACCTTTCGATCAACCGGCAGTTCCTGCCCGGTTAGAATAGTCAGCGACGGGCCTCCCCGCATGGAAGCGCGCCCAACCGGGTCAGGTGGGGAACCAAGCAGCCCTAAGCGTTGCAACCAGTGCCGGGGTCAGGCTCGTCACCCCTACTTGCCCCATGTCTTGCTCAAGACAGCCAGGCCGAAACGCCTGCCGGGCCGCCCTCCCTGGCCTGAATCGGTCGCCGCGCCGCGCGAACAGCGGCGGTTCGCCCCCCCAATCACGGGGCTTGAATCGGCGCACGGATGACCTCTCGCCCCAGCGTTGTCACGCTTTGTTCCAGCCCTCGCTTCTTCGCGGCGCGGTTTGCTGGTTTCGTCACTGGAGGAGGTTGTGTGTCTGCATACAAATTCCAGGTCGTGCGGCTTGCAAGGTTGCGGCTCGGTGCGCTGACGACGCTGCTGGCCGCCATGGCTGCGGCGCACGCCGGTCCGACAACTGTCGTCTATGACTTCACGGGAATCGGCGCTCTATCCGTCGATGGTGGGTTCATCGACACGCCCGGTGTCCACTTCAAGGGCACGGTGACGCTGGACGTAAATCCGGCGGACCAGCCGAGCCCGACCGCACTGAACCAGGCTTTGGCCTTGACCGGGTGGGTGGCCCCCAGCTTCGACATCCAGTACCTCAGCGGCGGGACTTGGCACTCGCTGCCGCATGCAGCCCATATCGTCGGCGAAACCGAATTTGACAACGAGGCCGTGGTCAGGGACGACTACGCGGGGTCTGGACTGGATGAGCTGTTTACCCAGTTCCAGTCGAAACTCGTGAAGCCCGTCAGTTCCGGGCAGTATGTGCAGGTGTCACGGACAACATTGGACCGGCACACGACCTTGTCATGGCTGAATGGGTTCGACTTCGCGACCGACGTCGGACTCGCACCGGGTGACGCGACGCACACGGCCTACAACCACCTGGTCTTCCAGGACACCATCACCAACCCGGACTCTCAACCGATTCCCGGCAATATCAGCTGGCACACGACGGGCACGACCGCGGACATCAGCCTGTCGAGCCTGGCCCTGGAGCCAGCGGCGTCCGGCAATACGGTCCCCGAGCCTCGTTCGACGATGCTGGTGGCGATGGCGCTGGGCATTGCGGGCCTGGCGCGAAGAGCCGCCTCGCGACGGTGATTCCTCCCCGCCTCACGCAGCCGCGAATGGAACTCCGATGGAGCTGCCCCTCGCTGCGCGGCGTGGGCACCTCGGTCATGCCCAGCCTGATCGGCGGCAATATCCACGGCCCCACCATCATGATCGCGGGCGTTCGCGGGTGGCGGTGGATCAGGAACTGGCCTGCCGGAAGGCCATCACGGCCTGATTGCGCAGGGTGCGAAGCAGCGAGAGTTCCTTGTCACCCAGCTGCACGACGCCGGCCTCGGCATGGTCGGCGTAGATCAGGCCCAGCGGCGCGCCCTTGAGCATCAGCGGCAGCAGCAGGAAGCTGCGCGCATCCATCTCGGCCTTGAACCAGGCCGGCAGCCGGGCCGAGATATTGGCCGCGCGGGCGTCCTGGATCAGCGTGTCCGCCCCCTTCAGGCAGACGGCGGCGAGCAGGTCGGGCGGCTGGCCGGTCAGGTCCACGCGCAGCAGCGGCGCCAGGCGCTCGACGTCCGCCCCCACGCCCAGGCGCCCGGTCAGCGTCTGGCCGCGCGCATCGCGCAGGCAGAAGATGACGCGGCGCAGGCCCAGGGCGCGGTAGATGGTCTCCAGGATCATGCGCAGCACGGCATTGAGCTGGAAGCTGTTGACCATCGCGTCGGTGATCTCCTGGATGCCGGCGGCCAGCAGCTCGCTGGGCTGCACGGGGCTTGGCGGCGCGCCGGCCTCGGTGCGCTCCAGCACCTGGGTGGCCGCCAGCTCGTGGGCCGTCAGCGAGTCGCCGACCGAAGGCGCCAGCGGCGCCAGCAGGCGCTGCGCACGCGAATCGCGCGGCAGGCGCAGGTCCAGGGCCTCGGTCATCTGTGCCAGGCGCTGGCGCGCGGTGTCGGCCGCATGCTCGAAGCTCTCGGCGCTCAGCCCCAGCGCGCGCGCATGCCGCTGGGCCAGCGCGCGCAGCTTGGCGTGGGCCTGCTCGGGCGGCGTCTGCATGATGAGGTCGGCCATGTCGTTGGACGCGCGGGCCAGCCAGCGCTGGCGCTCGGCGCCGTCCTCGATCAGCTTGGGCGGTGCCTCGCCGGTGGGCCGGCGCATCGCGCGCTGCAGGCTCTCGGGCAGGCCCCACTGGCGCGCCACGCCCAGGCCCAGGGCCTCGTAGCTCATGCCCAGCACCTGGGCCGACGCGGCGGCCTCGCTGATCGGGGGCTGGCCGTCGTCGAGGGGGCTGACGAGGCGGCGCACGGCGCCGGCCTCCTCGGGGAAATAGAACTCCGTCAGCGTGCGGCCGAGATGGTGCAGCATCGCGCCGAGGAAGGCCTCCTCGGCGTCACGCGCATTGGCGCACAGCTCGCGCGCCAGCGAGGCGGCCATCAGCGAGCGCAGGAAGTCCTCGCGCAGCCGCTGCGCATGGCCCTTGTTCTCCATGCGCTCCAGCAGCACCAGGCTGAGGGCCAGATTGCGGATGCCGGCGAAGCCGATCAGCGCCACGGCGCGCGACACGGTGCTGATGCCGCCGCCGCCCGCATGCCGGTAGGCCGCCGTGTTGACCAGGCGCAGCAGCTTCTGCGTCAGCGCCACGTCCTTCAGGATCTCGTTGGACAGGCTGGACAGGCTCTCGTCCTCGGACTGCGTTAGGCGCTGGATGCGGCTGATGGCGTCGGACAGCGCCGGGAAGTCGCTCTTGTGGCGCATGCGGCGCAGCAGGAAGTCCAGCACCGGCGCGTCCCCCGCGTCGGCGGGCGGCTCGGCCACCGGGCGCAGCCAGGCCGCCAGCGCGTCGCGCATCAGCGCCGCGCTCGGCCAGCGCGCCGCGGGCTCGCGCGCCAGGCCGCGCTGCACGATGGCGCGCAGCGCATCGTCCACGTCGGCCGGCAGGCCCGAGGGCAGCACGAGGTCGGTCGTCTGCACGCGCTGGATGGCGCGCCAGGGGTCGGGGTCATGGTTCAGGCGCTGGCCGCTCAGCATCTCGGCCAGCATGACCGACGCCGCGAACACGTCCATCTGCGGATGCGGCGCCGCGCCGCGCGCGGCCTCGGGAGAGATGTAGCCGGGCGTGCCGACGACGCGGTTCGGCGTGTTGCTGCCGGGCGAGACGCGGGCCGCGATGCCGAAGTCCATCACCCGCGCCCGGCCGCGCGCGTCCAGCAGGATGTTGCTGGGCTTGAGGTCGCGGTGGACCAGGCCGGCGGCATGGGCAGCGGTCAGGCCGTCCAGCACGCCCAGCATCAGCGTGACGGCCTCGGCCGCCGTCGGGCGCGGGCCGGCGCGCAGGCGCTGGCTGAGCGTGCCGCCGCTGACGTACTCGAAGACGAGATAAGAGCGCCCGCCCTGGGTGTCGGCCTCGAAGACCGGCACGATATTGGGGTGGGTCAGCCGGCTGACGGCGCGGGCCTCGTGCAGCCACTCGTCGACGGTTCCGGCGTCACCGGCATCGGCGCTCGGGGGCTTGAGCAGCTTGACGGCCACCTCGCGATCCAGCAGCGGGTCGTGCGCCAGCCAGACGGTGGCCTGTGCGCCCTCGCCCAGGCGCTGCAGCAGCCGGAAGCGGCCGAGTTGGGGGGGCAGGTCGTCGTCGGCCATTCGGTAGGCGGTCATCAGCGGCCACTGCCGCGGCTGGCAAGGCGCTCGCGCAGCGGCGAGGCCGCCGGAGCCGGGGCCGGCGGCGCGGGCGTGTCCTGTGGTTGGCCGGCGCGCGGGGCGCCGGGGTTGAGGGCTTCCATCACCTCGCGCAGGCCCAGGCCCAGGGCCTTGGCATAGCGCCGCGTCGCGGCCTCGATGCCGGGGCGGCGCTTGGGCTCGGGCAGGCCGAGGGCATCGACCAGCTCGTTGGCGAAGCTGCAGGTCAGGCGCAGCGTGTCGGCATCGCTGCGCGGCGGGTGCACAGCCGCGTCCAGCGGCTGGCGCCGGATCATCTGCTGCAGCTCGTCGCCCAGGCCCCAGTGGCGGGCCACGGCGATGCCGAGGGAATCCAGGTCGCAGCCCAGCACGGCATAGGCCGCCGCCTGCTCGCTCATGCCCGGCGGGTTGGGCTGCTCCTCGGTCGGCTCGGGCGGCACCATCAGCTGGCGAATCTGCTGGGCATCGTCGGGGAAGTGATACTGCAGCAGCAGGCGGCCGAGGTTCTGCATGACCGTGATCAGGTGCACGACCTCGCCGTCATAGCCCGCCGGGCGCAGGGCCTGCGCGACCTGGGCGGCCTTGCCGACCCGGGCCATCAGCTGGCGCAGCATCTCGGCCGCCACCGGCGCCAGCGGCCCCGGCCAGGGCTTGAGGGCATTGGCCGCGAGCTGCAGGCCGTCCAGGCCCAGCATCTGGATGGCACGCTGCATGTTCAGCACCGTCTCGCCCTGGTGGCCGGCCTGCCTGAGCGCGTTGTTGACGCGGCGCACCAGCTCCAGGCTCAGGGCCATGTCCTTGAGCGCCAGTTCCGACAGCGCGCTGGCGTGCTTGGCCTCCAGGCCCGAACCGGCCGTGAAGCGGTGCAGGCCGGTCGTCGTCGTCGGCAGGTGGCCGATGCGCTGCAGCTTGTCCAGCAGCAGCACGACGGGGCCGCCGGTGTCGTAGGCCGCGGCCTGGCGCCAGCCATCCAGCGCGCGCCAGAAGCTGCGCGCCAGGTGGTAGCGCTGGCGCAGCTGGCGGTCGGTCGCGCGGTTGCAGATCGCGCGCAGCGGGTCGGGAATCGGGTGGGGCGTCTCCCAGCCCAGGCGCACCATTTCCCTGCCGATGGGCTGCATCTGCTGCACGACATGCTGCAGATCGTTCTCCTCCAGCACGGGCCGGCCGCTGAGGATGCGGTTGAGCAGCAGGCCAACGCAGAGCACATCCTCCTCGGCCGATTCGCGCACTGCGCGGCGCGTGACGGCGTTGAAGTCCACGGTGGCGGGGAAGACCTCCTGGGCCACCTCGAGGCCGATCAGCCTCACCCTGTCGGCGGCGTCGATGACGAGGCAGGCCGTCTGGATGTCACGGTGGGCGTGGCCGGCCTCATGGGCGAAGGCCAGGCCCTCCAGCAGCTGAGCCACCCAGCCGGCGGCGTCGATGGGCAGCGGCGCGTTCTGGCGCGCGAGGCGCTCGTCCAGCGTCTCGCCCAGGGCGCGGTCATAGGCGACATAGGGCCAGTTCTCGACATGGCCGATCTCGAAGGGCTGCGCCAGGTTGGGATGCTGCACGCGCTCCGCCCCCTGCGCCATGCGCAGCCAGTGCTCCAGGGCCGGCGCACTATTGGGCTTGTCGCGCGGCATGCACAGCATCAGCTCCTGGCTGTGGCGGGCATCGAAGACGCGCCAGATCAGGCTGCGTGCGCTTTTCGAGAGCAAGGCGCGCAGCTCGAAGCGGCCGAAGCTCCTCAGCGGCGGGGCGGCGGGGCTGGTTTCAGACACGGCGACGTGGGCGGGACGGTAACAGTTGGTGTCCCTGCATTGGACTCCAGGCCGGCAGGGTCGAGCTTGCAGCCAAGCGTCGAAATGCAACGGATTTCCTCCGGTTCATCCCGCAATCGACGGCTTGCGTGCATCAGCTCTCGGTCTCCGCGGCGCGGCCGGCCTCAACTGCTGAGCTGAGCCCCTACTTTGTGGTTCCGGCATAACTTGCGCCAAAGGGGCAAGTGAGCCAACGCCGCAAAGCGGGCCTCAGCTTGTCAGCTGAGCCCATACTTTGTCCAGCCGCTTCACGCTGACGGGTTGGGGCGTGCGCAGTTCCTGGGCGAACAGGCTGACGCGCAGTTCCTCCAGCTGCCAGCGGAAGTCGTCCAGCCGCCCGTCCTTCACGCCCTTGAGTTCGGCCAGGCGGCGCGTGTAGCGCTGCTCCAGCGGCCTGACCTCGCTCATCAGCCGAGCGTCGCGAGCCGGGTCGGCGCGCAGCTTGTCCAGCCGGCCCGTGACGGCCTTCAGGTAGCGCGGCAGATGCTGCAGTTGGGCCCAGGGCGTGTCGAGCGCGAAGCGCTTGGGCGCCAGGCGCTGCAGCTGGGCCGTGATGTCGTCGGACACGTCCTTGGCCGGGCGCGAGTCCTTGAGCTTGCGGCTGGCATTGGCCAGCTCCTGCAGCACGGCGTGCACGGCGCGGGCCACTTCCTGGGCGATCAGGTTGAGGCGGCTGCGGCCCTCCTCGATGCGCTTCTTGAACGCGAGCTGATCGGTGGGCAGCGGATCGCCCAGGAAGGCGCGGTCCAGCGCGACGCCGATGATCTGGTCGCGCAGTTCCTCCGCAGTACCGAGGCCCATGAAGAGAACGGACATGCGCTGCAGGTCGGGAATGTTCTTCTCCAGGAACTTCAGCGGCTCCTTGAGCTGCAGCGCGATCAGGCGGCGCAGGCCGGCGCGGTGCTTCGCGGCGGCCACCTCGGGCTCGTCGAAAACCTCGATCTCCACATGGCCGCCCCTGTCGATCAGCGCCGGGAAGCCGATCAGCGTCTGGCCGCCCTTGCGCACCTCCAGCAGCTCGGGCAGCTCGCCGAAGCTCCAGTCCGTGTAGGCCTGGCCGGCGTCGCGCGCCGGCTCGGGCTTGTTGACGACCTCGGCGCGCACGCCCTTCCCTGCCACGGGTGCCGGCACCGGCTTGGGTGCCTCGGCGGCCGGCAGCTTCAGCGCCGCCAGCGCCTGGAATGCCGAGCGCGCCTGCCCGCCCAGCTCCGCCTTCAACGCGGCGAGCTGGCGGCCCTGGCCGAGCTGGCGGCCATGCTCGTCGACGACGCGGAAGTTCATGAACAGATGCGGCGCCAGCTGTTCCAGCTTGAAGTCGTTGCGCTGCACGGCGAGCTGGGTACGGTCCTTCACGGCCCGCAGCAGCGTGTCCACCAGACCGCCGTGGCAGAAGGGCTGCAGCTCGACGAATTCGGCGACGAAATCCGGCAGCGGCGTGAGCCGCGCGCGCGGCTTCTGGTGCAGGCTCTTCAACAGCGCCATGACCTTGGCGGCCAGCATGCCGGGCACCAGCCACTCGGCGCGCTCCTCGCTGACCTGGTTCAGCGCAAAGATGGGCACGGTCACCGTCAGGCCGTCGCGTGCATCGCCGGGCTGGTGCAGGTAGTTGGCCGCGCAGTCCACGCCACCCAGGCGGATGACCTTGGGGAAGGCCTCGCTGGTGACGCCCGCGGCCTCGTGGCGCATCAGCTCGTCCTGGCTGAGCTGCAGCAGCTTGTCATCGCCCTTGCTGGCCTCGCGCCACCATTTCAGCAGCGTGGCGCCGGAGAACACCTGCGCCGGCAGCTTGTCGTCGTAGAAGGCGTAGATCAGCTCGTCGTCCACCAGTACGTCCTGGCGGCGCGACTTGTGCTCCAGCGCCTCCACCTTGCTGATCTGGCGGCGGTTGTGGGCGATGAAGGGCAGCTGGCGCACGAGGTCCTCGGGCAGATCGTCGTTGACCAGGCCCTCGCGGATGAAGATCTCGCGCGCGGCCTTGGCATCCACGCGGCCGAAGTTCACGCGTTTGCCGCTGTACAGCACGATGCCGTAGAGCGTCGCCCGTTCGAGCGCCACGACCTCGGCGGCCTTCTTCTCCCAGTGCGGCTCCAGCAGCTGCGTCTTGATGAGGTGGCCGGCGATGGGCGGCAGCCACTGCGGCTCGATGTTGGCGAGGCCCCGGCCATAGAGCCGCGAGGTGTCCACCAACTCGGCCGCGACGATCCAGCGGCCCGGCTTCTTGCTGAGGTGGGCACCCGGGTGACGGTAGAACTTGATGCCGCGCGCGCCGAGGTACCAGTCCTCGTCGTCGCTCTTCTGGCCGATATTGCCCAGCAGGCCGGCCAGCATGGACAGGTGCACCTGCTCGTAGGTGGCCGCGCTCTGGTTCAGCCGCCAGCCGTGCTCGGCGACGACGGTCTGCAGCTGCGAGTGCACGTCGCGCCACTCGCGCACGCGGCGCGGGCTGACGAAGCTCTCGCGCAGCAGGGCCTCGTGCTTGCGGTGCGACAGCTTGTGCTCGCCCTCGCCGCCACGGCTGTCACCCAGCCATTTCCACAGCTTCAGATAGCCCATGAACTCCGACTTCTCGTCGTCGAACTTCTTGTGCTTCTCGTCGGCGGCCTGGGCCGCTTCCTGCGGGCGGTCGCGCACGTCCTGGCCGGACAGCGCCGACGCGATGACCAGCACCTCGGTCAGCGCGTCACGCGTGCGCGCCTCCAGGATCATGCGGCCCACGCGCGGGTCCAGCGGCAGGCGCGACAGCTCCTTGCCGAGCGGCGTCAGCTCGTTCGCGTCGTCGGTGGCACCCAGCTCGTTGAGCAGCTGGTAGCCATCGGCGATCGCCTTCGGTCTTGGCGCCTCGATGAAGGGGAAGCGTTCCACCTCGCCCAGGTGCAGCGACTTCATGCGCAGGATGACGCCGGCGAGGCTGGAGCGCAGGATCTCGGGGTCGGTGAAGCGCGGGCGCTCGTTGAACTCCTTCTCGCTGTACAGCCGCACGCAGATGCCGTTGCTGACACGGCCGCAGCGGCCGGCGCGCTGGTTGGCCGCAGCCTGGCTGATGTTCTCGATCAGCAGCTGCTCGACCTTGTTGCGGTAGCTGTAGCGCTTGACCCGCGCCAGGCCCGGGTCGATGACGTAGCGGATGCCCGGCACCGTGAGGGACGTCTCGGCCACGTTGGTGGCCAGCACGATGCGGCGCGCGCCATGCGGCTCGAAGACCTTGTTCTGCTCGGCCTCCGACAGGCGCGAGAACAGCGGCAGGATGTCCACGCCCGGCGGGTGGTGCTTGCGCAACGCCTCGGCCGCCTCGCGGATCTCGCGCTCGCCGGGCAGGAAGACCAGCACGTCGCCGCCGCCCTCTCTCCACAGCTCGTCCACCGCGTCGCAGATGGCACTGTTGAGGTCGTACTCGCGGCTTTCCTCGAAGGGGCGATAGCGCTGCTCGACGGGGAATAGCCGGCCGCTGACCATCAGCACCGGCGCGGGGCCCCTGCTGGACTCGAAGTGCTTCGCGAAGCGCTCGGCGTCGATGGTGGCCGAGGTGACGACGATCTTCAGGTCGGGCCGGCGCGGCAGCAGCTCGCGCAGATAGCCGAGCAGGAAGTCGATGTTGAGGCTGCGCTCGTGGGCCTCGTCGATGATCAGCGTGTCATAGGCCTTCAGCAGCGGGTCGCTCTGCGTCTCGGCCAGCAGGATGCCGTCGGTCATCAGCTTGACCGAGGCGCCCTTGGTGAGCCGGTCCTGGAAGCGCACTTTGTAGCCCACCACGTCGCCCAGCGGCGTGTTCAGCTCCTCGGCGATGCGCTTGGCCACGCTGCTGGCGGCGATGCGGCGCGGCTGGGTGTGGCCGATCAGGCCGCCGCCGTTGACACGCCCGCGGCCCATCGCCAGCGCGATCTTGGGCAGCTGGGTGGTCTTGCCGGAGCCGGTCTCGCCGCAGACGATGACGACCTGGTGCTCCGCGAGCGCGGCCATGATCTCGTCGCGGCGCAACGAGACGGGCAGGCTTTCGGGGAAGGAAATGGAAAGAGCCGGCTGAACTGGCCGGCTCTCTTGACGTTCAGAATTCATTGCAGCGGGATTGTCCCGCAGCTGCTCACGCCTCGCGCGGGAAGTAGCTGATGACCTGGATCACCGCGCCCTGCGGGTCCTGCAACACGGCCATGCGGCCGACGGTCGGGATGTCGAAGGGGCCGGCGCAGACCGTGGCGCCCAGGCCCTTGGCCTTCTCCACGGTCGCGTCGCAGGACGCCACCGTGACATAGGCGCCCCACATGGCCGGCCCGGGTTGCTGCTGCTGCATGACGCCGCCGACCGCGACCTCGCCCACCTTGATGACGTGGTAGTCGCCCTGGCCGAGGTTCATCGTGTCGAAGCCCCAGCCGAACAGCGTGCCGTAGAACTCGCTGGCCTTCTTGGGGTCGGGGCTGGACAGCTCGTTCCAGCTGAAGGCGCCGGGGGTCATGTAGACGTCTTGATAGTCCTTCATCGCAGTCTCCGGTTTGGGGGGACTCGGATCGTCGGCAGCGCGGATGACAGCGTCAAGTCCGCTTCGTCAGGCCGCACAATTCCGTCCCATGACCGGCCTTGTCTTTCCCCACACCTTCGTGCCCTGGTTCCGCGCCGTGGCGCCCTATATCCACGCCTACCGGGGCGAGACCTTCGTCGTCGGCATGCCGGGCGAGCTGATCGCCGCCGGCAAGCTCAACGCCTTCGTGCAGGACCTGGCCATCCTGCACGCGATGGGCATCAAGATCGTGCTGGTGCACGGTTTCCGGCCGCAGGTCAACGAGCAACTGGCCGCCAAGGGCCAGGTGCCGCGCTTCAGCCACGGCCGGCGCATCACCGACGCCGTGGCCCTGGACTGCGCCCAGGAAGCCGCCGGCCAGCTGCGCTTCGAGATCGAGGCGGCCTTCAGCCAGGGCCTGCCCAACACGCCGATGGCCAATGCCACCGTGCGCGTCGTCTCCGGCAACTTCCTGACCGCGCGGCCGGTCGGCATCGTCGATGGCGTGGACTTCCAGCATTCCGGCCTGGTGCGCAAGGTCGACGGTGCCGCCATCCAGCGCGCCATCGACATCGGCGCCATCGTGCTGCTGTCGCCCTTCGGCTTCTCGCCCACGGGCGAGGCCTTCAACCTGAGCATGGAGGACGTGGCCACCTCCACCGCCATCGCTCTGCAGGCCGACAAGCTGCTCTTCGTCTGCGAATCCGCCGGCGTGCCCGAGGACCCGAACGACCCCGACAGCGCCATCGACACCGAGCTGGCCCTGGCCGACGCCGAGCGCATGCTGGCCAAGGCTGCCCCCCACCCCGATCCGACCGACGCCGCCTTCTATCTGCGCCACTGCGCCGAGGCCTGCCGCGCCGGCGTCGAGCGCTCGCACATCATCCCCTTCGCGGTGGACGGGGCGCTGCTGCAGGAGGTCTACACCCACGATGGCATCGGCACCATGGTGGTCGACGAAAAGCTCGAAAGCCTGCGCGAGGCCAGTTCCGACGACGTGGCCGGCATCATCAAGCTCATCGAGCCCTTCGAGCGCGACGGCACATTGGTCAAGCGCAGCCGCACGGAAATCGAGCGCGACGCCGAGATGTACACGGTCATCGAGCACGACGGCGTCATCTTCGGCTGCGCGGCGCTTTATCCCTATGTTGAAGCCCGCACCGCCGAAATGGCCGCGCTGACGGTATCCGCCGAAGTGCAGGGCCAGGGCGACGGCGACCGGCTGCTGAAAAGAATCGAGCAGCGCGCCAAGGCCATGGGCCTGGACAGCATCTTCGTGCTGACGACGCGCACGATGCACTGGTTCATCAAACGCGGTTTCCAGCAGGTCGACCCCGAATGGCTGCCGGAGGAGCGCAAGCGCAAATACAACTGGGACCGCCGCTCGCTGGTACTGGTCAAGAAATTCAACTAAGCCCCGCGGCGCCCGCAGTGCCGGGCCGGCGCGCTAAAGTGCCGGCCGTTTTCTTTCTCGTGTTTCAGGAGTCCGTCATGCCCCGCGTCGTTCAATGCGCCTATCTGAAGAAGGAAGCCGAAGGGCTGGACTTCCCGCCCTACCCCGTCCATACCGAACTCGGCAAGAAGGTGTGGGAAAACGTCAGCAAGGAAGCCTGGGCGGCCTGGATGAAGCACCAGACCATGCTCGTCAATGAAAACCGCCTCAACCTCGCCGACCAGCGCGCCCGCCAATACCTGATGCGCCAGGCCGATCAGTTTTTCTTCGGCACGGGTGCCGAAACCGTGGCGGGCTATGTCCCGCCGACGAACTGAGCGCAGCTCGGTGGAAAAACTGGGGGAGCGCTCATCTGCGCGCAGCGCAGGTGATGCGCTCACAACATTTTTCTTCGGCACGGGTGCCGAAACAGTGGCGGGCTATGTGCCTCCCACTGCCTGATTAGCCCGATCGCGGCCAAGCCCCATATACCGAGCCCCTGCGGGCCTGGCGGGATCGCCGGGCCGGGCGCCGGCAAAAACCGCTGAAGGCAAATGGAAGGGTTCAAATGGAAACCCGTAGCCGGCCGCCAACGAAAACCCTTGCCTGAATTCACCGGCCGCGATTTAATTCGCTCGCGGAGATACTCGCCCGGCACCCGCCACGGCGCTCTCCGAGGCCCGGATGCCCCGCATCAGCGCCTCACCGGTCAAATCGCAAGAGGAATAGAGCATGTCCAATCTCAAGGAACTCCTGGCCCAACGTGCCGCGCTTGATGAGCAGATCAATCAAACCAAGGAGCGTGAGCGCGGCGAGGCGGTGGCCAAGGTCAAATCCCTGATGAGCGAATATGGCCTGACGATGGCCGACCTCGCCATGCGCACCCCCAAGCCGGCCAAGGTCTCCAAGGTTGCCGCCAAGTATCGCAACCAGGCCACCGGTGAAACCTGGAGCGGCCGTGGCCTGCAGCCCAAATGGCTGAAGGCCGCCATTTCCGGCGGCGCCAAGCTGACCGATTTCGCCGTTTAAGCGCGCCTCGCGCAGGATTACCCCTCGCCGCAGGCGGCGGCAAAGACAGGGCCACCCATCCGGATGGCCCTTTTCTTTTGCGGCAAGGTTGCCGGCCTAAACTCCGGCGCATGCCTTTCGTCACGCTGTCCGGCCGGTTCCGCCCAGGGTTTCACCTAGGCATGGCCATGTGCACGGGCGGGGAGATTCCGGCCATGTTCCGCCGCTCCAGGCCCTGCCTGCTGCACCGCCCCCACCCGGCCCGGGCGGAGGGCTGAGCCATGGCCCGGCATTCCGGCAGCAGCGAAGCGCCCGAAACCCACGGCGGCGGCGTAAGCAGTGGCCTGTCCACCGACCTGCCGCCCTCGACCACGCTGCCGCCCGGCCCGCGCCGCATCCACGACCGCCGCGGCCTGCGTCGCCTGCGCCGGGTCGGCCTCGCTGCACTGGCCGGCCTGGGCGGCGGGCTCATCGTGGCCTGGGCCGTGGCCACCGAGGTGCTGCCCCCGCTGCTGCGCCTGCCCCAGCCCGCCGCCGCCGCGCCAGCGACCGCTCTCTTCATCCCGATGCTGCTGGCCGCACTGGGCCTGACCGCGCTGTGGCGGCTCGGCACCTGGGTGCTGCCCCTGGTCGTGGCCGGCCTGCTGCTGGGCTGCGGCCTGCCCCTGCTGCTGGAGCCACAGGCCGACCCGCTCGGCCTGCTCGCGTCGGCGCCACTGCTGAGCGCCCTGGCGCTGCCCCTGTTTGCCGCGGTGCTGAACCGCACGCTGCTGCGCCGCCTCGGCCTGACCGGCCGGCTGGCGAGCCGGCGCGAGATCGCCCGCTTCGGGCTGCTGGCGGGGCTGGCCGCGCCCCTGCTGGCCGGCCTGCTCGCACTGGCCGCGCTGTTGGCCGCCGGGTTGACGCCGGAGGGCGCCGCCCGCGGCGCGCTGACGCTGGCCGGCGCCTGGGCCCTGGCCCTGCTGAGCGCCGGTACCGCGCTGCAGACCAGCTCGCAGCAGCCACGGCGCAGCGGGCGCTGGCCGGCCCGGGTGCTGGCCGCCGCCGCCGCCCTCACCCAACTGGGCCTGGCCTGGCTGCCCGATGCCGGCGCCCTGCTGCTCGTGCCCCAGCTGCTGCTGAGCCTGCATGCGCAGCAGGCCACACCGCGCCACAACGCCGGCCTCGGCCTGGGCCTGCTCGCGCTGTGGGCGCTGACCACGCCGGCCACGCCGCCGGCCTGGGCGGCCGCGGCGCTGCTGGCCCTGCTGCCGCTGGCCGTCCTTGCGCTGAGCCAGCACCGGGTGCGCGAACACGACGGCTGGCGCAGCGCCCTCGACGCCCAGGGCCTGGCCCTCGCCGAATGGCGCCTGCCCGAAGGCCGGCGGCATGCCTCGGCCCGCTGGCTGGCGCTGACGACGCCCGTCGACCCGACCTCCCGACCCGGCAGCACGCCGCTGGACTGGGTGCGCGTTGCCCACCCGCGCGACCGCGAGCCGGTGCGGCGGGCCCTGCGCGAGTTGCTGGCGCATGCCGGGCGCGACCAGCTCGGCCTGTCGCTGCGCATCGCAGCCGACGGCGGCGACTGGCGCTGGCACGAACTCCAGGCCCATGTGCCGCAACGCGACCGCAAGGGCCAGGCGCGCAGCCTGATCGCGACGCTGGCCGACGTCAGCTGGCGCCACACGGCCGAGGAGCGCGAGCGCATGTCGGCCACGATCTTCCAGCAGTCCGGCGAGGGCCTGGCCGTCGTCGACGCGCAGTGGCGCATCGTCGAGGTCAACCCCGCCTATTGCGACATCCTGCATGCGTCGCGCGAGGCCCTGGTCGGCCGCCTGGCGGCGCCGCTGAGCGTGGCCAATCTGCGGCGTAGCGGCCATGAGGCGGTCGAAGTGCAGGCCCGGCTGAAGGCGGGCCAGACCTGGAGCGGCCAGATCCAGGCCGAGCTGGACGACGGCGGCCGCCATGTCTTCTCGACCCGGCTCAGCCCGGTGCCCGAGCCCGACGGCATCAGCCCGCGCTGGCGCCTGCTGAGCCTGACCGACCTGGGCGAGAGCCTGCGCCAGCAGGAGCTGCTGCGCCGCAGCCTGCGCTACGACATCGCCACCGGCCTGCCCAACCGCGACGAATTCATGAGCCTGCTGCAGCAAGCGCTGCTGGCGGCCAACCGCGACGGTTTCAAGCTCGTGATCTGCGTCATCGACCTGGACGACTTCGGCCGCGTCAATGTGGAGCAGGGCCAGCTCGTCGCCGACGCCGTGCTGCTTCAGCTCAGCGGCCGGCTGCAGGCCACGCTGCGCCGCGCCCGCGGCGGCGCCGCCGCCGACACGGCCGACCAGCTCGCCCGGCTGCATGGCGACGAGTTCGCCGTGCTGATGCGGGTGCAGACGGCCGACGAGGGCCAACGCGCCATCGACCGGCTGCTGGGCCTGCTGTCCACGCCGGTTTCCATCCGCGAGAGCCGCGTCGGCGATGGCCTGGCCCTGGAGGTCGGCGCCAGCATGGGCGCCACCCTCTACCCGCTGGACGAGGCCGACCCCGAGACCCTGCTGCGCCATGCCGGCCACGCCCTTTATCGCGCCAAGCAGCTCGGCCGCGGCAGCGTGCAATTCCACGACCCCACGCTGAGCGAGCGCGACGAGGCTGGCCTGATCGCCGTGGCCCGCCTGCAGCGCGCGCTCGACAGCAACGAGTTGCTGCTGTACTACCAGCCCCAGATCGATCTGCGCACCGGCCAGGTGATGGGCGTCGAGGCCCTGCTGCGCTGGCAGCACCCGGACCGCGGCCTGCTTGCGCCGGCGCATTTCCTGCCGCTGGTCGCGGCCACCGGCCTGTCGGTGCAGATCGGCGACTGGGTCATCGAGCAGGCTCTCGCGCAGGCGGCGACCTGGCTGGACGCCGGCGTCAACGGCGGCCGCGGCCTGCCGGTCAGCGTCAACGTCGGCGCCCGCCAGCTCGGCCGGCACGACTTCCCGCAGCGCCTGCAGGAGCTGATCCGGCGCCAGCCGCCGGCAGTCGCCCATCTGCTGCACCTGGACGTGCTCGAGTCCGACGCGCTGGTCGAGACGGTCGCCACCCAGGCCCTCATCCAGCGCTGCCTGAGCCTGGGCGTGGGCATCGCGCTGGACGACTTCGGCGCCGGTTACTCGCGCCTGTCGTCGCTCAAGCGCCTGACGGTCGATACGCTGAAACTCGACCGCAGCTATGTGCAGGGCATGCTGGGCGACGCCCAGGACCTGTCGCTGGTGGAAAGCGTCATCGGTCTGGGGCGCAACATCGGCTGCGCGGTGCTGGCCAAGGGCGTCGAGAGCCGCGCCCATGCGCGCGAGCTGCTGCGCCTGGGCTGTCGCCTCGGCCAGGGCAATGGCATCGCCGCGGCCATGCACGCCTCGGCCCTACCGGGCTGGATGGAGGCCTTCGCCAACAGTGACTGGGCCGGGCAACTGAAAGCCCCGACGCAGGCGCCTCTTTAAACTCCCGGGGTGATTCCCCAAGGCTTCATCCAGGACCTGCTGGCCCGCGTCGACATCGTCGAGGTGGTCGGCCGCCATGTCGAGCTGAAAAAGGCCGGCAGCAACCACAAGGGCCTGTGCCCGTTCCATGGCGAGAAGTCGCCCAGCTTCAACGTCAATTCCGTCCGCCAGACCTACCACTGCTTCGGCTGCGGCGTGCACGGCAATGCCATCGGCTTCCTGATGGAACACACCGGCGCCAGCTTCGTCGAGGCCGTGGAAGACCTGGCCCAGCAGGTCGGCATGGTGGTGCCGCAGGACGAGCGCAGCCCCGAGCAGCGCGAGCGCGCCAAGGCCGAGAAGGCCCGCCAGCACAGCCTGACCGAGGTGCTGGCCCGCGCGGCGGGCTTCTACAAGGACCAGCTGCGCAAGGCGCCGCGCGCCGTGGCCTACCTGAAGGGTCGCGGCCTGACCGGCCAGATCGCCGCCCGCTTCGGCCTCGGCTATGCGCCCGAAGGCTGGCGCTCGCTGGCCAGCGGCTTCCCGTCCTACGACGACCCGCAGCTCGTCGAATCCGGCCTGGTGATCGAAAAGCAGGCGGATGACGAGGGGGCAGGCGGGCCGCCCCAAGCCGGCCCGCATCCCCTCCGGGGATCGTCCGACGTACCCGGCGGGCGTGGGGCTTCATCCCGGCGCTACGACCGCTTCCGCGACCGCGTGATGTTCCCGATCCGCAATGTGCAGGGCGAGGTCATCGGCTTCGGTGGCCGCGTGCTGGACAAGGGCGAACCCAAATACCTGAACTCGCCCGAGACACCGGTCTTCGTCAAGGGCCGCGAGCTCTACGGCCTGTTCGAGGGCCGCCAGGCCATGCGCCAGCGTGGCTATGCCCTGGTCGTCGAGGGCTATATGGACGTCGTCGCGCTGGCCCAGTACGGCATCGCCAACGCCGTCGCGACGCTGGGCACGGCCTGCACGGCCGACCATGTGCACAAGCTCTTCCGCCACACCGACTCGGTGGTCTTCAGCTTCGACGGCGACGCCGCCGGCCGCCGCGCCGCCGTGCGCGCGCTGGAGGCCGCCCTGCCCCACGCGTCCGAGACCCACACCGTCAAGTTCCTGTTCCTGCCGACCGAGCACGATCCGGACTCCTATGTGCGCGAACTCGGCGCCGAGGCCTTCGAACGCGCCGTTGAGGGCGCCGTGCCGCTGTCGCGCCAGCTCGTCACCGTGGCCGCGGAGGGCTGCGACCTCGCCACGCCTGAAGGCCGTGCCCGCATGCTGGCCCAGGCCAGGCCGCTGTGGAACCTGTTGCCGGACGGCCTGCTGCGCCGCCAGCTGCTGGGCGAGTTCGCCCGCCAGGGCCAGCTGCCCGAAACCGAACTGCAGGCACTGTGGATGGGCGAGTCTGCGCCCGGTCCAGGCGTCGCAACGCAACCGCCCGATGCCGGTGGTCCGCCGCCGGAGAAGCCGCGCTGGCAGCCCAAAGGCGAGTGGAAACCCAAGGGCGAGTGGAAGGGCAAGGGCGACTGGAAATCCCGCCGCGACGCCGAGCAGCGTCCCGCGGGCCCTCGCGCCACGCCCGCCACCCATGCCGACAGCGCCGCCCGCCTGCTGCTGCTGCACAGCGAGCTGTGGGACACGCTGGGCGACGAGGACCGCGCCCTGCTGCACGACCTGCCTGGCGTGCACGGTGAACTGGTCCAGTGGCTGGAGCGCTACCTCGTGAACCATGGCGCCAGCCCCTGGGCCGTCATCGAGGCTGCGTTGCAGGCCGACGGCCTGGCCGCTGCCGCCGCGAAGCTGTCCCGCCCGGCCCAGGAACTGGGCGTGGAAGAACAAAGCCCCGCCAGCGACCTCGGCATCGCCGTAGACGCGTTGCGCCTGCAGCGCCAGCAGCTGCGTGCCCTGCCAGCCAGCAGCGGCGTCACGGACGACGACCGCCGACGGGCGCTGGAGCTGATGGCGCAATTACGCGCCCGGCACGGCATTTCCTCGGGCTAACCCGAATAGATTTTGACTCGGCCATGAAATTGGCCGATAATGCAATGTTTTCCGCGCGCGTCAACAAGAGTGACGGCAGAGAGATGCCGGGCCCGGCCACCTTGCGAAACAAGGCACCTGCGAGTTTTGAAGGCCACCACATCCGCCACCTCTGCACTCCAAACGATCACGCCAGCTTGTTCGCGCCACGCCTGGGTCCCTCGACCGATATCCGGTTGATACCCGGCGACGAAAGCCACCGCCCCCATGCCCCGCCGGCTTGACGCCGAGCCCGGGCTGGCCGCGGTGGCTGCTGCATTTCTGAATTGACCGCGCAAACCCTCGAAGGACCTGCATGACCGCCAAGAAGCCCGCGACCAAGGCCAGCCCCGCTCCCGCCGAAGAGCTCAAGAAGAAGCCGGCCGCCAAGACGGCCGCTGCCGAGGCCCCCGCCAAGAAGGCGGCTGCGGCCAAGCCTGCCGCCAAGGCGGCCAAGGCAGGTGACGAGGACAAGCCCAAGCGCGGCCGCAAGCCCAAGGCGGAAACCACGTCCAAGAAGGCCGGCGGCAAGAAGGAAGCCGAAGAGGAAGAAGACTTCTCCGACATCGACGCCGAGATCGAAGGCGAAGAGGCCGAGGCGGAAGAGCCGGCCGTCGTCGAAGAGGAAACGGTCAAGGCCAAGCCGCTGCGCATGAAGGTCAGCCGCGCCAAGGAGCGCGCGCTGATGCGCGAGTTCGGCCTGGAGGAGACCGCGCTGACCGAAGAGGAAGCCCTCAAGCGCCGCACCGAGCTGAAGACCCTCATCAAGATGGGCAAGACGCGCGGCTTCCTGACCCACCAGGAAATCAACGACCACCTGCCCGAGAAGCTGGTCAGCGAGGAAATCCTCGAGGCCATCATCTCCATGCTCAACGACATGGGCATCGCGGTCTACGAGCAGGCGCCCGACGCGGCCACGCTGCTGATCCAGGGCAACACGACGGCCACGTCGACCGAGGAAGAGGCCGAGGAAGCGGCTGAGGCCGCGCTGTCCACCGTCGACTCCGAGTTCGGCCGCACGACCGACCCGGTGCGCATGTATATGCGCGAGATGGGCACGGTCGAACTGCTGACCCGTGAAGGCGAAATCGAGATCGCCAAGCGCATCGAAGGCGGCCTGCAGGCCATGATGCTGGCCATCTCGGCCTCGCCGACCACCATCGCCCACATCCTCGAATACGCCACCAAGATCCGCGCCGGCGAGATGCAGATCTCCGACGTCGTCGACGGCTTCGTGGCCGAGGACGAGGCCGACGACTATGTGGCCGAGGAAGACTTCGACGAGTTCGACGAGGAAGACGACGACGACGGCAACGGCGGCTCCAAGGCCCTGACCAAGAAGCTCGAGGAGCTGAAGAACGCCGCGCTGGTCAAGCTGGATTCGATGTCCACCGCCTTCGACAAGATGCGCAAGGCCTTCGAAAAGGAAGGCTACAAGTCGCTCTCGTACAACAAGGCCCAGCAGGCCATCAGCGCCGAGCTGATGACCATCCGCTTCACGGTCAAGACGATCGAGAAGCTGTGCGACATCCTGCGCAGCCAGGTGGACGACGTGCGCCGCTACGAGCGCGAGCTGCGCAAGATCGTCGTCGACAAGTGCGGCATGCCGCAGGAACACTTCATCAAGACCTTCCCGCCCAACGCGCTGAACCTGAAGTGGGCCGAGAAGGAAGTCGCCGCCGGCAAGAACTACAGCACCATCCTGAGCCGCAACCTGCCGCCGGTGCAGGAGCTGCAGCAGAAGCTGATCGACATCCAGGCCAAGGCCGTCGTGCCGCTGGACGACCTGAAGGACATCAACAAGAAGATGAACGAGGGCGAGAAGGCCTCTCGTGACGCGAAGAAGGAAATGATCGAGGCCAACCTGCGCCTCGTGATCTCCATCGCGAAGAAGTACACCAACCGCGGCCTGCAGTTCCTCGACCTGATCCAGGAAGGCAATATCGGCCTGATGAAGGCGGTGGACAAGTTCGAATACCGCCGCGGCTACAAGTTCTCGACCTATGCCACGTGGTGGATCCGCCAGGCCATCACGCGCTCCATCGCCGACCAGGCCCGCACGATCCGCATCCCGGTTCACATGATCGAGACGATCAACAAGATGAACCGCATCTCGCGCCAGCACCTGCAGGAGTTCGGCTACGAGCCGGACGCCCCGACGCTGGCCGAGAAGATGGAGATCCCCGAGGACAAGATCCGCAAGATCATGAAGATCGCCAAGGAGCCGATCTCCATGGAGACGCCGATCGGCGACGACGACGACAGCCACCTGGGCGACTTCATCGAGGACACCAACAACACGGCGCCCATCGAGGCCGCGATGCAGGCCGGCCTGCGCGACGTGGTGAAGGACATCCTCGACTCGCTGACGCCGCGCGAGGCCAAGGTGCTGCGCATGCGCTTCGGCATCGAGATGCAGAGCGACCACACGCTGGAGGAAGTCGGCAAGCAGTTCGACGTGACCCGCGAACGCATCCGCCAGATCGAGGCCAAGGCAATCCGCAAACTGAAGCATCCCAGTCGTTCGGACAAACTCCGTACGTACCTGGACAACCTGTAAGTTTGGCCGGGGACGCAGCCGCCGCAGGCGGTGCGGGCTGTACAGCAGACCGCACGGAGTTTGCGCCCCGACTTGCGTAGCAAGGCGGGGCACAAGCTGCGCTCAATCCCGAAGGCCGGCCCGCCCGGCCTTTTTTGCGCCCTAAACTTCCTCCATGACCGCGATCCGCGAGCGCACCGTCCTCTTCGCCGACCTGCGTGGCAGCACCGGGCTCTATGAGTCCCTCGGCAACGCCGAGGCCAGCGGCCTGGTCACGCAGACGGTCAGTCAGATCAGCGAGGCCGTGCTGGAAAGCGGTGGCCAGTTGATCAAGACGCTGGGCGACGGCCTGATGGCCGCCTTCGAGGCACCGCGCGACGGTGTGCGCGCGGCCCAGCGCATGCAGGAGATGCTGGAGCGCACCGTGCAGCGCGCACGCCGCCTCAACAACCCGGCCATGCTGGCGCTGCGCCTGCAGGTCGCGCTGGCCCGCGGCGAGGTCGTGGAGCTCAATGGCGACTGCTTCGGCGACGCGGTCAACGTGGCCGCCCGCCTGATCGACCACGCCGGCGACGGCGAGATCCTCATCACCGCCGAGGTGCTGGCCGGGCTGCACCACGCGTCCAAGGGGCGGTTTCGCAGCCTGGACCGCATCTCGGTGCGCGGTCGCATCGAGCCCGTGCACGTCTACCGGATGGATGCCGCACCGTTGCCCGGCGCCGACGCCGCTGCGACGCAGTTCGGCGAGCCGATGCGCTCCAGCGAGCCCGACGGCATGCGCCTGGTCTGGGGCGACCTCGACCGCGTCTTCGACATCCTCAGCATGCCCGTGGTGCTGGGCCGCAGCGTGCAGGCCACCTACTGCATCACCGACGCGCGGGTCTCGCGCTCGCATGCCCGCATCGACTGGCAGGGCAGCAGCTTCGAGCTGACCGACCTCTCCTACAACGGCACCTACGTCCGCTTCGGCGACTCCGGCGAGATCCTCAGCCTCAAGCGCGGCAGCTGCACGCTGCACGGCCATGGCGTCATCGGCCTCGGTGGGCTGCCGGACGACGCACAGTCGCCCGTCGTGCGCTTCGAGGTGCTGCACTTCGCCGACACCGAACCCCAGGCCTTCGGCCACAGCCGCAGGCGCTGAGCCTGTCTTCCGACCGACATGCGATTCCGCCCCGAACCGCCGCAGCGCCATGGCCTCGCCCCCGCCGGCCCGCTGGGCACCGAAGTCGCCGTGCTGCTGTGCAACCTCGGCACGCCCGATGCACCGACCGCGCCCGCGCTGCGCCGCTACCTGGCCCAGTTTCTCGCCGACCCGCGCGTCGTCGAGATCCCGAGGCTGGCCTGGGCCCTGATCCTGCACGGCATCATCCTGCGCGTGCGCCCCGCCAGGTCGGCCGCCAAGTACGCCACCGTCTGGACGCCCGAAGGCTCGCCGCTGAAGGTCTGGACCGACAAGCAGGCCAAGCTGCTGCAGGGCCTGCTCGGCGAGCGCGGCCTGCGCGTGCGCGTGGCGCCGGCAATGCGCTACGGCAGCCCCGCCATCGCCGCCCAGCTGGACGCGCTCAAGCGCGAAGGCGTGCGCCGCGTGCTCGTGCTGCCGGCCTATCCGCAGTACTCGGGCGCGACGACGGCCAGCGTCATCGACGACGTCGCACGCTGGGCGCTGCGCACCCGCCACCTGCCCGAGCTGCGCTTCGTCAACCGCTACCACGACGACCCCGCCCACATCGCCGCCCTGGCCCAGAGCGTGCGCGAGCACTGGCAGCACGAGGGCCGCGGCGAGAAGCTGGTCATGAGCTTCCACGGCATGCCCGAGCGCACCCTGCACCTGGGCGACCCCTACCACTGCGAATGCCTGAAGACCGGCCGCCTGCTCGCCGAGGCCCTGGGCCTGAAGGACGGCGAGTGGCTGGTGAGCTTCCAGAGCCGCTTCGGCAAGGCCAGGTGGCTGCAGCCCTACACCGAGCCCAGCCTCGTCAAGCTCGCCAAGGGCGGCGTGAAGGCCGTCGACGTGATCTGCCCCGGCTTCGCCGCCGACTGCCTGGAGACGCTGGAGGAGATCGCCCAGGAGGCACGCGCCGCCTTCCTGGCGGCCGGTGGCCAGCGCTTCGGCTACATCCCCTGCCTGAACGACCATCCGGCCGGCATGCGGGCTCTGGCCGGCCTGGCCGAGCGCCACCTGCAGGGCTGGCCGACGGCCGCGCCCCACCCCGACACGCTGGCCCTGCAGCGCCAGCGGGCACTGGCTGCCGGAGCGCGGGAATGAGCGAAGCCCCGGCCAGCATGCGGCTGGACAAATGGCTCTGGGCCGCGCGCTTCTACAAGACCCGGGCCCTGGCCGTGGACGAGATCAACCTCGGCCGCGTGCGCGTGGGCGGCCAGCCGGTCAAGCCGGCGCGGGACGTGAGGCCGGGCGACCTGCTCAGCGTCCGCACCGGCACCGTGACGCGCGAAGTCGAGGTGCTGGGCCTGTCCAACCAGCGCGGCCCGGCGCCGCAGGCCCAACTGCTCTACGCCGAGACCCAGGCCAGCATCACCACCCGCGAGGCCGCCGCCGAGGCCCGCCGCCTGGCGCCGGAGCCCGCGGCCACCATCGTCCAGGGCAGGCCGACCAAGCAGGACCGCCGGCGGCTGGCCGACTGGGACCGCTGGTCGGCCTCGGCGGACGATCTCGACGACCAGGGTTGACCCGCAATAATCCCCCCTCTTGAAATCCGGATATCGCGCCCCAGTTAGGCGCGATTGCCTTTTTTGACGCCATGACGACCGACACCCCCCTGCCCGAAGACGCTGCCGGCGAGCCCACGGCCGCCGAGCTGAACCCCGAGATCAAGATCGCCGAGCTGGAAGGCCGGCTGGCCGAGATGAGCGACGCCTATCTGCGCGCCAAGGCCGAGGTCGAGAACGTGCGCCGCCGTGCCGACGAGGATGTCGCCAAGGCCCGCAAGTTCGCCGTCGAAAGCTTCGCCGAGGCCATGCTGCCGGTGATGGACAGCCTGGAGGCCGCCATCGCCACGCCCGGCGCCGCCGTCGAGACGGTGCTGGAAGGCGTGCACGCCACGCGCCGCCAGCTGGCCAGCGCCCTGGAGCGCAACAAGGTCGTCGAGATCAACCCGGCCGCCGGCACGAAGTTCGACCCGCACCAGCACCAGGCCATCTCCATGGTGCCGGCCGACCAGGAGGCCAACACCGTCGTGACCGTGCTGCAGAAGGGCTTCCTGATCGCCGACCGCGTGCTGCGCCCGGCCCTCGTGACGGTTGCGGCGCCAAGGTAATGGCCTGGGGACAGACCTTGGCGCGAAGCGACATGCTCTGTCCTCACTAATTCACAGCCTGCTGCCCTTGAAGGCGGCTGAGTTATCCACAAATCCAGAACATCCAAGCATTCATCAGGAGCAAGAACATGGGAAAGATCATCGGCATTGACCTCGGCACCACGAACTCGTGCGTCGCGGTCATGGAGGGCAACACGACCCGCGTGATCGAGAACGCCGAGGGCGCGCGCACGACGCCGTCCATCATTGCTTACCAGGAAGACGGCGAGATCCTCGTCGGTGCCTCGGCCAAGCGCCAGTCGGTGACCAACCCGAAGAACACGCTCTACGCCGTCAAGCGCCTGATCGGCCGCAAGTTCTCCGAGAAGGAAGTGCAGAAGGACATCGACCTGATGCCCTTCACCATCGCGGCCGCCGACAACGGCGACGCCTGGGTGGAAGTGCGCGGCAAGAAGTACGCGCCGCCCCAGGTCAGCGCCGAGGTGCTGCGCAAGATGAAGAAGACCGCCGAGGACTACCTCGGCGAGGAAGTGACCGAGGCCGTCATCACGGTGCCGGCCTACTTCAACGACGCCCAGCGCCAGGCCACCAAGGACGCCGGCCGCATCGCCGGCCTGGACGTCAAGCGCATCATCAACGAGCCCACCGCCGCGGCCCTGGCCTTCGGCCTGGACAAGCACGGCAAGGGCGACCGCAAGATCGCCGTCTATGACCTCGGCGGCGGCACCTTCGACATCTCCATCATCGAGATCGCCGACGTGGACGGCGAGATGCAGTTCGAAGTGCTGTCGACCAACGGCGACACCTTCCTCGGTGGCGAGGACTTCGACCAGCGCATCATCGACTACATCATTGCCGAGTTCAAAAAGGACCAGGGCGTCGACCTGACCAAGGACGTGCTGGCCCTGCAGCGCCTGAAGGAAGCCGCCGAGAAGGCCAAGATCGAGCTGTCCAACTCGTCGCAGACCGACGTCAACCTGCCCTACATCACGGCCGACGCGACCGGCCCCAAGCACCTGAACGTCAAGCTGACCCGCGCCAAGCTGGAGTCGCTGGTGGACGAGCTGATCGAGCGCACCATCGCCCCCTGCCGCACCGCGGTGAAGGATGCCGGCGTGTCGCTGGCCGACATCGACGACGTCATCCTGGTCGGCGGCATGACCCGCATGCCCAAGGTGCAGGACAAGGTCAAGGAGTTCTTCGGCAAGGAACCGCGCCGTGACGTGAACCCCGACGAGGCCGTGGCCGTCGGCGCCGCCATCCAGGGCCAGGTCCTGGGCGGCGAGCGCAAGGACGTGCTGCTGCTGGACGTCACCCCGCTGAGCCTGGGCATCGAGACCCTGGGCGGCGTGATGACGAAGATGATCAAGAAGAACACGACCATCCCGACCAAGTTCAGCCAGACCTTCTCCACCGCCGACGACAACCAGCCGGCCGTGACCATCAAGGTCTACCAGGGTGAGCGCGAGCTGGCCCAGGCCAACAAGTCGCTGGGCGAGTTCAACCTCGAGGGCATCCCGCCGGCACCGCGCGGCACGCCGCAGATCGAGGTCAGCTTCGACATCGACGCCAACGGCATCCTGCACGTCGGTGCCAAGGACAAGGGCACCGGCAAGGAAAACAAGATCACCATCAAGGCGAACTCGGGCCTGAGCGAGGCCGAGATCGAGAAGATGGTGAAGGACGCCGAGGCCAATGCGGCCGAGGACAAGAAGAAGGTCGAGCTCGTGCAGGCCCGCAACCAGGCCGACGGCATGGTGCACAGCGTGCGCAAGTCGCTGAGCGAGCATGGCGACAAGCTGGACGCCGGCGAAAAGGACAAGATCGAGGCCGCCGCCAAGGAGCTGGAAGAAGCCATCAAGGGCGATGACAAGGCCGACATCGAGGCCAAGACCGAGGCCTTGATGACCGCCAGCCAGAAGCTGGGCGAGAAGATCTACGCCGACCAGCAGGGCGCGCAGGCGGCGGCCGCCGCCGGTGCCGGTGCGGAGCAGCCCCAGGCCGCGCCGCAGCAAGGCGAAGCCAAGCGCCCGGCCGACGACAACGTCGTGGACGCCGAGTTCAAGGAAGTCAAGGACGGCAAGTAATCCTTCGGACTTCACGGCCCGGGAGCGCCCTCGCGCCCCGGGCCTTTTTCCCTTGAAAGAGAAGCATGGCTTCCACGAAGCGCGATTACTACGAAGTCCTCGGCGTCGCCAAGAACGCGACCGAGGAGGACATCAAGAAGGCCTACCGCAAGCTGGCCATGAAGTTCCACCCCGACCGCAACCAGGGTGACGGGGCCAAGGCCGCCGAGGAGAAGTTCAAGGAGGCCAAGGAGGCCTACGAGATGCTCACGGATGCGCAAAAGCGCGCGGCCTACGACCAGTACGGCCATGCCGGCGTCGACCCCAATATGGGTGCGGGCCGCGGCGGCCCGGGTGCGGAGGGCTTCGGCGGCTTCGCCGAGGCCTTCGGCGACATCTTCGGCGACATCTTCGGCGGCCAGGGTGGCGGCCGGCGTGGTGGTGGCCAGCAGGTCTACCGCGGCAGCGACCTCAGCTATGCGATGGAGATCACGCTGGAGGAGGCCGCCCGCGGCAAGGAGACGCAGATCCGCATCCCGAGCTGGGAAGGCTGCGAGACCTGCGGCGGCACGGGCGCCAAGCCCGGCACCAGCGCCAAGACCTGCGGCAGCTGCGGCGGCTCGGGCACGGTGCACATGCGCCAGGGCTTCTTCAGCATCCAGCAGACCTGCCCGCACTGCCACGGCAGCGGCAAGATCATTCCCGACCCCTGCATGGCCTGCAACGGCCAGGGCAAGGTCAAGAAGCAGAAGACGCTGGAGGTCAAGATCCCGGCCGGCATCAACGAGGGCATGCGCATCCGCTCGGCGGGCAATGGCGAGCCCGGCGTCAACGGCGGCCCGAGCGGCGACCTCTACATCGAGATCCGCATCAAGCAGCATGACATCTTCGAGCGCGACGGCGACGACTTGCACTGCACGATGCCCGTCTCGATGATCACCGCGGCGCTGGGCGGCAACATCGAGGTGCCCACGCTCGGCGGCAAGGCCGAGATCGAACTGCCCGAGGGCACCCAGCATGGCAAGACCTTCCGCCTGCGCGGCAAGGGCATCAAGGGCGTGCGCTCCAGCTATCCGGGCGACCTCTACTGCCACATCGCCGTGGAGACGCCGGTCAAGCTCACCGAGCACCAGAAGAAGCTGCTCAAGGAGCTGGACGAGTCGCTGAAGAAGGGTGGCGAGCGCCATTCGCCGAATGCGAAGAGCTGGACAGATCGGGTCAAGGACCTGTTCAAGTAGAACGGCCGGAACCCGACGAAGCCGCGGTGCCTGCGAAGGCGCCGCGGCTTTTTTCTTGGCCACCCTGCGCGCCGCGCGAAGCCGGCCTGCGCCTTAAGTCACGCCCCGCACCGATGCTGCGCGTAAACCTTCTCACCCGACGGAGCCCATAAACCCTAAAGTTCATCGACTGTCACTCCGATGACTCATAAGTGATCGACTTCCCGACTCTTGTGCGCAGAGTCCGCGGCACCGTGCCGCGGAAGGAGTCGGCATGTTCCTGATGGACGACACCATCCAGGCCGCGTCGGCGCTGATCATCGACAGCAACGCCAACTCGCGCAGCCTGATGTCGGCCCAGCTGCGCGACCTCGGCGTGGGCACCGTACGGCAGACGCCGCGCGTGAAGGACGCGCGCGTGATGCTGGAGCACCAGACCTTCGACATCGTGCTGTGCGACTACCACTTCGACGCCGGCGACACCTCGGGCCAGGATCTGCTCGACGAACTGCGCCGCGAAGGCCTGCTGCCCTACTCCACCGTCTTCGTCATGGTGACCAGCGAGGCCACCTACGCCAAGGTGGCCGAGGCGGCCGAGGCCGCGCTCGACGCCTACCTCATCAAACCCTACACCAGCGCCAACCTGGCCGAGCGACTGGCCAGTGCGCGCCAGCGCAAGCGCATCCTGAAGGACATCTTCGAGGCCGTCGAGAACCAGGACTTCGAGACCGCCGCCAACCTCTGCCTGGTGCGCTTCGAGGCCAAGGGCCGCTACTGGCTGTACGCGGCGCGCATCGGCGCCGAGCTGCTGCTGCGCCTGAAGCGCTACGACGACGCGCGCACCCTCTACGAGGCCATCATCACCGCCAAGACCCTGCCCTGGGCGCGGCTGGGCGTGGCGCGCACCGAGGTGGCCAGCGGCAACCTGCAGGCCGCACGGCGCACGCTGGAGAACCTGATCGGCGAGCTGCCCGACTACGCCGACTCCCACGACCTGATGGGCCATGTGCAGATGGAGCAGGGCGACCTGCCTAACGCCCTCAAGACCTACCAGACCGCCGTGACGCTGACGCCCGGCTGCCTGCTGCGGCTGCAGCGCTGCGGCTCGCTCGGCTTCTACGCCGGCCAGCGCGCCGAGGCGCTGAAGCTGCTGGAACGCGCGATGTCCCAGGGCCTGCGCTCCAAGCTCTTCGACGTGCTCAGCCTGGTGCTGATCGGGCTGATGCGCTTCGACGCCAAGGACTTCAAGGGCTTCAAGTACGCCCACGACTCGCTGATCGCAGCGCTGGAGCGTGCGCCGCGCTCCTCCCGGCTGCGGCGCTTCGACCTCGTCTTCCGCGGCCTGGCCTTCCTGATGGAGCGCCGCGTGGGCCAGGCCCTCGTCGTCGCGCGCGAGTTCACCGAGCATGCCGACGCCGGCGACTTCGACCTCGAGGCCGCCTCGCTGCTGACGGCGCTGTGGATACGCCTGTCCAGCCAGGAGGTGGAGCTGGAGGAGATGATGCCCATCCTGCGCGAACTGGGCATGCGGCACTGCGCCACCAAGGCCGGCACCGAGATCCTCGTCGCGATGGCCGAGAACCACCAGGGCGCCGCCGAGCAGTTCCGCGACTGCCACCAGCAGGTCTTCAACGTCGCCGAGACGGCGATGCGCTATTCCCTGCGCGGTGGCGCCAAGGCCGCCGTCGAACTGCTGATCCATCAGGGCGAGATCACGCGCAACGCCAAGCTCATCGACATGGCGGGCCTGGTGCTGAAGCGCCACGCCGACAAGATCGACGATGCGGCCGAGCTGAGCCAGCGCATCGAGGTGCTGCACAGCCGCTATGTGAAGCCCATGGCCGGCAGTCCTGCCAAGGCCGGACGCGCGACCGGCGGCGTCGCGCTGCGCACAGCCGCGACCGCCCCCGCCTGAGCCGCCCGCCACATGGTTGCCCCCCGCAGCGGCCATGAGGAGGCCGCGAACAGGCTCTCAGAACAAGCTGCCCTGCGCTGAGGGCTTGCTCGGCCGCTGGAACAGCGCCAGCTCCACCGGCCGCCTCTCGGTGCGAAGCCCGTGCTTGCGCGCGACGCGGTGCAGGCGCGCGCGCAGCAGCTCGGCCCAGACGCCCTCGCCCGTCATACGCGTGCCGAAGCGGGCGTCGTTGTCCTGGCCGCCGCGCATGTCGCGCAGGCGGGCCATCACACGCTCGGCGCGGTCTGGGAAGTGGCGCTGCAGCCAGTCCTGGAACAGCGGATTCACCTCCCAGGGCAGGCGCAGCGGGATGCTGAAGGCGCTACTCGCGCCGGCCGCCACGGCGGCCTCGACGATGCGCTCCAGTTCGGGCTCGTTGATGAAGGGGATGATGGGCGACACGCTGACGCCCACCGGCACGCCGGCCTCGGCCAGCGCGCGAATGGCCCGCAGCCGCCGCGCCGGCGCAGCCGCGCGCGGCTCCAGGATGCGGGCCAGCTCGTTGTCCAGCGTCGTCACCGACAGGTAGACCGACACCAGGCCCTGCGCGGCCATCGGCGCGATCAGGTCCAGCTCGCGCTCGATGCCGGCCGACTTGGTGACGACGGAGAAAGGATGGCCGGTCTCGGCCAGCACCTCGACGATGCGGCGCGTGATGCCGAGCCTGCGCTCGACGGGCTGGTAGGCATCGGTGGCCGTGCCTAGCACCAGCGAGCGCGGCTCGTAGCGCGAACTGGCCAGCGTCTCGCGCAGCCGCTCGGCCGCATTGACCTTGGCGATGATGCGGGTCTCGAAGTCCAGGCCCGGCGACAGGTTCAGATAGCTGTGCGTGGGTCGCGCGAAGCAGTAGATGCAGCCCCACCTTATCTAGGACACGCACCTGCACAAGAGCGTGTGTCATCGGGGGACGCTCGAGTAGCGAAGCCAGCGCCCGGCTGCCGGACGCGGATGGAGATGGACAGGTCCCCACCTCTACCTCCGCTTAGGCCGTGTCGGCTAGGCCTCGCGAAATTCTTCCTGCAACGGCCGCAGCCAGTTGAATCGCTTGACGCTGCTCTCCCGCGATCCTGGACCGACTCGCAACGGCATCACCCAGCTTGAGGGTGGCCGCCAAATCCCGGGCAGCTGCAAGCTGTTCTGGAACCGAATGATCCATAGAGATCAGCATTCTCAGGATCTGCATCTGTCCGCAGGCGGTATCGATACTCGACCTCAAGGCCCGCCCAGCCGCACCAACAGGCTGCACTTGCAGAACGAGCGCTCCTAGCAAGTCATCCAAATCCAGTATGAGTCTAGCGATCGCCGTCACTTCCATAGGGGCTCAGGCAATCAAATTTACGCTAGCGGCATCAGCATGACAAAGGCCACTCCATTATCTCGATTCTCTGCGGCGATTGTCGATCTCATTGCAATTAAATAGGACCGCGCCGCATAGAGGCCCAGGCCGCGACTACGTGGGTCCTGACTGTCACTGGTCCTGTACTGAAATATTGACTTCAATCGATCAGCGGGAATCACCGGACCGTCATTGCAGACCTCAACTAGCGCGTCCCGCTTTACTTCATCGACACTAAGTCGAATGGTAATCGAAGTACCCTCAGTACGGTAGCGAACCGCATTGTTGAGCAGATGGTGAACCACGGTCTCAAAGTAGAACTCATCGATCGAGCACACCACCCCCGACGGAGGGCCGTCATACTCAACGCCAGCCATCAAGTCCTTTGAGTTCTCCACCAAGCGACGCAAGAAGTCCGCAAGGTCAATGGGCTCGCAGACTATTTGCTGATTCTGAATTCCGTCTTCAACCGAAGCTGCATCCAGCATGCCCTCGATCGCGTTGTGCATGCGGCGCAGGTTGTACTGCACCGTCTCGTCACCGCCCTTCGTTCGAGCAAGTAGCGTAGCAAGTGGCGACGTGATTTCATGGCCTATGGCCGCCAATCTTTCCTGCCTACTCACAAGAAACAGAACTGAGGACGGTCGTTCATGCGACTGCCTCCATCGGATTGATCTGGTAGCCCAGGGCAGCGGCACGGCGCTTGAGGGCA